>NZ_FOXP01000002.1 GCF_900115745.1 Sphingomonas rubra | reverse complement strand
GCCGGCACCACTTCCTCGCCGGCTGCCGCGGCGGTCAACGCGCCCTGGTTCATCAGCCTGCGCCACGTGAAGACCTGGCTGCCGCTGATGCCATGCTGCCGGGCGACGAGCGACACGCTCATGCCGGGCAAATACGTCTCCTCGACGATCCGGACCTTCTCTTCCGGTGTCCATCGCCTCCGGCGCTGAACACCGGAAAGGACCTCGCCGTCATTGTAACGCCTGGTCGTACCGTCAGTCATATGCCTCACTCTTATCCAAGAGCGAGATCCTGTCAGGTCATTTAGGGGGCCACCTCAGGCGCTTTGCCCACGCTCGAGGGGCGAGTGTCGCGAGCATGTCGAGCGTCTGGCTTGTTGTTATCAGCATGGCTGTTCCGTTCACCCCGGCAGTTGACCACAGCGGCGCCGACCATTCGCCGGGAACTTCAGACATTCACAAAATGGAATGCGCTGGCGAGCCGCTCAATTCCGGTTCTCGCCCCCGTACAACCCGCGCTGGAACCCCAAGAACGTCGAGCGTATTTCCGCCACCGATCCAAGCTCGCGCACGGCATCCATTGGTGTGCCGTATTTCAGTTCCAGCAGCGCGGGCAGCTTACCGTCGTCCAGCTCGCTCTCGCCAACTACCGCATACTGCGCCAGCACGAAGTCGAGAAAGTCTCGCTGCTTGTCGCCGTATCGGGAAAGGATCGCGTCGCGGCGGGTGTTTGCCCGCTCGCTCCGTTTCAGCGGCGGGCGTGCATAGGCGATGAAGGCCAGGACGTCGAACAGGTCGCTATCCTGCGCGTCGGCAGCGCGGCGGATGCCGTCTAGCGCCTCGCCGGTAAAGCCGCGTTCGGCCAGCCCTTCGACAAGCTCGCGTCGCGTGTCCGGCTGGCTCCAGAGGGCGCGCAGCTCATCCTCATTGCGGAACAGGTCGGGTAACTGGCCGAACAGCTCTTCGATGAACTGCTGCGCGGACATAGGACGCCCGTCCACGCTCCAGAAAGTTGTGGCGCTAATATGCTGGAACGCGCGTTCCTTGCCGTCCGCCAGCCGGATCACCAGCTTGGACTTGGGCGGCTCAGGGTCCGGCCCGGGTTCGGGCAGCACCGGCGGATCGCCTTCCGGCTTCCCGTCGCGCGGTCCCTTGGGCGGCTCAGGGGCCAGCGGCTCGCCATCCCATTCGGGATCGTTGAAGTGCTCATAGGCCTTCACGAAATCGAGGATCGTGAAATAGTCCTTGCCGTCGAACAGGCGCGTGCCCCGCCCGATGATCTGCTTGAACTCGATCATCGAATTGACCGGGCGCATCAGCACGATGTTGCGGACGTTCCGCGCATCGACCCCGGTGGAGAGCTTCTGCGAGGTCGTCAGAATCGTCGGGATGGTCTTGTCGTTGTCCTGAAATGTGCGCAGCCACTGGTCGCCGATCGCGCCGTCCGAAGCGGTAACGCGGACGCAATAGTTCGGGTTGGTGCTGGTCTTCACCTGATTGATCAGGTCGCGGACGATGCCGGCATGTTCCTGCGTCGCGCAGAACACGATCGTCTTCTCGCGCTGGTCGATCATGTCCATGAAGGTGCGGACGCGGTACGCCTCACGCTCGCGGATTTCGATGGTGCGGTTGAAGTCGCCTTCGGTGTAGCGCTTGCCGTCCTCCACCTCGCCTTCGACCACGGCATCGTCGGAGGTATAGACATATTCGTCGATCGTCGTGCCGATCTGGCGGACTTTGAACGGCGTTAGATAGCCGTCGTTGATCCCCTCTTTAAGCGAGTAGGTGTAAACCGGCTGGCCGAAATACGCGTAGGTATCGGCGTTGTTCTTGCGCTTCGGCGTGGCGGTTAAACCGATCTGCACGGCGGGCGCGAAATAGTCGAGGATCGCGCGCCACTCGCTTTCATCCTTCGCGCCGCCGCGATGGCACTCGTCGATGATGATGCAGTCGAAGAAATCGGGCGGATAATCGCCGAAGTAGGGCGCGGGATCGCCGTTAGCGTCAGTGCCGCTGGTGAAAGTCTGAAAGATGGTGAAGAACACGCTTGCGTTCTTCGGCACCGCGCCCTTCTTCTTGATGTCGCTCGGCGTAATCCGCGCCAGCGCACCATCGTCGAAGGCGGAGAAGCTGTTGTAGGCCTGATCGGCGAGAATGTTACGATCGGCTAGGAACAGGATGCGCGGGTGCCGTGTCGGCTGGCCCAATGCCTTCCAGTCGGAGAGGTTCCAACGGGCATGGAACAGCTTCCACGCGATCTGGAAGGCGATGGCGGTCTTGCCAGTGCCGGTGGCGAGCGTCAGCAGCACCCGGTCGCGGTTCTCGCTGATCGCCTCCAGCACGCGCTCGATGGAGTTATGCTGGTAGTAGCGCGGCTCGAAGCGCCCGCCGCCGGTTTCGTAGGCGACGGCGGCGAAGCGGTCGCGCCAGCGGTTCGCCTCGGCAAAGGTGGCGTCCCACAGTTCCTGCGGTGTGGGGTAGGCATCGACCAGCCCTTCCGCGCCAGTTGACATGTCGATGCGGTAAATCTGCTTGCCGTTACTGGCATAGGCGAAGCGGCATTGCAGTCGGGCGGCATAGTCCTTCGCCTGCCCGACGCCCTCGGTATAGCTCTTGGTCGCCGCCTTGGCTTCGAGCGTCGCTAGCTTGGTGTTGCGATAGACCAGCACATAGTCGCAGGAGAGCGCGCGGGCGCGCTTTCCCTTGCCCATGAGCCGGCCGGGCGCGATCACCTCGCGTCGGGTACGGCTGCCATCGACCACACCCCAGCCGGCCTCGCGCAGCGCGGGGTCGATCAGTTCTGCGCGGGTTTCGGCTTCGTTCAAAGGAGCAAGGCCTCCTGCCCACCGACGCGCTTGGCTGTGCCGTCTGGCACGATGTTGTTGTTACGGATGAAGCGGATTGCGTCGTGGAACCTAGAGGGGTCGAAGCGTAGCTTGTCGCGATGCCATCTATCACGAGCAGCCAGCACGATGTCGTCATCCGTTGCTGCGCATCGGTCTATGATCAGGTTGTTCCACGCCGCATATGTCGTAGCAATCAACTCGGCAAAATCCCGGTCCATATCGACCAGCAACTCAATCGCTTTTTCGACGGCCGAGCCGGCAATGGCCGTTCTCGCTTCTTTGATCATTCCCGAATATGCCGACAGTTTCTCAAAATCATGGCCACCGCCGCTTCGTTTGTTGAAGCGAAAGAAATGCTGTGATCTTGCCCAGTCCCATGTGGCATGGCGGTGCGTTGCATCGTCGGGTCCTGCCGCCTCACGCGAAGGCTGGCGACCAAGATCAACGCTGCCAATCGCCTCAACCATGTGCAGGATTTTCTCCGCCTTCACGGTGCCAAAGTTTCGAACGCGATTTTTTGCGACGTGCCGTTCGTAAGCAAATGCAACGACTTTTGCAGCGAACGCCGGTGTTGCGAAGTCGCTATCCAACGCGGCAGCCGTTTTGGCCTTTGACGTCAGCTCGCCGGAAAATGCGCGGTGGAGAAGGGATTGCTTGAGAGCGGCCAAAGCCTCCAACCGTGTTTGTCGGTTGGCCTCCCATTTGCCAATCTGTTCAGCTAATTCATCCAGTTCGGCCACCAACCTTTCCCGCTGATCCATCGGCGGCAGAGGCACCGGTATCTGGTTCAGTGCTTTCTGGTTCAATTTGGGTTGGGCCATACCGCTCACCCATGGCGCGACGCTGATCGAGTTGATGTAAAACTCGACGAGCCGTTGCGTTGCCATGTCATCGAAGTTCAAGATGTGGGCGTGGTTGTTCACCCACGCCTTGCCCGTGATCGAAAAAGCGATGGGATAGGTGCGCATCAAAAGGTTTGCGCCATCTTCGGAAACCAGCAGTAGATCGTCATCGAAAAGATGGTCGCGAACGCTGTCTACCTGACCTGACGCGCCATAGTATGGAATATCACCGGCAATCCGATCGGATTTTGTGACGGGCCGCCGAAGGTAGTCCCAGTTTTCCGAAATGTCAGTAAGCCGATAGATCGCCCATCCGTCGTCAGTGTGATCAAAGCTTTCACGAAATGCCGCATCAAACAACTCCCGCGCGTTGGCGAGGTTCTGCTGGGCGTTGGCGCTTGCGATCGCGATGGCGGCGAACGCCTCATCCAGCACCGCCACAATCCGATGCTGTTCTTCGAGAGGCGGCAGGGGGATTGCCACCGTAGCCAAGGATTTCTGCGTGATCTGAGGCTGCGCTACGCCTGTGATTGTCTTGGCAATCGCGTCCGAACCGTCGAGGAAGTACCGCAGGAACTCCTTCGATAGCCGATGGTCTCTCGGCTTAATTACCATCGCGTTGCCAGTGATCCACGATTGCGGCTCCGAGACGTTCACCGAACCACATGAACCACGACAGCCTAGGAGTACTTCGCTCTCTTCGTGGTTGTAGGAGTGATAGCGGCCTATGACGCCGTTCGCGCCATAGACGGGGAACGCCCCGTCGTTGTCCATGTCCTTCCGCCCGATGGTTTGCGGCTGATATGCGCGGCAGACCTCAAGCAGCGGAATCATTTGCCATCCGCTCACAGCAGTTCCCTCACCCGCGCCAGAATCTCCGCGCTGTCGGCATCCAGCGCAGCGATCTCGTCGAGTATCTCCTGCGGGCTGCGCAGCGCCTCGGCTTCGGGCGCATTGGGATTGCGTACGGTCAGGTCAAAGGTCACGGGATCGAGCGTGTCCGCCGCCACGCTCCACGCGTTCGGTCCTTCGGCGAAGCTCGCCTGCCGTTCGATGAAATCCGCCATGTCGGCATCATTCAGCGGGTTGGTCTTGCCCATATTGCGGCCGGGGTCGAGCCGGTAATACCAGATGCTCCGGGTCGGCTCGCCCTTGTCGAAGAACAGCACCACGGTCTTGACGCCCGCGCCTTGAAAGGTGCCGCTAGGCATGTCGAGCACGGTGTGTAGGTTGCAGCTTTCCAGCAGTTCGCGGCGCAGCGCCACGCTGGCATTGTCGGTGTTGGACAGGAAGGTGTTCTTGATCACCACCGCCGCCGATCCGCCCGCCCGCAGCGACTTGATGAAGTGCTGGAGAAACAGATAGGCGGTCTCCCCGGTCTTGATCGGGAAGTTCTGCTGGATTTCCGGGCGCTCCTTGCCGCCGAAGGGCGGGTTGGCCAGGATGACGTCGAAGCGGTCCTTTTCCTGAATGTCCAGCACCGGTTCGGCCAGCGTGTTGGTGTGGACGATGTTGGGCGCTTCGATACCGTGCAGGATCATGTTCATCGTGCCTATGACATAGGCGAGAGACTTCTTTTCCTTGGCGAAGAAGGTGCGCTTCAGGAGCCGTTCGCGATCGGCCGTCGTCTTCGCCAGCGGCAGGAGATAGTCATAGGCTTCGCACAAGAAGCCACAGGATCCGGCCGCGCCGTCGTAGATTGTGTCGTTCAGCGTCGGCTTCACCACCTTGATCATCGCGCGGATCAGCGGGCGCGGAGTGTAATATTCCCCGCCGTTGCGACCGGCATTGCCCATGTTCTTAATCTTGGCTTCGTACAGCTCCGAAAGCTCGTGCTTCTGCGTCTGGCTGCCGAACGACAGCCCGTCGATGGCGTCGATCGCGTCGCGCAGCGAGTAGCCCGACTGGAACTTATTGCGGATTTCGCCGAAAATCTCGCCGATCTTGTATTCGATGGTGTCGGCGCTGGTAGCTCGTCCCTTGAAGCTTTCCAAATAGGGGAACAGCTCGCGGTTCACATAAGCGATCAGGTCCGGCCCGGTCTTCGCGCGGTTGTGATCGAGCCGGCCAGCGGCATCCTTCGGCGCGGCCCACAGGCCCCAACGATGCGCAGCGTCGATGATCGGCGTATAGACCTGTCCGCGCAGCTCGGCATCGGTGGCGCGAGCCGCCTCTAGGTCGTCAAGATATTTCAGGAACAGCAGCCAGCTCGTCTGTTCGGTGTAGTCCAGCTCGGACGCGCAGCCGGCCTCCTTCCGCAGAATATCGTCGAGGTTCTTGAAGGTCTGTTCGAACATGGCATGGGGCTAGCAGGGGCGGGCACTGGGCGACAAGCTCATCGCGGCCCGAACCGGCTTAGGTCGCGTGCCATCGCGGCCTTCACGAGCGCGTCCATGATGCTGCGCTGGATCAGCTCCGGGCAGATGCCCAGGTCGCGATGGTTCTGCGCTTCATCGAACTCCCACATGGCAGCGGCGGACAGCAGCAACTGATCCTCATCCGCCAGTCCGCTGGAGTAGGATGCAAGATATGGATATACGTCTTGCTCCCAAGCTGTGCGAAGCGGCCCATGCGGCCCCTCTTGCCACTCGTGGCAGAACTCATCCCAGCGAGTGCGATGGCCGGCATCTCCGTAGACGCCAGCAGCCTTGGCGCGGCGTAGCGTGTGAATGATTCTGTTGGCCGTCCTGCCGTTCAGCGCGCGTGCGTAGGCGCGTACCGCTTTGAACGCTTGCTCTTCAAGATCGTCGAGTTCCATCGCGTCCACTCACTATAGGTCGCTGCGGTGAGCGCCAAACCGGCGGCGCATCCAGCCGGTATGTCTCGGGACGACCGTCAAGCCGAGAAAAAAGGAAGGCACGTCGTCCAGAGCCGTGTCGCGAATTAGCAACTTTCGCAGCTTTAGCAGCCGCCTCCCGCTGATCACGCGCGGGCGCTGCCCGCCGCCAGCCGCACAACGTTGCCGGCATTGTCGCCGCAGAAGCTCGCCCAAGCGTCCATGAGCCCGCGTCGCTTGTTGAACAGGTCGCCGCGCCGGTATGCGGCTTCGGCCTTGTTCCCGATCGTGTGCGCCAGCGCCATTTCGCAAACCTCATGCGGAAAGCCGGTCGTCTCGCTTGCCCAATCGCGGAACGCGGAGCGAAAGCCGTGCGCCGTCACGGCCGAGCCCATCCGGCGCAACAGCATCGCCATTGCCATGCTCGACAACGGCTTGCCGCCCTTGGCGCTCGGGAACACAGGGTCGGTTGGCTTTGCCTTTGCGGCATCGCGGGCAGCATACAGGCCGCGCAGAAGCTCCACAGCGGGCGCAGAGAGGGGCACGCGATGTTCACGGCCCGCCTTCATGCGCCTAGCCGGCACGGTCCACACGGCGCCCTCCAGGTCAATTTCCGTCCATGTCGCCCCAAGCACCTCGCCAGAGCGGGCGGCAGTCAGGATCGCATATCCCAGCGCCCGCGCTGCCGTCGCCTCGCGCCCGCGTAGATCGGCCATGAAGGCTGGCACGTCCGCATAGGGTAGAGCCGTGTGGTGCCCGCGAGATAGCCGCTGCCGTTTTGGCAAGAGCTGATCAAGGTGGCCGCGCCAGCGGGCCGGGTTCTCGCCGGACCGCAGCCCCTTTGCCTTGGCCGCATCAAGCACGTTCTCAATCCGGCCCCGCAGCCGCTCCGCAGTCTCGGGCGTCCGTTGCCATAGCGGTTGCAGTACCTCCAGAATGTCGCGCGTGCTGATCGTCTCCACCATGCGCGGGCGGATAGGTGCGGCATACTTCGTGAGCGTCATCGCCCACTGAGCGGCATGCTTCGCGTTGCGCCACGATGGCCGCATGGCTTCCACATAGGCGTCGGCGACCTCGCCGAACGTCTGCCGTTCCTGCTTCTCGCGCGCGGAGCGGGGATCGCCGCCACTGGCGAGGATCGTCCGCAGCGTGCCGGCCTCCTTGCGTGCGTTCGCCAGCGACAGGTCGCGCCCGCCGCCAAGACCAAGCTCCGTCCGCTTGCCGTCGCGCGTGTACATGAACACCCAGCGGCGCCGGCCATTCGGATCGACCGACAGATACAGCCCGCCGCCATCAGAGTGCCGGCCGGGAGCCTTGATTGTCGCCGCCGTGCGCGGGTCCAGCTTGTTGAGGGTGCGCGTCGCCATGTCCGGTCCTACTCCGGCCCCACTGCCGGTCCCACTTTCTATGCCGGATTTAGGCGAACGTCCATAAGTGATGCTGGACAATGCAGCAGTGAAAACCGGTTCCTACAAGGAGATGGAGAGGCATAAGCGCACGTCAGCAACCAATCGCGGACAATAGGTTTGGCGGACACCCTCTCCGCCAGTTTTCCTCGGGGATATAACGCGTTAGCCTTCATTGGCAGCCATCGTGCCGACTACTGTGCCCATTGTTCGCTTGGCTGTGCGCGACCGTGGGCGATCATTCGAGAAAAGCTCAAAGCGCAGCTACTGCTTGTTCAACAACGGCAAGGCATGCGCGTCGCGACGTGGAACGGCTCCATACGCGAGCATTCATGGCGGAGTGCCGCCATTCCGCTTCCGGAGACACGGCAGCCCCCCCTACGTCCGGAACTGGCCGCCGATCGGCTGATCGCCGCGTGACCAATATCACCCGCTCCCCGAGCTTGTCGCTCTCCGCAAACCTCGCGGTTTTGAGAGGCTTGCTGCTTTCAGTCGGGAATAGGTTGCGGGAAAGTGAGCCTCCAGGGCGACTGGCCGCACGACCAGCAGGGGCGCCTCTCTCGTTGGGCGTTCCCAATCGGGAAACTCTCGGTCGTCTCGATCGCCCTTCCCAATCAGGAGGTCTGGTGTAGCCGGATCATCACGTATTTTGGGGCCTCGGCGAGTACCATGTTTTCCCTCATGGTTCCCAATTCTCCTTATGGTTCCCGGCTCAAGCTGCGGGGCTCGTCGTAACCTTGTCGATGACAGCTATGCAGACCCCGCCTCCATCCGCTTCCAATCCATCGGCGACGACGCCATGGTGGCGGGCTACGAAGAAGCCGGCCAGGGATTACCTTGTTGCGATAAAGCTTGCCGACCTCGCGATGCTGGCGGGCGTCTCGGTCTCCACGGTGTCACGCGCGATGGCAGGTTTTCGCGTAGGAAGATGCTTCGGCACCCTCCTGACTGATCTTGATCCAACCCTGATGCGTCCGGTCACCACAATCACGAGGTTCACGTGAACGAACGGCAGAAGTTGGCAAATGCGAACGAGAGATCCGAATGACCGAGATTGGGTCGGTCCGCCTATTCGGATGGGGCTATCAGTCCATTTCAGCGAAGTGGCTCTGGTACGTTTCCTCAACGAGGACACGGTCCCGCTCACTCGTCATTGCCGCCTTTGAGCGCTCTGCCGCATCGAAAGCTTCTTGTTTGATGAGCGGTCGGACCGGCTCGGCATGTCGAGCCAATGCAGCAAGAGCTTTTTGCAGCCTGATGCTGACTTCAACGATCGCCGCCCCATCGCGCGCGATCGGACGGCACCAGTCGTCGAACAGTTCGGCAAGGCGGATCGGCGGGACATGGACCCGTGCGGGCAGCGGTGTCCCCTCGCTCGTCCGATGATCAGCCAAACGTAACATCACGCGCGCGCTCGCTTCGATCACGGCAATAGCCGTTCCGGGATCGTTGACCGCCGGCGACAACGCGCGTGACGCGATCTCCGAGAGTACCACCAGGCCAAAGCGTGGATCGTGATCGAACGTGCGGTGGTGAGACAGGGTGAACGCCTGTCGGACCTTATCGACCGCGGTGTCGTCGCAACTGGCTGCCACCAGCGCGATCGGCCGTTCGGGTTCGACGAGCTTGCCGGGTAGTGCCAGGACATGGATATCCGCACCGATCGCCTGTGCCAGCCTTCCCAGCACCGCGACGTCGACATGGGTGACCCGCGCCATCGACCTCGGCATGACGGGCGTCATGCCGCGAGCATCGGGCTGCGTGTGCTCGGTGCCGAGCGCCAGCGGTACAGCAATCGTGTCGACCGCTGCCATCGCCGCCCGCTCGACCCGATCGATCGTGTCGGACACGCGTCCGAACCGCGCGATATGCTCGATCCAGCGTAGCAGGGTGACGACGATGAAAAGGATGACGGCGATCGTACCGACCAGGAGGATCACGCGGCCGGTCTCGCCATACAGACCCGTCGACAGCGCGATGATGCCAACGATGGCGAACAAGAAGCTGCCGAGGAAGGTCGCGAGCGTGTTCTGCGCCGTGCTGTCGTCGATCAGCAACTGGACCGCGCGCGGCGTGATCGTGCTGGTTGCGCCGGAATAAGCTGACACCATCGCGGTCAGCGAGAAGGTGGTCACCGCCAGCATGCTCGACGCCAGGATCGTCAGGATGCCATCGACCGATTTCGCGCCGATGGTTGCGGCAAACTGGTAGGAGATGCTGTGTCCAACCAACGCGCCTGCGAGTGCGAGTGCGCCCCCGAACGCGCTGACCAATGCCGCCCTGAACCACATCCTGCGTGTCAGCAGGCGGATGAACCACTGCCACCGCGTCAATGCCATTCCCCTTCAAGCATCCAAGCATCGGCGAGCTGCGCCGGTTCCGGGTGGGGCCGTCTCAACGCCCTGTCCTGGTCGATTCAGTCGGCCTCCAGCGGCGGAGCAGCTGTGGCATGATCACTCCTTGAGCAAAGATGGAGAAGGTAATCACGCCAAAGGTGATCACGACGATCTCACCCCCTTTGGCGACACTGGCGGACACCGCCAAGGCAAGCGCCAGCCCAACCGCGCCCTGCAGGCCTCCCCATACTAGGTGATGCTGATAAATCGCCGGAGGCCGCAGCCTAGATCGTGCGAACGGTAGGGAAAGTGGATAGACTGCCGTGCGCGACCGATCAGGGTAAGGATAATCGCGCCAACCAGAGGCAGCGATACCAATGCGATGGGTTGGTGTGCCTCGTGGCTGCCGATAAGCAGGAACAGGCAGGAGTTGGCGAGAAAGGCGGCATAGGCCCAGAAGTCCGGCACGTGCTGGCGGCCCCCGAAGCGGTCAGTGCCTCACCATCCGCGATGCCGACGAGGATCGCGAAGCCAACCGCGGCAACACCATCGTTGAGCAAGCTCTCGGGCTCGACCATCATGCTGAGCCGCGGTACCGCTTTCATCTCCTTGAACGCGGCGATCCCTGACACCGGGTCGATAGCGGCAATCCCGCTCCAAGCACATTTCAGTCCGGCAGCAGATGCCCGCCCGCCGTCACCACCGCCGCACTGATCGCCACACCGGCAAAGGCGAGCACGATCGTGAGTGGCATCTCCCCTGAAGATCACCGATCCCGTGTCGGTGTGGGCGATCCTCAACATGGATATTATCGCCAAGGTGGTCTACGCGTTCTACGCGGCCGGAACTTTGAGAAGGCACTGCACGAACACGCCCGGCAAGCGTAAACCGCGGCATCGCCTTGTTGATAGCGGGGGCGGTTGCGGTCGCTCCCGCCCCTTTGCCGGTCAAACTGGCGTTCGCAATCCTCGGCATCAGGGGTCGTGGGCGTAGTCCATCCCGCAGGCGACCTCGCCGTGGTTGAGGGTCGAAGGCGCCTTCTATTCCTAATTGCCTACGGGCTTGTCTCGACGGCGACGCTGCTATGGTGGATTTCCGACCCGGCAATTGAACTTCCCGCTTTTCTCGCCGCCTCCGCCTTCCACTTCGGCATAGGAGATGCGCCCGATGGTTCGATGGGAGAACGCATCGCGCGCGGCGTTGCGCTCGTCGCGGCGCCAGCGGCTCTTTACGGCCAAGAATGTGCCGCTCTGCTGCAGACGGCGCGAGGATCGTCCACCGACTAGACGGTCGCCGCACCGGTGCTGGCCCTCCTCGGAGGCGCGACCGGATCGATCCTGCTCGTTCTGGCGTGGCAACGCCGCGACGCACGCCTCGCCGTGGGCACAGGTTCGCTTCTGCTGGTGCCCCCTGATCGGATTCGCGGTCGGATTCCTAGTTCTCCACGCCCTGCCGCAGACGACCCAGCGTCGCGATCAGCTCGGGTGCCGCAGCACCATTGCCTATCTGCGTTCCATGCTGCCCGTTTTCTCGGCGGCTTTGATAATCTCAGGCGTCGTCGCCGGTATGCTGCTGCACGTCGATCTCAGCGACATACGCGGATTATTCGCAGGCATCGCGGCACTTGCGGTTCATCACCTGCTCGTGACCCTGTGTCTGGGGGGTGGGGAGGTGTTGCGTGGGCCGCCGCATCAAGCCATCGACATGCCAGCGCGTGACCGCGTCGCCAGACGTTCAGGAGCGGATGTGACGGACCAAGACCTCCTTCCCGGCAGCCTGCTGCGGCGGCCAGGCGAGATCCGAGCGGACGCCCGTTTCCGAGGCTGTCAGATCGATGACCCCCAGCTCGCGCGGGTGCTGTCGCCGGACGCACCGTTGCTGGTGCTGCACGCAGGCACGATCCACGCCGAAGGCCCGGCGTGGCAGGCATCGCACCGGCGGCTGCTGTTCTCCGACGTGCCGAACCGACGCCTGAATGCCTGGTACGAGGAGGACGCGCGCGTCGAGGTGGTGATCGACGCGACCTGGTTCATGAACGGGAACGCCGTCGCGGCGGACGGGTCGGTGTGGCACTGCGAGCATGGGCGCCGGTGCATCAGCCGATCGAATTCGGACTTCGACGGCGAGCCCGTGCCGATCGTTACCCATTTCGAAGGCAGGCGGCTCAACTCCCCCAACGACGTGACGGTGGCGCCGGACGGGTCGATCTGGTTCACCGATCCGATCTTCGGCATCGTCATGCCAAGCCAGGGCGCGCTCGCCCAGCCCGAGCTCGATCATCGCAGCGTATATCGTTTCGACCCCGCGCTCGACGAGCTGACCAGGGTTGCGGACTTCGAACAGCCCAACGGCGTCGCGCTGTCGGCCGATGGCGCGACGCTCTACGTGTCCGACACGTCGCTGTCGCTCGGCGAGGTGCCTGGCTTCTCGGCCGGGTCCAAGCACGAGGTGGAGCGCTTCACACGCCGGTCGGACGGCGGGTGGGGAGGACGGGCCCGCTTCTGCAGGACCGATCACGGCTATCCCGACGGCTTCGCGACCGACGAGAGGGGCTGGTTGTGGGTGAGTGCCGCCGACGGCGTTCACGTCTGGTCCGCCGAGGGGGTTCGGCTGGGCTTCGTGCCGATCGGCGCCACCGTGTCCAATCTATCCTTCGGCGGTTCCGATGGCCGCCGCCTCTTCATCGCGGCGGGCAGCCGTCTGCTCGCGCTCGACCTGGAAGCCGGAACATGACTTCTCCCATCGCGGACTACGCTCTGATCGGCGACGGGCGCACGGCGGCGCTGGTCTCGCGTGCCGGTTCTATCGACTTCCTGTGCCTTCCCCATTTCGACAGCGACGCGTGCTTCGCTGCGATGCTGGGCGATCAGGGGAACGGCTGCTGGCAGATCGCGCCCACCGGCTTCGTGACGGGGGTCGAGCGTCGTTACCGCGGCGACACGTTGATCCTGGAAACCGATCACACGACCGAGAGTGGCGCGGTGCGCGTCACGGATTTCATGCCGTGGCACGATGGCGATCCCATGGTGATCCGGACGGTCGAGGGCCTGTCGGGCGAGGTCGAGATGGCGAGCCTGCTGCGGCCGCGCTTCGACTACGGACGCGTGCCGCCGTGGATGCGATCGTTCGACGGTGGCTTGTGCGCCGATGCCGGCCCGCACCAAATTGTGCTCCACGCACTTTGTGCGCTCGAGGTCGCGAATGGAGATGCGCGCGCCACCTTCAGCGTGAAGAAGGGCGAACGGCTCGCGTTCGCGCTGTCCTACGCACTCTCCTACGCGGACCTGCCGAAGAAGCCGGACACGACGTCACTGCTGAAGCAAACCGACAAGGCATGGCGAGATTGGATCGGCCGGTTCGAGGCGCCCGAGCGCTGGGCCACGCCGCTCAAGCGTTCGCTGCTGACGCTGAAGGCGCTGATCGACCGACGCACCGGCGGACTGGTGGCGGCCGCGACGATGGGACTGCCGGAAGTCCCCGGTGGCGCGATGAACTGGGATTACCGCTTCTGCTGGCTACGCGACGCGACCTTCACGCTCACCGCACTGCTGAACGCGGGGTTCGGCAAGGAGGCGGTGCGCTGGCGCGACTGGATCCTGCGCGCGATCGCCGGCGACCCGCGCGACATGCGCATCATGTACCGGATCGACGGTGGGCGCCGACTGCGGGAATATGAAGCGACGTGGCTGTCCGGGCATGGGGGCGCGAAGCCCGTGCTGGTCGGCAACGCGGCGTCGGCCCAGACGCAGCTCGACGTCTACGGCGAGCTGATCGACAGCTTCCACGTCGGTGCCCGCGCGGGCGTCGAGCGCACGCCGCGCGACATCGCGGTGGAGATCGCGCTGATCGAGCATCTGGAGGGCGCCTGGGACAAGCCGGGTGCGGACATATGGGAGAGCCGCGGCGACCCGGGCTGTTACACCTATTCGCAGGCGATGGCGTGGGTCGGCATCAACCATTTCGTCGAGAGTGACATCATGCGCGCGGCGGCGGGCGAGGAGTTGGTCGGGCGGATGCGCGGGTTGAGGACGCAGATCCACCAGACCGTGTGCGAGCGAGGCTATTCATCCGGCGCAGGGCACTTCGTGCAGCGCTACGACGGCGAGACGCTCGATGCGTCGCTGCTCCTGCTGCCCCTGGTCGGATTCCTCCCAGCCGGGGACCCGCGTATCGCTGGCACGATCGCGGCTGTGGAGCGCGAGTTGATGGAAGGCGGGCTCGTTCGGCGCAAGGCGGCAAAGGGCGACGGTCATGATGAAGGCGCGTTCCTGGCCTGCTCATGCTGGCTCGCCGACTGCATGACGATGCAGGGGCGGCGCGACGAGGCAACGACGATCATCGACCGCGTGATCGGCCTCAGCAATGACGTTGGGCTTCTGAGCGAGGAGTTCCACGTCCCCACACGTCGGCTGATCGGCAACGTGCCCCAGGCGCTAACCCATCTGGGCGTGGTCAACTCCACCCTGTTCCTGTCACGCCCGGTGGTGCAGCGCGGCGCGGTCTGATCAGCCGCCGGTCTGATGCAGATGCCCGTTCGGGTCCCGCAGCAGCGCCGGCAACTCGCCGTGCCAGACGATCCGCGTCGCTGCGACGTCCTCGACCGCGACGGGCTCGGACGACGCGCCGGATGGTCGGCGATAGTGCAACAGTTCGACGTGAGGAGGAGCCGCGGTCGGCTTCATCGGCACGACATCGGCGACAGGGCTTTCCAGGCCGTCGAGTGCCGCCTGCTCGCCGCCCTGATTGACTGTGGCGTCGCCCCGGGTCAGGCCGTGAGCGGTGTAGAAGGCTTCGCTCGCGGCCCGGTCACCGGCGACGATCGCGCTGTGATCGATGCCGAGCATTCCGCGGCCGCGCCAGCCCTTCTCCGCTGCGTCGGGGAAGCTGAGCAGTTCGAGCGGGTGCCCTTCCGGATCACGAAACTTGACCGCGGTGACACCGCCCGAGGACCTGGGCAGGGTCACCGGTCCGGCATCACTGATCAGCGTCGCACCAGCCGACCGGGCGCGTGACCAGGCCGCCTCCACATCGTCGGTGACGAGTGCGAGGTGCTGGAAACAGATCGAGGCCGCATTCGCGTCGGGGGGATAGGCGCGGCCAGGCCGATCGTAGCGGTCGAGCTCAACCGTCGCCTCACCCAGCCGCATGGACCAGCGCACCCCTGCGCCCATGACACCGAGCATCGCCAACTCATCCGCGTCGATCGGTCGCGGATTACCGACGGTAAAGCCGAGCGCCGCGTAGAAGGCGACGAGGACCTCCGGCTGCTGCGTCACGAGGCGAAACGCCGCGATGCGTGCGAAGGTCATGTGAAATCGCACCGCCCGACCGGGTCGCGGTGTAGTTGCACCGTCATCAGGCGGCATGGCTCGTCCCCGATCGTGCCGGACTTGTGCCCCTTTTTGCCGTCCCTCTCGACGCAACCCTGATCGCCTCCGAAGGAGAATTCTCCTGGCCCCTGCTCGATGCGGGTGCCGTCCATCGCTTCGATCCACCAGCGGCCCGACAGCACGACGATCCACTGCGGCGCGGGGTTCTCGTGCCAGTCTCCAACCCAGCCCACCGGCTGGACGGTGAAGACGACGGTCGCCTCGCCACGCTCCATCTTGTCGTTCCACTGCGGATCGGCGGGCCCCACGCCCTTTAGCTCATAGTCGGTCAATGCGCACTTGCTGAACCGGCTGACGCCCTCGTCGTCGACGTACAGGTGCTGATAGGGAACGGAGGGCTTGGGACCGGCGTCGGACATCATGTTATCTCCCGTAACGATGACTGGACGCGAAGGGGGCGTCGAGGAACGGCTGGAGCCCCGATCCATCGGTGCCGACGACGAGGAGGAGGAAACCGGCGCCGAGCGACAGATTCTTGAGGAAGTCCCAGAACAGGGTGCGTCCCCTGCCGCCCGGATCGGCAAAGAAGTCGCCCGGCTTCCAGAACTGCTTGTAAAGGATCGCCGTCACCGCGCAGTAGCCTGCGACCACGAAGGCCGCGGCCCGGTCGGCGACGCCGAGCACGATCGCGCCGCAGCAGACGATCTCGACAAACAGGCCGACCATCAGCACGGCGATCGCCAGCTGACGCGGCGAGAAGACCTGCTGCGCCTGCTTCACGGCGTGGTTGAACGACAGGATCTTGTCGAGCGCACTGAACGGCAGGAACAGCATGACGATGCCGTAGCGCACGATCAGCGCGGCAACGGCCGCAGTGGTCACAGCCGCGCCTCGATGATGCTCGCGACCCGCAGCGCGTTGGCGATGATCGTCAAGGTCGGGTTGACCGCGCCGATCGAGGGAAAGAAGCTCGCGTCGGTGACGTAGAGATTGTCGACCTCGTGCGCGCGGCAGTCGAGGTTGAGGACCGAGGTCGACGGATCGGCGCCGAAGCGGCAGGTGCCTGCCTGATGGGCGGTCCCCGACAAGGGTATGTCCTTGCCGAGGTACAGCGAGCGCTCGACCAGCACCGCGGGCCAGCCGATGTCGGACAGTATCTGCTTCAGCTTTGCCTTGAGGCGATCAAACGATTTCTCGTTCGTCTCGGTCACGTCGAGGTGGACCTGCCCGTCCTGATAATAGACCCGGTTCTCAGAGATCGGCAGGTCCTCGGTCTGGAGCCAGAAATCCATCGAATGCCGCGCTATCTCGGCAAAGGGCATGTCGGGCAGATGCTTTACCAGCGCGGCCAGCGGTGCCTCGCCCTTGATC
Organism: Sphingomonas rubra; assembly: GCF_900115745.1. GTDB lineage: Bacteria > Pseudomonadota > Alphaproteobacteria > Sphingomonadales > Sphingomonadaceae > Sphingomonas > Sphingomonas rubra. The sequence goes on along the minus strand of NZ_FOXP01000002.1, from coordinate 369,107 downwards.
TGGTCGGCGTGGCTGGTGGCGCACATCTGGATAAGACCGAGCGGATGCGGATAGTCTGGGTCGCCGCTGTCAAAGTAGAAGTCGCTCAGCGCCAGCGTCTTCTGGAACACCGTCTCGTTGACGTGCTTCATCACCGCCATGACGATCGACATCTCGTGCCGCATATAATTTCGGCCGACCTGATCGGAGCCGTTGGCAAGGCCGTTCGGATGCTGTTCGTTGGCCGAACGCAGCAGCAGCAGCGCGGACGACAGCGAACCGCAGGCGACGACCACCGTGTCCGCGCTGTAGCGTTCCTGCCGACCGCCACGCTCCACCAGGACGGTTTCGACGCGTCGCCCGCTCGCGTCCGTCTCCAGTCGTTCCGCATAGGTACCGGTCAGCAGCGTCACATTCGGGTGATCCGGAGCATCGGATCGACGCACATCACCTGCGCGTCCGCCTTGCCGTTGAGCAGGCACGGGAAGCCGTCGAAGTAGGAGCAGCGCATGCACACGCTGGTGGGGGTGGCGAACCCGTCCTCCTTCTGGTCGAGCAGGATGCCGAGCGGCAGGTGGAACGGGTGCAGCCGCAATTGGGTCAGCTTGTCGGAAAGCTCCTGCACCTTGGGCTCGTGCCTGACCGGCACAAAGGGATAAGCGGTGCTGCCGGGATCGAGCGGGTCCTCGCCGCGGCGGCCGTGGACATGGAACAGCGCCTCCGCTTCGTCGTACCAAGGTGCGAATTCCACGTAGGAGAGCGGCCAGGCCGGCGATAAGCCGCCCGCGTGATGGACTTCCTCGATGTCGCGTTCACGCAATCGAAACAGCGCGGAGCCGTAAACCTTGGAGTTGCCGCCGACGTTGTAGTGGAGCTACGGCGCGAACGTTTCGCCGTCCTTGTTCACCCACTGCTCGTCGGCCTGATATTTGCCGTCGACGAACACCGCCTGCGCGCTCCAGTTCGCTTCCTCGCGCGGCAGGTAGTCGCCGCGCTCCAAGATCAGGATGCGCTTGCCCGTGGGTGCAAGCCGTTGAGCGAGCGCCGCGCCGCCCGGCCCGCTGCCGATCACGATGAGGTCGTAATGGGTGTTCTCGGCCATTCACGCGTCCGCTGCGAGGTGATGCCATCGTGGCAGAGCCGGAACCCCAGCGACGAAATGCTGTTCCCAACCTCGATCAATTAGGAGCGCAGCATGGGCAGAGTCGTCGTCGTCACCGGAGCTGGTGCTGGAGTAGGCCGCGCCACCGCCGAGAAGTTCGCGAGCGAAGGCTATGACGTCGCGTTGCTGTCGCGCGACCCCGATCGGCTGGAGCGCGCAGCCGAGCAGTTGCGACGCCACGGCGTGCGGGCGTTGCCGATCCCGACGGACGTCGCGGATGCGGCCGCGGTGGAGGCGGCGGCCGACCGCACGGAGCGGGAGCTGGGACCGATCGATGTGTGGGTGAACGTGGCGATGGCCACGGTCTTCGCCCCGGTCGCGAAGCTGACGCCGGAGGAGGTGGAGCGCGGCACCCGCGTCACCTATCTGGGGCAGGTTCACGGCATGATGAGCGCGCTCAAGCGGATGCGGACGCGCCGGGGGACGATCGTCAACGTCGGCTCCGCGCTGGCCTATCGGTCGGTCCCGCTCCAGTCGGTCTATTGCGGCGCCAAGGCAGCGATCCGCGGCTTCACCGACTCGCTGCGCTCCGAGATCATCCACGACAAGATCGACGTGCATCTGACGATGGTCGACCTGCCGGCGGTGAACACGCCGCAGTTCGATTGGGCGCTCAACAAGATGGGCAGGAAGGCGCGCCCGGTCGCGCCGATCTTCGAGCCCGAGGTGCCCGCACGAGCGATCTTCTACGCCGCCACCCATAAGCGCCGTGACGTGTGGCTGGGCTTCTCCTCGGTGAAGGCAATCCTCGGCAACCGGGTCGCACCGGGGCTGATCGACCGCTACCTCGCCAAGGCCGGTTATGCGGGGCAGCTGACGGACGAGCCGACGCCGGCGAACGCCCCGTCCAACCTGTTCGAGCCGGTACCCGGCGACTTCAGCGCGCACGGTCGGTTCGACGACAGCTCACGGCGGCGAAGCATCGAGTTCTTCACCGATCGCCATCGGATGGTCTTCGTCGCGGCCGTCACGGCGGGGCTCGGCTACCTGACCCACGGTGCGGCCAGGCGTCTGGACGTCTGATGCCAGCAGGGAAGGTCAGCGTTTCAGGAGGGTGATCTTCCCGGTCGGCCCGAGCGTGATCTGCGAGGCGTGCTTCTCGCTCGACATGGCTGGAGCGTCGCCTCACCGACGGGCAAACCTATCGGGAGAGGCGTTCCGCTGCACTGGCGGAGTGGCAGGTGCTCGCCGGCTAGGCCCCTGCCCTCAACGACCGATATGCATCGTGTGGAGAGCGGTTCGCACTAGACCGACAGCACCATCGTTGGCGATCGCAGGTGACCATCAGGGAACCACGGTAGATAGAGGGACACCCTCGCCGCCACCGGCCTGCCGGCCACGCCTGTCGAGCCGATCCCGCCAACTCTCGATGTGGCCCCGGCGATCGGCAGTCCGCGCCTGTTGCGCGACGACGTCGACAGCATAAAGGCAGTCGAGGCCGATTGACTTTGGCTGCGCAGCGACCTAACCGGCCCCTTCTTCCCCGCCCGGCACGTGTCGGGCGCGGGGCTACGCATTTGAAAGAGACAAAGGCCATGTTCGCAGTCGTGCGCACGGGCGGCAAGCAGTACCGCGTCGCCGCCGGAGACAAGATCGTCGTCGAGAAGATCGACGGGGATGCCGGGGCGTCGGTCACGCTGGGCGACGTGCTGCTCGCCGGCGAGGGTGCCGAGCTGAAGGCGGTGGCGGGTCTGACCGTCGCGGCCGAGATCGTCGCGCAGGCGAAGGCCGAGAAGGTCATCGTGTTCAAGAAGCGTCGCCGCCACAACTACCGCCGCAAGAACGGCCATCGCCAGAACCACACGATCCTCAAGATCGTGTCGGTAGGCTGAAGCGCGCGAACAGGAGTTACTCGACATGGCACATAAGAAAGCAGGCGGTTCGTCGCGCAACGGTCGCGATTCGGCCGGCCGTCGTCTCGGCGTGAAGAAGTTCGGTGGGCAGGAGTGCCGCGCCGGCAACATCCTGGTCCGTCAGCGTGGCACCAAATTCTATCCCGGCACCAATGTCGGCATCGGCACCGACCACACGCTGTTCGCGCTGGTCGACGGCCATGTCGCGTTCGCCAAGGGCAAGAACGATCGCAGCTTCTGCTCGGTCGTGCCGATGGCACAGGCAGCCGAGTAACATCGGGCAACCACACCGGGTTGCCCACCAGGGCACCCGGGGTTCCGGATCAGGAACCAACCAAGCAAGGGAGACCGGGTGCCCCGGCCTCCCTTTTTTCGTGCTCCTTTCATCCGCATTGTCGCCGGCCCGTCACCTTGGTGTGCCAGCGGCGACGCGACGCGAGGAGGAAGACACGAGATGTTCGCGCGGACGGAGAGACTGACGCTACGCCCGGCCTGGCCGGAGGACGCCCCCGCCCTGACGGCGGCGATCGGCCACGAGCAGGTCGCGCGCATGCTGGCGCACGTGCCCTACCCTTATACCTTGATCGATGCCGACGCGTGGATCGGCGCGCCGCGCGGCGCGCACGAACCGCGCTTCGTAATCGAGACCCGCGAGGGCGATCGGCCGCAGCTGGTCGGCGGCATCGCGATCGTCGACGAGGGCGGCGGACCCGAGATCGGTTACTGGTTGACGCCGGCGTGCTGGGGCCGCGGCTACGCCACGGAGGCGGGCCGCGCCGTGGTCGAGATGGCGCGCCATGCCTTGCCGATCCGCCGGCTGGGCGGGCGGCACTTCACCGACAATCCCGCGTCCGGCCGTGTCCTGCGCAAGCTCGGCTTTCGACCCACGGGGGTCGCCGCCACGCTCCACTCGCGCGCGCGCGGCACGTCTGCACCCAGCGTCGAGTATTTCCTGGATCTCGACGCCGACGCCGAGCCGCTGCCGATGGCGGCGTAGGCGTGGACCGCGAGGGTGGATCGACCTCCATCGATCCGTCCTCGCCCCTGGTCACCCTCCCCAGCCCCCGCGCGAGCTCGCCCGGCCACCGAAGCCGCCGCGCGACACGACGGAACTGCGCGTCTGGATTCGCGAGGTCGTCACCGGCGTCGTGATCGCGCGCGATCCGACCTGGTAGCGGTAGCCCCGTCCGCCATAGCCGCCATTGTACAGCCACGCGCCGGAGCCGGTGTAATAGCGATCGTCGCGCCGGTCGCGGTAGAGGCCGCCGTAACGGTAGCCACCCCCGTTCGCGAGCTGCCCGATCAGGAAGCCGGTGAGCAGCGGCGTGAAGAAGCTCTGATTGCCCTCCGTCCGCACGGCGCACGATCCGCTGCCAAACTGCTCCTCGCACACGTCCTGGTCGGCGAAGCGCGGGGCGGCGCGATTGTCGTCGTTGTTCGCGGTGCGCTGCGCATCCTCGCACTGCTGCCGGTTGTAATCACCGCTCGCGACGCACTCGCCGACGGAGGTGAAGGCGGCGACCTCGGTGGGCGCGCCGAATTGCCGACGGGAAAGCTCCTCGGGGCTCGGGTCGCAGCCGGACAGCATCGCGGCGGAGCCGATGGCGGTCAGGCCGGCGGCGGCGGAGCGCATGCGACGGGGCGTTTGGTGCATCGCGCCGTTCCTCAGTAGGTCATGCTAGCGGCGTTGAGCAGGCCGACGCCGATCGAGGTGGCACCAAGGTACACGCCGCTCGCCACGTTGCCCGCTTCGATCCGCGCGACCATGTCGCGCACCACCACGCGGCGCACGACGAGCGAGGCGAGCACCTGGACCACGCCGGCGAGCACCGCCCAGGCGACGAACTCGACCGGGTCCGCCGTCTCCGTCAGCGCGGAGGCGAGCGGCAGCGCGAAGCCGATGATGGCGCCGCCCAGCGCCAGTGCCGCGGCGACGTTGCCCTCCGCGATCAGCCGCGCCTCGTCGTACGGCGTGGAGATCTGGTAGAGCCGCTTGAACACCGCCAGCAGCAGGCAGGCAAGGCCGAAGGCGAGGACGAAATGCCCCGCCGCGTACAGGAACACGTCGGTATAATAGTTCATGCTTCCCCCCTCAGGCGCCGAACTCGGCCGGCCCGAGCGGCAGGCCGACCATGATCTCGTGCGTGTAGTCGCCGCCCTCCGGCTCCATCGCCAGCGCGAGCAGCAGTTCCAGTCCCGCGGGACGGAGATCGCGGGCGTAGAGCATGCAGGTCTGCCGGATGTGCCGGACCGGCTCGGCATCGCGGTCGTAGTAGACCGCTTCCCACAGTTGCACGGGCGGCTGCTCGCGATCGTCGTCCTCGTACCAGTAGCGGCGGAACGGCGGCAGGCCGTCCTGCTCCCAACGCGGTCGCGCCAGGCGACGCAGAAACGCCTCCTTGTCGCCGCGGTCCGCCGGATAGTCGCTCGACCATGGCCGAAACAGCGTGAAATCGTCCGCGTCCGATCCGTCGGCCTGCTGGCTCACCGCCTGCAGCATCAGCTCGTCGTCGGTGTAGAAGCGGTGCACGTGGCTGCCGTCGTCCAGCCTGACAATCCCTTGGGCGGTGATCTCCAGCGTGTCGCGGTCGAGCTGGAAACCGCTATTCTCCAGCATCCGCCAGGCGAGCGGGTCGAGCGTCACCGTGCGCCCGATCGTGATGTTGCGCACCTCGGCGAGACGCGACGGACGCGCGCGATCGCCGCTGCCGAACAGGGCCTTCCAGATCATGAAGCGAGCCGCTCCTTCGCGGGGAATAGGTGATCGACGTCGAAGCGGGACGGCCCATCGCCCGCGGCGAGGTCCGTCTCCCCTGCGCCACGTCCCGGCGCCCGGCCATCGGCATCGTGCTCCGCCATGTTGCAAGTGCTGCGGGGTCGTGCTTGGTGTGTCAAGCGACGAGCAGCGGGAAGGACGAAGCATTGGCGCAAAGTTGGACAATCGAGGAACTCGCCGACGCGCTGCGCGGTCACGGCGACGAGTTCGCAGTCGAGGCGGTCGGCGGCGACGAGCCGGTGCTGCACGTCGTCATGCGCGAGCACGGCGACCTCGCCGTCTTTCTCAGTGCCGCGGGCGACCAGATCGTCGTCTCCACGCTGTTGTGGCCGGTCGACGAGCAGCAGGACGCGGATGCCTTCAACCGCTTCGTCCTCAAGGCGCAGAAGGTCGTGCCGCTGTCGAATTTCGCGATCACGGAAGTGGATGGACGCGACTATTACGAGTTGGTCGGCGAATTGGCGGCGCAGTCGCCGATCGAGATGATCGTGCTGGAGTTGCGGGTGCTGGCCGACAACGCCATCTCCGCCGCCGACGATCTGCGCACCGCGTTCGCCGCCTGAAGGATCACCAACGCATGTCCATGTGGAATCAGCTCGTCACCCTGCTGCGCGGCAGCGCGCACGAGGCGGGGCAATCGGTCGTCGACAAGCGCGCGCTCGTCATTCTCGACCAGCAGATCCGGGATGCCCAGGCAGCGCAGGGCAAGGCGCGCGACGATCTAGCGACGCTGACCGCGCGACGCCGGCTGATCGAGAAGGACCTCGACGCCCTCACCGCCCAGCGCGGCAAGTACGAGGCATCGGCGCGCGCCGCCATGCAGCGCGGCGACATGGACCTGGCGCGCGAAGTGGCCGAGCGGCTCGCCTCCATCGAGTCCGAGCAGGCGACCAAGACGCCGCAGATCGCCGACATGCGCGGCGCCGAGGATCGTATCCGCGGCATCATCAAGCAATCCGACGGCAAGATCCAGGCGCTCGCCCGCGAGGTGGAGGTGGTCCGCGCCAACGAGAGCGTGCAAAAGGCGCAGGCGAGCGTCGCCGCCAGCTACGGCGGCACGATCTCGTCGATGGGCTCGGCGGCGGACAGCCTGAAGCGGATCAAGGAGCAGCAGGCGATCCGCGACGAGAAGTTCCGCGCCTCCGCCGAGCTGGAGGACATGCGCACCGGCGCCGACCTGGACGCCAAGCTGCGGAGTGCCGGCCTGCTGGAGGGATCGAGCAGCGCCGACGATATCCTGCGCCGGCTTTCCGGCCCGCAGGACGGAGGCGAGGCGACCCGCCTGCCGGGCGCGGAACCGCGCGCGCTCCCGCGCGAATAGCGCCGCCGTGGAACGCGTCGTCGTCGCGGAGCGCCCGGACTGGCGCGATACCGCGGAGCGGATGGGCTTCACCTTTCACCATCTCGGCGGCGAGCGGTACTGGGACGAACGCGCCTGTTATCGCTTCTCGCTCGACGAAGTGGAGAAGGAGATCGAAGGCCCGAGCGGCGAGCTGCACGCGATGTGCCTCGACCTGGTCGACGAGGTCGTGCGCAGCGAGTCGCTGATGGAACGGATCGCGATCCCTACAGCGCATCGCGACCTGATCACCCGCAGCTGGGCCGCCCCCGCGCCCTCGCTCTACGGCCGTTTCGACTTCAGCTATGGCGGGCATGGTCCGGCCAAGCTGCTGGAGTATAATGCCGACACGCCGACCAGCATCTTCGAGACGGCGCTGTTCCAGTGGCAGTGGCTGGAGGACATGATCGCGGCCGGCACGCTGCCGACCGATGCCGACCAGTATAACCGCCTGCACGACGCGCTGGTCGGGCGGATGGGCGAGATCCTGACGACGGGCAGCTTGCTCCACTTCGCCAGCGACGCCGACCATCCCGAGGATCGTCAGACCGTCCGCTACCTGGAGGACGTCGCCCGGCAGGCCGGATTGGAGCCGCAATTCGTCGCGGTCGACCGGATCGGTGTCGACGCCGATGGCCGCTTCGTCGACGAGGACCGCACGATCATCTCTGCGATCTTCAAACTCTATCCATGGGAGGACATGCTGCGCGAGCCCTACGCCGCGCACCTCGCCACCGCCCGCGCGCTGTTCCTGGAGCCGGCCTGGAAGGCGATCCTCTCCAACAAGGCGATGCTGCCGCTGCTGTGGGAGCGGCATCGCGGCCATCCCAATCTGCTACCGGCGGCCTTCGCCGACGATGACGCGGGCGTCGCGGCGATCGGGCCGCGATACGCGCGCAAACCCTTTTTCTCGCGCGAGGGCTGGGACATCGAGCTGGTCGACGGCGAGGCGGTGGAGCGCGGGCCGGACGGCGGTTACGGTGGCGAGGGTGCGATCGTGCAGGCACTCGCGCCGCTGCCGGTGTTCGACGGCTTCCGGCCCGTGGTCGGATCGTGGATCGTGGGGGCCGATCCCGTCGCGATGTCGATCCGGGAGGACGACGTCGCCATCACCCGCGACAAGGCCCGGTTCGTCCCCCACGTCATCACGTGATCCAGCGGCTAGCGATCGACCGGTCGGCGTTTCGCGGTTCAATGGCGGGCACGTGGCGGGAGCGTTGCGTCAGGAAAGCCAGCCGCCCGTGAAGCCCGCTCGCCGCAGACCGCGCCTGATGTCCGCCCGGTCGCGCATCGCCGACCAGACCAGACCGGAGCGAGCATTCTCGATCATCGCGACGATCGGGCCCTGGTCGATGCCAAGATAGTCGTCGTCCACCCAGCAGAGACCGGCGTGAACCCGGCCCTTGCGCACGGGCAGACGAGGATCGGTCAGCGTGGGATGAAAGCTGTCGAGGAAGCCGTAGCGGCTCCACACGGCCGCACCGTAACGCTGGCGGATGGTGGCGAGCGCCGGCTCGACCAGTTCCGGCGCGAACGGCAGCGATGCGGCGACGGCCGTCGCTGCCAGCGTGCCGTCGTCCTGCCCGTCCGGAAAGCCGACCGGGCCGCGCGCGCCGTAGCTGCCGATCCGGCGCTCGCGGCCACCTGCCGTCACCACGAGATCACCGGGGCCGTCGCACGCGGTCAGGCCCCAGACATTCTCGCCATAGCCCGCCCAGCCGCCGGGATTGCGGATCGCATAGTCGCGCTGCGCCCGCGTGGCGCGGCGGCTGTTCTCGAAATAATCGAAGCCCGCGTCCCGCATCGCCGCGTCGCGGATGCCGCGGAAATCGATCCAGACGTGGCTATACTGGTGCCAGAAATGCGGCGCGCCGGCGAGGTGGCGGGCGGTCCCCTGCCCTCGCCAACTGTCGGGATAGGTCGCGCACCAGGCAGTCCACGCGTCCGCCCCGACCGCGTGGCTCGGTGAGCCGAGCGCCAGCACGTAGAGCAGCATCGCCTCGGTATAGCCGTTCCAGCGGCGGGCGATGAAGCCGGTTTCCGGATGCCAGCCCATCGACAGGCGCGGGTCGTCCGCCCGGTCCTGCGCCCATCGCCAGTCGACGCGCGCGTAGAGCCGGTCGGCGAGTTCGCGGATCTCCCGCTCGGCCGAATCGGCGCGGTCGAACCAGGTGCCGGCGAACAGCACGCCCGCCATCAGTAGCGCGGTGTCGATGGTCGACAGTTCGCAGCGGGCGAAACGATGGCCGCGGGTCATGTCGAGGAAATGATAGAAGAAGCCCTTGTGGCCCGCCACGCCCGTGGCTGCCGGTCCTTGCGGCAGATCCCAGAGGAAGCGGAGCGTCGCCAGCGTGCGGTCGCGCGCCGCCTCCCTGTTCACCCAGCCGTTGACCACGCCGATCGGATAAGCGGTGAGCGCGAAGCCGATCGCCGCGATCGACGCGAAGGACGGCGTCGGCCAGCGATCGGGCGCCAGGCCGGTGCGCGCGTCGGTCGTGTCCCAGAAGAAGCGAAACGTCCGCTCTTCCAGCTCGACGATCGGGTCGGGCGTGCGGGCGAGCAACGCGGGTGCGGCCAGCGCCGCAGTGGCGCTCGCGAACAGGGTACGACGAGTGAGCATGATGATGGGGGGACGGCGTGCCACCGACACGCCGTCCGGACAACCTCCTAGAAGCGGTAACCGACGCGGAACTGGAAGCGTCGCGGCAGAGTGAGGAGACCCGTGGCGCTGGTCAGGTCGGCCGCCTGCAACTCGTCAAAGGCCTGCCCCGTGGCCGGGTTGACCTGATTGTTGAAGAATCCGTCGAAGCCCGTGTAGTTCTTGTTGTTGAACACGTTGAAGAAGTCGACCGCGAAGGTCACCTCGTTCTCACCGAATAACCGCTGCCTGTTCTGCAGCGTCAGATTGACTTCGCAGAAGGCGAACACACCCTTGATGCAGGTCTTGCGGGCGTAGCGCGATGTCACCCGGCCGCGAGTCGGATCGCTGGCATCGAACACCTGATATGCTTGACCGCTCCCGAAGGTGGACAGGGTCGAGAACTGGAAGCCGAGTGGCAGGTCGGCGATGCCCGACACGACGACGCGATGACGCTCGTCGCCGGCGCGCGGACGCCAGCCGTAATCGTCGGGCGTGATACCATCCAGGCTGAACAGGTCGCCACCGTTCTGCTCACCCTTGGAGAAGGTGTAGTTGAGGTTGAAGCCCCAGCCCGACGCCTCACTGTAGTTCTTGTCGAGCGTGAAGTAGAGTGCCTTGTAGCGCGTATCGAGCCCGTCATAACCGATCAGCGCGTTGGCGAAGCCGAACGGCTGGAGCGGCGCGGTGTTGCAGCAGCCGCCCAGGCCGTTGTTGGAGCGCGTCGCGAACAGATAGGTGTAGCCGTTCTTGCCGCGGATGTACGATCCGGTCAGCGACGCCTGGAAGACGCCGATCCGCTGGCGCACGCCGACCGAGAACTGGTCGGTGCGCGGCAGCTTGGCGTCGTTCTTGTTCGCGAACAGCTCGGGCAGGCCCGTCACCGCGTTCTGACGTAGTGCGGCGAGGTTGGCAGGATCGAGGTAGCTGCTGTTGAACACCACAGTCGGCAGCCCGGTGCCGGGAATGGCATTGCCGCTCGCGTCGGTGGACGGATTGCGCCGGTCTCCATCGCGCGAGAAGTAGAAGACGCCTGCCTGATACTGGTTGCGGAAGACTTCGTCCAAGCTCTGGTTGAAGACGTTGCGGTCGTAGTAGCGGCCCGCACCGCCGAAGATGACGGTCGACTGGTCATCCTTGATGTCCCAGGAGAAGCCGACGCGCGGCTGGAACGCCTTCCAGAATGGCTGGCGATCGTTGCCGTTGGTGATGTAGTCCTCGGGATCGAAGTAATAGGTTTTGGGCAGCGCGCGCAGTGCCGCCGCGGCCCGGTCGCTGGTCACGTAGCCGTTGTTGAACGGGTTGGTCTCGTAATCCCAGCGCAGGCCCAGGTTGAGCTGCACCGTCTCGGTCACGTCCCAATCGTCCTGGATATAGGCACCGATCTGGGTGTCGGAGGCGAACACGCGCGGGTTGCCGAGGCCGAGCCGCACTTCCGAGGGGAAGGTGAAATCGACGTCGTCGGCGATGACGTTGGGCGTGTTGTTGTTGTTCTGGCGGTAGATGTAGCGGCCGGCGGGCGCGTCGGTGCGGTTGATGGTGAAATCGACCACGCCCATACGCACGCCGCCCTTGATGACGTGACCGTCCAGGCCCGAATAGGTCAGATCCTCGCGGCCGGTCCACACCTCCTGCACGTACTGGCGCGTCGAGTCCTTGCCGCCGAAGGTGATGACGCCGTCAAAGAACTGGCTTGGCAGGTCGGGGTTGAGCGCCGCCGGGTTGAAGTCGGAATTGACGTAGGAGAGGTTCAGCTCGTTGACGAAGTCACCGCCCGTATAGGTCCATTTGCCCAGATAGCTGTCGACGTTGTTGCGCTTGTTCTCCGCCGCCTCGAACGCGGTCTGGCCACCGAAGCCCTGGATGTCGGTTTCCTTGCGCTTGGAATAGCTCAGGTCGAACACCTGGTTGTCGTCGGGCGTGAAGGTCAGCTTGCCGAAGTAGAAGTCCTGGCGGAACGGGCTGACGAACTGTCCCTCGAACCGGCCGAAGCGGGCGAGGTTCTCGGGCGTGCGATTGCCGACCCGGACGGTAAAGGCGCGGTTCTGGTCGTTGCCTTCATAGGCGCCGAAGAAGAACAGCCGGTCGCGAATGATCGGGCCGCCGAGCGAGAAGCCGTATTGCCGGCGCTCGAACTCGGGCTCCGGATTGCCGTCGCGCTTGTCGAAGATCGACTTCGCCGTGAGGCTGCGGTCGGTGTACTGAGCGAACGCCTCGCCGTGGAACTCGTTGGTGCCCGACTTAGTGATCGCGGTGACGATCGCGGCGCCCGCCTGCTCGTATTCGGCCTTAAAATTCTGGGTCAGCACGCGGAACTCGCCCACCGCCAGCTGGCCGAAGGGATTGCCGCGGCTGTCCTGCTGGCCGGCGACGCCGCCTTCCAGCACCTGGTTCTTCAGGCTGACGCCGTCGATGAAGACGTTGACGCCAGCGCGCGTCGAGGCGCCCGACTGGATGCCGCGGTTGGTCTCGCTGTCGACATATTGCACGCCGGGCGCGAGCGCCGCGAAGGCAAGGAAGTTGCGGTCGGTCTGGGGCAGCGTGCGGATCTGCGCCTGGCTGACGTTGGTCGCGACCTCGCTGGTGCGCGTCTCCACCAGGCGCGATCCGGTGACGACGATCTCGCCCGCCTCCGGCGTGTCGGCGGTGTCACCGGCGGCGGGCGCCTCACCCGCGGCCGGGACGGCGGGCGCGGTCGTGAGGCGCGCGTCGAGCGTCGCCGACTGGCCAATCGACACGATCACCCGCTGGCGGAACGTGCCGCCGTTCGCGCCGGTAACGGTGATCTCGTAGGTGCCGGGACGCAGGCCGTTCAGCGCGTAGTTGCCGCGCTCGTCGGCGGTAGCGCGCAGCGTCTGACCGATCGCGGCATTGACCGCGACGACGCTGGCCGCGGCGGCGGGTACGCCGGCGGCGTCGGTCACCTGGCCGCGGATGCTGCCGACGCTGGTCTGCGCCGCGACGGGCGCGACGGCGATGACGGTCGCGCCGAGCGCGGCGCTGCCGAGTAACAGGCGCAAGGCCATGGTCCTGGTCATGATCGTTCCCCTTGTTCGAGCCCGTTCTTCGGGCTTTCCTGATGCGAGACGGTGGAGCCGCGGACGACCAGCAGCGGCCGCCGCCACTCCAGCCCGGCGTCCGGCGCCTCGGCGATGAGGCCGCCGACCCGCTCCACGGCGCGGCGGCCGAGCGCATAGGCGTCGGCGCTCATCGTGGTGATGCCGGGGGAGACGAGGCGCGCGAGCGGCACGTCGTCGAAACCGCCGATTGCGATCTGGCGCGGCACGTCGACACCGGCGTCGCGCAGCGCGATCAGCGCGCCGATCGCCATCTGGTCGTTGGCGGCGAAGATCGCGTCCACCTGGTCGATGTCGTGGAGCAGCGTGGCGACGGCGGCGGCCCCCGCCTCCTCGCGGAAGTTGCCGGGCAGGACGCGCGTCGGCAGCCCCGCCGCCGCCATCGCCGCCTCGTAGCCGCGCACGCGCCCGTCGGCGTCGACGTTGCCGGCCGGCCCGGCGACGTGGACGATGCGGCGGCGGCCGAGGGCCAGCAGGTGGCGCGTCATCTCTCCTGCCCCCGCCTCGTTGTCGACGCGCAGTTCGGCGCGCGGCTCGTGATGCGGCGCGCAGTTGACCAGCACGGCGCTCACCCCCGGCGGCAGGTGCGAGAAGAGGATGTCCGGGTCGATCTGCGGCGCCATCACCACCACGCCGTCGACCCGCCCGCGCATCGATCGCAGGGCGACGCCGCCGCGGTTCGCGTCGGCATGCATCGTCGACAGCAGCAGTTGCAGCCCGCGCCCGGACGCCTCCACGTCCATGCCGCGCAACAGCTCGGAGAAGAACTCCCCGTGCATGTCGGGCAGGATCACGCCGATCGTATCGGTACGTGCCGCACGGCTGAGCATCCGCGCGCCCGCATGGGGAACATAGCCGAGCCGAGCGATCGCCTCTACGACCCGGTGACGGAGAGCGGGACGGACGTTGGCACCGCCCGACAGCACGCGCGACACGGACGCGACCGATACCGCGGCCTCGCGTGCGACGTCCCTGATCGTGGCCTGGGCCACCGCCCGTCCTCCCTCTCGGACGTCGCCGATCCAGCGGCGCCCTTGTTCTTTGTAACCGTTTACAGCAGAGTGGAACCGGTTACAAGCAGGCGTGCGATGGCCGTTGTCGCGGCCTGTGCTAGAGCCAGGGGCAGAGGAGACGGCATGCGCGAGGCACGGGTTACACGGCGGTCGGTGATCGCGGCCGCGGCGCTGGGTAGCGCCTGGGCGGCGACGCCGCTACGCGCGGCGTTGCAGGCGGTGGCGGGCACTCCCCTGCCCGCCGCGGCACGCGACGCGCTCGCACGGATGACGATCGCGGAGAAGGCGGGACAGCTGTCGATCATGGCCGCCGCCTGGGGCGGCAACGCCGCCGACGCGCTCAACCCGACCCGCCCGAGCGATGGCTTCGCCGCGCAACTCGCCGACGTGCGCGCCGGCCGGCTGACGGGCGTGTTCAACGGCAACGGGGTCGAGATGGCGCGGCAGATGCAGACCGCCGCCGTGCGGGAATCGCGCCTCAAAGTGCCGCTGATCTTCGCCGCCGACGTGATCCACGGCTTTCGCACGATCTTCCCCGTGCCGCTGGGCGAGGCGGCGAGCTTCGAGCCTGATCTGGCGCGGCGCACCGCGCGCGCGGCGGCGGTGGAGGCGACGGCGGCCGGCATCGACTGGACCTTCGCGCCGATGGTGGACGTCGCTCGCGACAGCCGCTGGGGCCGCACGGTGGAGAGTTCGGGCGAGGACGTGCTGCTCGGCGAGATCATGGGCGCGGCGCGCGTCCGCGGCTTTCAGGGCACGCGCGGCCTGACCGCCGACGACGCGGTAATGAGCTGCCCCAAGCATTTCGCCGCCTATGGCGCGGCCGAGTCCGGGCTCGACTACAACAGCGTCGACCTCTCGGAGCGGACGCTGCGCGAAGTGTATCTCGCCCCGTTCAAGGCGGCGTTCGACGCCGGCGCGGCGACGACCATGGCCTCGTTCAACGAGATCGCCGGCATTCCGGCGACCGCCAACCGCTTCCTGCTGCAACAGGTGCTGCGCGACGAGTGGCACTGGAGAGGGCTCGTCGTCTCCGATTATACCGGCGACCTGGAGATGGTCGACGCGGGCTATGCCAGGGATGCGCGCGATGCGGCGCGGCTGGCCTTCCTCGCCGGCGTCGACATGAGCATGCAGAGCGGCCTCTACCGCGACCATCTGCCCGCGCTGGTCGCGGCGGGCGAGGTGCCGATCGCCCGTGTCGACGAGGCGGTGACGCGCGTCCTCCAGCTCAAGGCCAGCCTGGGGCTGTTCGACGATCCGTTCCGCCGCATCGATGCCCGGCGCATGAAGACGCGCGTCCTCACCCCCGGCCACCGCGCGCTCGCCCGCGAGGCGGGGGTCAAGTCGATCGTGATGCTGAAGAATGACGGCGGGCTGCTGCCGCTGCCGCGCTCGGGCAAGCGGATCGCGCTGATCGGGCCGTTCGCGGCAGGCAAGCACGACCTGATCGGCCCGTGGAATGTCTACGGCACCGACGAGGAGGCGATCGACCTGGCGACCGGGGTGCGCGCGGCGATGGGCGCGAACGCGACCGTCACCGTCGCGGCCGGATCGGGGATCGAGGAGCCGATCGCCGGCGGCATCGAGGCGGCGGTGGCCGCGGCCCGCGCCGCCGACCTGGTGGTGCTCGCGATCGGCGAGAGTCAGGTCATGTCGGGCGAGGCGCAGTCGCGGCTCGACATCGTCGTGCCGCCACCGCAGCAGGCCCTGGCCGAAGCGGTGGCGGCGACGGGCAAGCCGGTCGTCGTCGTCCTGAAACACGGCCGCGCGCTCGCGCTGACCGGCGCAGTGCTGGAGGCGCCGGCGATCCTCGCGACCTGGTTCCTGGGCAGCGAGACCGGCCACGCGATCGCCGACGTGCTGTTCGGCCGCGAGAGCCCGTCGGCGCGGCTGCCGGTCAGCTTCCCCTATGCCAGCGGGCAGGAGCCGTATCACTACGATCACAAGGCGACCGGGCGGCCGAACGGGCCGGGACCGCTCCAGCCCTACAAGGCACGCTGGCGCGAGGCGCCCAACGCGGCGCGCTTCGCCTTCGGCCACGGGCTGACCTACGGTGACGTCGCCTATGCCGACCTCGACCTCGGCAGCGGCACCATGGCCTGGGACGGCGCCCTCACCGTGCGCGCGACGGTGACCAACCGCGGCCGGCGCGCCTGCGAGGAGGTGGTCCAGCTCTACGTCCGCGACGTGGTGGCCAGTGTCACGCGGCCGATCCGGCAGCTGCGCGGGTTCGAGAAGGTTCGCCTCGCACCCGGCGCGCGGCGGGTGGTGAGCTTCACCCTGCGTCGCGGCGACCTGTCGTTCATCGGCGTCGACAACAGGCCGGTGGTCGAGCCCGGCCGTTTCCAGCTTTGGATCGCGCCCTCGGGCGAGAGCGATGGCGTCACCGGAAGCTTCGAGTTGGTAGCGGCGTAGGTGACGGACGCCGATCCTGCTGCGGCGCAATCCATCGGCGGCATCCGCCGACACGACGGGATCGGTCGTGTCGGCGGATGCCCCTCGAACGGCGTCGCTCCGGGTTGATCGGTGGTGCCCCTGGCCGGACTCGAACCAGCACGCCTCGCGGCAACCGATTTTGAGTCGGTCGCGTCTACCATTTCGCCACAGGGGCAGCGGTGGGCACGGCTAGCCGGGTGAGCGGCGTCGCGCAAGCCGTCGCCGTCAGTTGCGCGGTGGCTGACGGCGATAGCTGAGCGCCTCGGCGACGTGGAGGCGCGTCGCCGCGTCGCTGCCGGCCAGGTCGGCGATCGTCCGGGCGACGCGCAGGATGCGGGTATAGCCCCGCGCGGTCAGCCGCATCGCCTCCGCGGCCTGGGCGAGCAGGCGGCGGCCCTGCTCGTCCGGGGTGGCGACGGCGTCGAGCAGGGGGCCGTCCGCTTCCGCGTTGGTGCGCACGGGGTGGTCGCGGTAGCGCTCCGCCTGCACGGCGCGGGCGGCCGCAACGCGGGCGGCGACCTCGGCCGATCCCTCGGCGGGCGGCGGCAGCACCAGGTCGGCGGCGGTGACCGCGGCGACGTCGACGTGGAGGTCGATGCGGTCGAGTAGCGGCCCCGACACCTTGGCCTGATAGTCCGCCGCGCAGCGCGGCGCGCGGGCGCAGGCGAGGCCGGGATCGCCGAGATGCCCGCAGCGGCACGGGTTCATCGCCGCGACCAGCTGGACCAATGCCGGGTTAACCATGAGCCGCCCTGAATAGCCGCTCTTGGGAGCGGCGCGGCAGCGCGCGAACGTCCGGTTGTGGTGGGAAGCGGACACTGGCGCGATCGCAAAATCCGGGTCCGCTAGGGTCAAAAGCGAACCCGCATCGGACAGATCATGCAGGAAAATGAATTCCGCATAGTTTGTTGCCGTCTGGATCGCGAAAATAGGCGAGTTCGACTGTCCCCAGCGATGCCGTATGACGCGGGCCGGGCGGGGCTTCGATCGAGGTGCCGCCGTTGGCGACTGCGGTATCATGAAGCTGCTTCACTTGTTCAGGCGAGTTGCACGAAAAGGCGACGGTGCTGCCGTTGGCGACGCTTGCCGGTTCGTCGTTAATCGGCTGGCTGACGATGAAGTTGGTTCCGTTGCCATTATTATAGATCAGCCGCGTATGGCCGCTGTCGGCGATGTTCCGCGTCCCTTCGCCTGCCCCCAAAGTGGCGAGCACCGTGTCGTAGAAGCGCTTCGACCGTTCAATGTCGTTCGAGCCGACCATGGTGTGAAAAAGCATGCGGGCTCTCCTTCGGGCTGATCGACTTCCGACCGCCACTAGCCTTCTCACCTAATCGGCCCATAGGACGCGGTCACCCCCCCCCGTCGTCCAAACGTCCGCAATTGGGCGTAAGCGGAACGTCCGCTTTTGCGCCCAAAAGCTGCAGAACGCACGTAAAAGTGCGACTTTCGCGCCCTGCCCTTCAGTTTACGTGCATTGCAGGCTTGACGCGGGGAAGAGAGACAAGAAGCGGCTCTTCGCAGCGCCCAACCCCCACGTTTAACCCGCTTCGCGTAAAAAAATCGCGTCACCAGTGTCACCCTATGGAATAGATCCCTTCACATTCTGTTATCTAACACCTAACTGACCCCACATGGAAGCTCTGCTCGACACACCTGCCTCCGATGCACCCGCGCCTTCGCCTGACGAGGCGACGCCCATCACCATCAAAGAAAAGTGGCAGGGCGCGGTGACGCAGGGCTCTGGCTTTGTTGCCGTGCCAGTCGCGCTGCTCAGGCTACAGTCCAAATACGACCTGACGCCCACTGACATGCTCGTGCTGATCAACCTCCTCGCGCATTGGTGGGACCCAGCACGAGCGGTCTATCCACGCTCCACCACGATCGCGAAGCGCATGGGCGTGGATAAGCGCACCGTTCAGCGCGCTACGCAGAAATTGGAGAATGCCGGCCTTCTTTCGCGCGACATTACCGAAGAAGGTCGCCGCGTTTTCAAGTTCGACCGTCTGGTCGAGAAGCTCGCCCGTGATGTCCCTGCCGCCTACGTGATCCAGGCGCAGGAAACCCACGGCTCGTAGATCGCGTGGCATCCGCCCCCGCCCCGAAGCCTCAACAGGAGGTAATTCCGGCCAAGCGGGCGGCGGGGAAACTCACGCCGGTGGAACGCGTCATCGAGCGCAGCGACATCAAGATCGACGTCGCAGCGTGCATTAGGAACACGTTCTATGGCGTAGCCCTGGTGATCTTCGCGGTCGGCTTCGTCATGTATCCTGAAACGCTATCGCTACCGAACGCGGCGCAGACGATCGCTCGCATCTTCGTCAGATAGCCACAGTTTTCTGCGATTTCCGACCGCTCCTTTTCAGTTTACGTGCGTTGCAGGCTTGACGCGCGCCGGAAAGGTCACGTGCGCGTTGGCGCGGGCGACGCTGACCGTGCCCGTTTCCAGCGGCTGGCGCAGCGAATCGAGCACCGTGCCGCCGAACTCGGGCAGTTCGTCGAGGAACAGCACGCCGAGATGCGCCAGGCTGACCTCGCCCGGCTTCACCTTCAGCCCACCGCCGGTCAGCGCCGCCATCGAGGCGCTGTGGTGCGGATGGCGGAACGGACGCGTCCGTGTCAGCCGGCCGCCGGTGAGCGTGCCGGCCACCGACTGGACCATCGACACCTCCAGCGCCTCGGCAGGGTCGAGCGGCGGCAGGATGCCCGGCAGGCACGCCGCCATCAGCGACTTGCCGGCGCCCGGAGGCCCGCACATCAGCAGATTGTGACCGCCGGCGGCGGCGATCTCCAGCGCGCGCTTGGCGGTTTCCTGGCCCTTCACCTGAACGAGGTCGGGGCCGTGCCCCGCCTCCTCCACCTCGCCCGCGGCGGGTGCGGGCAACAGGCCATGCCCCTTGAAGTGGTTGACCAGGGCGAGCAGGTCGGGCGCGGCGACGACCTCGACCGATCCGGCCCAGGCCGCCTCGGACCCTTGCGCCGCGGGGCAGACGAGCCCCAGCCCCTCCCCGCTGGCGTGCAACGCCGCCAGCAACACACCCGGCGACGGCGCGATGCGCGCGTCCAGACCGAGCTCGCCCACCACGACGTAGTCGGCGAGCGTTTCCACGTCGACGATCGCCATCGCGCCGAGCAACGCGAGCGCGATCGGCAAGTCGAAATGCGATCCCTCCTTGGGCAGGTCGGCGGGAGACAGGTTCACCGCGATCCGCTTGGGCGGCAGCGCCAGGCCGAGCGCCGCGATCGCGCCGCGCACCCGCTCGCGGCTCTCGCCCACCGCCTTGTCGCCCAGACCGACCACGTTGAAGGCGGGCAGCCCGGGGATCAGCTGCACCTGCACCTCGACCGCGCGCGCCTCCAACCCCAGATACGCCACCGTCCGGACGATCGCCGTCATGCCCTGCCCCCGTTCACGCGCGCGACCGTCGGGGCGGTCGATCCCCGAGTCAATCGAACGGCTCTTCGCAACAACGACCATATTGACCATATCGCCGTCATGCCCCGCCCCGTCCGCCATCCCGCCATGCGCCTGGGCCAGCTGTCGGCGGGCACCCTGCTGATCCTGCTGGCGCCGCTGACGGCGCCGCTGCCCGGCCCCGGCGCGACGGTCATGTTCGTCGCCGGGCTGGTGCTGGTGCTGCGCAATTCGGCATGGGCCCGGCGGCGGTTCGTGCGCGCCAAGCGGCGCTGGCCGCGCGCGGGGGCGTTGGCGGATCGGCTGATGCGCCGCGGCAGCGCGCTGCGACGTCGCGCGCGAGCGGCCCTACCGCGTTGACCCTGGCCCGCGTTGACTTGGCGGCGGAATTGCGCTTATGCGCTCCCAGCAAGGTCGCCCGTCGTGGCGGCCCTTTTCCGTTTGAACGAATTACCTGAGGAATGAACGATGAAGCGCACCTTCCAGCCGAGCAATCTGGTCCGCGCGCGCCGGCACGGCTTTCGCTCGCGGATGGCGACGGTGGGCGGCCGGGCGGTGATCCGCGCACGCCGGGCGCGCGGCCGCAAGAAGCTGTCGGCCTGACCGACCTGCCGGGCGTCGCGGTCGCGACGCTCACCCGCCGCAAGGATTTCCTGGCGGCGAACGCGGGCCGGCGACAGCCCATGCCGGGCTTCGTGCTGCTGGTCCGCGACCGGCGCGATGCCGATCCCGCCATGCGGGTCGGCTTCACCGTTACCAAGAAGATCGGCAACGCGGTCGTCCGCAACCGCATGAAGCGGCGGCTGCGTGCCCTGGCGCGCGAACTGTTGCCGACCGCCGGCCATGCCGGCGCCGACCACGTGCTGATCGGCCGCGATGGCGGCGTCGAGCGCGACTACGGGCTTCTCCGTGCCGAACTGACCAAGGCGCTTGCCAAGATCGGGCGCAATCCCGAAGGCGCATCGCGGCCGCCACGCGGCAAGCCGAAACGGTGATCGCGCGCCTGCTCATCCTCGTCGCGCGCGGGTGGCAACTGGGCCCGTCGCTGATCCTGCCGCCCTCCTGCCGCTTCCAGCCGTCCTGTTCGGCCTATGCAATCACCGCGCTTGCCCGCTATGGCGCGGTGAAGGGGGGCTGGCTGGCGGCGAGGCGCATCGCGCGCTGCCATCCCTGGGGCGGCTGCGGGCCGGACCCGGTACCCTGACAGATTGGGGCAAGTGACTTGAACAACGACCGCCAGAATTTCGTGCTGTTCGCGGTGATCGCGGCGCTGATCCTGTTCGGCTGGCCGCTGGTCCAGAACCGCTTCTTCCCCACCGCCAACCCGCCCGCGACCAAGATCGTCGATGGCAAGCAGGTGCCGCTGCCCAAGCCCGGCGCCGATCCCACCGCCGACACGCCCGCCGCGATCCGCGACCGCCAGGTCGTGTTGGCGGAGACGCCGCGCGTGCGGATCGAGACGCCGACGATGCGCGGCTCGATCAACCTGCGCGGCCCCCGCATCGACGATCTGGTGCTGGTCGACTACAAGGAAACGGTCGCTAAGGACTCGGCGCCGATCCGCCTGCTCTCCCCCGCGGGAGCGCCGGACGCCTATTTCGCCGGCTTCGGCTGGCGCGCGGACGGGCTGGCGACGCCGCCGGCAGGCACGGTGTGGTCCGCCTCGTCGCCCGTGCTGGCGCCGGGACGGCCGGTTACGCTCGATGCGACGGGCGCGAATGGCCAGCGCTTCCGCATCCAGCTGTCGGTCGACGACGGCTACATGTTCACCGTGCGCCAGACGGTGCTCAATGCCGGTGACCGGGCCGTTCCGGTCGCGCCCTACGGCTTCGTCAATCGTGCCGGCGTGTCCAAGGACCCGGACAGCTGGACGATCCATACCGGCCCCATGTCGGTCAACAACGGCGCGGCGCATTACGGCCCTAACTTCGAGGATCTCGACACCGGGCCCGAGCGCTTCACGACCAAGGGCGGCTGGCTGGGGTTCGCCGACAAATACTGGCTAACCTCGCTCGTCCCCGACCAGTCGGCGACCTTCGAGGGGCAGTTCCGGTCGACGCCGAGCAAGGGATATCAGGCCGACTTCACCGTGCAGCCGCGCGTGGTACAGCCGGGCCAGGCGCTGACCCAGACCTCGCGCTTCTTCGCGGGTGCCAAGGAAGTGCGGCTGCTCGACCGCTACACCGACCGGGAGAACGTCGCCCAGCTCGACTATGCGATCGACTGGGGCTGGTTCCGGATCGTCGAGAAGCCGATCTTCTATTATCTCGACTGGCTGTTCCGCATGGTCGGCAATTTCGGCGTGGCGATCATTCTGCTGACGCTGACGATCCGGCTCGTGATGTTCCCGATCGCGCAGCGCCAGTTCGCCTCCATGGCCGCGATGCGCGCGGTACAACCGAAGATGAAAGCGCTCCAGGAGCGGTACAAGGACGACAAGGTCCGGATGCAGCAGGAGGTGATGGCGCTGTACAAGGCGGAGAAGGTCAACCCGCTCGCCGGCTGCCTGCCGACGCTAATTCAGATCCCGATCTTCTACGCCCTCTACAAGGTGCTGATGCTGACGATCGAGATGCGGCACCAGCCGTTCATCCTGTGGATCAAGGACCTGTCCGCGCCCGATCCCGCGACGATCCTGAACCTGTTCGGCTACATCCCCGTCACGCTGCCGCATTTCCTGGCGATCGGCGTGGTGCCGGTGCTGCTCGGCGTGTCGATGTACTTCCAGTTCAAGCTCAATCCGCAGGTGATGGACGAGACGCAGGCGCAGATCTTCAAGTTCATGCCCTGGGTGCTGATGTTCGTGATGGCGCCGTTCGCGGTCGGCCTGCAAGTCTACTGGATCACCACCAATTGCGTGTCGATCCTGCAGCAGCGGCTGCTCTACGCGCGCCACCCGGGCCTGCAGCAGCCGGCGGCATGAGCTTCACCGACGAGGAGATCGAGGCCGCGCGGAAGACCTTCGCCGGCCCGGTCGCGTTCCTGAAATCCGCGCCGAAGCTGGAGCACCTGCCGCCGCCGGACGTACCGGAAGTGGCGTTCGCCGGCCGTTCCAACGTGGGCAAATCGTCGCTGCTCAACGCGCTGACCAACCGCAACGGCCTTGCCCGCACCTCCAACACGCCGGGGCGGACGCAGGAGCTTAACTTCTTCGACGTGGGCGACCCCCTCGCCTTCCGGCTGGTCGACATGCCGGGCTACGGCTTCGCCAAGGCGCCCAAGGACGTGGTGCGGCAGTGGCGTTTCCTGGTAAACGACTATCTGCGCGGCCGCGACGTGCTGAAGCGTGCGCTGGTGCTGATCGATTCGCGCCACGGCATCAAGGACGTCGACCGCGACATCCTGGGCATGCTCGACAAGGCGGCGGTGAGTTACCGCCTGGTCCTGACCAAGGCGGATAAGGTCAAGGCGACCGACCTCGCCGCCGTTCGCCAGGCCACCGCCGACGAGGCCCGCAAACGCCCCGCCGCGCATCCGGAGATCATCGCCACCTCGTCGGAAGGCGGCATGGGCATCGCGGAACTGCGCGCCGCGGTGCTGGAGGCGGTGGCGGCCTGAGGGCCGCCCCGCCCCGCTCTCAGATCGCACTGTCGTCGAGCGGCTCGGCGGTCGGACGTGATCGGAACGGGTCGAAGCTGTCGGGGAGCGACTCCAATACCGGCTGCGGCAGGATGCGCCCGACCTTTTCCACCGCGGCGCGCACGTCAGGGGCGGATCGTATTGCCTCCGCGACCGGCTCCGTCAGCTTCTCATAGGGAGTAAAGGCGTCGGGCTTGATCGGTTGAACGAAGCGCATCGCCCAGTCGCGGGTGCGTTCGTCTGCCAGGCGGCGGACGATCAATGCTCGGCCCATGGCGGCGTCGCGGTGGCAGAGGTGGAGCTGCATCGCCGGCCCGGGCATCACCGCCTCCGCGATCAGCACCCCGGCGGTATCCTCCTGCGCCTCGCCGGCACGACCCAGCCCGGCCAGCGCACAGGCGCGCATCGCGCGGACCTGCAACGTCGCCGAGCTGTTGATGCTGGAGCCCAGCTGCTTCGCCCGGGCCAGAAAGGCGTCGGCCCGGCTGAGCGTCGCTGCCCAGCCGAGCTGGTTGGCGTCGAGCATCATCCGGGCGGCGAGGATGTTCAGGTCGCTTCCGCCATTGTTCGTCGGCATCGCCGCGGCCACCTTGTCGAGCAGCGCACGCGCATCGGCCGGCCGACCCACCTTGACCAGCGAACGCGCGACCACCGGCGTCAGGAACTCGGTGCCCTCCCGGTACTCGCCGGGCACGATCCGGTCAAACATCGGCAGGAACAGCGACACGACCGCCGGATAGGCACCGAGGCTCGCTAGTTGGCGAGCGTAGGCCGTCGCCGTGTCGAAATCGTCGGCCGCCGTCCAGTCCGCGCGCAGCTCCTCCAGATAGCGGCGCGACTGGCCGTCGAGCGTCGGCGTCGCCCATTCCGCGATGCGCGGCCACAGGGCCTGATAGCGGCGGTCGACGTACAGCGTCAGCAGGTCGTCGGGATCGCCGATCGCGGTGACGCTCTGGATCGCGAGGTCGTCCCGCTTGGCCCGCACCTCGCCGTACGTTCGGGCGAGCGCGGCGCTGGACCGTTCGGGCGCGAGGCTGGTGGCGAAACCGATCTCGCCCAGCCGGGCGTTGATCCGCTCGGCCCGCTCGCGATCGCCCAGGTCGAGCAGGCGACCGGTCAGTGCCGACATGACGTAATGGTGGCTCAATCGCGCGCGCTCCGGCGACTCGCGGCTCGCCTGCATCCACAGGTCAGCGGCGCGCTGCGGCGATCCCGCGAAGGTCAGGATGTGCACGGCGAGGAGCTTGGGCCGAGGATCGTCGGGCAGGAGGCGCATCGCCTCCTCCACCGCGGTGACGGCGTCGCCGACCCGGTCCTTGCTGGCGAACACGGCCGCGCGCGCCGCCTGCACCATGCCGCGCAGCGGCGTCGGCCGCGGCAGCTTGGCGAGCACCGCGTCCAGCCGCGCCAGATCGGGCGGGTTGCCGGCGACGGCCGATGCCGCCTCCGCCATCACCGCGCGGTCGGCGGGATCGACCGTCATCTGCAACGGATCGTCGGGCTCCGCCGCGACGGGCGCCGCGACCGTCGTCAACAACAATCCCCCCAACCATCCGCCGACCCGCATATCGCTGCCCCCTTTCGCCCTTTGTGGCAGCAGACCATGGCTTGCCCCGCCTGTCCATCCCACCGTTGCCGCTGGCCCACGCAGGCGATAGGTCGGCGCGCATGAAGCTCATCATCGGCAACAAAGCCTATTCGTCCTGGTCCCTGCGCGGCTGGCTCGCCGTGCGGCAGTCGGGCCTCCCGTTCGAGGAAATGGTCGTGCCGATGTACGACGCCGACTGGAACCAGCGGCGGCAGGGCGATGAGTTCGCGCCCTCGTCCGGCAAGGTGCCGATCCTGTGGGACGGCGAGGCGGTGGTGTGGGACAGCCTGGCGATCGTCGACTATCTCGCCGACAAGGTCGGCCGCGACCGGTTCTGGCCGGCGGACGAGGCGGCGCGCGCGATGGCGCGGTCGATGGCGGCGGAGATGCATTCCTCCTTCCCCAATCTCCGGCGCGAGCATCCGATGAACATCCGCCAGGTGTTCGAGGGCAAGCGGCCGAGCGACGCGGTGCTGGTCGAGCTGCACCGGATCATGGAACTGTGGGCGCAGGCGCGCGCGCGGTTCGGTGGCGGCGGCGACTTCCTGTTCGGGGAGTTCGGCGCGGCGGACATCATGTTCGCGCCGGTCGTCACCCGCATCGTCACCTACCAGCTGCCGATCGCGCGTTTCGCAGCCGGGTACATGCAGGCGGTGCTGGGCCATCGTTTCATGCAGGACTGGATCGCGGGCGCGCAGGAGGAGGAATGGGTGCTCGAACAATATGAGCAGCCGGCCCAGTCGTGATGACCGATCCGGTCGCGCTGGCCGCCGCGCTGATCCGGGCGGAGAGCGTCACGCCGGCGCGCGGGGCGGTGTTCGACGTGCTGGAGGAGGCGCTCGCCGCGATCGGCTTCGCGGTCGAGCGTTTCGTCGCGGGCGAGGCGCCGGACGGGCCGGTCGAGAACCTGCTCGCCCTGCGCGGCGAGGGCGGGCGGCACCTGGCGTTCGCCGGCCATGTCGACGTGGTGCCGGCGGGCGAAGGCTGGACCGGGTCGCCCTGGTCGGGCGAGGTGCGCGGCGGGCTGCTCTACGGACGCGGCGCGGTGGACATGAAGGGCGCGGTCGCCGCCTTCGTCGCGGCGGCGGACCGGCAGCGCGGGGGCACGCTGAGCTTGGTCGTCACCGGCGACGAGGAGGGACCGGCGACGTTCGGCACGGTGGCGCTGATCGAGCGCATGGCCGCGCGGGGGATCAGGCCCGACTGGTGCCTGGTCGGCGAGCCGACGTCGGCACGGACGCTGGGGGACACGATCAAGATCGGGCGGCGCGGGTCGGTCAACATCTGGATCGAGGTGGCCGGGCGGCAGGGGCACGTCGCCTACCCGCACCTCGCCGACAATCCGGTGCCGCGACTGGTGCGGCTGCTGGCCGAGATCGACGCGGTGGTGCTCGACCGGCGCAATCGCTGGTTCCAGCCGTCGAACATCGAGGTGACCGACCTCCATGTCGGCAATCCCGCGACCAACGTCATCCCGGCATCGGCGCGGGCGCGGCTGTCGATCCGCTTCAACGACGAGCAGCGCGGCGACGCGCTGGTCGAGCGGATCGGCGCGCTCGCGGCGGCGCATGGCGGCACGGTGACCGCCCGCGTATCGGGCGAGGCGTTCCTGACCGAGCCGGGGCCGCTGTCGGACGTCGTCTCCGCCGCGATCGAGGCCAGGGTGGGGCTGGTGCCGGAACTGTCGACGACCGGCGGCACCTCCGACGCGCGCTTCCTGTCGCGACTGTGCCCGACGGTGGAGTTCGGGCTGCTCAACGCGACGATGCACCAGGTCGACGAGGCGGTGGCGGTGGACGACCTGCGCGCGCTGGCCGACATCTACGCCGACGTGATCGCGCGCAGCGTCACACTTGCTTGACTCGATTGACCCCTGGACGAAAACAGTTCGGGTCGACCGTTTCCGAATGAGCGATAATGAGAAAGAGCGAGCGTATTATCCGTACCGAGTATAAGCCGATCGGCGGCTGGTAGGACAGTGGAAAGACCCGTGTCGCTGCGCCCGCAGGAGCACCGCGCGGGCGGCATACCCAAGGCGGCACGTTTCGCGTAGAGCGGGGCCATGCTGATCCTGGGGCTGGAATCATCCTGCGACGAAACTGCCGCCGCGCTGGTAACCGGTGACCGACGCGTGCTCGCGCACCGGCTCGCCGGGCAGGAGGCGGCGCACGCGCCGTACGGCGGCGTGGTGCCGGAGATCGCCGCGCGCGCGCATGTCGAGGCGCTGCCGCCGCTGATCGAGGCGGTGTTCGCCGATGCCGGGCTGACGCTGGCCGACGTCGACGCGGTCGCCGCCACCGCCGGACCGGGGCTGATCGGCGGCGTGATGGTGGGACTGGTCACGGGCAAGGCGCTGGCCCACGCCGCGAACAAGCCGCTGGTCGCGGTCAACCATCTGGAGGGACACGCGCTGAGCCCACGGCTGTCCGATCCGGACCTCGACTTCCCTTACCTGCTGCTGCTGGTGTCGGGCGGGCATTGCCAGTTGTTGCTAGTCGAGGGAGTGGGCGCGTACCGCCGGCTGGCGACGACGATCGACGACGCGGCGGGCGAGGCGTTCGACAAGACGGCCAAGCTGCTGGGGCTCGGCTTTCCCGGCGGCCCCGCGGTGGAGCGGGCGGCGGCGCTGGGGAACCCGCACGCGGTGCCCCTGCCCCGCCCGCTGAAGGGCGCGGCCGAGCCGCATTTCTCCTTTGCCGGGCTGAAAAGCGCGGTGGCGCGCGCGGTGGGCGAGCATTCGTCCGAGGATCTGGCTGCGTCGTTCCAGGCGGCGGTGGTCGACTGCCTGCTGGACCGCACCGCCCGCGCGCTGGCGGCGGCACCGCAGGCGTCGACGCTGGTGGTCGCCGGCGGCGTCGCGGCGAACGCGGCGGTGCGGGGCGCGCTGAGCGACCTCGCCGCCGCGCATGGGCGCCGCTTCGTCGCGCCGCCGCTGTGGCTGTGCACCGACAATGCGGCGATGATCGCCTGGGCGGGAGCGGAACGGTTCGCGGCCGGGCTGGTCGATCCGCTGGACGTGGCGGCACGGCCGCGCTGGCCGCTCGATCCCGGCGCGGCGCCGGTCAGGGGCGCGGGGGTGAAGGCATGAGAATCGGCGTGATCGGCGGTGGCGCCTGGGGCACCGCCCTGGCGCAGGTAGCGGCGCATGGCGGGCGCGAGGTGCTGTTGTGGGCGCGCGAGGCGGAGGTGGTCGCGTCGATCACCGACGAGCACGTCAACCGGTCGTTCCTGGGCGGCGTCGCCCTGTCGCCGTCGATCCGCGCGACGGGGGAGCTGGGCGAGCTGGACGCGGTCGACGCGTTCCTGGTGGTGGCGCCGGCGCAGCACGTCGGCGCGGTGCTGGCCGAGACGCCGGTGCGCGGGCGGCCGCTGGTGTTGTGCGCCAAGGGGATCGAGGCGGGCAGCCGTCGGCTGGTCGGCGAGGTCGCGCGGGCAGCGCACCCGGATGCGGCCGTGGCGGTGCTGTCGGGGCCGACCTTCGCGCACGAGGTGGCGCAGGGATTGCCGACCGCGGTGACGCTGGCCTGCGAGGATGCGGGGTTGCGCGCGAGGCTGGCGGAGCGGCTCGCCAGCCCGCATTTCCGTCCTTACGCGTCCAGCGACGTGATCGGCGCGGAGATCGGCGGCGCGGTCAAGAACGTGCTGGCGATCGGCTGCGGCGTGGTCGAGGGCGCGGGCCTGGGCCAGAACGCGCGGGCGGCGCTGATCGCGCGCGGTTTCGCGGAGATGACGCGCTTCGGCCTGGCGCGCGGCGCGCGGGCGGAGACGCTGGCGGGACTGTCGGGACTGGGCGACCTGGTGCTGACTTGTTCCTCGACCAGCAGCCGCAATTTCTCGCTGGGGGTCGGGCTCGGCCAGGGACGGGCGGCTTCGGCGCTGCTCGCCGACCGGCGCACGGTGGCGGAAGGGGCGTTCACCGCGCCCGTGCTGGCGCAGGCGGCGGTGGAGGCGGGGGTCGACATGCCGGTGACCGAGGCGGTGTGCCGGCTGCTCGACGGCGCGGAGGTGGAGGCGGTGATCGGCGACCTGCTGGCGCGGCCGCTGAGGGACGAGGTGGCGTAGGCTCCTGCGAAGGGGGTGGTCGCGAAACTCCGCTCGTCTTCCCCGAAGGCCGGGGGCCAGAGGGGTGAGGTTTGCAAGTAATTCGATCCGTTACCCAGCTGGGCCCCGGCCTTCGCCGGGGAGGCGGAGAGAAGCTGCGGTATCGCAACGTCATACGTCGCCACGACGTGGATGCTTTAGCGCAGCGCCCTCGCCGCCAGTGCCGCGCAGTTGGCGTCGGTGGCGACGGGGCCGCTGTTGCCGCTGATCCGGTTGCCGATTGCCTTGAAGATGTTGCCGATCGACTTGACCTGCGGCGGCACGGTGAGCGTGGGCTGCTGGAGCGTGCCGCCGACCCGCACCGAGCCGGGGATGCGCAGGATCACCTCGCGCTTGGGCGCGCCGCGCAGGGTGAAGGCGAGCCGTTCGTCGGGGAAGGTCACGGTGCCGCTGCCGGTCAGCTGGCTGATCGCGGTGTCGACGATCACCGGGTCGCCGCGGCCGGTGCCGCCCCGCATGTCGAGCCGCGCGACCAGGCAGCGCAGGCCCGCGCGATCGCCCGCATCGGCGAGCAGCGCCCGCCCCGCGTCAAACCCCAGCGCGGCGGCGTAGCGCGCAGGCAGCGATCCGTCGCGCGCGACGAAGCCGAGCGAGCCGCTCGACCGGCCGACGGCGGCGCGGATGGTGTCGCCATCCCCCCGCAGCCGGGCGCGCGCCGCGATGCGGCCGGTGATCTGGCCGCCACCGGCGAAGGTCGCGACCCGTCCGTCGGCGAGGGCGAGGTCGAGCGTGAGCGTCGGCACCGCGCGGTCACCGCGCTGGTCGATCACGGCGCGCCCGGTGACCACGCCCTGCGCGATCCGCATGCGCAACGGCGCGAGGGTCAGCAGTTGGTGATCCATCACCATCACGCCGCGCATGTCGATCACGGTTTCCGACCCCTCGCCGATGATCGAGTGGACGCGAAAGGCGAGGCGACCGTCGGTGGAGTCGATCCCGCCGATGTCGATGCGCGTGTTGGGGACGAGACGCGGGCCGATCCGCGCCTCCAGCGCACGCCCCTCGGCGCGGCCTCTTGCCGAGGACAGGTCGTCGAAGGCGAAGCGGCGCGATTCCAGCGCGCCGTCGATCTTGTTGCGGCCGTCGACCTGGTCGACGGTGAGGCGGCCGGCGAGGTCGGAGCGACCGATCGTTCCCTTGAGGTCGGTGATCGTCCAGCGGCGGTCGTCGTGGCGGACGTGCGCGCGCATCGCGGCGGGGCGGGTGGCGAACAGCCCCGCCTCGATCACCGCGTCGATATATCTCAGGTCGGCGGCGCGGGCGGTGACGTCGAGCGTCATCGCGCCGGTGTCGAGCGCGCGGTCCATGGTGCCGCTGGCGCGCATGGCGAGCGCGTCGCCGTCGATCCGCGCCCGGAACGGCCAGGCGCCATCGCCGATCGCCGCGCCGGCGAGCGAGACGCGCACGGGGGCGCCGCGCACGGCCCCCTCCCCCGTCCCGCGCAGCCCGCGGACGGGATCGGCGGCGAGGCGCAAAGTGACCTGCCGGTCCTGCTTGGCATCGGCGTAGGAGACGATCGCGTCGCGGATCGTCAGCCCGGACAGCGAGGGGCGACCGCCGCCGCCCTGTTCCTCGCCCTTGCTCCAGTTGGTGCGACCGCGCGCGTCGCGGACCAGGGCGAGGCGGACGCCGTCGGCGACGACGTCGCACGGGCGGAAGGCGCCGATGAGGAGCGGCCAGACGGGGAAGGTGACGGTGACCGCGCGGACGCGCGCGAGGTCGCCCTGCCCCGCCCAGGCGGCCTGCGGCACGCGCACGTCGCGGATCGCGACGGTGGGGGTGAAGCCGAACAGGTCGACGCGCTCCATCGCGCCGATCGTCACCGGGCGACCGAACCGCTCACCCGCGCGCGCCTCGATCGTGGTGCGGAGCATGCCCCAGGGGAAGAAGCCGAGTGCCAACAACAAGACCAGCAGGATGCCGCCGATCCAGCCGGCGATGCGGGCGAGGCGCGGGGAAGAAGGCATCAAAGGCGGGACGCGCCGTGCCGCCGTTCGTTCCGGCAGCGATCCGGTTTTCTGCGGTGACCCGGAACACGAGAAAGGCGCGGCCCCAGGATTATCGTTCGCCCTGAGCGACGTCGAAGGGCATGAGTCTTACCTGTGCTGCACGTCGATCAGCACGAACGGATCAGGGTAGGCCACGCGGACGGCGGAGCACGATGTAGAGCGCGCCGTGACCGCCGTGGCGCGGATGGGCGCCGCGCACGGCGGCGATCGAGTCGGCGAAGCGGGAGGCGGCGAGCCAGTCGGCCACCGCCGCACGGATCGCGCCGCGCGCGTGCGGGCGCTCGCTCTCCGGCCGGGGCGGCTTGCCGGTGACGAGCAGCAGCACGCGGTCGCCGCGCCGGACCGCGCGGTCGAGCCCCTGGTCGAGCAGCGCGTGCGCGGAGGCGAGCGTGTGGCCGTGCAGGTCGATGCTGCTGTCGGGCAGCACCATGCCGCGGCCGAGCTTCTTGTCCCACGATCCGTCGAGCGTGTTCTGCGGTTGGCGGTCGGGTTTCTGCTTCGGTGCGGCGATCGGGGTGCGAATGATGGGAGGCGTGCGGACGCGCTGCGGGAAAAGCATCGCGGCGAAGGTCGCCCGGTCGCTGGGACCATCGCGGAAATCGCCCTCACCCGTCCCGCCCAGTCGTGCCGGACGTGGTACTTCCTGCTCGCGCTGAGGGAGCGAGACGGGGACGATGGCGGCTTTCAGCGGGCGGACGGAGGCCATCACCCGGCCCCAGGCCGCCGCCTCGTCAGGGTTGAGGCGGCGCAAGGCCCGCGCCCGGGTTGAGCCGCGCGAGCGTGCCCGCCGGCAGCAGCAGGAACGCCGTGCCGCGCCCGGACATGCCGCCCGCGGTCAGCTCCGCGTTCGGGCCAGCGCCCCAGAAGGTGTCGAAACGGTTGGCGCCCTTGATCGCGCCGCCGGTGTCCTGCGCCACCCACAGCCCGCTGGCGTCGGCCCGGTCGAGCGACAGGAAGACGGGCGCGCCGAGCGGCACGAACTTGGGATCGGCGGCGGCGCTGACCTGGCCCGTGACGGCGTAGCCCATCGCGCCCTGCGGCGGGCCGTCCAACTCACGGAAGAAGACGAAGCTCTTGTTCTCGCGCATCAGCGCGCGCCCCTGGTCCGGGTTGGCACGCAGCCAGGCGACGATGCCCTGCATCGACGCCTGTCCGGGTGCGAGCAGGCCCCGCTGACGCATCAGGCTGCCGATGCCGGTATAGGCGCGGCCGTTCTGCGTGTCGTAGCCGATGCGCAGCACCCCGCCGCCGTCGGGCAGCCGCAGCCGGCCGGAGCCCTGGATCTGGAGAAAGAACATCTCCACCGGGTCCGCCGCCCAGGCGATGACCGGCGCGGTGCGGGCGAGCGCGCCCTCCTCGATCTGCGTGCGGTCGAAATAGGGAACGAGGTTGCTGCCATCGACGCGGCCGCGCACCTTCTTGCCCTTGAGATCGTCGGAGAAGCGGCCGAGATCGACGTCGATCAGGTCGGTCGGGCGGCCGTAGACGGGCACCTCGTAGCCGGGGCGCCGCTCCAGCGAGCCGCGGATCTCCGGCTCGTAATAGCCGGTCGCGAAGGCGCGGCCGTCGCCGACCTGCACCGCCTCCAGATACTGCGCGAAGAAGGCACGCGCGTCGCTGCCGGCGCTGGCCGCGGCACAGGCGGGCCGCCAGTCGGCGCCGCGCGTCAGGCCCGACGTGTCCGTCCGCCGCATAAGCCCCGGACAGGAGCGCGCGAAGGCGATCCGCGCCGCCTCCGCCTGCGCAGGCGTGATCGGCAGCGAGGCGATCGGCGGCCCGGCGACCAGCCCGGCCGTGGCGGCCGTCGTCGCCCCGGCGACCGGGTAGACGGTTTGCGCCGCGATCGGCGTCGCCGCGACGATGCGGCCGTCCGATGGGCGCACGTTCTGCGGCTGATCGGGCCGGGCGAGGTAATGCACAGGACGCGCCGGCGGGCGGGAGGACGGGCGTACCGGCTCCGCCGTATCGGCGACCGTGCCGGGCGGCACGATGCGACCGCCACAGGCGGCTAGCGCGAGCGCCAGTGCGATGGTTCCGGTAAGGCGCCCTGCCCTGCTGCGCACGCCGCTCACGCCTCGTCGGTGTCGGCGAGCTTCCAGTTCGGGTCGGCGCTCTTCAGCGTCCGCACGAACGTCCAGGCGTCGTGCGTCTCCACCGCGTCGGTGAGCGAGCCGGCGACGACCTGCCCCTCGGCGCCGCGGGTCACGGCGGCGATGTCGGCGTCGAAGCGCACGGTGATGCGCGCCTCGCGGCCTTCCAACGTCGCGTCGGAAATTACCGCGCGCTCGATGCGGACCAGACGGTTATCCAGCGTCTCGCCCGCCTCGGCGCGCGCGGCGATCGCGTCGGCGAAGGCGGCGAGCACCGGCGCCTCGACCAGGTCGCGCAACGTCGCCTCGTCACCCTTCCAGAACGCTTCCAGGATCATCCGATAAGCGGACTGCGAGCCGGCGAGGAACTGCGCCACGTCAAAGCCGGGCTCCCCCGCGACGATCGCGCGCAAGCCGGCCTCGGCCGCAGGCTCGATGTTGCGGGTGGGCAGCGCGCGCGGCTCCGCCGTCGCCTCGATCGTGCGCGGGGCGGCAGCCACCGCCGGACGATCCTCGGCCGTGCGCGGCAGCGGCTGCTGCTCGTGCCCGGTGCGCTTGCCCAGCACCCCGTACAGACGCAGCGCCAGAAAGGCGGCGATCATCGCGAACACTACAACGTACAGCACCAGGCCTCCGATCTCGCCCGCAACATAGGCGCGTCGGCCCCGCGATACAAACCCGGCAGCGTTGAAACCGCGCGGAGGCGCTGCTAGGCGCGGGGCCAATCGAACCGAACGCGCGTCGCCGCCGGTTCGCTCCCTTTCTGCCCAAAGGAAAACGCTTCATGGACGCCAACACCCTCGACGCCGGGCAGCAGCCGCTGGCGAACGGCGCCGATACCGGCCCGGCGATCGGCCTGATCTCGCAGTACATCAAGGACCTGTCGTTCGAGAACCCGAACGCGCCCGCGATCTTCCAGGTGCAGAACGCCCCCGCGATCGACGTGCAGTTCAACATCGGCACCGGCCAGGTCGGCGAGGAGGTGCACGAGGTGGTGCTGAAGATCGACGTGCGGGCCGAGGTGGACGGCCAGGTCGCCTTCATCGTCGACCTGTCCTACGCTGGGCTGTTCGGCGTCCGCAACGTGCCCGACGAGCATCTCCAGCCGTTCATGCTGGGCGAGGCGCCGCGCCTGCTGTTCCCGTTCGCCCGCCGCGTGCTGGCCGACGCCGTGCGCGACGGCGGCTTCCCGCCGCTGCTGCTGGAGCCGATCGATTTCGGTGCGCTCTACCTGCAGCAGCAGGCGCAGGCTCAGGGCGGCCAGGCGGGTGAAGTCGGCCACGCGTAAGCCGCTCCTACCTTCGTCATGCCGGGCTGGACCCGGCATCCATCGTTCCGCAGGAGCAGCCATGTCTGGGTACGCGGAACCATGGACCCTGGATCAAGTCGAGACCTCTGCGAAACTCCTTCGTCATGCCGGACTTGTTCCGGCATCCACCGTGCCGCAAACCAATAAGCTGTTGATTTCTGGGCGCCATGGACCCCGGATCAAGTCCGGGGTGACGAAGAAGAATTATCCCTCGAGGAGTTTCGCAGAGATACCGATCAAGTCCGGGATGACGGAAGAATGAGACGGGTCGCATGAACCTCACCCGCGCGCTCGGCTCGGTCGGCGGGCTGACGCTCGCCAGCCGGGTGCTGGGCCTGGTCCGCGACACGCTGTTCGCGCGGTTCATCGGCGCGAGCTTCGCGTCCGACGCCTTCCTGATCGCCTTTCGCCTGCCGAACATGTTCCGCGCGCTGTTCGCGGAAGGCGCCTTCTCCGCCGCGTTCATCCCGATGTTCAACCACAAGGTCGCGGCGAAGGACGGCGGCGGCCTGAAGGACGGGGTGCGTTTCGCCGAGGACGCGTTGTCGGTGCTGCTGCCGGTGCTGATCGTGATGACGATCGCCATGGAGATCGCCGCCTGGCCGGTGACCTGGCTGCTGTCGGGCGGGTTCAACGATGCCAGCGCCGACGAGTTCGCCTTCGCGGTGGAGCTGTCGCGGATCACGTTCCCGTACCTGCTGTTCATCAGCCTGGTGTCGCTGCTCGGCGGCATCCTCAACTCGCTGCACCGTTTCTGGGTCAATGCGGCGGCGCCGATCCTGCTCAACCTGACGCTGATCGCGGCGCTGCTGCTGTTCCACAGCCACGAGCCGCTGTTCACCGCCCGCAACCAGGCGATCGCGGTGACGGTGTCGGGCGCGCTCCAGCTGCTGTGGCTGATCCACGCGTGCCGCCGGGCCGGCATCGTGCTTCGCCTCAAGCTGCCGAGCCTCAACCCCGACGTGAAGAAGCTGCTGTCGCTGATCTGGCCCGCCGCCGCGGGCGCGGGCGCGGTGCAGATCAACCTCGTCGTCTCCACCGCGCTCGCCGCGACGCTGCTGCCGTCCGGCTCGGTCAGCTACATCTATTACGCCGACCGGCTCAACCAGCTGCCGCTGGGGCTGATCGGCATCGGCCTCGGCACCGTCCTCCTGCCCACCATCTCGCGCCATCTCGGCCGGGGCGAGGAGGCGGAGGCGATGGCGACGCAGAACCGGGGCATGGAGCTGGCGCTGTTCCTGACGCTGCCCGCCACCGTCGCGCTGATCGTCTGCGGCGTGCCGATCATCGCGGCGCTGTTCCAGCACGGGCGCTTCGACGCGGTCGACAGCCTCTACACGGCGCAGGCGTTGGCCGCCTTCTCGATCGGGCTGCCGTCGTACATCCTCGTCAAGGTGCTGACGCCCGGCTATTACGCGCGCTCGGACACCAGGACGCCGGTGCGCTACGCCACCGTGTCGATGGCGGTGAACCTCGGGCTCAACCTCCTCTTCATCAAGCCGCTGGGGCATATGGGCCCGCCGCTGGCCACGGCGATCGCCAGCACGGTCAACGTCGTCCTCCTCTACCGCACGCTGGCGCGGCGCGGCCAGTTCGTCGCCGACGCGCAGCTGCGCCGCCGCGCGCCGCGATTGGCGGTCGCGGCGGTGCTGATGGGTGCGGTGATGTGGTTCCTCGATGTCCTGTTCGAGCCGTACGTCGTCGGCACCAGCGTCGAGCGCTGGGGCGCGCTCGTCGTGCTGGTCGGCGCGGGCGGGCTGGTCTACGCCGCCGCCACCGTCGTCACCGGCGCCGTGCGCGTCGCCGAACTGAAGCGGCTGCTCCGCCGCCGTTCCACCTGAAGGACCTGATCTTGCGCGTCGTCTCCGGCATTCAGCCCACCGGCAACCTCCACCTCGGCAATTATCTCGGCGCGATCCGCCAGTGGGTCGACATGCAGGACCGGGCCGAGTCGCTGTTCTTCCTGGCCGACCTGCACGCGCTGACCGTCGTGATCGACCCAAGGGAGTTGGCGTCGAACACGATCGAGATGGCCGCGACGCTGATCGCCGCCGGCATCGATCCGGACAGAGCGATCCTGTTCAACCAGGCGCGTGTTCCCGCCCATGCCGAACTGTGCTGGCTGCTCCAGGGCACCGCGCGGATGGGCTGGCTCAACCGGATGACGCAGTGGAAGGACAAGGCGGGCAAGAATCGTGAGGGCGCTAGCGTCGGGCTCTTCACCTATCCCGTGCTGCAAGCCGCCGACGTGCTCGCCTATCAGGCGACGCACGTGCCGGTCGGCGACGACCAGAAGCAGCATCTGGAGCTGGCGCGCGACATCGCGACCAAGTTCAACCAGGATTTCGGCGTGGAGCTGTTCACCCTGCCCGAGCCGTTCATCTCCCCCGCCGCGCCGCGCGTGATGAGCTTGCGCGACGGATCGGCGAAGATGTCCAAGTCCGATCCCAGCGACGCCTCGCGGATCAACCTGGTCGATTCGGACGACGTGATGGCGGGCAAGTTTCGCAAGGCACGCACCGATGCCGAACCACTGCCCGCCGAGATGGCCGGCCTCGCCGAGCGGCCGGAAGCGCGCAACCTCGTCACCATCTACGCCGCGCTGGCCGGGACGGGTGGCGACGCGGTGCTGGCCGAGTTCGCCGGCCAGGGCTTCGGCCAGTTCAAACCCGCGCTCGCCGACCTCGCGATCGCGACGCTCGGCCCCATCCGCGACCGGATGGTCCGGCTGCTCGACGACCGTGACCATGTCGCGGTGACGTTGGAGAAGGGCGCCGAGCGTGCCCGTACGCTCGCAGGCCCGACCTTGCTGGCGGCGCAGAAGGCGATGGGGCTCCAGGTCTGAACAGCAGGGCGACCGCGCGCCAGAGATAGACCAGCACCGCCCTCCACTGCCGGAGGGCGGCGCGGATCACGCTTCCAGTTCGCGCAGCAACACGCGTACCGCGGCGTCGATGTCGCGATCGGTGTCGCGCAGTTCCTCGACCTTGCGTACCGCGTGGATCACCGTCGAGTGATCGCGCCCGCCGAACTTGCGGCCGATCTCCGGCAGCGAGCGGGTCGTCAGCCGCTTGGACAGGTACATGGCGATTTGGCGCGGGCGCGCGACTGCGCGGCTGCGGCGGGCGGAGACGAGGTCGAGCGGCTTCAGCTCGAAATGCGCGGAGACCAGCTTCTGGATCTCCTCGATCGTCACCCGCCGCTGCGCGCCGCGCAAACTGTCACCCAGCGTCTGGATGGCAAAATCGAGGTCGATCCGGTCGCCCGTCAGCGAGGCATAGGCGACGACGCGATTGAGCGCGCCCTCCAGCTCGCGGACGCTCTGGTGGATGCGCGCGGCGAGCAGGTCGAGCACGTCCTCCGGCACGCGCGTATCGGGCAGGTCGGCGACCTTGCGACCCAGGATCGCCCGGCGCAGCGGCAGGTCGGCCTGCTTGATGTCGGCGACGAGACCGGCGCCTAGGCGGCTGACGATGCGCGGCTCGACCCCGTCGAGCGCCTGCGGACAGCGGTCGGCGGCGATCACCAGCCGCTTGCCGGTGCCGACGATCTCGTTGATCGTGTGGAAGAACTCCTCCTGCGTCGCGTCCTTGCCAGCGATGAACTGGAGGTCGTCGATGATAAGCAGGTCGGCCGAGCGCAGCCGCGCCTTGAAGGCGTAGGTGTCGCGCGCGCGCATCGCCGCGACGAAATCGAACATGAACCGCTCGGCCGACATGCACAGCACGCGCGCGGCCGGTCTTGCCGCCAGGAAGGCGTGCGCGATCGCGTGCATCAGGTGCGTCTTGCCCTGCCCCGTGCCGCCGTGGAGGAACAGCGGCGAGAAGCGCGGCGGGCCGGGCTCCGCGATCGTCATCGCGGCGTTGAACGCGACGCGGTTGGCGGCGTCGACGACGAATCGGTCGAAGGTGTAGCGCGGGTCGAGCGACGGACGGTCGACGGCGGCCTGCGCCGATGGCGCCGCGGGTGCCGGCGCGGGCGACTCGACCGCGGCCGGGGTCGCGATCGCCGCCGGAGCCTCGACCAGGGGCGCGGGCGCCGGCTCGGCGGTCAGCGTGGCCACCGGCGCGGCGATGCGCGTCTCGACGGTGCAGCTGCGCACGTGCGGCAGATATTGGCGGAACTCGAGCAGCAGCCGGTCGGCATAATGGCTGCGCACCCAGTTGGTCATGAAGGCGGACGGCAGCGCCAGGCGCACGGCGTCGGGCTCGTCGCCGGCGATCAGCTCGATCGGTTTCAGCCACTGGTCGAACAGCCGGGCACCCGCCTGGTCCCGCAGCGAAGCGCGCACGCGATCCCAGGCTCTCGCCTGCTCGCTTGCCACACCTCCCTGCCAATGCATCACGCGCGCGTTTCCCCGTTGGCGAAAGCACGATGCTCCGCCTGGCCTGGACCGACAGACAAAAAGCCCCCGAGGGCGGCCGACACGGCCTCCCGGCTCCTGCACATCTGGTTTGATGCGGGCGGTGGTCACCGCCTGCCCGACCTTGTTAGAGGCGGCCGGCGCGAACGATCAAGACGCGAAATCGTCACATTCGGCATTGACACGCGGAAACGCGTCGAAAATCTCACAAGCCGCTGTTTTCACTCATGTTTCTACAAACGTTCCGCCGTTCGGAGTCGGCTGAATCGATTAAAATGGCGGTTTTCCGCCATTGCCGAAACCGTTCCCGGCGAGCCGGCCGGGGGCACGAAAAAACCCGCCGGGATCGCTCCCGACGGGTCTCGATTTCCGCCGTGGCGGACCGGCTTAGGCGAGCCCGGTCACCGCCTTGGTCAGGCGCGAGAACTTGCGGCTCGCGGTGTTCTTGTGGAGCACGCCCTTGGCGACGCCGCGCTGCAGCTCCGGCTGCACCGCCGTCAGCGCTGCGGTGGCCGCCGCCTTGTCGCCCGACGCGAGTGCCGCCTCCACCTTCTTCACGAAGGTGCGGATGCGGCTGACGCGGGCGCCGTTGATCTCGGCGCGGCGCTCGTTGCGACGGATACGCTTCTTGGCTTGCGGCGTGTTCGCCATGCTGGTTCGGTCCTCAGGTATTCAATGGGATGGGAGGCGTCGGGAACACCCGGCACCTCGGCAAGGCGACGCCCTTAGGCAAATCGGCCCTGCGGGTCAACTCCGCTGGCATCTCGGACACCAGAAGGTCGAGCGCCCCGATTCGGCCCGCCGTTTCACCGCTCCGCCGCAGGCGCAGGGCTCGCCCTCGCGGCCGTAGACCAGGAACTGCTTGGAGAAATAGCCGAGCTCGCCGTCCGGCGCGGCGAAATCGCGCAGGGTGGAACCACCCGCCTCGATCGCCGAGACCAGCACCGCGCGCACCGCCTCCGCCAGCCGCTCGAGTCGCGGCAGCGAGATGCGGCCCGCCTCCCTCGACGGCGCGATCCGCGCCATGTGCAGTGCCTCGCACACGTAGATGTTGCCTAACCCTGCGACGATCCGCTGGTCGAGCAGCATCGCCTTGATCGGCGCGGCCCGGCCGGCAAGCGCGTCCAGCAGATAGGCGGCGGTGAAGTCGGGCCCGAGCGGCTCCGGGCCCATCGCCGCGAAGGGCGGATAGGCGTCCACCGCGTCGGTGCGCAGCAGATCGAGGAAGCCGAACCGGCGCGGGTCGTTCAGCGCCAGGCGGCGCCCGGCCTCCGTCTCGATCAACAGGTGATCGTGGGCGAGCGGCTCGGCCGGATCGACCCGCCAACGGCCCGACATGCCCAGGTGAAAGACCATGGTGTCGCCGCGGTCGGTATCGACCAGCCCGTATTTGGCGCGGCGGCCGAGCGCGGTCACCACCGCGCCCTGCATGCGCTGGCGCAGGTCGGGCGGGATCGCCTTGCGCAGGTCCGCGCGGCGCGGCTCGACGGTGGCGAGGCGCTGGCCGGCGAGCACGGGCGTCAGGCCGCGGACGGTGGTCTCGACTTCGGGGAGCTCGGGCATGGAGTGGGAGATAGGGCGTCAGCGGCGTGCGCGTCACCCCTGCCGCTTAACCGTCACCCCGGACTTGATCCGGGGTCCATCGTGCGGCGGGCGTAGCGGCTTGAAGCTAAAGCGTTGACCTCGTGGAGCCATGGACCCCGGATCAAGTCCGGGGTGACGAACGAGGGGAACGTGGCCGCGCCTCAAACCACCTTTGCCACCGCCCGCCCCGCCCGCTAGGGCCACCCGCATGACCGACACCGTCTCCTTCGGCTACGAAGACGTCGCACCCGCCGAGAAGACCGCCCGCGTCGGCGGCGTCTTCACCAGCGTCGCCTCCTCCTACGACCTGATGAACGACGCCATGTCGGGGGGCATGCACCGGTTGTGGAAGGACCGGTTCGTCCGCCGGGTGAAGCCGCGCGCGCACGAGCAGATCCTCGACATGGCGGGCGGCACCGGCGACATCGCCTTCCGGCTGGCGGCGAGCGGCGCGTCGATCACGGTGTCCGACATCAATCCGGCGATGCTGGAGGTGGGCATGGAGCGCGCCGCCAAGCGCCGGCTGGACGGGCTCGTCTGGTCGGAACAGAACGCCGAGACGCTGACCTTTCCCGACCGGTTCTTCGACGCTTACACGATCGCCTTCGGCATCCGCAACGTGACGGACATTCCCAAGGCCCTGCGCGAGGCGCACCGCGTGCTGCGGCGCGGCGGGCGCTTCTACTGTCTGGAATTCTCCACCGTCACCTGGCCGGGCTTCGCCGACGTGTACGATGCCTATTCGCATCACTTGGTGCCCAGGCTCGGCCAGTTGCTGGCGCGCGACGCCGACAGCTACCGCTACCTGGTCGAATCGATCCGCCGCTTCCCGGACATGCCGCGATTCGAAGGCATGATCCGCGACGCCGGGTTCGTGAACACGGCCGTGGAGCCGATCATGGGGGGCCTCGTCGCGATCCACTCCGGCTGGAAGATCTGACCGGCACGTGACCGCCTCCACCACCCATGTCTGGCGCCTGCTGCGCTGGGGTCGCATCCTCGCCCGCCACGGCGCGCTGAAGGGCATCGAGCGCGATCCCAACACGCCCCCGCCGCTCCGACGGCTGGTGCGGCTCGCCCGCGTCGGTGCGCGCGTACCCACGGTGCCGCGCTACGCGGACGCGTTCCAGGCGATCGGCCCCGCCGCGATCAAGCTCGGCCAGACGCTCGCCACCCGCCCCGACATCGTCGGCGAGGATGCGGCGCGCGACCTGCTGCGCCTGCAGGACCAGCTGCCCGCGGTGCCGTTCGAGACGATCCACGCCGCCATCTCCGCCAGCTACGGCCGCGATCCGGCCGGGCTGTTCCAGCGCATCGAGCAGACGCCGGTCGGTGCCGCCTCCATCGCGCAGGTGCACCGCGCCGTTACCACCGACGGGCGACAGGTGGCGGTCAAGGTGCTGCGGCCGGGCGTGGAGGAGGATTTCGCCCAGGCGATCGACACCTATCAATGGGCCGCCGCGCAGCTCG
This sequence comes from Sphingomonas rubra, assembly GCF_900115745.1. Taxonomy (GTDB): domain Bacteria; phylum Pseudomonadota; class Alphaproteobacteria; order Sphingomonadales; family Sphingomonadaceae; genus Sphingomonas; species Sphingomonas rubra. The sequence goes on along the minus strand of NZ_FOXP01000002.1, from coordinate 327,326 downwards.
AGCATCTGAGCCCGGAAGCCAGGCGCCTGCGCCCGCGCCTGACCATCGAGAATTTCCGCCGCTGGAGCCTGCGCGAGCTCAACTTCCGGCGCGAGGCGGCATCGGCTTCCGAACTGGCCGAATCGATGACGGCCGAGCCCGACTTCGTCGTCCCCGCGGTCGACTGGGCACGCTCCACGGCACGCGTGCTGACGATCGAGTGGATCGACGGCATCAAGCTGTCGGACCGCGAGGCGCTGATCGCCGCCGGCTACGACCTGCCCAAACTCGCCCAGACGCTGGTCCGCGCCTTTCTGCGCCAGGCGATCGCCGAAGGGTTCTTCCACGCCGACATGCACCAGGGCAACCTGTTCGCGCTGCCCGGCGACAGGATCGCCGCGATCGATTTCGGCATCATGGGCCGGATCGACCGGCGCGCACGGGTGTGGCTGGCGGAAATCCTCTACGGCCTCATCACCGGCAACTACAAACGCGTGGCGGAAATCCATTTCGAGGCGGGCTACGTGCCGCCGCACCACAATGTCGCCGAGTTCGCCACCGCCCTGCGCGCCGTCGGCGAGCCGATGCGCGGCCTGCCGGTCAAGGACATGTCGATCGGCATGATGCTGGACGGGCTGTTCTCGATCACCCGCGATTTCGACATGGTGACGCAGCCGCACCTGCTGCTGCTCCAGAAGACCATGGTGATGGTGGAGGGCGTCGCGACCAGCCTCGACCCCGAGATCAACCTGTGGGATTCGGCCGCGCCCTTCGTGCGCGAGTGGATCAGGACCGAGCTGGGGCCGGAGGCCGCGATCGCCGACCGGCTGATCCTCGATTTCCGCACGCTCGCCGGCCTCCCCGACCTGATCCGCCGGATCGAGGCGCGCTACCCCGCGCCCGGCGGCGAGCCGCCTGCGCTCCCCTTGCGCGAGGTGGAGGTGGTGCGGCTGGGCGGCGGCTGGCGCTACGGCGTGGTCGCCGCGATCGCGGCGGCGGCGGGCGTGGCCGCGACGCTGATCTTTGGATGACGGCGCAGGCCCGCGCACCGATCTGGTCGACCGGCCCGACCCGCTTCGCCGGGCTGGCGCCGGTGCCCGCGCGGATCGTGCTGGTGCTGTTCGCGCTGCTGCTCGCCGCCTGCCTGTCGGCCGTCGATGCGCCGGGGCCGCGGCCGAGCACGCCGGGCGCCGCCGTCACGCCGGGGCGGACCGACCTGCTGCTCTACCAGTCGATCGTCGACGGCGTGCGCCAGGGTGGCGATTACTACGACGTCGCCGCCTCGGCGCAGCGGGTGGGCCATTATCCGCTGCGGCCGTTCTTCACGATGCGGCTGCCGACGCTGGCGGTGGTGCAGGCGAGCCTGCCGCCCCGGCTGGTGCGGACGTTGCTGCTGCTGCTCTGCGCCGCCACGGTGCTGGCCTGGACGCTGCGGCTCCGCCCCGCGATGGGCCGGCCGCTGCCGGTCGTTGCGGTGGCGCTGCTCGCGGTCGCGGGCCTCTACGTCAATCTCGACACGGGCCAGATCGTCTTTCACGAGGTCTGGGCCGGGCCGCTGATCGCCCTGTCGCTGGCGCTGCGCCGTCCCGGTGACGGGCTGGTCGCGATCGCGCTGGGGCTGTGCGCGATGCTGATCCGGGAGACGGCGCTGCTCTACGCGCTGGTCATGCTGGCGGCGGCGTGGCGCGAGGGGCGGCGACGCGAGGCGCTCGGCTGGCTCGCGTCGATCGCGGTCTTCGCGGTCGTGCTCGCCGCCCACGCGCGTGCCATGTCGCTGCTCGCCGGGCCCAACGACCTCGCGTCGCAGGGGTGGAGCGGGCTGGAGGGATTCGGCTTCTTCGTCCGGCTCGCCACCATCTCCTGCGCGCTGGACATGGTGGCGCAATGGCTCGCATCGCTGCTGATCGGCGCGGCGTTGCTCGGCTGGGCGGCGTGGCGCGATCCGACGGGCACGCGCGCGACGGCGACGATCGCCGCCTATGCCGCGCTGATCGCCCTGTTCGCGCGCAGCGACAATTTCTACTGGGCGCTGGCGATCACGCCGCTGCTGCCGATCGGCCTCGTCTTCGCACCCGGCGCGCTCCGCGATCTCGCCGTCGCCGCCGCGGCCCCGGCTACGGGCACGCGCCGCATTACGGTGACGCGTATTGTGCGGTAAGGAGGCGCGATGAAGCGCATCCTCCTGGTCGTCGGCGGCGGCATCGCCGCGTACAAGGCGTGCGAGCTGGTCCGCCTACTCCGCCGGCGCGGCCACGCGGTGCGCTGCGTGATGACGGAGGCGGCGCATCATTTCGTCACTCCGATGACGCTCGCCGCGCTCTCGGAGGACAAGGTCTACACGACGCTGTGGGACCTGAAGGACGAGGCCGAGATGGGTCATATCCAGCTCAGCCGCGAGGCGGACTTGGTGGTCGTCGCCCCCGCCTCCGCCGACCTGCTCGCGCGAATGGCGAACGGGCTGGCGGGCGACCTCGCCACCACGCTGCTGCTCGCCACCGACAAGCCGGTGCTCGCCGTCCCTGCGATGAACGTGCGGATGTGGGGCCACGCCGCCACGCGGCGCAACGTCGCGCAGCTCCGCGCCGACGGGGTGACGGTGATGGAGCCGGACGAGGGGCCGATGGCGTGCGGCGAATACGGTCCGGGCCGCCTGCCCGAGCCGGAGGCGATCGGGGCGGCGATCGACGCGATGTTCGCCCCCGCCGCCCATGCCCCCGCGCGAGGCCCGCTCGCGGGCGCGCACCTGCTCGTCACCGCCGGGCCGACGCACGAGCCGATCGATCCTGTCCGCTACCTCGCCAACCGCTCCTCCGGACAGCAGGGTTTCGCCATCGCGGGCGCGCTGGCGGCGCTCGGCGGACGGGTGACGCTGGTCGCCGGGCCGGTGGCGCTGCCGACGCCCGCCGGGGTGACCCGCATCGACGTGGAGACCGCGCGCGAGATGGCGGCGGCGGTCGACGCCGCATTGCCCGCCGACGCCGCGGTGATGGTCGCCGCGGTCGCCGACTGGCGCGTCGAGACTGCGGCGCAGAAGATCAAGAAGGGCGACGCGGCCCCTGCCCCCACCCTCGCCCTGGTGGAAAACCCCGACATCCTCGCCACCCTGTCCCGCTCGCCGCGCCGCCCGCGCCTGGTGGTCGGCTTCGCGGCGGAGACCGAGCGCGTGATCGAGCACGCCACGGCCAAGCAACGGCGCAAGGGGTGCGACTGGATCGTCGCCAACGACGTGTCGGGTGACGTGATGGGGGGCGACGCCAACGCCGTCGACCTGGTCACCGCCGACGGCGTCGAACACTGGCCGCGCGCGCCCAAAGGCGCGGTTGCGGAAAGGCTCGCGCATCGCATCGCCGATGCGCTAAAGGACTGACGCATGACGGCGATCACCATCGCGCTGCAACGGCTGCCGCACGGGGCGGACCTGCCGCTTCCCGCTTATGCCAGCGCGGGCGCCGCGGGCATGGACGTGGTGGCGGCGGAGGACCTGACGCTCGCCCCCGGCGCACGCGCCGCGGTGGCGACCGGCTTCGCGATCGCCATTCCCGATGGCTACGAGGTGCAGGTGCGCCCGCGCTCCGGCCTGGCGCTGAAGCACGGCATCACCTGCCTCAACACGCCCGGCACGATCGACCATGATTATCGCGGCGAGGTGAAGGTCATTCTGGCCAATCTCGGTACGGAGCCGTTCGCGGTGGTCCGCGGCGAGCGGATCGCGCAACTCGTTCCCGCCCCCGTCCAGCGCGCCGTGCTGGCGGAAGTCGCGTCGCTCGACGCTACGCAGCGGGGTGCGGGCGGCTTCGGATCGACCGGACGGTGATCGCCGCGATGCTCCTCCAGGCGGCGGTGGCACCGGCGCCGATGCCGCCGCATGACTGGGCGCCGCTGCCCGTCTTTCCGCTGCCGCGCGGTGCGACGACCAGCGACGGCGCCACCTTCGTGCGGGGCGAGGTGGCGGCGGGCCGCTGCGCGGTGCCGCCCGTGCACCCGGACGGCACGCGCATGGTCGCCCCCGTCGCGCTGCTGGTGGCGCCGGGCGGCACCGTGTCGCGGATCGTGCCGCGGGCGATCGGCTGCTCTACGGTGGAGCAATATACCGTCGGTTACCTCCTGTCGCTGACCCGCACCCTGCCCGCCGGCGCCGCGCCGCTCGCCCCCGGTTGGTACCGGGTCGCCGTCTCCTACCGGTGGTGACGCTCTCCGGCGTGCATCTCTCCGATGGGGAGCTTGCCCGCTACGCCCGCCACATCGTGCTGCGCGAGCTCGGCGGCGCCGGGCAGAAGCGGCTAAAGGCGGGCCGCGTCGCGGTGATCGGCTGCGGCGGCATCGGCGCACCCGCCATCCAGTATCTCGCCGCCGCCGGCGTCGGTCGCCTCGTGCTGATCGACGACGACGCGGTCGACGTCTCCAACCTCCAGCGTCAGGTGATCTTCCGCACCGCCGATCTCGGCGCGGGCAAGGCCGCCGCCGCCGCCGCCGCCGCGCGCGCGATCAACCCGCACGTCGTCGTGGAGCCGGCCCGCGCCCGCATCGACGCCGCCAACGCTGCGGCGTTGCTGGACGGGGTCGACGTGGTACTGGACGGCTGCGACAATTTCGCCACCCGCCTCGTCGTCGCCGACGCAGGCCTCGCCGCCCGCGTGCCGCTCGTCTCGGCGGCGGTCGGCCAGTTCGAGGGACAGCTCGGCGTGTTCCGCGGATGGGAGACGGCGCTTCCCTGCTACCGCTGCTTCGTCGGCGCGGAACCCGAGCGGCCCGAGGCGAGCTGCGCGGAGACGGGCGTGCTCGGCCCCGTCACCGGCGTGCTCGGCAGCCTCGCCGCGCTGGAGGTGCTGCGCGCGCTCGCCCCGTTCGGCGACGATCCCGCGGGCAAGCTCCTCCTCGTCGACCTCCTCGCCCTCCGCTTCCGCACCGTACGGTTGCCCAAGGATCCGGGCTGTCCGGCTTGCTCGTGAGGCGAGAGGTTCTCGCGCCGAGACGCGGAGAAGAATGGTTCACACGGAGGCGCGGAGACGCAGAGAAGAAACACCGAAGGCTGCCGCGCTCCTCGCCGCCGCAGGCCGCCCTTCACCGTACCGAATTTAAAAGGCGCGACAAGCACGCCAATCGCACCCCCTCCGCGCCTCCGCGTGAACCACCCTTCTCTTCTTAGCGCCTTGGAGGATGATGGCCACGAATTGCCCCCTCCACGTTCGCCCTGAGCGAAGTCGAAGGGCAGGCCGCAAGCGAGCGACTCGTGGCCTGTGCTTCGACTTCGCTCAGCACGAACGGTGAGGGTGGCGGATCAAGGAGCAGTCATCATGCTTCGCCCGAGAACGAACCACCTACCCCGCGAGCAACGCCGCCGCGAATCCCCGCACAGCCGGCCCGATATCCTCGCGCGCCAGCGCCAGCGCCAGGTTGGCCTGGATGTACCCCGCCTTGTCGCCGCAATCATACCGGTCGCCGACGAAGGTGACGCCGTGGAACGGCTGTTGCCCGATCATCTGCGCCATCGCGTCGGTCAGCTGGATCTCGCCGCCCGCGCCCGCCTCCTGCGCGTCGAGGATGCGCATCACCTCCGGCTGGAGGATGTAGCGGCCCGGGATCATCAGGTTGGACGGCGCCGTGCCCGCCTTCGGCTTCTCGATCAGCGCCGTCACCTCGGTCAGCGCGCCGTCCCGGGCACCGGGCGAGATGATGCCGTACTTGTCCGTCTCCTGGTCCGGCACTTCCAGCGCGCCGACGACGTTGCCGCCGACCTGCTCGTAGGCGGCGACCATCTGGTTCATGAAGCCGGGCGTGCCGACCATCAGCTCGTCCGGCAGCAGCACCGCGAACGGCTCGTCGCCGACGATCTCGCGCGCGCACCATACCGCGTGGCCCAGCCCCAGCGGTTCCTGCTGGCGGATGTAGACGGGGCTGCCCGGCTCCATGCGAATACCCTCGATTGCGCGCAGCGACTTGCCGCGCGCGCGCATCGTGTCCTCCAGCTCGTAGGCGATGTCGAAATGATCCTCGATCGCCGACTTGTTGCGCCCGGTCACGAAGATGATCTGCTCGATCCCCGCCTCCAGCGCCTCCTCGACCGCGTACTGGATCAGCGGCTTGTCGACGACCGTCAGCATCTCCTTGGGCATCGCCTTGGTCGCCGGCAGGAATCGCGTGCCCAGCCCCGCCACCGGAAATACCGCCTTGCGCACCCGCTTGATCGTCACTGAACTCTCCCTGTCTCTCTGGCTCGCGTAGCGTCGCGCCTATTCGGTCGCAACGATTGACCGGTCCTTAAATGGTCAACGGCTACTCCGGCTCCATGATCACCATCCTCCTCGTCTTCGGCACCCGGCCCGAGGCGATCAAGCTGTTCCCCGTCGTCCGCGCGCTGGCGGCGACGCCCGGCTTCCGCGTGCGCACCTGCGTCACCGCGCAGCATCGCGGGCTGCTCGACCAGGTGCTGGACCTCGCCGATCTCGTGCCCGACATCGACCTCGACCTGATGGAGCCGGGGCAGAGCCTTGATCGGCTCACCGCGCGCCTGCTCGCCGGTCTCGGCGAGGCGATAGACGTCGAGCGGCCCGACCTGGTCGTGGTCCACGGCGACACCGCCACGGCGATGGCCGGCGCGCTCGCCGCCTATTACCGGCGCGTTCCGGTCGCGCACGTGGAGGCGGGCCTGCGCTCGGGCGACATCCTCCATCCCTGGCCCGAAGAGGTGAACCGCCGCATCGTCGCCGCCATCGCCGCGCATCATTTCGCCCCCACCGAGACCGCCGCCGCCGCGCTGCTCGCCGAGACGATCGACCCCGCCACCGTCCACGTCACCGGCAACACCGTGATCGACGCGCTGCGCTGGACGGAGGCGCGCATCGCCGCCGATCCGTCGCTCGCCGCCGGGCTCGACGAGATCGCCGCGCGCTTCGCCCGCAAGCGGCTCCTCCTCGTCACTACCCACCGGCGCGAGAATTTCGGCGGGGGGATGGAGGCGATCGCGCGTGCCATCGGCCGCATCGCCGACCGGCCGGACGTCGCGGTCCTGTTCCCCGTCCACCCCAATCCGGCGGTCGGCACGGTGATGGAAGCCGTGCTGGGTGATCGCGCCAACGTCGCCCGCGTCGCGCCGCTCGATTACCCGCACTTCGTCCGCGCGCTCGGCCTGTGCACGCTGGTGCTGACCGATTCGGGCGGCGTGCAGGAGGAGGCACCCGCCTTCGGCAAGCCCGTCCTCGTCATGCGCGAGACGACCGAGCGGCCGGAGGGTGTCGCGGCCGGCACCGCGCGCCTGGTCGGCACCGACGAGGGCCGCATCGTCGCCGAGGTCACGCGGCTGCTCGACGACGACACCGCCTACGCCGCCATGGCGCGCGCGCACAATCCGTTCGGCGACGGCCAGGCGGCGACGCGGATCGCGGCGCTGCTCCGTCACGCTTATGTGCGCGACGACCCGGTAGTGGTCGAGCTGATCGATCCCGCCGCGCGCGCCGCGCCGCCGTCGATCGTCGTCGCGCGCGATTGTGCCCCGCAGCTGGTGCGCCTATAGGCCCCGCTCCCCCGAACAGTTCCGCGTGCCCGTGCTCAAGTCCTTTCTCCGCAAGAAGAAAACGCCCCAGTTCCGCGTGCCCGACGGCGAGCGCGTGTACGCGGTCGGCGACGTGCACGGATGTGCCGACCAGTTCGAGCAGCTGCTCGCTATGATCGACGCGGACGACGCCGCGCGCGGCCCTGCCGATACCACGCTGGTGCTGCTTGGCGATCTGGTCGACCGTGGGCCCGACACGCGCGGCGTGCTGGAGCACGCGATGCGGCGCGCCGCACACCCCCGCTTCGCGCTGCTCAAGGGCAATCACGAGGAGATGCTGCTGCGCGCCGCCGCCGGCCATCGCCCCTCGCTGCAACTGTTCAACCGCTATGGCGGGCGCGACACGCTGATGAGCTACGGCGTCGATCCGGTCGCCTATGACGAGGCTTCGTTCGAGGAGCTGGAGGCGCTGATCGTCGCCTCCGTGCCGGCCGCGCACCGCGCCTTCCTGGATGCCGGGCGACCGCATCTGACCGTCGGCGATTACCTGTTCGTCCATGCCGGCATCCGCCCCGGCGTGCCGCTCGCGGACCAGGTCGGGGCCGACCTGCGCTGGATTCGCGACCCGTTCCTCGGCCATCGCGGATCGCACGGCGTGATGGTGATCCACGGCCACACGATCACCGACGAACCCGACGTGCAATCCAACCGCATCGGTATCGATACCGGCGCCTATGCCGGCGGCCCGCTCACCGCGATCGGGCTGGAGGGCGAGGAGCGCTGGTTCCTGACGGCGTAGGTCGCCCGCCCTGCCGTCGATAGGCTGACGGACCGTTGCGAGAACGCCCTGCCATCGTGGGAACGGCTGGACGCTTCACACGCCCCCGGCCGTCACCCCATACCCTGCCGCCCCCAGCCGCTCCGCCAGATCGGCCAGGCACGCGTCGACCAGCGCCGCGTCCGGCCCGCGCACCACGAAGTTCGCGCCGACCCGGCCCTCGCGGAAGAAGGGGTAGCTGCCGATCGCGACACCGCCGCGGCCTTCGTCGTTCCACTGCTTCTCGCACGCGCGCAGCAGGTCGGCGACCTCGCTCTCCGCGATCCAGCCGCCGATCGATCTGGACACCACCGGGCGGCCGCCCTCCAGCGTGCCGGTCAGCGCGTCGAGCATCCCTGCGGTGATGTGCGGCACGCCCGCCATGATGAAGATGTTGTCGATCCGGATGCCCGGTGCGCCCGACACCTTGTTGACGATCAGCCCTGCTCCCTCCGGCACCCGCGCCATCCGCGCGCGCGCCTCCGTCAGCCCGCCGCGCGTCGCGTAGTAGCGCTCCAGCACCGCCATCGCCTCGGGATGATGGACCACGCCGACGCCCAGCGCCGCGGCGATCGCGTCCACGGTGATGTCGTCGTGCGTCGGCCCGATGCCGCCGGTGGTGAACAGGTAATCGTTGCGCGCGCGCAGCTGGTTCACCGCCTCGACGATCGCCTCCTCCCAGTCGGCGACCACGCGCACCTCGACCAGGCGGATGCCCTGCACGTTCAGCCAGGCGGCGACCTGCGCGACGTTCCTATCCTGCGTGCGGCCCGACAGGATCTCGTCGCCGATCACGGCGAGCGCGGCGGTCCAGATGCGTTCGGAGGGATCGGCCATGCCCCGTCGATAGCCTCGCAAAACCGCCGCCGCCACGCTATATCGCCGCCCATGACCGATTACGTCACCGTCACCTCCGACGCGCCGGACGCGCGCACCGGCGCCATCAAGCTCCACGGCCCCGCCGCCTTCGCCGGCATGCACGCCGCCGGCCGGCTCTGCGCGGAAACGCTGGACATGCTGGTGCCGCACATGGTGCCGGGCGTCACCACGGCGGAGATCGACCGGCTGATCTACGATTTCGTGCTCGCCCGCGGCGGCGTGCCCGCGACGCTCGGCTATCGCGGCTATACCCACTCGACCTGCATCTCGATCAACCACGTCGTCTGCCACGGCATCCCGAGCGACAAGCAACTGAAATCGGGCGACATCGTCAACGTCGACGTTACCCCGATCCTGGACGGCTGGCACGGTGATTCCAGCCGCATGTACCTGATCGGCGACGTGCCCTTGAAGGCGCGCCGGCTGGTCGAGGTGACGTACGAGTGCCTGATGATCGGCATCGAGCAGGCGCGCCCCGGCAACCGCATGGGCGACGTGGCGAACGCCATCCAGCGCCACGCGGAGAAGCATCGCTACGGCGTGGTCCGCGATTTCTGCGGCCACGGGCTCGGCCGCCTGTTCCACGACGCGCCGGAGGTCGTCCATGTCGGCAAGCCCGGCACCGGGCCCGAGCTGCGCCCCGGCATGATCTTCACGATCGAGCCGATGATCAACATCGGCCGCCCCGACGTGAAGCTGCTCGACGATGGCTGGACCGCCGTGACGCGCGACCGCTCGCTGTCGGCACAGTTCGAACACTCGATCGGCATCACCGAGACCGGCTGCGAGATCTTCACCGCCAGCCCGAAAGGCTACGACCAGCCGCCCTATAGCTGATGGACCCGCCGCTTGTTGGCGGGTTTCGCCGACTTTAGGTGCATATCACCAGTCGCTGGACAAGGCGGAAAACCGAAAATCCTGCTACACCAGTGTGTTACTCGACTGGCACACCTCCTGCAAAGCATCGGATACAGGCAGCCTCGCCTGACCGATCTGGGAGGAACCACCATGAAGACCATCATCCTGCTCGCCGTCGCTGCCACGTCCGTCGCCAGCACCGCCCATGCGAACGTCAAGTCGGTCGCACCGAAGAAGCCGCAGTATCACGCCACCTACGACGCGAAGCGCGACTGGTACTGCCTGACCGACAAGGCGAACCCGGTCACCACCGGCACCCGTATCCTGCCGCGCGAATGCCGCTCGGCCGATCGCTGGGCGGAGCTGGGCCTGACCGTGGAGCGCAAGCGCTGAGAGGTTGCGCGAGCCGCCAGGGGACGACGCCGGACGATCATCATCCGGCGTCTCACCCCACGATCAGCCGACCATGCGGAACGTGTAGCTATACTGCCGCTGCGCCGCCCCCGACACCTCGCCGATCGTGACCGTATACGACACCCCCGCCTGCAACCCCGCCACCTTCCACTGCACGTTGTTCGGCAGGCCGTAGCCGGCCGTATCGCTCGTCTGGTTCGACACCGCGAGACTGCCGTTCGGCCCGGTGACCGTGATCGTCGCGCGGCTGAAATCGACACCCGCATTGCCGCCGCGTCCGCTGGTGCTCGCCACGACCGAGAAGGACAGGTAATCACCCGCGCCGAAGTAACGCACCGGGTAATCGCCGTACGGATAGGCCACGAACCCGGGCAACCCGGTCGGCACCGCGGTCCCGCCGGTGAAACCGACCACCCTCAACGACGCCGCCTCCGACACGCCGCCGGAGCCTAGCTGCGTCACCCGGCCGTAGCTCGCCTTGCCGAGGAACGGGTCGAGCATCCAGCGGCGATGGCCGATGCTCGCCGACCCGCCCTCGCGCAGCCAGCCGGCGAGATAGTCGTCCTCGGTATAGGTGATCCGCGCCGCCGAGGAAAAGTTGGAGAACAGGTTGCTCGATCCCGCGCCGCCCGCGCCCGCCGCCGTGTAGCATTTCCACGTCGTCGGCGGCGTATGGCTCAGCTGGTTGTTGGCGACCATCATCAGCGACGATTCCGCCTCCGCCTGATCGTCCGCGTCGGAATAGGTGACCGCGGGCAACCGGTGCAACGCGCGGATAGCGTTCAGCCGCGCCAGCAGGTCCGCCTTCACGCTCGCCTTCAACGTCCCCGCACGACAGTTCGCCACGTCCGGCACCACGTCGTACAGATCGGCCAGCGTCCGCGCCCCCGATACAGGCGTCGGCGTGGGCGTCGGCGCGGGGGTGGCGGTCGGTGCCGGCGTGGGCGTGGGCGTCGGCGCGACCGCCGGTCCGGTGACCACGCCCACCGCCGACGACGCATCCGCCCCGCCGGATTCACCCCCACATGCCGTCAGCACCAGAATCAGGCCAGCGCCCGCGCACCGATAAGCCTGCCTCATCGTCCCCACCTCTTGACCCCAACCACGACAATCGCTTGCGCCACAATGATTTAGCATCGATGAACATGCTCGATCGCGGGCATGAGGCGAGGCGCGCGCGCGACGAACTGCTGCAATCGCGGCGAAGAGCATCCAAGATTGGCCGGGGTGACGCGGATCGGCAGGGTCGCTACAGCCGCGCCCATGACTGCAATCACGCCCGACATCGTCGCCGAGCACGGCCTCTCGTCCGACGAGTATGACCGCCTGCTCCACGCCCTCGGCCGCGAGCCGAACCTGGTGGAACTCGGCATCTTCTCGGTGATGTGGTCGGAGCATTGCTCCTACAAGTCGAGCCGCATCCACCTGAAGAAGCTGCCGACCACCGGCCCGCAGGTGATCTGCGGCCCCGGCGAGAATGCCGGCGTGATCGACATCGGTGATGGGCAGGCGGCGATCTTCAAGATGGAGTCGCACAACCACCCCTCGTACATCGAGCCGTATCAGGGGGCCGCGACCGGCGTCGGCGGCATCCTGCGCGACGTGTTCACCATGGGCGCGCGTCCCGTCGCCAACCTCAACGCGCTGCGCTTCGGCCGGCCCGACCATCCCAAGATGCGCCACCTGATCTCGGGCGTTGTCGCCGGCATCGGCGGCTACGGCAATTGCGTCGGCGTGCCGACGGTCGGCGGCGAGGTGAACTTCCACCCCGCCTATGACGGCAACATCCTGGTCAACGCGATGACCGTCGGCGTCGCCGATCAGGACAAGATTTTCTACTCGGCCGCGTCGGGCGTCGGCAATCCGATCGTCTATGTCGGCTCCAAGACCGGCCGCGACGGCATCCACGGCGCGACCATGGCCTCGGCCGATTTCGGCGACGATGCCGATGCCAAGCGCCCCACCGTCCAAGTCGGCGACCCCTTCACCGAGAAGCTGCTGATCGAGGCGTGTCTCGAACTGATGGCGACCGACGTGATCGTCGCCATCCAGGACATGGGCGCGGCCGGCCTGACCTCCTCCTCCGTCGAGATGGCGTCCAAGGGCGGCGTCGGCATCGAGCTGGTGATGGACGACGTGCCCCAGCGCGAGGAGGGCATGACGCCCTACGAGATGATGCTGTCCGAGTCGCAGGAACGGATGCTCATGGTCCTGAAGCCCGGCCGCGAGGCGGAGGCGGAGGCGATCTTCCGCAAATGGGAACTCGACTTCGCCGTCATCGGCCGCGTCACCGATACCGGCCGCATGGTGCTGCGCTGGAAGGGTGAGACCGTCGCCGACATCCCGCTCGGCCCCCTCGCCGACGAGGCGCCGCTCTACGACCGGCCGCACACCGCCCCGCCGCCACCCAAGGCGCTGGTGAACGTGCCCGAGAGCCGCGACATCGCCGCCGACCTCCTCACGCTGATGGCCTGCCCCGACCTCGCCTCGCGGCGCTGGATCTGGGAACAGTACGACCACATGGTCGGTGCCGACACCGTCCAGCGTCCCGGCGGCGACGCCGCCGTGGTCCGCGTCCACGGGACCGACAAGGCGCTGGCGATGACCACCGACTGCACGCCGCGCTACTGTTTCGCCGATCCGGAAGCGGGCGGGCGCCAGGCGGTGGCGGAGGCGTGGCGCAACCTGTCGGCGGTCGGCGCGACGCCGCTCGCCATCACCAACTGCCTCAACTTCGCCAATCCGCAACGGCCCGAGATCATGGGCCAGATCGTCGGCTGTCTCGACGGCATGGCCGACGCCTGCCGCGCGCTCGACTTCCCGATCGTGTCGGGCAACGTCAGCCTCTACAACGAATCCAAGGCGACCGGCGGCGGCTCCGCCATCCTGCCCACCCCCGCGATCGGCGGCGTCGGCCTGCTGCCCGACTGGAGCAAGTCGGCGACCATCGCCTTCAAGGGCTCGGGCGACATCATCCTGGTGATCGGCAAGCGCGGCGGCCATCTCGGCCAGACGCTGTGGCTGCGCGAGTGCCACGGCCGCGAGGAAGGCCCGCCGCCGCCCGTCGACCTCGTCGCCGAGCGGGCCGCCGGCGACCTGGTGCGCGAGGGCATCCGCTCCGGCGCGCTCACCGCCGTCCACGACGTGTCCGACGGCGGCATCGCGGTGACGATCGCCGAGATGGCGCTGGCCGGCAACATCGGCGCGATGATCGACCGCAAGCAGCCGTTCGACTGCGCCGGCAGCTTCTTCGCCGAGGATCAGGGCGTCTACATCGTCACGATCGAGGATCACGCGATGCTCGACTTCCTGGGCCAAGCGCACGCCGCCGGGGTCGAGGTCGAGCCGATGGGCCGCACCGGCGGCAAGCGGCTGATCTTCGAGCGGCCGAACCGCGACGACGTGGTGTCGCTGGGTGACCTGCGCGCCGCGCACGAGGGCTTCTTCCCCGCGCTGATGGCGGGCTGATGCGCCGGTTCGCCGCCGCGCTCCTCTGCCTGGCGGCGCTCGCCGGCTGCCAGGTGCGGCAGGGCGGCGGCGGCCTGACCTTCTCCGCGCCCGAGCCGCGCGCCGACGTACCCTATGTGCCGACCCCCGACGCGGTGGTCGCGGCGATGCTCGACATGGCGAAGGTCGGCCCCGGCGACGTGCTGATCGACCTCGGCTCGGGCGACGGCCGCATCCCGATCGCGGCGGGGGAGCGCGGCGCCCGCGCGCTGGGCATCGAGATCGACGGCGATCTAGTCGCCCGCGCCCGCGCCCGCGCGCGCGACCGGGGCGTGTCGGAGCGCGTCGATTTCCGCCGCGAGGACCTGTTCGGCGTCCGCCTGCGCGATGCCACGGTGGTGACGCTCTACCTGCTCCCCGCCGTCAACCAGCGCCTCCGCCCCAAGCTGCTGACTGAGCTTCGCCCCGGCACGCGCATCGTCAGCCACGCCTTCGACATGGGCGACTGGCCGGCCGAGGAGCACCGGCTGGTCGAGGAGAAGCACGTCTATCGCTGGACGGTGCCCGCCACCGCCGGCGGCGACTGGCGCCTCGTCACCGCCGACGGTCGCGCCCGCGCGCTCAACCTCGAACAACGGTTCAGCGCGGTGAGCGGCACGCTCGACGGCCGGCCGCTGACGGGCGCGACACTGGTCGGCACGCAGCTGAGCTTCACCGCGGATGGGCAGCGATACCGGGCGCTGGTCGGCGATGCGGCGATCGAACCCGATCCCGCCGCGTCGCCCGGCACCGTCCGCGGCTGGCGCGCCACCCGCGTCGAGGGATGAGCGGAACGCGCATCGCCTCGCTGGATTTCCTCCGCGGCGTCGCGGTGATGGGCATCCTGGTCGCCAACCTGCCCGCCTTCGCGCTGCCGCGGGCCGCCTATTTCTCACCGCTCGCCTGGGGCGGCACCGCGCCCGCCGACATCGCGGTCTGGTTCGCGACCTTCGTGCTGGTCGAGGGCAAGCTGCGCGGGCTGTTCTCGTTCCTGTTCGGCGCCTCGCTGCTGCTCGTCATCGACCGCGCCTGCGACGACGCGGCCGGCGTCCACTTCCGCCGCATGGCGGTGCTGTTCGCGATCGGCTGCGCGCACCTCTACCTCGTCTGGTGGGGTGACATCCTGGCCCATTACGCGCTGGTCGGCGCGCTCGCCTACATGGCCCGTCGGCTGTCGGTGCGCTGGCTGGTCGCGCTCGGCCTCGGCGTCCTCGCCTGGACGTGGATCGGCGACGTCGTCGGCACGGCGATACTGTGGCGGAGTGCCGCGCGCGCGACACCAGCGATGGTCGCGACGTGGGACGCGTTCGCGGCCAGCTTCGGCGTGCCGCCCCGCCCCGCGCTCCTCGCCGAGATCGCCGCCACCCGCGGCGACTGGGCGGACGCGCTCGCCTGGCGGTGGCGCCACGCCACCGGCCCGCTCGTCTCGCTGACGGTGGTCGGGCCGGAGACGATGAGCGCGGTGCTGCTCGGCATGGCAGGCTATCGCTCGGGGTTCCTGACGGGCACCTGGCCGCGCGCGCGGTATCGCCGCTGGGCGGTCGCCTGCCTGGCACCGTCGCTCATCGGCTACGCGATCCTCGGTCTCGCCACGCTCGCGCACGGCTTCGATCAGCGCTGGGTGTTCCTCGGCTCGGTCGGCGCCAGCCCGCCGCTGCGGACGCTGGGCTTCGTCGGCTACGCGGCGCTGCTGGTGCCGCTCGCGGGCGACGGCTGGTGGACGGCGCGTGTCGCCGCGGCCGGTCGCGCCGCCTTCACCAACTACCTCGCCACCAGCGTGCTGATGACCGCGATCTTCTACGGATGGGGCCTCGGCCAGTTCGCCGCCTGGCCGCGCGCGACGCTCACCGCGCTGGTGCCAATCGCCTGGGCGGGGATGCTGCTATGGTCGAAGCCGTGGCTCGACCGACGTCGCTACGGCCCGCTCGAATGGCTGTGGCGCAGCCTGGCCCGGGGTCGGCCGCAGCCTATGCGCTACGCCGACCGAAGCCGCCCACCGGCCGGCGCGTGACCAGCGGATTGGCCTCGCGTTCCAGCAGGGTCATCGTCTGGTCGAACAGCGGGCGCAGCCGCGCGACCAGCTCCACCGCCTCGTCCGGCGTGTCCTGATGCTCGACGCAGTCGCGCGCGATCCCCTCGATCTGCTCGGCCAAGAGAGCGAGCGGCTCGGCCCCGAACTGGCGCGCCTCGCCCTTCAGCGTGTGCGCGGGGATCACCATCGGCGCGGCCGAACACGCCCGCATCGCCGCCTCGACCGCCGCCACCGACTTCACGCCGTCCTCGCGGAAATAGCCCAGGATGCGCACGAACCCCGTGCCCAGCTCGGCCCGCGCGGCGGCGTAGACCGGCCAATCCACCAACGTGCTGCCTTCGAACGACACCGGCTACCTCGCATAGTGTTACGGCCGAGGCGTTAGCGCGGATCAGGTAAACAGGACGTTGTCGGAGTCCGTTCGGAAATGCGCTGAAGGCGCATTTCGGCGGCACGAAACTGGCTCTTTCGCCAATTTTCTAAAAAGCCTCTCAGCCCTTCGAATCGAACGGATTCTTCGGCGCCCGCAGCGACAATCGCACCGGCACCGCGCCAAAGCCCAGTTCCTTGCGCATCGAATTGACCAGGTACCGCTCGTAGCTGGCGGGCAGCTGGTCGACGCGGGTGCCGAAGATCACGAAGCTCGGCGGCCGCGTCTTCACCTGGGTGACGTAGCGCATCTTGATCCGCTTGCCGCCGGGCGCGGGCGGCGGATTGGCCTCGATCGCGCGCTCGAACCAGCGGTTCATCTCGCCCGTCCCGACCCGCTTCGACCAGGCGTCGCGCACCTCGACGGCGGCGCCCAGCAGCTGGTCGATCCCCTTGCCCGTCGCCGCCGACACGGTGATGACGGTGACGCCCTTCACCTGGCTGAGTCCGTCCTCCAGCGCGCGTTTGACGCCGTTGAACAGCGACGACGCGTTCTCCGCGATGTCCCATTTGTTCAGCGCGACGATCAGCGCGCGCCCTTCCTGCAGCACCTTGTCGGCGATCCGCAGATCCTGCGCCTCCAGCCCCAGCGTCGCGTCGAGCAGCAGCACCACCACCTCGGCGAAGTCGACCGCGTGGAGCCCGTCGGCGACCGACATCTTCTCCAATTTGTCCTGCACCTTGGCGCGCTTGCGCATGCCGGCGGTGTCGATCAGCTTGACCCGGTGGTCCTCGCCCTTCAGGTCGCGCCACAGCCAGTCGACCGCGATCGAATCGCGCGTGATGCCGGCTTCCGGCCCGGTGATGAGGCGGTCCTCACCCAGCATCTTGTTGATGAGCGTCGACTTGCCCGCGTTGGGGCGGCCGACGATCGCCAGCTTCAACGGCGCGTCGGGGCTGAACGCGTCCTCGTCCTCCTCCGGCTCGGCCTCGCCCTTGCCCTCCAGATGGGGCAGCAGCGCATCGAACAGGTCGCCCACGCCCTCGCCGTGCTCGGCCGACATCTGCACCGGATCGCCGAAGCCCAGGCTGAGCGACTCGATGATTCCCTGGTCTCCGGCGCGCCCTTCCGCCTTGTTGGCGGCGAGCACCACCGGCGTCGACGACTGCCGCAGCCAGCGCGCGATCTCCTCGTCGAGCGGCACGATGCCGGCGCGCGCGTCGAACAGGAACAGCGCCACGTCCGCCTGCGCGATCGCCGCCTCCGTCTGGAGGCGCATGCGGCCCGGCAGCGTCTGCGCGTCGTGATCCTCGTAGCCGGCGGTATCGATGACGCGGAAATCGAGCCCGACCAGATGCGCGTCGCCCTCGCGCCGGTCGCGCGTCACACCGGGCCGATCGTCGACCAGCGCGAGTTTCTTGCCGACCAGGCGATTGAACAGCGTCGACTTGCCGACATTGGGTCGGCCGACGATCGCGACCACGGGAAGTTTGGGCATGACCCGCGCCCTAGCGGACGTGCGCGCCTCCGTCACCCCGAGGATCATCGGCCCAGTACACGCAGGGCCATCGCAAACTACTCGTCACCCCGAACTTGATCCGGGGTCCATCGTGCCGCGTACTTATCAGCCGTTGATCTCGCGGCACCATGGATGCCGGGTCGAGCCCGGCATGACGGAAACGTTCTGCGAAAGGCTCGCCGTCCTCCGGGGAACACAGCTCGGCGAGCGGCCGATCATCTCACCGGAACGCCGTGACCTGCCCGCGCTGGTCCACCGTGTACAAGGTCGAATTCGCCACCACCGGCGGCAGCGCGAACGATTCGCCGGTCTCGATCGTCTGGCCGACCTGGCCGTCGGTCGGCGCGGCCGAGACGATCTGGCCGCGGCTGTTGGTCAGTACCAGCCGATTGCCCGCCAGTACCGGCCCGAACCAGGTGATCGCCCCCGTCCGCTTCTTCTCGTTGCGGAACCGCGGCAGCTGCGCGATCCAGCGCGCCTTGCCGCTCGCGCGCGACAGGCAGGCGAGCCGCGCATCGTCGGTCACCACGAACAGCCACTCGCCCGCGATCCACGGGGTGGAGATGCCCGCCAGGTTCTGCTCCCACAGACGCTGGCCGGTGGCGAGTTCCAGCGACACCATGCGCCCGCCCTGCCCGACCGCGTAGACGCGCCCTTCCTCGATCACCGGCGCCGCATCAATGTCGGCGAGGCTGGATACCGAGGTGGTGATCGACGTCCGCGACAGCGCGTCCTGCCACAGCACGCGCCCGTTCTCGTACCGATAGGCGCTGAGCTCCCCGCTGGAGAAGCCGGCGACCACCGACCCCTGGCTCGCCGCCGGCGCGCCGACGCCGAACACGCCCTGCGTCTCCAGCGTGCCCGACTGCGACCACTGCACCTTGCCGTCGGCCTGGTTCAGCGCGAACAGCTGATTGTCCTGGCTCAGCACGTACACCGTGCCGTTGGCGATCGTCGGGCTGCCGCGCAGCGGCCCGCCCGGCTTGGCCCGCCACAGCTCCTTGCCGTCCGCCGCGTTCAGCGCCACCACGTCGCCGACGCCGTCGGTCGCGTAGACCTTGCCGTCGTCGTAGCTGACGCCGCCGCCGAACCGCGACGGCCGGTTCGCGTCGGAGACGGTGATGTTGGTCGTCCACAGCGACGCGCCGGTGCCCGCGTCCATCGCGTGCACGGCGGCGTCGACGTCGATGATGAACAGCTTGCCCTCGGCGATCACCGGCGTCGCCGCCAGCCGCTCGCGCTGCGAGCCGCCGGGGATGGTCGCCCGCCACGCCTGCGCAGGCGCGGCGGCGAGCGCCAGATGCCCCATCGACTTGGCCGCATTGCCGCCCGGCTGCGCCCAGGCGTCGTTGGCCGCCGCGGCGGGCAGCGTCACGACGACGTCGGCCAGGCTCTTGTCCGTCTCGACGTCGTTCTCCGATGCCAGGATCGGCACGCGCTGGCCGACCGTCGGCGTCTTCTTCGGCCCGCCCTTGAAGATGCCGCAGGCGGAGAGCGCCATCAGCGCGGCGACCATCACGGGCGCGCGGAAATGCTTGGTCATCGGCTGGGTTCCTGGACGGCGGGGGGAGCGGGCACGGCGTCGACCCCCAATACGCCCGCCATCTGAACCGCGCGTTGACGCAAGGACGCGGGCGCCCCCTCGTCGCGGGCGATCTGCCCGAACAGCTGCCCCGCCGCCGCGCGCTGGCCCAGGCGCAGCTGCGCCACCGCCATCATCTCGCCCGCGCTGCCCAGCCAAGGGCTGCCCGGTACCGCCAGCGGGCGCATCCGCTCGATCACCACCTGCGGCTTCAGCGTCTCGAACTCGGCCGCGGTCTGGCGGATCAGCGCCAGGTTACGGAACGCGTCGTCGACGCCCGTGTCGTTGGCGACCGAGGCGAACTTCGCCGCGGCCCCCTTCAGGTCGTTCTTCTGGAGCAGGATGTCGGCCTGGGTGAAGATCGCCAGCACCCGGTATCCGTCACGCTTCGACTGTGCGAGCTCGGCCAGGGCCGGCTGCGCCTGCGCCGCCTGGCCCTGGCTCAGCTGGTCGAACGCCGCCTGCATCCGCTCGCCCTCGACGCCCGCCGCCTCGCGCTGGCGGTGCTGCCAGTACAGCCAGCCGCCGAACGCCAGCAACAGCACGACCACCGCCGCCGCGACCGCCTTGCCCCAGCGTTGCCAGAAACGCGCCATCCGCTCGCGGCGATATTCCTCGTCCACCTCGCGGATGAACACCTCGGTGCTGGCATTGGGCGGCAGGGCCAAGAAACGGCTCCGATTGGTTGATGGGACGTGAAACAACGCCGCATAGCCGCGCTCGCGGCGGAACGGAAGCGGGCGGACGATCAGTCCTTGGGCGCGTATACCTGATCGGGTCCGGGGAACTGGCGCGCCCTCACCTCCGCGGCGTAGCGCGCCGCCGCGTCGCCGACCCGCCCGGCGAGATCGTCGAAGCGCTTCACGAAGCGCGGCACCCGCTCGAACAGGCCCAGCATGTCCTCCGCCACCAGCACCTGCCCGTCGCACCGGGCCGAGGCGCCGATGCCGATCGTCGGGCAGGCGACGCTCTCCGTGATCGCCACCGCGATCGGCTCCACCACCCCCTCGATCACTACGGCGAAGGCGCCCGCCGCCGCCACCGCGCTCGCGTCCGCGACGATCTTCGCCGCCTCCGCCTCGCTGCGCCCGCGCGCGCCGTAGCCGCCGAGCGCGTTCACCGCCTGCGGCGTCAGGCCGACATGGCCCATCACGGGCACGCCCCGCTCCGACAGGAAGCGGACGGTCGGCGCCATCGCCTCGCCCCCCTCCAGCTTCACCGCCGCCGCGCCGGTCGCCTTGAGCAGGAACGCCGCGCTCTCGAACGCCTTCTCCGGCGACGCCTCGTAGCTGCCGAACGGCATGTCGATCACCACCAGCGCGTGGTAGCTGCCGCGCACCACCGCCGCCCCGTGCGCCGCCATCATCTCCAGCGTCACCGGCACCGTCGACGGCAGGCCGTAGACCACCTGACCCAGGCTGTCGCCGACCAGCAGCATGTCGCAGTGCGGGTCGAGCAGTTGCGCCGTCCTGACCGTGTAGGCGGTCAGCATCACCAGCGGCTCGCCCCCCTTGCGCTTGCGGATCGCGGGCACCGTTAGCCGTTTCAGCGGCGCGGGCGTCGGGTTGGCGCGGCTGGTCGCGGTGTCGATCGTGTAGGTCGTGGACATGGCTTATTTCTCCAGCGCCGCGGCGTAGCGATCGGGCGAGAAGCCGGCGAGCAGCGTCTCTCCCTCCTCCAGGATCGGCCGCTTGATCGCCGACGGATGCGCCAGCATCAGCGCCACCGCGCGCTCGGCATCGATGTCCGTCTTGTCAGGCTCGGGCAGCTTGCGGAACGTCTGCCCCGCGCGGTTGAGCACCGCCTCCCACCCGAGCCGCTCGACCCAGCCGCGCAAGGCTTCTTCCGGCACGCCGGCCTTCTTGTAGTCGTGGAACGCGTGTGCGCGCCCCTGCGCGTCGAGCCAGCTGCGCGCCTTCTTCACCATGTCGCAGTTCGGGATGCCGTAGAGGATCATGCGGGCGCTTTATCCTAGCCAGCCCCCACCGTCACCCCGGGCTCGTCCCGGGGTCCAGGGCCAAGCAGCGCCATCGTCCGTGGCTCTGGATGCCGGGATGAACCCGGCATGACGTCGATGGTGACATCCCCACCGCTCACGCGTTACCCCGCCACCATGTCCCATCCCTTCTTCTCGCTCCACCGCCAGCGCATGATCCGCGTCGCCGCCGCGACACCCGCCGCGACCGTCGGCGACGCCGCCGCCAACGCCGCCGCGACGATCGCGCTCGCCGCCCAGGCGCACGAGCAGGCCTGCGACCTCGTCGTCTTTCCCGAGCTCAACCTTTCCAGCTACGCGATCGACGACCTCCACCTGCAATCCGCGCAGCAGACCGCCACGCTCGCCGCAATCGAGTCGGTCCGCGCCGCCTCCGCCGATCTCAAGCCGCTCCTCCTCGTCGGCGCCGCGATCGAGCGGAACGGCCGCCTCTACAACACCGCCGTCATCATCCACCGCGGCCGCGTCCTCGGCGTCGTGCCCAAAACGTTCCTGCCCAACTACCGCGAATATTACGAGAAACGCTGGTTCGCGCCCGGCGCCGGCCTGACCGGCCTCTCCATCGGCCTGAACGGCGCGGAAATCCCCTTCGGCACCGACCTGCTGTTCGCCGCCGACGACCTGCCCTTCCTCACCCTCCACGCGGAAATCTGCGAGGATTACTGGGCGCCCACCCCGCCCTCGACGATGGGCGCGCTCGCCGGGGCGCTGGTCTGCTGCAACCTGTCCGCCTCCAACATCGTCGTCGGCAAGGCGCGCGAGCGGGCGCTGCTCGCCGCCTCGCAGTCGGCGCGCGCGGTGTGCGCCTATGTCTACGCCGCCACCGGCGTGGGGGAGAGCACCACCGACCTCGCCTGGGACGGCCAGGGCCTGATCTACGAACTCGGCGAACTGCTCGCGCAGAGCGATCGCTTCGTCCGCGGCGATGCCGACCGCCTGACGATCGCGGACGTCGATGCCGAGCGCCTGATCCAGGAGCGTACCCGCGTCGGCACCTTCAACGACGCCGCCGCCCTTGCCGGCCATCCCGAGACGCGCTTCCGCCGCATCGGCTTCACCCATGGCCTGGACGAGCGCGACACCGGCCTGCGCCGCGCCATCCGCCGCTTCCCCTTCATCCCCAACGACCCCGACAAGCGCGACGCCGACTGCTACGAGGCGTACAACATCCAGGTCGAGGGTCTCGCCAAGCGCCTGGAAGCGTCGGCCGCGAAAACGCTGGTGATCGGCGTCTCCGGCGGGCTCGACTCGACCCACGCGCTGATCGTCGCCGCCAAGGCCGCCGACCGGCTCGGCTGGGAGCGCACCCGCATCCTCGGCTTCACCATGCCCGGCTTCGCCACCGGCGAGGGCACCAAGGCGAGCGCCTGGGCGCTGATGCGCGCGCTCGGCATCACCGCCGAGGAGATCGACATCCGCCCCGCCGCGCACACCTTGCTGCAAGGCATCGGCCACCCCTTCGCCAGCGGCGAGCCGGTCTACGACGTGACGTTCGAGAATGTGCAGGCGGGGCTGCGCACCGATTACCTCTTCCGCCTCGCCAACCAGCGCGGCGCGCTGGTGCTCGGCACGGGCGACCTGTCCGAACTGGCGCTCGGCTGGTGCACCTACGGCGTCGGCGACCAGATGAGCCATTATGCCGTCAACGCCGGCGTGCCCAAGACGCTGATCCAGTTCCTGATCCGCTGGTGCATCCGGACCAACCAGTATGACGAGGCGACCGATCAGGTGCTCGCCACCATCCTCGCGCAGGAGATCAGCCCCGAACTCGTCCCCGCCGACGCGGAGACCGGCGCGCTGCAATCGACCGAATCGATGATCGGCCCCTACGCGCTCAACGACTTCTTCGCCCATTACGTGCTGCGCCACGGCCTCGCCCCGTCGAAGATCGCCTTTCTCGCGCATCACGCATGGCGCGACGCGGCGGCGGGGCGCTGGCCCGCCGACTTCCCCGCCGACGCGCGCCTCGCCTACGACCTACCCACGATCCGCCACTGGCTGGAACGGTTCTGCACGCGCTTCTTCCAGACCTCCCAGTTCAAGCGATCCGCGCTGCCCAACGGGCCCAAGGTCTCCGCCGGCGGCGCGGTCAGCCCCCGCGGCGACTGGCGCGCCCCCGCCGACGGCACCGCCCGCGTCTGGCTCGACGAGATCGCCGCCAACGTGCCGTAACTGTCGTCACCCCGGCCCCTTCGGCGAAGCTCAGGAGAGCCTTGTCCCGGGGTCCAGGGCCGCAATCGCAGCGCTCGCGGCTCTGGATGCCGGGACGCGCCCGGCACGACACCCGACTCCGTAACATTTTCGCCATATTGCCAAGCCCCCCGCTCACGCGCATGGAACGCCTCCGATGACCGTTCCCGCGCCGGACGGGTCGCGCGATCGGCGGATCGAGGACCCCTCCAATCTCTGGCTGATCCACCCGCTCGGCCGCCGGCTGCTGCCCGCCGCGCTGCGCCTGGGCGTGTCGGCCAACGCGGTGTCGATGATCGGCCTCACGCTCGGCACGCTCGCCGCCCTCGCTTATGCCGATTTCGAGCGCTGGCCGATGGCGGTGCTCGGCCTGGTCCTGTCGGTCGGCTGGCTGGTCGCCGACGGGCTCGACGGCATGGTGGCGCGCGCCACCGGCACCGCGTCGCCGCTCGGCCGCCTGCTCGACGGCTTGTGCGACCACGGCGTGTTTATCCTGATCTACGTGGCGCTCGCCTGGCGATGGGGCACCGCCGGCGGCTGGGCGCTCGCGATCGCGGCCGGCGCCGCCCACGCGGTGCAATCGTCATTGTACGAGGGGGAGCGCGCCCGCTTCCACCGCCGGCTGAAGGGAATAGCGCAACCGCGACCGCCCCGGTCCGCCGGCGGCGCGCTGCTTCGCGCCTATGATCGGCTCGCCGGCATTCCGGAACGGCTCGCCCGTCCCTTCGAGCACCACCTGGCGGAGGCGAGCGACCCGCGCGAGGTCGGTCGCCGCTACGCGGACCGCGCCGTCCCGGCGATGCGCCTGCTGTCGCTGGAAACCGCCAACGTCCGCGTCCTGGCCATCTTCGTCGCCTCGCTGCTCGGCGACCCGCGCATCTTCTGGTGGTTCGAGATCGTGCCGCTGTCGGCGATCGCCATGATCGGGCTTGCGTGGCACCGCCGCGTGGAGCAGGGGCTGGTCTTTTCAACACTTTCGCCCGCGGCCGACAATTCGGCGCGGCTTTTCGTCAAGGAACAGGGACAGTAATGGGCTCCATCCGCATCGCCATCGTCGGCATCGGCAACTGCGCCTCCAGCCTCGTGCAGGGACTGGAATATTACCGCGAGGGCACCAACGACACGGTGGGGCTGATGCACTGGGAGATGGGTGGCTACCGCCCCGCCGACATCACCGTCGTCGCCGCCTGGGACGTCGACAGCCGCAAGGTCGGTCGCGACGTGGCGGAGGCGGTGTTCGCCAAGCCCAACTGCACCGCCGTGTTCGCCGCCAACCTGCCCGCCACCGGCACGATCGTGAAGATGGGCGCGATCCTCGACGGCGTCGCCGACCACATGGCCGACTACAAGGACGAGCGTACCTTCGTGGTCGCCAACGACACGCAGCCGTCCAAGGAACAGGTCGTCGCCGAGCTGAAGGCGTCGGGCGCCGACGTGCTGATGAACTACCTGCCCGTCGGAAGCCAGAAGGCGACCGAATTCTACGCCGAGTGCGCGCTGGAAGCCGGCGTCGCCTTCGTCAACAACATCCCCGTGTTCATCGCCTCCAACCCGGAATGGGCGGCGAAGTTCGAGGCGGCGGGCGTCGCGATCATCGGCGACGACATCAAGGCGCAGCTCGGCGCGACGATCGTCCACCGCGTGCTGACCGACCTGTTCGCCAAACGCGGCGTGAAGCTGGACCGGACCTACCAGCTCAACACCGGCGGCAACACCGACTTCCTCAACATGTCCAACCACCGCCGGCTGGAATCGAAGAAGATCTCGAAGACCGAAGCGGTTCAGTCGGTCGCGGCTGAGCGGCTGGAGGACGACAACGTCCATATCGGCCCGTCGGACTACGTGCCCTGGCAGAACGACAACAAGGTCTGCTTCCTGCGCATGGAGGGCCAGCTGTTCGGCGGCGTGCCGATGAACCTGGAGTTGCGCCTGTCGGTCGAGGATTCGCCCAATTCGGCCGGTGTCGCCATCGACATGATCCGCTGCGCCAAGATCGCCCGCGACCGCGGCGTCGGCGGCGTGATCGACCCTGCCAGCGCCTATTTCTGCAAGCACCCGCGCACCCAGATGACCGACGACCTGGCGCAGGTCGAGGTCGAGAAGTTCATCGCCGCGGCGTGAGTGCCGACGCCGCCTTCTCCTTCGTCACCCCGGGCTTGTCCCGGGGTCCAGGGCCCCAAACGACATCGCCTGTAATCCTGGATACTGGGTCGAGCGCGGCATGACGGGGATCACCACCGCCGTGCTCCTCGCCGCCGGCGAGGGTAGTCGCCTGCGCGGGTCCGCCGCGTCCAAGCCGCTCTGCCCGGTCGCCGGCCGCCCGCTCATCGACCACGCGCTCGCCGGCCTGGCCGAGGCGGGCCTGACCCGTGCGATCGTCGTCCTCGGCTATCGCGCTGCGGATATCGAGGCGCACCTCGCCCGCCGCGCCTGGCCGCTCGCTGTGGAGACCGTCCGCACCCCTGACCATCGCCGCCCCAACGGCGTCTCCGTCCTCGCCGCCGCCGACGCGCTGGCCGGCGAGGATGCGCTGCTGGCGATGTGCGACCACCTCGTCTCCCCCGCCCTCTACGCCCGCGTCGCCGCCGCAGGCTCCGGCGAAGGCCTCACCCTCGGCATCGACCGCCGCCTCGGCCACCCCTGGATCGACCCGCTCGACGTCACCGCCGTCGCTACCGCCGGCGATCGCATCGACGCGATCGGCAAGGGTCTGGCGCCGTACGACGCCTACGACACCGGCGTCTTCGCGATCGGCCCCGCGTTGCTCGCCGCACTGACGACGCTTCCCGACCCGCAACTCACCGACGGCGTTCGCCTCTTGGCCGCGCAAGGCCGCGCCGGTGTCGTCGATTGCAGCGACCTCGACTGGATCGACGTCGACGACGCTCCCGCCCTGGCCAAGGCCGAGGCATGGCGCGTGGCCCTCGCCGCCTGAGTGCTCACGGCGGGCGTGAGAACTACCAGCTGACCCGCACCACGGCGCCGGAAGGTGCGTCCACCCCAGGAACCGCGATCACCGCCTCCCCCACCCGCACCATCCCCGGCCCGACCGCCTCGCCCACCACCTGTCGCACCGGCAGCATCGCCGCGGGAGATCCCTGTCCGACGACCCGTCCGTCCTCGATCCGGACGAGGTGATCGCCCAGCAGCCGCGCCTCGTCCTCGCTGTGCGTCACGTAGAGCATCGGCAGCCCGAACCGCTGTTTCAGCGCCGCGACGAAGCGGAGCACCTCCGCCCGCCGCCCCGCGTCCAGCGCCGACACCGGCTCGTCGAGCAGCAGCAGGTCCGGCTGGCTCAGCAGCGCCCGCCCGATCGCCACCCGCTGCCTCTCGCCGCCCGACAGGTCGCGCGGGGACCGGTCGAGCAGGTGCCCGATCGCCAGCACCTCGATCGCCTCGTCCCAGCCGATCCGCCGCTCGCCCGTCGTCCGCCGCCACCCGTAACGCAGGTTGCGCGCGACCGAGAGGTGCGGGAACAGCCGCGCGTCCTGGTGCACCACTCCGATCCGCCGCCGCTCAGGAAGCACGAACACGCGCGCGCCCGTGTCGGTCAGCACCCGTTCGCCCACCACCACCAGCGCGTCCGCCGCCCGCGCGATGCCCGCCACCACCGCCAGCGTCGCCGACTTGCCCGCCCCCGACGGCCCGAACAGTACGGTCACGCCGTCCGGCGGCCCCTCGAACGCCACGTCCAACGCGAATCCACCGAGCCGCTGCCGAGCCGCGACCCGGATCATCGCCCTATCCGGCGCCGCTGCACCCGCAACAACAGCTCCGACAGCAGCAGTCCGCCGAGCGCGACGGCGAACGAGATCGCCGACAAGCGGGCCGCCGCCCCCTCGCCGTCCGGCACCTGCAACGCGGCGTAGATGGCCAGCGGCAGCGTCTGCGTCTCGCCCGGAATGTTGGCCGCGAAGGTGATGACCGCGCCGAACTCCCCCAACGCCGCCGCGAAGCCCACCACCGCGCCCGCGACCAGCCCCGGCGCGGCGAGCGGCAACACGACAGTGAATGCCCGGTCCCACGGCCCTGCGCCCAGACTCCGCGCCGCTTCTTCCAGCCGCAGGTCGACCGCTTCGATCGAGAGCCGCACCGCGCGCAGCATCAGCGGGAACGCCGACACTCCCGCCGCCAGTGCCGCCCCCGCGCTGGTGAAGGGCAGTTGCACGCCCCAAGTCGCGTCCAGCCAGCGCCCGATCGGCCCCTGCGTCCCGAACACCAGCAACAGCACGAAGCCGACCACCACGGGCGGCAGGATCAGCGGCGCGTGCAGCACGGCGTCGAGCAGCACCCGCCCCGGAAACCGCGTCCGCGCCAGCAACCACGCGAACAGCACCGCCGCGACCAGCCCGAACCCCGTGGCCTGCCCCGCGATCAGGAGGCTGAGCCGCAGCGCCTCCCACTCCTCCGGTCGTAGCACGCTCAGCCGGGCACCCGAAAACGATACCGGCGGAAGGTCGCGCGTGCCCGTCGCCCTTGCAGGTAGCGGAAGAACGCGGTCGCCCCCTGCCCGCCGCCGCGCACCACCGCGGCCGGATAGACGATCGGCGCGTGGCTGGCGGCCGGGAACACGCCCACCACCCGCACCCGCCGCTCGGCCGCCGCGTCGGTCTCGTACACGATCCCCAGCGGCGCCTCGCCCCGCGCGACATAGGCGAGCGCCGCGCGCACGTCCTGCGCCGGCGCCAGCCGCCCCGCCACGCGGTTCCACACGCCGAGCCGGGTCAGCGCCTCCTTCGCGTATTTGCCCGCTGGCACCGAGGCCGGGTCGCCGACCGCCAGCCGCCCACGCGGCCCGAGCGCCGCCGCCAGGGGGAAGCCCGGCCGGACAGCCAGCCGGGTCGCGCTTCGCACCGGCGCGATCAGCACCAGCCGCCCACCCGCCACGTTCGCCCGCAGGCCCGGCTGCAACCGCCCGGCCTGCTGCAACCGATCCATCCACGCCGTGTCGGCCGACACGAACACGTCCGCCCGCGCACCCGCCTGGATCTGCTGCGCCGCCGTGCCGCTGGACGTGAACGAGAAACGCACCCGCTGCCCGGTCGCCGCCGTGTACGCCCGCCCGATCTCGCCCAGCGCATCGGTCAACGACGCCGCGGCGAACACCGTCAGCGGCGGCCTGTCCTGCGCCGCCCCCGGCACGGCGACCGCGGCGGCGAGGAGGCCGAGAAGCGACCGGCGGGTGAGCATGCGACCTCCTGCTATACGGCGCCGGCTATACCGCCCGCTCCCCTTGGCGCAACCAGGCTGGCAGGCCGCGCCCGATCACGGCTAGGATGGTGCCATGATCCTTGCCCTGCTCCTCGCCGCCGCCGCCCCCTCGCTCTCGCCCGCCGAGGCGACGATGACCCGCACCGTCGACGCCGAGTACGAGCGCTCGGTGGCGTTGCTGAAGGAGCTGGTCGACCAGAACAGTGGCACGCTCAACCTGCCCGGCGTGGAGGCGGTCGGCCGCACCATGCGCCGCGAGCTGGAGGCGCTCGGCTTTACCGTCAGCTGGAAACCGATGGCGCGGGTCAAGCGCGCCGGCCACCTCATCGCCGTCCACCGCGGCGCACCCGGCACCAAGCGCCTCCTGCTGATCGGCCATCTCGATACCGTGTTCGAAGCCGACTCGCCCTTCCAGCGCTTCGTCCGCCGCGGCGACGAGGCGGAGGGCCCCGGTGCCGGTGACGACAAGGGCGGCATGGTGGTGATGCTCGCCGCTCTCCGCGCGATGCAGGCCGCCGGCACGCTCAAGGCGGCCAATATCGAGATCGTGCTGACCGGCGACGAGGAGGATTCCGGCGATCCCAACGCCATTGCCCGCGCCGACCTGATCGCCGCCGGCAAGCGCGCCGACGCCGCGCTCGATTTCGAGGGACTGGCGGTGGAGGACGGCCGCGACATGGGCTCGATCGCGCGCCGCTCCTCGAACGGCTGGACCCTGACGACGACGGGCCGCACCGGCCACTCGTCCGGCATCTTCTCCGCTCCCGTCGGCGACGGCGCCGCGTTCGAGCTGACCCGCATCCTCCAGCGCTTCCGCCAGGAACTGCCCGAACCCAATCTCACCTTCAACGTCGGCCTGCTGGCGGGCGGCGCCACCGCCGCCCTCGACAAGGACGGCGTCCGCGCGACCGCGACGGGCAAGAGCAACATCATCCCCGCCACCGCCGTCGCCCGCGGCGATTTCCGCACCTTGAGCGAGGAGCAGACCGCGCGCGTCCGCACCCGCATGGCCGCGATCGTCGCCGCCCACGCGCCCGGCACCGGCGCCACCATCGTCTTCGAGGAAGGCTATCCCGCGATGCCGCCGACGCCCGGCAATCGCGCGCTGCTCGACCGCCTCAACGCCGTCAACCGCGACCTGGCGCTGCCGCAGATGGCCGCGCTCGACCCGCTGAAGCGCGGCGCGGGCGACATCTCCTTCGTCGCCGGCGACGTCGACGGGCTGGTCGGCCTCGGCCCATCCAGCCGCGGCGACCACGCGCCGGGCGAGACGGTCGACCTCGCCAGCATGCGCCGCCAGGCCAAGCGCGCCGCGATCCTGATGACGCGGCTCAGTCGCGAACGCCGGTGAAGATGGCCGCCCGCTCCCTCCGACGGACGCGAGACATGCAGATGGTTCGTCACCCCGGACTCGATCCGGGGTCCATCGTTCCACACACGCTGGAGCCGTTGGTCGCGCGGCACGATGGATGCCGGGTCAAGCCCGGCATGACGGAAGGTGTACAGGGATCGCCAGCGTGCGGCGGGATACCCGGATAGCGCCCTTCCCTTACGCCCCCGTCGCCTGCACCAGCGACAGCCCGCCGTCGATCACGATCTCCGCGCCGGTGATATACGCGCCCGCCGGCGAGGCGAGGAACACCGCCAGCTCCGCCACCTCCTCCGGCTTGCCGGCGCGCTTCATCGGAATGTGCGACTCCAACTCGCGCCGATATTCTTCGTCCTCCATCGCGCGCTCGTTCATCGGCGTCAGGATCATGCCCGGCGCGATCGCGTTCACGGTGATCCGGTCCGCCGCCACCTCGATCGCCAGCGTGCGGGTGAGCCCCGTCTGCCCCGCCTTGGCCGCGACATAATCCGCCCCGCCGCCGCGCACCGCGAAGGCATGGACCGAGGTGACGTTGACGATCGCCCCCGGCCGCTTCGCCCATTGCAGGTCGCGCACGAACCGCCGCGAGGTCAGGAAACTACCCGTCAGATCGGCACCGAGCACGCGCGTCCACTGCGCCGTGCTCATCCGCGACACCGGCACGCCGGTCATGTTGAGGCCGGCGGCGTTGACCAGCACGTCTGGCAGGCCGAGCGCGGCCCCGACCGCATCGAACGCCGTCTCCACCTCCGCCTCGACGCCCACGTCGGCGCTCACCACCATCGCACGCCGGCCGAGCGCCTCCACCGCCCGGCGACAATCCTCGCCCGACCCCGGATCGCCGTGCACGCCGATCGCCACATCCGCGCCCGCCCTGGCCAGCGCAAGCGTGCACGCCGCGCCGATCCCCGACGCGCCGCCCGTCACCATCGCCACGCGCCCCGACAATCCCGTATCCACCATCGTCTCTCCCGCTTGGATGACGGAACCCCGCAGAGGGGCGAAACGCTCCCGGTGGCGGGCCAAACCGGATAGACCCTCACCCGATCCTCCCCTGGCAGGGGAGGTGGCATGCCGCAGGCATGACGGAGGGGTGTCGCCGGTGGTTGACGGCGCTCCCCTTCGTACCGGGGACACTCCACCACCATCCCTCGGATGATCCCTCTCCACTCGCAGGGGAGGATCGACCCCGGACGCCGATCCCGCCTAGTAGCTGTACGCCTTGGGCAACGCCGCCTCGCCGGGCGTCAGGTAGCGGTCGCGCAACCGCGTCTGGCGCGACTGGGTCGGCTGCGCGCGGCCGTCGATCCAGATCGCCTGCGGCGCGGAGGCGAGTTCCAGCGGGTCGCCGCTCCACACCACCACGTCCGCGCGCCGGCCCGGGCGCAGCGAGCCGATCTCGCCGCCCATGCCCAGCACCTCGGCGGGGCGAGAGGTGATCGCCGCGAACGCCTGGCCCCAGTCGAGCCCGACCGATCCCGGCACCTTGGCGATCGCCACCAGATTGCCGGCATATTGCTTGATGATGTGCTCGCCCGGCGCGTCATTGGCGCCGATCGTCGAGATGGCCGTGACCACGCCCGCGCGCGTCAGCCGCCCGACGTTCGATTCGGTCGCCGCCACCTGCTCGAACGAGGCGGGCAGGTCGGCAAGCGCGGCGGCGATCACCGGCACGCGCGCGGCGGCGATCTCGGGCGCCACCATCCACGCCTCGGTCGCCCCGACCAGCACCAGCTTCATCCCCGGATAGGTGCGCGGCAGCGCCAGCACGGCGCGGATGTCGCTCGCCCGCTCGACATGGACCAGCAGCGGCGTCTTGCCGTCCAGCACGTCGAGCAGCCCTTGCACGTCGGCGCGCTTGACCAGCGCGTCGCGGCTGCGCCCGTCGAACGCCGCCGGATCGCGCCGGTAATCGCGCGCCTGGGCGAGCGCGTCGCGCAGGGCCGCATAGGCCGCCGGCCGACTGCCCCCCGCGATCCGTCCGCCCGCCTCGCCCAACTCGACATATTGGAACGCCCGCGCGCGCGTCACCGGATCGGGATCGGCGCCCAGGTCGATCACCGCGCCCTGCCCCGCGAAGATCGATCCCGCCGCACCCGGCGCGACCAGCGCACGGGTGACCCCGCCCAGCCGCTCGTTGCCGATCGCGATCGAATCGGGATTGATCGCCGCCGCCACGTCGATCCCGGCGTTGAAGGGAGAGGTGCGCGCCGATAGGTCGTTCGACTCCTCCACGCCGTCCGCGTCGAGCAACCCCAGATCGTTCGGCCCGGTGACGAGCCCCGGCGTCACCCATTTGCCGCGCGCGTCGACCACGGTCGCGCCGGCCGGTACCGCCACGCCCGCACCCGCGGCGACGATGCGGCCGCCCGCGAACACCACCGTGCCGTTCGGGATCGGCTGCGACCCGTCGCCCAGCGCGACGGTGCCGCCGGTGATGGCGACCGTTTGTGCGGCAGCGGGAGCCGCGACGAACGCGGCGGCGGCGAGCAACAGCGCCTTCACTTCACCTCTCCCGTCATGCGCGGATCGCGGCCCGGCTGGCCCAGCTCGAAATCGCTGATAGGTCGCCTTTTGGGGTCGAGTGCGTCGTAGAGCAGCGCACCGTCCACCCACACCTTCTCCGGCCGGGTGTAGACGCTGAACGGATCGCCGTTCCACAGCACCACGTCCGCCATCTTGCCCGGCTTCAGGCTGCCGGTCCGCTCGGCGATGCCCAGCGCCTTGGCCGGGCCGTAGCTCAGCCACTCCCACGCCTCCGCATCGGGCACGTCGATCCCCGCACGCCGGCCGGAGGCGAGCGCCTTGGCCACCTCCTGGTTCAACCGCTGGATGCCGTTCTCGTCGTCGGAATGGATCATCGCGCAGGCGCCCGCCTTGTGGAGCAGCGCCAGATTCTCGCCGATGCCGTCGTACGACTCCATCTTGAACCCGTACCAGTCGGCCCACACCGCCGCGCAGGTGTCGTTGGCCTTCAGCAGGTCGCCGATCTTGTACGCCTCCACCGCGTGGTGGAACGCCGTGACGCGGTATCCGAACTCCTTGGCCATATCCATGACGATGGCCATCTCGTCGGCGCGATAGCAGTGGTTCTGCACCCTGATCTCGCCCGACAGCACGCCGCGCAGCGTGTCCATCGCGATGTCGCGGTCGGGGGCCTTGCCGCCGTTGGTCTCGTACGCATCCCAGTCCTGCCGGTACTTGGCCGCCTTGGCCCAGGTCGCCCGGTCGACCGCGACGTTGCCCATCCGCGTCGAGGGCTTGCGGTTCTTGCCGCCATAGACGCGCTTGGGGTTCTCCCCGCACGCCATCTTCAGGCCGTAAGGCGCGCCCGGGAACTTCATGCCCTGCATCGTGCGCGCGTAGACGTTCTTCAGCACCACCGATCGGCCGCCGAACAGGTTCGCGGAGCCGGGCAGGATCTGCAGCGTGGTGACGCCACCATTGGCCAGCGCCTTGCCGAAGCCGGGGTCCTGCGGCCACACGCTGTGCTCCGCCCACACGTCGGCCGTCACCGGATCGGTCGCCTCGTTGCCGTCCGAATGCGCCTGTACCGAGGGCGTCGGGTAATCGCCCAGGTGGCTGTGGATGTCGATGATACCGGGCGTCACCCACTTGCCCGCGCCGTCGATCACGGTCGTGCCGGCGGGTGCGTCGACGTTCTGCCCGACCGCGACCACCTTGCCGTCGGCGAACAGCACCTGCCCGTTCTCGATCCGCCCGCCCTCGCCGTCGTAGATCGTGACGTTGCGCACCAGCGTCGGCACGCCAGGATAGGCACGATAGGTCGAGGGGAAAGGATCGTGCGAGTAGCCCTTGTTCAGCCCCGGCGCGCGCTGCTTCTCCGCCGCCACCTTCCTGCCGCTCGCGTCATTGTCGCCGGCACTCTGCGGCCGCGCGCCACTCTCGGCACACCCCACCAGCGCGAGCGCCATCGCCACGCCCGCCAACCCCGTCGCCCGCATCCCTGATCCCCCCGTGTCGTTGCGGGCGATCGTAGAAGCGGGACAGGGTTACGTCCACATGATGCGCATCAAGCAAAAGGAGCGCCGGTCACCCGACGCTCCTCTTATCTCATCATCGTCATGCCGGGCTCGTCCCGGCATCCAGGGTCACGAGCCATGACGCTGCTTGGCACTAGATGCCGGGACGAGCCCGGCACGACGGCGGATCACGCCGCCGCGCCGTCCTTCTGCTTCTCGGCGTACACCCGGATCGGCTCCTTGGTGCCCGCAACGACATCCTTGTCGATCATCACCTCGTCCACGCCCTCCATCGACGGCAGGTCGAACATCGTGTCGAGCAGGATGCCCTCCAGGATCGATCGGAGCCCGCGAGCGCCGGTCTTGCGCTCGATCCCCTTCTTCGCGACCGACACCAGCGCGTCGTCGGTGAAGCCGAGCTCCACGTCCTCCATCTCGAACAACTTCTGATACTGTTTCACCAGCGCGTTCTTGGGCTCCTTCAGGATCTTGACCAGCGCGGTCACGTCCAGATCCTCCAGCGTCGCGATCACCGGCAGACGACCGACGAACTCGGGGATCAGCCCGAACTTCAGCAGATCCTCGGGCTCGGTCTGGCGCAGCACCTCGCCCGTCCGCTTCTCCTCCGGTGCCGCCACGAACGCACCGAAGCCGATCGACTTGCCCTGCAATCGGTCGCCGATGATCTTCTCGAGACCCGAGAACGCACCGCCGCAGATGAACAGGATGTTGGTCGTGTCCACCTGCAGGAACTCCTGCTGCGGATGCTTGCGCCCGCCCTGCGGCGGCACGGAGGCGGTGGTCCCCTCCATCAGCTTGAGCAGCGCCTGCTGCACGCCCTCGCCGGATACGTCGCGGGTGATCGACGGATTCTCCGCCTTGCGGCTGATCTTATCGATCTCGTCGATATAGACGATCCCGCGCTGCGCCCGCTCGACGTTATAGTCGGACGCCTGGAGCAGCTTCAGGATGATGTTCTCGACATCCTCGCCGACGTAACCCGCCTCGGTCAGCGTCGTCGCGTCGGCCATCGTGAACGGCACGTCGAGGATGCGCGCCAGCGTCTGCGCCAGCAGCGTCTTGCCGCAACCCGTCGGCCCGACCAGCAGGATGTTCGACTTGCTGAGCTCGACATCGGCACCCTTGGCACCGTGGTTGAGCCGCTTGTAATGATTGTGCACCGCCACCGACAGCACGCGCTTGGCGCGCTTCTGGCCGATCACGTAATCGTCTAGGACGTTGCAGATCTCCTGCGGGGTCGGCACGCCGCCGTCCTTCTTGGAGACGAGCGCCGACTTGGTCTCCTCGCGGATGATGTCGTTGCACAGCTCGACGCACTCGTCGCAGATGAAGACGGTGGGACCCGCGATCAGCTTGCGCACCTCGTGCTGCGACTTGCCGCAGAACGAGCAGTAGAGGGTGCTCTTCGAGTCGCCACCGCTCAGCTTCGTCATTCAAACCTTCCCTGGGGCGAAGCGCCCCTGCCCTTGGTGGGCCGGGCATGGTAACCCGACCGATACGCAAACCACAATGCCCGAACAGGACTAACCGGCGTCAACCGACACCGGGTCGCCGCCTCAGGCCGCTGCCGCCAGATCGTCGGTCGGCACCGGACGCTTGTCGAATACCTGATCGATCAGGCCGAAATCCTTGGCCTCCTGCGACGACAGGAAAGTGTCGCGGTCCATGCGCCGCTCGATCTCCTCCAGCGGCTGGCCGGTATATTGCGCGTACAACTCGTTCATCCGCGCGCGGATGCGGAGGATTTCCTTGGCCTGGATCTCGATGTCTGACGCCATGCCCTGCGCGCCGCCCGACGGCTGGTGGATCATGATCCGCGCGTTGGTCAGCGCCACGCGCATGTCCTTCTCGCCGCTCGCGAGGAGGAAGCTGCCCATCGACGCCGCCTGGCCGATGCACACCGTGCCGACGCGCGGGCGGATATACTGCATGGTATCGTGGATCGCCATGCCCGCCGTGACGACACCGCCCGGCGAGTTGATGTACATGAAGATGTCCTTCTTCGGATTCTCCGACTCGAGGAACAGCAGCTGCGCGGTGATGAGGCTCGCCATGCCGTCCTCGACCCCGCCCGTCACGAACACGATCCGCTCGCGCAGCAGGCGCGAGAAGATGTCGAAGCTGCGCTCGCCGCGGTTCGACTGCTCGATGACGATGGGAACGAGCCCGGCCTGCGTCTGCTGCAAGCCCATGCCGGCGGACGCCAGCTTGCCTGCGAAGTCGCCGGTCTCGAACGGATTGTGCATGGGGAACTCGCTGATGTCTGGAAGAGGCCCCTATGTCGCGCGGGTGCCTGCCTAGTTCAAGCCCCGCGAACGGGGCGCCGGCAGCGACAGATAGGCGAGCCGCTTCACCTCGCGTCGCCCGCGCACCACCGTATCGAGGATCAACCCCGCGAACAGGTTGAGCGCCGCCAGGATCATCAGCCCGGTGACCAGGATCGCAGTGGGAAAGCGCGGCACCAATCCGGTTGCCACGTAGGTCACCGCCAGCGGCACCGCCAGCAACACCGCCAGTGCCGCCATCGCCCCGCCGATCCCGCCGAAGAACCACAAGGGCCGCTCGATCCGGTACAAGGTCGCGATCGTGCGCAGGATGCGGAACCCGTCGCCGTAGGTCGACAGCTTGGAGTGCGAGCCTTCCAGCCGTGCGCCATACGCCGTCTCCATCTCCGCGGTCGGCATCTTCAGCTCCAGCGCGTGGACGCTGATCTCCGTCTCGATCTCGAACCCGACCGACAGCACGGGGAAGCTTTTCACGAACCGCCTTGAGAACACCCGGTAACCCGAGAAGATGTCGGTGAAACTCCGCCCGAACAATCGCGCCAGAATGCCGGTCATCATCCGGTTGCCCAGCACGTGGCCGCGCCGATACGCCTCACTCTCGGCGTGGACCCGGCTGCCGACCACCATGTCGCACTGCTCGTCGCGCAACCGCGCCACCAGCGCCGGTGCGGCACCGGCGTCGTAGGTCGCGTCGCCGTCCGCCATGACGTAGATGTCGGCATCCACGTCGGCGAACATCCGCCGCACCACCGCGCCCTTGCCCTGGATACGCTCGGTCCGGACGATCGCGCCCGCCGCGCGCGCGACCTCGACCGTCCGGTCGCGGCTGTTGTTGTCGTAGACGTAGACGGCCGCCCCCGGCAGCGCCGCGCGGAACGCCGCCACCGTCTGCGCGATGGCGGCCTCCTCATTGTAGCAGGGCAGCAGGACGGCGATCGTCGGCTCGGTCATCGTCCCCCCTCTACGTCATGCCGGGCTCGTCCCGGCATCCAGGGCCACGAGCGTCGAACTGCTTGGCTCTGGATGCCGGGACCAGGCTCTCCTGAGCTTCGCCGAAGGGCCCGGCATGACGGAGACCGCTGTTACGCCTCGTCCGTCTTCGCCTTCTTGGCGCGCGGCTTCTTGGCGGGCGCCGCATCGGCGGCCTGCGCACCCTCGGCGCTCTCCGCGGCCTCGGGCGAGGCCTCGACCACCTGCGTCTCCGCCTCGATCGGCGCGCCCTTCTTCGCCTTCGCCTTCTTCGGCGCCGCCGGAGCCTCCTCGCCCTCGACACCGGCGTTGTCACCCTTGGCAGCGGGCTTCTTCTTCGCCTTGGGCTTCTCGCTCACCGCCTCGGCACCTTCGTGCGCGTGGTCGTGATCGCCATGGTCGTGGCCATGATCGTGACCGGCATGGTCATGGTCATGGTCATGATCGTGGTTGTGCACGTGCGTGCCGGTCGAGAACCCGTCCTCGCTCTCGATCGCCGCTTCCAGCTCCTCGCGCGTCGTCTCGCGGTCGGTCACCTCGGCGCGCTCGAACAGGAAGTCGACGACCTTGTCCTCGTACAGCGGCGCGCGAAGCTGCGCGGCCGCCATTGGCTCCTGCTGCACGTACTGGATGAAGCGCTGGCGATCCTCGGGGCCGTACTGCTGCGCGGCCTGCATGATGAGGCGCTGCATCTCCTGATTGCTGATCTCGACGCCGTTCGCCTGGCCGATCTCCGACAGCAGCAGCCCCAGCCGAACGCGACGCTCGGCGATCTTGCGGTAATCGTCGCGCTCCGACTCCATCTCGGCGCGCGCCGCCTCCGGATCGGCCTCGTGGGTCGCCTCATGCTCCAGCTGCGACCAGATCTGGCTGAACTCGGCCTCGACCATCGACGGCGGCACCGGGAAGTCGTGACCCTCGGCCAGCTGGTCGAGCAGCTTGCGCTTCATGTGCGTGCGCGTGAGGCCATTATGCTCCTGCTCGATCTGCCCCTTGATGAGGCCGCGCAGCTGCTCCAGGCTTTCCAGCCCCAGATTCTTCGCCATGTCGTCGTCGATGCGGCTCTCGCCGGCGGTCTTGACCGACTTGACGACCAGGTCGAACGTCGCCGGCTGCCCCGCCAGCTCCTTGGCCGGATATTCCGCCGGGAAGGTGACCGAGATCTGCTTCTCGTCGCCCGCCTTCACGCCGACCACCTGATCCTCGAAGCCCGGGATCAGCTTGCCCGACCCGATCTCGACGGCCATGTCGGTGCCGGTGCCGCCCTCGAAAGCGACGCCGTCCGCCGTCTTGCCGACGAAGTCGACGGTGACGAGGTCGCCCTGCTCGGCCGCCTTGTCGCCCGCGTCGTCCCAGCTCTTGTTGCCGGCCGCGAACTTCTCCAGCTGCTCGTCGATCGCGGCATCCGCGACCGGCACCGTCAGCCGCTCCAGCTTCAGCGCGTCGATCGCGGGGGCCGGCACGTCGGGCAGCACTTCCAGCTCGACCTTCACCTCGGCGTCCTTGCCGTTGGCATAATCCTCGCCCAGCTCCACCGTGGGCTGCATTGCCGGGCGCAGGCCCTGGTCGGCGATCAGCTGCTGCACGCCGTCGCGGATCGCGGTGTTCAGCGCGTCGGCGGCCAGCGCCTCGCCGTGCATCTTGCGCACCAGATTGGCCGGCACCTTGCCGGGACGGAAGCCGGGCATCCGCACCGTCGGCGCGACGCGGCGGACCTCGGCGTCGACCTTGGCGGTGATGTCGCCGGCCGTGATGGTCAGCGTATAGGCGCGCTTCAGCCCCTCGTTCAGCGTCTCGACAGTCTGCATTTCCGGCCTTCGATCTGGAGAAAATTCGCTGGCGACCCGCCGCGTGCGCCAACGGCGGGATTGGTGCGGGCGAAGGGACTCGAACCCCCACATCTTGCGATGGCAGGACCTAAACCTGCTGCGTCTACCAATTCCGCCACGCCCGCACGGACCCGCCGATGGGCGCGCGTCTATACCAGCCGACCGCGACTCGGCAAGCGTGCAAGGCAACCGGCCGCGTCGGCGATGCGTTGAGGGGCGGTAAGGAGAGCGAACCATGGCGACCCAGCCCCCCACCGAACTGCCCATCCCCGACAGCCAGCCCGCCGATCCCGGCGCGCCCCCGCCCGAGATCGCACCGCCCGGCCCGGACATCGACCAGCCCTCGCCCGGCACGATCGGCGATCCCGGCACCTCGCAACCGGCGGAGATCTGATCCATGACCGACGCCAATAGAGACGGGCGCGGCGAAGGCCGGCCGGAGGATCACGCGGGCACCGACCCCAACGCGCCGCCGGCCGCCCGCGACGACGACGCGCGCAGCGACATCGAACAGGCGGTCGAGTCGCGCGCCGACGCGGTCGAGCGCGGCGAAGGCGGCCCGGAGCCTGATCCCATGACCAAGACCGGCGACTATTCCGGCGTCAGCGGTGACGGCGGCGAGGTCAAGAACCAGGGCCTGACACAGCAGTAACGACGGTGGGAGTGGGAGGAGCGATCGGTCCTCCCACTCCTCCGTCATGCCGGGCGCGATCCGGCATCCAGCCGCTCACGAAGCCTCCGGATCACGATGACCGAACGGTCACCCCGCCCGGAATGGATTCACCGTCCTCAACTCACCTTGACCGAGGGTCCCGGGATCGTCGCCGTCGCCACCAGTGCCCGGTAATCCGCCAGGTTGCGGTCGAAATAATGGATCACCGGCGCCTCGTACGCGATCAGGTACAGTCTGCCCCCGACGATCGCCCCCGCGGCCTCGCCCTGCCGCTTCACCTCGTCGCCTTGCAGCGCGAAGCTGTAGCGGAAGCGGAAACCCGGATTGTCGGCGAAGCGTGCCGGTTCGATCCCGTCGATCTGGAACAGCGTCGACCCTCCGGCGATCCGGTAACTCTGCTCGAACAGCTGCGCCACGTCGGTCGCCAGCATGTTGGCGGCGAAGCGCGGCAACGGCTTGTTCTTCTTGTCGACCTCCTTGAACAACGTCTGGTCGCCCGCGATCCCGCCGTAGAAGGTGACCTCGTTGAGCGGCAGGCCGTCCAGCGTCCACGCCTCCGCGTTGCGGCCGGGACGCGACTGCGCGCGGTTCCAGTCGATCGCCGGCGTCACCGTCAGCACCGATTTCGCCACCGTCACCGGCTTGGCATGTTCGACCAGCTTGTACGCCCACCCCGGCGCCGCCGCGAGCGCGAGCGCCGCCACGACCGTCATCGACTTCTTCATCCCGCTTCCCCCGCCAGCATCGCGATCATCGCCCGGTCGCCCGCCTCCGGCCGCTTGGCCAGATAGGTCTTGAGCGCCGCCCGTCCCTCGTCCTCGCGCCCCGCGCGCAGG
The DNA here is from genome assembly GCF_900115745.1 of Sphingomonas rubra. Taxonomy (GTDB): domain Bacteria; phylum Pseudomonadota; class Alphaproteobacteria; order Sphingomonadales; family Sphingomonadaceae; genus Sphingomonas; species Sphingomonas rubra. The sequence continues at coordinate 286,539 of NZ_FOXP01000002.1, read as the reverse complement.
GCAGAAAGACCCAGCCCGCGCCACGCCTCCACCGGCGCATCGGCCAACGCCACCGCCTGCCCGTAGAACCCCGCCGCCTGGGCGAGGTCGTCGGGCCGCCCGCGCTGCCGGTACAGTTCGCCGCGCGCGTAGAGCAGCTCCGCCATCCACCCGTCCTCGGCCAGGTGGCCGAGCAGATATTCGGTGGCGCCGAAATCGTTGAGCTTGACCTGATCGTCGACCAGCTGCGGCCACCACGGCTTCAACGCCGCGCGATACGCCCCACGCCCGTCGGTGCGTTCCCCTGCCGGCTGCGCCGCGGCGAGCGCGCGCAGATTGGCGACGCGCTCGGCCGTCGGCGGGTGGCTCGCGAACAATCCGCCCGTTCGATCCTTGCGACTTTTCGTCCCGCGCGCCGCGGCGGTCGCGTCCTGCTCGGCGCGCAGCTGCTCCCACACCCGCGCCGCCTCGCCCGGATCGTAACCGGCCTTGGCCATCAACGGGATCGATCCCGCGTCCGCTTCCCGCTCCATGTCACGCGAGAAGGAGTAGACCGATCCCAGCACCCCGATCTGCACCGCGGTGACGGCGGCAGCGGCGGCATAGCCCGCGACCGGGATCATCGACAGCCACGCCACCGCGTTCGCCTTGGTCTTGGCATCGCGGAAATTCCGCAAGCTGTGGCGATACTGGTAATGCGTGAACTCATGGCCCAGCACGGCCGCCAGTTGCGCCTCGTCGCGCACGCGCAGCAGCAGGCCGGAATAGACCATCATCGTGCCGTTGGGCATCATCGCCGCGTTGAAGTCCGCCGTCCGCAGCAGGTAGATGCGCACGCCCGCGCATGCCTCTGCCCCCACCGTGCGACAGAACACGCCACGCACGTACGCGTTCAGCGCCGGGTCGCGCAGCAGGAAGTTGGACGTCTTCAACTGCCGCTCGGCCTCGTCGACCTGCATCCACAGCCCGCGCTCGTCCTTGTCCTGCGGCAGGTAGCCCGCCGCGACCGGTTCCTTCAGCCCCTGCCCCGCAGCGGGCATCGCGCCGAGCAGCGCCAGCGCCGCCGTCAGCGCCGTGCGCGCCCGTCTCACCGCGCTGCGACCGCGGCGGCGGGCGCCCCTTCCTTGGCGGGAAAGCTCTGGAGCAGTTGCCCGATCCGCTTGGTCGCGCCCTCGTCGGTGCGCGGGTCGCCGCCCGATCCCGGATCGACGTTGAACCAGACGAGATTGCCCGTCTTCAGGTCGACCAGCGCGGCGTAGCTGGCATGGACGCCCGCCGGCACGAACGCGCCGAACAGCCCCGCCATCACCGCCTGCATCACCTTGCGCCCGGCCGAGCCGTAGGCGTCCTTGGTCCACAGGAACAACGCGTAGTCCCCGCCCGCCACGCGGGAGAGCTGCGTCGCGCCCGGTCCCAGCGTCCAGTCGAACCGGTCCTTCTTGGTCGGCAGCTTGGCGAGCGGGTTCATCTTGTGCTCGACCACCGCACTCGCGACCGCGCGGAACAGCGACTGGTAATCGGCGACGAGCTGCGCATTCTCGCCCAGCTCGTCGGGCAGGAAGACGACTTCGTTGCCGCTCGCCTTTTGGTGCGTCGCCAGCGTCTGCGACAATTTGGTGCGCGCGGTCGCCGTCCACTCGGCATTGGGCTCCTGCACCCCGCCCATGCCCATCGTGCCGACCTCGACGTCGGGCCGGAACACGACGATCTTCGCCGGTTGTCCCGCCGGGAAGCGGAACGCCTTGTCCACCTCGACCTTGGCCTCGGCCGTGCCCGACACGGCGAACCCCGACACCGCGAGCAACGCCGCCGCGACCATCACCTTCCAACGCATGGCTACCCCCCGGTTGCCTCCCGATAACGGCAGGCTAATCCGAGGGCCTCGCGTCAGGCAAGCGCCTTCTTCAGCAGATCGTTGACAACTACCGGATTGGCCTTGCCGCCCATCGCCTTCATCGTCTGACCGACGAAGAAGCCGAACAGCGCCTCCTTGCCCCCGCGGAATTGGGCGAGCTGGTTGGGGTTCTTCTCCAACACCTCGGCGATCACCGCCTCGATCGCGCCGGTATCGCTGGTCTGCTTCAACCCGCGCTCGGCGACGATCACGCCCGGATGCTGGCCAGTCTCCAGCATGATCTCGAACACCTGCTTGGCCAGGCTGCCCGACAGCGTGCCGTCGGCGATCAGCGTCAGCAGCTCGGCCGCCTTCATCGGCGTCACCGGCGATTCGTCGATCCCCTTGCCCAACCGGTTGAGCGCGCCGAACAACTCCGACGTCACCCAGTTCGCCGCCTGCCCGCCCGGCGCACCCGCCGCCAGCAGCGCATCGAACCAGCGCGCGCTCTCCACCTCGGCGGTCAGCACCCCCGCCTGATACGCCGACACGCCCGTCGCCTCGTAACGGGCCCGCTTGGCATCGGGCAATTCGGGCAGCGACGCGCGGCATTCCTCCAGGAACGCCTCATCCAGCTCCAGCGGCAACAGGTCGGGATCGGGGAAGTAGCGGTAATCGTGCGCGTCCTCCTTGGACCGCATCGACCGCGTCGCGCCCGTATCCGGATTGAACAGCCGCGTCTCCTGGACGATCTGCCCGCCGTCCTCCAGCACCGCGACCTGCCGTTTCGCCTCATGCTCGATTGCCTGCATGACGAAGCGCACCGAATTGACGTTCTTGGTCTCCGTCCGCGTGCCTAGCGGCTCGCCGGCTTTCCGCACCGACACGTTCACGTCGGCGCGCATCGATCCCTGGTCCATGTTGCCGTCGCAGCTGCCGACGTAGCGCAGGATCGACCTGAGCTTCGTCAGGTAAGCCCCTGCTTCCGCAGGCGAAGCCATGTCCGGCCGACTGACGATCTCCATCAGCGCGACGCCCGACCGGTTGAGGTCGACATAGGACCGCGTCGGATGCTGATCGTGCATCAGCTTGCCCGCATCCTGCTCGACGTGGATACGCTCGATCCCGATCCGCTTCACCACGTCCGGGTTCTTGTCGTCGGGGCTGACGTCCAGATGCCCCTCGCCAACCAGCGGGTGGTACAGCTGGCTGATCTGATACCCCTGCGGCAAGTCGGCGTAGAAGTAATTCTTGCGGTCGAACCGTGACCAGCGGTTGATCTGCGCCTGGATCGCCATGCCCGTGCGCACCGCCTGGCGGATACACTCCCGGTTAGGCACGGGCAGCATCCCCGGCATCGCCGCATCGACCAGCGACACCTGCGTGTTCGGCTCCGCCCCGAACGCCGTCGCCGATCCGGAGAACAGCTTGGCGTTCGACATCACCTGCGCATGCACTTCCAGGCCGATCACGACCTCCCACTCGCCGGTGCGGCCTTTGATGCGGTAGCTGGTATCTGTCATCGGTCTGCGATGCCGCGACGGGCGTCCGTTTTCAATCGTGCCGTTGCCTGATGGTGCCGACCGTCATATCACGGGTGAGATGAAGATCGTCCTCGACACCGATGTGTTCGTCGCGGCGCTACGCAGCAGCACGGGGGCCTCGATCGAGCTGCTGCGGTTGGCGAGAGTTCGCAAGGTCGCCATCATCGTCTCGGTGCCATTGGTGATCGAGTACGAAGCCGTGGCTACCCGCGACACGCAGCTGACAGCATCCGGCCTGAGCGTGCACAACGTCAACGCCATCCTCGACGTGCTGGTGGACATGGCCGTAAGAACGGCGATCGACTACAGCTATCGACCGGCGACGCGCGATCCGAACGACGACTTCGTGCTGGAAGCCGCGGTGAATGGGCGAGCGGACGCGATCGTGACGTTCAATCGACGCGACTTCGGCGATGCTCCCAGCCGCTTCGGAATCGCGTGCCTCCTCCCTCGGGAGGCGCTGGAGAGAGCAAGGAGAGAATGAGATGAACGATCCGGCGACCTACCCACTGCGATTGCCGCGCTCCATCAAGGATGCTGTCGCCCGTGCCGCCCAGCAGGATGGCATCAGCATGAACCAGTTCATCTCCAGCGCGGTGGCAGAGAAGCTCGCCGTGTTCGAAACGCTTGGTTACCTTGAAAAGCGCGCTGCCCGAGCCGACTACGAAGCCTTCGATCGCTTCCTGAGCCGTTCGGGCGGCGAGCCCCCACGCGATGGTGACGAGCTACCAGACGGATACGTGTCGATCCGCTAAAGCCCGCTCACCACCACGCCGCCGGACGCTCAGTGAAGCCGGCGCGCTCCTCGATCGCCAGTCCCGCGTTCAGCACCCCTTGCTCGTCGAGCGCGCGCCCGATCACCTGCAGCCCCAGCGGCAGCCCGGCCGCGTCCAACCCACCCGGCACGCTCATCGCCGGCAGCCCCGCCAGCGACGATGGCACCGTGAACACGTCGTTCAGATACATCGCGATCGGATCGGCCGATTTCTCGCCCAGCGCGAACGCCGCCGACGGCGCGGTCGGCGTCAGCAGCAGGTCGCACTGCTCCCACGCCCGCTCGAAATCGCGCGCGATCAGCGCGCGCACCTTCTGCGCCTGCGTGTAATACGCGTCGTAGAAGCCGGCCGACAGCACATAGGTGCCGATCATGATCCGCCGCTTCACCTCCGGGCCGAAGCCGTCCGCCCGTGTCGCCGCGTACATATCCTGCAACCCCGCGCCCTCGGGCAGGTCGCGCAACCCGTACCGCACGCCGTCGTACCGCGCGAGGTTCGACGACGCCTCGGCCGGCGCGATGATGTAATAGGCCGGTAGCGCATATTTGGTGTGCGGCAGCGACACCTCGACGATCTCCGCCCCCGCGTCGCGCAGCCAGCCGATGCCACGGCTCCACAGCGCCTCGATCTCCGCCGGCATCCCCTCGACCCGATATTCCTTGGGAATACCGACCCGCTTGCCCTTGAGATCGCCGGACAATCCCGCTTCCCAGTGCGGCACGTCCAGGTCGAGCGAGGTCGCGTCCTTGGCGTCGAACCCCGCCATCGCCTCCAGCATGATCGCGCAATCGCGCACGTCGCGCGCCATCGGTCCCGCCTGGTCGAGCGACGACGCGAACGCGATCGTCCCCCAGCGCGAACAACGGCCATAGGTCGGCTTGATGCCGGAAATTCCCGTGAACGCCGCCGGCTGCCGGATCGAGCCGCCCGTATCCGTCCCCGTCGCGCCCGGACACAGCCGCGCCGCCACCGCCGACGAAGATCCGCCCGACGACCCGCCCGGCGCCAGCGGGGCATTGCCGCCGTCCGACCGCCGCCACGGCGAGATGACGTTGCCGAACGCCGACGTCTCGTTGGACGAGCCCATCGCGAACTGGTCCATGTTGAGCTTGCCCAGCATCCCCGCGCCCGCGTCCCACAAATTCTGCGACACGGTCGATTCGTACGGCGGCACGAACCCGCCCAGGATCTCGCTCGCCGCCGTGGTCGCCACGCCCTTGGTGCAGAACAGGTCCTTCATCCCGATCGGCACGCCGGCGAGGGGCTTCGCCTCCTCTCCCGCCGCGCGCGCCGCATCGGCCGCGTCGGCGGCGGCGAGCGCGTGCTCCGGCGTCTCGACCAGGAACGCGTTCAGCGCCTTGGCCTTGGCGACGTTGGCGTTGAACGCCTCCGCCACCTCGCGCGCGGAAAAGGCGCCCGAGCGGAACCCGTCGCGGATACCGGCAATGCCGAGGTCGGTGAGGTCGGTCATGCCAAGGTCCACATCGTCGAAGTCATGAAAGAAGCGCCGGCGACCGACACCCACCCGTCACCCCGGCCCCGTGCCGGGGTCCACCGTGCCGCGCATCCATCGATCGATGCTCCTGCGGAAAGGTGGATGCCGGAACGAGTCCGGCACGACGAAGAAGAGAGAAGACTGCCCCTCACTCGATCACCTTGGGCACCGTGAAGAACCCGTGCTCCGCCTGCGGCGCATTCGCCATCAGCGCCTCGCGGATGCCCCCACCGGTCAGCGGATCGGCGTTCACCACGTCGTCGCGCAGCCGCAGGTGGTTGGGGATCACCGCCGTCATCGGCTCCACCCCGCTGGTATCCACCTCGCCCAATTGCTCGATCCAGTGGAGGATGTTGTCGAGCTCGGGCGCGATGCGGGTCGCGTCCTCCTCGGTGATGGCGATGCGGGCGAGGCTCGCGATCTTCTTGACGGTGGCGGTGTCGACGGACATGCCCCGCGGCTAGCATCGCCGCCGCCCGCGGCGCAACCTCTGCCGACACGGAGCCTCCTTTGGCGCGCAAGTTCCTCTACGCGATGGTCGTCCTCATTGTGCTCGTCATCGCGGGCGCCCTGGCCTACCGCTTCTACGGCAACGACCTGATCCGCGCCGCGCTGGTCCCGGGCGAGCAGTTCCGCGCGCAGCCGTCGGTGGAGAGCCGCGCCTACGACGACAAGGCGATGTGGCTCGCCCGCCCCGACCTGCCCGCCAATCCCGCGCTCTGGGTTCCACAGGGTTACGCGGCCGGGGAGCCCGGCGACGGCGCCGCGATCTTCTTCATCCACCCCACCTCCTACGTCAGCCGCGATCATTGGAATGCGCCGATCGACGATCCCGAGACGAACGACCGCGCCGCCCTGTTCCTCCGCGGCCAGGCGAGCGCCTTCAACGCCGTTGGCGAAATCTGGGCCCCGCGCTACCGCCAAGCCACCTTCGGCGCCTTCCTGACCAGCGCCGCCGATGCCGAGCGCGCCCTCGCCCTCGCCTACCGCGACGTCACCGCTGCCTTCGACGCCTTCCTCCGCCAGGTCGCGCCCGATCGCCCGATCATCCTCGCCGGCCACAGCCAGGGCGCGCTTCACCTCACCCGCCTGCTGCGCGACCGTGTGGCGAGAGACCCCGCGCTCGCCCGCCGCATCGTCGCCGCCTATGTCGTCGGCTGGCCCGTCTCGCGCACCGCCGACCTGCCCGCGATGGGCCTGCCCGAGTGCAGCCGCGCCGACCAGTTCCGCTGCCTCCTGTCGTGGCAGACCTTCGCCGAGCCCGCCGACCCGTCGCTGATCGTCGACACCTACGACCGCACCACCGGCTTCACCGGCGTGTCGCGCAAATCCACGCCGATGGTCTGCACCAACCCCCTCACCGGCACGCCGAATGCGACCGCCCCCGCCGCCGCCAACCTCGGCACGCTCTACCCGGCCAAGGACCTCGCCACCGCCGCCATCACCGCCGGCCGCGTCCCCGCACGCTGCGCCGGCGATTTCCTGCTGATCGGCGAGGGCCCGGACGTCGGCCCCTATGTGCTGCCCGGCAACAACTACCACGTCTACGACTACAGCCTGTTCTGGGCCAACGTCCGCGCCGACGCGCTGCGAAGGGCGGGCGCGTTCGAGAGCCGTCGCGCGCGTCTCTACTGATGATCGCCGCCCCGCTCGTCACCCTGGCGGCCGCCGACTTCCGCACCGCGCTTCCACAAGGCGGCCGGCTCCTCGGCCTCGACGTCGGCACCAAGACGATCGGCACCGCCCTCTGCGACGCCGGCTGGAGCTTCGCCAGCCCCGCCACCCTCGTCCGCCGCACCAAGTTCACCGCCGACAAGGCCGCCCTCGCCACCCTCGTCGCGCAGCAGCAGGTAAAGGGCCTCGTCATCGGCCTCCCCCTCAATCTCGACGGATCGGAGAGTCCCCGCAGCCAGTCGAGCCGCGCTTTTGCCCGCAACGTCGCCGACCTCGCCCCCGTCCTCCTCTGGGACGAACGCTGGTCCACCGTCGCCGCCGAACGCGCGATGATCGCCCAGGACATGAGCCGCGCGAAAAGGGCGACCCGCATCGACAACCACGCCGCCGCCCACATCCTCCAGGCCGCCATCGACGCGTTGGTGGCGGCATAAAGGCAGGCCACCGACGGATCGATCGTCTTTACAGATCATGGCGGCTCTCCCTATCGTCCGGCGCCTCGCGCGACTGACGCTGAACGATGGCGCTCCATCGGGAAGCGCGAGGGTTACTGGCCGCGCGTCCGGACATCCTTCCTCGTGTGGAGAAGACGGTGTCGCAAGGCAGCGATGTGGTGGAGGCACGCGGACGGCCGTTCAAGACGGCGGCGTTCATCGCCTATCGAGTGCTCTGGGTCGTGCTGTTCGTCGGAGCGATCGTGTCCGTGTCCTACGGCGGCCTCACCTCCGAACTCGCGACACAGCGGCAGCAGAAGGCCGGCTTCGCGCTCGGCCTGTCGCCTTACCTGCAACCCTCGGCCGAAGGCATGCTGCTCGGGCCGCTCGGCAAGGAAGGGAGCCGCATCGGTTTTCGTGAAGGCGATCTATTGCTGGCCGTCGATGGAAAGCGGCTTCCGAGCGAGGATGATGCCAGGGTCGCGGCCCTGACCGGACCGGCCGGCGATGCGGTCCGTCTCACGGTCCGCCACCAGGACGGCATCATACGGACGATCGGCGTTGTTCGCGACCCCTATCGGCTTCAACGCAGCATGGCTGATTGGGGCATCGATTACGAGGTCCGAAGGTGGACCGCGTTCGCGATCTTCCTGATCGCCTGGTCGGCAAGCCTGCTGACGGCGCTGTTGCTGTTCCTTCGCCGTCCGCGGGAGAAGGTGGCGCAACTCCTTTCCTTCTCGCTAGTGCTGGGATTGGCGCCTGGCGTCGATCTTCAATATTCCCTCGCCACGATCGTCCTGACGCTTGCCGTTCTGTTGTTTGCCACCCGCCGCATCAGCACCGGGTGGCAGTGGCTTGCACTGGCCAGTGTATTGATCGGAGAAGCCTGTCGATCGCTGATGATATACGGCTTCCTGTCGTCTTCCTGGTTTCCGCTCGTTGCCGCCATCCCCCCTGCCGCTCTGTTGCTCGCGGTCATGCAGCAATTGCGGGTCACGCCGACGGGCATTGCGCGTCAGCAGATCAAATCGGTGCTGTTCGGCATCACCGCATTCTGCGTGCTCAGGCTCGCCAACTCGGCTTTGGTCTACCTGCAGGCGCACGTCGACGACCTCGCGCTCGGCAGCTGGATCATCCTCTTCTCCCACCTGACGTTCGCGCTGTCCGCGTTGGCGATTCCCGCCGGATTGCTGATCTCGCTGTTTCGCTTTCGGCTGTACGATGCCGAAACGGCGATCAGCCGATCCGTCGCGTTCGGCGCGCTGACGCTGATCCTGCTGGCGATCTTCGCCGCGTCCGGCAAGATCATCGAGGCGCTGGGCGAGCGGTTCCTCGGCGCCGAGATGGGCGCATGGTCGGGCGCGCTCGGCGCCGCGATCGCCGCCGTCATCACCGTGCCGGTGCACGGACGCGTGACCCGATGGGCGGAACGGCGGTTCCAGGGCGATTTGTTCCGGCTGCGACGCAGCCTGCCGGCCCTGGTCGCCGATCTGCGCGAAACGGCCGATCCGCAGGCGCTCGGACACGCCACGCTGGCGCGCCTGGGAACGGGCGTGCGCGCGGCCCATGGCGCGGTGACCGCCAACGGGCTGGTCATCGCCTCGCGCGGCGTCGAGCCGGACACCGTCACCGACTGGCTCCGCCATGCAGGGGAGGCTCCCGGCGACCACGATCGGCTCCATGCCGATCGCGGCGATCCGCTCTTCCCCCTGCGCGTCCCGCTCTACGCGGATGGTGTCGGCCTCGCGGGATGGCTGCTGCTGGGTCCCCGGCCGGATGGCAGTTTTTACGGCAAGGACGAACGCGAGACGCTCATGGAGATCGCCGACCCGGTCGCCCGCGCGCTGGCCATATCCTCACGCCGCCATTCGGAGGAAACGGCACGGGCCTCCGCCTTCGATCGGCTGACGCAACGCTTGACCGACCTCGAAACCCTCTTCGATCGGCTGGTCGCATCGAGGACGCCGATCGGCAGCGCCGTCACCTGATCGACGGCTCCCCGGACCGCCGCTGTCCTACAAACCTCGAATCAGCTATGATCCCGCTCACAGGATCACCACCGCTCTTTCTCATCGTCGCACAATCGGAAACGATCACGCCCGCACGTTTCCTTCCAGGGGTCAATCGAGTCAAGCAAACCGCCGCCACGCAATTTCCTGACTAAACTTAGCCGGAACTTCCGCCGCCACCCCCCGCTTGCCCCGCCCCGCCGCCGCCGCTACCCCGCGCCCTCGATGACCCGCTCGGACCACCGCCCCGCCACGCTGATCCCCGGCGGCGCCGTCTTCCCGCACCGCCACCTGCTCGGGATCGAGGGGCTCCAGCCGCACGAGATCGCCTTCCTCCTCGACGAGGCGGAGCGCTGGGTGGAGGCGAACCGCACCCGCGACCAGAGCGCGCAGCCGCTCAGCAACCTCACCCAGATCAACGCCTTCTTCGAGAACTCGACACGCACGCTGCTGAGCTTCGAGATCGCCGGCAAGCGCCTCGGCGCCGACCTCGTCAACATGCATGCCGCGCAATCCTCGGTGAAGAAGGGCGAGACGCTGATCGATACCGCGCAGACGCTGAACGCCATGCGCGCCGACGTGCTCGTCATCCGCCACATGTCCTCCGGCGCGGTGAAGCTGATCGCCGACAAGGTCGATTGCCCCGTCCTCAACGCCGGCGATGGCCGCCACGAACACCCCACACAGGCGCTGCTCGACGCGCTCACCATCCGTCGCCGCCGGGGCTCGGTCGCCGGCCAGCGCGTGGTGATCTGCGGCGACCTGCTCCACAGCCGCGTCGCCCGCTCCAACATCCTCTGCCTCACCGCCTTGGCCGCCGAGGTCCGCGTCTGCGCCCCCTCCACCCTCATGCCGCCCGCCATCGACCGCATGTTCGTGACGCCGTACACCGACTTCGACGCCGCGCTGGAGGGGGCCGACGTCGTCATGATGCTCCGCGTCCAGAACGAGCGGATGGAGGGCGGCACCATCCCTTCCCCGCGCGAATACCGACTCCGCTACGGCCTGACGCCCGAACGCCTCGCCCGCGCCGCGCCGCACGCCCTCGTCATGCACCCCGGCCCGATGAATCGCGGCGTCGAGATCGACTCCGCCGTCGCCGATGGCCCGCAGTCGGCGATCACCGAGCAGGTGGCGATGGGCGTCGCCGTCCGCATGGCCTGCCTCGACGTGCTGACGCGGCGAACGCGCAAGGTGGAGGGCTGGGCATGACGCTCCTTCTCAACAACGCCCGCCTGATCCTCGCGGACCGCGTCGAGCCCGGCGCGCTCCTCGTCCGCGACGGCATCATCGCCGCCATCGGCACGGTCGATGCGCCATCCGACGCCGAGGTGATCGACTGCCGCGGCAAGCTCCTTGGCCCCGCCATCGTCGATCTCGGCGTCTTCGCCGTCGACCGCGAGGCATGCCGCCGCGGCGGCATCGTCCGCGTCGCGCTGATGCCCGACGGCACGCCCCCGCTCGACGAGCCCGGCGCCGTCCAGCGCGCCGCGCTGATCGGCAAGCCCGACCTGTGGATTCACCCGATCGCCGCCGCCACCCGCGCGCTGGCGGGGCGGGACCTGGGTGAGATGGCCTTCTGCCAGGCCGCCGGCGCCCGCGCGGTCGGCACCGGCCGCGGCTGGATCGCCGACGCCGGCGTGATGGCGCGCGTCCTATCCTACGCCCGCGACCTCGACCTGCCCGTGATCGCCCATGCCGAGGACGCGGGCCTCGCCGCCGGCGCGGTCGCCACCGCGGGCGAGACCGCGACCCGCCTCGGCCTCCCCGCCGCGCCCGCCCTCGCCGAGGCGCTGGCGGTCGCCCGCGACCTGATGCTGGCGGAGGAAACCGGCGCCCGCCTCCACCTCCGCCAGGTGACCACCGCCCCCGCGCTCGACCTCGTCCGCGCCGCCAAGCGCCGCGGCGTCGCCGTCACCTGCGGCATCACCCCCGCCCACCTGCTGCTGTCCGACCTGGCGATGAGCGATTTCCGCACCTTCGCCCACCTCTCGCCCCCTTTGCGCGACGAGGCGGACCGCCGCGCCTGCCTGGCCGCGGTGGCGGACGGCACGATCGACGTGATCGCCTCCGGCCACGACCCGCAGGGGCCGGAAGCCAAGCGCCTCCCCTTCGCCGACGCCGCCGCCGGCATGGCGGGTGCCGAGACGCTGCTCGCTCTGTCGCTGACGCTGGTGCGCGACGGTCACGTCACGCTCGACCGGCTGTTCCGCCTGCTCGCCGCGCAGCCCGCACACATCCTCGGCCTCGACAGCGGTACGCTCGCCGTCGGCGCGCCGGCCGACCTGCTGCTGTTCGACGATGGAACACCCTGGCAGATCGACGGCGAGGCATTCGCCTCGGCCGGCAACACGCCCTTCGACGGTCTCCCTGTCCAGGGCCGCCCCTTGCGCGTCTGGAAGGGCGGCCGCCCTCTCCAGAATAGGATCACATCACCCTGACCCGTTCGTGCTGAGCGCAGTCGAAGCACAGGCCACGAGCTACCCCGCTCGCGGCCTGCCCTTCGACGTTGCTCAGGGCGAACGGTAATGGGTCGACATCTCGTCATCCCACTTCAAAGCGCGGCGACCCCGGTCCCACTCCGCAGCCATTGCGCGAGCATGTCGCCCGCCGGGCGGCGCACGAAACAGTCGCCTCCCTTCACCCGAACCGACCGGCACAAGCGCCACGCGCCGTTCCAGTCGAACCCACCGACCGACAGGAGGTAGAACGCCGCGCCGCCGCGGCGGAACGAGGTGCCTTGCGGCCGATGGTGGCCGATCGCCGGATGACGCGCGCCGATCCGCCGCCACGCATCGCGCGCCACCGCGGCATTCTCGAACATGCCCAGCTGGACGTACCAATCGCCGGAACCGATGGCGCCTGCCGTCCGCACCGGCCGGGCATCGTCACGAATTGTCGAGGCGGGCAACGCCTGCACCACCTCCCGCCGCGGCCCGAAAGTCACCCTCGGCACGGGCGCGATCGTGGGGGCCGTCTCGACGGCCGCTATCGGCGTTGCCGACGGCACGGCAGCGAGCGCCGGCGCCTCCCCCGGCGTCCCCAGCGCGATCGCCACCGGCTGCCCGGCATCGGCGACCGCCCGCACGCCCAGCAGCGCGGCGACCTGGTCGGACGCTGCGCTCGGCTGCACGAACTGCGCCCATTCGGCGATCCGTCGGTCGACCTCGGCTGGCGACATGTCCGCCGCCGCCACCGCGCGGGCGAGCGACCACTGACCCGACAGCGCCAGTGCCAGCGCCAGATTCTGCCGCGTCTTGGCCGATGCCCCCGGCTCGCGCGCCGCCTGCATCAGCACTGCGACGCCGCCCGCCGGATCGCCGGCCAGCGCCAGCGCCAGCCCGCGGTCCGCCGCGCCGATCTGCCCCTCGTTCGCCGCCAGCACGGCCCGCGCGCGCTGCCAGTCGCCCGTCGCGATGGTCGCCAGCACCAGGTTGAGCGCGCTGCGCCCGTCCGCCGGCCGCAGCCGCAGCGCATCGCCCGACGCATCGCGCGCAGAGGCGAAGCGCCCCGCCTGAAGATACGCCCGCGCCAGCAGCGCACGATAGTCCGCCTCGCCCGGCGCCGCCGCGACGGCCTGCTCCGCCAGCATCACCGCCGCGGCATCGTGCCGGGCCAGCGCCTTGGCGGTGCGCTTGGCGAGGTCGGCGGCCGACGGCGGCCGCGCCCCCGCACCCGCTCCCGCCATGGTCCCGCCCAGCACGAGCGCGACCGAGCCGATCGAGAGAAGCAGACGATTGTTCATCATTTCACCTCCGGTGCCGGCAGTTGCGCAGCGAGTGCCTCCACCTCCGGCACCGTGTCGAGGAACCGGTCCAGCGCCTCGGCGACCAGCGCCTGCGCCGATCGCTTCGCCACCACGGTGGCGAGCCGCAGCCGCAGGTGGCGCCCGGCGTCCAGCCGCAGCGTGAACGCCGCCTTGCCCCGCGCCGTCTGCGCCCCGCTCTCCCGGCCGATCTGCGCCAACACGGCCGGTGCCACCGCGTCCGGCGCCGGCGGGGTCGCGGGCCGCGCGACTTGGGCGATCAGCGCCTCACGCTCGACCAGCACCGGCGGCAGCGGTGCGGGCTCGGGTGCGACCGGTGGCGACGACGGTGTCGTTGCCTCGTACCCCATGTCGTTCCAGCCGAGATCGTCCAGCGACGCCGCCGGTCCCAGCATCTGCGGCCGCATCGCGGGCCGCGCCTGCCCTTTGCGCGCGAGCAGGCCGGAGCTGAGCGAGGCGAACGGCTTTGATCCCATCAGGCCCATCGCGATCACCCCGCGACCCGGCGGCCGAAGCCACCCGCCTGCCGCCCGGCGAAGCTCGGCGTGGCGGGCACCGCGAACACGGTGCGGCGGAATTTCTTCTCCAGCCGGTCGGCGATATAGGTCCACAGCGCCTGCACCTCGGCGGCCGACTTGCCCTTGGGATCGACCTCCATCACCGTTCGCCCGTCGATCATCGACGCGGCGTAGTCGGTGCGCTGGTGCAGCGTGATCGGCGCCACCGTGCCGTGCTGCGACAGCGCCACCGCCGCATCGGCGGTGATCCGCGTCTTGGGCGTGGCGGCGTTGACGACGAAGATCAGCGGCTTGCTGGCCCGGTCGCACAGGTCCACGGTCGCGCCCACCGCGCGCAGGTCATGCGGGCTCGGCCGGGTCGGCACCACCACCAGCTCGGCGACCTGGACGACGCTCTGGATCGCCACCGTGATCGCCGGCGGCGTATCGATCACCGCCAGCTTGAAACCCTGCTGGCGCAGCAGTTCCAGGTCGGTGGCGAGGCGTGCGACCGTGGTCTGCGCGAAGGCGGGAAACTCGGCCTCGCGCTCGTTCCACCAGTCGGCCAGCGAGCCTTGCGGATCGATGTCGATCAACACCACCGGTCCGTTGCCGGCGCGCTGCGCCTGCACGGCGAGATGCCCCGACAGGGTCGTCTTGCCCGATCCCCCCTTCTGCGATGCCAGTGCGACGACGCGCATTGCGGTTCTGTCTCCATCCCGTTCGGGCCGATCGGTGGCATGGACGTCGCTAAGATCGGGTTAACGAATCGCGGCCGGCGCCAAGTCGGACTTTGTCAAACCCGACGAACGACGCCATGATGGCGACCAACGGAGAGCGTAGATGGGATCGGCGTGGTGAAGATGATGAAGGGATCGCTGGCACTGGCGATGCTGGTGGCGACGCCTCCGGCCGCCGCGGACGTCAAGGCGGGGCTGGACGCCTGGAACCACGGCGAGTGGGCGCGCGCGATCGCCGAGTGGCGGCCCCTCGCCATCCAGGGCGATGCCGACGCGCAGTTCAACCTCGCCCAGGCGTACAAGTTCGGCCGCGGCGTGCCGGTCGACCTCAACCAGGCGCTCGCCTGGTTCAAGCGCGCGGCCGACCAGGGCCACCGCCAGGCCGAGGACAGCTACGGCATCGCGCTGTTCCAGAGCAACCGCAAGCCGGAGGCGTTTCCCTATCTCGACCGCTCCGCCCGCCGCGGCGAGCCGCGCGCGCAGCTCCTCCTCGCCACCATGTTGTTCAACGGCGACGGCGCGGCCATCGACTATCCGCGCGCCTACGCGCTGATGACGCGCGCGTCGCTGGCGAAAATGCCGTCCGCCGCGCAGTCGCTGTCGCAGATGGAGGCGTTCCTCACCCCCGCCGATCGCGAGCGCGGGCTGCAACTGGTCGAAACCTACCCCGCCCTGGCCGGGACCGCCGCCAAGGTCGCCGCCGCACCGACCAGCGCGCCCGCACCGCCCCTCGCCGCGCGCCAGCCGGCTGCCCCACGCCAGGCGGCGCCCCCGCGCCCCGCGCCGTCACCCCGAGCGGTCCAGGCACGCCCCGCCCCGCCCCGCGCATCGACCGCCAGCGGCCCCTGGCGCGTCCAGCTCGGCGCGTTCCGCGACCGTGCCAACGCGGACGCGCTCTGGAAGAAGGTGGGCGCCCGCGTCGGCGGCGAGCCCGCCTACGTGGCCGGCGGCGGCGTCACGCGGTTGCAGGCGACCGGCTTCCCCGACCGCGCCGCCGCCCGCCGCGCCTGCGCCGCCGCGGGCGTCAGCTGCGTCGTGATCGCGCCCTGACGGCAACGGGCGGCACGGTCGCCGCCCCTATCCTCACAGCGAGGCGACGAACCGCGTCGCGAAGAACACCGCCGCCGAGACCAGGCCGGCGGCGGGCAGCGTGATGAACCACGCCACCACGATGTTCGACGCCACGTTCCACCGCACCGCCGACAGTCGCCGCGCCGCGCCGACGCCGACGATCGACCCGGTAATGGTGTGGGTGGTGGAGATCGGAATGCCACCGATGTTGGCGATCGCCAGCGTGATCGCGCCGCCCGTCTCCGCGCAGAACCCCTGCGCCGGGGTCAGCCGCGTGATCTTCGACCCCATCGTATGAACGATCCGCCAGCCGCCCGACATCGTGCCGAGCGCGATCGCGCCGTAACAGGACAGCACCACCCACATCGGCACGTAGAACGTGTCGCCCAGCATCCCCTGGCTGAACAGCAGAACCGAGATGATGCCCATCGTCTTCTGCGCGTCGTTGCCGCCGTGCCCCAGGCTGTAGAGCGCGGCGGAGACGAGCTGGAGCTTGCGGAACCGCTTGTCGACGCCCAGCGGCGTCAGCTTCAGGCTGGTCCAGGCGACCGCGAGCACCAGCACCAGCGCCAGGATCATGCCCAACGCCGGCGCCACGAAGATGCCCGCCACCGTCTTGAAGATGCCGCTCCACACAATGCCGCTGAATCCCGCCTTGCTGAGGCCGGCGCCCAGCAGCCCGCCGATCAGCGCGTGGCTGGACGAGGACGGAATGCCCAGCAGCCAGGTGGCGACGTTCCAGAACACCGCGCCGCACAGCGCCGCCCAGATCACCGTCGCGTCGATCACGGCGGCGTCGACGATCCCCTTGCCCACCGTGTTGGCGACGTGCTCGCCGAACACGAACAGCGCCAGGAAGTTGAAGGAAGCGGCCCACAGCACCGCCCATTGCGGTTTCAGCACGCGCGTCGAGACGACGGTCGCGATCGAGTTGGCCGCATCGTGCATGCCGTTCAGGAAATCGAACAGCAGGGCGAAGCCGACCAGCGCGACCAGCAGGGTCATGGAGATCATCGGTGTGATGCCTCTCAGGCGTGATCGATCACGAGACCCTGGATCTCGTTGGCGACGTCCTCGAACCGGTCGACGATCCGCTCCAGGTGGCTGTAGATCTCGCGGCCGACGATGAAGCGCATCGGCTCGTCCTGATGCGCCTGGTACAGCGCCTTCAGCCCGCGGTCGTGGATCGCGTCGGCATGGCCTTCGATCTCGACCATCCGCTCGGTCAGCGCGTTCAGCCGGTCGCCGTTGCGGTTGATCGAGCGGAGCAGCGGGATCGCCTCCGCGGTGATCCGTGCCGCTTCCACCACGATGCCGGCGATGTCGCGCATGTCCGGTTCGAACTGGCGCACGCCGTAGATCTCGACGGTGCTGCCCGTCTTGTTCATCTGGTCGATCGCGTCGTCCATCACCCCGATCAGCTCGATGATCGCGGACCGGTCGAACGGCGTCACGAACACCCGGCGCACGTCGCGCAGCACGTCGCGGGTGATGTCGTCGGCCTCGTGCTCGTGGCGGACGATGGCGGCGATCTGCGTTTCCACCGGCCCCTCGCCGTGGAACAGCTTGGCCAGCGCATCGGCGCCCGCGACCAGCGTCGCGGCGTGCGCCTCGAACTGCTCGAAGAATCGCCCTTGCGTGGGCATCAGCGACTGGAACCAGCCAAGCATCGGAACTCGCTTTCCCTTTCTAGGCCCCGGCCCACCCTGGACGGCCGGAAGCACCCGTTCTGCGACCGTCAGTGGCGCAGCCGGAACCGTAAAGCCAGCTATGAGGCGCTTCAGTTGCGGTTCCGTGACACTCGCCGCCGCTTGGGCGAGCGGGAACCAGCGCGTGGTGCGCTGTCCCCTTTCGGGCCAGTCGGCCGCCTGCCGCACCACCGCCAGCGGATAGACCGCCACCGCCGCCTCCACCACGCCGCGCCGCCGCCGCTTGGGATAACGATACTCGCCCAGCGGCGCCGCGCAGACGTAGCCGGTCACGCCCGCCTCCTCCCACGCCTCGGCCGCCGCCGCCTCGTGCGGGGCGAGCCCGCGCATCGGGTTGCCCTTGGGCACCACCCAGCGCCCGGTATCGCGCGAGGTGATGAGCATCACCTCCGCCGCGCCGTCGTCGACGATCCGATACGGCAAGGCGCCGATCTGCCGGATCATCGCGCCGTCGTCACCCGCGGCGCAGCCGCCGGAACAGCCCCCGCCGGGAGAACGCCTCGAACATCTCCTCCGGCCCTTCCGGGTCCAGCACCTCGTTGTCCGCCAGCCATTCCTCCACCGCCGACAGGTCGGGCACCTCGTACGATCGCAGCGTCTTACCCTGGCCGCGCAGCCGCTCGATCGCCTCGATCAGCCCGTGCGCCCGCACCGCCTCCGCCACCTCATGGGGCTCGACGCCCAGATGCTCGGCGATCAGGCCGTCGCGGATCGCCGCCACGCACGCGCGCTGGTCGTCGTCACCCGCCTCGATCGTCAGGTCGCACTCGGTATCGAGCCGCATCGAGCGGTTGTTCATGTTGCTCGATCCCAGCCGCAAGACGATATCGTCGGCGATCAGGATCTTGGCATGGACGTAGATCGGCGTGCCCCCCGCCGTATAGGGATGGTACATGCGCAGCCGCCCGTGCCGGTCGCGCCGGCGCAGCGCCTCCATCAGCCGCGCCCGCGCCGTGTCCATCGCCAGCGGCTCCAGCCAGCCTTGGGCGGTCAGCGGGTTGATGACCACGATCTCCGGCCCGTCCGCCTCGTCCAGCCGCCGCGCGATCGCCTCGGCGATCCGGCGCGAGGCGAAATACTGGCTCTCGACGTACAGGTATCGCTTCGCCCCGGCGATCTGGCGCAGGAACAGTTCCTCGCTCTCGTGGATGCCGGGTTCGCCCGGCATCTCCGGCATGGTCCGCGCGATGCCGACGTCGATCCGCTCGAAATCGACCGGCAGCCCTTCGGGCCAGCAGGCACCGTGTTCCCCAAACTCTCCTGGATGATGCGCGTCGGGCAGCAGCACCGGCGCGCCGCCCGCCGCGCGCCATCGCTCGCGGAACAGCACGCCCAGCGCGTGCGCCACCGGTCCGGACACCGCGCTGATCGCGTCGTGCCACGGCTTGTAGCGGCGCCGGGTGGTCGGCCGCCGCCGCCGCGGATCGTCGTCCAGGTGCGCGCGCGTGTCCCAGCGGTCGCCGGTCATGTCGATGCCGCCGCAAAAGGCCAGGCAGTCGTCGATGATGACGATCTTCTGGTGGTGCGATCCCCCGGTCGGGTGATGACCGTCCAGCTTGGTGTGGATGCGCGGGTGCCGCATCCATTTCAGCACGGTGAACAGCGTCGATCCGCGCACCAGCGTCTTCAGCGCCCCCAGGTCCCAGCGCAGCAGGAACACTTCCAGCTCGGGCGTGCGCTCGACCAGCCCGTGGATGAACGCCCCCACCGCGCGCGGCTCGCGATCGATGTCCTGGTCCAGCACGATGCGCGCGTCGAAATCCCAGCCGATCAGCAGGATACGCCGCTTGGCCTGCAGCATCGCCCGGCGCGCGCTGCGGAAATAATCCTCCGCATCGACGATCACCGTCATCTTGTCGGCGCGCTCGACCCGCCACACTGCCCCGTCAGGCGTCATCCGGTAATCCTTGATAGTCGGGGGCTTCATGGCGCAGCGGCCCGCCCGCTGCAATCGCGGCCGCGCGCCGCTATGACGGCGCCATGGCCGAGGAGCGCCCGCGCAAGATCATCCACGTCGACATGGACGCCTTCTACGCGTCGGTCGAGCAGCGCGACGACCCCGCCCTGCGCGGCCGCCCTGTCGCGGTCGGCGGCAGCCGCGCGCGCGGCGTGGTCGCGGCGGCCAGTTACGAGGCGCGGGTGTTCGGCGTCCGCTCCGCCATGCCGTCCTCCACCGCGGTGCGCCGCTGCCCCGACCTCGTCTTCGTGCGTCCGCGCTTCGACGTCTATCACGCCATCTCGCAGCAGATCCGCGCGATCTTCGCTCATTATACCGACCAGATCGAACCACTGTCGCTGGACGAGGCCTATCTGGACGTGTCGGAGGATCGCCACGGCCTGGGCTCCGCGCGCGCCATCGCCGAGGCGATCCGCGCCCGCATCCGCGCGGACACCGGCCTCACCGCCTCGGCCGGGGTCAGCTACAACAAGTTCGTCGCCAAGCTCGCCTCCGACCAGAACAAGCCCGACGGCCTGTGCGTCATCCCCCCGCACAAGGGCGCCGCCTTCGTGCAGGGGCTGGCGGTGAAACGCTTCCACGGCGTCGGCCCGGTCACCGCGCGGCGGATGGAGGCGCTCGGCATCCTCACCGGGGCCGACCTGGCGGAACGGTCGCTCGCGTTCCTCCAGGCGCATTTCGGCAGCTACGCCGCCTATCTCCACGGCGCCGCCCGCGGCATCGACCACCGCCCCGTGCGCGCGCACCGCGTCGCCAAATCGATCGGGGCCGAGCGCACCTTCGAGCACGACCTGTCCGACCCGGCCGAGCTGCGCGACAGGCTCGCCGTCGTCGCCGACGCCGCCTGGGCCCGCGTCGAGCGTCACGGCGCGCGCGGCCGCACCGTCACGCTGAAGCTCCGCCACGCCGATTTCCGCACCATCACCCGCGCCCGCTCGCTGACCGCGCCCGTCGCCACCCGCGATGCCTTTCTCGGCATAGGCACCGACCTGCTGCACCAGCAACTTCCCGTCGCCGGCGGCATCCGCCTGCTCGGCCTGACGCTCTCGGCATTCGGCGGCGAGCCGGCGGAGGAACAGCCCTCGCTCCCGCTTTAACGCCCCATTTTCTCCTTGCGGCCAACCGTTGCCACGCCCCCGCCCTTCCGCCTCCCCGGCGAAGGCCGGGGCCCAGTTGGGCAACCTTTCGAACTACTTGCGAAACCTCCCCATCTGGGCCCCGGCCTTCGCCGGGGAAGGCGAAAGGAATGGTGCGACGGTCCTCCCAAAGCTGGGGATCGATGGGACATGGACCTGTCTGAACACCCGGTTTACCATCCCGCCATGGGGGGAACGGACATCCTGCTGGCCACGGCCCTGGCGCTCAATCTCGCCGGCTACGCCACCTACCTGGTCGGCCTACGCCGCCACCTGGTAGAGCCCAACCGCGCCTCCTGGCTGATCTGGAGCGTCGCCACGGCGGTGGAGGCCGCGACCTACGCCGCGATCAACCCCGGCGCGCCGCAGGCGCTGGTCTTCGCGCTCTCCGCCGCGGCCTGCCTGGTCGTCACGCTGGTCATGTGGCGCCGCTCGCGCTGGCGGGCACCGACGCCGCTGGAGAGTTCGTGCATGGGCGCAGCGCTCGTCGCCATCCTGCTGTGGCTCGCCCTTCACCAGGCATTCTGGGCGCACATGCTGGTCGTCGCGGCCGTGCCGGTCAGCTTCTGGCCGACCTGGGCGAGCGTGTGGGAGGACGTCCGGCGCGAGCGGTCTCCCGCCTGGGGCCTGTGGACGCTCGGCGATCTCGCCACGCTGCTCGTCGCCGCCCGCGTCGCCGGCACGGCCACGGGCGAGTACGCCTATATTCTGGTCGAATTCGGCTGCCACGCCGCGGTGTGGTTGATGATCGGGCTCGCCAGTCTCAACCCGGCGCGCTCGCTCGGCGTGCGGCGCGGTGCCTTCTACCTGCTCGACGCTTATCGCACCCCCGCCAATCCCTTCGCGGTGGGCGAGAGCCATCTCGGCCGCGCGGTGTTCGCCGCGCGGGGCTTCGCTGCGGGCGACCTCCTGATCCGCTTCAGCGGCCCGCGCGTGCGCGCCGATCGCCTACCCACGAGCCTGCACGGTGCCGCCGACCGTTTCGTGCAGATCGCCGCCGGCGAGTATCTGGGCCCGTCGGGCCGGATCGACGACCTCGTCAACCACAGCTGCGATCCCAATGCGGGCATCCGCTTTCGCGCCGACGGCATCTTCCTGGTCGCGCTGCGCCCGATCGCGCCGGGGGAGGAGATCGCCTGGGACTATGCCACCACCGTCTCCGACCCGTCCTGGCGCATGCCCTGCGCCTGCGGCAGCCCCGCCTGCCGCGGCGTGATCGGCGCGTTCGACACGCTGCCCGACGATCGCCGACGCTGGTACCGCGCCCACGACCTCGTCGCGCCGCACCTGCGCGAGCAACCACCGGCCGATCGCGCCGCCTGACTTCCCGTCACGCCGCGTGCGCCAGCGCCTCGCCCGCCGCCGGCAGCGTCAGCACCGCCTCCGCGCCCAACCCCTTGCCCGCCGATCGCAGCGCCAGCGTGCCCCCCATCGCCGTCACCGAATTGGCGCACCAGTGCAGCCCCAGTCCGCCCGATTTGTGCTGCCGGGTGGAAAAACCGCGCTGGAACAGGTTGGGCGCCCGATCGGCATCGAACCCCTCGCCATCGTCGCCGATCACGATCACGACGTGTCCGTCCTCTTCCGCGATCGTCACGCCGATCGAACCACTGCCGGTCCCCCGCGCCGCGATCGCTTCCGCCGCATTGCCCAGCAGATTGCCGACCACCTGGCTCAGGATCACGCGGTTCGCCAGGGCGACGTGCGGCCCCGCCGGGAACGAGAAGGCGATGGAGGCGAGCTGCGAATAGCGCGCGATTGCGGCATTGCGCGCCACTATCTCAGCAACATCCACCCCCTCCACCTCCGGCCGCTCGTGCGCGCTTTTCTGCTGCTGGCCGATGATCTCCAGCACGTGCGTCATTGCCTCGCGCCCGACCTGCAACTCGCGTCGCGTTGCGTCGCGCGCCAGCCGCTCCGCTTCGAACGCCGCCGCGACGAAGGTGGTCAGCCTGGCGCGCCGGGCTGCCGGCACGTCGTCCCGCGCCAGCTCGGCCATCGCCCGGTCCAGCGTCGCGCGCTCCACCGGGGGCGCCTGCGCGACGCCCTGACTCAGGATGGTGCTGATCGGGTTCAGCGCGTTGCGCACGTTGTGCATCACCGCCACCGCACTCTCCGACCGGCCGAGCGCGAAGCTCTGCACCTGGATCTGCTCGCGCAGATCCTTCAGTTGCGCCAGCATCGCGTTGAAACTGCGCCCCAACGATCCGATTTCGTCGTCGCGCCCCTCCTCCTCCAGCAGCGACAACGAGCCCGACGCGCGCACCCGCTGCATGTGCCGCTCCACGCGCGCGAGCGGTGCCAGCACCAGCCGGGCGATCACCCGGCGCAATACCAGCAGCACGATCAGCAGCAGCAGCGTCGATCCCGCGATCGCCAGCAACAACATTCGCCGCCCCAGCATCGACACCTCGCGCGGCACCGCGAACCGAGCCGCCGCCACCGCGTGGCCGTCCGCGCCCCGCAGCGGCACCGCGATCTGCGTGGTGGCGCGGCCGGGGGACACAATGTCGGTATCGCCCGCCGGCCGCTCGATTCGGGCCGGCACCACCAACAGCTCGGCGAGCTGCGCCGATCCGATCGCGCGGGCCATCAGCACGAAGCCGCGCGGGCTGCCGCTGCCATCCGACCGTCGCACCCGCGCCAGCCCGATCGCGGCAACCTCGTCGCCCACCCGCGCGAAGAACCGTCCGGAACTGCCGCCGCGCAGCGCTCGCTCTAGGTCGGTCGCCGCGATCGCGCGGATCAGCGCCGCGCGCATCGCCGGCCGCTCGGCACCGTTCGCGCCGATCCACCGCGCGATCACCACATGGCGGTCGGGCGCGACGTACGCCATGCCCTGCACGCCCAGATTGGCCATGGCCAGCGACGAGAAGCTCTCCCGCTCGAACCAGACCGACGGATGCGCCATGTAATCGTAGCTGTCGTTCCAGTCGCCGTAATCGCGTACCGCGCTCTCGACCTTGGCGGCATAGTCGGTCAGCGCCGCCTGCGTCCGCTCGACATGGCCGCGCACCGCCTTGGCCTCCAGCCCGTTGAAGCTCGGGGTGATGATCGCGGCCAGCAGCACGGTAATGGCCAGCGCGCCGGCGACGCCCACCGCGGTCAGGATCAGCACCAACTTGGCGCCCAAGGACCGCGGCCGTCCCTGGTGGGCACGGATCATCCGTTGGTTCCGGTCGCCGCCACCGGCTCCTCGCCGATTCGACCGCGCGCCGCCAGGTCGCGGGCGATCGTCGGCATCACCGGCCGCGACAGGTAATAGCCCTGCAGATACTGCGCGCCGGCGATGCGCAGCGCCTGTACCTGCGCCTCCGTCTCGACACCTTCCGCCACCACGCCCAGGCCCAGCGCGCGGCCGAGATGGATGATCGAGTGGACGATCGCCGCCGACTCGCGCTCCCGGCCCATGCCGTCGATGAAGCTCTTGTCGATCTTCAGGCAATCGAGCGCGAACTTGCGGATGTTGTAGAGGCTTGAATAGCCCGTGCCGAAATCGTCCAGTGCGATGCGGAAGCCCATCTGTCGCAGCTTGTACAGCGTCTCCGCGGCGCGCTCGGCATCGTCGAAGATCGCCGTCTCGGTGATCTCGATCTGTACCCGCGTCGGCGATACGCCCGCGCGCTGCACGCTTTCCATCACGTGGCCGACGAAATTGTGCCGCCGAAACTGGCGCGGACTGAAATTGACGGAGACATACTGGTCGGGCCAGTGCTGCATCTCTGCCAGCGCCTTGCCCAGCACCCAGTCGCCCAGCTCGTGGATCAGGTTCGATTCTTCCGCGATCGGGATGAACACCGCCGGGCTCATCGGTCCGTACTCGGCCGTGTTCCAGCGCAGCAGCGCCTCGAAGCCCAGCACGTCGAACGCGTCGCGCCCGACGATCGGCTGATAGACCAGGCTCAGCTCGCCCCGCGCGATCGCCTCCGACAGGCCACCCTCGATCCGGCGGCGAAAGCGGATGCCCTCGTCCATCCCCTCGTCGAACACGTGCACCACGCCGCGACCGGCGCGCTTGGCATCGTTCAGCGCTAGGTCGGCGCGGCGCAGCACGTCCACGGGCTCGCGCCCCTCGCCCCCTTTGGTCACCACCACGCCCGCCGACGATCCACCCTGGACCGAGTTCCCGAAGACGGAGATGCTGGTCGAGCACGCCGCCACCAGCCGCTCGCACGCCATCACCGCGGCCTGCTCGCCCAGTGTGTCGAACAATACGCCGAACTCGTCGCCGCCCAGCCGTGCGACCATCGCCCCGTCGGGCGCGTGCGCGTGCAAGATGGCGCAGATCTCCTGGATCAGCTTGTCGCCCGCCAGATGGCCCAGCGTGTCATTGACCAGCTTGAACCGGTCGAGGTCGAACATCGCCGTCGCGAACTGGCCCGGCCCGCGCACCCGCTCGCCCAACGCGCGCAGAAAGGCGAGGCGGTTGGGTGCATCCGTCAGCGAGTCGTGCGTGGCGATGTGGATCGCGCGGCTCTCGTTGGCGGCCAGCTCCAGCTTCTGCTCTTCGAGGAGGAGGACTTGGGCTGAGAGGGTGGCGCGCGCCGTTGCCAGTTCGCGGTCGACGCGCCAGCGTTCGCCCAGTGCGGTCGCGGTCTGGACGATCTCGGCCACCTCGAACGGCTTGGCGATGTAGAAGATCTTGTCCGCGGGGCCCGCCACCCTGGCGATCTCCACCGGCGAGAAATCGGAATAGCCGGTGACGATGACGAGGTTGACCGCGGGGTCGAGCGAGCGGATGCGCCGCGCCGTCTCGCGCCCGTCGATGCCCGGCGGCATGCGGATGTCGATGAACGCCACCGCGTACGGATCGCCCGCGGCCAGCGCACGCTCCACCTCGGCGACCGCGTCCAGCCCTTGCGACCGGTGGGTCAGCGCGAAGGCGGGGCCGCCCGCCGCCACCGCGACGTCGTCGAACAGCGCGGCGGCCATCGCGTCCAGCGCCTGCTCACCCCGGTTGCGCGTCGGCGCGAAGGACCGACGATAGCTGTCGTGCATCGCCGGTTCGTCGTCGACGATCAGGATACGAACGGCTTCACTCATCGCGCACAGGCTCCACCAACACGGTTGCCCGGAGGTAAGCGCGTTAAGTTAAGCGGCCGTAAACGAACTCGACAGCTCGGCCCCCAGCGCCTGCGCGCCGAGTACCACCGCGCCCAGCGGCCCGGCATTGCCGCCCAGCGCCGGCGGCACCACGAAGGTCTCCGCGTCCGCCACCTCGGGCAGCGCGACGTAGCCGGCGAGACTCCGCGTCATCGCGCGGCGCACCCGCGGGAACAGGTGATCGTTGCCCACCATCACGCCCCCGCCCATCACGATGCGCCGCGGCACGCCGGTCACCACCAGCGTGTGGAGCAGCTGCCCCAGCGTGTCCGCGACCAGGTCCCAGGCGGGATCGTCGGCGGCAAGCTCCGGCCCCGGCGTCCCCGTCCGCGCCTGGATCGCCGGCCCCGCCGCCAGCCCCTCGACGCAGGCGCCGTGATAGGGGCAGACACCGACCCAGTCGTCGCCCGCCGTCCGCACCGGGCGAAAATGGCCGAACTCCGACGCGGTCAGCCCGTCGACCGGCTTCCCGCCCGCGATCAGCCCCGCGCCGATCCCCGTGCCCACCGTGACATAGGCGATGTCGGCGATCCCCCTGGCCGCGCCCCAGCGCGCCTCCGCCAGCGCGGCGCCGACCACGTCGGTGTGGAAGCCGGTCGGCACGCCCGTGTGCGCGGCCAGGCGGCGACCGACGTCCTGCCCCGCCCAGCCGGGTTTGGGCGTGGAGGTGATGTGGCCGTAATCGGCGGACCCATGGTCGATCGACACCGGCCCGAAGCTCGCAATGCCGAGCGCCGAATAGCCGCTCCATCGGTCGAGCACCGCCTCCAGCGCCGACAACGTCTCTTCCGGCCGGGTGGTCGGCAGCTGCACCCGATCCTCGATCTCATCGGGTCCGCGCGCCAGGATCGCGATGCACTTGGTGCCGCCCAGCTCGATGCCCGCGATCAGCGGCCGTCCCTTCGCCATCCTCGTCCTCTCCTGCTCGTCACCGGCGGTCATGGCACGCAGCGGAACGCCGGTCACCTCCCGCGTCGGCTGCGCCCGCGCGTCATCGGATCGGGCCGGGGCGGCGGCGTCCATCCCGGCGGCGGCTCGACCTGCTGCCGGCTGGTGCCCAGCCCCATCGCGCCCGGCCGCTGCCGCGTCAGCCCGCCGGTGTCGGCCTGCGCCGCCGCCTGCCCGCTCGCGCCGCCGCGGATCAGCGCGATCCGATCGCGAAGCGCCCGCGCCTGCTCGAAATCGAGCGCCGCAGCGGCCGCGTCCATGCGCATTTGAAGATCGTGGATGTCCTCCGCCATGCCGCACCAACGCGCCCGCATGGAAGCGTGTCCGACGGTCTCCCTCCTCCGTCACCCCGGACTTGATCCGGGTCCATGCTTCCTCAAGAGCAACAGGCCGTTGCTTACGCTGTACGATGGACCCCGGATCAAGTCCGGGGTGACGAAAGGGTGGAGGCGCCCACCCGCCGCGCTCCTTCGTCACCCCAGGCTCATCCCAGGGTCCAGGGTCAAGCAGCGCGGTCGCTCGCGGCCCTGGATGCCCGGACGAGCCCGGCATGACAGATGACCTTCACCGCGGCTGCTGCGGAAGCATGGACCCCGGATCAAGTCCGGGGTGACGAGAGGGTGAGGCGTCCACCCGCCGCGCTCCTTCGTCACCCCGGGCTCGTCCCGGGGTCCAGGGTCAAGCAGCGCGGTCGCTCGCGGCCCTGGATGCCGGGACGAGCCCGGCATGACGGATGACCTTCACCGCGGCTGCTGCGGAAGCATGGCCCCCGGGTCAAGTCCGGGGTGACGAGAGGGTGGAGGCGTTCACCCGCCGCGCTCCTTCGTCACCCCGGGCTCGTCCCGGGGTCCAGGGTCAAGCAGTGCGGTCGCTCGCGGCCCTGGATGCCGGGACGAGCCCGGCATGACGGATGACCTTCACCGCGGCTGCTGCGGAAGCATGGACCCCGGATCAAGTCCGGGGTGACGAGAGGGTGGAGGCGTCCACCCGCCGCGCTCCTTCGTCACTCCGGGCTCGTGCCGAGGTTCAGAGTCAAGCAGCGCGGTCGCTCGCGGTCTTGGATGCCGGGACGAGCCCGGCATGACGGATGACCTTCACAAATGCCGCTTCTCCAGCTTTCGGGCGAGGGTCCGCCGGTGCATCCCCAATCGTCGCGCCGCTTCCGACACGTTGAAGTCCGCGTCCGCCAGCGCCTGGTGGATATGCTCCCACTCCACCGTGCGCAGCGACGCCGACGGTCGCATCGCCTCGTCCGCCTCCGGCAGGGTCGCGCTCGCCCCCGCCTCGAACGCCGCCTCGATATCGTCGGTATTGGCCGGCTTGCTCAGGTAATTGGTCGCCCCCAGCTTCACCGCCTGCACCGCGGTGGCGATGCTCGCGAAGCCGGTCAGCACCACGATGGTCACCTCGGGTGCCAAGGCGTGCAGCCGCTCCACCACCGCCAATCCGGACGCACCGCCCAGCCGCAGGTCGACCACCGCGTGGCTCGGCGCGAAGCCCGCGATCGCCTCCTCCAGCCCGTCCGGCCCGGCCAGGTGGTGGACCGCGTAGCCGCGCCGCTCGAACGACCGCAGCAGCGTGCGCGCGAACACCGCGTCGTCCTCGACCAGCAGCAGGCGGCGTGCTTCACTCATGGTCGCTCACTCATCGATCGCCCCGTCCGCGATGGTCAGCACCACCAGCCCGCCCCCATCCGGCGGGTTCGACGCCGCCAACGTGCCGCCCAGCGTCCGCACCACGTTGCTCGCCAGGAACAGTCCCAGCCCCGCGCCGCGCCGCGCCTTGGTGGTGCGGTACGGCGCACCCACCGTCGCCAGGATCTCGGCCGAGAAGCCGCGCCCGTCGTCGCGCACCGCGATCGTCGTCGCGCCATCGTCGTGCCCCGCCGTCACCACGATCCGCCGTGCCCCCGCCTCGCCCGCATTGTCGAGCAGGTTGGCGATCGTCTGGGCCAGCGCCGCGTCGCCGACGATGCGGCGGCCGTCGACGCCGTCCGCGTCCAGCGTCACCGCCACGTCGTGGCTCTCGCGCCAGCCATCGACGATGCCGCGCAGGAACGCGGCCAGCGTCGTCCGCCGCGGCGAGCCGCCGCGCACCTCGCCCGACGCCAGCAGCACGCCGTCGATGATCGCCTTGCACCGCCCGACCTCGGCACGCATCGCTTCGACGTCGGCGAGCAGGTCGGGCCGCGCCGTCACCGCCGGGTCGCCGCGCCAGTCGCCCAGCATCACCGCGATCGACGACAGCGGCGTGCCCAGTTCATGCGCCGCGCCGCTCGCGAGCAGGCCCATGCGGACGATATGCTCCTCCTCCGCCACCCGCTGCCGATACGCCGCCAGCCGCGCATCCCGCGCCGACAGGATGCGCACCACTCGCCCGACGAACCACACCAGCAGCGTCGCCGCCAGCGCGTAGTTGAGCCAGCTCGCCGCGACGTAGGAGTGCGACAGGATCGAGGCATAGGCGGGCGGCAGCGGAAAGGCCGGTGCCGCCCAGGCCAGCCAGCCGAAGAGCAGCGTCGTCAGCCCGGCGAGCGCCCAGCTCGGCCAGCCGGGCAGCAGCACCGCGGCGATCACCACCTGGAGCAGGTAGAGCGACACGAACGGATTGCCGACGCCGCCGCTGACGTAGAGCTGCACGGTCAGGCAGGCGACGTCGATCAGCAGCGTCGCGAACAGCTGCCCCTCGCTCGCCGGCCAGCGCCCGCGCGTGAGCATCGTCGCCCCGTTGAGCGCGGCGAGCGTCGCCAGCGCACCCAGCATGATCGGTAACGGCAGCGCGATGCCCAGGCCGAAGCGCGACCCAAGGATCGTCAGCAACTGCCCGCCGACCGCCATCCAGCGCAGCTGGACGAGCAGCGCGACGTTGCGCCGCGTCGCCTCCGCGGCGTCGCCCGGCGGCTTCAGCGACGTGGTGAGCGCCATGCCGTCCACGCGAAGAAGAGCGCCATCGCCGACAGCGCGAACCAGGTCAGCGCGTAGACCAGGTGATTGTCCGGGAAGGCGATCACCGTCAGCCCGCCCCGCGGGCCGCCGGCCGGCGCGCCGGCGGCATCCTGATCGACGAAGAAGGGTGCGACCCGGCCCAGCCGCTTCGCCGCCGCGATCGCCGGGACGTCGCGCGAGTACCAGCGGTCGGCGGCAGGGTCGTTGCTGCGCAGGAACGCGCCGCCCGGCTCGCTCAACCGCAGCAGTCCGGTGACCGTTACCGAGCCTGGCGGCGGCGGCGCCTTGCCCTTGCGCTCGGCCGGCACGAAGCCGCGATTGACCAGCAGCGTCCGCCGGCCGGTGTCGAGCGGGCTCACCACCCACCAACCCGGTCCGTACGCTGTCACCGCCTGCACATAGGTGTCGGCACCGATCCGGTAGCGCCCGCGCGCGCGCACCCGCCGATAGGCGTCGTCGGCGCCCACCGCCGCGATGCCGTCGACCGGCACCGGCGACGCCGCCAGCTTGCGCTCGACCGAGGCGACCAGCGCGTGCTTCCACGCCCGTCGCTCGACCTGCCACACGCCCAGCGCGGCGGTCACCGCCGCCACCGCCAGCGCGAGCAGGCCGAGCCAGGGGCGGCGCCCGCTCACATGCCGCCGCTCGTCATCGTCGCGGTGTCCGGCCCCATGCCGGGCATCATGTTGGTGTTCATGTTGTACATGACCCAGATCGACCCGCTGATGGTGATGACCACGACGATGATCGTGAAGATCAGCGCCATCATCGTCCATCCCTCCTCCGACTTGGTGCTCATGTGCAGGAAGTAGATCATGTGCACCACGATCTGCACCACGGCCGCGGCGATCACGATGCCGGCGGTGATCCGCGCATCGGCGATCACCCCCGTCATGACCAGCGCGAACGGGATCGCGGTCAGCACCACCGACAGCAGGAACCCGGTGACGTAGCCGCGGCGGCTGCCGTGCGGCGCGCCGCCATGATCGTCGTGGCCGTGATCGTCGTGCGAATCGGGCGCGGCGTGAAAGGCTTGGTCGGCGGCGCTGCTCACTTCAGCACTCCCATCAGGTACACGAAGGTGAAGACGCCGATCCAGATCACGTCCAGGAAATGCCAGAACAGCGACAGGCATTGCAGCCGCCGGACGTTGGCCGGCTCCAGCCCGCGGCGCAGCACCTGCACCACCAGCACCGCCAGCCAGATCAGCCCGAACGTCACGTGCAGCCCGTGCGTGCCGACCAGCAGGAAGAAGGACGACAGGAACGCGGACCGCTGCGGCCCCGCGCCCTCGTGGATCAGGTGCGAGAATTCATACAGCTCGATCGCCAGAAACGCCGCGCCGAACAGCGCCGTCACGCCCAGCCAACCGATCGTCGCGCCCTGCCTTTTCTCGTCGGTCGCGATCATCGCGAAGCCGTAGGTGATCGAGGACAGCAGCAGCATCGCCGTGTTGGTCGCCACCAGCGGCAGCTCGAACAGCTCCGCCGCGCCCGGCCCGCCCGCGGTGCTGTTGCCGTACACCGCGTAGGCGGCGAACAGCATCGCGAAGATCAGGCAGTCGCTCATCAGGTACAGCCAGAACCCGAACAGCGTGCTGGCGCCGGGCGGATGCGGATGCTCCTCCAGCTCGTAGAAGACCGGCTTCTCCTCCGCGCCTGGCGGGGTGGTGGCGTCCATCGTGGTCGCGCTCATCTGCTTATACCCCCGCCCGCGCCAGCGATTCGGTGCGCGCATCCTCGCCCCGGCGGATGTCCTCCACCGGGATGTGGAAGTCGCGGTCGTAGTTGAAGGTGTGGACGATCGCGGTCGCGATCAGCGCCACCAGCGACAGCGCCGCCAGCCACCAGATGTACCAGATCATCGCCAATCCGAAGACGGTCGCGATCCCCGCCAGCACGATCCCCGCCCAGGTGTTGCACGGCATGTGGATGGCGTAATAGCCCTCGGTCGGCTGCTCCACCTTCTGCGACTTCATGTCGTACCAGGCGTCGAGATCGCGGATGACGGGCGTGAAGGCGAAGTTGTACGCGGGCGGCGGCGACGAGGTCGCCCATTCCAGCGTGCGGCCGTCCCACGGATCGCCGGTATGGTCGCGCAGCACCTCGCGGTTCCGCCAGCTGACGAAGAACTGCATCATCATGCACGCGATGCCGCCCGCGATCAGCAGCGCGCCGACGCCCGCCACGATGAACCACGGCTGCAACGTCGTGTCGTCGAAGTGGCGCAGCCGCCGCGTCACGCCCATCAGGCCGAGCACGTAGAGCGGCATGAACGCCACGTAGAAGCCGACCACCCACAGCCAGAAGCTGCGCGCACCCCACTTGTGGTCCAGCTTGAAGCCGAACGCCTTGGGGAACCAGTAGTTGAGGCCCGCGAACATCCCGAACAGCACGCCACCGATGATGACGTTGTGGAAATGCGCCACCAGGAACAGCGAATTGTGCAGCTGGAAGTCGGCCGGCGGCACCGCCAGCAGCACGCCCGTCATCCCGCCGATGGTGAACGTCACCATGAAGGCGACCGCCCACATCATCGGCAGCTCGAACCGGATGCGCCCGCGATACATGGTGAACAGCCAGTTGAAGATCTTCGCCCCCGTCGGGATCGAGATAATCATCGTCGTGATGCCGAAGAAGCTGTTGACCGTCGCGCCCGACCCCATGGTGAAGAAATGGTGCAGCCAGACGAGGTAGGCCAGGATGCAGATCACGATCAGCGCGTAGACCATCGACGTATAGCCGAACAGACGCTTGCCCGAGAAGGTCGACACCACTTCGCTGAACACGCCGAACGCCGGCAGGATCAGGATGTACACTTCCGGGTGGCCCCAGATCCAGATCATGTTCACGTACATCATCGGATTGCCGCCGCCGGTGTTCGTGAAGAAGTTGGTGCCGACGTACCGATCGAGGCTCAGCATCGCCAGTACCGCGGTCAGCACCGGGAAGGCGGCGACGATCAGCACGTTGGTGACCAGCGCCGACCAGGTGAAGATCGGGATCTTGAACATCGTCATGCCCGGCGCGCGCATCTTGACGATGGTGGCGATCAGGTTGACGCCCGACAGCAGCGTGCCGACACCCGCGATCTGGAGCGCCCAGATGTAGTAATCGACGCCGACATCGGGCGAATAGTCGAGCCCTGACAAGGGCGCCATCGCCAGCCAGCCGGTGCGCGCGAACTCGCCCACGAACAGGCTCGCCATGGTGATGACGGCCCCGCTCGCCGTCATCCAGAAGCTGAAATTGTTGAGGAACGGGAAGCTCACGTCGCGCGCGCCGATCTGCAGCGGCACCACGTAGTTCATCAGGCCGGTGACGAGCGGCATCGCCACGAAGAAGATCATGATGACGCCGTGGGCGGTGAACACCTGGTCGTAATGGTGGGCGTTGAGATATCCCTCGTTCTGCCCGAACGCCATCGCCTGCTGCCCGCGCATCATGATCGCGTCGGCGAAGCCGCGCAGGAACATCACCAGCCCCAGCACCATGTACATGATGCCGATGCGCTTATGGTCGACGCTGGTGAACCACTCGTGCCACAGATACGTCCACACCCGGTAATAGGTGAGCGCCGCCACCAGCGCGCCGCCCAGCAGCGCGACGACGACGAAGGTGGCGAGCACGATCGGCTCGTGGATCGGGAAGCTGTCGAGCGTCAGCCGCCCGAAGATCGTCTTGAGAAGCGTGTCGGACATGGTTCCGGTCCTCAGCCCTGCGCCGCCGCGGCCGCGAAGGGCGCGGGCGGCACGAGCATGGTCATGTTACGATTGGCGTCGGTGCCGGGATCGTTGGCCCCCGGCGCCTTGCCCCGCGGGGCGTTGAGATGCGGGCTGGTGCCGAGTTCGGACGGGTCGCGGGTCAGCGCGCCCTTCGCCTCGTCGGGACGCTGCGGCCGGTCGTTGGCCGGCGCGCGCACCCCGTGCGACTGGCCCATTCCGTGCTCGCCGCATTGGGTGCCCGGCCGCGTGCACATCGCCACGATCCGCGCGAACAGCCGCGGGTCGACGCGTCCGAAGCCGTAGGGCTTCACATTCTCGCTGGGCGCGGCGATCCGGTTGTAGGTCGCGATGTCGAGCGTCCCCGGCCGGCGACGGACGCCCGCCACCCACTGCTCGAACCGCGCATCGGGCACCGCGTAGGTCCAGAAGGTCATGCCGGAGAAGCCGGCGCCGCTGTAATTGCCCGACCGCCCCTCGAACTTGCCGGCCTTGTTGAGCACGCCGTGCAGCGCGGTCTCCATGCCCGGCATGGTGTAGATCATGCCCGCCATGGACGGAATCCACAGCGTGTTCATCACCGAGGACGAGGTCATGCGGAACTTCACCGGCCGGTCGACCGGCACCACCAGCTCGTTGACTGTGGCGATCCCCTGTTCGGGGTAGATGAACAGCCATTTCCAGTCGAGCGAGACGACCTGCACCTCCAGCGCGCGCGTCGCCGGCTCCACCGGCTTGCCGAGCGCCACCCGCGACAACGGCCGATAAGGGTCGAGCAGGTGCGTGCTGACCCAGGTCAGCGCGCCCAGCGCGATGATGATCATCAGCGGCGCCGCCCAGATGACCAGCTCCAGCCCGGTCGAGTGATCCCAATCGGGCTCGTAGGCCGCGTCCTTGTTGCCCGCGCGATACTTCCACGCGAACAGCAACGTCAGGATGATGACCGGCACGATGATGAGCAGCATCAGCCCGGTCGACCACCAGATCAGCCGCGCCTGCTGGCGCGCGACGTCCCCTGCCGGGTCCATCACCACCGTCGAACAGGCACCCATGAGGAGGGGCAGCACGGCGGCCACGACCTTGAGCGGCGCACGGATCGGGGTTCGAAGCATGATCCGGCAGCTAGTCTCCCTGCCGCGATACGGGAATAGGACAATTTGCCCCATGGCCCTCGAACGTTAACCCCGGTAGCGACGTTTCCCGAGGCTCCGCGGGGCCGTTCCGGGATACGCATGCATGGCCACCAGCTCTTCCGCCACGATCGAACAGGACGCCCGCGTGATGCACGCGCGCGGCCCCCACGAGGTGAAGCCGGCGGAGATCGCGATCGGCGTCATCATCGGCCGCACGTCCGAATTCTTCGACTTCTTCGTCTACGCGATCGCCTCGGTGGTGGTGTTCCCGGCGCTGATGTTCCCCTTCGTCGACCGGATCACCGGCACGCTCTACTCCTTCGCGCTCTTCCCGCTCGCCTTCATGGCGCGCCCGATCGGCACCCAGATCTTCATGAAGATCGACCGCCGCTACGGCCGCGGGACCAAGCTGACCCTCGCCCTGTTCCTGCTCGGCACCTCCACGGTGATGGTCGCCTTCCTGCCCGGCTACGGCACGCTCGGCCTCGGCTCGGCCATCCTGCTCGCCGGCCTGCGCGTCGGCCAGGGCCTCGCGCTCGGCGGCGCGTGGGACGGGCTCGCCTCGCTGCTCGCGCTCAACGCCCCGGAAAAGCGCCGCGGCCTGTGGGCGATGGTGCCGCAGCTCGGCGCGCCGCTCGGGCTGATCGTGGCGAGCGGCCTGTTCGCCTTCTTCCTGTCGGTGCTTCCCGCCACCGACTTTCTCGCCTGGGGATGGCGCTACCCCTTCTTCGTCGCCTTCGCGCTCAACGTCGTCGCCCTGTTCGCACGCCTGCGCATCGTCGTGACGCCGGAATATACCGAGCTGTTCCAGTCGCGCGAACTCACCCCCTCGCGCGTCACCGCCACCGTCAAGGCGCAGTGGCGCAACATCGTCATCGGCGCCTTCGCCCCGCTCGCCAGCTTCGCGCTGTTCCACATGGTGACGGTGTTCCCGCTGTCCTGGGTGACGCTCTACACCGACGAGAGCATCGCCCGCTTCCTGCTGATCGAGATGGCGGGCGCCGGCCTTTGCCTGCTCGCCATCCCGATCTCCGGCCTGCTCGCCGACCGGATCGGCCGGCGCAGCGTGCTCGGCTACTCGGCCGCCGCGATCGCCGCCTTCAGCGGCTTCGCGCCGCTGCTGCTGAGCGCGGGTGCGGCCGGCGAGGCGGCGTTCATGGGCCTCGGTTTCGTCCTGCTCGGCCTGTCGTTCGGCCAGTCGTCGGGCGCGGTCACCAGCAATTTCCCGAAGCGCGCGCGCTATACCGGGGCCGCCCTCACCTCCGACCTTGCCTGGCTGTTCGGTGCCGGCTTCGCGCCCTTCTGGGCGCTGTTCATCACCCAGTATTTCGGCCTGGGTGCCGCCGGCGCCTACCTGCTGTCCGGCGCCGTCGCGACCCTCGTGGCGCTCGGCCTCAACAAGGAACTGGCACGCAGGCTCGACTGACGTCCCCCCATCTTTCACCCCGGGCTCGACCCCGGGGTCGGTGCCTCCGCGCACATAACGGTCGGTTACTCGTGCGGAACGATGGACCCCGGATCAAGTCCGGGGTGACGGATCACGTGGGAAACGTCCCCCTACCCGTCATGCCGGGCTCGTCACGGCATTCCGGGCCACGAGCGCGCCGCAGCTTGCCTCCGAGCAAAGGCCGACCAACAGTGATCGCCCTCTAGGGCGGATCGACATTCAACGCTTCGCCTCATCATCCACCCCGGCGAAGGCCGGGGTCCAGCGGGGAGACGCGAATGGTCCGTCGTCGCACCTCTTCCACGACCTTCCCGACTGGACCCCGGCCTTCGCCGGGGTGGAAAAATGTCGAATGTCGATCCGTCCTAGCCCCCCGACAAGGCCCCGCGCAGCACCTGCACCTGCCGTGTCAGCATCTGCGCCTGTTCCACGCCCAGCCCGGTGCGGGCGAACACCGCCTCCGCCAGGCAGTCGGCCTCCGCCCGCAGCGCCTCGCCCGCCTCGGCAAGCCGCACCCGCACCTGCCGCTCGTCCTCCGTGCCCCGCACGCGCGAGACGAACCCGGCCACCTCC
Source organism: Sphingomonas rubra (assembly GCF_900115745.1). Taxonomy (GTDB): domain Bacteria; phylum Pseudomonadota; class Alphaproteobacteria; order Sphingomonadales; family Sphingomonadaceae; genus Sphingomonas; species Sphingomonas rubra. Next base: position 250,048 of record NZ_FOXP01000002.1, on the reverse strand, counting down.
AGCCGCTTGACCAGCGGCGTAATCGTGCTTGATTCCAGCGACAGCCGCTCGGCAATCGACCCGATCGTCCGGCCATCCTCCTCCCACAGGCTGTGGAGCACCAGATATTGCGGATAGGTGATGCCGAGCCGGTCGAGCATCGGCTTGTACACCCGGTTCATCGCCATGGAGGCGCCGTACAAGGCGAAGCAGAGCTGGCTGTCGAGCGGCAACGGCGTGCGGGGGTGGGTCATGACAGATGAAACTATACGTTTCCGCCGCAGACCCCAACAGATTTGGGGACAAATCCGCGAAATGGGATGGAAACCGAACCATTATGGTTCTAGTTAGTTATCGCGATAATCTTTCCTGTAAGGAGTTCACCATGGCTGTCGACGTCAAATACACCACCACTGCCCACGCGACCGGCGGTCGCGACGGGCACGCGCAGACGGAGGACGGCCGCTTCGACGTCAAGCTCTCGACGCCGCGCGAACTCGGCGGCGCCGGCGGCGACGGCACCAACCCGGAACAGCTGTTCGCGGCCGGCTATTCCGCCTGCTTCATCGGCGCGCTCAAGGTCGCCGCCGGTCAGGCCAAGGTGAAGTTGCCCGAGGATACCAAGGTTGCCGCGCAGGTCGGCATCGGCCCACGCTCGGAAGGCGGCTTCGGCATCACCGCCGACCTCACCGTCTCGCTCCCCGGCCTCGACGCCGATCAGGCGAAGCAGCTCGTCGACGCCGCGCACGCGATCTGCCCCTATTCCAACGCCACCCGCGGCAACGTCGACGTCGGCCTGACGCTCGCCTGATCCGACGGTCGCAACCCTGTCGGGGGTCGGTCGTTCTCCCGCCGACCCCCGACACGGAGCCTTTCATGACCTTGACCGGCAAGACCATCGCCATCCTCATCGCCCCGCGCGGCACCGAGGAACCGGAATTCGCCCAGCCCAAGGCCGCGGTCGAGCAGGCCGGCGGCACCGCCGTGGTGATCTCGCTCGCCACCGACGACGCGCAATCCGTCAACAACGACCTCGATCCGGGCAAGACCTTCCCCGTCGACAAGGCGATCGGCGACGTCTCGGCGTCCGACTTCGACGGCCTCGTCATTCCCGGCGGCAGCGTCGGCGCGGACAAGCTGCGTGGCTCGAAGGAGGTGGTCGCGTTCGTCGCCGACTTCTTCGCCGCCGACAAGCCCGTCGCCGCCATCTGCCATGCTCCCTGGACCCTGGTCGAGGCAGGCGTGGTGAAGGGCCGCACGCTGACCTCCTTCCCCACGCTCCAGACCGACATCCGCAATGCCGGTGGCACCTGGACCGACCAGGAAGTGGTCGTCGACGGCAAGCTCGTCACCAGCCGCAACCCAGACGACCTTCCCGCCTTCTGCGCGAAGCTGGTCGAGGTGTTCGCGTAAATGGCCCGCTTCACCGGCAAGGTCGTCGTCGTCACCGGTGCCAGCTCCGGCATCGGTGAGGGCGCCGCCCGCCGCTTCGCCGCCGAGGGCGCGAAGCTCGTCCTCGGCGACAAGGACGAGACCGCGCTCAAGCACCTCGCCGCCGACCTCGGCACCGAGATCGCCTATGCCGAGTGCGACGTGTCGCAGCTCGCCGACTGCGAGGCGCTGGTCGACCTCGCCCTCCAGCGTTTCGACACGATCGATGTGCTGGTCAACAACGCCGGTGTCGATCACTTGGGCAAGCTCGACGAGGGCGACTTCTCCGCCTTCACCAAGGTGATCGAGACCGACCTCTACGGCGTCGTCCAGATGAGCCGCGCCGCCATTGCCGCGCTCCGTCGGTCGAAGGGGTGCATCGTCAACGTCTCCTCCGTCTCCGGCCTGGGCGGCGACTGGAACCACAGCTTCTACTGCGCGGCGAAGGGTGCCGTCACCAACTTCACCCGCGCGCTGGCGATGGACGAGGCGAAGGCGGGTGTCCGCGTCAACGCGGTCAACCCCTCGCTCACCTATACCGCACTCACCGCCGGCATGAAGGAACAGCCGGACCTGATCGCCGCGTTCAAGGCGCGCATCCCCATGGGCCGGGGGGCCGAGGTCGCGGACATCGCCGGCCCCATCCTGTTCCTGGCCAGCGACGACGCCCATTTCATCACCGGCGTGAACCTGCCCGTCGACGGCGGCCTCTCCGCCTCGAACGGCCAACCCCCGCTCAGCTGAGGAACATCCCATGCCCGATTACGCCAAGACCGACGAGGCGATCGCCCGCCTCACCCCCGAGCAGTTCCACGTCACCCAGCAGAGCGGCACCGAGCGGCCCGGCACCGGCGAGTATCTCCACACCAAGGAGCCCGGCCTCTACGTCGACATCGTTTCCGGCGAGCCGCTCTTCGCCTCCGCCGACAAGTTCGACTCGCACTGCGGCTGGCCCAGCTTCACCAAGCCGATCGAGCCCGCCGCCGCGCGCGAGATCAGCGATCACAGCCACGGCATGGTCCGCACCGAGGTCCGCTCCACCCACGCCGACAGCCATCTCGGCCACGTCTTCCCCGACGGCCCCCGCGACCGCGGCGGCCTGCGCTACTGCATCAACTCCGCCGCCCTCCGCTTCGTGCCCAAGGCGGACATGGAGGCGCAAGGCTATGGCGACTACCTCGATCAGATCGAATAGTCCCTCTCCCTCGTGGGAGAGGGAGGGAGCCGCGAAGCGGCGGAAGGGTGAGGGCGAACCCGTGCCACCGTCATGCCGGGCTTGTCCCGGCATCCAGGGCCAAGCAGCGGAACCCGAAATCCCAACCTACCGGCCGGCAGCAAGAACCTCCACCCGCCGCGGCAACGCCGCGTGGTCGAACGGCACGGGTGGCGGCGAGCCCGCCCGGCCGTCGGCCGGGTTGGCGCTAGTCCTCGCCTAACTCCCGGATCGCTACGCGATCCACTCGTTAGCCTCGGGCGCTGCGCCTACGCCTCATCCCCCATCCGGAGCGCCGCAATGAACGCCTCCTGCGGGATCTGCACGCTGCCGTACTCGCGCATCTTCAGCTTGCCCTTCTTCTGCTTTTCCAGCAGCTTGCGCTTGCGGGTCGCGTCGCCGCCGTAGCATTTGGCGGTCACGTCCTTCCTCATCGCGCTGATCGTCTCGCGCGCGATCACCTTGCCGCCGATCGCCGCCTGGATCGGGATCTTGAACAGGTGGCGCGGGATCAGTTCCTTCAGCCGCTCGCACATGCCGCGCCCGCGCGTCTCGGCGGTGCCGCGGTGGACGATCATGCTGAGCGCGTCGACCGGCTCCTCGTTGACCAGGATCGACATCTTGACCAGGTCGCCCTCGCGGTTGCCGATCTGGTGATAGTCGAAGCTGGCATAGCCCTTCGACAGCGATTTCAGCCGGTCGTAGAAATCGAACACGACCTCGTTCAGCGGCAGCTCGTACGTCGCCTGCGCGCGCCCGCCGACATAGGTCAGGTTCTTCTGGATGCCGCGCCGGTCCTGGCACAGCTTGAGGATGGAGCCCAGATACTCGTCGGGGACGTAGATCGTCGCCTCGATCCACGGTTCGGCGATGGTCGCGATCCGGTTGGGATCGGGCATGTCGGCCGGGTTGTGCAGATCGATGTGACCGCCGTTGTGCGTCAGCTCGATCTGGTACACCACCGACGGCGCCGTGGTGATGAGGTCCAGGTCGTACTCGCGCGTCAGCCGCTCCTGGATGATCTCCAGGTGGAGCAGCCCCAGGAATCCGCAGCGGAAGCCGAAGCCGAGCGCGGCGCTGGTTTCCATCTCGAACGAGAAGCTGGCGTCGTTCAGGCGAAGCTTCGAGATCGACTCACGAAGCTTCTCGAAGTCGTTGGCATCGACCGGGAACAGCCCGCAGAACACCACCGGCTGGACCTCCTTGAAGCCCTCCAGCGCCGCCGCGGCGGGCCGCTTGGCATCGGTCAGCGTGTCGCCGACGCGCGCCTGCGCCACGTCCTTGATCTGCGCGGTGATGAAGCCGATCTCGCCCGGCCCCAGATCCTGCAACTGCTCGATCTTGGGGCGGAAGCATCCCACCCGGTCGACCAAGTGGGTGGTGCCCGCCTGCATGAACTTGATCTGCTGGCCGCGGCGGAGCGTGCCGTCGATCACGCGGACGAGGATGACGACGCCCAGATACGGATCGTACCAGCTGTCGACCAGCATCGCCTTCAGCGGCGCGTCGGCATCGCCCTTGGGCGCGGGGATCTTGGTGACCACCGCCTCCAGGATGTCGGCGATGCCGATCCCCGACTTGGCCGAGGCGAGCACCGCTTCGGACGCGTCGATGCCGATCACGTCCTCGATCTCGCGGCGCACCTGCTCGGGCTCGGCGGCGGGCAGGTCGATCTTGTTGATGACGGGCACGATCTCGTGGTCGTGCTCGATCGACTGGTACACGTTGGCGAGCGTCTGCGCCTCCACCCCCTGCGCCGCGTCGACCACCAGCAGCGCGCCCTCGCACGCCGCCAGGCTCCGCGACACCTCGTAGGCGAAGTCGACGTGCCCCGGCGTGTCCATCAGGTTCAGCGTATATTCGATGCCGTCGGCCGCGGTGTAGGCCAGGCGCACCGTCTGCGCCTTGATGGTGATGCCGCGCTCCTTCTCGATGTCCATGTTGTCGAGGACCTGCTCGCTCATCTCGCGCGCGGAGAGACCGCCGGTCTGCTGGATCAGCCGGTCGGCGAGCGTCGACTTGCCATGGTCGATATGGGCGATGATGGAGAAATTGCGGATGCGGTCGAGCGGTGTGGTCATGTCGCCCGCCCTGCTAGCAGAACTGCCTCACCGCCGCCAATGCCGCCGCGTACCGCGCCTCGCCCTGCCCACGGATCGTCACGAACGGCAAGTCTCGCGCGACCAGCTGCGCCCGCGACACGTCGAAGAACCGCCGCCGCTCGGCCGCCGTGCCGAACATCCGCGTCCCGTCCTCCACCCAGGGCAGGTCGACGTCGAACAGCAGGTACAGGTCCGCCGTTCCCGTCCACGCTTCGAACCACGGGTCGACCCGACCGAACAGCATCTCCGCCCACGCCGCCGTCATCAGCGGATCGGTATCGAGCACCACCGGGAAGCGCCCCTGCCGCATGGCCGCGCGCGCGGCCGCGTCATGCCCCTCGGCAATGGCGACCAGGTCCGCCATCGAGAAGTCGGTGCCGTGCTCCTCCGCCCATGTCCGCCCGTATTCCGCCACGTAGGGTACGCCCAGCTCGGCAGCGAGGCGCGGGCCCACCGTCGACTTGCCCGTGCTCTCCGGTCCGTGCAGGCACAGCGATCGGATCACGGTCTTGGTTATAGTGGCCCCGGTCACAGCGGCCCCGGCCCGACCGCGTGCCTTGCCCGCCGCCAGTCGATCAGCCCCCACACCGCCAGCACCAGATATACCGCGTAGAGCCCCGCCGTGATCCACAGACCGCGCGCCAGGAACAGCGGCACCGCCGCCAAGTCGACGGCGATCCACACCACCCAATTCTCCCACCAGCGCCGCGCCATCATCAGCTGCGCGGCGACGCTCGCCGCGGCGATCGCGGCATCGGCGAAGGGAAAGGCGGCGTCGGTATGCCGCTGCATCACCCAGCCCCAGGCCGCCGCCGCCGCCAGCGCCGCGGCTGCCCAGCCGACGCGTTGTCGCGCGCGCATCGCATCGACCACCACCTCGCCCGTCGCGCCGATCGAGCGCTGCCACTCCCACCAGCCGTACAGGTTCGCGCCCGCGAAGAAGAGCTGCAAGCCTGCGTCGCTGTACAGCCGTGCATCGAGGAACACCGCGCTCAGCAGCAGCACCGCGCCCACGCCGTACGGATAGGTCCACAGCGACCGCCGGACGCCGAACGCCACGCAGGCCAGCCCCAGCAGCGCGGCGACGATCTCGATCCCGGTCATGTCCGCCCTGCCACGCCCCCGCCTAACGCCGTACCCACGCGCACGATAGCCCTTGCGGCCCCCCGAACCGCTGGCTATAGGCGCGCCTCCAAGCACCGGCGAGGCCCCGCAGGCCCGCGACCCGGTACTCCGTCGGGGAGTAGCTCAGCCTGGTAGAGCACTGTCTTCGGGAGGCAGGGGCCGGAGGTTCGAATCCTCTCTTCCCGACCATTATCCACCCTGTCCTGCCACGAGCAGGTCGCCACGCCGGCCCGTGGGTGTCGGAGCAGTTGATCGCGGTTGATCCGCAGCCGCTCCACCGCACTGCTTCTCTCGCGCCCGCGGCATTCCTTAGAGCAGGAGTGTGACGCTACGAGCGTTCGCTGGAAATTATAGTCCGCGATCCGAGATGGTGTTCGCCGACATCCGCTCCGTCGTCTGCCGGTCGTTGAACTCCCGCGCGTCCCAATCCGCCTTGGATGCACACACGCGTTTTCCGCCAAGGCGGCTGCCGGTAGTGCCGACGGTGCGGCAGATCATCTTGGGCGGCGCGGCTTTGACCGTTGTCGGCTGAGCCGGTGCGGCGGACTGAACGGCTTGCAACAGAAGTGCCACGGCGATCATCATGGTTCGGCTCCCAAGGTGTCGGGATCATGACCGATGGCAGGCGAGAGTCAACGGCAGGGCGGCTCCTCGAGTCCCTCCCAACCTCTTCCGGTATGGAGCGCAAGGGTGCACCAACCCGACAAGCTCAGCCCCTCCTCAGGGCGACCAGTAGTAGGTCGGCTTTCGCGCTCGATGCTCTAGGACGGGTCGACATTCGGCATTTTCCCACCCCGGCGAAGGCCGGGGTCCAGTCGGGAAGGTCGTGGAAGAGGTGCGACGACCGACCGTTCGCGTCTCCCAGCTGGACCCCGGCCTTCGCCGGGGTGGATGATGAGGCGCAGCGTTGAATGTCGATCCGCCCTAGAACAGACCTCATCCGCCGACCCACTCCGCCCGCGCGATCCCCTGCGCGTAGAGCAGTGCCGACAGGTCGCCATGCTCCACCCTCGCCCCCGCCGCCGCCGCGACGATCGGCTTGGCCCGGTACGCCACCCCCAATCCCGCCGCGCGGATCATCGGCAGGTCGTTGGCGCCGTCGCCGACCGCCAGCGTCGCCGCCGGATCGATCCCGCGCTCGGCCGCCACCACGCGCAGCGTCGCCTCCTTGGTCGCGGCATCGACGATCGGCTTGGCCACCCGGCCCGTCAGCCGCCCGCCCTCGGCGAGCAGCACGTTGGCGATCGCCCAGTCGAAGCCGATCCGCGCCGCTACCGGCTCCGCGAAGCGCGTGAACCCGCCCGACACCAGCACGCAATGCCCGCCCCGCGCCCGCATCGTCCGCACCAGCAGTTCGGCGCCCGCCATGATCCGCACCCGCTCCGCCAGGCAGCGGTCGATCGCCCCCTCGTCCAACCCGGCGAGCAGCGCCACCCGTGCGTCGAGCGCACCCTCGAAATCCAGCTCGCCGCGCATCGCCGCCTCCGTGACCGCCGCCACCTGCGCCTTGATGCCCGCATAGTCGGCCAGCTCGTCGATGCACTCGACGGTAATCATGGTCGAATCCATGTCGGCGACCAGCAGCCGCTTCTCGCGCCCGGCGGCGGGCTGGACGATCACGTCGACCGGCCCCAGCGCCCCTTCCAGCGCCGTCCGCGCCGTTGCCGGTTCCCGGTCGAAGGGAATGTCGGCCGCCTTGCCCGCGTCGAGCCACGCGGCCGGCGCCGGATCGCATCCCGTGCCGGCGAGCAACCCGCCCGCCCGCGCGACGACTTCCGGCCCCAGCGTCTCGGCTGCTATCAGCGTGGCAATGAACACGTCCGTCCTCCCCAGGGTCGCGCTCATCGCAGGCCCCACCGCCAGCGGCAAGTCCGCCGCCGCGCTGGCCCTGGCGGAGGCGAGCGGCGGCACGGTCGTCAACGCCGACGCCAGCCAGGTCTATGCCGACCTGCGCATCCTCTCGGCTCGACCGAGCATCGCGGAGGAGGCGCGCGTGCCGCACCGTCTGTTCGGGCATCTCGACGGTGCCGAGCACGGCACGGCCGCCCGCTGGGCCGCCGATGCCGCCGCCGCGATCGACGCCGCCCACGCCGCGAACAGCCTGCCGATCCTGGTCGGCGGCACCGGGCTTTATCTGCGCACGCTGCTCGACGGCATCGCCCCCGTGCCCGCCATCGACCCCGCGATCCGCGCCGAGGTCCGCGCGCTGCCCGTCGCCGCCGCCCATAAGCGGCTGGGCACGGTGGACCCCGCCGCCGCCGCGCGCCTCCACCCCGCCGACACCAGCCGCGTCGCCCGCGCGCTGGAGGTGGCGCTGTCCACCGGCCGCCCGCTCGCCGCCTGGCAGGCCGACCGCATCGGCGGTATCGCCACGCGGATCGCGCTCGACGCGGTGGTCGTCCTTTCCGATCGCGACACGCTGGTCGCCCGCTGCGACGCGCGGCTGGCGGAGATGTTCGACGGCGGCGCGATCGAGGAGGTCGCCGCCCTGCTCGCCCGCGACCTGCCGCCCGACGCTCCCGTGCTCCGCGCGATCGGCGTTCCCGAGATCGCGGGCTATCTGGCCGGAGAGTGGACCCGCGACGAGGCGCTCGCCCGCGCCCGCCTCGCCACGCGCCGCTACGCCAAGCGGCAGGTCACCTGGTTCCGCCACCAGCCACCAACATCGTGGCGGAGAATAGAAAGTTTCTTGAATAGTGGCACAGACGAAATAAACTTTCATTCGGGTTGACGCGTCGTTGCTCGGTCCGTAGGGCAGCGCCTCCACCACCCGGAGAAGCACAGTGACCGAGCGAAGCGGAGCGGACATCCTGGTCGAGGCGCTGTGCGATCTCGGCGTGGAGGTCGTGTTCGGCTATCCCGGCGGCGCCGTGCTGCCGATCTACGACGCGATGTTCCGATCGGGAAGGATCAGGCACATCCTGGTCCGCCACGAACAGGCCGCCACCCACGCCGCGGAGGGATACGCCCGCTCCACCGGCAAGCCCGGCGTCGTCCTCGTCACCTCCGGTCCCGGCGCGACCAACGCGGTCACCGGCATCACCGACGCGCTGCTCGACTCGATCCCCATGGTCGTCATCACCGGCCAGGTGCCGACCGCGCTGATCGGCACCGATGCCTTTCAGGAGGCGGATACGGTCGGCATCACCCGCCATTGCACCAAGCACAACTACCTGGTGAAGGACCCCGCCCTTCTCGGCGCGACGATCCACGAGGCGTTCCACATCGCCACCTCCGGCCGCCCCGGCCCGGTCGTGGTCGACATCCCCAAGGACGTGCAGGTCGCCACCGCCCGCTACAGCAAGCCCGGCCCGATCCAGCACAAGACCTACCGCCCGCAGGTCAAGGCCGACCGCTCGGCGATCGAGGTCGCGGTGGAGATGCTCGCCGCCGCCGACCGCCCGATCCTCTACACCGGCGGCGGCATCATCAATTCCGGCCCCGCCGCGTCGCAACTGCTGGCGGAGCTGCAGCGAATCACCGGCGCGCCCGTCACCTCGACACTGATGGGCCTGGGCTGCTTTCCGGCCAGCCACGACGCGTTCCTCGGCATGCTCGGCATGCACGGCACGTTCGAGGCGAACATGGCGATGAACCAGGCCGACCTGGTGGTCGCGATCGGCGCGCGCTTCGACGACCGGGTCACCGGCCGGCTGGACGCGTTCAGCCCCCACAGCCGCAAGATCCACATCGACATCGACCGGTCGAGCGTCAACAAGAACGTCCGCGTCGACCTCGCCGTCATCGCCGACGCCGGTCACGCCATGGAGGACATGGTCCGCGTCTGGAAGTCGCGCCAGCTACCCAGGAACGACCTGTCCGACTGGTGGCAGCGGATCGCCGGCTGGCGGGCGAAGGACAGCCTCGGCTTCCACGACCAGCCGACCGAGATCATGCCGCAACGCGCCGTCCGCGCCTTGTGGGAGGCGACACACGCGCGCAACCCGATCATCACCACCGAGGTCGGCCAGCACCAGATGTGGGCCGCGCAGCATTTCGGGTTCGAGAAGCCCAACAAGTGGCTGACCTCCGGCGGGCTGGGCACGATGGGCTACGGCCTGCCCGCCGCGATCGGCGCGCAGCTCGGTAACCCCAACGCGCTCGTCATCGACATCGCCGGCGAGGCGTCGATCCAGATGAACATCCAGGAACTGGCCACCGCCACCCAATACCGGCTGCCGATCAAGGTCTTCATCCTCAACAACGAATATATGGGCATGGTTCGCCAGTGGCAGGAACTGACCTACGAGAGCCGCTACGCCGAAAGCTACAGCGATTCGCTGCCCGATTTCGTCCGCCTGGCCGAGGCTTACGGCTGGAAGGGCATTCGCATCGAGACGATGGATCAGCTCGATGGCGGCATCGCCGACATGCTCGCGCATGACGGCCCGGTGATGGTTGACTGCCGCGTGTCGAAGCTCACCAACTGCTTCCCCATGATCCCGAGCGGTGCGGCGCACACCGACATGATCCTCCAGGCCAACGAGGTATCCGGCACGATGGACGACGAGGCCAGGGCGCTGGTGTAGCGCAACATGCTCCCCTCCCTGTCAGGGAGGGGCTGGGGGTGGGTGGAGTGCTCGCGCGACGGCAATCGTCGCGCCCCTCTCTCCGTACATCCCCGGACGCAACCCACCCCCCGACCCCTCCCTGACAGGGAGGGGAGTGAGGTTCGAATGCATATCCGAGAAGAAACCGCCACCCGCCACACGCTCGCCGTCGTCGTCGACAACGAGCCCGGCATCCTCGCCCGCATCGCCGGGCTGTTCACCGCGCGCGGCTACAACATCGAATCGCTCACCGTGTCCGAGGTGACGGAGGACAAGGCGGTCAGCCGCATCACCATCGTCACCTCGGCCTCGGCGCACGTGATGGAGCAGATCATCGCGCAGCTCGACCGGCTGGTGCCCGTCCACCGCGTCACCGACCTGACCGTGCAGGGCGCGCATGTCGAGCGCGAGCTGGCGCTGGTGAAGGTCGCGGGCGCGGGCGACCACCGGATCGAGGCGCTCCGCCTCGCCGACGTCTACCGCGCCCGCGTCGTCGACGCGACCACCGCCAGCTTCGTCTTCGAGGTGACGGGCGGCCGCGAGAAGATCGACACCTTCGTCACGCTGATGGCGGAAGTCGGCCTGGTCGAGGTCGCGCGCACCGGCATCGTCGCCATCGCCCGCGGCCGCGAGGCCGCCTGACGCCGACCGCCATGCTCCTGCGAGCGCAGGAGCCCGGGATCAAGCAACACCGGTCTCCTGCGGTCGCAGGAGCATTTCATCGAAAGGGAACTAGGAAATGCGAGTCTACTACGATCGCGACGCCGACCTGAACCTCCTCAAGGGCAAGAAGATCGCCATCGTCGGCTATGGCAGCCAAGGCCATGCCCACGCGCAGAACCTGCGCGATTCCGGCGTCGAGAACGTCGCCGTCGCGCTCCGCGGAGGCTCCGCCACCGCGAAGAAGGCCGAGGCCGCCGGCTTCCCCGTCATGTCCAACAAGGACGCCGCCGCCTGGGCGGACCTGGTGATGATCCTCGCCCCCGACGAGCACCAGGCTGCGATCTACGCGGACGACCTGCACGCCCATCTGAAGCAGGGCGCCGCCATCGCCTTCGCGCACGGACTCAACGTCCATTTCGGCCTGATCGAGCCGCGGGCCGACCTCGACGTCGTGATGATCGCCCCCAAGGGCCCCGGCCATACCGTCCGCTCGGAATATCAGAAGGGCGGCGGCGTCCCCTGCCTGATCGCGGTCGACCAGGACAAGTCGGGTAACGCGCACGAACTCGCCCTCGCTTATGCCAGCGCCGTCGGCGGCGGCCGCTCCGGCATTATCGAGACCAACTTCAAGGAAGAGTGCGAGACCGACCTGTTCGGCGAGCAGGCGGTGCTGTGCGGCGGCATCACCCACCTGATCCAGGCCGGGTTCGAGACGCTGGTGGAGGCGGGCTACGCGCCCGAAATGGCCTATTTCGAGTGCCTGCACGAGACCAAGCTGATCGTCGACCTGCTCTACGAAGGCGGCATCGCCAACATGCGCTACTCGATCTCCAACACCGCCGAGTACGGCGACATCACCACCGGCCCGCGCATCATCACGCCCGAGACCAAGGCGGAGATGAAGCGCGTCCTCGCCGACATCCAGGGCGGCCGCTTCGTCAAGAACTTCGTTCTCGACAACCGCGCGGGCCAGCCCGAGCTGAAGGCCGCACGCAAGGCGGCGGCGGCGCACCCGATCGAGAAGGTGGGCGCGGAATTGCGGGGAATGATGCCGTGGATCGGCAAGAACGCGCTCGTCGATCGCGAGCGGAACTAAGCGAAGCTTAGCTTCGCTCGCGGAGCGCGTTCTTGCCCGGCCGGCACGGCGAAGCCGGTCCATAGGACACGGCTTCGCCGGGTCCGACGGGCCGGCGTGCGAGATGCCCTCCCTAAGTCGTCACCCCGGACTTGATCCGGGGTGACGGAAGAGATCGGGACCGACGGAAGAGGTTGCGGCATGACAGGGCGAGTAAGCAGAAACGCACCGTCGCCACGCCCCCGTTTGACGCGCGCGCGCGCCTCCCCCACTCTGCCGCGCATCAAACAGGGAGTTCCCACCACCATGCGCCCGATCCTCGCCACCGCCCTCCTCGTCCTCGCCGCCCCGGTTCTCGCGCAAGGTGCGCTCCCCGGCGCGCCGCAGGCGTCGCGCATCGCCGCCGGCACCTACCCGGTCGATCCCGCGCACACCCAGGTGACCTGGCAGGTCAATCACATGGGCTTCTCGATGCTCCAGGGTCAGTTCGGCGCCTCCGCCGGCCAGATCACCATCGATCCGGCGAAGCCGAACGCCACCAAGGTCGAGGTCACCTTCCAGACCGACCAGCTGACGACCACCGCCCCGCGCTTCACCGATCACCTGAAGTCGAAGGACTTCTTCGACGTGGCGAACCATCCCACTGCGCGCTTCGTCTCCACCGCCGTCCGCGCCACCGGCGACAAGGCGACGATCACCGGCAACCTGACGATCAAGGGCATCACCAAGCCGGTGACGCTGCAGGCGACCTTCGTCGGCGCCGGCGCGAACCCGATGAACAAGAAGCTGAACTTCGGCTTCCGCGCGACCGGCACGATCAACCGCAGCGACTTCGGCCTCGGCATGGCGACGCCCGTCGTGTCCGACAAGGTCGACCTGACGATCAACGCCGCCTTCGCCGCGGCCTGACGGATCAGGCGGCGCGGCGCGCCGCCACCAGGCCCCGGAACGTGCCGCGCACGCTGTCGGACGCGCCCGACAGCAGCCGGTCGAGCCGGGCATCGAACGCGTCCTCGTCGTCGGTGTCCTGAGGACGCGCCATCGACCAGTCGCCGAACTCGCGCGTCGTGACCGTGCGGTCGGACAGGATCACGACGGCCCGGTGGCGCGGGTCCGCCTTGATCCGCGCGAACGTCTCGTCGACCGCGTCCTCCGGCCCCTCGATCACCTGCAGGAAACGCGTGCCGTCGGTGTAGAGCAATCCCGTCACGCCCGCCGCGCCGTTGTTCCGCCTCGACTGGTGGAGGATGTCGCCGATGTTGACGGCGATCCGCATGGGCCTGGAGCTGACGTAGAGTAATTGGCGCATGGTTCGCTTCCGTTGACCGACGCGATCGCCGTTGCGCTCTGAATGGTTTCATCCTCGCTAACGACGCGCCGGTTCGCCCCGCCTTTCCGTCGCGCTGGACAAGCCGGCCGCGGATCGGCAGAGCGTGGCAACGATGACCGACCACCGACTTATCCGCCCCTAGGGGCGCACGTTCGGCCCCGCGCTCCTGGGGGTATCACCCGGCCGTTCCCTGTTTTCGAGGACCGACCATGTTGCGCGACCCATCCGTCAAATACCGCCCGTTTACGCCCATCGCCCTGCCCGACCGGCAATGGCCCGGCCGCACGATCACGCGCGCCCCGCGCTGGCTCTCCACCGATCTGCGCGACGGCAACCAGGCGCTGATCGATCCGATGGACGCCGAGAAGAAGCGCCGCTTCTTCGACCTGCTCGTCCGCGTCGGTCTGAAGGAGATCGAGGTCGGCTTTCCCAGCGCCGGCGCGACCGAGTTCGACTTCATCGCCGGCCTGATCCGCGGCGGCCACGTTCCCGACGACGTGACGATCCAGGTGCTGACCCAGTCGCGTCGCGACCTGATCGAGACGAGCTTCGCCAGCCTCGACGGCGCGCGCGCGGCGATCGTCCACGTCTACAACGCCGTCTCCCCCGCCTGGCGCCGCATCGTCTTCGGCATGACCCGGCCGGAGATCAAGGCGATCGCCGTGGAGGGCGCCAAGATCCTCCGCGATGAGGCCGCCCGCCGCCCCGACACCGACTGGACCTTCCAGTACAGCCCGGAAACCTTCTCGACGGCGGAGGTCGACTTCTCCGTCGAGGTCTGCGCCGCCGTCATGGACGTGCTGCGCCCCACGCCCGAACACCCGATCATCCTCAACCTTCCCGCCACCGTCGAGTGCGCGACGCCCAACGTCTACGCCGACCAAGTCGAGCTGTTCTGCCGCATGCTGCCGGACCGCGACGCGGCGGTGATCTCGATCCACACCCACAACGATCGCGGCACCGGCGTCGCCGCCGCCGAACTCGGCCTGATGGCGGGCGCCGACCGGGTCGAGGGCTGCCTCCTCGGCAATGGCGAGCGCACCGGCAACTGCGACCTCGTCACCGTCGCGCTCAACCTCTACACGCAAGGCGTCGACCCCGACCTCGACCTGGCCGACATCGACGAGGTGGTGAACACGGTGCAATATTGCACCAACATCCCCGTCCATCCGCGCACGCCCTATGCCGGCGACCTCGTCTTCACCGCCTTCTCCGGCAGCCACCAGGACGCGATCAAGAAGGGCTTCGCCGCGCGCCAGGCGCAGAATGACGAGATGTGGGAGGTGCCCTATCTCCCCATCGATCCCGCCGATCTCGGCCGCAGCTACGAAGCGGTAATCCGCGTCAACTCGCAGTCGGGCAAGGGCGGCGTCGCCTGGGTGATCGAGCAGGATCGCGGCCTGAAGCTGCCCAAGCGCCTCCAGGCCGATTTCAGCGCCCACGTCCAGGCGCTTGCCGACGAGACCAGCCGCGAACTCGGCGCCGCCGATATCTGGGGCCGGTTCGAGGCGACCTACCTGCCCAGCCCCGACGATCGCTTCGTGCTGCGCGATTACGAGGAGACCGGCACGATCGGCGATCGCCTGTTCGTCGGCCGCGTCGCGGTGGATGGCGAAGAACGGTCGATCGCCGGCCGCGGCAACGGCCTGATCTCCGGCGTGATCGCCGCCCTCGGCGAGACCGGGTCCGCGCTCGACGTGATCGACTATAACGAGCACGCGATCGGCCACGGCGCCGACGCGCAGGCGGCCGCCTATGTCGAGTGCCGCACGGCCGACGGCCGCACGGTGTTCGGCGTCGGCCTCGACACCGACGTCGCCACCGCCTCGGTCCGCGCCGTGCTCAGCGCCGCGAACCGGGCATAGAAGGAGGTCCCATGGGCAAGAAGACCGACGACCTGCAACGTGCCCTGGTCGAGATGCAGCTCGCCGCCGCCCATTCCGGCGAGCGCACCGTGGTGATCTTCGAGGGCCGCGACACCGCAGGCAAGGACGGCGCGATCAAGCGGCTGACCGAGCATCTCTCCGTCCGCCTGACCCGCGTCGTCGCCCTGCCCAAACCGTCCGACCGCGAGCGGACGCAATGGTATTTCCAGCGCTACGTCCCCCACCTCCCCGCGGCGGGCGAGCTCGTAATCTTCAACCGCTCCTGGTACAACCGCGCCGGGGTGGAGGTGGTGATGGGCTTCTCCACCACCGCCGAGCAGGCCGAGTTCCTGCGCGACGCCCCCGATTTCGAGCGCATGCTGGTCGAGAGCGGCATCCGCCTGGTCAAGCTATGGCTCGACATCTCCAAGGACGAGCAGGCCCACCGGCTGGAGAAGCGGCGCAACGACCCGCTCAAGCAGCTCAAGGTCTCCGACCTCGACAAGGTCGCCGAAGCCAAGTGGGACGCCTACACCGCCGCCCGCGACACCATGCTGACGCGCACCCACACGCCGCTGGCGCCCTGGACCTGCATCCGCGCCGACGACAAGCACGAGGCGCGAACGGCGATCCTCCGCCACCTCCTCCACCGCACCGCCCCCGCCGACATCGCCCACGACGTGCCGCTGCCCGATCCGGACATCCTCTTCCCGTTCGAGGCGGAGGCGCTGAGCGACGGCCGGCTGGAACGCTGACGCCCCTACCCCGCATCTCCATCTCCGCTCCCGGGCGAAGGCCGGGGCCCTGTCAGGTTCGGGGTGACGAAGACGCCCGCACCACCTCGCACCCCACGCGCGCGTCCGGGTAGACGTCCAGCTTCATCGACCCGACCCGCACCTCGCGCACCCGCGGGTCGGAGAGGCACAGCGCCGCTACCGCGTCGCACAGGCTCTCCTGCAACGCGAAGCCCGGCCCCTCGGCCATCGCCAGCACGCCGGCGCGCACGAAATCGTAGTCGAGCACCTCCTCGATCCGGTCGCCCGACACCGGCGCCGGATAGGCAACCGTCATCCGCACCGACAATCGCACCCGCTGCGGCGCCGCCTCGTGCGGGTGGATGCCCAGCCGCATCGCCACGTCCAGCCGGTCGAGCACGATCGTGTACTCAGTCATCGAACATCACGTCGCGCGCGGCCTTCACGAACCGCTGTCCCGCGTCGACGAACACCGTCTGCCCGGTGACGCTCTCCGCCCCCAGCAGCCACGCCACCGCCGCCGCGACCCGCTCCGCCCCGACCGGATGCCGGAGCAGGTTGGCCGACGCTACGCCCGCGAATTGCTCCGCGGTCTGGTCGCCGCTCGGCAGCGTCAGTCCGGGCGCAACCGCGTTGACGCGGACCTGGGGAGCGTGCGCCTGTGCCATCAGCACCGTCGCCTCCGCCAGCGCCGCCTTGGACAAGGTGTAGGAGAAGAAGTCCGGGTTGGGATTGGCGAGCTTCTGATCGAGGATGTTGACCACCGCACCTTCCACCCCTTGCGCGGCCAGTGCCTGCGCCAGCAGCGTCGGCATCGTGCAGTTGACCGCGGTGAGCCGCGCCGCCAGCGCCGCATCCACCGCCCCGGGCCGGTCATACTCGAACAGGCTCGCCGAGTTGACCAGCCCCTCGATAGGCCCGCCCGCCACCTCCACCGCGCGCGCGAACAGGTCCGCCGCGGTCTCCACCGCGGCGAGATCGCCCTGCACCGTGCCGGCCGCGCCGACCTCGTCGGCCAGCGCGCGCGCCTCCTCGCGCGAGCGGCCATAGTGGATCACCACCGCGTGCCCGTCCGTCGCCAGCCGCCGCACGATCGCCGCGCCCAGCCGCTTCGCACCACCGGTGACCAGGATTCTCACAGGGACACCCTCACCCCTTGTTCATCCCCATCAGCGCCAGCACCTCGCGCCGGCTGCGCTCGTCGTCGCGGAACACGCCCATCATCCGGCTGGTCGTCATCGACACGCCGGGCGTCCGCACCCCGCGCGCGGTCATGCAGGCGTGCGTCGCCTCGATCACCACCGCGACGCCGACCGGGCGGAGATGGTCCCAGATACAGTCCGCCACCTCGGCGGTCAGCCGTTCCTGCACCTGCAACCGCCTGGCGAACCCGTGCAGCACCCGCGCCAGCTTGGAGATGCCGACGACGTGGTCCTTGGGCAGATAGGCGATGTGCGCGCGCCCGATGATCGGCGCCATGTGATGCTCGCAATGCGACTGGAACGGGATGTCGCGCAGCAGCACGATCTCGTCGTAGCCGCCGACCTCCTCGAACACGCGCGACAGGTGGCGGGCCGGGTCCTCGCCGTACCCCGCGCAATATTCCTTCCACGCGCGCGCCACCCGCTTAGGCGTGTCGAGCAATCCCTCACGCGCCGGATCGTCGCCGGCCCATTCGATCAGCGTCCGCACCGCCTCGGCGACGTGCGGCGGCACGGCGACCTTGCCGTCATCCTCCACCAGATCGCTCATGTCGTCCTCCAGAGCCGCTCGGCGTGGTAGGCGACGTGGTCGCCCATGAACGTCGAGACGAAATAATAGCTGTGGTCATATCCCGGATGCAGCCGGAGCGTCAGGTCGATCCCCGCCGCCTCGCACGCCTCGGCAAGCAGTTCGGGTCGCAGCTGTTCCGCCAGGAACTGGTCGTCCGCCCCCTGGTCGACCAGCAGCTCCGCCAGCCGGGCCCCGTCCTCGATCAGCGCCACCGCGTCGTGCCGCCGCCACGCGGCGCGATCGTCGCCCAGATAGCCGCCCAACGCCTTCTCGCCCCACGGCACCTGCGACGGCGCGACGATCGGCGCGAAGGCGGAGACGCTGCGATACCGATCGGGGTGGCGCAGCCCGATCGTCAGCGCCCCGTGCCCGCCCATCGAGTGGCCGGTGATCCCCTGCCGCGCCATGTCGGCGGGGAACTCCGCCGCGACCAGCGCCGGCAGCTCGTCGGTGACGTAGCTCCACATCCGGAAATGCGCGGCCCATGGCTCCGCCGTCGCGTCGACGTAGAAGCCCGCGCCCTGCCCGAAATCCCATGCTGGGTCGTCGGCCACGCCCTCGCCCCGCGGGCTCGTATCCGGCGCGACCAGGATCACCCGCCCGGCCGCGCACGCTGCGCGATACTCGCCCTTGTCAGTCACATTGGCGTGCGTGCACGTCAGCCCCGACAGATACCACAGCACCGGCAGCACCTCGCCCTCGTCATGCGCCGGCACGAAGACGGAGAAGGTCATGTCCGTGCCCGTCGCCGACGAGCGATGCCGGTACACGCCCTGGCATCCCCCGTGCGCGCGCGCGGTGGAGATCGTCTCCATCACCGTCAGCCCGGCATCCGGTGCAGCGCGCACAGCTTGTTGCCATCCGGATCGCGCAGATAGGCGAGGTAGAGGCTGCCCATGCCGCCCGTCCGCACGCCCGGCGTGTCCTCGATCGCGGTGCCGCCCGCCTCGGTGCCGGCCTTGTGCCATGCGTCCGCCTGCTCAGGGCCGGTCACCGCGAAACCGATCGTGCTGCCGTTGCCGGACGTCGCCGCCTCGCCGTCGATCGGCTTGGTCACCAGGAACACGCTGCCGCCGTGCAGGTAGACCAGCCGTCCCCGGTCGTCGAACCGCCCCGGCTTGCCGCCCAGCGCCGCGAACGTCGCGTCGTAGAAGCGCTTGGACCGATCCATGTCGTTCGACCCGACCATCATGTGACTGAACATCGTGGTTCCTTCTTCATCGTCATGCCGGGCTCGTGCCGGCATCCAGGGTTACGAACGTCACGCTGCTTGATCCCGGATGCCGGGACAAGCGCGGCATGACGATGGTGTCAGTAAATCACCACGCTGCGGATGCTCTCCCCCGCGTGCATAAGGTCGAACCCCTTGTTGATCTCCTCCAGCGTCAGCCGGTGGGTAATCATCGGGTCGATCTCGATCTTCCCCTCCATGTACCAGTCGACCACCTTGGGCGTGTCCGTCCGCCCCCGCGCGCCGCCGAACGCCGTCCCGCGCCAGTTCCTGCCCGTGACCAGCTGGAACGGCCGCGTCGCGATCTCCTTGCCCGCTTCCGCCACGCCGATCACGATCGACGTCCCCCAGCCGCGGTGGCACGCCTCCAGCGCGGTGCGCATCACCTCGGTGTTGCCCGTGCAGTCGAAGGTATAGTCCGCGCCGCCGTCGGTCATCGCCACGATGCGCTGCACCGTCTCGTCGCGGCTCATCCCCGTGGAGTTCAGGAACTTGGTCATCCCGAACCGCCGCCCCCACTCCTCGCGGTCGGGGTTGATGTCGACGCCGATGATCCGCCGCGCTCCCGCCAGCCTGGCACCCTGGATCACGTTCAGCCCGATTCCGCCCAGCCCGAACACGACCACGTTATCGCCCGGCTCCACCTTGGCGGTGTTGACCACCGCACCGACACCCGTCGTCACCCCGCAACCGATATAGCAGCTGGTGTCGAAGGGGGCGTCCTCGCGGATCTTCGCCACCGCGATCTCCGGCAGCACCGTGAAGTTGGAGAAGGTCGAGCAGCCCATGTAATGGAAGATCGGCTGCCCCTTGTAGCTGAACCGCGTCGTCCCATCGGGCATCAGCCCCTTGCCCTGGGTGCTGCGGATCGCGGTACACAGGTTAGTCTTCCGGCTGAGGCACGACTTACACTGCCGGCACTCGGGCGTGTAGAGCGGGATCACATGGTCCTCCACCGCGACCGAGGTCACGCCCGCCCCGACCTCGCGGACGATCCCCGCCCCCTCGTGCCCCAGCACGCTCGGGAACAGCCCCTCCGAATCGAGGCCGTCCAGCGTGTAGGCGTCGGTGTGGCAGATGCCCGTCGCCATGATCTCGACCAGCACCTCGCCGGCCTTCGGCCCTTCCAGGTCGAGCTCGACGATCTCGAGCGGCTTCTTCGCCTCGAACGCGACGGCGGCGCGGGTCTTCATGGAACACTCCCTTCAGGAAACTTCCTCGCCCTTGCCGCGCTTCACCCCCGACAATCAAGGAGATGGAACGATGGCGGATCCCAAGAAGGGCGACAAAGTCACCTGGAACTCGCACGGCGGCAAGGCTCACGGCACCGTTGAGAAGAAGGTGACGGCCGACACCAAGGTTTCGGGCCATCAGGTCCGCGCCTCCAAAGACGATCCGCAGTTCATCGTAAAGAGTGACAATGGTGGAAAGGCGGCGCACAAGGCGGGCGCGCTCCACAAGGCGTGAGTCCCCCAGGGCGACACGGTCGTCCTGCCGGGGGCGAAAAGGGACAACAGGAAGGATCACCCATGGCCACTGCGAAGCAGGAAGCCGGCGCCAAGAAGGCCGCCACCAAGCAGACCACCGCCGGCACGGGCATTCACGCCCCCGTCAAGCCCTCGGCCGATCTCGGCGCAATCGTCGGCAGCGACTCGCTGCCCCGCAGCGAAGTCATCAGCAAGGTCTGGGACTATATCAAGAAGAACGAACTCCAGAACCCGGAGAACAAGCGCGAGATCCTCGCCGATGACAAGCTGAAGAAGGTCTTCGGCAAGGACAAGGCGACGATGTTCGAGATGAACAAGTACATCTCGGCGCACCTCACCAAGGCCTGATTCTGTTCTTTTCCCTCTCCCAGCGGGAGAGGGAGGGGCCCGCCCGGCGCAGCCGGGTGGGAGGGTGAGGGCAGCGTAGTTCTCTCACGGCAAGTCCCGACGACGGTGGCCAGCCCAAGTTCGACTATGGGCCCCACGCCGAGTCCCAGCGGCGGCTACCGCCGGCGGGTGACGAAGCCGCGATCATCCCCCGGATGATCGCGAGTCTTCCTCACTCCCACTCGATCGTCCCCGGCGGCTTGGACGTGTAATCGTACGTCACCCGGTTCACCCCCCGCACCTCGTTAATGATCCGCGTCGTCACCCGCGACAGGAAATCGCCCGGAAACTGGAACGCCTGCGCCGTCATCCCGTCGACGGAGGTCACCGCCCGCAGCGCCAGCACCGAATCGTACGTCCGCGCGTCGCCCATCACGCCGACGGTGCGCACCGGCAGCAGCACCGCGAACGCCTGCCAGATCGCGTCATAGAGCCCCGCCAGCCGGATCTCCTCCAGGTAGATCGCGTCCGCCTTGCGCAGCACGTCGCACCGCTCCTTGGTCACCTCCCCCGGAATACGGATGGCGAGGCCCGGCCCCGGGAACGGATGCCGCCCCACGAACACGTCCGGCAGCCCGAGTTCGCGGCCGAGCGCGCGGACCTCGTCCTTGAACAGCTCGCGCAAGGGTTCGACCAGCTTCATGTTCATCCGCGCCGGCAGCCCGCCGACATTGTGATGGCTCTTGATCGTCACCGACGGTCCGCCGGTGAAGCTGACGCTCTCGATGACGTCCGGGTACAGCGTTCCCTGCGCCAGGAACTCCGCGCCGCCGATCTTCTTCGCCTCCGCCTCGAACACGTCGATGAAGGTCGCGCCGATGAACTTGCGCTTGGCCTCCGGGTCGCTGAGGCCCGCCAGCCCGTTCAGGAACAGCGTCTCCGCGTTCACGTGCACCAGCGGGATGTTGTAATGGCCGCGAAACAGCCCCACCACCTCGTCCGCCTCGCCCGACCGCATCAGCCCGTGGTCGACGAACACGCAGGTCAGCTGGTCGCCGATCGCCTCGTGGATCAGCACCGCCGCCACCGCCGAATCGACCCCGCCGGACAGGCCGCAGATCACGCGCCCGTTGCCCACCTGCGCCCTGATCTCGGCGATCTTGGCGGCGCGGAACTCCGCCATCGACCAGTCGCCGCTGAGCCCGCATACGTGGCGGGCGAAGTTGCAGATCAGCTTGGCCCCGTCCGGCGTGTGGACCACCTCCGGGTGGAACTGCATCGCGTAGATCGCCCTCGCATCGTCGGCGATGATCGCGAACGGGGCTCCCCGGCTCGACGCCACCGGGCGGAAACCGGGGGCGAGCTCCGCGACGTGGTCGCCATGGCTCATCCACACCTGATGGCGGCTGCCCTGCTCCCACAATCCGTCGAACAGCGCGCAGGTGTCGTCGACCTCGACGAACGCCTCGCCGAACTCCCCCGACACGCCCCGCTCGACGCGCCCGCCCAGCTGGTGCGTCAGCGCCTGCTGCCCGTAACAGATGCCCAGCATCGGCAGCCCGCTCTCCAGGATCTCCGCCGGGATGCGCGGACTGTCCTCGTCCACCACCGACGCCGGCCCGCCGGACAGGATGATCCCCTTCGGCCGCATCCGCGCGAACGCCTCGGCGGCGTGGTGGAACGGCGCGATCTCGCTGTACACCCCCGCCTCGCGCACCCGCCGCGCAATGAGCTGGGTAACCTGGCTGCCGAAATCGACGATGAGAATGGAATCTGGATGCTGCATGCCCGCGCGGATAGCCGGGCGTTCCGCACAACGAAAGAGGCCGCGCTTCCTCTCGGAAACGCGGCCTCCTCAAACCTCAAGCAAAGGCGATTACGCCGCCTCGTCGAAATCCTCGTCCGACTGGACCGGGCCGGAGTCCTGCCCCTTGGCGGAAACGTCGCGGTCGACGAACTCGATGATGGCCATCTCGGCGGCGTCCGACTGGCGCGGCCCCATCTTGATGATGCGCGTGTAACCGCCATTGCGGTCGGCGTAGCGGGTGCCGATCGTCTCGAACAGCTTCACGAGCTGCGCGTCGTCGAGCAGGCGGGCATGCGCCAGCCGCCGATTGGACAGGCCACCCTTCTTCGCCAGCGTCACCAACTTCTCGATATAGGGGCGCAGCTCCTTCGCCTTGGCGAGCGTGGTGGTGATCTGCTCGTGCTTGATGAGCGCAGCCGACATGTTGCGGAACAGGGCCAGACGGTGAGCCGAGGTACGCTGCAGCTTACGGCCGCCGACGCGATGACGCATGATTTCAGTCCTTCTTGGGTTCGTCCGGCCGCCGTGCGAGGTACGACCGGCCAGGCGGAAGGCCCGCCCGGAAGCCGGCGCTAAGACCCGAAACTCCCGCCATAGTCAAGCCCCGGCGTGACCGCCTGCACATCCCCGTTCGGGCACGCGCGCGCGATGGCAGGGTAGCGCGCGACGACATAAAGAAACCCCGCCGCTTGCGCGACGGGGTCGTCGGACGGGTCGAGGTTGCGGCGATGCCGCTCCCCCACCCGCCGGCCGGGCTGGCCACGTCTCCGACGCTGGCACTCGCCAGCGTCGGTGAGCGACTCACCCCATGATTTCCTGTTCGAGCTTCTTGGCCATTTCCTCGATGTTCTCGGGCGGCCAGCCGGGGATTTCCATGCCGAGGCGCAGGCCCATCGACGACAGCACTTCCTTGATCTCGTTCAGCGACTTGCGGCCGAAATTCGGGGTGCGGAGCATCTCCGCCTCCGTCTTGCCGACCAGGTCGCCGATATAGATGATGTTGTCGTTCTTCAGGCAGTTGGCCGAGCGCACCGACAATTCCAGCTCGTCGACCTTCTTCAGCAGGTAACGGTTGATCTGCTGCGTGTCGCCCTGGGGCTCCGCACCCGCCTGCGGCACCGCCGCCTGGCCGATCGGGGCCGAGCGGGAAACCGACGAGTCGTCGAAGTGCACAAACAGCGCCAACTGGTCCTGCAGGATGCGGCCGGCATAGCCCACCGCGTCCTCCGGCGTGACGGTGCCGTCGGTCTCGATCGACAGCGTCAGCTTGTCATAGTCCAGGTCCTGGCCGACGCGGGTCGGGTCGACCTTGTAGCTGACCTGGCGCACCGGCGAGTAGAGCGCGTCCACCGGGATCAGCCCGATCGGCGCGTCGGTCGGCCGGTTGGCGGTCGCGGGGACGTATCCCTTCCCGATGTCGGCGGTCAGCTCCATGTTGAAGGTCGCGCCCTCGTCCAGGTGGCAGATCACCAGGTCCTTGTTCATCACCTCGATGTCGCCCGACACCGCGATGTCGCCGGCCTTGACCTCGCCCGGGCCGGTCGCAGACAGCTGGAGCCGCTTGGGGCCTTCGCCCTGCATGCGGATCGCGATCTGCTTCACGTTGAGCACGATATCGGTCACGTCCTCGCGGACGCCCGCCAAAGACGAGAATTCGTGCAGCACGTTCTCGATCTTGATCGAGGTCACGGCCGCGCCCTGCAGCGAGGACAGCAGCACGCGGCGCAGCGCGTTGCCCAGCGTCAGGCCGAAGCCCCGCTCCAGCGGCTCGGCGACGAACGTCGCGCGGCGCTTGCCGTCGCCGCCCTTCTTCTCCAGGCCGCTCGGCTTCTTCAGTTCCTGCCAGTTCTTTGCATTGACAGCCACGGGGTTCCCCTGGGTTGGAGGCGACGTCCGGTCGTCGCCTCAATATGGAAAAGGAGCGCCGGCCCGTCGGCCGGCGAGCCTGGCAGAATCAGACGCGGCGGCGCTTGGAGGGACGTACGCCGTTGTGCGGGATCGACGTCACGTCCCGGATCGAGGTGATCTGGAAACCGACCGCCTGCAGCGCGCGCAGCGCGGATTCGCGGCCCGAGCCGGGGCCCTTGACCTCGACCTCGAGCGTGCGGACGCCGTGCTCGGCCGCCTTCTTGCCCGCGTCCTCTGCCGCGACCTGCGCCGCGTACGGGGTCGACTTGCGCGAGCCCTTGAAGCCCATCATGCCGGCCGACGACCAGCTGATCGCATTGCCCTGCGCGTCGGTGATGGTGATCATCGTGTTATTGAAGCTGGCGTTGACGTGGGCAACGCCCGCCGTGATGTTCTTGCGCTCGCGACGGCGAATGCGCTGAGGAGCCTGTGCCATTAAGTTAATCCTGACCTTTTAGTCCTGGTACGGAGGCCGGGAGGCAATCTGCCTCGAACCTGTCTCCGACGGAGAAGAAGTGAAAAACAGTCCCCCGGACTGTCTTTTACTTCTTCTTACCGGCAATCGGCTTGGCCTTGCCCTTGCGGGTGCGCGCATTGGTGTGCGTGCGCTGGCCGCGAACGGGAAGACCGCGACGGTGCCGAAGACCGCGATAGCAGGCCAGGTCCATCAAACGCTTGATGTTCATCGCCACGGTGCGCCGCAGATCGCCCTCGACCGAGTAATCGGCGTCGATCGTCTCGCGGATCTGGAGGACCTCCTGATCGGTCAGGTCCTGCACCCGACGCTCGGACGCGATGTTCAGCTTCTCGACGATCGCCTTGGCGTTGGCCGGGCCGATGCCATGAATATAGGTCAGCGCGATGACCACGCGCTTGTTCGTGGGAATGTTAACTCCCGCAATACGTGCCATGTTATGTGATCTCCTAGCTCCACGGTGCCCGGCATGGCCGCACGGTCACCATCTCGACGCGTTGGCCCTGAACGCAAGAACGCGGCGAGCGCCAACAAGCGCCGCCGGGAACCGGTGTTACGGGGTATTGGCCAGTTAGGACGCGCGAAACGTCAAGTCAAGCGATCGGTTCCGCCCGCGCCTTGGTCCGCAAACCCACCCAACGGCGCAGCGCGACGACGAACCATATCAACTCCACCGCGCCGAACGGCCATGCGCCCTGGAGAAAACCGTAGGCCGACCCCATCAGGCAGCCGAGCGCGAACAGAAAGGTCCAGAACGGCGCCCTATCCTCCAGCACGTAGCAGACGAGCATGAAGGTGACCGCGAAGAGACCAAAGGCAGTGAGCGCGTCCATTGGAGGTCTAGTGCCAGCGTCGATGACGATCGGCCAGCAAGAACTCAGGATCAGCTAAGGCATCATGGCCTCGTCTCGGATCAGCGCGGCAAGACGATGCCCGCGATCAAGCCCGGCGCGTTGTTGGCCAGTTCCACCCGGCCGCCATGCAGGTGCGCGACGGCCTCGATCAGCGCCATGCCGAGGCCGGCGCCAGGCTTGGTACGGGCTACGTCGAGGCGGCCGAAGCGACGCATCGCCTCGACGCGATCGGCCGCGGCGATGCCGGGACCGCGATCCTCGACGCGAATGGCGATGTCGGCGGGGGTGACGGTGAGCCGCAGCGTGACGACGCCACCGGCCGCGCCGTACTTCAGCGCGTTGTCGATCAGGTTGCCGACCGCCTGGCTTACCAGTTCGCGGTGGAGCGGCACCGGGGGCGGGCGCCCCTCCACCGCGACGAGGAAGCGGAGCCCCGAGTCCTCGACAAGGGGCTCGTAGAGGTCGGCAATCTCCTCGACCAGTTCGGCAGGCTCGACGGGGGTGAAGCGGGTGCGCGACACCGACTCGGCACGGCTGATCTCGATCACCATGGTCAACATGCGCATGACCAGGTCGGTCTCGACCAGCAAGCCGCCGAGCGCGGCGTCGCGCTGCGCGGAATCGGTGACCATCAGCGCCTGCTCGGTCTTGGTGCGCAGCCGCGCGAGGGGCGAGCGGAGGTCGTGCGCCAGACTGTCGGTGACGATGCGCAATTCGCCCATCAGCCGCTCCACCTTGCCGAGCATGGCGTTGAGCCGTGCGGCGAGACGGTCGAACGCGTCGGCTCGCCCGGCCAGCGTCGGCACGCGGCGCGACAAATCGCCCTCGCCCGCCGCCTCGATCACCCGCGCGATGCGGTCGAGCCGCGCACCGACGTATCGGGCGAGCACCAGGCCCGCGGCAATGCCGAGTGCGAGCGACAGGGTGACGGCGAGCGCCAGGGCGCGCTCGATCGCGTGCTGCTCCGCCTCGATCACGTCGAGGTTGCGGCCGACCAACAGCCACCGGTCGCCGATCGGGGTGAGGACGTAGCCGGTGTCGTGATCGGCCCAGCTTCCCTCCGCCGCAAGATGGGCGACGCGGAACGGGGTGGCAGTGATGGGCACGGCAACGCGGGGCGGCGCGTAGCCCAGGCGACGACGGCCAACGGCGTCGAGAATAGCGATGACCAGCGAGGGGTCGCCGGGCGGGCGATCGTCGACCGCGGCGGCGAGTTCGCGCAGACCTTCCTCGCGCCAGATGTCGAGCAGCGCGTCCGACTGCTCCACCATCTCGCGCCGGGTGGCGGCCAGCGCCACGTCACGCGTATGCTTCCAGACGAAGCCGACCAGCACCAGGTTGGAGACGAGCGCCAACAGGATCGCGAGCAGCGCGATGCGGGCGGTGACCGACAGGCGGAAGGAACGCCTCAGACCGGTGCCTCAGACGTCGGACGCGAGCTTGTAGCCGGCGCCGCGCACGGTGTGGAGGATCGGCGTCGCGAACCCCTCCTCCAGCTTGCGGCGAAGCCGGCCGATATGGACGTCGACGACGTTGGAGCCGGGATCAAAATGGTAGTTCCAGATCTTCTCCAGCATCATCGTGCGGGTGACGACCTGTCCGGCGTGCCGCGCGAGGAACTCCAGCAGGTTGAACTCGCGCGCGCCGAGCGGGATGACGCGGCCGGCGCGGGTAACCTGCCGCGCGAGCAGATCGATCTCCAGGTCGCCGACCGACAGGCGCGTTTTGAGCGGCTCGATCGCGGCGCGATCGGCACGGCGAACGAGCGCCTCGATCCGGGCGGACAACTCGGCGAAGGAGAAGGGCTTGCAGAGGTAATCGTCGGCGCCCGCGCGCAGGCCATCGACACGATCGTCTACGCTGGCGAGCGCGGACAGGACCAGCACGGGCGTCCTGACCTTAGCGGCGCGCAGTGCGCCGACCATGCCCAAGCCGTCCAGGCCCGGCAGCATGCGATCGGCGATGATGAGGTCGAAAATGCCTTCGCTGGCCAGGAACAGTCCGTCGCGTCCGCTGGATGCCAGCTCGACCGCGTAACCTGCCTCACCCAGTCCCTTGGCCAGGTAAGCGGCGGTGGACGCGTCGTCCTCGACGACCAGGATCTTGCGGCTCACGCTGCCTCCGCGCCCCGGACATAGGAAGGCCGGTGGAAAGCGTCCCTTCCACCGGCCCTACGGCACCCCCGGGAGTGACGGGCGCCGATCTCGCGAACTCGTTCGATCGAGAGGCTGTTGCCGTCACCGACCGTGAGAAGAGAGATAGCGCAGACGGTGGCCAGGGGTGGTGAAGCGATCATGACAAATACTTCATGCGCCGGTCGTGAGCGAAAGCTCGCATGGGTTTCGTCGTCACCTCGGATCGCGTCCGGGATGAACCAGAGAGATATGCCTACCCTTCAACCCTCCAGCACGGCCGCGATCTGGACACCGACAGCGTCCATCTCGGCCATGCCGTCGACGCGGCGGACCAGCCCCTTCTCCTCGTAGAACGGCAGGATCGGCGCGGTCTTGGCGCGGTACTCGGCCATACGGGTCGAGACGGTCTCGGCATTGTCGTCCGGGCGACGCTTGAACTCGGTGCCCGCGCACACGTCACAGACGCCGGCGACGACGGGCGTCTTGAACCGGTCGTGATAGCCCGCCCCACAGGTCGCGCAGGTATAGCGTCCGACGATCCGCTCGATCAGCGCCGCCTCGTCCACCTCCAGCTCGATCACCCAATCGAGCGTCTGGCCACGCTCGGCGAGGATCACCTCCAACGCCTCGGCCTGCGCCGCGGTGCGGGGATAGCCGTCGAAGATCGCGCCCTTCTCGACCCCCTCGTCGAGCCGCTCGCCGATCAGCGCGGAGACGATCGCGTCGGACACGAGCTCCCCCGCCTCCATCACCGCCTTGGCCTTCAGCCCGGCGGGGGTGCCCGCCTTCACCGCGGCGCGCAGCATGTCGCCGGTGGAGAGCTGGACCATGCCCCGCTCCGACACCAGGCGTGCCGCCTGCGTGCCCTTGCCCGCGCCCGGAGGCCCTAGAAGGATGATGTTCACGGCCGAACGCACTCCATTCGTTCAGGTCAGATCAGCGGGCGCGGGCGCCGCGCAGCTTCGCCTTCTTGATGAGGTCGCCATACTGGTGCGCCAGCAGGTGCGACTGGATCTGCGTCACCGTGTCCATCGTCACGTTGACGACGATCAGCAGGCTGGTGCCGCCGAGATAGAAGGGGATCGACAGCGCCGACACCAGATACTCCGGCAGCAGGCAGATGATCGTCAGATAGGCGGCACCGATCACCGTGATGCGCGTCAGCACATAGTCGAAGTAGTTCTCCGTGTTCTTGCCCGGGCGGATGCCGGGGATGAAGCCGCCATGGCGCTTCAGATTGTCCGCCGTCTCCTCCGGATTGAAGACGACCGCGGTGTAGAAGAACGAGAAGAACACGATGCCCGCGCCGTACAGCAGCATGTACACCGGCGATCCGTGCTGGAGATACTGGTTCAGCGAGATGATGAAGTCACCCCAGGCGCTCTCGCCGGCCACGCGCTGACCCGCGAACTGCGAGATGGTGAGCGGCATCAGCAGCAGCGACGAGGCGAAGATCGGCGGGATCACGCCCGCAGTGTTGATCTTCAGCGGCAGATGGCTGCGATCGGCCTGCATGCCACGCTGCGTCGCCCGCTTGGGGTACTGGATCAGGATGCGCCGCTGGGCACGTTCCATGAAGCAGATGAACAGGATCAGCGCGACGACCGCGACGAGAATGCCGATCAGGCGCAGCGGGTCCAGGCTGCCCGAGCGACCGCCCTCCAGCAGGTTGATGAGCGTCGTCGGCAGGTGGGCAACGATGCCCGCCATGATGATGAGCGACACGCCGTTGCCGATCCCGCGGCTGGTGATCTGCTCGCCCAGCCACATCAGGAACATGGTGCCGCCGATCAGCGAGATCACCGCGGCGATGCGGAAGGTCATGCCCGGCTCGATCACCGCCTGCAGGCCGTTGGTGGCGCCGAGCGTTTCCAGACCGACCGCGATGAAATAGCCCTGGATCGCCGTCAGGCCGACCGTGCCGTAGCGGGTGATCTGGTTTAGCTTCTTGCGGCCCGACTCACCTTCCTTCTTGATCGCGGCGAGCTTGGGGCTGAGCGACGTCGCCAGCTGCACGACGATCGACGCAGTGATGTAGGGCATCACGCCGAGCGCGATCAGCGACATGCGGCTGAGCGAGCCGCCGGAGAAGGTGTTAAAGAAATCAAGCACGCCGCCCGTCGTGCGCTGGCTCAGCAGCCCGAGCGCGGTGGGGTCGATCCCCGGCAGCGGCACGTAGCTGAGCAGGCGGAAGACGATCAGCGCGCCGATCGTGAACCACAGACGCTTCTTGAGGTCGGTCGCCTGCGTGAACTTCGCCAGGCTGATGCTTTGCGCCATACGGTCGGCTGCGGATGCCATGCGGGTCGGTGTCCTGGAAACGAGGTTTCCCATGGAAGTATCACTTCCACTGGGCCCAAACGAGAACGGCGGGATGCGTTATCACCCGCCCCGCCGCTCATATAGGCGCCCATGCGGGCTTGTCTAACCTGCCGATACCTGCCGTCACCCCCGGGCTCGTCCCGGGGTCCAGAGTCACGCCGCACTGCGACCGGTGCCCTGGATGCCGGGTCGAGCCCGGCATGACGAAGATAGTACGACAGTTTACGCCTTGAACGACGCCTTCTTCTCCTGGCGGGCCTTGTAGGCGACGCCCTTCTTGGCGGCGGCCTTCTCGGCAGCGGGGACGACGTGGATCACGTCAACCGAGCCACCGGCCTTCTCGACCGCCTCGATCGCGCCCTTCGATGCGCCCGCGACCGTGAAGGTCAGCTTGGCCGACAGCTCGCCCTTGCCGAGCAGGCGGACGCCGTCCTTGCCACCGCGGGCCAGACCGGCGTTCTTGAGCGCGGCATGGTCGAGCGCGGCACCCGCCTCGATTTTGCCGGCGTCGACCGCCTTCTGGATCGCGCCCAGGTTCACCTCAGCATAATCCTTGGCGAAGATGTTGTTGAAGCCGCGCTTCGGCAGACGCATGTGGAGCGGCATCTGGCCGCCCTCGAAGCCGGCGATGGACACGCCTTCGCGGCTCTTCTGGCCCTTCTGGCCGCGACCGCCGGTCTTACCCTTGCCGGAACCGATACCGCGGCCGACGCGGATCTTGGACTTGCGGGCACCGGGATTGTCGCGGAGTTCGTTGAGCTTCATGGATTGCACTCGCTTTCGCTTTTGTCGCGCTTGAAGAGAAAAAGGAAGGGGGCCGCTTAGCCCCCCTCCCCGTGTCTGTCACCGGTGAAACGAGGGCTCAGCCCTCGATCTTCACCATGTGCTGCACCTTGCGGATCATTCCGCGGACTTCGGGACTGTCCTCCAACTCCCGCGTCTTGTGCATCTTGTTGAGGCCGAGGCCGATCAGCGTCGCGCGCTGGTCCTTCTCGCGCCGGATGGGCGAACCCGTCTGGGTGATCTTGATCGTCGCCATGTCAGATTACTCCGTCACTGCCGCGGCGTCGGCCTGGGCGGTCTCCGCGGAGGCACCGTGACCGCGACCGAGCAGGTCGGCGATCTTCTTGCCACGACGCTGCGCGACCGCCTTGGGGCTGGTCTGCTCGCCGAGCGCTTCAAAGGTCGCGCGGATCATGTTGTACGGGTTGGACGTGCCCACCGACTTTGTCACCACGTCGGCAACGCCGAGCGACTCGAAGATGGCGCGCATCGGGCCGCCGGCGATGATGCCGGTGCCGGCCGGAGCCGAGCGGACCGTGACGCGGCCGGCACCGAAGTGGCCGTTGACGTCGTGGTGCAGCGTGCGACCGTCCTTCAGCGGCACGCGGACCATGGCCTTCTTGGCCGCCGCCGTCGCCTTGGAGATCGCCTCGGGAACCTCGCGGGCCTTGCCGTGGCCGAAGCCCGCACGACCCTTGCCGTCGCCCACGACGACCAGCGCCGCGAAGCCGAAGCGCTTGCCGCCCTTCACCGTCTTCGAGACGCGGTTGATGTGGACCAGCTTCTCGATCAGCTCCTCGCCGCCGTCGTCCTGGCCACCACGACCGCCGCGGCCGTCACGACCACGACCGCCGTCGCGACCGCCGCGCTGCCCGCCGGGACCACCGCGACCGCGATTGCCACCACCGGGGCCGCCGCGACCACGACCGCCGCCCTGACCGCCGCCGAAGCCGCCGCCCTGGCCCTGATATCCGCCACCCGCGTTGCCGCCGGTGTTAGCGCCGGCATCGCCGGCGGGAGCCGCAGTCGCCTGCTGCTGGGTATCGTTGTTCTCAGCCACTGATTAGAACTCCAGACCGGCTTCGCGAGCCGCGTCGGCCAGCGCCTTGACGCGACCGTGATAGAGGAAGCCGCCACGGTCGAACACGACCTGCGTCACACCGGCCGCCTTCGCGGCCTCGGCCACGCGCTTGCCGACCTCGGTCGCCGCAGCGACGTTCGCGGTGGCGCCCTCGTGACCGGCGAGCGTCGAGGCGGCAGCAACCGTACGGCCCTGCGCGTCATCGATCACCTGCGCGTAGATGTGCTTGCCCGAGCGATGCACGGACAGGCGTGGACGCGTGCCCGAGCGCGCGCGCAGCGCAGTGCGATTGCGCCGACGGCGCTTCTCGAAGAGGGAAAGACCCTTGCTCATTACTTCTTCTTCCCTTCCTTGCGGAAGATGAACTCGCCGTCGTACTTGATGCCCTTGCCCTTGTACGGCTCGGGCTTGCGCCAGCGACGGATCTCGGCGGCCAGCTGACCGACCTTCTGCTTGTCCGATCCGCTGATCTCGACGGTGGTGGCGTCGGGCGTCTTCACCTCGATGCCTTCCGGCACGTCGATGTTGACGTCGTGGCTGTAGCCGAGCTGCAGCTTCAGGTTCTTGCCCTGCGCCGCGGCGCGGTAGCCGACGCCGGTGATGAGCAGCTTCTTGGTGAAGCCCTCGGTCACGCCGGTGACCAGGTTCTGGACCAGCGTGCGCTGCATGCCCCAGAAAGCCCGTGCCTGCTTGGTGTCGTTGGCGGGCTGCACCTGGATGCCGCCGTCCTCGATCGCGTAGGCGATCTCGTCGCGCATCGCGAGGCTGAGCGTGCCCTTGGGGCCCTTCACGGTCATCGTCTTGCCGTCGATCGAGGCGGTCACGCCTGCGGGAACGGTGACGGGCTTCTTACCGATGCGGCTCATCAGAACACCTCCGCGAGCACTTCGCCGCCCACGTTCTGCTCGCGCGCCTCGGCGTCGGACAGAACGCCGTTGGGCGTCGAGACGATGGTGATGCCCAGGCCGTTCATGACCCGCGGCAGCTCCTGGCTGCCCGAGTAGACGCGGCGGCCGGGCTTGGACACGCGCGCGACATGCTTGATCGCGGGCTGGCCCTCGAAATATTTGAGCTCGATGCGCACGCCGGCGGCGGGGCCCATCTGCTCCTCAGAATAGCCGCGAATGTAGCCCTCGCGCTGGAGCACGTCGAGCACGCGGACACGCAGCTTGCTGGCGGGCGACAGGACGGAGTCCTTCTTCGCGCGCTGGCCGTTGCGGATGCGGGTGAGCAGGTCACCCAGGGGATCGGTCACTGCCATGTTCTGTCCTTACCAGCTCGACTTGGTGAGACCGGGGATCATGCCCTTGTTGGCAAGATCGCGGAGCATCACGCGGGCGAGGCGGAACTTGCGGTAATACGCGCGCGGGCGGCCGGTGATCTCGCAGCGGTTGCGGATACGGGTCGGGTTCGCGTTGCGCGGCAGTTCCGCCATCTTGAGGCGGGCGATCAGGCGCTCGCTCTCGTCGAGCGACTGGTCGTTGGCCATCGCCTTCAGCTTGGCCAGCTTCGGGGCATATTGCTTCACGAGCTTCTTGCGACGCTCGTTCTTGTTCACTGAACTCAGTTTCGCCATGGACTTAAGCTCTTCCTTGCATGTCCCGCGCCGTTGCCGGCGCGGGGGTAGTCGATATCAGGCAGCCTTCTTCTCTTCGGCCGCCTCTTCGATCGGGAACGGGAAGCCGAACAGACGCAGCAGCTCGCGCGCCTCGTCGTCGGTCTTCGCCGAGGTGGTGACGATCACGTCCATGCCGCGCACCTTGTCGATGCGGTCATAGTTGATCTCGGGGAAAATGATCTGCTCCTTGATGCCGCAGGCGTAGTTGCCGCGCCCGTCGAAGCTCTTCGGGTTCAGGCCGCGGAAGTCGCGGACGCGGGGCAGCGCGATCGTGATGAAGCGATCCAGGAACTCGTACATCCGCTCGCGGCGAAGGGTCACCTTCACGCCGATCGGCATGCCCTCGCGCAGCTTGAACTGCGCGATCGACTTCTTCGCCTTGGTGATGACCGGCTTCTGGCCGGCGATCAGCTCCATCTCGGACGCGGCCTGCTCGACGCGCTTCTTGTCCTGCGTCGCCTCGCCCACGCCCATGTTGAGCACGATCTTCTCGATACGCGGGATCTCGAGCGCGTTCTTGTAACCGAACTTCTCGATCATCGCCTTGACGATCTTCTCGTCGTAGATGCCCTTCATCCGGGGCTTGTAGGTCGCATCAGCCATCGATCTTGCTCCCCGTCTTCACGGCCACGCGGACCTTCTTGCCGTCCTGCACCTCGAAGCGGACGCGGGTCGGCTTGCCGTCGACGACGTGCGCGACCTTGCTGACGTGCAGCGGCGCCTCGACCTTCACCAGGCCGCCCTGCGGCTCGACCTGGCTCGGCTTGCGGTGGCGGGTCGCGACGTTGATGCCGCCCACGATCACCTTGCCGTCCTTCGGCATCGACTGGGTCACGGTGCCGGTCTTGCCCTTGTCCTTGCCGGACAGGACGATGACCTGGTCGCCCTTCTTGATCTTCGCGGCGGCCATTACAGCACCTCGGGGGCGAGAGAGATGATCTTCATGTGCTTCTTGCCACGCAGCTCACGCACGACCGGGCCGAAGATACGGGTGCCGATCGGCTCCTCGTTCTTATTGACCAGCACCGCGGCATTGCCGTCGAAGCGGATGGTCGAGCCGTCCGCGCGGTGGATGTCCTTGGCGGTGCGGACGATGACGGCGCGGTGAACGTCACCCTTCTTCACCTTGCCGCGCGGCTGTGCTTCCTTGATCGACACGACGATGATGTCGCCGACACCGGCCACCCGGCGCTTGGAACCGCCGAGCACCTTGATGCACTGCACCCGCTTCGCGCCGCTGTTGTCAGCGACGTCGAGATTGGACTGCATCTGGATCATTGATCCGCTTCCTTCTCGCTTCTGGGGTGGATACCGACCCAACCCCGCCTAAAACAAAACCCCGGCGGCGGGCGAACCCGCGCCAGGGGGAGCGGCCCCATAGCCGCTCCAGGCAAGGAAGGCAACGCCTCCCCTTCCCCGATCGAAACGTCACCCCGGCCTCGTACCGGGGTCCAGGGTCACGAGCGCTGCCGCTCCTGACCCGGGATGCCGGGACGAGCCCGGCAGGACGAATGGTTACGCGTCGACGTCGACCCGCTCGGGCGTCGCGTGGGTGTTCACCCGGTCGAGCACCTTCCAGGTCTTCAGCTTGCTCATCGGTGCGATCTCCTCGATCCGCACCGTCTCGCCCTGCTTGAACTCGTTGCCCTCGTCATGGGCGTGATACTTCTTCGAGCGGCGGATGATCTTGCCGTAGAGCGCGTGCTTGACCTTGCGCTCCACGTTCACGACCACCGTCTTCTCGCCCTTGTCGGAGACGATCACTCCGGTCAGCACGCGCTTCGGCATGTGTCGTTCCTTACTTGGCGGACGCGGCGGCGGTGCGCTGCGCCTGCATGGTCTTGATGCGCGCGATGTCCTTGCGGACCTCGCGGACGCGGCTCGGCTTCTCGAGCTGGTTGGTCGCCGCCTGGAAGCGCAGGTTGAACTGTTCGCGCTTCAGGTTGCCCAGGCTCTCGGAGAGCTGGTCGTCGCTCTGGCCGGTGAAGTCGGTCTTGTTGGCCATTACTCGCCTCCGAGGTGGCTGGTGTCACCCAGGCGGGCGACGACCTTGGTCTTGATGGGGAGCTTCATCGCGGCGCGCTCGAAGGCTTCAGCGGCCAGCTTGCCGTCGACGCCGTCGAGCTCGAACAGGATGCGGCCCGGCTTGACGCGGGCGGCCCAGAACTCCGGCGAACCCTTGCCCGAGCCCATGCGGACTTCGGCAGGCTTGCCCGAGACCGGCACGTCCGGGAACACGCGGATCCACAAACGGCCCTGACGGCGCATGTGACGCGTGATCGCGCGGCGCGCCGCCTCGATCTGGCGAGCGGTGATCCGCTCCGGCTCCATCGCCTTCAGGCCGTACGACCCGAAGTTGAGCGTGGTGCCGCCCTTGGCGTCGCCGTGGATGCGGCCCTTGAAGGCCTTGCGGAACTTGGTGCGCTTCGGTTGCAGCATGATTCTCTACTCCCTTAGCGACGGTCGTCGCGCACCGGGCGCACGCCGGAGGTCTGAGCCTCCATCATGAGCCGGTCGGTCGCCATCGGGTCGTGACCCAGGATCTCGCCCTTGAACACCCACACCTTGACGCCGCAGACCCCGTAGGAGGTGTGCGCGGTCGCCTCGGCATAGTCGATGTTGGCGCGCAGCGTGTGCAGCGGCACCCGGCCCTCGCGGTAGCTCTCCGAACGCGCGATCTCCGCGCCGCCCAGACGGCCGCCGCAATAGACCTTGATGCCGTCGGCACCCAGGCGCATCGCCGACTGCACCGCACGCTTCATGGCGCGACGGAAGGCGATACGACGCTCGAGCTGGTCCGCGATGCCCTGCGCGACGAGGCGGGCGTCCACCTCCGGCTTGCGGATCTCGACGATGTTGAGCGAGACGTCCGACGCGGTCATCGCGCCGATCGTCTTGCGCAGCTTCTCGATGTCGCCGCCCTT
The DNA here is from genome assembly GCF_900115745.1 of Sphingomonas rubra. GTDB lineage: Bacteria > Pseudomonadota > Alphaproteobacteria > Sphingomonadales > Sphingomonadaceae > Sphingomonas > Sphingomonas rubra. The sequence goes on along the minus strand of NZ_FOXP01000002.1, from coordinate 213,235 downwards.
CTTGCCGATGATGACACCGGGACGCGCGGCGTAGATCGAGATACGGCACAGCTTCGCCGGACGCTCGATCACCACCTTCGAGATCGCCGCCTGCGGCAGCGTCTTCATGATGTACTGGCGGATCTTCAGATCCTCCAGCAGCAGCTGGCCATAGGCAGCACCTTCGGCGTACCAGCGGCTGTCCCAGGTGCGGTTGATCTGCAACCGCATCCCGATTGGGTTGCTCTTGTGACCCATTATGCTTCTTCCTGCTCGCGCACGACGATGCGCAGACGGCTGAACGGCTTCAGGATGCGGGTGGACTTGCCACGGCCGCGGGTCGCGAAACGCTTCATGGTGATCGACTTGCCGACCGACGCCTCGTGGACGACGAGCGCGTCGACGTCGAGGTTGTGGTTGTTCTCGGCATTGGCGATCGCGGAGGCGAGCACCTTGCGCGCGTCAACCGCCATGCCCTTCGACGAGAAGGCCAGGATGTTGAGCGCGTCCGACGCCTTCTTGCCGCGGATCAGGCCCGCGACCAGGTTCAGCTTCTGCGCCGAACCGCGGATCTGCGTGCCGACCGACAGCGCCGACTTGTCGTCGACCTTGCGGGGGGATGCTGGCTTCGACATTAGCGCTTGCCCTTCTTATCGGCGGCGTGGCCGGGGAAGTAGCGCGTCGGCGCGAACTCGCCCAGCTTCATGCCCACCATATCCTCGTTGACGGACACGGGCACGAACTTGCGGCCATTGTAGACGTTGAACGTGAGGCCGACGAACGACGGCAGGATGGTCGAGCGACGCGACCAGGTCTTGATCGGCGAGCGGGCGCCGCCGTCCTGCGCGGTTTCCGCCTTCTTCAGAAGGCTCAGTTCGACGAACGGGCCCTTCCAGACTGAACGAGCCATGGTTTAGCCCTTCCTCTTGGTCGAATGACGCGACCGGATGATCATCTTGTCGGTCGACTTGTTGTGACGGGTGCGCGCACCCTTCGTCGGCTTGCCCCACGGGGTGACCGGGTGACGGCCGCCCGAGGTGCGGCCTTCACCACCGCCGTGCGGGTGGTCGACCGGGTTCTTGGCGACGCCGCGGGTCAGCGGACGCTTGCCCAGCCAGCGCGAACGACCGGCCTTGCCGAGGTTCGTGTTCTGGTTGTCCGGGTTCGACACCGCACCGACCGTGGCCATGCACTCGCCGTGGATGTAGCGCTGCTCGCCCGAGTTCAGGCGAACAATCACCATACCGCGATCACGGCCGACGACCTGCACGTAGGTGCCGGCCGAGCGGGCGATCTGGCCACCCTTCATCGGCTTCATCTCCACGTTGTGGACGATGGTGCCGACGGGCACCTGGCCCAGTTCCATGGCGTTGCCCGGCTTCACGTCGGTCTTCTTCGCCGCGACGACCTTGTCACCGACCGCCAGACGCTGGGGCGCGATGATATAGGTCTGCTCGCCATCGGCGTAGGAGACGAGCGCGATGAACGCAGTCCGGTTGGGATCATACTCCAGCCGCTCCACGGTGCCCTCGGCGTCCCACTTGCGACGCTTGAAGTCGATGAAGCGGTAGCGCTGCTTGTGGCCACCCGCGATACCGCGGCTGGTCACGTGACCCTTGTTGTTGCGGCCGCCGGTCTTGGTCTTGCCCTCGGTCAGCGCCTTGACGGGCTTGCCCTTCCAGAGCTGCGACTTGTCGACCAGCACCAGCCCGCGCTGGGCGGGGGTCGTCGGATTATATTGCTTGAGTGCCATGATCTCAGACCCCCGTCGTCACGTCGATCGACTGACCGTCGGCGAGCGTGACGATCGCCTTCTTCACGTCGGACTTCGTGTAGGGCGTGCCCTTCCACTTCTTGGTCTTGCCCTTCTGGACGATCGTGTTGACCCCCAGAACCTTGACCGAGAAGAGCGCCTCGACGGCGGCCTTGATCTCGGGCTTGGTCGCGTCGTTGGCGACGCGGAACACGACGGCGTTCTGCTCGGACAGCAGGGTCGCCTTCTCGGTGATGTGCGGCGCGACGATCACGTCGTAATGACGGTTGTCGATCGCCCCCTTCTGCGGCTTAGCCATTGAAGCGCGCCTCCAGCTTCTCGACCGCGGCGCGCGTGAGCACCAGCGTGTCTGCCTTGATGATGTCGTACACGTTGGCACCGACCGCGGGGAGCAGGTCGATCTCGTGCAAATTGCCGGCGGCGAACGCGAACGAGGTGTCGACCAGATCGCCGTCGATGACGAGCGCGCGCTTGCCGAAGCCGAGCCTGGCGAGATCGCCCTTCAGCGTCTTCGTCTTGCCACCCTCGACCGCCAGCGTGTCCATGACGACCAGCGAGCCCTGCTTGGCATGGCTCGACAGCGCCATCTTCAGGCCCAGCGCGCGAACCTTCTTGTTCAGCGACGGGTTGAAGTCGCGGACGCGGGCACCGTGGGCCTTACCACCGCCGATGAAGACGGGAGCGCGGCGATCGCCGTGACGAGCGGTACCGCCGCCCTTCTGGCGACCGAACTTCTTGCCGGTGCGCGCCACGTCGGCCCGCTCGCGGGTGCCGCGCGCGGTGGCACGGCGCTTTTCCAGCTGCCAGGTGATGACGCGGTGCAGGATGTCGGCGCGCGGCTCGAGGCCGAAGACCTCGTCGTTCAGCTCGATCTCTGCGCCGTTCTCACCGGAGAAGGACTTGGATTGAATCTTCATGGATCAGCCCTCCTTGCCGTCGGCCGCCGGGACGCTACCCGGATCGACTTCGCCCGCACCCGCGGCGTTCGAGGCGGCGACGCCGGCCTCGACTTCCTCGGCGCTCGGCAGCGGCGGCATCTCGTGGACGGCATCGCCCTCGACCGCGGCGACCACCGGCTCCTCATCATGCGCCTTGGCGCGCAGGCCCGCGGGGAACGGCGCGTCGGCGTGGATCGCCTCCTTCACCGCGTCCTTAACGAACAGCCAGCCGCCCTTCGAGCCGGGCACCGAGCCCTTGACGAAGATCAGGCCGCGCGCCGCGTCGGTCGACACGATCTCGAGGTTCTGCTGGGTGCGGTACTTGTCACCCATCTGGCCGGCCATCTTCTTGTTCTTGAAGACCTTGCCCGGGTCCTGGCGCTGACCGGTCGAACCGAGCGAACGGTGCGAGACCGAGACGCCATGCGTCGCGCGCAGACCGCCGAAGCCCCAGCGCTTCATGCCGCCGGCGAAGCCCTTGCCCTGCGTCCGACCCTGGATGTCGACGTACTGGCCGGCGACGAAGTGATCGGCCGACAGCTCGGCGCCGACGTCGAGGAGGTTCTCCTCGGTCACGCGGAACTCGGCCAGGATCGCCTTGGGCTCGACCTCGGCCTTGCCGAAGTGGCCGCGCTGCGGCTTGGCAACGTTCTTGGCCTTGGCGCTGCCCGCGCCAAGCTGGACGGCGGTGTAGCCGTCGGTATTCATCTCGCGGCGGGAGACGACCTGAAGCCCGTCGAGTTGCAGCACGGTGACCGGCACGTGCCGACCATCGTCCTGGAACAGGCGGGTCATCCCCATCTTCTTCGCGATCACGCCGGTGCGCATGATCCACACTCCTTACAGAGGCACGCGGGCGGAATTGCCGCACGTGCTTGCCAACCCGGTATTTGCAGAAGCGCCCCGTCCCGGGCTGGTGCTCTCGGCAATCTGCTAAGAACTGACGGGAGACGCTGGCCCGACAACCGTAGCCGTCGGCGGTATCTCAAAAAACACAAGCGCTGCGGGACCGGAGTCGACCGCAGCGCTCGCGGCCCTTAGGCCAGCTTGATCTCGACGTCAACGCCAGCGGCGAGGTCGAGCTTCATCAGCGCGTCGACCGTCTGCGGGGTCGGCTGCACGATGTCGAGCATGCGCTTGTAGGTGCGCACCTCGAACTGCTCGCGCGACTTCTTATCGATGTGCGGGCCGCGGTTGACGGTGAACTTCTCGATGCGGGTCGGCAGCGGGATCGGCCCGCGGATCAGCGCGCCGGTGCGGCGCGCCGTGTCGGCGATATCGCCGGTCGCCTGGTCGAGCACGCGATGGTCGAACGCCTTGAGGCGGATGCGGATGTTGCTGTCCATATGTCCCTACCGTGCGATGCGCCACGACCTCGGCCACCACCCCGGCCCAGAGGACCGAAGACTCGTGCCGCAGGCGCTACACCGGCGGGGCGAGGTTCCGGACGCGGGCTCCACAGGAACGATGCGTATCCGGAACGGCGGAGAAAGAGCCGTGACTCGAAAACTCGAAGGCGCGGCGCTTACCGCTGCCCTCTACTAAAAGCAACGCCCGACACCTCATTTCGAGGTGCCGGGCGGAACTTTTCACCATTTCCTCGTCGTGCCGGGCTTGTCCCGGCATCCAGAGCCGCGCGCGTGACGCTGCTTGGCCCTGGACCCCGGGACAGACCCGGGGTGACGGAGAAAGCTTACTTGGTGATGCCGCTGACGACGCCGGCGCCGACGGTACGACCGCCCTCGCGGATCGTGAAGCGCTGGCCGACGTCCATGGCGATCGGTGCGATCAGCTTGATGCCGAGCGCGACGTTGTCGCCGGGCATGACCATCTCGGTGCCCTCAGGCAGCTCGACGGTGCCGGTCACGTCGGTCGTGCGGAAGTAGAACTGCGGGCGGTAGTTGGCGAAGAACGGCGTGTGACGGCCACCCTCTTCCTTCGACAGCACGTAGACCTCCGACGCGAAGTCGGTGTGCGGCTTGATCGAACCGGGCTTGCAGAGCACCTGGCCACGCTCGACCTCGTCGCGGGCGACGCCGCGGATCAGCGCACCGACGTTGTCGCCAGCCTGGCCCTGGTCGAGCAGCTTGCGGAACATCTCGACGCCGGTGACGGTGGTCTTGCGGACCTCCGGGTGGATGCCGACGATCTCGACTTCCTCACCGACCTTGACGATGCCGGTCTCGACGCGACCGGTCACGACGGTGCCGCGACCCGAGATCGAGAACACGTCCTCGATCGGCATCATGAACGGCTTGTCGAGCGGACGCTCGGGCTGCGGGATGTAGTCGTCGACGGCCTGCATCAGCTCGGTGACCGCGTCCTGACCCAGCTTCTGGTTTGAACCCGACAGCGCGGCCGTGGCCGAACCCTTGATGATGGGGATGTCGTCGCCCGGGAACTCGTAGGACGAGAGCAGCTCGCGGATCTCGAGCTCGACGAGCTCCAGGATCTCCTCGTCGTCGACCAGATCGACCTTGTTCATGAACACGACCATCGCGGGCACGCCGACCTGGCGCGCCAGCAGGATGTGCTCGCGGGTCTGCGGCATCGGGCCATCGGTGGCCGACACGACCAGGATCGCGCCGTCCATCTGCGCGGCGCCCGTGATCATGTTCTTCACATAATCGGCGTGGCCGGGGCAGTCGACGTGCGCGTAGTGGCGGTTGTTGGTCTCGTACTCGACGTGCGCGGTCGAGATCGTGATGCCGCGCTCACGCTCTTCCGGCGCCTTGTCGATGTTGGCGAAGTCGACGGCGGTACCGCCGGTCGTCTCGGCCAGCACCTTGGTGATCGCCGCCGTCAGCGACGTCTTGCCATGGTCGACGTGACCGATGGTGCCGATGTTGAGGTGCGGCTTGTTCCGCTCGAATTTCGCCTTGGCCATGATTTCCTTGCCTTCTGGGTTTGGTTCCGGATTCGCTTCGGAGCCGCGCCGGACGCGGCCCTTTAGCGGGTCGTGTGTCGTATTGCCAGCCCCGTCGCCTGTGGGGGCTGACAGCGGAGTGAATCCGCTGTCTCGTCGGACGGGCTCGACTGCGTCGACCCGCCGGCCGGCCTCCTCGCGTCTCGGGGCTAGATTGCTCTAGCCCCGTGCGCTTCGGTTCAGGCCAATTTGGCCTTCACCTCGTCGGCGACGTTCTGCGGCACTTCGTCATAGTGCGAGAACTGCATGCTGTACTGCGCGCGGCCCTGCGTGAACGACCGCAGCGCGTTGACGTAGCCGAACATGTTGGCCAGCGGCACCATCGCCTCGACCGTCTGCGCGTTGCCGCGGCTGTCGGTGCCCTGGATCTGGCCACGACGGCTGTTCATGTCGCCGATGACGTCGCCCAGATAATCCTCCGGGGTGACGACCTCGACCTTCATGATCGGCTCGAGCAGCGTGATGCCCGACTTCTGCGCCGCTTCGCGCATCGCGCCGCGCGCACAGATTTCAAACGCCAGCGCCGACGAGTCGACGTCGTGGTAGGCGCCGTCGTACAGCACGATCTCGAAGTCGATGATCGGGAAGCCGACCAGCGAACCCGAGGCGGCCGTCTCGCGGAAGCCCTTCTCGATCGCCGGCAGATACTCCTTGGGGATGTTACCGCCCTTGATCTCGTCCTTGAAGATGATGCCGGCACCGCGCTCGCCCGGCGTCAGCTTCACCTTGACGCGACCAAACTGGCCGGTACCGCCCGACTGCTTCTTGTGCGTGTAGTCGATGTCGACCGGCTTCTTCAGGTACTCGCGATACGCCACCTGCGGCGCACCGACATTCGCCTCGACCTTGAACTCGCGCTTCATGCGGTCGACCAAGATCTCGAGGTGGAGCTCGCCCATCCCCTTGATGATGGTCTGGCCCGACTCGGCGTCCGACGACACGCGGAACGACGGGTCCTCGCGGGCGAGACGATTGAGCGCGACGCCCATCTTCTCCTGGTCGGCCTTGGTCTTGGGCTCCACCGACAGCTCGATCACGGGCTCGGGGAACTCCATCCGCTCCAGGATGATCGGCGCCGACTGCGCGCAGAGCGTGTCGCCGGTCGTCGTGTCCTTCAGGCCCGCCAGCGCGACGATGTCGCCGGCGAACGCCTCCTGGATGTCCTCGCGGCTGTTCGCATGCATCAGCAGCATGCGGCCGACCTTCTCCTTCTTGTCCTTCACCGAGTTCTGGACCTGCGTCGCCGCCTCCAGCTTGCCCGAGTAGATGCGCGCGAAGGTCAGCGTGCCGACGAAGGGATCGTTCATGATCTTGAACGCCAGCGCCGAGAACGGCGCCTCGTCCGAGGACGGACGCTCGTCCGGCGTCTCGCCGTCGAGCTTGACGCCCTTGATCGCCGGCACGTCGAGCGGCGACGGCAGATAATCGACCACCGCGTCGAGCAGCGGCTGCACGCCCTTGTTCTTGAACGCCGAGCCGCAGACGATCGGCACGAACGCCATCGACAGCGTGCCCTTGCGGATCAGCTTCTTGAGGTCGGCGACCGACGGCTCGTTGCCCTCGAGATACGCCTCCATCAGGTCGTCGTCCTGCTCGACGGCCATCTCGATCAGGTCGCTGCGATACTTCGCGGCCTTCTCCTTCAGGTCGTCCGGAATATCCTGATATTCGAACTTCGCGCCCAGGCTCTCTTCCAGCCAGATGATCGCACGGTTCTCGACCAGGTCGACCAGGCCCTTGAAGCCGCCCTCGATACCGATCGGCAGATACAGCACCGCCGGACGCGCGCCGAGACGCTCGATGATCGAGTCGACGCAGAAGTAGAAGTCGGCGCCGGTACGGTCGAGCTTGTTGACAAAGCACATCCGCGGCACGCCGTACTTGTCGGCCTGGCGCCACACCGTCTCCGACTGCGGCTCCACGCCCGCGACGCCGTCGAAGCACGCGACCGCGCCGTCGAGCACGCGCAACGACCGCTCCACCTCGATGGTGAAGTCGACGTGGCCGGGGGTGTCGATGATGTTGATGCGGTGCTCGGGGCCCTTGCCCTCTTCCGCGCGCCACACGCAGGTCGTCGCGGCGGACGTGATCGTGATGCCGCGCTCCTGCTCCTGCTCCATCCAGTCCATCGTCGCGGTGCCCTCATGGACCTCGCCGATCTTGTAGGACTTGCCGGTGTAATAGAGGATGCGCTCGGTCGTCGTCGTCTTGCCGGCGTCGATGTGCGCCATGATGCCGATGTTGCGATAGAGTTCGAGCGGATGGCTGCGGGCCATGGGAGGTGCTTCCTTGCAGATGTGGGGAGCAAGAGCATCCGCTCCGGCTCCCCACGATATGGTGTTCAGAACGCGGGCGAAAAGTCCCGCATCGCGTTTACCAGCGGTAGTGCGAGAAGGCGCGGTTCGCTTCCGCCATGCGGTGCGTGTCCTCGCGCTTCTTCACCGCGTTGCCGCGGTTGTTCGATGCGTCCAGCAGCTCGCCCGACAGGCGCGCGGCCATCGTGTTCTCGCTGCGGTTGCGCGCCGCCGAGATCAGCCAGCGGATCGCCAGCGCCTGGGCACGCTCCGGACGGACCTCCACCGGCACCTGGTAGGTCGCACCGCCGACGCGGCGGCTGCGGACCTCGATGCCCGGCTTGATGTTGTTCAGCGCGTCGTGGAACACGCCGAGCGGCTCGCGCTTGGCGCGCTGCTCCACGGTCTCCATCGCGCCGTAGACGATCAGCTCGGCCACAGACTTCTTGCCGTCGTACATGACGGAGTTCATGAACTTCGACAGCACCTCATCCCCGAACTTGGGATCAGGCAGGATTTCCCGCTTCTCGGGACGACGACGACGAGCCATTACAAATTCCTTCTAAACTTCAGCCATGCGAGGATCGGTTAAAGAACCGACCGGCTTACTTCGGACGCTTCGCGCCGTACTTGGAGCGGCTCTGGCGACGATCCTTGACGCCCTGCGTATCGAGCACGCCGCGCAGGACGTGATAGCGAACGCCGGGAAGATCGCGGACACGGCCGCCGCGGATCAGGACCACCGAGTGCTCCTGGAGGTTGTGACCCTCGCCCGGGATATAGCTGATGACTTCGCGCTGGTTGGTCAGGCGGACCTTGGCCACTTTGCGCAACGCCGAGTTCGGCTTCTTCGGGGTCGTCGTGTAGACGCGGGTGCAGACGCCGCGCTTCTGCGGGTTCTGCTCCATCGCAGGGACCTTCGACTTGGCCTTCTGCGGGTCGCGGCCCTTGCGGACCAGCTGGTTGATCGTGGGCATTGAAGCCTTCACCTTCCTGAGGGTTACTTTGCTGGAGCCACCTAGAATACAAAAAGGCCCTGACGGACGCGCATGCGCATCCTGAGAGGCCCCATCGATCCCAGCAATGTTCAAGCTGCCGCCCGAAGGCGTGGAGCCCCCGGAATGCAGGCGCGCCTATACGAAGGAAGCCGCCGCCGGTCAATCGGGCAGACTTAACGCCGTCGCAACCGGTGTCGCGCGATACGCGGTCCATGCCGCCGCTACGTTTCGCCATGATCGCCTTGGTCGCCGCCGGCGCGCTGTCGGGCGGCGCGTTGACCCCGACGGAAGTGCTGAGCGTGACCGGCAGCGCCGCCGCGCTCGTCGCCGCGCGCGAGCGGCGGCATCGCGACATGGCGTTGGCGGCGGGGATCGCGGCCGGCGCGTCGACGGTTGGTCTCGCGCTGCTTCCCGTGCTGCTCGGCACCGCCATCGCGCACCGAGTCGCCCGGGCGATCCTGCCGCCGTTCTCGCTCGCCGCAGCGGCCGTCGCCTGGTCGGTCGACGCACACCCTCTCCCCCGCGCGTCGCTGGGAACATGGCTGCCCGCAGATGCGAACATCCTGCTGCTGGCGACGGCGATCGGCCTGGCCGCGTGGATCGCCGCGAGTTGCGCTGCACGGCGCGCGTCGCCACGCGAGCAGGACGCCGCGGCGCTGTTCGCCACGTTGGTGCTGCCGATCCTGGCGCCGATCGGGATCGAGGCGATCGGATTGGCGGTCGCGCTCGCCCTCGGCGGCACCCGGCTGACGCTGTGGCCGATCGCGCGCGCCGCGAACGACGCGCCCCTGCCGCTCCGCCGGATTTCGACCTAGCCGCGCGGCGGCGCCAGCGTCGCGAGCAGCGTCCGCTCGAACCGTGCAGGGTCCTCGACCTGCGGCGAATGGCCCAGCCCCTCCAACCGGACGAGCGTGGCCTTCGGCATGGCCCGCGCGGCGGCGGGCGCGACGATCGGGATCGCCTGAAGGAAGCGGCGCAGGTCGGGCGGCGTCTGCGCCCGGCCGAACGCGGTCTTGTCGAGCGTGCCGACGATCAGCGTCGTGGGCGGCGTGATGCGGTAGAGTTCGTGCGCGACGGACTGCGTCTTGATCATCTCGCTGGTCTTGGCCTGGGCCAGCGCCACCTGCTCGCGGCCGGCGCCCGCGTACATCCCCGCCTGCATCCATACCCAGCGGTCGTACGCGGGCTTCCACTGCCCGTGGTAATAGTTTTCCAGCTGATACGCCTTGATGCTGGCGTAGCTGGTCTTGCGCTCGCCCGCCCACAGCGTGTCGACGTCGACGTACGGAAGCCCCATTTCCGACCGGTCCTTGAGGCCGAGCGGATTGACCAGCACCAGCCGCTCGACCTGGCCGGGGTACATGATGGCGAAGCGCATCGCGAGCATCCCGCCCATCGAATGGCCGACCACGTGCGCCCTGGCGATGCCGCGCGACTCCATCAGCCGTCGGGTGAAGCTCGCCAGCATCTCGAAGCTGTACTGCGCGGCGCGCGGCTTGGACGATTTGCAGAATCCGATCTGATCGGGAACGAGGACGCGATACCCCGCCGCGGACAGCGCCCGCGCACTCGACTCCCACGTCGCCCCGCAGAAGTTCTTGCCGTGGAGCAGCACCACGCTGCGCCCGTTGGGCCGCGCGGGGGCGAGGTCCATGAACGCCATCTCCGCCGGCTGGCCGACGACGTCCACCGTCATCGTCTGCACGGGCCAGGGATAGGTGAAGCGTTCCAGCCGGGGACCGAGATCGGGCTGCGCCGTTGGCGCCTGCGCGCCCGCCCCGCTGGCCGCGATCGCCGCCAGCGCCATCCATAACCGGTACATCATCGTCACTCCCTCGCCCCCAAGTCCTAATCGATCGACCGGGCGAGGCAACCATCCGCTTGCCGAGCGGCCCCGATGCGGGTAAAGGCCGCCACCGCACAGGGGTGTAGCTCAGTTGGTTAGAGCGTCGGTCTCCAAAACCGAAGGCCCTCGGTTCGAGTCCGAGCTCCCCTGCCATCCTCCCTCGCCGGACCCGATCGTCGCAGCGCTCGTTGAGCGGACGACACGGCGAGGACATGACGCATGGCACCCCTCCCCCTTGAACTAACGCTGCTCGGCTGGTCGGTCGTGCTGCTGCTCGCGCATCTGGCCCTGCAAGGGCAGACGATGACGCGCGAGCGTGGCTTTGCCTGGGGCGCAGGCGCGCGCGACGGGAACGCCGAGCCGCTCGGGCGCATGGCTGGTCGCGCCGAGCGGGCGCTGCGCAACTTCGGGGAAACCTACCCCGCCTTCATCGCCTTGGCGCTGGCACTGGCGGCGAGCGACCGCACGGGCGGCCTCGGGGCGCTGGGTGCCGCGGTATGGTTTGCGGCCCGGATCTGCTACATCCCGCTTTATCTGTTCGGCGTACCGTATCTGCGCAGCCTCTGCTGGCTGGTGTCGATCCTGGGCTTGCTGCTGATGCTGGTGAAGCTCCTCTAGGTTAACCGGACGACAAGTATCGTCGCCTAACCGGAGGTCATGGAACCGACGGTATGCGCGAACAGGGCGCGATCGAGCAGCGTGACGGCAGGCATCGGCTTGGCCGCGCTCATCGGGTCGACATCGTGCGTTCCCGAGCCCTCCCGGCCGGCCGCCGCGCCCGTCCACGTCGCCGATGCGCGGGCTCTGCTCGACGGCCTGGCGCTCACCTCCTCGGTCGTCGCCAAACCGGATCGGTCCATCGGCGGACCGGCGGTGGCGACACCGCGAGCCGCACCGCCCTTCGTCGCCGCCGCCCAGAACCAGGCCGATGCTGACCGGGCGCTGGAGTGCCTGACGACCGCGGTCTACTACGAGGCAGGATCGGAGTCCGAGGACGGCCAGCGCGCGGTGGCGCAGGTGGTGCTCAACCGCGTCCGCGATCGCGCCTTCCCCGCCAGCGTCTGCGGCGTCGTCTATCAGGGATCGCAGCGGCGGACCGGCTGCCAATTTTCCTTCACCTGCGACGGATCGCTGAACCGCCCGCGTCAGCCCGCCGCCTGGAACCGGGCGCGCGCGGTCGCCGAGGCGGCGCTCGCCGGATCGGTCTACGCGCCGGTCGGCGGGGCGACCTTCTATCACGCCAATTACGTGATGCCGTGGTGGGCCGCGAGCATGACGCGGATCACCACGATCGGCGCGCACCTGTTCTACCGCTGGCGCGGCGCGATGGAGCGGACGCTGGCCTTTCGCCAATCCTACGCGCAGGTCGAGCCCAACCCTCCTGTCCCTCGCGCCACCGTCGCGGCCGAATCGGCGATACGAAACACGTTGGTCGATCACGACGCGGTGACGGTACATCGCGGCTCCGCGAGCGCGACGCCGATGCTCGTCTCGGCCGGCGTCCGCATCCATCGCGGCGCGCTGCCCGATCTCGATCTGCCGCGCGCCGACGGCGCCCGGATCAGCGAGGAGGACGGCGCGATCTGATCGGCCGTGACGTCGCGCGTGCCATGCGCCATGGCCGTCGGCGATGGATCACGCCTTCTTCGACCGTCCTGTTCTCGACGTCGCCCGTGCCTTGATCGGCGCGACGCTCACCGTCGACGGTGTGAGCGGGACGATTGTCGAGACGGAAGCCTATCACGCCGGCGACCCGGCCGCGCACAGCTTCGCCGGCCGCACCGCGCGCAACGCGGCGATGTTCGGGCCGCCGGGCCGCGCCTATGTTTACCGCAGCTACGGCCTGCACTGGTGCATGAACGTCGTCGGCGGGGCCGAGGAGGCGGCGGCGGTGCTGATCCGCGCGCTCGAGCCGACGATGGGTCTGGAGATCATGGCGGCGCGGCGCGGCACGGCCGATCCGCGGCTGCTCTGCTCGGGGCCGGGGCGATTGTGCCAGGCGCTCGGCATCACTGGCGCGATGGACGGATCGCCGCTCGACGCACCGCCGTTCGCGCTGGTCCTGACCGACGCCACCCCGCCGTTGCTCGTCGGGCCGCGCATCGGCATCACGCGCGCGGCCGACGAGCCGTGGCGCTTCGGACTGGCCGGCTCGCGCTTCCTGAGCCGACCGTTCCGCTAGGCCGGATCGATATCCAGGTTCTTGCACCGGAGAAAAGCCGTCATGCCGGGCTCGTCCCGGCATCCAGGGCCAAGCAGGACACCCCCCTGTGGCTCTGGATGCCGGGACAAGCCCGGCATGACGAAGAAGGGAAGGTCGCAACAGCCCGGATGTGATCGGGCCTAGCGGATCACTCCACCGTCACCGATTTGGCGAGGTTGCGCGGCTGATCGACGTCGGTCCCCTTCTGCACCGCCACGTGGTAGGCGAGCAGCTGGATCGGCACCGCGTAGACGATCGGCGCGATCAGCGGGTGGACGCGCGGCAGCGCGATCGTCGCCGCGCAGCCCGCCCCCGCCTCGGCGATGCCGTCCTCGTCGGAGATCAGGATGACGCGGCCGCCGCGCGCGCGCACCTCCTGCATGTTCGACACCGTCTTCTCGAACAACGGCCCCGACGGTGCGATGACGATCACCGGCACCGCGTCGTCGATCAACGCGATCGGCCCGTGCTTCATCTCGCCCGCCGCGTAACCTTCGGCGTGGATGTAGCTGATTTCCTTCAGCTTCAGCGCACCTTCCAGCGCCAGCGGGTAATCGGTGCCGCGGCCGAGATAGAGCACGTCGCGGGCGGGAGCGACCTGCGTCGCGACCTGCTCGATCGCCTCGTCCAGCGCCAGGGCGGCGTTGAGCGAGGCGGGCGCCTCTGCCAGATGCTCGACGATCGCGCGCTCGTCCTCCCGGCTCAGCCGCCCCTTGGCCCGCGCCAGATTGGCGGCGAAGGCGGCGAGCACCGCCAGCTGGCAGGTGAATGCCTTGGTGGAGGCGACGCCGATCTCCGGCCCCGCATGCGTCGACAACAGCAGGTCCGCCTCGCGCGCCATGGAGCTGGTCGGCACGTTGCACACCACCGCGATCGTCTGCCCCTCCGCGCGCGCGTGGCGCAGCGCGGCGAGCGTGTCGGCGGTCTCGCCCGACTGCGAGATGAACAGCGCCAGCCCGCCCGGCTCCATCACCGGCGCGCGGTAGCGGAACTCGGACGCGACATCGAGGTCGACGGGCACGCGCGCGAACTGCTCGAACCAGTAGCGCGCGACCATGCCCGCGTAGAAGCTGGTGCCGCACGCGACGATCGTCACCCGCTTCACCGCCGACAGGTCGCCCTCGGGGATCGGCAGCGTCACCCGCTCGTCCATCCGCTGGAGATACGAGCGCAGCGTCTGCGCGACGACGATCGGCTGCTCGTAGATCTCCTTCAGCATGAAATGCCGGTGATTGCCCTTGTCGACCACCTGGCTCGACACGCCGGAATGGACGATCGGGCGCTCGACGCGCTGGTTGTCGCGGTCGAAGATCTCGACGCCGTCGCGGCGCACCACCGCCCAGTCGCCCTCGTCGAGATAGGCGATCCGCTGCGTCAGCGCGGCGAGCGCGTGCGCGTCGGAGCCGAGGTAATTCTCGCCCTCGCCGTATCCAACCGTCAGCGGCGCACCGAGACGCGCGCCGATCAGCAGGTCCGGCTGGTCCTTGAACATCACCGCCAGCGCGAACGCCCCATGCAGGCGCGGCAGCACCGTCGCCATCGCGTCCGTCGGCGAGGCACCGCGCTGGCGCTCGCGGTCGACGAGGTGCGCGACCACCTCCGAATCGGTCTCCGACAGGAAGGTGCGGCCGTCCGCGATCAGTTCGTCACGCAGCGGCTTGAAATTCTCGATGATGCCGTTGTGCACCACCGCCACGTCGCCGGCGATATGCGGGTGGGCGTTGTCCTCGGTCGGGCCGCCGTGCGTCGCCCAGCGGGTATGGGCGATGCCGATGACGCCCGGCAACGGATCGGCGGCGAGCCGCTCGGCCAGGTGCGCGAGCTTGCCCGGCGCACGGCGACGATCGAAATCGCCATCGTGCGCGGTGCAGATGCCCGACGAATCATAGCCGCGATATTCGAGCCGCTTGAGCCCGTCGAAGAGACGCGGAGCGACCTTGGCCTGACCGAGGATACCGACGATGCCGCACATGTGGGGTGATACTCCGTATTCTACCGGGCAGCCTTACGCGCCGCCATGATCTCGCGAAAGCGCCTCGCCCAGCCGGGCTTGGCGACCTGCGGCGGACGAACCAGGACAAGCGCGTCGGCCGCAACGTCGGCCGTCACCACCGATCCTGCCGCGACGATCGCGCCCGCCCCGATCGACACGGGCGCGACCAAGGCCGAGTTGGAGCCGATAAAGGCGCCCGCCCCGATGCTCGTTCGGTATTTGAGGAAGCCGTCATAGTTGCAGGTGATCGTGCCCGCGCCGATGTTCGCACCCGCGCCGACCTCGGCATCGCCGAGATAGGTCAGGTGATTGGCCTTCGCCCCCTCGCCCAGCGTCGCCTTCTTCACCTCGACGAAGTTGCCGACCTTGGACTTAGGCCCGAGCACCGCGCCGGGGCGGAGGCGGGCATAGGGACCGACCTCGGCACCCTTGCCCACGGTGGCGCCCTCCAGATGACTGAACGTGCGGATCGTCGCGCCGTCCGCCACCGTCACGCCGGGGCCGAACACCACGTTCGGCTCCACGATCACGTCGCGGCCAAGCACCGTGTCGTGCGCGAACCACACCGTCTCGGGCGCGACCAGGCTGGCACCGTTCGCCATCGCGGCGGCACGGCGGCGGCCCTGCCACGCGGCCTCCACGGCGGCGAGTTCGGCGCGGCTGTTGACGCCCGCGACCTCCGCCTCGTCGGTCTCGATCACCGCCGAGCCGCGCCCGTCGGCGGCGGCGAGCATCACCAGGTCGGGCAGGTAATATTCGCCCGCCGCATTGTCGTTGCCGACGCGCGCGAGCAGCGGCCACAGGTCGGCCGAGCGCACCGCCATCAGGCCGGAGTTGCACAGCGTCTCGGCGCGCTCGGCCTCGCTCGCGTCCTTCCACTCGACCATGCGCGCGATCCGCCCGTCCGCGTCGGCGATGACCCGACCATAGGCCGCCGGATCGGCGGGGCGGAAGCCGAGCACCACCGCCGCCGGCGCGTCGGGCGCGTGCAGCCGCTCGACCATCGCGCGCATCGTCGCAGGGCCGACCAGCGGCACGTCGCCGTAGAGGATCAGCACGTCGCCGTCGAAACCCGCCAGCGCGTCCCGCGCCTGGCCGACCGCGTGCGCCGTGCCGAGCTGCTCCGCCTGCAGCGCGGTCTTGGCGCCGAGCGGCGCCACCGCCGCCTCCACCTGTTCGGACAGGGCGCCGGTCACCACCACCACCCGCTCCGGCGCCAGATCGCCGACTGCGGCCAGGAGGTGGAGCAACATCGGCCGCCCCGCGACCGGGTGCAATACCTTGTGCAGATCGGACTTCATCCGCGTGCCCTTGCCGGCGGCAAGGACGATCGCGGCCAGGGGAGTGCCGGAATTGTCGCTCATCACCGCCGCGGTGCCACGAAAGTCTTGCCATTTCCAGTGTGCCGCTGGCAGGCGCGGACCATGACCTCTCCTTTCGACATCGTCGGTTTCGACATGGACGGCACGCTGCTCGACACCAGCGGCGACCTCGCCGCCGCGGTCAACCACGCGCTGGCGAGCGCCGGACGGCCGCCGCTGACGGTGGCGGCGATCAAGCCGATGATTGGTGGCGGCGCGCGGCACATGCTGGCGCAGGGCATGGCGGCGACCGGCGGTTGCGACGACGACGAGCTGGACGTGCTGCACCGCAGGCTGCTCGATCATTACGAGGCCAACATGGTGGTCCACACCGCCCCCTACCCGCACGCGCTCGACGCGCTGGACGCGCTGGCGGCGCGCGGCGTGCGCCTGGCGGTCGTCACCAACAAGATCGAGCGCTACGCCGCGGAAGTGCTCGCCACGCTCGGCCTGTCCGATCGCTTCGCCTGCCTGATCGGCGGCGACACGCTGGGCGCCGGCAACGCCAAGCCGTCGCCCGCCCCGATCCACGCCATGATCGAGCGGTGTGGCGGCGGGCGGGCCGCGTTCGTCGGCGATTCGATCTACGACGTGCGCGCGGCCAAGGCGGCGGGCGTGCCGGTGATCGCCTGCGCCTTCGGCTTTCTCGATCGCCCGGTGGCGGAGCTCGGCGCGGACGCGACGGTCGACGATTATCGCGAGCTGCTGCCGACGCTGGAACGCCTCGCCGCCGCGTGACGCGGGTCGCCCGACCCCGGCGGCTGCGATAGGAGAACGGGATGCGTTCCGAATCGATCTCGCGCCTGCTCCTCGCCCTGGGGGCGGCGGTCGTCGCGGCGGTCGCGACCGGTGTCGCCCGCGGGGACGGGATCGCGGCGCTGCTCGCCCTGATCGGCGGCGTGGTCGCCGCGCTGATCGCGTGGATGCGACCCGAGGCTTCCCCCGCGGACGCGGTGCCGGACCCGCAGGAACCATCGCTCGCCAGCGTGCTGGATGCGGTCGCCGATCCGGTGCTGGTGCTGACCGCCGGTCGCGTCGCGATCGCCAACGCCGCGGCGCGGTCGGTGCTCGGCACCCATCTGGTCGGCGAGGACGCGCGGGTCGCCATCCGCCACCCGGCCGCGGCCGAGGCGCTCGCCGCCGCCGAACCGCGCGACATCGAGCTGGTCGGCCTCGGCGCGCGCGACCGGCGCTGGCGGCTGGTCGCGGCGACGGGGGGCGACATGCGCGTGGTCACGCTCCACGACCGGACCGAGAACGCGGCGGCCGAGCGGATGCGCGTCGATTTCGTCGCCAACGCCAGCCACGAGCTGCGCACCCCGCTCGCCTCGATCATCGGCTATGCCGAGACGCTGGCGGACGAGGCGGGCGACGACCCCGACCTGCGCCGCCGCTTCCTGCGCATCGTCGGCGACGAGGCGCGGCGCATGCAGCGCTTGGTCGAGGACCTGCTGTCGCTGTCGCGGATCGAGGCGGACAAGTTCCGCGTGCCCGACCAGCCCATCGATCTGGGCAGGCTGATCGACGAGGTCTGCGCCGAACTGGTGGCGACGGGCAATCCGCGCTCCGGCGATCTCGACTGCGTGGTGCCCGGAGAACTGCCCGCGATCGTCGGCGACCGCGCGCAATTGTCGCAGCTGCTCCACAATCTGGTCGGCAATGCGATGAAATACGGCCGGGCCGGCACGCCCGTGACGGTCGCCGCCGAGCGACGCGGCAGCGCCGTCCGGCTGACCGTCACCGACCGCGGGGAGGGGATCGCGCCCGAACACCTGCCGCGCCTGACCGAGCGCTTCTACCGCGTCGACGCGGGGCGCAGCCGCACGCTCGGCGGTACCGGGCTGGGCCTGGCCATCTGCAAGCACATCGTCGAGCGGCACCGCGCGCGCATGGAGGTGCAGAGCGTGCCCAGCACCGGCACCACCGTGGCGGTCACCCTGCCCGCCGCATCGCCCCCCGCCGCCCCTGCCCAAGCCGCTGTCATCAAAGGGTAACGACGCCGTCACATAGGCCGCGGCGGCGGGGCGGCGGGCGTCGCGCCGGGAACTCCCTCGCATGCGCCTTCTCGTCCTCCTCCTGTCGCTGGCGTCGTGCCAGGGTCCGGTCGCCGGCGGCGCGGGCGCGCGCGAGCGGATCACCGCGGTCGGGTCCTCCACCGTCTACCCCTTCACCGCGCTGATCGCGGAACGGTTCGTCGATGCCGATCCGGCCGCGCCCGCACCCGTGATCGAATCGACGGGCACCGGCGCGGGGTTCCGGCTGTTCTGCGCCGGCACGGGGACCGCGCATCCCGACATCGTCGGCGCGTCGCGGCGGATGCGCGCCGGCGAGTACCGATTGTGCGCGCGCAACGGCGTCGGCCCGATCGTCGAGCTGCGGATCGGCCGCGACGGGCTCGCCTTCGCGCAGGCCCGCGGCGCCGTGCCGCTGCGCCTGAGCAACGCCACCCTGTACCGCGCGCTGGCCGAGGCGCCGGGCGGCGTCGCCAACACGGCACGGACCTGGCACGACGTCGACGCCGCGCTGCCGCCGGTGCCGATCCGCGTCTACGGCCCGCCCGCGACGAGCGGCACCCGCGACGCGCTGGCGGAGATGGTGCTGGCGCCCGGCTGCGCGGCGGTCGATCCCGGCGCGGCGGCGCTGCCGCCCGTCGTCCGGCACCGCCGCTGCACCCGCGTGCGCGAGGACGGTGCCTATGTCGACGCGGGCGAGAACGACAATCTCACCGTTCGCAAGCTGCGCGCCGACCAGGGAGCCGTCGGGGTATTCGGCTACGGGTATCTGGAGGCCAACCGCGACACGCTGACGGGCATTCCACTGGATGGCGTGAGACCGGACTATGCCGCCATCGCCAGCGGCCGTTATCCGGGCGCCCGGCCGCTCTTCCTCTACGTCAGGCGCGATGCGCTCGGCACGGTGCCGGGGCTCGCCGACTTCCTTGCCCGCTATCTCGCCGCCGCCGCGCCCAACGGGCCGCTCGTCGGGCGCGGCCTGATCGCCTCGCCCCCCGCAGAGCGGGCGGCCGCACGGCGCACGCTGCTCACGCGTGCGCCGCTCGACCCGCGGACGCTGGCGTGACGGCGCTGCTCCTCGCGGTGTTCGGCCTCGCGCTGATCGGCTGGCTGGCCGGGCACGCGCGCGCCCTCGCCTTCACCGCGTCGCGCGGCGTGCTGCCGCGCCAGCAGGGCTGGTACGTGGCCGTCTGGACGGGTCTGCCGGCCCTCGCGCTGCTCCTGTGCTGGGCGATGATGCGACCGGCAGACGAGATAACATTGCCCGCGATGCTGGCGTTGCTGCTCGCCCTTGTCGGGGGGGGTCTCGCCTTCGCGCGGCTGCGGCCGGGATTCGCGGCGGGCAAGCGAGTGGAACGGATCGTCGTCGCGGCACTGTTCGCCGCGTCGATGGTCGCGATCGTCACCACCGCCGGCATCCTCCTGTCGCTTTTGTGGGAGGGCGGCCGCTTCTTCGCGATCGTGCCGGCCGGCGAGTTCCTGTTCGGCACCCACTGGAGCCCGCAGACGATCGAGGGCGGCGATCCGACCGCGGGCATGGGCGCGCTGCCGCTGTTCTGGGGCAGTTTCTTCATCGGCGCGGTGATCGCCATGGGGGTGGCGGTGCCGCTGGGGCTGCTCAGCGCGATCTACCTGTCGCACTATGCCGCGCCGCGCACGCGCCGCTGGGCCAAGCCGGCGCTGGAGGTGCTCGCCGGGATTCCGACGGTGGTCTACGGCTATCTCGCCGCGGTGACGGTGGCGCCCGCGATCCGCGACCTGGGCGTGGCGCTCGGCATCGGTGCCGCTTCGTCGGAGAGCGCGCTCGCCGCCGGGCTGGTGATGGGCGTGATGATTATCCCCTTCGTCTCCTCCACCGCCGACGATGCATTGTCGGCGGTGCCGCGCACCCTCGCAGAGGCGAGCCTGGCGCTGGGGGCGACCCCGTCCGAGACGGTCCGCCACGTCCTGCTGCCAACCGCGCTGCCGGGCATCGCCGGCGGCGTGCTGCTCGCGGTCAGCCGCGCGGTGGGCGAGACGATGATTGTGGTGATGGCCGCGAGCAGCGTCGCGACGATCAGCGCCAACCCGTTCGCGCCCGCCACTACCGTCACCCGCCAGATCGTCGACCTGCTCACCGGCGAGGCGACGTTCGACAGTGCCAAGACGCTCGCCGCCTTCGCGCTGGGCCTGGTGTTGTTCCTGTTGACGCTGTTCCTCAACTTCGTCGCACTCGCCGCGATGCGCCGCCGCGGGGCCGCTCGTGCCTGACAGGGGGCCGATCGATGGCGGCCCGACCGAATGGGGCAGCGCCGCCATGCGTCGCCACGCGCGTCGCCGGCGCGCCGCCGAGCACCGGTTCCGCCTGCTCGGCCGCGCCGCAGTGGCCGTGTCGATCGGCTGCCTGCTGTTCCTGCTCGGCAGCATGCTGGTCGCCGGGATCGGCGGCATCGACGGCCATTTCCTTCGCGGCACCGACGCGACCGAGGCGACGCGGGCGGGGATCGGCGCGGCCCTGCGGGGATCGCTGATGGTGCTGGGCCTGACGCTGGCGCTGGCGCTGCCCGTCGGGGTGCTCGCCGCGCTGTATCTGGAGGAACTGGCCCCGCGCAGCGCCTGGGCGACCCTGATCGAGGGATCGATCAACAACCTCGCCGCCGTGCCATCGATCATCTTCGGCCTGCTCGGGCTGCTCCTGTTCCTCGGCACGATGGGCCTGCCGCGATCGGCGCCGCTGGTCGGCGGGCTGACGCTGGCGCTGATGACCATGCCGGTGATCGTCATCGCCGGCCGCTCGGCGATCCGCGCGGTGCCCGGCTCGATCCGCGAGGCGGCGCTGGCGGTGGGGGCGAGCCGGGTGCAGGTGACGTTCCACCACGTGCTGCCGCGTGCCTGGCCCGGCATCCTGACCGGCGCCATCATCGGCGGATCGCGCGCGCTGGGCGAGACGGCGCCGCTGCTGCTGATCGGCATGCGCGCCTTCATCCCCGCCGCGCCGACCGGGATGACCGAGCCTGCCACCGTGCTGCCCGTGCAGATCTTCCTCTGGTCCGACCAGATCGACCGCGGCTTCGCGGAGAAGACGTCGGCGGCGATCGTCGTGCTGCTGGTGCTGCTGTTCGCGATGAACGGCGTCGCCGCCTGGCTGCGCCACCGCGGGGAGGTACGCCGATGACCGCGGGCACCAAGATGACCGTGCGCGACGTCAGCGTCTGGTACGGCGCCAAGCCCGCGCTGTCGAACGTCTCGCTCGACATCGAGCGCGAGGAGGTGATCGCGCTGATCGGCCCGTCGGGCTGCGGCAAGTCGACGCTGCTGCGCACGCTCAACCGGCTCAACGACTCCGTGGCGGGCGCGCGTGTCCAGGGTCTCGTCACCCTCGACGGGGAGGACGTGTACGCCCCCGCGACCGATCCGGTGGCGCTGCGCGCGCGCGTCGGCATGGTGTTCCAGGCGCCGAACCCGTTCCCCAAGACGATCCGCGAGAACGTCGCCTACGGCCTGCGCATCCACGGCCTCGCGCGCGGCCGGGCGGACCTCGACGCGCAGGTGGAGCGGGCACTCACCCGGGCCGGGCTGTGGGCGGAGGTGCGCGACCGGCTGGGCGACCCCGCGCTGTCGCTGTCGGGCGGTCAGCAGCAGCGGCTGTGCATCGCCCGCGCGCTGGCGGTGGAGCCCGAGGTGATCCTGATGGACGAGCCGTGCAGCGCGCTCGATCCGATCGGCACCGCGCGGATCGAGGAGTTGATCGGCGATCTGCGCGGGCGCTACGCCATCTGCATCGTCACCCACAACATGCAGCAGGCCGCGCGTGTGTCGCAGCGCACCGCCTTCTTCGACGCGGGGCGGCTGATCGAGTACGGCGCGACGTCCGAGCTCTTCACCAACCCGCGCGAGACCCGCACGCGCGACTATATCACCGGCAGGTACGGCTAACGTGAACCAGCATACCGTGAAGGCATTCGACAACGACATCGGCCAGCTGCGTGGGCTCGTCGCGCAGATGGGCGGGCTCGCCGAGGAGGCGATCGTCAAGGCGATGCAGGCGCTCGGCCGCGCCGACCTGTCGCTGGCCGAGGAGGTGCGCGCCGGCGACGCCGCGATCGACCGGCTGGAGGCGGAGGTGGAGCGGCTGGCGGTGCGCGTCATCGCCCTGCGCGCGCCCCTCGCCAACGACCTGCGCGAGGTGGTGGCGGCGATGAAGATCGCCTCCGTGGTCGAGCGGATCGCCGATTATGCCAAGAACATCGCCCGCCGCATCCCCCAGATCGAGGGCGAGCACCGGATCGAGCCGGTATCGATCCTCCCCGCGATGGGCCGCATGGCGGGCGAGATGGTACGCCACGCCCTCGACGCCTTCGGCGCCCGCGACGCCGACGCGGCGCTGGCGGTGCTCGACAGCGACCGGGCGCTGGATGATTTCTACGACAGCATTTTTCGCACGCTGGTGACCTACATGGTCGAGAATCCGGCGACGATCAGCCAGGTCGCGCACCTGTTGTTCGTCGCCAAGAACCTGGAGCGGATCGGCGACCACGCCACCAACGTCGCCGAAATGGTGTATTTCGCCGCCACCGGCATCCAGATCGCCGATCGCGGCGGCAAGGAAAGGAACTGAACATGGCCCGTGCCCGCCTGTTGCTGGTCGAGGACGATGCCGCCCTCGCCGAGCTGCTCCAATTCAACTTCCGCCGAGAGGATTTCGAGGTGGTGCACACGCCCGACGGCGAGGAGGCGCTGCTGCTCGCCAAGGAGCGGACGCCCGACATCGTCCTGCTCGACTGGATGGTCGAGGGCATCTCCGGCCTGGAGGTGTGCCGCCGCCTGCGCCGCGCGCCCGAGACGCAGAACGTCCCCATCATCATGCTCACCGCCCGCGGCGAGGAGGAGGACCGGGTGCGCGGGCTGGAGACGGGGGCGGACGACTACGTCACCAAGCCCTTTTCGCCGCGCGAGCTGGTGGCGCGGGTCGGCGCCGTGCTGCGCCGCGTCCGCCCCGGGCTGGCCGGCGAGCAGCTCGCTTATGCCGATATCGAGATGGACACGGTGGGCCACAAGGTCCGCCGCAACGGCGAGGTGGTGCCGCTCGGCCCCACCGAGTTCCGGCTGCTGCGCCATTTCCTGGAGCATCCCGGCCACGTCTTCAGCCGCGAACGCCTGCTCGACAGCGTCTGGGGACACGACAGCGACATCGAGAGCCGCACGGTCGACGTGCATATCCGCCGCTTGCGCAAGGCGATCAACGTCGGCGACCGGCCGGACATCATCCGCACGGTACGATCGGCGGGCTACGCGCTCGACAGCGAGGGGTGCTGACCGCCTAATAGGAACCGCCTGCGAAACAACCCGCGACGTGGGGCGTTGGGGTGCAGCGTGAACGCAATCGCGCTCATTTTCCGCAGGAGATTCTCCATGAAGCTGATCCTTCTCGCCGCGACCGCGCTGATCGCGTCGCCCGTGATCGCGCAGGACACGACGACCGGCACCACCACCGGCGCGCCGACCACCCAGACGACGCCGCCGACCACGTCGGACCCGGCGCAGACCGGCCAGATGCCGGCGACCGATCCGTCCCAGACGACCGCCCCCGCCGGTACGGCGGACATGCAGTCGCCCAGCGGCTCGCAGATGGCGGCGCCCGGTACGCCGCCGATGGCCGCGGCGGCCGATACGGCGGGTGGTTACCAGCCGGTCGGACCGGCGTTGCAGGGAACGCCGGCACCGGGTGCGCCCGTCGTGTTCCAGGCAGCTCCGCCGCCGTCGCAGGCCTATCCGGCGCCGGCGCCCAAGGCCAGCTATCCGATCTGCAAGAAGGGCCAGTTCGACGGCTGTCGCCAGCGCGGCGGCAAGTAATCGACTGACCGGTTGCGCCACGGCGTAGCCGAGATAGGAAGGGCGCTCCACCATCTGGAGCGCCCTTTTCCATGTCCATCCGCTTCGACGACCAAGTTGCCATCGTCACCGGCGCGGGCGGCGGACTGGGGCGCGAGTACGCGCTGGCCCTGGCCGCGCGCGGTGCCAGGGTAGTGGTCAACGACCTGGGCGGATCGCGCGACGGCGGCGGCCACTCGGACGCGGCGCGCGCCGCGGTCGCGGAGATCGAGGCGGCCGGCGGCGAGGCGATGGCGGACGGCGGCGACGTGTCCGACTACGCGCAGATGCAGGCGATGGTCGCCGCCGCGGTGGAGCGCTGGGGAGCCGTCCACATCCTCATCAACAACGCCGGCGTGCTCCGCGACAAGAGTTTCGCCAAGATGGAGCCGGCCGATTTCGAGTTCGTGGTTCGCGTCCACCTGCTCGGCTCCGCCTTCGCGACCAAGGCGTGCTGGGAGCAGTTCCGCCAGCAGAATTACGGCCGCGTGCTGATGACCTCCTCCTCGTCGGGCCTGTTCGGCAATTTCGGCCAGGCCAATTACGGCGCGGCCAAGCTGGGCATCGCCGGCCTGGCCAGGACGCTGTCGCTGGAGGGCGCCAAGAACGACATCCGCGTCAACACGATCGCGCCGACCGCGGGCACGCGGATGACCGAGGGGCTGTTCCCCGACGCGATGTTCGACGCCTTCTCCCCCGACAAGGTCGCGCCCGCCGCGTTGTTCCTCGTCTCGAAGGACGCGCCGACCGGCCAGATCGTCGGCGCGGGCGCCGGCGTGTTCCAGTCGTCGGCCATCACGCTGACGCCCGGCGTCGCACTCCATGGCGATGATCTGTCGCCCGAGGGCGTCGCCGCCGCCTGGGACCGGATCGCGGATCGCACGGGCGAGATCGTCCCTGGATCGGGCGCCGAGCAGGCGATGCTGATCGGGCGGACGCTGCAAGGCGGCTGAGCACCGAAGTTGACACTTGCTTGACTCGATTGACTCTCAAAACGAAACGTGCAGGCGTGATCGTTTCCAGATATGCGATATTGAGAAAGAGCGAGGTTGATTTCCTGACCCGCTTGTAGCCGATTCGGGACTTGTAGGACAGCGATCGCTCGCACCTCGACTACGGGAAGTTTGTTCGAGCGGAAACGCCCTGGGAGTCGTGCGGTTTTCCTGCTTCTCCGTGCCCGGTGAGTAGTTTAGGGCAAGAGCAATCGAAAACATGTTGCGGGCGCATTCAACGTTATGTCCATGCTTCCATGGATACGTCCGTGCGCCCTCCCCCATTAGCGGTTCCTGATCGAGAACATTTCTACAGGGCATGGCTCATCATGCCCTGCTCCCGATGGTCAATTTCGTTTAATTACGAACGGCATGGCTGGTTGCCAATGGATCCGGTTGATCCAAACGGATTTGATCGGCTGTCCACCGGCACCGATGGCCGGGCGGAACTGTGCGCGCGCTTTGGTCAGTTCGCATGTTAAGTCTTCAAAAGCTTTGTCGCCGCCCGACTTTGCCACCGCGCGGTCTTGGATCGATCCATCTGCCGCCACTATAAGTCGCAGCACGACGATGCCACCGGCTCCGCTGCGATCGAGAGCGGCGGGATAATCACTGGGCCGGAACCATTTGGCTGGGTCGACGAGAGGCTCCGGCGCACTTTTCCGCTGCTGCTGCTCGGCAGGATCAAGGCCCCAACTTGCGATGAGATTGTCCATGCACTTGTCGAGGGCGGTAAGTGCACCCTTCATCGATCCCATGTCGAGCTGGACAGCATAGCGCCTTGCGAAACGTACGCCGAGCTTGGTCGATAGACCTGCTGCGACATCGCTGCGAAGAGCGCCCGGAAGGTCCTTGTCCGGCCTGAAGCGGATGCTTCCGGGAAATTTACCGGCAGCGGCGAAACCGCGCGCCTGCATACCCGGAACTTGGGCAACGGTTGAGGTGCTTACCGACACCGGAACGTCGCCGTCGGTCACCGGCACATGCTGGGCGGCCAAGGCCATTTCGAGAACATCGCTCACGTCGAGCCGGCTAAGCTGAAGGGTCGTCTTGCTCTTTCCCTCGCCGAACGTGCGGAGAAGCCGACACTCGGTCGGAGCGTAATCCATCTGCCACTTCGAGGTGGGGGCGAGTTGGGTAGGAGGATCTGCGGCGATCGCTGCTGCGGCCGCCGCACTGCCCGTGATGCCGGCTACGAGCGTTCTCCGGATAGCCATAACCCCTCCCCGCTTACTCCGCTGCCGTGTGTTATCGCTGCTCATGTCTCAGCACAATCACGTCGCGCAAAGGCTTCAACAGCGCCAAGTGGCGGCCGCGATCCGGATCAGGCCATGCGTACCATCGCCACATTCTCGCCATGCAGGGTTTGGGGAAGCCGCTGGCGTTCTTGATACGCGATCGGTTTCCCGGCCCTCCCCTACTCCTCCACCAGCTTGAGCAGCCGCCGCTCGACCGGCGCGAGTACCGGCCCCAGTTCGTGGCCGCGTTTCAGCACCGCGCCGCCTTCTCCGACCAGCGCCCACATGCCCTGGCGCTGGCGCAGCGCCGGGCGTTTCTCGATGCGGATCTCCGGCCGCTCGGCACTGCGACGGAAGGCGGAGAAGGTGGCGGTGTCGCGGCCGAACTCCATCGCGTAGTCGCGCCAGTGACCCGCGGCGACCATGCGGCCGTAGAGATCGAGGATGCGGTTGAGCTCGGCGCGCTCGAAGCCGATCTGGGCCTCGCGCTTCGTCGGGAAAGGGACGACGCCCATTATGCGCGGGTCCTCACGCCCGGTCGCGCTCCCGCTGCTCGGCGATCAGCGCGTCGAGACGGCGGCGGAGTTGCTCCACCTCGCAGCGGAGCAGCTCGGTCTTCTGCGTGGCGGGGTCGAAATGCTCCGAACAGGCGGTGCCGTAGGGAAGGAACGGCGGCTCGGGCGCGGCGCCGCCGGCGACGGTGGTGGCGCGCGCGGGGATGCCGACCATCACCGCGCCCTCGGCCACGTCCCTGGTCACCACCGCGTTGGCGCCGACGCGCGAGCGCCGGCCGAGCGTGATCGGCCCCAGCACCTGCGCGCCCGAGCCGATGATGGCGCCGTCCATCACGGTCGGGTGGCGCTTGCCCGCGACGCCGTTGTCGGGGCTGGTGCCGCCCAGCGTCACGCATTGGTAGATGGTGACGTCGTCGCCGATCTCCGCCGTCTCGCCGATCACGACGAAGCCGTGGTCGATGAAGAAGTTGCGGCCGATCCTGGCACCCGGATGGATGTCGATCGCGGTCCAGGCGCGCGTCCAATGGTTGACGAGGCGGGCGAGAAAGAACAGCCGCGCACGGTAGAGCCGATGCGCGACGCGGTGGCCGGCGAGCGCCCAGACGCCCGGATAGGTCAGCACCTCCGCCCGGCTGTGCGGCGCCGGATCGCGGGCGCGGATCGAATCGAGATAGGCGAACAGGCTCATGCGGTTTCCTTCGCGTATGCCCTACGCGAACGCGCGATCTAGGACGGCGAACGCCCGATTGCCAGTCGCGGGTCCGCCCCGCCCCGCGCACGATGGAGTGGGTAAAGCCGATCTTTGTTGTAGGGATTGCGCCGGCCCGGCACCCTGCCGTGCGAAAGGACCTGCATGTTCAGCATCGAGTTCGCCGACATCCTTCCCTTCATGCTGATCGGCTTCGGCGCGCAGGTGGTCGACGGGGCGCTGGGCATGGCGTTCGGCGTCATCTCCAACACCGCGCTGCTGTGGGTCGGGGTGCCGCCCGCCGCAGCATCGGCGGGGGTGCACACGGTGGAGACGTTCACCACCGCGGTATCGGGAATCAGCCACGTCGCGCATCGCAACGTCAACTGGCGGCTGTTCCTGCGGCTGATGATCCCCGGCGTGATCGGCGGCGTGCTGGGCGCGTACGTGCTGTCCAACATCGACGCGGGCGTCGCCAAGCCGTTCATCCTGGCGTATCTGAGCGCGATCGGCGTGTACCTGCTGTTCCGCGGCCTGCGCGCGATGCCGCGGGCGAAGGAACCCAGGGTGGTCGAGCCGCTGGGGCTGGCGGGCGGCTTCCTCGACGCGGCGGGCGGCGGCGGCTGGGGGCCGGTGGTGACGTCCAACCTGCTGATTCAGGGCGCAACACCCAGGACGACCATCGGCACCGTCAACACCGCCGAATTCTTCCTGACGGCGACGATCTCCGCCACCTTCCTGACCCAGCTGGGCTGGGCGGCGTTCACCCACGCGACGGTGGGGCTGCTGATCGGCGGGGTGCTGGCGGCGCCGTTCGGGGCGATGCTGGCCAAGCGGGTGCCGGCCAGGACGCTGATGATCCTGGTCGGCACGATCCTGACGATCACCAGCCTGTTCGGGTTGTGGCGCGCGCTTCACGGGTAGGCGCCGGGGCGCATAGCGGCTAGGCGCGGGCCGATGGCTGCGACCTATCTGCCGACCTTGAAGCAGCTCCAATATCTGGTGGCGCTCGCCGACCATGGTCATTTCGGGCGCGCGGCGGAGGCGGTGTTCGTGACCCAATCGACGCTGTCGGCGGGCCTGCGCGACCTGGAGACGCTGATCGGCGTGACGCTGGTGGAGCGGACGCGGCGGGTGGTGCGCTTCACGCCGGTGGGCGAGCGGATCACCGCCAAGGCGAGGCGCGTGCTGCGCGAGGCGGAGGAACTGGGCGACCTCGCCCGCGCCGCCGGCCGGCCGCTGACCGGCGAGATGCGGATGAGCGTGATCCCGACGATCGCGCCGTTCATCCTGCCGCGGCTGCTGCCGGCGCTGCGCCGCGACTATCCGGACCTCAAGCTGTTCCTGCGCGAGGAGCCGAGCGGCCCGGCGTGCGAGGGGCTGCACGGCGGCCGTACCGACTGCGTG
The DNA here is from genome assembly GCF_900115745.1 of Sphingomonas rubra. Lineage (GTDB taxonomy): Bacteria > Pseudomonadota > Alphaproteobacteria > Sphingomonadales > Sphingomonadaceae > Sphingomonas > Sphingomonas rubra. The sequence continues at coordinate 184,221 of NZ_FOXP01000002.1, read as the reverse complement.
CTGCTCGCCCTGCCCTTCGCGTGCGGCGAGGTGGCGGCGCAGGTCCTGTTCGACGACCGGCTGTTCGTCGCCTTCCAATCCGACGGGGAGGAGCCGCCCGCATCGATCCCGGCGGCCGACATCGACGAGACGCGGCTGCTGCTGCTGGAGGACGGCCATTGCCTGAAGGATCACGCGCTCGCCGCCTGCAACCGGCCGGAGGTGCGCGCGGAAGCGACCATGCTGGGCACGTCGCTGCACACGGTGGTGCAGATGGTCGATAATGGCCTTGGCATTACCATCCTCCCGGAAATGGCGCTGGAGGCGGGCATCCTCGACCATACCAGCCTGATCGCGAGGCCGCTGGCGGCGGCGGAGGCGGTGCGGCACGTCGCCCTGGTGTGGCGGCGGGCCTCCCCTCGCGAGGGCGACTTCCGGCTGCTCGCCGACGTGCTGGCGGCGGCGCGATGATGCGCGCGCTTCCGTTCGCGCTCGTGCTGCTGGCGGCGGGCTGCGTGGCGCCACCGGTGGCGGTGGTGCCGCCGCCGGTGGTGATCGCGCCCGAGCAGCGCAACCTGCGCCAGGAGATCGCGGCGACGCCCACCCTGTCGCGCTTCGCGGCGGCACTGGCGGCGAGCGGCGACGCACGCACCGCGGGGAGCGCTGCGATCACGGTATTCGCGACGAGCGACGACGCCTATGCGCGGCTGGCACCGGGCGTGGCGGAGGCGCTGGTCGCGCCGGAGAACCGCGATACGCTGGGCCGGTTCGTCGCCTATCACCTGGTCGAAGGGCGGGTCGACGGGGCCGAACTGCGCCGGCGCGTCGCGGCCGGCGGCGGCCGGGCGCTGCTGCCGACGCTGGCGGGCGAGCCGCTGGCGGTGACGCTGACCGGCGACGTGGTGACGCTGACCGATGGGGACGGCGACCGCGCTTACCTGAGAACGGCCGAATCGGTGCGGCCGAATGGCGTGCTGCACGTGGTGGACGGGTTCCTGGCACCCGCCATGCCGTGATGAGTCGCACGGGCGAGGGAACGATCGTGCCGCTCGCGCAATATTTCCCGGTCATCAACCGGGAGTTTCCATCCATGCGTTTCGCCATCCTGCTGCTCGCCACCACCGGTCTGGCCGCCGCGCCGACGCTGGCACAGACGGCTGCGCCGGCGCCGGCCCCCGCGCAGGCGCGCCCCGCCGCGCCGGCCACGCCGCCCACGCAGGCCCAGACCGCACCTACTGCGGCTCAGACCGCCCCGACTCCGGGTACCGCAGCACCGGCCGCACCGGGGCAGGCCGCACCCGCGCAGCCGGGCGCCGCGCCGACGATGACGATCGCCGCCGCGCTGCCGACGCTGCCCAACCGGGCAACGCTGCTCCGTCTGGTCACCGCCGCGGAGCTGGCCACTCTGCTGTCCGGCCCCGGGCCGTTCACGCTGTTCGCGCCGGGCGACGCCGCGTTCAATCGCCTGCCGCCGGGCACGCTCGACACGCTGACCGCGCCCGCCAACAAGGCCGGCCTGCAGACGATCATCAAAAACCACATCGTCGCGGGCGCGCTGACCGAGAAGCAGATCCGCGATCAGATCGCGGCCGGCGGCGGTCGTGCGACGCTCAACACGCTGTCGGGCCAGCCGCTGACCGCGAGTTTGGAGAACAACGTGGTGCTGCTGACCGACGCGGTCGGCAACAAGGCGTTCATCGACAAGGCCGATCAGATGGAGACCAACGGCGTGATCCACCTGACCAACGGGATCAGCCTGCCGAAGCTCGGTTAATTTCCCCAGCGCGCGGCGGCGGCATCGTCGGCGTCGCGCGCTTCCACCCAGCTGGCCGAGCTCCCGCGCGTTTCGCGCTTCCAGAAGGGCGCGTCGGTCTTCAGCCGGTCGATCAGGAAGGCGCAGGCGTCGAGCGCGGCGTCACGGTGCGGCGCGGCGGCGGCGACGAACACGATCCGCTCGCCCGGCCGCATCGGCCCGACGCGATGGACGATCGTCGCTGCGGCGAGCGACCAGCGCGCGGTCGCCTCCGCGGCGAGCTTCTCCAGCGCGCGTTCGGTGCCGCCGGGATAATGTTCTAGCTCCAGCACCGCGACGGTGCCGTCGGCATGCTCGTCGGCGCGGACCAGGCCGGTGAAGGTGGCGACCGCCCCCGCGCCGGCCGCCTCGGCAGCGGCCAGCTCCTCCGCCACGTCGATCGGGGCGGGCGAGACGAGGACGCGGATCATCCGCCGGTCACCGGCGGGAAGATCGCCACCTCCGCCGCGCCGACGACCGAGGCATCGAGCGGCCCGAATTCCTGGTCCACCGCGGCGCGCAAACGCGCGGGCTCGGCGAAGGCCGCGGCGTGGGCGGGCGAGCGGGTGGCGAGCCAGTCGATCAGCGCGGCGACGGTGGTAACGGTCGCGGGCAGGTCGACCTCCTCCTCACCGGTGCCGACACCCTCGCGCACCCAGGCGAAATACAGGATCCGCATCGTTCAATCCATGTGCTTCAGGCCGACGCGCAGGTAATCCCAGCCGGTCACCAGCGTCAGCACCGCCGCGCCCCACAAGGCGGCGAGCGACGTCGTCTCGATCCACAGCGCGGCGGGCGCGGCCCCGGCGAGGATCAGCCCGCCGAGCGACACCAGTTGCAACGTCGTCTTCCACTTGGCGAGCTTGGACACGGGCACCGATACGTGAAGCGGTGCCAGGAACTCGCGCAGGCCCGACACCGCGATCTCGCGCAGCAGGATGACCAGCGCCGCGATCAAGTGGACGCCCTGGATGTCGCGCGTGCCGACCAGCATCAGGATCACCGAGGCGACCATGATCTTGTCGGCGATCGGATCGAGGAACACGCCGAGTCGCGACACCGCGCCGTTCGATCGGGCGAGATAGCCGTCGAAATAATCCGTGATGCCCATCAGGCAGTAGAGCGCGAAGGCGAGCGCGTAGCCCGTCGTCCAGGCCGGCCACCACAGCAGCCCGACGAGCAGCGGCACCGCGACGATGCGCGACAGCGTCAGGAGGTTGGGCAGGCTCGGCATGCCGACCTGCCCTAGCGGCAGCGCGGCGCGGGTGGAACCGCTTTCCTGTGCGCCGACTTCGCGACTTTCCGCCTCGATCTGCCTGCCCGAGCCGTCATGCCGGGCCAGTCCCGGCATCCAGGGCCACGATCGGTGACGCTGCTTGGCTCTGGATGCCGGGACGAGCCCGGCATGACGAAGGGACGCGTCGCATCGGTTCGGGCGGGCCATCCCGCGACCCTTGGCGCCTCCGCCCCGCTCGGCTACAACCACGATGTTCCGCCACGGCCAAGGCAGCATCATGATAAACGCCCTGGGGCTGCTGAAGCGGCGTCGCTTCCTGCCCCTGTTCGTCACCCAGTTCCTGGGCGCCTTCAACGACAATCTGTTCAAGACGTCGATGGTGCTGTTCGCGACCTACGCTATCTTCAACGATGCGGGCGCGGAGGCGAACTTCAACGCGCTGGCGACCGGCCTCGCCATCCTGCCCTTCTTCCTGTTGTCGGCGCTGTCGGGGCAGCTGGCGGACAGCCACGATAAGGCGGCGATCATCCGGCTGGTCAAGACGGCCGAGATCGGGATCATGCTGGTCGGGTCGGCCGGGCTGCTCGCCGCCAAGATCGGCCACGTCCATCTGGGCCTCGGCCTGATGCTGTTCGCGGTGCTGCTGCTCGGCACCCACTCGACCTTCTTCGGCCCGATCAAATACGCCATCCTGCCGCAGCATCTGCCGCCCGGCGACGTGCTGGGTGGCACCGGGCTGGTCGAAGCGGGAACGTATCTCGCCATCCTGCTCGGCACCGTCGCCGCCGGCTTCCTCGCCAAGCTGCCCTATTGGTGGACGATCGGCGCGGTGCTGGGGTTCGCGGTGATCGGCTGGTTCGCGGGGCGGCAGGTGCCGCCGGCCCCGCGCGAGGGGCCGCCGCTCACGCTCAACTATAATCCCTTTACCTCGTCATGGCGGTTGATCTCGGCCACCATGCACATTCCGCGGCTGTTCCTGTCGATCTGCGCGATCAGCTTCTTCTGGACGATCGCCACCGTCCTCATCATCATCTTCCCACCCTTGGTGAAGAACGTGCTGACCGCCGACGAGCAGGTCGCGAGCGTCGCCATCGCGGTGTTCTCGGTCGGGGTGGCGATCGGGTCGGTGGTCATCAACACGATGCTGAAAGGGCGCATCTCGGCGCGCTACTCGCCCGCCTCGGTGGTGGCGATGGGCGGGTTCGTCGCGCTGTTCTCGTTCCTGTCGCGTGGCTGGACGGCGGCGCCGGCGGGGCAGCTCTACGGTTTCGCGAGCTTCGTGGCGCAGCCGGGCGCGATTCCGGTGCTGCTGACGCTGCTCGCCATCGCGGTGACGGGGGGCATGTTCGTGGTGCCGCTCTACGCCTTCCTGACCACCACGGTGGAGAAGGATCAGACCGCGCGCACGGTGGCGGCGAACAACGTGGTCAACGCCGGCGCGATGACGATCGGGTCGGTCGCGGTGCTCGGCATCACCGGCCTGGGCGTCGGGCCGGAGGACATGCTGTTCCTGGTCGCGGCGATGTGCCTTGTATCCGCCTGGATCGCACGGCGCCTGCACGCGGCCTGCGACAGCGAGACCTGCGCCAGCGGATAGATCAGCCGATAAAGCTGTAGAAGCAGGTGAAGAAGGCCGCGAAGCTGAGCAGGAACAGCTTCACGTCCTGATCCTCGTTGCGCGGATCGCGGCGGACGGGCGGCGGCGGCAGCGTCTGTCGCAGCGGGTGCCGGGCGGCTTCATTGGTGAGGACGAGGCGTCTGGTCATGGTGCAGACGTTAACGCCGCGTTTACGATTTCGCCCAGCCATAAAGAAGGTTAAGCGGCGGCCGTCCGGTAACGGGACATCGGCGCGGGCGTGAACGACGGCGCTGAAGCGGTCGCCAAGGTCGTGACTGGAGCCTTCATCGACACGGTGCCAATCCGGTCGCGACCCGCTACAACCCGGCCATGCTTCCCACGCTCCCCGGCGTCGCCACCATCGCCCAGACCATCGCACTGTCGCTTTCGCCCGTGTTCATGCTCGCCGGCATCGGCGCGCTGCTCAACGTGCTCGCCGGGCGGCTCAGCCGCGTGGTGGACCGTACCCGTGCGCTGGAACAACTGCATCCGCGCTCGACGGGGCCGGAGCATGATCGCCACGTGTGGGAGCTGCGGCTGCTCGATCGCCGCATCTCGATCATCAACGCCGCGCTGTTCCTGGCGGTGTCGAGCGCGGTGATGACGTGCCTGGTGGTGGTGCTGCTGTTCATCGCGACGCTGACCAAGCTGCACCTGGGCACGCTGGTCGCGCTGTCCTTCATCCTGGCGATGCTGCTGCTGATCCTGTCGCTATGCGCCTTCATGGTCGAGGTGCGGCTGTCGCTGCGCGCCGTTCACGTGCGCAAGGAGCTGCTGCGATAGGCGCGAGCGATCGTCAGCGAACGCCGTCCAGCCCCGGCCCGACATCGGCGGTCGCGCGGTAGGTCGGCGCGACGCGGGCCCGCGCGCGCTGCTCATAGGCGTAGCCGGCGCCGAGCACAGTGGCCTCGCCGAACCTGGTGGCGATGAACGACAAGCCTACGGGCAGGCCGCGGACCAGCCCCATCGGCACGGTGAGGTGCGGATAGCCGGCGATCGCCGGCAACGCCGAGGCGGACGGACCGGCATATTGATCGCCGTGCACCGGATCGCTCAGCCAGGCGGGCCCGGTGGTGGGCTGGACCAGCACGGTAGCGCGCGCCCGGCGCAGCATACCGTCGATCGCCTCGCTAGCCAGCTTGAGCGAGGTCGCGCGCGCCGCGCGATAGGCGGGATCGGCCAGCCCCTTCGTCGCCTGCGCCTCCTCGAACGTGTCCTGGCCGAAGAACGGCATCTCCGCCGCGCGGTGGGCGGCGTTGAAGGCGATGACCTGCGCCAGCGTGCGCGCGCCGACACCGGCGGGCGCGGTGGCGAGATAGGCGTCGAGATCGGCCTTCAGCTCCGTCTTCAGCACGGTGAACTCGGCCTCGCCCAGCCCGGCGAGCGGCGGGCGCTCGACCTCGACCAGCTCGGCCCCCGCGGCGCGCAGCACGTCGAGCGCGGCCTGGTAGCGGACGGCGAGATCGGGCGTCATCTCCGGCCGCAGCACCGCCACGCGCGCGCCCGACAAGGCGCTGGTCGACAGGCCGACGGCATAGTCGCGGCGGACGGCGGCCCTGGTCGCCTCGTCCTCCGGATCGGGCGCGACCATCGCCGACAGCAGCAGGGCGGCGTCGCGGACGCTGCGCGCCATCGGGCCGGGCGTGTCCTGCGAGTGACTGATCGGCACCACGCGGGTGCGGCTGACCAGGCCGATCGACGGCTTCAGGCCGACCAGACCGTTGACCGACGAGGGGCATACGACCGAGCCGTCGGTCTCCGTCCCCACCGCCGCCGCCGCGAAGCTCGCCGCGGTCGCCGCGCCGGAACCGGAAGAGGAGCCGCAGGCGCTGCGATCGAGCGCGTAGGGGTTACGGACGAGGCCGCCGACCGCGCTCCACCCGCTCATCGATCGCGACGAGCGGATGTTGGCCCATTCGCTGAGGTTCGTCTTGCCCAGGATCACCGCGCCCGCGCGGCGCAGTTCGGCAACGACCGGCGCGTCGCGGCCCGACACGTTGGCGGCGAGCGCCAAGCTGCCGGCGGTGGTGGGCACCGGATCGGCCGTCTCGACATTGTCCTTGATGAGCACGGGGATGCCGTGGAGCGGCCCGCGTACCCGGCCGGCGCGGCGCTCCGCGTCGAGCGCCCTCGCCTGCGCGACCGCGTCGGGGTTGATCGCGATCACCGATCGTAGCGCGGGTCCGTGGCGGTCGAGCTTGGCGATGCGGGCGAGATAGGCGCGCACCAGGTCGACGCTGGTCTCCCGGCCCGCCGCCATCGCTGTCCGCAGATCGTCGATCGAGCGCTCCTCCACGCGCACGGTGCGCGCCGCGGCGGGCGCAGGCAGGAGGATCGAGGCGGCGAGCAGGACGGCGAGGGAACGCATCGCGGAAGGCTATGGCGCGGCCGTGCCCGGCACAAGGGCCCGTGAAAACGCCACGGTCGGTCTGAACCCTGCCGATCAACCTGCGTTACATCGCACGACCTGCCGAAAGAGCCGCCTTGCACCGTATCTTCATCCTGACCGGCAAGGCCGCGCTGTTCGTCGTGATCGCGGCGCTGCTGCTGAGCGTGATCGTGCCGCGCTACCTCGACCGCATCTACTATCGCGGGCCGGCGAGCGGCCATTACGACGGCGAACGGTTCTTCAACCCGGACGGCGGCGACGAGGGTTCGAGGCCGCCGGGCGGCGGTGGGCGGCTGGGCTTTCTGTGGCGCAACCTGACCGACGACCGTCCGATCTGGCCCGACCGCGTGCCCGTTCGCCAAGCGAGTGCGGCGGAGCTGATGCCCCTGCCCGCCTCGACGGCCTCCGCGTCCAGCGCCACCGCGGCCATGCCGGCGGACCTGCGCGCGATGCCGATGAGGGCAACGTGGATCGGCCACGCCAGCGTGCTGGTGCAGTTGCCCGCGCTCAACATCCTGACCGACCCGGTCTGGCGCACGAATACCGGCCCGGCCTTTCTGGGACCGACCCGCGTCGCCGCGCCGGGCATCGCGTTCGACACGCTGCCGAAGATCGATCTGGTCCTGGTCAGCCACGCGCACTGGGATCATCTCGACCTCGGCACGTTGAAGCGGTTGTGGGATCGCGACCGGCCGCTGATCGTCACCAGCCCGGGCAACGACGCGATCCTGCGCTCGGCCGGGATCGGCGCGGTCGCCGCAGACTGGGGCCGCGCCGTCACGGTACAGGAGCGGCCACGGGTCGATGCCGCGCCTGACGGCAGGCGCGCCATTCGCGTGCACGTGACGCGCAACCATCACTGGAGCAGCCGCTGGTTCACCGACCGCAACCGGGCATTGTGGTCCAGCTTCGTGGTCGAGCTGCCCGGCGGCAACCTGTTTTTCGCCGGTGACACGGGACTGGGCGACGGGCGCTGGCCGGCGGAGGCGGCGCGACTGGGGCCGATCCGGCTGGCGCTGATCCCGATCGGCGCGTTCCGCTTCGTCCCCGGCCAGATGGCGAGCGACAGCCATATCGGGCCGGTGCAGGCGGCGCAGGCCTATGCCGGCCTGGGTGCGAGCAGCGCGATCCCGATCCACTGGGGCACGTTCCGCCTGTCGTACGAGGGATATCGCACACCGCCCGACCTGCTGCGCGCGACGCTCGCCTGCACCGGGCAGACCGGCTTCGATCCGGTCGCGATCGGGCGACCCGTGGACGTCCCGGCGCTGTCGGCACGAACGGCTCCACCATTCCCCGACAGTGCAACGGTGGCGGGGTGCCTCGATACGCCGCGGGTGCGGGCCATGCGCTGACGGGTGGGCTGCTTCAGCGCACCAGCGTGACGAAGCTGTACGCGGGCCGATCCCCTTCGGCGGGATGGTCCTCCCGAAACGCCTCATTCCACGCGTCGAACGGCGGCACCACGGCATCGCCGAGGGGCGAGCAGTGGACCTCCGTCAACTCCACGCGGTCGGGCTCGAACAGCGCGAAGATTTCCGCGCCGCCGATCACCGCCACGTCGTCACCCGCCAGCGCCAGCGCCTCGGCGGGCGTGTGCGCCACCTCGGCACCCTCCGCCTCCCAGTCGGTCGAGCGGGTCAGGACGATGTGGCGGCGGCCGGGCAGCGGGGCGGGGAAACTGTCGAACGTCTTGCGGCCCATCACCATCGGCCGGCCCAGCGTCTGCGCCTTGAAGCGGCGCAGGTCGGCCGGCAGGTGCCAGGGCAGCCGCCCGTCGACGCCGATCACGCCGTTGTCCGCCCGGGCCAGGTGGAACGAAATCACGGGCACCCGCCAAAGTACCACTTTGGTGGGATTCTCACACCGCCACCGGCGCCTTGATGTGCGCCTGCGCCGCGTAATCGTGCAGCACGAAATCCTCCAGCGCGTAGCCGTCGATCGCGTCGGGACGCCGCACGATCTCCAGCCGCGGCAGAGGGCCGGGATCGCGGGCGAGCTGCGTGCGCGCCTGCTCCAGATGATTGACGTAAAGGTGGCAGTCGCCCCCCGTCCACACGAACTCGCCGACCTCCAACCCGCATTGCTGCGCCAGCATGTGCGTCAGGAGCGCGTAGGAAGCGATGTTGAACGGCACCCCCAGGAAGATGTCGGCCGACCGCTGGTAGAGTTGCAGCGACAGCCTGCCGTTCGCGACATAGGTCTGGAACAAACAGTGGCAGGGCGACAGCGCCATGGCGTGCAGTTCGCCGGGGTTCCAGGCGGTGACGATCTGGCGGCGCGAGCCGGGATCGCGGCGGATCGTATCGACCAGCCCGGCGATCTGGTCGATGTGGCGGCCGTCCGCGGCGACCCAGTCGCGCCACTGCTTGCCGTAGACGGGGCCGAGATCGCCGCCCTCGTCCGCCCACTCGTCCCAGATGCTGACCTTCCGGTCTTGCAACCAGCGCACGTTGGTGTCGCCGCGGAGGAACCACAGCAATTCCAAGATGATCGAGCGCAGGTGCAGCTTCTTGGTGGTCAGCACCGGGAAGCCGGCGCCCAGATCGAACCGCATCTGCGCGCCGAACACCGACAGCGTGCCGGTGCCCGTGCGGTCCTCCTGGCGCGTGCCGGAGGTTAGCACCCGGTCCATCAGGTCTAGATACTGCCTCACCGGGGCGCTCCCGCTTGGCCCGGCCCGGACTGTTGCAGCCGGCACGCGCGGATCGCCTCCGGCTCCGGCCGTCCACCGACCGGCCGGAAGGTCGCGAGATAACCGCCCGCGCTCGCCAGCGGCTCGAACGATATCTGGCGATAGCCGACGGCGGCGAACTCGCAGGCGAGCAGCGCCGGCGGCGTGCCATGGTCGCGCGTCGGCCGGTCGGCATCGACCACCACCACCAGCCCGTCGGGCTTTACGGACGGCCGCAGCCGCCACAGGAATTCGTAGGGGTGCGCGATCTCGTGGTACATGTGCACCATCATCACCCGGTCGAAACTGTCGGGCGGCAGCCGCGGGTCGGCGGGCGTGCCGAGCCGGACGCTGACATTCTCCAGCCGCTCGCGCGAGACGCGCTCGGCCAGCTGGTCGCGGACGCTGGGCATGATGTCCTCGGCCAGCACCCGGCCCTCCGCACCGACCCGCGCGGCCAGGCGGATCGTGTAGTAACCCTCGCCCGCGCCGATGTCCGCCACCGTCATGCCGGGGCGGATCGCCGCCTTGTCCATCACCGTCTCCGCCTCGCGCAGCCGGTCGCGCGCTTCCTCGGTCGACCAGCGCGACGACACGATGTGCGCGACCGGGCGATCGGCGGCGGGGAACGGCCCCGGCTGATCGGCGCGGGGCTTGATGAGCGGTTTCGACCCGTCGCAGGCAGAGAGTAGGAGCAAGCCGCTCAGGGATATCCTCTTCAGCGTCATGCCGGGCTCGTCCCGACATCCAGAGCCAGGGGCGCCACGCTGCTGGGCCCTGGACGCCGGGACGAGCCCGGCGTGACGAAGAAGGGGCGCAGGATCAATCCACGTCCTCCACCGCCACCGCCTCGCCGGTCACCCGCTGCGACAGCGCCGCCGCCATGAACGGGTCGAGATCGCCGTCCAGCACGTCGCCCGGCGCGGTGGAGGTCACGCCGGTGCGCAGGTCCTTCACCATCTGATACGGCTGGAGGACGTAGGAGCGGATCTGGTGACCCCAGCCGATATCGGTCTTGGTCGCGTTCTCCGCGTTCGCCGCCTGCTCGCGGATCGCCAGCTCGCGCTCGTACAGGCGCGCGCGCAGCTGGTTGTACGCCTCCGCCTTGTTCTTGTGCTGCGAACGCTGGTTCTGGCACTGGACGACGATGCCGGTGGGGATGTGCGTGATGCGCACCGCCGAATCGGTGGTGTTGATGTGCTGGCCGCCGGCGCCAGATGCGCGGTACGTGTCGATGCGCAGGTCGCTCTCGTTATACTCGACCTCGATATTGTCGTCGACGACCGGATAGACCCAGACGGACGCGAACGAAGTGTGGCGCCGTGCCGCCGAATCGTACGGGCTGATCCGCACCAGCCGGTGCACGCCCGACTCAGTCTTGGCGTAGCCGTAGGCGTTCTCGCCCTTCAGCAGCAGCGTCGCCGACTTGATCCCCGCCTGCTCGCCCGAATGCTGGTCGACCAACTCCACCTTCAGCCCGTGGCGCTCCGCCCAGCGCGAGTACATGCGGCTGAGCATGCCGGCCCAATCCTGGCTCTCGGTGCCGCCGGCGCCGGCATTGACCTCGATATAGGTGTCGTTGCCGTCCGCTTCGCCCGCGAGCAGCGCCTTGACCTTGTCGCGGTCGGCGCGCGCGGCGAGTTCGGCCAAGCTGGCGGTGCCCTCGTCGGCGAGTTCCTGATCGCCCTCCGCCTCGGCCAGCTCGATCAGCTCGACCGTGCCGGCGAGCTCGTTCTCGATCGCGCGGGTGGCGGTGACCGCCTCGTCGAGGCGGCGACGTTCACGCATCACCTCCTGCGCGGCCTTGGGATCGTTCCACAACGCCTGGTCCTCGACGCGCGCGTTGAGCTCGTCGAGCCGGCGCAGCGCCACGTCCCAGTTGAGGAAGCGGCGCAGCAGCGCGAGCGCGGCGTTGATGGTATCGACATGGGCTTGCGCTTCGGCGCGCATGGGAACTCTCCAAACTCGTCATGCCAGCGACCGCTGGCATCTTCTGCGGCTAGGCGCGCGCTCTACAAGCTGGAGATGCCGGCCTTGGCTGGCATGACGGGCTTGGCGGTCGGCCTGTCCGGATATGGGGCCGCGCTAGTAGATTCCGCCCTCCCTTTGCAAGAAATCGCTGTCGCGGGGCACGGTCGTGGTGGGGATCGCGGCGGCGGTCGGCGCGGCGGCGGGGCCACGGCGGCGCGCGCGGCGTGGCTCGCTCTCCGGCTTGAACGCTTCCCAGATCACCGCCGCCTTGGGATCGACGTCGGTCGGGAAGGTGCCGAACACCGGCCGCCCGCTGGCGCGAAGGATGCGGACCATGCGGATGCCCGCGGGCGCGCGGAACGGCAGCTTCTCCAACCCCTCATACGCCTTGGCTGCGAACTGCTTGAAGATCGGGGCGGCGACGGTGCCGCCCTCCGCCGCGCCCAACCGACGCGGATTGTCGTAGCCGATATACACGCCGCCGACGAACTGCGGCGTGCCGCCGACGAACCACACGTCGGTGGGGCCGGTCGTCGTCCCCGTCTTGCCGAACATCGGCCGGTCGAGGTCGCGCAGCACGGTGGCGGTGCCGCGCTGGACCACGCCCTCGGTGATATGCACCATCTGGAACGCGGTCATCGCGTCGATCGCCTGGCGCATGCGGCTGGCCGGGCGCGGCATCGGTCCGCCGTTCCAGTCGGGCGCGTTGCAGCCGTCGCAGGCACGCCAGTTCTCCGGCCAGATCACCTTGCCGTGGCGGTCCTGAACGAAGTCGATCAGCGTCGGCGCTCCGCCCCGCCCGTTATTGGCGAGGATCGAATAGGCGTTGACCATCTTGGCCACCGTGGTCTCGCCCGCGCCCAACGCAATCGCCAGGTATGGCGGATAAGTGCCGACACCCATGCGCTTCAGCGTGTCGACGACGCGCGGCATTCCGGTCTGCGCCGCCGCACGCACCGTCATCAGGTTGCGGCTCTGCTCGATCCCCCAGCGCATCGTGCGCGGACCTGCGGCGCGCATGTTCGCGAAGTTGCGGAAGCATTTCTGGCCCAGCCGCGCACCCTGATAGACGCAGAACGGCCCGTCGACGATGATGGAGGCGGGGGTCATCCCGTTCTCCAGCGAGGCGGAGTAGACCAGCGGCTTGATCGTCGACCCCGGCTGGCGCTGCGCCTGCGTGGCCCGGTTGAACGCCTGCACGCGCGCGTCAAAGCCGCCCTGCATCGCCAGGATGCGCCCGGTCGCGGGTTCCTCGACGACGAAGCCGCCGGAGATGCGCGGGATCGAGCGGAGCGACACTCGGCCGCCGCCCGCCGGTGCCACCGCGACGATGTCGCCGGGCTTCATCCGCCCGAACGCCGCCACCGTCGTGCCCCGCACCGGCATCTGCGCGGCGCCGCGCGGCAGCGTCGCGGTGGAGCCGTCGGCGAACCCGATCGCCCAGGCATCGCCGACGCGCCCGATGACGATGCCCGCGCGCCAATCGTTGTAGTCGAGCGCGATGTTGGTGTTGAGCAGCGGCTGCAGCCAGCCGCGGCCCTCGTCGGCGATGTCGACGTGACGGATCGGCCCCTGCCACACGCGCTGCCCCTCGAACCGGACCAGCCCGTCGCGGAGCGCCTGCTTGGCGAGCTCCTGCAATCGCCGGTCGAGTGAGGTGCGCACCCACAGTCCGCCCTCGTAGACGCTGAACGGCCCCGCCGCCCGCGTCTCGCCGAACCGGTCGATCAGCTCGCGGCGCACCTCCTCGACAAAATAGCCGCCGACCGTGTCGTATTTGGGCGTCCGGCGCAGCACAGTGCCCAGCGGTTCGGCATTGGCACGGGCATATTGCGCCTGATCGATGAAGCCGTTCCGCACCATCTCGCGCAGCACGTAGTTGCGCCGCGCCAGTGCGCGGTCGGCGTGGCGGACGGGGTCGTAGTTGGACGGCCCCTTGGGCAGGATGGCGAGATAGGCGAGCTGCGCCAGGCTCAGCTCCGGCAGTTCCTTGTCGAAATAGGCATGGCTCGCCGCCTCGACGCCGAACGCGTTGCGACCGAGCGCGATCTGGTTGAGGTAGAGTTCCAGGATCTGCTCCTTGGAGAGCGTATCCTCGATCTTGTAGGCGAGGATCGCCTCCTTCAGCTTCCTGGTCGGCGAGTAGGCGTTGCCGATCAGCAGGTTCTTGGCGACCTGCTGGGTGATGGTCGAGCCGCCCTTGGCACGGCGGCCGCTGCCGAGCTTCTGCACGTAATCGATCACCGCGCCGGCGAGACCCGGATAATCGACGCCGTGATGCTCGAAGAACGTCCGGTCCTCGGCCGCCAGGAACGCCTTGACCAGCAGCGGCGGATATTCGGCGTAGGACAGCTCCACGCGACGCTCGCGCGCGTAGGATTGGATCGGTACGCCGTCGATCCCGCGGACATTGGTCGGCAAGGGAGGCTCGTAGGTGCGCAGCTGGTCGACCGACGGCAGGCCGCGGATCACCAGCAGCCAGAGGAGAAACATCGCGACGGCGGCGAGGCCGGCGAGCACCGCCAGCAGCTTCACCCACCAGCGCGCCCACGCGCGCGAGGCGACGCCGCGCATTCCACCCTCCGGCCGGCGGGGGAGAAAACGGGAGCTGCGGAGGGAAGCGAACGCCATAACTTGGCCGCGGCTTATATCAGGTAGCGGCCATGTCGCCAGCGGAAGCGGTCGGAGCCCCATCGCCATGCCGGGTTCGTCCCGGCATCCAGAGCCATGGACCGTGTCGCCGCTTGGCTCTGGACCCCGGATAAAGTCCGGTGCCGGCGGCTACCGCGCCGCCATGCGCCGGGCGAAATGCGCTTCCACCGCACGCCTCACCGCCTCCGCGATCCGCTCGCGGCCCTCCTCCGAGTCGAGGAACGCGGCGTCGGTAGGATTGGAGATGTAGCCGGTCTCGAACAGGATCGACGGCAGGTCGGGCGCCTTCAGCACCATCAGGCTCGCCATCCGGTGGAAGTTCGCCTTCATCGGCACCAGCGGCCTGGCCTCGCGCCCCAGCAGCCGCGCGAAGGTGGCGGAGCTGTTCATCGTCTCTCGCTGCGTCAGGTCGATCAGGATCGACGACACGTCCGCTCCCGCCTCGCCTAAATTCACGCCCGAGATCACGTCGGCCTTGTTCTCCCGCGTCGCGAGCCGCGCGGCCTCCTTGTCGGAGGCGACGTCGGAGAGGGTGTAGACCGACGCGCCCGTCGCTTCCTCGCTGCCGGTGGAGTCGCAGTGGATCGAGATGAACAGGTCGCCGTGCAGGCGGCGCGCAATGCCGTAGCGCTCGCGCAGCACCAGGTAGCGATCGTCCTCGCGGGTCAGCGCCACGCGCACCCGGCCGCTCGCCAGCAGCTCGTCGCGGATCGCACGGGCGACACGCAGCGTCACGTCCTTCTCACGCAGGCCGGTCACCGGGTTGATCGCGCCGGGATCGACGCCGCCATGACCTGCGTCGATCACCACCAGCGGGCGGCTGTCGTCGCCGCGGACGCGCGGCAGCGGGGGCACCTTGGCGGCGACGGGCACGGGCACCGCCACCTTGTACCGGGGGCGCCGGTCGAAGGCGAGATTGAAGGGAAAGAAGTCGAGCGGCCCGGCAAGGCTCGCCGCGGCATAGCCCTGGTCGTCGGTGGGGTGGAGCGCCAGCGTCAGCTCGCGGCCGCTCGCGTCAAAACCGCCGTCGCCGATCACCGCCGGATCGCGCAGGTCGAAGACGATGCGCGTGCCGTCGCCTCGCCGCGACTGGCGTACCGAGCCGACCACCCCGCCCGCGCGCGCGACGATGCCGGGGACCGCGCCCGCGACCTCCACCGCGATCGTCCGCCCTTCGCCGAGGATCGACGCGCGCGCGCCCTTCACCGGATCGTCGAAACGGATCACGATCCGCCCCGCCTCCACCGCGACGCTCTCCACGCTCGCGGCCCAGGCGGGGGTCGCGGGCAGCAGGCCGGCGAGGAGCGTCAGCAGGAACAGCACCCCGCCCGCATGCCGCGCCTGGCCACCGCGGGTCCAGCAAAAAGCCATCAACGTCACCCTTTCGTGGTCCGCCTCCCTTGCCGGTCGGCGTCACCAGTGGCGAACGTGTACGGCCCCGCGTGCGAACGCCGGCTTGCCCGGCAAGGTTAATCCGGCGTTCGGCAACGGCTGGCCGCCTGCCCGGCAAGGGACGGCCGGTTGCCGTGTCCGCATTCGAATGCTAGCAATGATGCCGCATCCGTATGTCGACCGTTCTCGGCCACGTGCGGAACGCCAGCCCGTCACCGTTCGACGGGCCAATCCAGGTTGACGCTCGCATGACGCATTCCCCGCCCCCGCTCCCCCGCTCGGCCTCGGCCGGCGGCGTGGCGGTGCCGTGGGAGCCGCGGGGCCATCTGCCCCGGCACGTCGTGCAAGCAGACGCGATTTTCCATCCATCGGGCGCCGCCCACCGGCAGGCCGCCCTTCATTATCGCGCGCGAGGGCTCCGTCCGCGGACCGACCCGACGCGCGCGCGGAGACCATTTGATGACCACGCGTATGCTGATCGACGCACGCCACCGGGAAGAAACCCGCGTGGCGGTCGTACAAGGTAACCGGATCGAGGAGTTCGACTTCGAATCCGCCGAGCGCAAGCAGCTCAAGGGCAACATCTATCTCGCCAAGGTGACCCGCGTCGAACCGTCGCTGCAGGCGGCGTTCGTCGAATATGGCGGCAATCGCCACGGCTTCCTCGCCTTTTCCGAAATCCATCCCGACTATTACCAGATCCCCAAGGAGGATCGCGACGCGCTGCTGCGCGAGGAGGCCGAGCACGCCGCGCAGGAGGCTGCGCTGCGTGCCGAGCAGGACGACGAGGACGATCTGGAGGAGGACGACCTCGACGACGACGACGCCGACGAGGAAGGCGAGCTGGAGGAGGCGGGCGAGGATCGGCCGCGCCGCCGCAAGGGCCGCGGCGGCAACGACGACCAGGTCGAGGACCTGCGCGCGCGTCGCCAGAACCTGCGCCGCCGCTACAAGATCCAGGACGTGATCCACCGGCGGCAGGTGCTGCTGGTCCAGGTCGTCAAGGAGGAGCGCGGCAACAAGGGGGCGGCGCTGACCACCTACCTGTCGCTCGCCGGCCGCTACTGCGTACTGATGCCCAACACGTCGCACGGCGGCGGCATCAGCCGCAAGATCAGCAACGCGGCCGATCGCAAGCGGCTGAAGACGATCATGGCGGGCCTCGACCTGCCGACCTCGATGGGGTGCATCGTCCGCACCGCCGGGCTCCAGCGTACCAAGACCGAGATCAAGCGCGACTTCGACTATCTCGCCCGTCTGTGGGACGAGATCCGCGAGAAGACGCTGTCGTCCGCTGCGCCCGCGCTGATCTACGGCGACAGCGACCTGATGAAGCGCGCGATCCGCGACATCTACAATGCCGAGGTCGACGAGGTGATCGTCGAGGGCGAGGAGGGCTATCGCCACGCCAAGGACTTCATGCGGCTGCTGATGCCGAGCCACGCCAAGAAGGTGAAGCAGTACGCCGACGCCGTGCCGTTGTTCCAGCGCGCGCACGTCGAGGACCAGCTGGCGGCAATGTACAATCCCGTCGTCCAGCTGAAGTCGGGCGGCTACCTAGTCATCAACCCTACCGAGGCGCTGGTGTCGATCGACATCAACTCCGGCCGCTCGACGCGCGAGCACAATATCGAGCAGACCGCGACCGCCACCAACTTGGAGGCGGCGCAGGAGATCGCGCGCCAGCTGCGCCTGCGCGACATGGCGGGCCTCGTCGTCATCGACTTCATCGACATGGACCACTCGTCCAATGTCCGGAAGGTCGAGAAGGCGATGAAGGAGGCGCTGAAGAACGATCGCGCGCGCATCCAGGTCGGCCGCATCTCGTCGTTCGGCCTGATGGAAATGAGCCGCCAGCGGCTGCGCACCGGCGTGCTGGAGGCGTCGACCCGCGCCTGCCCGCATTGCGAGGGCACAGGCCTGGTCCGCACTGCCTCGTCTGCCGGGCTGTCGGCGCTGCGCATGCTGGAGGAGGAGGCCGCACGCGGTCGCGGTTCGCTCCTCACGCTGCGCGCCAGCCAGGAAGCGACGATCTACGTCCTCAACCGCAAGCGCGCCGACATCGCCGAGGTCGAGGACCGTTACGGTGTGACGATCGAGGTGATCCCCGATCGCGAAGAGGAGGGCGCGCGCATGTCGGTGGAGGCGTCCGGCCCGCCGCCCGCCTACGCGCCAAAGATCGACGAGCTGGTGATCGACGAGGAAGAAGACGACTATATCGAGGAGGCCGAGCTCGACGAGGAGGTCGAGGAGGAGGCGGTCCCCGCCGCTCGTGCCCCGCGCGAGGAAGGTGACGGCGAGGGTCGCGGCAAGCGCCGCCGCCGTCGCCGCGGCCGCGGCCGTCGCGGCGAGAACGAGACGTCCGAGGGCGAGACGGGCGAGGCCGAGACGCCAGAGGCCGAGACGGCGGCTGCCGGCGACGAGCCGGGCGACGCCGAGGAGCCGTCCGACGAGGTCGAGTTCGTCGGCGAACCCGCCGCCACCGATAGCGACGAGGGCGGCGCGCGTCGCCGGCGGGGTCGGCGTGGTCGGCGTGGTGGTCGCCGCGGCGAGTCGGCGACCGATGCACCATCCGCCGAGCTCGACCGTGAGACAGCTGGCTCCGATGACGCGGAGCGCGAGGAAGCGGCGGATGCCGGCGACTCGGGCCCGGTGATCGATCCGATCGCCCTCCCTACCCCCGCGCCGGTCGAGCCGGCGGTGCAGCCCGACGAGGAAGCGCCGGCGCCCAAGACGCGCCGTCGTCCGCGAGCCCGTGCCGCCGCGCCGGAGGCGGCGGAAACGCCGGCCGCGACCGAGACGCCGGTTGAGCCCGCGCCCGCCGCGGCGGCCGCCGCCGAGGAGGAGCCCGCGCCGGCCAAGCCACGTCGCACGCGCCGCAAGGCCGCCGACGCCGTGGTCGAGGCGGCTCCCGCGGAGGAGGCCCCCAAGCCACGCCGCACGCGCCGCAAGGCACCGGCCGCCGACGCCGCGCCGGTCGAGGCCGAGCCGGCGATCGCCGCGATCGCGCCGGAGGCACCCGCCGACGTCGCGGTTGAGGAAGCGGCGCTGGGCGTGACGCAGGACGGCGCCGCCACCGCGGTGACCGACGATGCCGCCGAGCCGGCCGAGGGCGATGCCCCCCGCCGCGGCTGGTGGCAGCGCACCTTCGGCGCCTGATGCCGACGGGGCGGCTTCAGCGACGGTTCACCCGTACCGCCGCAGGAGCCGCCCTTTCTTCCGAGGATCGATCGACGCCCATGATCGAAGCCGCCGTTCCTACCCATTTGAACACCGGTTCGTTGCTGCGTTCGCGCGTCGGCGAAGGCGCGTCGGCGCTACGCTGTCATGCCGGGCTTGTCCCGGCGTCCGGAGCCATCGACGATGGCGTTGCTTGTCCTGTCACCCCGGATCAAGTCTGGAGTGACGCAGGTTTCCTGAGGATGAGGCGGCAGGCGGGCAACGGTCTGTCTTGCGACTGCGCGAGCGCTTCCAATCGGCCCTGCCTGGCAGACGCCGCATGAAACGCCTCCTCTCTTCCCTTCTCGCCATCAGCATGATTTGGGCTCCCGTCGCTCACGCGCAGGGTGGCCCCTCGATCCTGCGCGATGCCGAGACCGAGGCGATGTTCGCCGACATGTCCGCGGGCATCGTCAAGGCAGCCGGGCTCAATCCGCGCGACGTGCGCATCGTCCTCATCAACGATCCGTCGATCAACGCCTTCGTCGTCGCGGGGCAGGCGGTGTACATCCATTCCGGCCTGATTCAGGCGGCGGACAACGCCAACGAGGTGCAAGGCGTTATCGCGCACGAGGTCGGCCATATCGCCGACGGCCACGTCATCTCCGGCGAAGCGGCGATGAAGCCCGCCATGAAGATGACGCTGCTGTCGATGGTGCTGGGCCTGGCCGCCGTGGCGGCCGGCGCCGGCGCGGCCGGCATGGGCATCATGGGACTCGGTCAGTCGGCGGCGATGGGCAATTACCTCGCCTTCAACCGGGTGCAGGAATCGACCGCCGACGCCTCGGGGATGCGCTATCTCACCACCGCCGGCATATCGGGGCGTGGCATGCTCAGCTTCTTCAAGAAGCTCCAGCAGCAGGAATATCGCTATCGCGGCGAGATCGACCCGTTCATGCAGACCCACCCGTTGTCGGGCGAGCGCATTGCCAACCTGACCGCCGACATCCAGGCCGCCCCCTCTTTCGCCAACAAGTCCGACCCGGCGCTGGAGGAGCGGTTCAAGCGGGTCAAGGCGAAGCTCGCCGGCTACGTCCTGGCGCCCGAGGATACGCTGAAGCTCTATCCGGCGAGCGACCAGTCGATCTACGCGCATTACGCGCGCGCCTACGCCTATCACAAGGGGGGCTATCCCGACAAAGCCGATGCCGAGGCGGCGGCACTGGTCGTCGCCGACCCGCGCGATCCGTATTTCCAGGAGATCGTCGGCCAGATTCTACTGGAGGCGGGCAAGCCGCAGGCCGCGATCGGGCCGCTACGGGCGGCGACCAACGGCAGCCGCACCAACCCGCTGATCGCCACCACACTGGGCCACGCGCTGATCGCGACCGAGAACAAGGCCAATCTGCCCGAGGCGATCCGCGTGCTGCGCGTCGCCACGCAGCGCGACGACGACAATGTCTGGGCGTGGATGCAGCTCGGCACCGCCTATGAGCAGTCGGGCGACGAGGCACGTGCCGCGCTCGCCACCGCGGAACGAGCGAGCATGATGGGCGATCAGCGCACCGCCGTCGCCTCCGCACGTTACGCGCTCGCCAACATTCCCGCCAACACGCCCGACTGGATCCGCGCGCAGGACATCGCGATGACCTCCGGCGACGCGGTGGCGGACGCCAAGAAGAAGAAACGATGAAGAATTGGATATTGGCGGCCGTGGCGCTGGGCGGCGGCCTGACCGGCGCGGGCGCGATCTGGGCGGTGCGACCGCATGGTAACGGCGAGAACGTGCGCGCCTATCTGCTCGCCCATCCCGAGGTGATCCCGGAGGCGATGGCCCGGTTGCAGGAGCGCGAGGCGGGCCGGTCGGTTACGGCGAATCGCGCCGCGATTGAGACGCCGTTCGGCAACGCGGTTGCCGGCAACCCGCGCGGCGACGTCACGCTGGTCGAATATTACGACTATAATTGCGGTTTCTGCCGCGCCAGCCTGCCGATCATCCGTCGGCTGGTCGCGGACGACCCCAAGCTGCGCGTCGTCTTCCGCGAACTGCCGGTGCTGGCGCCGACCAGCCGCGATGCGGCGCGGATGAGTCTGCTCGCCGCGGCGCAGGGCAAGTTCGCGCGCTTCCATGAGGCGCTCTACGACAATGGTCGGGTGACGCCCGCCAGCATCGCCGCCGCCGCGCGCACGGCGGGCGTGGACACCAGCCGCCTGGCTGCCCTCACCCCGCGGATCGACGCGGAGATCGCGCGCAACCTGGAGGTGGCGGGCAAGCTGGGCATGAGCGGCACGCCGAGCTGGGTGGTCGGCGACCAGCTATTGTCCGGCGCGCTGCCGATCGAGGAGCTGAAACGCGCGATTGCCACGGCACGGTCGCGCTGATGAGCGACGATCTGCTCCGCATCGAGGGCGTGTCCAAGACGTACAAGGGCGGCGTGGTCGCGCTGCACCCCGTCGACCTAGCGATCCGCCGCGGTGAGATCTTCGCGCTGCTCGGCCCCAACGGTGCAGGCAAGACGACGCTGATCTCGATCGTCTGCGGCATCGTCGTGCCCTCGGCGGGTCGCATCCTGGTCGACGGCGAGGATGCGGTGGTGAACTACCGTCAGGTTCGCCGCCGCGTCGGGCTGGTGCCGCAGGAACTGTCGACCGACGCGTTCGAGAGCGTGCTCGCCACCGTCACCTTCTCGCGCCGGCTGTTCGGCCGATCGGGCCATTCCGCCTATATCGAGGAACTGCTCCGAGACCTGTCACTGTGGGACAAGCGCGACGCCAAGATCAAGGACCTGTCGGGCGGCATGAAGCGCCGCGTGCTGATCGCCAAGGCGCTGGCGCACGAACCCGACCTGCTGTTCCTCGACGAGCCCTCCGCCGGCGTCGACGTGTCACTGCGCCGCGACATGTGGAAGCTGGTCCATCGCCTGCGCGAGCGCGGCGTGACGATCATCCTGACCACGCATTATATCGAGGAAGCCGAGGAGATGGCCGACCGCGTGGGCGTGATCTCCCGCGGCAAGCTGCTGCTGGTCGACGACAAGGCGGCACTGATGAAGAAGCTCGGCAAGCGCGAGCTCGACCTGACGTTGGTCGAGCCGCTCGCGGCGGTGCCGACCGAACTCGCCGAGTGGCATCCCACGATCGAGAATGGCGGACATACCCTGCGCTACGTCTTCGACGCGACCGAAGAACGGACCGGCATTCCCTCGTTCCTGCGGCGGCTGGGCGAACTCGGCATCGCGTTCAAGGACCTGGAGACGTCGAAGTCGAGCCTGGAGGACATCTTCGTCGATCTGGTGGGAGACGCCAAATGAACCTGCATGGTATTTGGGCGATCTACCGCTTCGAGATGGCGCGGTTCGGGCGGACGATCTGGACCAGCCTGATGGTGCCCGTCATCACCACCTCGCTCTACTTCATCGTCTTCGGCTCGGCGATCGGCAGCCAGATGCAGCAGGTGTCGGATGTACCCTATGGCGCGTTCATCGTGCCGGGGCTGATGCTGCTGGCGATCTTCTCCGAATCGATCCTCAACGCCTCGCTCGGCATCTACATGCCCAAGTTCACCGGTACGATCTACGAGCTGTTGTCGGCGCCGTTGACGCCGCTGGAGACAGTGCTGGGCTATGTCGGCGCGGCGGCGACCAAGTCGGTGGCCATCGGATTGGTCATCCTCGCCACTGCCTATCTGTTCGTCGATCTGCCGATCGCCCATCCGCTCGCGATGATCGGTTATCTCGTGCTGGTGGCGGTCGCCTTCTGCCTGTTCGGCTTCGCGATCGGCATCTGGGCCAACGGGTTCGAGCAGTTGCAGGTTATCCCGCTTTTGGTGGTCACCCCCCTCACCTTCCTCGGCGGCGCCTTTTACTCGGTGCAGATCCTGCCCGAACCGTGGCGTACGGTGACGCTTTTCAATCCGGTCGTGTACCTCATCAACGGCTTTCGCTGGACCTTTTTCGGCACCGCCGATGTGGGCCTGGGCATCAGCCTGATCGTGACGATGGGCTTCACCGCGGCATGCCTGGCCTGGATCGGCTGGATCTTCAGCACCGGTTGGCGCCTGAAAAGCTGAGGGAGAACCGGACAGCAAAAAGGGCGCCACCCGAAGGTAGCACCCTTTCCCGAAAACCGCGTGAGCGGCGTTCGACTTAGTTGCTGTCGGCGTCGTCGTCGTTGTCGGCAACGATGATGATGCCCACGACCACGGCCGCAGCGGCCAGCGCCGCGACGATGAAGCCGCCGCCGCCGGCGAGGTTGTCGCCCTGCTTGGTCGACGCGGAAGCGCGGACGCTCTTGGCGACCGAGAGGCTGCTCGCGTCAGCGGCGTGCGCCGCGACGGGAACGATGGAAAGCGAAGCAACTGCAGCGCTCGTCATGATCTTCTTGAAAACGTTCATAACCGAACTCCCTTTCATAACCCGGGTTACGCGGGCGCCTCATCGCACAGCACAACAAAGACCGCAACCCTGCCACTTCCTTCCACCGATCGCGTGTTATTAGAGCAACAGCACGACCGGCGATGAGGCATCGCCACAATAGCCCGCCATCCGGAAGGTTCCCCTTCTTAGTCGCTGACGGCGGCGAGCGGAACCCCGCCGATCACGGCTGGTGGCGAGTTGCTGCCACTTTGGCGGCAATCGCGGTGACGCGGGCACGCCAACCGCGGTGCGTGCCGTCGCCGATCAGCTGCGACGAGGCCGGGCCGAATCGATTCCAGAACCGGATCGCGCCAGCCGGATCGTAACCGGCCGCGGCCATCAGCTCGACGCCGGTCAGGTCGGCCTCGTCCTCCGTCTCGCGCAGGCGGCGACCATTGGCACCGAAGCCGGCGAACAGCCCCTTGGATACGCGGTCGCGGCGGAGCGCGGCACGGTGGCCGAGGATGTTATGCGCGAGTTCGTGCGCGATGGGTGCCGCGAGTTCGTCGTCGTCGCGGGCGTACTCGGCGACGGCAGAGGAGATCGTCACGGTGCGCCCGTCCGCTTCCGCGTCGCGCTTGGCGGAAGGGACGAGCTGGACGAAGGAGGGACAGCCGAGATCGGCCGGCAGTTCGACGGGCACGCGACGCCCGGCACGCTCGACCACCAGCTGCGCGGGCGGCGAGGCGAGCGCCGCGGCGAGTCGGTCGTGGATCGCCTGGACACCGGCGAAGGTCGCCTTCCCGCCGGTCGCGGCGGGCAACGGGACGCCGTCGATCGTGACCAGCACGTCACCCGCGCGCAGGCCGACGCGCGCCGCGGCGCTGCCCGGCGTCACGGCGGCGATGGCGGGGCCACGGTCGAGATGGAACAGGCGACCGGCGATCGGTCGAAAGTCGCCGGCATATTGATCGGCGGCGTAGACGACGAGACCGGTCTGCGGGACCTGGACCGCGCAACGGGCGCGATTCGCGGTGAGGATACGCCAGGCGACGGTGGCGACCCGCGCGTCCCAGTCGCGCAGGAGGAGCAGTTGCGCGTCGGTATCGTCCCTGGCCGGCGTGGCGGACGGCGCGGCGCCCGCGAGCGCCGCGGCCGCTGCCAGCGCGGCGGCGGTGCGGAAAAGCCTCAGCGGGCGCCGCCGGGAGGAACGGCACCGGGGGGCATCGCGCCCGGGGGCATACCGGGCATGCCGCCCATCATCTGCTGGCGCTGCTGCATCTGCTGAACCACCGCCTCGGGCAGGAAGTCGAGCAGCTCGACGTCGAAGACCAGCGTGGAATTGGCGGGGATCGGGCCCTTCGCCTCGGCGCCGTAGCCGAGTTCGGGCTTCAGCCAGAAACGGTACTTCGCGCCCTTGGGCATCAGCTGGAGCGCTTCGGAGAAGCCCGGCACGACCGCCGAGACCGGCATCGGCACCGGCTGCTGCGACTTGTCGAAGGTGGTGCCGTTGAGCAGCTTGCCCTCGTAATTGACGAGCGCGACATCGCTGGTGGTCGGCTTGGGGCCGTTCGCCTGGCCGGGGGTCAGCACCTTGTACTGGAGCCCCGACGCGGTGGTGACGACGCCCTTGGCGCGGGCGTTGCGCGCCAGGAAGTCGTCGCCCTGGCGAGCGAGCGCGAAGGCGCTGACCAGCGCCAGCGCGATGCCGACCCAGAGATAGACGAGGTAGCTGCGCTTGACGGGACGCAGCGGCACGGCGGTGACGGTGGACATGATGGGCACTCGCTTGATCGGCGCCGGCCCGGCCGTCGCCACCGGTGGAACTATACCAACGTCGCCCATAGGGCGACGCGGGTGTTTACCGGGCGCCGTCGCGCTCGGCGCGCTTGCGGTCCATCTTGCGGGCGCGGCGGACGGCGGCAGCACGCTCGCGCGCACGCTTCTCCGACGGCTTCTCGTAGTGGCGGCGCAGCTTCATCTCGCGGTACACGCCCTCGCGCTGCAGCTTCTTCTTGAGCGCGCGGAGGGCCTGGTCGACGTTGTTCTCGCGGACGATGATCTGCATAAAATCCGGCTAAGCTCCAAAATACCGATGGCGGCCGGAGACACCCGTCTCGACCGTGCGTGGGCGCCCTTTACCAGCAGGCGGGTGCCATGGCAAGCGACGACGCCGCCGCTCACGGCGTTGCGCGACGGCAACACCGGCCATGGGAAAGGCGCTTTGTTGCGGCGGTGCAATGCAGACGATACCTGTCGTCATCACCATCGCCGCATGTCACCGCTGCCCGATAATCTGGACCCGGACATTTTGGAGCCGACCCGCCTCCTCATCGTCGACGACGATCCCGGCATTCGCGAGCTGACGGCCGCGTTCCTGGAAGGCCATGGCTATCACGTCGACGCGGTGGCGGACGGCACGGCGATGCGCGCGGCGCTGGCGCAGGAACTATACGCGCTGATCGTGCTGGACGTAATGATGCCGGGCGAGGACGGCCTGTCGATCCTGCGCTCGCTGGACCGGGCGACCGCACCCGCCGTCATCATCATGTCGGTGATCGGCGAGGAGGTCGACCGGATCGTGGGGCTGGAGATGGGCGCCGACGATTACGTCGCCAAGCCGGCCTCCCCGCGCGAGCTGCTGGCGCGGATCCGGTCGGTGTTGCGCCGGCAGGGCGAGCGGCCCGCCGCCACCTCCCCCCTTGCCCCGGCGATGCCGCCCGGCCGCCGCTTCCAGCGATTCGCCGGCTGGCGACTCGACCCGGCAGCGCGGCAGCTGTTCGATCCGGAGGAGGTGGTCATCAACCTGTCCGACGGCGAGTTCCGGCTGCTGATGACCTTTGTCGACCATCCCCGCCGGGTGCTGACGCGCGATTTCCTGCTGGACCATTCGCGAGGAAGCAATGCCGAGCATTTCGACCGCGCCATCGACGTGCAGGTCAGCCGGCTGCGGCGCAAGCTGGCGCGCGGTGACGGGCGCGGTGAGGGGCGGGCCGACGAGCTGATCCGCACCGTCCGCAACGAAGGCTATATGTTCACGGCCGATGTCGATCATCGCTGACCGGCGCGGCCGGGCGCCGTCGATCGCCTGGCCGATCTTCGCGCTGGTCGTCGCCTCCGTCATGGTCGCGGCGGCAACGATCTTCGCCGTCACCTTCAACGGGCCGCCGCCGCGCCGCACCGCGCAGTCGCCCGCGGTGGTGAGCGAGGCGCTGCGCACCGGTATGCCGCCGCGGACGCCCGGCCCCGAGCTGGCGGTGCGGACGACCGAGACGCCGCCGCGCCCCGATCGCGGTTTCCGCGCCGACCAGGCCGCGCGGCGCACGCTGGCGACGATGCTGGGCGTGCGCGAGGCCGACGTGGTCGCCTACACGATGCGGCCGATGCCGGAGGAGGAGGGCGCGTTCGGGCGCGACTTCGTGCTCGGCTGGCGGACCGGGGGGCAGTGGCGGATCGCACAAACGCCGCGGCCGTGGCTGGCGCCGTGGCACCTGACGACGTTGCTCGCCATGCTGATCGCGGTGGTGGCGCTGGCCGTGCCCGCCTGGTTCATCGCGCAGGCGATCTCGCGCCCGGTCCGCGCGGTGGCGCGCGCGGCGGAGCGGGCGCGGGCGGGTGCGGAGCTGCCGGCGCTGCCGACCGGCGGCGCGCGCGAGGTGCGGGCGCTGTCGACGGCGGTGGCGGCGATGCATGCGCGGCTGGCGGCGCACGCGGAGGGGCGCACGACGATGCTGGCGGCGATCGCGCACGACTTGGGCACCCCCCTCTCCCGACTGGCCTTCCGCGTCGAACAATTGCCCGAGCCCGCGCGCGAGCGCGCTGCCGCCGATATCACCGAGATGCGCGGCCTGATCGCCGCGGCGCTCTCCTTCGCGCGCGACGAGGCGGTGGGCGCGATGAGCCGGCTGGACCTCGGCAGCCTGTTGGAGAGCCTGGGCGACGACATGGCGGAGGCGGGCGCGGCGGTGACGGTGGCGCCGGGTGCGCGGGCGATCGTCCGCGGCGACCCGGTGGCGCTGCGCCGGCTGTTCGCCAACCTGCTCGGCAACGCCGTCCGCTACGGCGACCGCGCCGAGGTGAGCTGGCGCGTGGCGGGGGACCGGGTGACGGTGGTGATCGACGATCACGGGCCGGGCGTCGACCCGGCGGGGGTGGAGCGGTTGTTCGAGCCGTTCGTGCGCGGCGACCCGTCGCGCAACCGCGCGACCGGGGGCACAGGGCTGGGGCTCGCCATCGTCCGCTCGGTCGCGGCGCGGCACGACGGCGAGGCGGTGCTGGAGAACGGGCCGAGTGGCGGCCAGGCACGCGTGGTGCTGCCGATCGTGGGGTGAGCGGGTCGGTCGCTGCGGGAGATCCGCGCGATGCTTTGGTCCTGCTCTCTTTCATCTTCCCCGGCGACGGCCGGAGTCCAGTTGGGTGACGGTTCGAAATACCCGCGGAGGCTTCCCCCACTGGGCCCCGGCCTCCGCCGGGGAAGTGAATGGAGGTTCGCTAGGAGCTCCCTTGCAGAAGTGGATGGGCGCTCCGCCAGGGCGAGATGACGGGCGTCTTCTCCCCCGACACATGCGGTAACAATGAAACGGCGGATCGACACACGCCGGTGACCCGCGGGAAGCAGAAGCGGCTCCAGCCAGACAGGGAGCACGCCATGCACGACCAACACGATCACGGCCACGGGATGGCGGAGGACCTGCCGCTGCTCAGGGCGATGCTGGCCCGGCGACGGGCGTTGAAATGGTTCGCGGGCGCGGGCACCGCCGCGCTGGTCGCGGGCTGCGGCGGCGGCGAGAGCGAGGCGAGCAGTTCGGGCGTCACCACGGTGAGCGGCGCCACGCCGACGCCGACCGCCACGCCGACGCCCACCGCGACGCCGACGCCGACGCCGACCACCACCGGCGCCTGCATCGTCGATCCGACCGAGACGGCCGGCCCCTATCCGGGCGACGGCACCAACGCGGCGAGCGGATCGACCTCCAACGTGCTGACCGTGAGCGGCGTGGTCCGCTCCGACATCCGGTCGAGCTTCGTCTCGTCCACCACGGTGGCGGGCGGGGTCAAGGTCGTGCTGACGCTGACGCTGGTCGACGTCAACGCGACCTGCGCGCCGCTGGCCGGCTACGCCATCTACCTGTGGCATTGCGACCGGCAGGGACGCTACTCGCTCTACACCGCGGCGGCCGAGAGCTACCTGCGCGGCGTGCAGGTGACCGACGCCAATGGGCAGGTGACCTTCACCACGGTCTTCCCGGCCTGCTACGACGGACGCTGGCCGCACATGCATTTCGAAGTGTTCTCCAGCCTGTCGAACGCGCTGTCCGGCCGCTACTCGATCCTGACTTCGCAGCTGGCCATGCCCGCGGCGGCGTGCTTGGCGGTGTACGCGGACACGACCATCTACCCGTCGAGCGCCGGCCTGTTCTCGCGCGTGTCGCTGACGGCGGACGGCGTGTTCGGCGACAACACGGCAGCGCAGATCGCGCAGCAGACGCCCGCGCTCACCGGCTCGCCCGCGGCGGGCTACACCGCCACGGCCCTGATCGGCATCGCCCGCTGAGGCGATGCCCCCGAGACGGCGCGGCGCTTTCCCCCTGTCGCCGCGCCTGCCCCGCCGGTACTTCCCGGCCGGCAGGGCCCCTTTCCCAGCGCGGGACGGCGCGGCTAAGGGACGCGGCATGACCCCGCTCGTCCTCTACAACAGCCTGTCCCGATCGCTCGAGACGTTCGCGCCGATCGATCCCGCGGACGTGCGCGTCTACTCGTGCGGGCCGACCGTCTATCACTACGCGCATATCGGCAACCTGCGCGCCTATGTCTTCACCGATACGCTGGCGCGCGTGCTGACCTGGAAAGGCTGGCCGCTGACGCACGTCATCAACATCACCGACGTCGGCCACCTCACCTCCGACGCGGACGCCGGCGAGGACAAGATGGAGGCGCAGGCTCGCGCAACGGGGCAGGATATCTGGGCGATCGCCGCGCATTACACGGCCGAGTTCAAGCGCAACCTGACCGATCTGGGCATCCGGGCGCCCAGCCGTTTCCCGCTCGCCACCGATCACGTCCCCGGCATGATCGCCTGGGGCGAGGCGATCGAGGCGAAGCACTGCTACCGACTGGACGACGGGCTGTATTTCGACACGGCCAGCGTGCCCGATTACGGCCGGCTGGCGCGGTCGGCACAGGACGCCGAGGGAGGGCGCGAGGCGCGGATCGACGAGGTCGCGGGCAAGCGCCAGCCGGAGGATTTCGCGATCTGGCGCACCTCCGCGCCGGCCGAGAACCGGCAGATGGAATGGGACAGCCCGTGGGGTCGCGGGGCACCCGGCTGGCACCTGGAATGTTCGGTGATGAGCCGGCAATATCTGGGCGAGCGGTTCGACATCCATACCGGGGGCATCGACCACCGCGAGATCCATCATCCCAACGAGATCGCGCAGAACCAGGCGATGAGCGGCACGGCGGACACCGGCGCGACCTTCTGGATGCACAACAACTTCGTGGTGCAGCGGCATGAGAAGATGTCGAAATCGTCGGGCGAGTTCCTGCGGCTACAAAGGCTGGTCGACCGCGGCTTCCACCCCCTCGCCTATCGGCTGATGTGCCTGCAGGCGCATTACCGGTCGGAGATGGAGTTCTCCTGGGAAGGATTGGCGGCGGCGACGACGCGGCTGAAGCGGCTGGTGCAGACGGTGGAGGCATTGCGCGCGCGGCCCCCCGCGCCCTCGGCGGCGAGCGCGGCGGCGTATCTGGAGCGGCTCGACGCGGCGGTGTCGGACGACCTGGCGACCCCCCGCGCGTTGCCGGTGCTGGACGAGCTGCTGGCCGACAAGAAGGTGTCGGCCGGCGACCGGCTGGCGGCGCTGGCCGCGTTCGACGCGGTGCTGGGGCTCGGCCTGGCGACGCTGACGCGCGCCGACCTGCGGGTGCGACCGGAGGGGGCGGCGGTGACGGAGGAGGAGATCGCCGGCCGGCTGGCGGCGCGGCGGGAGGCCCGCGCGGCGAAGGACTTCGCCCGCTCCGACGCGATCCGCGACGAGCTGGCGGCGGCGGGGGTGGAGGTGATGGACGGCGATCCGCTTGCGTGGGACTGGCGCGTTACGACCTGACCCCCGTCATGCCGGGCTCGTCCCGGCATCCAGAGCCAAGCAGCGTCTCGCCCGTGATCCTGGATGCCGGGACGAGGCTCTCCTGAGCTTCGCCGAAGGGCCCGGCATGACGGCTCTTCTCACCCATGCCGCACCAGCGGCCGGCGCGAGCGGCGGCGGCCGTTCCAGACGAGCTGGCTTGCCGCGCCGAAGTTGAACACCGCGCTCATCAGCGCGCCGGCGATCCCCGCGAGCGGCCAGCTGCCCGATCCGACCAGCACCAGGTCGGCGACGCCGATATTGGCGAGGCCGCCGATCGAGCAGATCAGGCAGAACACCGCGTAGCCGACGACGAAACGGGCACCGCGCAGCCGCTGCGCGCGGTAGGTGACGGCATTGTTGATCGCGAAGTTCAGCGTCATCGCCGCGAACGCCGACGCGGTCTGTGCCGGGATGAACGCCGCCCCGCCCGCCGACAGGAGGCCGAGCACGAGGAGGTGCGCGGCCAGGCCGACGCCGCCGACCGCGCAGAACAGCACGAAGCGCGGCGGCACGAAGCCGCGGCTGAGCTTCTCGATCAGGAGGAACAGCAACTCGGCGGCGACCATGACGTCGAGCTTGCTCTCGCCGTGCTGCCGGCTGCGGAACACGTAGGGGAGTTCCACCACCACCAGCCGGCGCGGCGAGGAGGTAAGCACGTCGAGCAGGATCTTGTAGCCCTGCTGGGACAGGTCGTAGACGCAGGCGTGAAAGGCGTCGCGCTTGATCGCGAAGAAGCCGCTCATCGGATCGCTGACGCCGGCGCCGATCACCAGCGTCGCGCAGCGGGTGGCGACGCGGCTGATCCGTGCGCGGCCCGCGTCCCAGTCGCCGATGCCGCCCTCCCCCAAGTAGCGGCTGCCGATCACCAGGTCGGCCTCGTCCGCCTCCATCAACGCGAGCATGCGCGGCAGCAGCCGCTCGTCGTGCTGCATGTCGGCGTCGATCACCGCGACATGGTCCGCCTCCGCGGCGAGCGCGCCCTCGACCACGGCGGAGGCGAGGCCGCGGCGGCCGACGCGGCGGATGACGCGCACGGGCCAGCCCTCCGCCCGGAGCGCCGTCACCTCGGCGGCGGTGCCATCCGGGCTGTCGTCGTCGACCACGATCAGCTCCCACGCGACGTCGCCCACGCGGCGGCGACGGCGTGCGCGAGCGGACGGATGTTGGCCCGCTCGTTGTAGCTGGGGGCGACGATCGACAGTCGCGGCAACGGGCGCGACGGAGCGGGGGACGGGACCATGGCGCTAGCATCCCGATTGTCGCGGCCCCTGCCAAGCCGTCGCGTGGCGGGACGGCCGCGCACGCGCGGCTCGGTTGCCCGCCGGGGTGTTCGCGGGTATCCGCGCCGATGCCCGGACCAGGCCGGCGATGAAGGAAGAAGCATGCGCATTACGATGATCGGCTCGGGCTATGTGGGCCTCGTCTCGGGCGCGTGCTTCGCCGATTTCGGCCATGACGTGTGCTGCGTCGACAAGATGCAGGCCAAGATCGACGCGCTGCACGCCGGAAGGATGCCGATCTACGAGCCGGGGCTCGACAGCCTGGTCGCCGCCAACGTCGCGGCCGGGCGGCTGACCTTCACCACCGATCTGGCCCAGGGCGTCGCGGGGGCGGACGTGGTGTTCATCGCGGTCGGCACGCCGTCCCGGCGCGGCGACGGGCACGCCGACCTGAGCTACGTCTTCGCCGCCGCGCGCGAGATCGCCGAGGCGGCGACGGGGCCGCTGGTGGTGGTCACCAAGTCCACGGTGCCGGTCGGCACCGGCGACGAGGTGGAGCGGATCATGCGCGAGGCGCGGCCGGACCTGACGATCGCGGTCGTCTCCAACCCCGAATTCCTGCGCGAGGGCGCCGCGATCGGCGACTTCAAGCGCCCCGACCGGATCGTCATCGGGTCCGAGAACAGCAACGACGGCGCCCGCGCCCGCGCAGTGATGCGCGACGTGTACCGGCCGCTCTACCTGAACGAGTCGCCGATCCTGTTCACCGGCCGCCGCACCAGCGAGCTGACCAAATACGCCGCCAACGCGTTCCTGGCGACCAAGATCACCTTCATCAACGAGATCGCCGACCTGTGCGAGGCGGTGGGCGCCGACGTGAAGGACGTCAGCCGCGGCATCGGCCTGGACAACCGGATCGGCCGCAAGTTCCTCCATGCCGGGCCGGGCTATGGCGGCTCCTGCTTCCCCAAGGACACGCTGGCGCTGCTCAAGACCGCCGAGGATTTCGACTCGCCGATCCAGATCGTCGACGCGGTGGTGAAGGTGAACGAGGCGAGGAAGCGCAAGATGGGCCGCAAGGTGCTCGGCGCGCTGGGCGACGCCCCGCGCGGCAAGACGGTGGCGCTGCTCGGCCTCACCTTCAAGCCCAACACCGACGACATGCGCGACGCGCCGAGCCTGGCGGTGGCGCAGAGCCTCGCCGACGCGGGCGTGACGGTGCGCGCGCACGATCCCGAAGGGATGGAGGCGGCGCGCGGCCTGCTGCCCGACGCGGTCTTCACCGGCGACGCGTACGAGGCGGCAACCGGCGCCGACGCGGTGGCGATCGTGACCGAGTGGGACGCGTTCCGCGCGCTCGACCTCCAGCGGCTGAAGCAGGTGATGGCGGCGCCCGTGCTGGTCGACCTGCGCAACGTGTACGACCGCGCCGCGGTCGAGGCGGCCGGCTTCACCTACCACGCGGTCGGACGGTGACCCGGGCCGTCCTACCCGCCGTCGCGCGGCCGCTGCTGGAGGGCAGGCTGCCCGCGGGGCTGGAGGTCACCTGGTTCTCGACCCCGACGGAAGCGAAGGAGGGGATCGCCGAGGCGGACATCGCCTGGGTCGATATGCAGCCCACGCACTTGGTCGCCGAGGCGATCTGCGCGAGCGGGCCGCGGCTGACATGGGTGTCGACGCTCTATGCCGGGCTGGATGCCTTTCCGCTCGACCTGCTGCGATCGCGCGGCGTGACCGTGACCAACGGCGCCGGGATCAACGCGGTGGCGGTCGCCGAGTACGCGGTGATGGGCGTGCTCGCCGCGGCCAAGCGGTTCGACCAGGTGGTGCGCGCCTATGACCGGGCCGAGTGGCCCAAGGATGCGCCGGGCAAGACGGAGCTGGACGGCACCGCCGCGCTGATCGTCGGCCACGGCACGATCGGGCGGCTGATCGGCGAGCGGCTGGCGGCGTTCGGGGTGGCGGTGACCGCCGTTACGCGGTCTGGGCGCGACGGCACGCTGACGCCGGACGCATGGCGCGCGCGGCTGGACGCGTTCGACTGGGTGATCCTGGCCGCGCCCTCCACCGATGACACCAGGGCGCTGATCGGTGCGGCCGAGTTGGCGGCGATGAAGCCGTCCGCCTGGCTGATCAACATCGCGCGCGGCGACATGATTGACCAGGACGCGCTGGTCGCGGCACTGGAGACGGGCGGGATCGCGGGCGCGTTCCTGGACCCGACCGATCCCGAGCCGCTGCCCGCCGACCATCCCCTGTGGCGGACGCCGAACACGATGGTGACCATGCACCTGTCGGGGCGCAGCCAGACGAAGATGTTCCCGCGCGCGGCGGCCCTGTTCCTGGAGAATCTGGCTGCGTGGCAGGCCGGAGAGCCGATGCGCAACGTCGTCGATCTCGACGCGGGGTATTGAGGACCATGACATTGCCCTGACCCGTTCGTGCTGAGCGAAGTCGAAGCACAAGCTATAAGCGGCTCACTCGTTGCCTGCCCTTCGACTTCGCTCAGAGCGAACGGTGGTGGGACAATGTCATAGCACCCCACATCCTCGTGCCTTCCGAAACGCGGGAAGCTCCAGCTTTGCCGCCGCGAAGCAGGCGCGGGGTAGCGTCCGTCGCCGCTTTATCGCATGGAACGGCCGGAAAGGACCGATCATGGCCACGACCTGGGCACCCGACAGCTGGACCGCCGCCGAAGCGCGGCAGATGCCCGCCTACGACGACGCCGCCGAGCTGGCACGCACCACCGACACGCTGTCGCACTATCCGCCGCTGGTCTTCGCGGGCGAGGCGCGCAACCTGACGGCGGCGCTCGCCGAGGTGGCGGAGGGCCGCGCCTTCCTGCTCCAGGGCGGCGACTGTGCGGAAAGCTTCGCCGAGTTCCACCCGGACAACATCCGCGACACGTTCCGCGTCATCCTGCAGATGGCGGTGGTGCTGACCTACGCGTCGAAGCTGCCGGTGGTGAAGCTGGGGCGGATGGCGGGGCAGTTCGCCAAGCCACGCTCGACCCCGACCGAGACGGTGGAAGGCGTGGAGCTGCCGAGCTACCGCGGCGACAACGTCAACGACATCGCCTTCACGCCGGAGGCCAGGCGCCCCGATCCGCAGCGGCTGATCCGCGCCTATGCGCAGTCGGCGGCGACGCTCAACCTGCTGCGCGCCTTCGCGCAAGGCGGCTACGCCAATCTGCACCAGGTGCATCGCTGGACGCTCGACTCGCTCGGGCAGAGCTACTGGGCCAAGAAGTACCGCGAGACCGCCGACCGGATCGGCGAGGCGCTCGACTTCATGGCGGCGTGCGGGATCGATCCGGAGACGGTGCCGCAGCTCGCGCAGACGCATTTCTACACCAGCCACGAGGCGCTGCTGCTCCCTTACGAGCAGGCGATGACGCGGCGCGATTCGCTGACCGGCGGCTGGTACGACACGTCGGCGCATTTCCTGTGGATCGGCGATCGGACGCGCTTCGAGGGATCGGCGCACGTCGAGTTCCTGCGCGGGATCGGCAACCCGATCGGCGTGAAGTGCGGTCCGAGCCTGGAACCCGACGCGCTGCTGCGCATGCTCGACACGCTTAATCCCGGCCGCGTCGCCGGGCGGATGACGCTCATCACCCGTTACGGCTACGACAAGATTGAGGCGCATCTGCCCCGCCTGGTCCGCGCCGTCACCCGCGCCGGCCATCCGGTGGTGTGGAGCTGCGACCCGATGCACGGTAACACGATCAAGGCGGCGACCGGTTACAAGACGCGGCCGTTCGAGCGCATCCTGGCGGAGGTGCGCGGTTTCTTCGCGGTGCACCGCGCGGAAGGCACGCACGCCGGCGGCATCCACGCCGAGATGACCGGCCGCAACGTCACCGAATGCACCGGGGGCGCGGTCGACGTGACCGAGCAGAGCCTGGCCGATCGCTATCACACACACTGCGACCCGCGGCTCAACGCCGGGCAGAGCCTGGAACTGGCATTCCTGCTGGCCGAGATGCTCAACGAGGAAATGGCGGAGCGTCGGCGCGTCGCGGCGTGACGACCAGCGGGCGCGGCGAGTATTTCGCCGCGCCCGCTTGACGGGCCGGCGCTCCCCGGATAGACGCGCGCCTCCACCGGACGGCCCCTTCGTCTAGCGGTTAGGACGTCGCCCTCTCACGGCGAAAACACGAGTTCGATTCTCGTAGGGGTCACCAGATCGGAACCGGCCGCGGGATCGCCGCCGTTCGGGTGTTCCGCACCGGTCTGCTCGCCGCCCGCACCTGCCGACACATTGTGACGATCCCGCGCGTCGTTTCGGGCGGGCGCACCTCCGCTCGTCATTCCTTGTTCCCCATCGGTAACGGTTCACCCGACCATCGGCCGGCGACGATCGGCGCGGCAAGAAATTGATGCCGATCGGCACATCGTCGCGCCTGCACGCTCGCCCGGCATGACGTATGCGCGGTGCATGAGCGCCTCCCCTCCCCCACCCGTCGTGCCGACGTCCAGCGGCGACCTTCGCGGCCGGCGCCTCGCGGCCGTGCAGCATTTCGCCAGCGTTCCCTACGCGGCCCCTCCCGTCGGCGCGCGCCGCTTCGCCCCGCCGGAACCGGCACCGGCGTGGCAGGGGGTGCGCGACGCCACAGACTCGGGGCCGACCGCGCCGCAGCGCCTGCGTCCGGTGCCCGGCCTCGATATCGCGCCGCTGGTCGGCACCGGCTGGACACGCGGCGACGATTACCTGACGCTCGACGTGTGGCGCCCCGACGACGACCGCACCGGCCTGCCGGTCATGGTCTTCGTCCACGGCGGTGCCTTCGTGATCGGCAGCAAGGACGCGTCCGTGCAGGACGGCGCGACCTTCGCGCGCGACGGCGTGGTCTGCGTGTCGATCAACTATCGCCTGGGCATCGACGGTTTTCTACCGATTCCCGGCGTGCCGACCAATCTGGGCCTGCGCGACATCGTCGCCGCGCTGCAATGGGTCCGCGCCGAGATCGCGGCGTTCGGCGGCGACCCGGCCAACGTCACCGTGTTCGGCGAATCGGCCGGCGCGATGGCGATCGCCGATCTCGTCGTGTCGCCGCTCGCCGCCGGGCTGTTCCGGCGCGCGATCATCCAGAGCGGCCACGGCGCGATGACGCGCTCCGTCCCGATCGCGCGCCGGCTGGTCACCAAGCTCGCGAAGCTGCTCAAGATCGCGCCGAGCCGCGACGGCTTCGCCGCCGTGCCGACCGAGACGCTGCTCGACGCGGTGGAGAAGGTGTCGCTCCCCACCACCCGCATCGACCTGCGCGGCGAGGACGGGCGAGAGCCGGTGTTCGGCATCAGCCGCTTCGTCCCCGTCCACGGCGACGACGTGCTGCCGCTGCCGCCGCTGGACGCGCTCAAGTCGGGTGCGGGCAAGGACGTGGACGTGCTGATCGGCACCAACGCGGAGGAGATGAACCTCTACCTCGTTCCCTCCGGCGTCCGCGACAAGATCGGCCGCCTGCTCTCCTGGTTCGTGCTGCGCAAGTCGCAGCCGCGCGCCTGGGCGGTCCTGAAGGCGTACGGCGCGGGCCGCCGCCCGGCGGGCCACGCGCTGACCGACGCGCTGACCGACCTCGTCTTCCGCTGGCCCGCACGCCGCTTCGCCGAGGAGCATCAGGGCCGCACCCAGGTCTACGAGTTCGAGTGGCGCTCCCCCGCCTTCGCTGGCGAACTGGGCGCGGCGCACGCAGTGGAGAACGCGTTCGTGTTCGACACGCTCGCCACCGTCACCGGCCCGGAAGGATTGCTCGGCGAATCGCCGCCGCAGCAACTCGCCAGCCGCACGCACCGCCTGTGGATCGACTTCGCGCGCGACGGCTCCTTCCCGTCCAAACCGTTCGACCGCGACAGCCGGCAAGTCTATCGCATCGAGGCGGGCGAGGCCGCCTACGAAGCGCCGATGCCCGCTGCCCCCTTCCTTCCCTGAGGAACCGCCGATGTACGCGAACCGCCTGCGCCTCGACGGCCGCACCGCCTTCGTCACGGGCGGCGTCCAGGGGATCGGCTGGGCCTGCGCCGACGCGCTCGCCGAGTTCGGGGCTGCCGTCACGATCGCCGACCGCGACGAGGCGCTGCTCACGCGCGGCCTCGACGCGCTGCGCGCCAAGGGCCACGCGATCGACGGCCTCGTTCTCGACGTCACCGATCCCACCGCTGTCACCCAAGCCGCCGACGCGCGCGGCGGCGCCGACATCCTCGTCAACAACGCCGGCATCGCGCGCAGCGACACCCCGGCCGAGGAGGTCGCCGACGAGCATTGGCGGAACGTCCTCGACGTCAACCTGAACGGCACCTTCTGGTGCGCCCGCGCCTTCGGCCGCCACATGCTCGCCCGCGGCAAGGGAAGCATCGTCAATATCGGCTCCATGTCCGGCTTCATCGTCAACCGACCGCAGCCGCAGAGCTACTACAACGCCTCCAAGGCCGCCGTGCACCAGCTGACCCGCAGCCTCGCCGCCGAGTGGGCCGACCGCGGCGTGCGGGTGAACGCCGTCGCGCCGACCTATATCGCCACGCCGCTCAACGCCTTCGCCGACCAGGAAAGCGAGATGTACCGCCGCTGGATCGACGGCACGCCGCAGGCGCGACTCGGCGAGCCGGAGGAGGTCGCGTCGGTCGTCGCCTTCCTCGCGTCCGACGCGGCGAGCCTGATGACCGGCAGCATCGTGCTGGCCGATGGCGGCTATTCGTGCTGGTAGGTCAACGTCGAGAGCCGATCGGCAAAGTCGAGCAACCTTTCGGATAGGTCAGATCGGGCGCATACCTATCCGAAAGGTGGACGACACGATCCGCCGGCTATCGGAAGAGGATCACCATGCGTCGACCGCTGCTCGCCCTGACCACCGCCATCACGCTCATCGCCCCCGCCTATGCCGGTGCGCAGACGCTGCCCACGCAAGGCGCGCACACCTCCAACCAAGGTACGCCGGCGGACCCGCAGACCGATACGGCGGCCGAGAACGACCCCGCCGCCTCCGACATCGTCGTGACGGCCCGCCGCC
Organism: Sphingomonas rubra; assembly: GCF_900115745.1. Classification (GTDB taxonomy): domain Bacteria; phylum Pseudomonadota; class Alphaproteobacteria; order Sphingomonadales; family Sphingomonadaceae; genus Sphingomonas; species Sphingomonas rubra. Next base: position 145,650 of record NZ_FOXP01000002.1, on the reverse strand, counting down.
GCGAGGAGCGGCTGCAGGACGTGCCGATTGCCGTCACCGCCATCTCCGGCGACGCGATCAAGCAGCAGCAGCTCGTCCTCGTCCGCGATGTCGCCGCCTACACGCCCGGCCTCAACATCAACTCCGACTCGGTCGGCCGCGCGTTCGTCTCGATCCGCGGCATCGGCACCACGCTGATCGACACGGTGCAGCCGGGCGTCGGCATCTTCATCGACGGCATCTACCAGCCCAACACCACTTTCCTCAATTCGCCGCTGGTCGACGTCGCCCGCGTCGAGGTGCTACGCGGCCCGCAGGGCACGCTGTTCGGCAACAACACGCTGGGCGGCGCGATCAACGTCGTCACCCGCCAGCCCTCGAACGAGTGGGAGGGCCGGATCGACGGCGCGCTCGCCAGCGGCGACAATTATCGCTCGCTGTCGGGCAGCGTATCGGGCCCGATCGTGGAGGACGTGCTCCAGTTCCGCGTCGGCGGCGCCTATCACAAGGAAGACGGGTTCCAGCGCAACCTGCTGGCCGGCGGCGACCAGAACCCGCTGGAGACCAAGAGCGTCAACGGCACGCTCCGCTTCCTGCCGACCAGCTGGGCCCGCTTCACGCTCAACGGCGGTTACGACCGCGTGGCCGGCGGCGCGACGCCCTATTTCAACGTCCGCGGCCCGCGCGACTACACGCTCGACGGCAGCACCAACCAGCGCAGCCTCGCGACGATCGATTACTACGCCGCCAATCTGAAGGGCGAGTTCGACGTCGACAGCCTGAACACCACGATCACCGCGATCGGCGCCTACAACCAGTCCGACACGCGCAGTGAGGGCGACGGCGACTACAGCCAGCTCGACTTCTTACGCGTCACATCGGAGCGCACGCTCAAGACCCGCACCGGCGAGGTTCGTTTCGACACCAAATGGAGCGACAATTTCTCCACGCTGATTGGCGGCTTCTACGCCCGATCGACCACCGATACGTCGGGCACGAACACGATCGTCCCCGCCAATCTGACCGTGCCGCTCGCTGCCACCGCGGAGAACGAGAACGTCGCCGCCTTCGCGACCGGCTTCCTCAACTTCGGCGACGGCCTCGATCTGGCGGTCGGCATCCGCTACGACCATCAGAAGCTCGACGCCTCCACCGCCGGGCTCGACGCCGCCTACAAGGCGAACGAGTGGCAGCCGCGCGCCACGCTGACCAAGCGCTGGACGCCCGAGTTCATGACCTATGCCTCGGTCGCACGCGGCGTGCGCGGCGGCGGCCAGAACGGCCCCGGCGCGCCCAACCTCACCTATCGCGGCGACAGCGTCTGGACCTACGAGGTCGGCTCCAAGGCGAGCGCGCTGAACGGGCGCCTCACCGCCAACGTCGCCGCCTTCTACAACGACTACAAGAACTTCATCGGCGCCAACGCGCTCGCCCCGTCCACCATCCGCAATCCCGCCACCGGTCAGCCGGTCGGCTTCGTCGCGATCAACCTCAACTCGGGCGACGTCGAGAGCTACGGCGCCGAGGCGGAACTGTCGTTCAACATCAACAAGCTGTGGCGCGTCTACGCGAACGCCACGCTGCTCCACGCGCGCGTCACCGATCCCAGCCAGTTCCAGGCGATCACCGGCTACGCCTATCCGGGCAACCGCATCCTGTTCGTGCCCGACGCCAATTACGCGGTCGGCACCAACGTCCGCCTGCCCTTCCACCAGGACCAGGCGTTCGTGTTCGACGCCAACCTGATCGGCAAGGGCGACCGCACCGGCGGCTCGCTCGACGCGGCCTCGGTGCCGGTCCTCGAAGCCTATCACCTCGTCAACGCCTCGCTGACGTGGCAGGGCGGCCCGCTCGAAGTAGGCGCGTTCGCGACCAACCTGTTCAACGAGAAATATATCGAGACCTATCTCGACCTCTCGCTGCTCCGCCGCGCCGGCCTGCCCGCACCGCTCGTCTCCAACCTCGCGATCCAGACGCCGCGCCGCCGCGTCGGCATCCGCGGCACCGTGCGGTTCTGACATGATGCACGTGACGCCGCCCACCCGGCCGCCGCTCGACGAAGGCTTCGTCGCGTCGCTCCGCCAGCGTTTCGGCGACGCGCTGGCGCTGGGCGAGGGCATCCGCCGCCAGCACGGCACCAGCGAGGCGCATTTCGCCGAGGCGCTGCCCGACGCGGTCGTCTTCGCCGCCTCGACCGAGGAAGTGGCCGACTGCGTCCGCCTCTGCGTCGCGGCGGGCGTCGCCATCGTCCCCTTCGGCGCGGGCACCTCGATCGAGGGCAACGCGCTGCCGGTCAATGGCGGCGTCAGCATCAACCTGGCCCGCATGGACGCGATCCTCGCCGTCAACGCCGAGGATTTCGACTGCACGGTGCAGGCCGGCTGCCGCCGCGAGGAACTGAACGCGCATCTGCGCGACACCGGCCTGTTCTTCCCGATCGATCCCGGCGCCAACGCCACGATCGGCGGCATGGCCTCGACCCGCGCCAGCGGCACCAACGCCGTCCGCTACGGCACGATGCGCGAGGCGGTGCTGTCGCTGACCGTGGTCACCGCCGACGGCAAGGTCATCCGCACCGCCACCCGCGCGCGCAAATCGGCCGCCGGCTACGACCTCACCCGCCTGTTCGTCGGGTCGGAGGGCACGCTGGGCATCATCACCGAAGTGACGTTGCGGCTCCACCCGATCCCCGAGCAGATCATGTCGGCGGTCTGCGGCTTCGACAGCTTGCAGGGCGCGGTCGACACCGTCGTCCAGTCGATCCAGTGCGGCGTGCCGCTCGCCCGCGTCGAGATCCTCGACGACCGCCAGATGGCGGCGGTCAACGCCTGGTCGAAGCTCACCTACCCCGAGGTGACGACGCTGTTCTTCGAGTTCCACGGCTCCCCCGCCGGCGTCGCCGAGCAGGTCGAAACGGTGGCGGCGCTCGCCGAGGCTAACGGCGGCGGCGAGTTCGCCTGGTCCAACCAGCCCGAGGAGCGCGCCAAGCTCTGGAAGGCGCGGCACGAAGCCTATTACGCCGCGGTCAACGTCCGCCCCGGCGCGGTCGGCTGGACCACGGACGTGTGCGTGCCGATCAGCCGCCTGCCCGAGTGCATCCTCCAGACCCGCGCCGACATCGACGCAGGGTCGGTCCCCGCCTCGATCCTGGGCCACGTCGGCGACGGCAATTTCCACGTCATCTTCTCGATCGATCCCGCCCGGCCGCACGAATTCGAGGAGGTCGAGGCGATCAACCGCCGCCTGGTCGAGCGCGCGATCGCGATGGACGGCACCTGCACCGGCGAACACGGCATCGGCATCGGCAAGCAGGACTGGCTGGTCGCCGAGCTCGGTGACGCGGTCGACACGATGCGCGTGCTGAAACGCGCGCTCGACCCGCAGAACCTGATGAATCCGGGCAAGATCTTCAGTCTGTGACGCATTCGGCCTGCGTCCCGCCGCCCCCGTCACCTCAGGCTTGTCCCGGGGTCCAGGACCAAGCAGCGCTGTCGCTTGCGGCTCTGGATGCCGGGACGAGCCCGGCATGACGAAGGACTGCTGCAAAACCCCCGCCGTCGCCAAGTAGCATCCACCGCACCGGGAGGTCGATCATGACCCGCCACACCACCACGCCCCGCACCCTCCCCTCGCTCCTCGCGCTCACGCTGGCGATGGCGATCGGCTTCACGATGATGGCGTCATTCGGCACCGTGCAGGAGGGCGCCAAGGCCGAACTGGGCCTCAGCGACGCGGTGCTCGGCGTCATCCAGGGGGTCAGTGCCGCGCTGGCGCTGGTCGTCTTCTCGATCCCCGTCGGCCTGCTCGTCGACCGGTTTAAACGTACCCGCCTGCTCGTCGCGCTGGCGCTGGTCTGGACGCTGGGCACGGCGATGACCGCGGTGGCGACCGGCCCCGTGATGCTGTTCGTCGCGCGGGTGCTGGCCGCCACCGGCACCACCGGCGCGCTCACCGCCGCGCTGTCGCTCACCGCCGACCTGTGCCCGCCGGAGCGGCGCGGGCGGGCGATGCTGCTCGTCAACCTCGGCAAGATGGCGGGCCTCGGTGCGGCCTTCGGGATCGGCGGCTGGCTGTACGGCCAGATCGCCGCCGGCGGGATGCCCGTGGTCGGCGGCATGGCGCCGTGGCGCGGCACGCACGCGGTGCTCGCCGCCATCGGTGCGGTCGCCATCCTGCCGCTGTTCCTGCTGCGCGAACCCGCCCGGCAGGAGGTCGCCGCGACCACCCACGCGCCGTTTCGCGTGCTCGCCGCCGAACTCTGGTCGCGCCGCGCGTTCCTCGCGCCGCTCTTCGTGGGCCAGGTCGCGGTGGTGATGGCGGACAATGCCGCGCTCGTCTGGGCCGCGCCCGTCCTGTCCCGCCACTACGGCCTCCAGCCCGGCGATTTCGCCGGCTGGATGGGCACGCTCGTCTTCGGGAGCGGCCTGATCGGCACGTTGCTCGGCGGATTCACTGCCGATTGGGGGCAGAAGAGCCATATCCGCGGCGGCCTGCTGCTCGGCGCGGTCGTCGCCGCCACGGTCGGCGTTCCCGCCGCGCTGTTCCCGATCGCGCCCAGCGTCACCTGGTTCGCGGTCGCCTTCGGCACATTGTCGCTCTGCGGCGCGATTACCGGGCTCGTCACCTCCGTCGCGCTCACCGTCCTCATCCCCAACGAGCTGCGCGGCCTGTGCATCGGCGCGTTCATCGCCTTTGCCGGGCTGATCGGCTTCGGCATCGCCCCCTCGCTCGTCACCGCGATCAGCAGCCTGCTCGGCGGTGAGGGGCATCTCGGCCCTGCGCTGGCGATGGTCGGCGTGGTCACCGGCACGCTGTCGGTCGGCGGCTTCCTGCTCGCGATGCGCCGCGCGCCCTTGTCGGCCATTGACGAACCTATCTGAAAGGTTCATCAAGTCGCCAAGAGGAGAGGATCGATGACGTCCAAGCAACGGATCGACGTGTCGCCCGAAATGCTGTCCTTCGTCGGCCCCGGCCCGATCGTCTGCGACGATGCGCCCGCCGACACGGTCAATCTCCGCTTCGACCTCGACGCCGGCGCACCGACGCTGGGGCTGGGCGGCACGCTCGCCGACGCGACCGACGCGACGATCGTCCTTGCGGTGAAGGCCGATGCGTGCCGCCGCATCTTCGGCTTCGTGCCGGCGTCGCCCGGTTGCTGGCACCTCCCCGCCGACCTCGCCCACCTCGCCGTCGCGATCCGCGACTGTCCCCTGCCCGGACCCGCCTGCGCCACGCTCCGCCTCGCCAAGAGCATCGAACTGCTCTGCGCGACCTTCGAGACGCTGGCGCGGGAGACGCTGATCTCCGCGGACCGCGCCGGCGCCCTGTCGGAGCGCGACGCCGCCCGCCTCGCCGCCGCCCGCCGCCTCGTCGACGAGCGCTGGCAGGAGAAGCTGACGCTCGACGGCATCGCCCGCGCCTGCGGCCTCAACCGCGCCAAGCTGACCCGCGGCTTCCGCCAGGCGTTCGGCTCGACGGTCGCCGACGCGATCGCCCAGCGCCGGCTGCAGGGCGCGCACAGCCTGCTGCTCGCCACCGACCTGCCGGTCTCGTCGATCGGATACCAGTGCGGCTACAGCAACAACGCCAGCTTCACCCGCGCCTTCTCCCGCCGCTACGGCGTCGCGCCGACCCGGCTGCGCGCGGGCGGAGCCGCCGCGTGAAGAGCGCCGCCCGGATCGACGACGGCGGCTCGCTCGTCGACCTCGCGGTACGCCGCGTGCGCGATCACATCCGTGACTGCGACCTCAAGGTGGGCGACACGCTGCCCGGCGAAGGCCAGTTCGCGACGGAACTGGGCGTCAGCCGCGCCGTGATGCGCGAGGCGTTCGGCGCGCTCGCCGCACTGCGCCTGATCGACGTCGCCAATGGTCGCCGCGCGCGGGTGGGGGCGATCGACGGATCGGTGATGGGCACGTCGCTCGACCACGCGGTCGCCACCGCGCAGGTCTCGGTCGCCGAGGTGTGGGAAGTGCGCCGCACGCTGGAACTGCGCACGGCCGAGCTCGCCGCCCGCCATCGCAGCGACGACGACGCCGCCGCGATCACCGCCGCCGCCGCCGCGATGGCGAACGCCGCGGACATCGGCGAGGTCACCCACCACGACATCGTCTTCCACCAGGCCATCGCGCGGGCGAGCGGCAACATGCTCTTCCTCCAGATCGTCCGCTCGTTCGAGCCGTTGATGACGGTTGCCGTTCCTCTGGCATGGCGGACCCGCGCGGCCGAGATAGCCCGATCGGAAGTGCTGCAACGTCACCACGACATCGCCACATCGATCGCCGATCGCGACGCCGACGGCGCAGCGGCATTGATGGTGGCGCATTTCGACGAGTCGATCGGCAGCGTTCTCTAGGACGGATCGACGTTCAACGCTTCGCCTCATCATTCACCCGGGCGAAGGCCGGGGTCCAGCTGGCAGACGCGAACGGTCGGTCGTTGCGCCACTTCCACGACCTTCCTGACTGGACCCCGGCCTTCGCCCGGGTGGGATGATGGAGCGAAAAACTCTTCTACGCTCCATGGTGCCCCGCCGAAAGACGCGACACCCACCCAAGTATATCATTGCAGGCTTGCCGATTATCCCAAATACCGACCTCATGCCTACACTTAAGCAATTATCTTACCTTCCTGTTAACCACGAAAGAGTGACGCGCCTACTGCATTAACCTTCAACCGTCATTGATTTGCCACCTTGGCGACAGCATTTCGTCGCCGACACATCGAGGACGGGCAATGCGGAAACTTTTTCGGATCGGTCTGGCGGTCACGACCATGGCGGCGGCACTTCCCGCGCAGGCGGCTACGTTCGTGTTCAATACAGTGAATTCGGGCAGGTCTTCGGGCTCCGACATCGGCAATTCCTTCACCTACGCGACGAGGGCGAACGACGGCAGCGTCGTCAACATGAAGGTGACCGGCTGGTCGGTGGCCACCGACTATTCGGTCATGCCGGGCACGGTTCACTCGTGGAACGCCGACGGGCTCGGCATCTATCAGCAGGGTGAGAAGGACGCGGGCAATCTTCACCAGATCGACAACGTCAACGGGTGGGAGTTCGCCCTTCTCCAGTTCGATCGGGCGGTGACGCTCACCTCCGGCGTGCTCAACCCGTTCAAGCTGACCGATCTCGGCTATTCGGACAGCGACGCCTTCATCAGCAACGCGACGCTGTCGGGCGCGTGGGACCAGAACCTGACCGGCAGGACCTTCGGCAGCCTGCTGCCGACGTTTCGCGACAACGGCGTCAACACCGACAACACGACGTTCAAGAGCAATCTCCAGACCTTCAACATGCCGGCGGGGGCGGCGGGCAACGTCTGGATCGTCGGCGGCTCCTATTTCGGGCCAGACGACCGCAACGACGCCTTCAAGCTGGCCCAAATCAGCGGCAGCACGCCGGGTGCGGTGCCGGAGCCTGCCAGCTGGATGATGATGATCGTCGGCTTCGGCGCGATCGGCGCCGCGATACGCCGGCGCCGGAGCAAGGTCGCGACCACCCCCGATCTCGCCTGATCGCCCGCGCAGCAAGGTGAACCGCGTTCGAAGGCCATCGTCCGGGCGGCCCGTCGCCGCCGCCTCCGACGTGGTCGGCATGACCCCCGTGGAGGTGCTCGCGGCGAGCGGCCGGCGACGGCCGTGATGGCGGCCGCGCCAACGACCGCCATCATCGATTGCGAAGGGATGATCGGTGAGCAGTGAGCGATGGGGATATGCTCTGGCTCGGGGTGAGGGGTAGCGTCGCCTCGGCGACGCGATCCGGCCGATTGCCTTTGCTTCTTCACGCCGGCCTCGTGCCTCAATTGTACAGTGCCGACGGCAAGGGCATCTCGTTGGCGCTGGCGGCGACGCGATCCTGTCGTCAGAGGTGGGCCAGCGTCCGGGCCAAGTCGCTCTGCCGGAACGGTTTGGCGAGGCGCGGCAGGCTGGCCGAGATGCCCTTGCCGTCGGCATAGCCCGACACGACCAGCACGCGCGTCTGCGGGTTGCGCGCGCGGATCGTGGTCGCCAGCTCGGTTCCGGTCATGCCGGGCATCAGATGGTCGGTGACGAGCACGTCGATCGGCTCGCCATCGGCGAACAGGCGCAGCGCCTCCTCGCCCGACCGCGCCTCGATCACACGGTAACCCAGCTCGCCCATCATGTGGGCGGTGCTCTGGCGGACCAGATCCTCGTCGTCGACCACCATCGCGGTGCCGCGACCGACCGCGTCGATCTCCAGCGGCGCCTCCGCCGCTTCAGGCCTGGCGGCGGTGACGGGCAGCCACAGGTGCATTGCGGTCCCCTCGCCCACGATGCTGTCGATCCGGAGCGCCCCGCCCAACTGCGCGGCGAGCCCGTGCACCATCGACAGGCCGAGGCCCGTGCCCTGGCCGATCCCCTTGGTGGTGAAGAACGGTTCGATCGCCTTGGCGATCGTCTCCGCGCTCATGCCGGTGCCGGTATCGACGACGCTGAGGTCCACGTACGCGCCCGCACGCAGGCCGGCGACGTCATCGTCGCCGATGTCGCGGCGATGCACGCCGATGGTCAGCTCGCCACCCTCCGCCATCGCGTCACGCGCGTTCACCGTCAGGTTGAGCAGCGCCATCTCGACCTGGTTGGCGTCGGCCTTGGCGAAGGGCAGGTCGTCGCCGATGTCCAGGCGCACGCCGATCCGCGGTCCGCAGGTGCTGACGATCAGGTCGGAGAGGTCGGTGACCAGCGCGCCGATGTCGACCGCCGTCGCTTGCAGCGGCTGCCGGCGGGCAAAGGCGAGCAGGCGCTGCACCAGTGTCCGTGCACGCTCCGCCGATTGCGCCGCGCCCTCGATCAGGCGCCGGTCGCGATCGCTCCCCAGCCCGCGGCGCTGGAGCAGGTCGAGGCTGCCGACGATCGGGGTCAGCAGGTTGTTGAAGTCGTGCGCGACGCCGCCGGTCAGCTGGCCCATCGCCTCCAGCTTCTGCGACTGGCGTAGCGCCTCCTGCGCGGTCTCCAGCGCTTCCGTGCGCTCGGCGACGCGCTGCTCCAGCGTCTCGTTCAGGCCGCGCAGCCGCTCCTCGCTGCGCCGCAGCGACTGTTCCATCCGGCGCCGCTCGGACACGTCGTTGAACAGCACCGCGACGTGGTCGCTGCCCGCCTGGCCGACCTTGAACGCGTAGACCTCGTACCAGATGTCGCCGAGCGCCTCGGCATGTTCCTCGAAGCGGACATGCTCGCCGCTGCGGGCGACCTTGCCGTAAATCTCGAACCATCGCTGCTCGTGCTCGGGCACCAGCGACCGCATCGATCGGCCCACCGCGTCGATCAACCCGGTTTGGCGCTCGAAGGCGGGGTTCGCCTCGACGAACACGTAATCGACCGGCGCGCCGTTCGCGTCGAATACCATCTCGATGATGCAGAAGCCCGAATCGATCGACTCGAACAGCGATCGGTACTTGTCGGCACCGCGGTGCAGCTCCTCCAGCCGCGCCCGCGCCTCGTACTGGCGCCGCCGCCCGCGCAACGCCGATCGGGCCAGGCTGATGAGCGTCGTCGGGTGGAAGGGGCGTTCCAGGAAGGTGACGTTGCCCAGAATATCCAGGAAACGCTTGGCGGCCGGATTGCGCTCGATGCCGCCGCCCTTGCGGGTCAGCAGCACGAAGGGGAAGTCGGACCATTCGGGCTGCGCCTCCAGCCACTGCACCAGCGGCTGAAGGTTGTCCGCGTGCATTCCCTCCTCGGTCAGCAGCGCGAAGCCGGCCCCTTGCGCCAGTTCGCCGACCAGCTCGGGCAGCGAGCCGCACACCGTCGCGCGCAGCCCTGCCTCCGTCAGCATCGCCGCCGCGATCGCCGCATCGCGGCCGTGCGGCGCCAGGATGATCGCGCGCTCGGAGAGGTGGGGGATCACGCCCCCTCGTCGTCCGGCAACAGGCCGGACCGCTCCGCCCTGCCCGACAGCGTGGGCACGCCGCGCAGCACGCCCTGGAAGCCGGCCAGCGGCTCGCCCAGCCGGATGCCTTTGCCGCCGATGCGGTACTCGCGGATCGTGTCCTCATGCGCGCCGGTGCGCTTCTTGATGATCGAGATCGCGCGGCGGACCCGGCCCGACGCCTCGAAATAGCGCAGCAGCACCACCGTGTCGGCCAGGTAGGTGACGTCGACCGGCGCCTTCATGTCGCCGACCAGCCCGTGCTGCGCCACGGTCAGGAAGGTCGTTGCCCCCTGCCGGTTTAGATACTGGAGCAGCTCGTGCATGTGCAGGATCAGCGCGTTCTCTTCCGGCATCGCCGCCTGATACCCATTCAGGCTGTCGATGATGATGGTGCGCACGCCGTGCCGCTCGACGCAGGTCCGCACCCGCTGCGAGAACTCGCCGGGCGACAGTTCGGCCGCGTCGACCTGCTCGACGATCAGGTTGCCGCCGTCGACCATCGCCTGCATGTCGATGTCTACGCCCCGCGCGCGGTTGAACAGGAGGCCGATCTCCTCGTCGAACACGAACATCGCGGCCCGCTCGCCCCGCGCCACCGCGGCGGCGGCGAAGGTCAGCGTCAGCAGCGACTTGCCGGTGCCCGCGGGGCCGAGCACGAGCACGCTCGACCCGCGCTCGATCCCACCACCGAGCAGCGCGTCGAGCTGGGCCGATTCGCTCCTGACGATGTCGCGGGCGTAGTCGGTGCGATGCTCGGCGGATACCAGCCGCGGGAAGACGCGAACGCCGCCGGTATCGATCACGAAATCGTGGAAGCCGCCGCGGAACCGCCGCCCCCGATACTTGATGATCCGGAGCCGCCGCCGCTCCGGCCCGTATTCGGGCGACAGCTCCTCCAACCGGATGACGCCGTGGGCAACGCTGTGCACCGTCTTGTCGAGCGTGTCGGCGGTGAGGTCGTCGAGCATCAGGACGGTCGCCTTCTGCGTCGAGAAATAATGCTTCAGCGCCAGAATCTGCCGGCGATAGCGCAGCGACGATTGCGCCAGCAGCCGGATCTCCGACAGGCTGTCGAGCACGACGCGATCGGGCTTCACCCGCTCGAACGCCGCAAAGATGCGCCGCGTCGTCTCGCCCAGCTCCAGGTCGGAGGAGTAGAGCAGGCTCTGCTGCTGCTCCTCGTCGAGCAGGCTCTCCGGCGGCACCAGCTCGAAAACGTCGATGCCGGCGAGGTCCCAGCCATGCGACGCGGCGCCCTCGCGCATCTCCTCCTCCGTCTCGGACAGGGTGACGTAGAGGCACGTCTCTCCCTGCGCGATCCCTTCCATCAGGAACTGGGTGGCGATCGTCGTCTTGCCGGTGCCGGGACTGCCCTCGAGCAGAAAGGCGCGCCCGCGCGTCAGGCCGCCGGCGAGGATATCGTTCAGGCCGGAAACACCGGTCAGCGCCAGTTCTGTTCGGGTGGTGGTCACGCGACGTCCTCGCCTCGAAAGATCGCGGAAGTCCCGCCCGCTGCACGCGTACTTCGCCCACCCGCTCCCGCGCAAGCGGTCGTGTCTTGCCAGATCAGCCCCGCCGGCTCCTCGATCGCGACGCGGTTGGATCGAGCTCGTCGCGAGCCCGTATCGAGAGAAGCGCTCCACCTCGATCGGGCGTAGTCGGGGAAGGGTGAGGGTGACCGGGCCGGTTCACGAGACCAGCCTGTGCGATCGTGACATCTCCTCACCACGCCGTAACGCGGCCGGAACAACCCCGCCGATGGCCCGTTCGCCCATGATGCAGTCGCTTTCCCTGCCCCGGACCACCTGCACGCCCGCGACCCGCCCCCGCGTCGAACCCCATCAATGCGGGGATTGAGGTCGGCGCGCGTTCGCGTGCTGCTGCGCCGCCACGGACCCACCGCCCCTATCTGGCGGCGGCGGACCGCGATTCTCGGCGGCGCGGTGTTGATCGGGCTCGTCGCCCTCGCCTTCGCCGCCGCCGCGGATCGCGCCGGGGAGGCGTTCGCGGAACTGGCGGCACGCTGGTGGTGGGCGCCGCTGCTGCTGACGCCGCTCGGCTTCGCGGCCATCGCGGCGATCACCGCGCGCGTCGCGCCGATGGCACGGGGCTCCGGCATTCCGCAGGTGATGGCCGCGACGCGCGATCCCGATCACGCAATGGGCGGACTGGTGTCGGCACGCACCGTGCTGGTCAAGCTCGGCCTGACCGTCGGCACGCTGCTGGTCGGCGCGTCGACGGGGCGCGAAGGACCGACGGTGCAGGTCGCCGCCTCGATCATGGGCTACGCGCATCGGCTGCTGTCCATTCCCGTACGCGCCTCGGTATTCGTGGCCGGCGGTGCCGCCGGCGTCGCCGCCGCGTTCAACACGCCGCTCGCCGGCGTGGCGTTCGCGATCGAGGAACTGGCCGCCGCCTACGAGCAGCGGATGACCCTGCTGGTGATGACGGCGGTGCTGATCGCCGGCATGGTCAGCCTCGGCCTGTCGGGCGACTACGTCTATTTCGGTGTCATGGGCCAGACGCTGAGCGTCGGCGAGACGCTGATCGCCGCACCCGTCGCGGGCGTGGTCGGCGGCCTGGCCGGTGCGGGCTTCTCGCGCGCGGTGATCGGCGTCGGCCGCGCCTCGTGGCGGCCGCTGGCGCGGGTGCGCGCGCGGCCGGCGCTGTTCGCAGGATTGCTGGGGCTGATCGTCGCCACGGTCGGCGTCGCCACCGGCCTCACCTGGGGCACCGGATACGACGCGGCGCGCGGCATCATCACCGGTGGCGACGTGCCCGTGTGGTTCGGCGCGGCCAAGTTCGCGACGACGCTGGCGACTGCCGTGTCGGGGATGCCGGGCGGCATCTTCGCGCCGTCGCTGTCGGTCGGCGCGGGGCTGGGCGCGATGCTGCGCGACGTGTTTCCGGGCTACCCGCCCGGCGCGGTGGTGCTGCTCGGCATGGTCGCCTATTTCACCGGCGTGGTGCGCGCGCCGCTCACCGCCGTCATCATCATCGCCGAGACCACCGCCAGCCGCGGGCTGATGATGCCCCTGCTCGCCGCCGCACTGATCGCCGACATGGTGGCGCAGGCCGCATGCAAGGAACGCCTGTACCACACGTTGTCGCGCGGCTTCCTGCCCGATCGCGCCGCCGGAACCGTGGAGCCGGCGAAGGGCTGATCGACGCGCGCATCGAGTTGCGCCGGCCCCGCGACACTGGCAAGGCGCCCGGCACGATGGGGGACGCAAGCACGACTGGCGAACGCGCGCGGCTGGACGCGCTGCACGCGCTGGAGATCCTGGACACGCCGGCTGATCCGGCGTTCGACGATCTGGTCGGGCTTGCCGCGCAGCTCTGCGACGCGCCGACCGCGCTCGTCAGCCTGGTCGACGCCGACCGGCAATGGTTCAAGGCGCGTGTCGGCTTTCCCCTGCCGGAAACCGGTCTCGACCGCTCCGTCTGCTGTTTGGTGGTCGACGCCGGCGAGCTGCTCGTCATCCCCGATCTCGCCGCCGATCCGCGCACCGCGGCCAACCCGCTGGTCACCGGCGAGCCCGGCATCCGCTTCTACGCCGGCGCGCCGCTGATCGGACCGGCGGGACACGTGCTCGGCGCGCTGTGCGTGATCGACGGCGTCGCGCGTCCGGGCGGCCTCGATCCCGCGCAGCGCGGCGCCCTCGCTTCGCTGGCGCGTCTCGCCGCCGAGTTGATCGAGGTGCGCTGGCGCGCGAGCGCCCACACCCGCTCGGCCGAGGCGAGTTCGGCCGCGGATGCGCAGTGGCACGAGCTGTTCCAACAGCTGCACGAAGGCTTCATCATCGCCACCGCGCTGCGCGACGGGAACGGCGACGTGTTCGACTGGCGCTACGATCAGGTCAACAAGGCCTGGTCCGAGCTGGTCGGCATCGACGGCGAGGCCGTGATCGGCCGCACCATCCGAGAGATCCTGCCGGGGATCGAGAGCGACTGGATCGCCCTGGCACGGGTGGTGGACACGCGCGACACCGCGCGCTTCACCCGGCAGGTCGGCACGCTGCGCCGCTGGTACGACGGCAAGGCGCACGCGATCGGCGCCGACCGATTCGCCATCATCTTCGTGGAGGTGACGGAGCGCGTCGAGGCGGAGGAGCGGCAGCGCGCGCTGCTGGAGGTGGGCGACGTGCTGCGCGACTGCACCTCCGTGTCCGACATGACGCGCCAGGCCGCGGAGATCGTCGGCAGGGCGCTGCACGCGTCGCGCGCCGCCTACGGCATCGTCGACGCGGACGGCGGGTTGATCGACATCGAGCCCGACTGGACGGCCACCGAAATCCCCTCCATCGCCGGTCGGCACCGGTTCGACGATTACGGCTTGCTGCGCGGCGACCTGCCCGAGGGCGAGCCGCTGGTCATCGACGACGTCGACGCCGACCCGCGCACCGCGGCGCGCGCGGCGATGCTGCACGACATCGCCGTCCGCGCGATCGTCAACATGACCGTGCGCGACCGCGATCGGCTGGTGGGCATGTTCATCGTCCACGACGCCGCGCCGCGCCGCTGGACCAAGGACGAACTCGCCTTCATCCGCAACGTCGCCGACCGGCTGGAGGTGGGCATCGCGCGGCTGCGCGGGCAGGAGCAGCAGGCCCTGCTCAACGCGGAGATCTCGCACCGGCTGAAGAACTCGCTGGCGATGGTGCAGGCGATCGCCAACCGCACGCTGAAGGGGGTGACCGATCCCGACCGGCTGGACTCCTTCCAGGGGCGCCTGCGCGCGCTCGGCACCGCGCACGACGTGCTGCTCGGCCGCAGCCTGCGCTCCGCCGAGATCGCGGAGGTGATCGATCGCGCGATGGACGGCGCGGGCGCGGCCGGGCGCTACGCGATCAGCGGTCCCGCGACCCGGTTCGGCGCGCGGGCGACGCTCTCCACCTCGCTGCTGATCCACGAACTCGCCACCAACGCGATGAAATACGGGTCACTGTCGACCACCGGCTTGGTCGAGATCGTCTGGCACTACCGTGACGGGGGTGACGGTACGCTGACGCTGGACTGGATCGAGCGCGGCGGCCCGCCCGTCGTCGCACCCACCCGCACGGGCTTCGGTTCGCGCCTGGTTTCGCTGGGACTGGTCGGAACGGGCGGCGCCGACCTCCGTTATTCACCGGAGGGGTTCAGCGCGCGCTTCACCGCGACCAAGGAGCTTCTCGAACAATCGTGACCGATACGTCTCCCCCTCCGCCCTCGGCGGTCGTCCTCATCGTCGAGGACGAGCCGCTGCAACGGCTCGACATGCTCGACATGGTCGCGGAGGCCGGCTTCGCGGCGGTGGAGGCGTGCGATGCCGACCATGCCGTCGCCATCCTAGAGAAGCGTGCCGACATCCGCATCGTGTTCACCGACATCGACATGCCAGGATCGATGGACGGCCTCCGCCTCGCCGCCTGCGTGCGTGATCGCTGGCCACCGATCGAGATCATCATCACCAGTTCGGGGCGAAAGCCAAAGCTGTCGGACATCCCCGCCCGCGCAGTGTTCCTGCCCAAGCCGATCGACTTCAAGCGGGCGATCGACACCATGCACGTCTTGTTCGACGAGGCGGCCCGCGACGTGCGCTGACGGCCAGGGCGTCGGACCACGCCGATCGTCAGCGGTCGAGGATCACCGTCTTGGCGACGACGGCCCGCAGCGGCGTTCCTTCCGGGATCACCGCGCTCTTGCCGGTGAACAGCGGTGCTACCAGCAGCATGCCGAGGATCGCGCCCGGTTGCACGCCGCCATGCTCCCCCTCGGCCCCTGCCAGCCGCACGGTGCGCCCGTCCAGCGTCAGGTACAGCGGACGTATCTCCAGCCGTCCCGCCATCCCCATCGCACCCTTGGCTCGCGCCTCGGCGACCTGGCCGGTGGCGGCCGTTCCCTTGGGCACCGCAACGACGTCGCCGACCCGCACGTCCTCCGCCGTGCGGAGCGCGACCAGATCACCCTTCACCTGCGTCTTGCTGGACAAAGGCTGCGCCGTGACGAGGCGCACGGACGTGCCCGCCGGGATCGTCACCGGCGAGGCCGCCGCGGCGGTGCTCACGACGAGCGACGCCACCGCGCCGAGCGCGACGAACCGCCGCATCACGGAGCGCCGACCGCCGCGGCCGTCACCCGCCGCGGCCGTCCGCTCGCGAGGTTCAGCACTACGTCCTCGCCGACGAAGCCCGCCACGATCTCCCCCGCCTTGATCTTGGCGTTGTTGCCGCGGTGGAACAGGCCGGCCAGGCCGGCGAACAGGACCGCCACACCGGCCGAGCCCGCGCCCGTGCCCTTGGCGGACATCGCGCCTTCCAGCGGAATGTCGACGTCGCCGAGCTGCACCCGCACCAGCTTCGCCGTCATCCGGCCCGACTTGCCGAGGCCACCCGCGTCGGTCGCCGAGACGACCTGCCCGAAGGCGGGCGTGCCGACCGGCACCACCGTCCGGCCGTCCACCTGGATCGCGCGGTTGACGCGGAACCTGATCGGATCGCCGGGCTTCGCCTTGTCGGTGTTGACCTCGGCGATCGCCATCAGCTCGACCGGCGTGTCCTGCGCCAAGGTGACCTGCCCGCCCGGCATCACCGGCGGCGAGCCCGATTGCGCGACGGCGAGCGCCAGCGCGACCCAGTGAAACGGCATCCTTCATCCCTCCCCGTCCGCGCGAGACTGCCCAGCCCCGATCGCCGACGCAAGCCTGTTGCGAAGACACGTATGCTGCGGCACTCTCGCCCTGCCGGCGACACGACCGGCATACAGGGAGGAAAACATGATCCGTTCGGCCGTATCGGTCGCGCTCGCCCTGGCGGTGGCGGCGACGCCCGCGCTCGCCAAGGACAAGCCGGCCAAGACCTACGCGATGGTCAACCCGGACGTCGGCGTGCCGGTGTTCCCGCACGACATCACCGACCGCCCCTATACCGTGATCGGCGAGATCAAGGCGGGCGTGCGCAAGGCCACCGTATTCAGCAAGGAAGCCTCGCAGAAGAAGATCTACGGCGAGCTGTGGGAACGCGCCGAGAAGATGAACGCCGACGCCGTCATCAACGCCAAATACGGCGACAGCCACGTGTCGGCTCTGAGCTGGGGCAAGACCAACGCCACGGGCACCGCGATCCGCTTCAACGACCGGGCAGCGATGCCCACGCCTGCCAATTGACGCGCGAGCGGCCCGTGGCGCGGCCCGCGTCACGGGCCGTTCCCCGGCGAGAGGAACGGCGAGCCTGTATCTACCCCTCGCTGCGCGCGACCTGGAAGCCGGCGAACGACTGGCTGACCGGCATGATCTCCAGCCGGTTGACGTTGAGGTGCGGCGGCAGCGTCGCGATCCACAGCACGGTATCGGCGATGTCCTGCGCCGTCATCGGCTGCGCCCCGCCGTAGAGCTTGTCCGACGCGGCCGCATCGCCGCCGGTGCGGACCAGCGTGAACTCGGTTTCCACCATGCCGGGGTCGATCGCGCTGACGCGCACGCCCGTGCCGTGCAGGTCGGAGCGGAGGTTGAGCGTGAACTGCTGCACGAACGCCTTGGTGGCGCCGTACACGTTGCCGCCCGGATAGGGATAGGTCCCCGCCACCGACGCCATGTTGACGATCGCGCCCCGGCGCTCGATCAAGCCCGGCAGCAGCGCGTGGGTGATCGCGACGAGCGCGGTGACGTTGGTGTCGATCATCGTGCGCCACTGGTCGAGATCGGCGGACTGCGCCGGCCCGGTGCCGAGCGCCAGCCCGGCATTGTTGACCAGCAGGTCGATGCGGCGGAACCGGTCCGGCAACGCGTCCAGCGCGGCGCGCGTCGCGCCTACGTCGCGCACGTCGAACGCCGCCGCGTGCACCCCCTGCCCCAGCTCACCCGCCAGCGCCGCCAGCCGGTCGGCGCGGCGGCCGGTCGCGATCACCTGCCAGCCCGCCCCGGCCAGCGCGCGCACCGTCGCCTCGCCGATGCCAGAGGTCGCCCCCGTCACGATCGCCGTCTTCATCGCCTTCTCCTTTGATGTCCGAGCCGCAACACCGGAAGGTCGATCGCGGTTGCCCCGATCGCGCGCTCGTCCGTTGACGCTCCATGGCATTGTTCTTCACCGCCGACACCCATTTCGGCGACCATCGCACCATCAACATCCAGGGCCGCGCCTTTGCCGGCACCGCCGAGATGGACGCGGTCCTGATCGAACGCTGGAATGCCGTCGTCGGCCCCGACGACGAGGTCTGGCACCTGGGCGACGTGGCGCGTCGGCCGGGCGACGTCGCCGGCCTGCTGTCGCGGCTGCACGGCACCAAGCACCTGCTGCGCGGCAACAACGATCCTGACGCCACCGCCGCCGCCCCCGGCTGGGCGAGCGTCGGCCACTATGCGGAACTCGCGGTGGACGGTCGCAGCCTCGTCCTGTGCCACTATCCGTTCCGCAGCTGGAACGGGCAGCACCGCGGCGCCATCGACCTGCACGGCCACAGCCACGGCCGGCTGAAGCCGATGCCGCGACAGTACGACGTCGGCGTCGACGTCCACGGCTACGCGCCCGTGACGCTTGCCCAGTTACTCGCCGGGGGAAAGTAACGAACTGCTTTCACCCGGTTGAGGACATTGGACGGTTGCGGCAGCGCTGCTAAAAAGCAGTCGTAGCAGGAGAGCCCGTATGAACTCGGCAAAGATACTGATTGCAGCCATCGTTGTACTGGCAATGGCCAATCGGGCGAACGCGGCTCCAAGCTGCGAACGGGTTAGTGGAACCGTGCATTCTGAAATTCAATCGCGACTTAGTATGCGCGCAATCGACATCTTAATGTTAGCGAAATCACCGAAATGGGCCAGTAGTCGAGAGTTGGCACGGCTGGTTGATAGGTCTGTATCCGTCAATAGCGGGGTAGGTCATGTTGGTATCCCACTACCGCCCGGCCTGTCGTCGCTGCATTTCCTTGCCCAAAGCATTGATGCCTCAGACTATAGGTACGAAGGCTGGAAATACATGGACGGCCCTTTTGATGCCTGCGCGCGACAAATCGTCTCTGTGGAGTTTTTTGACAAACGATCAGGGCGAAGCTGGCCGTTAAGTTTTGAGTTTGAGAATGGCCGAGTAGAAGCGGTAAAAACTTGGGAACGGGCTATAATTTCAGGTCCGCTTCCAAGCGTTGCGAGCTTGGACCAGAAGGGCAACTAACTACCACTCTCGACCTTTCGGTAGCGGGCTGAAAGCGGACGCGCTCAAAGCACCGCTTCGCGGCAATCATCGGCGGTAAGTTCGTTCGCCGACCACCGCCGGTTCCCTCTCTGTCGAGAGCCGTCGCGGCGTTGCCACTCCGCCGCGCGTGCTCTAGCCTCGCCTGCATGACCGACAGCGCCGTGCCGCCCGCCAGTTTCACCGATCCCGCCGCACCGCGCCGCTCCCGCACCGGGTGGCGGATCGTCCGCGCGGCGTGGCGGTTGCTGGTGGGGGTGAAGGATGCGCTGGTGTTGCTTGCGCTGTTGCTGTTCTTCGGCGTGCTGTTCGCGGCGCTGAACAGCCGGCCGGGCGTCCGTCCGCTCGGCGAGGGCGCGCTGCTGCTCGATCTGGACGGCACGCTGGTCGAACAGCCGGCGGAGCCCGCCGCCTTCGCCGCGCTGTCGGGCCAGCCCGTGGCGCGCGAGTTCCGCCTGCGCGACGTGGTCCGCGCGATCAACGACGCGCGGACCGACGCGCGCGTCAAGGCGATCGTGCTCGACCTGGACAAGTTCGGCGGCGGCTACCCGGCCGCGATCGGCGAGGTCGCGGACGCGCTCTACGCCGTCCGGCGCAGCGGCAAGCCCGTGCTCGCCTACGCCACCGCCTATACCGATTCCGGCTACCGCCTCGCCGCGGCGGCGAGCGAGGTGTGGATCGACCCGCTCGGCGGCGCGCTGTTCACCGGCCCCGGCGGCACCCAGCTCTACTACAAGGGGCTGATCGACCGGCTCGGCGTCAACGCGCACGTCTATCGCGTCGGCCGCTACAAGTCGTTTGTGGAGCCGTTCACCCGTACCGACCAGAGCCCGGACGCGCGCGCCGCCGCCGCCGCGCTCTCCGGCCAGCTGCTCGACCAGTGGCAGGGCGGCGTCGCGCGGATGCGGCCCAAGGCGCAGGTCGCCCGCTACCTGGCCGCGCCGCAGACGGCGGTGCTCGCCGCCGGCGGCGACGTGGCGCGCGCCAATCTCGCGACCGGCCTGGTCGACCGGCTGGGCGACCGCATCGCCTTCGGCAAGCGCGTCGCGCAGCTGGCGGGCGCGGAGCCGGGCAAGCCCGCCGGCAGCTTCCGCACCATCCGCTACAACGCCTGGCTGCGCGCGCACCCGCTGCCGACGGCAGGCCATATCGGCGTGCTCACCGTCGCGGGCGACATCGTCGACGGCGAGGCGGGCCCTGGCACCGCCGCGGGGGACACGGTCGCCAAGGCGATGCTCGACGGCCTCGCCACCCGCAACCTGAAGGCGGTGGTGGTGCGCGTCGATTCGCCCGGCGGATCGGTGCTCGCGTCCGAGCGCATCCGCCAGTCGGTGCTGGAGGCCAAGCGCCGCGGCCTGCCCGTAGTGGTGTCGATGGGCGGCGTCGCCGCGTCGGGCGGCTACTGGGTCTCCACCCCCGGCGACGTGATCTTCGCGGAACCGGCGACGATCACCGGATCGATCGGCATCTTCGGCATCCTGCCGACGTTCGAGAACACGCTGGCCAAGATCGGCGTCACCAGCGACGGGGTTCGTACCACGCCCTTGTCCGGCCAGCCGGACGTGTTCGCCGGCACCACGCCGGTGCTCGACGCGATCCTGCAGGCGGGGATCGAGAACGGCTATCGCCAGTTCATCGCCCGCGTTGCGCAGGCGCGCCGCATGACGCCCGCGCGCGTCGACCAGATCGGCCAGGGTCGCGTCTGGGACGGGGGCACCGCGCGCCAGCTCGGCCTGGTCGACCGGTTCGGCTCACTGTCCGACGCGGTGGCGGAGGCCGCGCGCCTCGCCAAGATCGATCCGAAAACCGCGGTGCCGGTGTATCTGGAAAAGGAGCCCGGCTGGGCAGCGCAGCTCGCCGCCTCCTTTGCCGAGCAGAACGACGACGATGCTCGTGGCGGCGACGCCTTCGCGCGCGTCGCGGCCGATCGCCGGGCGCTGCTCGGCCGCGCGCTGGGCGACGTCCGGCGGCTCGCCATGGGCGGATCGGTCCAGGCGCGCTGCCTGGAATGCGCGGGCCTCGGCCCCGTCGCGGCGAGGGGCGGCGACGGGCGCCTGCTCGACCTGCTGCTCGCGCGGATCGGCTGGTAGGGGTTTAGAGAGTGTCTGGAAATTGGCGAAAGAGCCAATTCCATGCGGCACCGGCCCTCTCCCCCGCCCGGCCACCGATCAGGATACCGTGTGGGTGGCCAGGCGGGGGAGACCGAAATGCGCGTTCAGCGCACTTCCAAACGAACTCTCAGTCCTCTGCCGGATAGGCGGGCAGCGCCAGCTTCCACCGCATCGCGGCGGCACGCAAGCAGAAGCCGGCGGCCGCCGCGATCAGTGCTGCCGGCAACGCGGCGACGCCCAGCGCCGTCATCACGACGTAGCTGCCCGAGGCGAGCGCGGCGGCGGTGACGTACAGCTCCGGCCGCATCAGGATCGACGGCTCGCCTGCCAGCACGTCGCGGACGATGCCGCCGACGCAGGCGGTGACCACGCCCATCAGCGCCGCGGGCACCGGCGGCACGCCGTAGCGCAGCGCCTTGGCCGCGCCGTAGACGGCGTAGGCGGCGAGACCGACCGCGTCGAACCAGTCGAGGGCCGCACCCCGCCACCAGCGCGCCGGGCTGGCCCAGATGATCGCCGCCATGCCCAGGCACAGCGCCGCGACGTGGGGATCGCGGACCCAGAATACCGGCGCGCCGATCAGCAGGTCGCGCACCGTGCCGCCGCCGACGCCGGTCACCAGCGCGAAGAAGGCGAGCGTCACCGGCGTCTGCCCGCGCCGCGCCGCCGCCAGCGCGCCCGATGCCGCGAACACGCTCAACCCCGCATAATCCAGCCACGGCGCAGCGATGGGCAACATGGCGACGGGTAACGACATCGGCCGTCCGTAGCGGCCGGACGCGCACGGGTGAACAGCTGAACAGGAGATAACGGCACGTTGTTCTGGGTTCATGCAACTGCCTCCAAGGCGGCACGTTACGCTTCCGGTACTTTATGAGGGAGTGAAGTAATGCGTAAGATGATGCTCGCGCTGGGTTGTGCCGCGATGGTCGCGCCGTCGCTGATGGTCACCGTGACGCCCGCCGACGCGCAGCGCCGGTACAAGTATCGCGAGTGGCGCGACGATCGCGGCCGCCTGCGCTGCCGCAAGCCGAACGGCACCACCGGCCTGATCGTCGGCGGCGTCGGCGGCGCCTTGCTCGGCCGCACCATCGACACGCGCGGCGACCGGACGCTCGGCACGCTGGGCGGTGCTGCCGCGGGTGCCCTGCTCGGCCGCGAAGTCGATCGCGGCACCAGCCAGCGCCGCTGCCGCTGATTGCGTAATCGATGACGAAATGGGCGTCGCGAGGTCTGCTCGCGGCGCCCTTTTTCTTGGGAGCGGCAAGTGTCCGGGCGATGAACGGGATGTAGTTTCCGGTTCACGCAACTTGATCGCCGGCCAGGTTGTTGGATCGTTACTTCATCGGGAGAGCAATGATGCGTACCGCTATTCTATCCGCCGCGATGTTCGCGACGCTCGCCGCCGCCGCACCGGCCGCCGCGCAGGACACGCGCCGCGAGGCCAATCGGGAATATCGTGACGACGTCCGCGACGCCCGCCGCGATTATCGGCGCGACGTTCGCGACGCCGACGACCGGGGCGACGTGCGCGATGCCCGCCGCGATTACCGACAGGACGTCCGCGATGCGCGGCGCGAGCGTCGCGACGACCTGCGCGACATCCGCGGCGACCGGGACTGGCGCCGTTATCGCGACTATGACTACAACCGGTTCGAGCCGGGGCAGCGCACCTATTACGCCGATCGCTACTACCGTGACGGTCGCTATTATCAGCAGCGCAGCCTGGGCCGCGACGACCGCATCTATCGCGGCGGCAACGGCCGCTATTACTGCCGCCGCAACGACGGCACCACCGGCCTGGTGGTCGGCGGCCTCGCCGGCGGTGCACTCGGCAGCGTCATCGCCAACGGGCGTTCCAGCCTACTCGGTGCGCTGATCGGTGCCGGTGGCGGTGCGCTGCTCGGCCGGTCGATCGATCGCGGCAACGTGCGCTGCCGCTGAAGTGACGCGGGCCGGCGGGGATCGCCGCCGGCCCGCTCGGCTCAGATGATGCCGCCGCCGAGCATCAGCCGCAGCGCGAAGATCACGATCAGCACGAGGTTCAGGTTGCGCCCGCCATTGGTGGACGACATCGCCCCCACCGCCGCGCCGACGATGCCGATCGGGATGACCAGCCAGTTCAGCCAGCCGAGCAGCGGAAAAAAGGCGACCAGGCCTAAGGCGAGGGTGACCAGACCGATGACGATCGAGATGATATTGAGCATGGCCCCAACATGGCGACCGATCTGGGTCACGGCAACCGGCCCGGCGCTCGCCTAGGGCGGATCGACATTCAACGCTTCACCTCATCATCCACCCCGGCGAAGGCCGGGGTCCAGCGGGGAGACGCGAACGATCGGTCGTCGCACCTCTTCCACGACCTTCCCGACTGGACCCCGGCCTTCGCCGGGGTGGAAAAATGCCGGATGTCGATCCGTCCTAGCCGCTCGCGAGCGCCGTTTGCGGCCGTGCGTGCGAACGGCTACGGCGACGGTCATGAACCTTCTCCTCGTGATGACGGGCGGCGCGCTCGGCGCGGGCGCGCGGCACCTCAGCGGCCGCGCGACGCTCGCGCTGTTCGGCCCCGGCCTGCCCGTCGGCACGCTCGCGGTGAATCTCGTCGGCGGGCTGCTGATGGGCGTGCTCGCCGGCCTGCTCGCGCGATCGGTGACGGGCGAGCCGTGGCGGCTGTTCCTGGGCGTCGGCGTGCTCGGCGGGTTCACCACCTTCTCCGCCTTCTCGCTCGACACGGTGATGCTTGCCGAGCGGGGGCAGCCGCTGCTCGCGCTCGGCTACGTCCTGGTCTCCGTCGCCGGATCGATCGCGGCGCTGGTCGCGGGCCTGTCGCTAGCGAGGGCCGCGGCATGAGCGCGCCCACCCCCTCGAGCGACGTCCGCCAGTTCCAGGTCGGCTACGACGACGACGGCATCCGGCTGGACCGCTGGTTCAAGCGCCACCTGCCGGAGACGAGCTTCACCACCGTTGCCAAATGGGCGCGCACCGGCCAGCTGCGCGTCGACGGCGCGCGCGCGACCCCCGGCGACCGCATCGCCGCCGGCCAGACGCTGCGCGTGCCTCCTGCCGAGCCCGCCCCGGCCGAGACCGCGCGCCCGGCGAAGCAGCGCACGCCACTGACCGACGACGAGCGCGCCTTCGCGCGCGAGATGGTGATCCACCGCGATCCCCAGGCCTTTGTGCTCAACAAGCCCCCCGGCCTCGCCACGCAAGGGGGCACCAAGACGACGGCGCACGTCGACGGCCTGCTGGACGGGCTGGTCGACGATGAGGAAGGGCGGCCCAAGCTGGTCCACCGGCTGGACAAGGACACGTCGGGCGCGCTGCTGGTCGCGCGCACGGCGCGGTCGGCCGCGTTCTTCGCCAAGGCATTCTCCGGCCGCACCGCGCGCAAAGTCTACTGGGCGCTGGTCGTCGGCGTTCCCTCGATCGACGATGGCACGATCGACCTGCCGATCGGCAAGCAGCCGGGCACCGGTGGCGAGAAGATGCACGTTGACGAGGAGAATGGCAGCCCCGCGCGCAGCCGATACCGCGTGATCGAGCGCGCCGGCAACCGCGCCGCCTGGGTGGAGCTGCAGCCCTTCACCGGCCGCACCCACCAGTTGCGCGTCCACATGGCGGCGATCGGCCACCCGATCGTCGGCGACGGCAAATATGGCGGCCCCGCCGCGTTCCTGACCGGCGGGATCAGCCGCAAGATGCACCTGCACGCGCGCCGCATCCGCGTCGACCATCCCGATGGCGGCCGCATCGACGTGACCGCCGAACTGCCGACGCACATCGCCGAGAGCCTGGCGAGCCTCGGCTTCGACCAGGCGGCGGGCGACGCGCTGGAACTGCCCGAGGAGAAGGGCCCGCCGCCCAAGTCCGTGCTGAAGCAGCGCGCCAAGGCGCACGCCAAGTCGGTCAGGAAGGAGCGCAAGGGCGAGCGGCGCAGTCGCGGCGGCGACAAGCCGCCTCGCCGCTGATGCATCCCGATCCCGCGTTTCGCCAGGATGCCGCCGACGCGCTCGACCGGGCGGCGGCGATCGGCTTCGCGCACGTGATGGCCGCCACGCCCGCCGGTCCGATGGTGGTGCACGCCCCGGTGACGCGCCACACCGCGGCGCTGCGTTTCCACGTGTCGCGCGCCAATCGCCTGGCACCGCATCTCGCCGACGCGGCGGTGCTGGTCAGCGTCGCGGGCGCGGACGGCTATATCAGCCCCAACTGGTACGAGCGGCCGGGCGATCAGGTCCCGACCTGGAACTACGTGGCGATCGAGATCGACGGCATCGCTCGCCATTGCGACGAGGCGGCGCTGGTCGAGCAGCTCGATGCCCTGGCTGCGATGCACGAGCCGCGCGTCAACCCGTCGCGCCCGTGGACGCGCGCCAAGATGGACGACGCGCTGTTCCGGCGCATGCTGGGCGGCATCGTCGGGTTCGAGGTGGAGGTCACCGCGGTCCGGTCCACCGCCAAGCTCAGCCAGAACAAGACGGCCGCCGACCGGGCGGGGGTGGTCGCCGGGCTGCGCGCCGCCGGCATGCCGGCGCTCGCCGCGGCGATGGAGATCGGCGCATGAGGCTCGCCATGTTCGACTGCGACGGCACGCTGGTCGACGGCCAGGCGAACATCTGCCGCGCGATGGACGCGACCTTCAATCGTGCCGGCCTCAGCCCGCCTACCCGCGAGGCGACGCGCCGCATCGTCGGGCTCAGCCTGCCCGAGGCGATGCGCGTGCTCGCCCCCAGTGCCGATCACGATCGGCTCGCCGCCGAGTACCGCATCGTCTATCGCGCGATGCGCGAGGACGACCGGCTGGACGACGAGCCGCTGTTCGACGGCGTCGCGGAGGCGATCGAGCAGCTCGCCGAGGCGGGCTGGACGCTGGGGATCGCCACCGGCAAGTCGGACCGCGGCCTCGCCCACGTCCTCGCGCGCCACGGCCTGACGCACCGCTTCGCCACGCTCCAGACCGCCGACCGGCATCCGTCCAAGCCGCACCCGGCGATGCTGCTGGCGGGGATGGCGGCGGTCGGCGCGGCGCCCCATCTGACGGCGATGATCGGCGACACCAGCTACGACATGGCGATGGCGCACGGCGCGGGCGTCCGCGCCGTGGGCGTCGCCTGGGGCTATCACGAGGCGGACGAACTGCGCGCGGCGGGGGCCGACATGGTGGCGGACCACGCGCGCGACCTGATGGGGCTGCTCGCGTGACGGTGCCGACGTCCGTCGCGCGGCGCCGCTGGCTGGCGCTGGTCGGCACCCGGCTGGCAGGGGTAGCGGGCGCGATGCTGGGCCTGGTCCTTGCCGCGCGAGCGACGACGATCGGGCCCAAGCTGCTCGGCATCGCCATCGTCCTGGCGGCACTCGTCATCATCGCCGTCGTGCCGGCGAGCCTCGCGCATCGCTGGCGGAGCCCCGAATGAAGCGTTTCTGGACCGACGTCGCCGTGGACGCGCGCGGCATCCGCCTGGACGACCGCCCCGTCCGCACGCCCGGCCGCGTGCCGCTGACCGCTCCCACCGACGCGCTCGCCCGGGCGATCGCGGACGAGTGGCGCGGCGTCGGCGACACGCTCGATCCGCGCGCCATGCCGCTCACCGGCCTCGCCAACGCCGCGATCGACCGGATCGCGGCCGATCCCGCGCCGTTCGCCGAGGGGCTGGCGCGCTACGGCGAGAGCGACCTGCTCTGCTACCGCGCCGCGGAGCCGGCGGAGCTGGTCGCCCGCCAGGCCGCCGCCTGGGACCCGCCGCTCGCCTGGGCGCGCCATCGCTACGACGTGCACCTGGAGGTGACGACCGGCATCCTCCACCGCGCGCAGCCGCCCGCGACGATCGCGCGACTGGCCGACGCGGTGTCGGCGTACGATGCGTGGCACCTCGCGGCCCTGTCGCCGCTCGTCACCATCACCGGCTCGCTCGTCCTCGCGCTGGCGTTGGCCGAGTGTGCGATCACGCCCGACGACGCCTGGACGGCCGCCGAACTCGACGCGGACTGGCAGGCGGAACGCTGGGGCGAGGACGCGCTCGCCGCCGAGGCGCGCGCCGCACGGCGGCGCGAGTACGACGCGGCGCTGCGTTTCCTGACGGCCTTGTAGCGCCTGTCAGCCCCTCACCGCATCGCCACCGTCGCACCCGGCTTCAGCAGGTCCAGCACCACCGCGGTCGTCGCGATCGCGCCGGTGACGATCGCCGGTTCCGGCGACACCCTGAACTGGGGCGAGTGGTGCGAGGCGATCGCCGGGCCGCCGTTCCTGGCCGCGTCGAGCGCCGCCTGCGGCGTGCCGCCGACGGAAAAGTAGTAACCTTTTACCCCGGTGTCCGGCTGGACCAGATAGGCGAAGTCCTCCGCGCCCATGCCTTTCTGCCGGAACGGCGCCACCCTGTCCGTGCCGAGCGCCCCTGCCAGCACCGCGTTGAGCCGGCGGGCGGTCTGCGCGTCGTTGATGGTGGTCGGCGTGCCCTCGCTGACCGTCACCACCGGCATCTTGTCCGCCGGCATGCCGTTCAGCTCGCCGACGCCGCGCGCGACGCGCTTGATGCCGGCGAGCAGTTCCGCCCGCTCGGCCTCGCTGTTGGCGCGCACCGTCACCTGCAGCTTGGCCGCGTCGGAAATGATGTTGTGCTTCAGCCCGGCATGGAACGAGCCGACGGTGATGACGCCCGGCTCCAGCGGCATCCGCTCGCGGCTGATGAGCCCTTGCAGCGCGATGACGAGCTGCGACGCCATATAGACCGGGTCCTTGCCCTGGTGCGGCGAGGCGCCGTGCGCGCCGATGCCGGGCACGATGATGTCGACGGAGTCGGACGAGGAATATTGGATGCCCTCCGCCGCCGAGACGGTGCCCGCCGCCCGCTCGGCATCGACGTGGAAGGCGACGGCGTAATCGGGCTTTGGGAAGCGGGTGTAGAGCCCGTCGGCGATCATCGCCTTTGCGCCGCCGACCCGCTCCTCGGCGGGCTGGACGACGAACACGACCGTGCCCTTCCACCGGTCCTTCAGCCGCGCGAGCTGCCGCGCGGTCTCGACCAGCGCGGTGATGTGAGTGTCGTGGCCGCAGGCGTGCATGACGGGCGCCTCGATGCCGTCCACGCCCACCTGTCGCGCCTTGGAGGCGTTGGCGAGACCCGACTTCTCCTCGACCGGCAGGCCGTCCATGTCGGCGCGGATCAGCACCGTCGGGCCGGCGCCGTTCTTCAGCACGCCGACCACGCCAGTGCCGCCGACCTTGGGCGTGACCACTATGCCGGGCACCGCCTTCAGCTCGGCCGCCATGCGGGCGCCGGTCTTCTCCTCCTTAAAGGAGAGTTCCGGATTGCGGTGGAAGTAATCCCACAATTTGCCGAGGTCGCGGTCGTAGTCGGCGCGGACGGCGTCGGCGTAATCGGGCTCGGCCAGCGCGGGCGTGGCGGCGAGCAGCAACGGGACGGCGAGCAGGTTGCGCATGGTGTTCTCCCCTTTTTTCGGGGAGCTTAGCGAGCCTCGTCGACCTCGTCACCCTGGGCTCCAGGACCAAGCAGCGTCATCGCTCGTGGCCCTGGATGCCGGGACGGGCCCGGCATGACGAAGCTCAGCCTACGAACGCCCGCTCGATGACGAAGCTGCCGGGATTGGCGTTGGAGCCCTCGACGAAGCCCTGCTCCTCCAGCGACTTGGCGAAGTCGCGGATCATCTCGGTCGATCCGCACAGCATCACCCGGTCGGTCTCCGGGTCGAGCGCCGCGGCGCCGTCGATGCCGGTGAACAGGCTGGCATCCTCGATCATCGCGCCGAGCCGCTTGCCGTTGCGAAACGCCTCGCGCGTCACCGTCGGCACATAGTGGAACTGCGCGCCGGCCTCGTCGGCGACCAGCGGGTCCTCGGCCAGCCGCGCCTCCATCTCGTCGTGATAGGCCAGGTCGCTGACCCGCCGCACCGAGTGCGCCACGACGACGCGGTCATAGGCGTTGTACACGTCGGGATCGCGCATCAGGCTGAGGAACGGCGCCAGCCCCGTGCCGGTCGACAGCATGAACAGCCGCTTGCCCGGCAGCAGCGCGTCGAGCACCAGCGTGCCGGTCGGCTTCTTGCCCATATACAGCTCGTCGCCCGGCTCGATCAGCTGGAGCCGGCTCGTCAGCGGCCCGTCCTGCACCTTGATCGACAGGAACTCCAATTCCTCCGCATAGTGCGGGCTGGCGATCGAGTAGGCGCGCATCAGCGGCTTCTTGTCTCCGGGCAGGCCGATCATCACGAACTCGCCCGAGCGGAAGCGGAAGCTCGCCGGCCGCTCGACCGCGAACGAGAACAGGTGCTCGTTCCAGTGGCGGACCCACAGCACCTTGGCATTGAGAAAGGCGGGGTTCTCAGGGATCAGCGCGGGCGCGCGGGTATCGGTCATCGGGGTTCCGGTGCTCTTTGCGAACGCCGCGCAATATGGGGCGGGGCGGAGAGGGTCAACATAGCGCTTCTTCGCCGCCCCTCTCCCCGTCATGCCGGGCTCGTCCCGGCATCCAGAGCCAAGCAGCGCCATCGCTCGTTACCCTGGATGCCGGGACGAGCCCGGCATGACGGCAAGGAGGGTGACGAGCGCCCTCCCCGCTCCCATATTCTCCGCGATGGCCATTCAGATCCGCACCAGCCTCGCCGAGCCCGAGACCGACGAGAATTTCGTCCCACACCGCCCCAACCGCCCGACCAAGGTCGAGGGCGGCAAGCGGTTCGAGCTGGTGAGCGACTACAGCCCCTCCGGTGACCAGCCGACGGCGATCCGGGAACTGGTCGACACCGCGCTGGCCGGCGAGAAGGACCAAGTGCTGCTCGGCGTCACCGGCTCGGGCAAGACCTTCACCATGGCCAAGACGATCGAGGCGCTGCAACGCCCCGCGCTGATCCTCGCGCCGAACAAGATCCTGGCGGCGCAGCTCTACGGCGAGTTCAAGTCGTTCTTCCCGAACAATGCGGTCGAGTATTTCGTCAGCTACTACGATTACTACCAGCCCGAGGCGTACGTGCCGCGATCGGACACGTATATCGAGAAGGAATCGTCGATCAACGAGTCGATCGACCGGATGCGTCACTCGGCCACCCGGTCGCTGCTGGAGCGCGACGACGTCATCATCGTCGCGTCGGTGTCGTGCCTCTACGGCATCGGCTCGGTCGAGACCTACTCGGCGATGATCTTCGACCTGAAGAAGGGGCAGTCCGCCGACCAGCGCGAAATCGTGCGCAAGCTTGTGGCACTCCAGTACAAGCGCAACGACGCGGCATTCCAGCGCGGCAATTTCCGCGTCAAGGGCGACAATCTCGAACTCTTCCCGTCGCACTACGAGGATTCGGCCTGGCGCATCTCGTTCTTCGGCGACGAGATCGAGCAGATCGTCGAGTTCGATCCGCTGACCGGCGAGAAGGTGGCGTCGCTCAACAGCATCCGCATCTACGCCAACTCGCACTATGTCACGCCCGGCCCGACGATGAAGCAGGCGGCCGAGGCGATCCGCCACGAACTGTCCGAGCGGCTGAAGGAGCTGGAGGCAGAGGGCAAGCTGATCGAGTATCAGCGGCTGGAACAGCGGACCAATTTCGATCTGGAGATGATCGCCGCGACCGGATCGTGCAACGGTATCGAGAACTACAGCCGCTTCCTGACCGGCCGCCTGCCGGGCGAGCCGCCGCCGACGTTGTTCGAATATCTGCCCGAGAACGCGCTGCTGTTCGTCGACGAGAGCCACCAGACGATCGGCCAGATCAACGGCATGTCGCGCGGCGACCACCGCCGCAAGATCACGCTGGCCGAGTACGGTTTCCGCCTGCCCTCCGCGATCGACAATCGTCCCTTACGCTTCAACGAGTGGGACGCGATGCGCCCGCAGACGGTGTGCGTGTCCGCCACGCCGGGCCCGTGGGAGATGGAGCAGGCCGGCGGCGTCTTCGCCGAGCAGGTGATCCGCCCCACCGGGCTGATCGACCCGCCGATCGAGATCAAGCCGGTCGAGGAGCAGGTGCAGGACCTGATCCAGGAGTGCAGGAAGACCACCGATCTCGGCTACCGCACGCTCGTCACCACGCTGACCAAGCGGATGGCGGAGGACCTGACCGAATATATGCACGAGGCGGGGATCAAGGTCCGCTACATGCACTCGGACGTCGAGACGCTGGAACGGATCGAGCTGATCCGCGACTTGCGGCTGGGCGTGTACGACGTGCTGATCGGCATCAACCTGCTGCGCGAGGGACTCGACATTCCCGAGTGCGGGCTGGTCGCGATCCTCGACGCGGACAAGGAGGGCTTCCTCCGCTCGGAAACCTCGCTGATCCAGACGATTGGCCGCGCCGCGCGCAACGTCGACGGCCGCGTCATCCTCTACGCCGACCGCATCACCGGATCGATGGAGCGCGCGATGAACGAGACGGCGCGCCGCCGCGAAAAGCAGGAAGCGTACAATACCGAGCACGGCATCACGCCGACGACGATCCGCCGCAACATCGGCGACATCATCGCCCACGTCTCGCAGGGCGATCAGGTGACGGTGCCGATCGACGAGGATCGGCCGCACATGGTCGGCCACAATCTGCGCGCATACATCGAGGATCTGGAGAAGCAGATGCGCAAGGCCGCCGCCGACCTGGAGTTCGAGACCGCGGGTCGCCTGCGCGACGAGATCCGCCAGTTGGAGAATGAGGAACTGGGCCTGCCTGCGCACGAGCAGAAGGCGCCGATCATGGGTCGCAGCAACGAGGGCAAGCCGGGAACGCGCAAGACGCGGTACGGGAAAGAGTCGAAGATGCGCATGGGCGGACGGCGCGGGGGGCGCTGACCCGCTCGCGGCCCCGGGGGTGGTCCGGCGCGGGTGGTTGCCCGCGCCGGGGACGATCAGTCCTTCAATCCGGCCGGCACCTGGCCGCCATTCTTCTCCAACTCGCGCATCACTGCCTTGTGGAGCCAGATGTTCATCTCGGCCGATCCATCCTTGGCGCCGGTATAGCCGAGTTCGGTCGCCAGTTCCTTGCGATTGGCCAGCGACGAATCGAGGTCGAGCAGCTTCATCAGGTCGACGATGGAGGTGCGCCAGTTGAGATCGGGATTGCCCTTGGCATCGGCGATGCGGATCAACACCGCTTCGACATCGACCGGCTGCGCGGGCGCGGCCGGAGCGGCGGGCGCCAATCGTGCCGCGGGGGTGGGCGCGGGTGCCGCGGCGATGGTGGTCGGATGCGGCGCCGGGGCGGGTGCCGCCGGAGCCTCCTGCTTCTTGCCGCCGAACTGGCCGCCGAGCGGCCCGTGCTCGCCGAAGATGGCGGACTTGATCTTGCCGAAAATGCTCATGTCGTTCGCTCCTGCCGGGGTCAGCCGTTCGCCAGATTCTCAGGTCCGGCACCGTAGTAGCTCGCCACGCGATCGGCATAGGCTTGGTCGAAGACCGGCGCGTTGTTGGCCCAGCTCGGCCCGCCTTCCAGCAATCGACGATCAAGGGTGATGACGTAGACGTCGCGGACGGGATCGAACTGCAGCAGTGCGAACGGTACCGGGTAGAAGCTGCGTCCCATGCCCAGGAACCCGCCGAGCGACAGCACCGCGTGGGTCGCCCGGCCCGATCCCTTGTGCACCATGAAGGCGTAGACCTCCCCCACGCCGTCGCCGTCGCGGCTCTCCACCTTCAACGCGTGGGCGACGTTCGCCTGGGTCAGCAACTGGGTCGGGATCGGTTCGGCCATCGTATTTCTCCTCGTTGCCGACCGAACAGGCAAGCCGCGCCGCGGGTTCCGCCCGCATGGTCGCAGCGCGGGTTGAGGCAGCCGGGCGCATCCGGTAGCGCCGCCGCCATGCGCGTCCTGCCCGTTCTTTCCGTCCTCCTCGTCCTCGCTGCGGTCACCGGCTGCATTCCCCAGCGCCCCGCGCCGCCGCCGACGGTCGCCGCGCCGCCGGTGATCGTCGCCGCGCCCCCGCCGGCGCCGCCCGCCGCCGACTGGCGCGACCGGCCGTTCACTCCCGGCACCTGGACCTACCGCCAGGACGCGCGCGGCAGCATCGCGCTGTTCGGCCAGGCGGGACAGGACGCCGCGGCGACGCTGCGCTGCGACCGTGGCGCGCGCCTGCTCTACCTGTCGCGGACGGGCAGCGTCGCGGCGCCACTGACGATCCGCACCACCAGCACCACGCGCACCGCCGCGGTGCAGCCGACCGGCGGCACCCCGCCCTACGTCGCGCTGGCGCTCGCCGCGCGCGATCCGCTGCTCGACGCGATGGCGTTCAGCCGCGGCCGGTTCACGCTGGAGCAGGCCGGCACGCGTCCGCTGGTCCTGCCCGCCTGGGCGGAGATCGGCCGGGTGATCGAGGATTGCCGCGCCTGATCGCGCGGGGACTGCGGGCGCGGGATGCTCGGCCAAAAACCCCCGCAGAACAAGCCTTGTTTCTCGTGCAGTGGCGGCACACATTACGGTTGCGGCCAGCCATGGTCGCGTTGCTCATCAACAAGCGAAAGGAGGTGATCCGATGTCTCATGGTTCAGCAGTGAGTTCGGTTCGGTTCGTTCGGGAGGCGCGCCGCTGATCCACCGGTCCTCGCCGGGGAGTATCCTCTCCCAGTCAACGGCGTGGATCACAGGTGACGCGGTCTCATGGTCTCCCGGGCTGGAGCTCTCCGGCCGCTGACCATGTCTGGGGGTTGTCGAACTGCCGGGAGGCGTTCGGCAACCTCTTTTCATATCTGGTGTAAAAGTTGGCGATGCCGACCGTCCCACACGTATGCGGCCGGCACCGCCACGTTCGACATAGCCTATTTTGAGCGCCTGCTTCGGCGAGCAATCGAAGGGCGCCGCCATCCCGACGTTTGGCCTCTTATACCAAATTTCGATCAGGCTTGGTCGCCCTCACCCTTCCGCAGCTGCGCTGCTCCCTCCCTCTCCCGACGGGAGAGGAACAAGAGACCGAAGGCGGTGATCGACCTAAACCTTCACAGAAACGACCGCGCCCGGCTCAGCACCGCGCTGCACACCCGCGTCTTGATCTGTCCCCGCAAGCCGTCGAGCGAGAGCGCCTGTCCGCCCCCGGTCTGCACCTGCCCCGCCTGCCCGGCCGCGAAGCCGGGGGAGGTGGCGACGCCTTGGCGTCCGGTCAGCCGCTCCAGGATCGACTGGGCGGCGGATGACTGCGGCTGCGACGTGGCCGTCCCGCGCGCCGGCGTCGCAGGAGCAACGCCCGCGGCACCGAGCAGGTTGTTCTTGAGGCAATAGCCGAGCAGCCCGGCCGCGTTGCCCGCGCCGACCGATGCGATGTTGGGCAGGCCGCCGCCCAGCAACCCGCCCAGCCCACCGAGCCCGCTCGACGGCGCACTCGTCTGCGCGGAGGCACCGGCGGCGAGACCCGCGACGGCGATGGCGGCGATGACGGATCTGAACATGGCGATACTCCTGCAACTCCCGCCACCAACGGCGGGGCGCATCGCCCGTTCCCCCATGTCAGGCCGGCTGGAGGAGCCCTTCGCCGGCGCGCGCGATCTTCTCGCGCCAGACCAGCGGCGCCAGTTGGTGGACGTTCTGCCCCTCCGCGTCGACCGCGACCGTGACGGGGAAGTCGGCGACCTCAAACTCGTAGATCGCCTCCATGCCCAGATCCTCGAAGCCGACGACCCGGCTGCCCTTGATCGCGCGCGCGACGAGGTACGCCGCGCCGCCCACCGCCATCAGATAGGCCGATCCCGCCTCGGCGATCGCCTCGGTCGCCGCCGGCCCGCGCTCCGCCTTGCCGACCATCGCCAGCAGGCCCTGATCCAGCATCATGCGCGTGAACTTGTCCATCCGCGTCGCGGTGGTCGGCCCGGCCGGACCCACCACTTCCTCGCCCACCGGATCGACCGGCCCGACATAATAGATCACGCGACCCCAGAAATCGACGGGCAGCGGCTCGCCGGCGTCGAGCATGTCCTTGATCCGCTTGTGTGCGGCGTCGCGTCCGGTCAGCATCTTGCCGTTGAGCAGCAGGCGGTCACCGTGCTTCCACGACCGCACCACCTCCGGCGTCAGCGTGTCGAGGTCGACGCGGATCGCCGCCTTGTCTGGTTTCCAGTCGACCTGCGGCCATTCGGCCAGCTTCGGCGCCTCCAGATAGACCGGCCCCGATCCGTCGAGCGTGAAATGCGCGTGGCGCGTGGCGGCGCAGTTGGGGATCATCGCGACCGGCTTGGACGCAGCGTGCGTCGGCCAGTCGAGGATCTTGACGTCGAGCACCGTCGACAACCCGCCCAATCCCTGCGCGCCGATGCCGAGCGCGTTGACCTTGTCCATCAGCTCGATGCGCAAGCTCTCGATGTCGTTGCGGGGCCCGCGTGCGCGCAACTGCCCCATGTCGATCGCACCCATCAGCGACTGCTTGGCGAGCAGCATCGCCTTCTCGGCGGTGCCGCCGATGCCGATGCCCAGCATGCCGGGCGGGCACCAGCCGGCACCCATCTGCGGGATCATCTCCAGCACCCAGTCGACGATCGAGTCGCTGGGGTTCATCATCTTGAACTTCGACTTGTTCTCCGACCCGCCGCCCTTGGCCGCGACGTCGACCGACACGGTGTTGCCCGGCACCATCTCGACGTGGAGGACCGACGGCGTGTTGTCGCGGGTGTTGCGCCGCGTGAAGGCGGGGTCGGCCAGGATGGAGGCGCGCAGCCGGTTCTCGGGATGGAGATAGGCGCGGCGCACGCCCTCGTCGACGACCTCCTGCAGGGATCGGTCGCCGGTCAGACGGCATTCCTGCCCCCAGCGCACGAACACGGTGACGATGCCGGTATCCTGGCAGATCGGCCGGTGCCCTTCCGCGCACATCCGGCTGTTGGTGAGGATCTGCGCGATCGCGTCCTTGGCGGCGGGCGACTGTTCCGCCTCGTACGCTTCGCCCAGCGCGCGGATGTAATCCATCGGGTGATAGTAGCTGATGAACTGGAGCGCGTCGGCGACGCTCTCGATCAGGTCGGTATCGCGGATGTCGGTCATGATTCCCGCTCATGCGACAGCGCGCGCGCGGAGGCAAATGCAGGGCGCCGCGCCGCCGGCCGGAAGGCTCGGCACCAACAATTTAATTCGCGTTCGCGCCCTGTTCCCTTGCGTTTCGCGGAAGCGGCGGGGAACCACGCGTCGTGCGCGGCAGGCGACCGGGAGCGACCGGATCGGGCCGCCAGCGGCCGATTAATCGCTTGCCCCCGCCGCCGCTTTCTCACAATTTGTAGCGGTAAGGGATCGGGCCGGACCCCATAGCTG
The DNA here is from genome assembly GCF_900115745.1 of Sphingomonas rubra. Taxonomy (GTDB): domain Bacteria; phylum Pseudomonadota; class Alphaproteobacteria; order Sphingomonadales; family Sphingomonadaceae; genus Sphingomonas; species Sphingomonas rubra. The sequence goes on along the minus strand of NZ_FOXP01000002.1, from coordinate 109,295 downwards.
GTGTGATCGTTGACGGCGGGAGCGAAGGGCGGCAGCGACGCCGCGCCCTACCCCCGGCGACATGGACACCGTTTGTTCTGCGCCGATCTCGCGATCGGTGGTAGGATGTCGGGCCGGCCGATTCGAACGGACAGAGAACAAGGAGTGGCGTGATGGATTTCCGGGACGATCGCAGCGGCGGCGCGACCGACACGATCGAGGTGCCGACCGCGCCCTCGTCCAGGCCGCAGCCGATGGACAGCAAGTCGGTGGCGCCGCAGCCCTACACGCTCGACGTCGACCACAGCCGCGACACGCTGCTGACCGACTTCGGCAAGGAGACGCTGCGCGACCGCTACCTGCTGCCCGGTGAATCCTACCAGGACCTGTTCGTCCGCGTCGCCAGCGCCTACGCCGACGATCAGGCGCACGCCCAGCGCATCTACGAGTATATCAGTCGCCTGTGGTTCATGCCCGCCACGCCCGTGCTGTCGAACGGCGGTACGGGCCGCGGCCTGCCGATCAGCTGCTATCTCAACTCGGTGCCCGACAGCCTCAGCGGCATCGTCGACACCTGGAACGAGAATGTCTGGCTCGCGAGCCGCGGCGGCGGCATCGGCACCTACTGGGGCAACGTCCGCGGCATCGGCGAGCCCGTCGGCCTGAACGGCAAGACCAGCGGCATCATTCCGTTCGTGCGGGTGATGGATTCGCTCACTCTCGCCATCTCGCAAGGATCGCTGCGTCGCGGCTCGGCCGCCTGCTACCTCGACATCTCGCACCCGGAGATCGAGGAGTTCCTGGAGATCCGGAAGCCCTCGGGCGACTTCAACCGCAAGGCGCTCAACCTCCACCACGGCGTCCTCATCCCCGACGCGTTCATGGAGGCCGTCCGCGACGGCGCCGAGTGGACGCTGCGCAGCCCCAAGGACCAGGCCGCCCGCGGCACCGTCGACGCGCGCGCGCTGTTCCAGAAGCTGGTCGAGACCCGCCTCGCGACCGGTGAGCCGTACATCGTGTTCGCCGACCACGTGAACTCGACCATGCCCAAGCACCACCGCGACCTGGGGCTGAAGGTGTCGACCTCCAACCTCTGCTCGGAGATCACGCTGCCCACCGGCCGCGACCATCTCGGCAACGACCGCACCGCCGTTTGCTGCCTGTCCTCGCTCAACCTGGAGACGTGGGATCAGTGGAAGGACGACAAGCTGTTCGTCGAGGACGTGATGCGCTTCCTCGACAATGTGTTGCAGGATTATATCGACCGCCACGAGCCCGGCATGGAGCGTGCCGCCTACTCCGCGGGCCGCGAACGGTCGGTCGGCCTGGGCGTGATGGGCTTCCATAGCTTCCTCCAGGCGCGTGGGCTCGCCTTCGAGGGCGCGATGGCCAAGTCGTGGAACCTCAAGATCTTCAAGCAGATCAACGCGCAGGTGAACGAGGCGTCGATGCAGCTCGCGGTCGAGCGGGGCCCCTGCCCCGATGCCGCCGACATGGGCGTGATGGAGCGGTTCAGCTGCAAGATGGCGATCGCGCCGACCGCGTCGATCAGCATCATCTGCGGCGGCACCAGCGCGTGCATCGAGCCGATCCCGGCCAACATCTACACGCACAAGACGCTGTCGGGCAGCTTCTCCGTCAAGAACCCGTATCTGGAAAAGCTGCTCAACGAGAAGTCGAAGAACACCGAGGCGGTGTGGAACTCGATGCTCGAGAATGGCGGCTCGGTCCAGCACCTCGATTTCCTCAGCCAGGAGGAGAAGGACTGCTACAAGACCAGCTTCGAGATCGACCAGCGCTGGCTGCTTGAGCTCGCCGGCGATCGCACGCCGTACATCGACCAGGCGCAGTCGCTGAACCTGTTCATCCCGGCGGACGTGGAGAAATGGGACCTGCTGATGCTCCACTTCCGCGCGTGGGAGCTGGGTATCAAGTCGCTCTATTACCTCCGCTCCAAGTCGGTGCAGCGCGCCGGCTTCGCGGGCGCGGAGGGCCAGAGCGGCGTTGAGGCGGACAACACGATCGCCGTGCCAAAATTCTCGATCGGCGAGACGACGGATTACGACGAGTGCCTGGCCTGTCAGTGAGGTGAGCGAGAACTGTCCTCACCCTTCCCACTGCCTTTGGCAGCGGGCGCCTTCCCTCTCCCGACGGGAGAGGGAGGGAGCGGCGTAGCCGCGGAAGGGTGAGGGCAGTATGTGGCTTTATGCGAAACAGCCGATCGGCACGGTCACCCGGGCTCGCCAACTCCGCCGGGAGGCGAGCGAGCCCGAGCGTCGGCTACTCCGCGCGCTGAGGGAGGCATTTCCATCGCTGAAGTGGCGCCATCAAACGCCGATAGGTCTGTTCTACGCCGATCTCCTCTGCTTCTGCGAGAAGCTCGTCATCGAGGTCGACGGCGACACCCACGCCGCTCGCGAACAACAAGACGCTGCCCGCACCCGCTTTTTCGAACAGCAAGGTTATCGCGTGATCCGCTTCGCCAACACCGACGTCATGCAGAACCTGGAAGGCGCCCTGACACAAATCTCCTTCTCCCTCCGAGAGAAGGAAGGGGCCCGCACGGCAAGGCCGTGTGGGAAGGATGAGGCCGACGCGAAAAAGGGCAGCGCCGCATGACCAGCACTGCCCTCACCCTTCCGCCGCGATGCGGCTCCCTCCCTCTCCCGATGGGAGAGGGAAAAGAGTCACTCGTCCTCTTCGAGGAACTGCGTGTTCGCGCCCGTGGAGCTCAGCCGCACCTTGCCGTCCTCGATGTCCGCCACCAGGCCGACCGAGATGTAATGGTGCTTGCCGCCCTGCCCGTCCTCGGTCTGCGGGCTGTCGTTCTTGGTCAGCTTGATGCGGTCGCCCTGCACGTGGTCGACGGTGCCGACATGGGTGCCGTCGGCAGCGATGACTTCGGCGTGCTCCTGGATCTGGCTGATATCGACCATGGTCATTCTCCTTTGATGAGGTCGCGTGCCGAACGAGCCGAGCGGAGAATGGATGCATGACATACCCCGTAGCCGTGATGTACGTCGTCGCCAGCCTGCTGACCCTTGCCGGCATCGTCATGCTGCTGCGGTTGCGCCGACCCGCCATTTCGGAGCGTAGGACCTACGCCTACCGCATGGTCGGCATCATGCTCGCCTCCGCCGGCATCGTCCTTCTCATGTCCGCCACCGCGATGTGGCGGTGGTCCACCGATCTCTAAGCCTTCACCGGAGTAATCCCATGTCCCTTCTCGAAGCCCGTAAGCAGTACAAGCCGTTCGAATACCCCTGGGCGTTCGAATTCTGGAAGCGCCAGCAGCAGCTCCACTGGCTGCCCGAGGAGGTGCCGCTGGGCGAGGACTGCCGCGACTGGGCGCAGAAGCTGTCCGATCACGAGCGCAACCTGCTGACGCAGATCTTCCGCTTCTTCACCCAGGCCGACGTCGAGGTGCAGGACTGCTACCACGAGAAATACGGCCGCGTGTTCAAGCCGACCGAGATCAAGATGATGCTGACCGCGTTCAGCAACATGGAGACGGTCCACATCGCCGCCTACAGTCACCTGCTCGACACGATCGGCATGCCCGAGAGCGAGTATGGTGCCTTCCTCGAATATGCCGAGATGAAGGACAAGCATGATTACATGCAGAACTTCGGCGTCGATTCGGACGAGGATATCGCGCGCACGCTTGCGATGTTCGGCGGCTTCACCGAGGGCGTGCAGCTGTTCGCGTCGTTCGCGATGTTGATGAACTTTCCGCGCTTCAACAAGATGAAGGGCATGGGCCAGATCGTCACCTGGTCGATCCGCGACGAGAGCCTGCACTGCGAGGGCATCATCAAGATGTTCCACGCCTTCTGCCAGGAGCGCGGCTGCCTGACCAAGGCGGTGAAGGACGACATCGCCGACGTGTGCCAGACGACGATCCGGCTGGAGGACAATTTCATCGACCTGGCGTTCGAGATGGGCCCGGTCGAGGGGATGAAGCCCAAGGAGATCAAGAAGTACATCCGCTACATCGCCGACTGGCGGATGGGGCAGCTGGGCCTGAAGCCGATCTACATGATCGACGAGCATCCCCTGCCCTGGCTCGCCCCGATGCTGAACGGCGTGGAGCACGCCAACTTCTTCGAGCAGCGCGCGACGGAATATTCCAAGGCCGCGACCAAGGGCCAGTGGAACGACGTGTGGGACTCGTTCGACAAGCGCCAGAAGGCGAAGGCGGCGGTGCCCGCGGCGAACGAGGATCTGGAGCTGGAGGGCGACATGTTCTCGCGCGCCGGGGTCGCAGCGGAGTAAGGCGCGCCAGGTGGCGGGTTGGCGTCGGCCAACCCGCACCGGTCGACTTTGCCTATACCAAACCGCACCATCCGCGTCGCTGCCCACCGTCGTAGCGGCGCGCCAGCCCTTCCCGCACCAGCTGCTCGCCCAGCGACACGCCGTCCCGCGTCACCACCGCCAGGCGGCGGCCGTATCGGTCGTGGCCGCGCTTGTAGGGCTCCAGCGTCACCGGCCCTTCGTTGAGCAGCGCGCGCATCCGCTCGGTCGCGCGCTCGCCGGCCCGCGCCTCGCGGGCGCAGCGTGGCGGATGGGTCTCGGGCGTGTCGATGTCGGCGATGCGGATCTTCTCGCCGTTCAGCCGAAACGTATCGCCGTCGACCACGCAGTCGCCGACCACGCCACGTCCGCAGCGGCCGAAGCGCGTGGTCACGACGTCGGCCGTGCCGCGTGCCGCGTCGTTCGCGCCGAGCATCGCGCCGACGAGTTCGGACAGTTTCCCGATCGGCGGCAACCCGATCTCGCCCGCCGGCCAGGTCACCCGACCCGCGCGCGGCAGCTCCACCGTGACGCCGGCGGGCAGCAGCGTGTGCCAGTCCGTTCCCCGCAGCGACGGCAGTGCCAGGCCCAGCATGATCCCCAGCATGGCGATCCGCAGCTGCGCGACCACGCCCGCACCGCCGCGCCGCCGTCCGCGAATCGGCGCGCCGCCGGACACTGCTCGTGCGAAATCAAGCACATACTCCATGGCCTGGCTTGGGCATGGAAAGCTGAACAAGCGGTTAGCGGCACGGGGCGGGAGATCAGATCGCGAACGACTCGGCGCTTAGGTCCGCCAGCCGCACCGCCATCGGCCCATCACCGAACCCGCCGCACCGGCGCGTGGAAGTCGGGGTCCTTGCCGGCGATCCAGCGCAGGAAGCGGGCGATGTCGGGATGGGCACGCAGCACCGCCGGGTCGGCATAGGCGCGCGCCAGGTCGGCATTGGGCAGCGTGGCGTGGATGGTGCGGTGGCAGATCGGATGGACGGGCGCGGTGATCCGCCCGCCCTCGCTCTTGGGCACCAGATGATGCCATTCCACCCGCGCGCCCAGCGGCCGTTCGCATAACGCGCATGTCCGAGGAGACGCCGCCCGTTCGGCAAGTGCGGCCGCCGCGGCCAGCCCTGCCTTGCGCTTAACCCTGCCCGTCATCCTGCCGATATGGGGAGGAAACACCGGGATCGAAGGCCCGGCATGGTCGAAGGGCGGCGATCGGGCCGATCGCCGCCCCCTTCATCACGGCTTCAGCGCCACGTCGTCCTGATCGTTCAGTTCGTCGTCGTCGATCGATCCGTCGTCCAGTTCGTCCTGCACGTCATCCTCGTCCATGTCGTCCTCGTCCATGGTCACGCTGGCGTCGGCCTCGCCGACCTCCTCGGAGTCCATGTCGAGGTCGTCGATATTCTCGTCCTCGTCGTCCTCGTCGCCCAGATCGGGGTCAAGGTCGGTCAGCACCACGCCGTCGGTCGGGCCGTTGCGCGTCGCCTCCAGGATCTCGGCGCGCTGGCTCTCGTCATAGCCTTCCTCGTCGTAGCCGTCGTCGCCACTACCCATGCCGGGTATCTGATGTCCGCCCATGTCACTCTCCTTGGTCCAGCACGCGAACGGTGCGGGGGAGGCGCGGGTTCCGTCAGGCGCCGAACAGCCGCCCGCGCTCCGTCCAGGCGATCGCGCCGAGCGACAGCAGGCCGACTACCAGGAAGCCCGCGATCATCGGCACGGTGCTGCCGTCGAACGCCTGGCCAATGACGGCGCCGATCGCCACGCCCGCGGTGATGCTGGCGAACCCCTGCACGCTGGAGGCGATGCCGGCGACCCCGCCCATATTCTCCATCGCCATGGCCGAGAAGTTGGAGGTGGCGAGGCCGAAGCTCGCCATGGTCAGCGCCTGCAACACCGCGAACACGACCAGCGAGTCCATCCCCCACCACGCCGCCGCCAGGTGAGTGCCCGCCAGCACCACCATCGCCAGCACCGCGCCGTGCGCGATCTTGCGCGTGCCCACCCGCATCACGAAGCGCGCGTTGGCGAGGTTCGCCGCCGCCATCGTCGCCGCGGTGGCGGCGAAGACGACCGCGAGCAGCCCCGGCCGGTCGAATACGTCGAACATGATTTGCTGCACCGAGTTGAGATACCCGTACAGCCCGCCCATCAGCATCGTCGCCGCCAGCGTGTATCCGACCGCCTGCCGGTCGCGCAGCACCACACCCCAGCCGGCGGCGATCCGGCGCGGGTGGATCGGCAGCGCGTCCTCCGGCGCCAGCGTCTCGGGCAGGCGCAGCGCGATCCACACCCACAGCGCCGCGCCGGTGCCCGCGATCACCCAGAAGATCGCGCGCCAGTCGCCGACCAGCAGCACCAGCTGCCCCACGCTCGGCGCGACAACGGGCACCACCATGAACACCATGAACGCGATCGACATGACACGCGCCATCGCCCGGCCATGGTAACAGTCGCGCACCAGCGCCACCGTGCCGATCCGCGTCGCCGCCACCGTTGCGCCGCCGGCGATCCGCGCCGCGATCAGCAGCGTGAAGCTGCCCGCCAGCGCCGCCGCCGCATTGGCGACGACGTAGCCCGCGATCGCCCATAGCAGCACCCGCCGCCGCCCGAACCGGTCGACCAGCGGCCCGTGGATCAGGTGCGCGACGCCGAACCCGCCCAGGAAGGCGGAGACGACGAACTGGCGGCTGTTCTCGTCGGCGACGCCCAGCGCCTCGCCGATCGCCGGCAGCGCGGGCAGCATCGCGTCGGTGCCGAGCGCGCCCAGCGCCATCAGCGACGCGACCAGCGCCACGAACTCCGCGAAGCCGGTCGGCGCGCCGCGCATCGCGGGCGCCTGGTGATCCTGTGCTGTCATGATGCCGCCCATGTAGGCGGCACGCCGCCGGCCGGTAACCCCGCCTATCGCCTTTCCGACGAACGGGTTATGACGTCGCCATCCAAGAGGACCATGTGATGCTCGATACGCCCGCGGCCCAGGTGCCGACTCTCAGCCTCGCCGACCAGGCCCGCGACCCGGACGGGTTCGCGCGCGATTTCGGCAGCTCCTTCCAGCGCTACGGCTTCGCGATCGTCGCCGATCACGGCGTGCCGCAGGACCTGATCGACCGCGCCTGGGCCGAGACGGCCGAGCTGTTCGCCCTGCCCGAGGACGAGAAGCGCGGCTACCACCGCGAAGGCGCCGGCGGTGCGCGCGGCTATACCCCGTTCAAGACCGAGATCGCCAAGGACGCGCGCCACGTCGACCTGAAGGAATTCTGGCACGTCGGCCGCGAGCTGCCGGAAGGCCACCGCTACGCCGACACGATGGCGCCCAACATCTGGCCGGCGCGCCCCGCGGGCTTTCGCGACACGTTCGTCGAGCTGTTCGCCGCCTTCGACGCCGCCGGCGACAAGCTGCTGTCGGCGATCGCGCGCTATCTCGGCCTCGCGCCGGACTGGTTCGTGCCCGCCGTGAAGGACGGCAACAGCGTGCTGCGCCTGCTCCACTACCCGCCGATCCCCGCCGATGCGGAGGGTGTCCGCGCCGGGGCGCACGAGGACATCAACCTCATCACCCTGCTGCTCGGCGCGGAGGAAGCGGGGCTGGAGCTGCTCGACCGGGACGGCCGCTGGCTGTCGATCAAGCCGCCCGAAGGCGCGATGGTGGTCAATGTCGGCGACATGCTGCAGCGGCTGACCAACCACGTCCTGCCCTCGACCACGCACCGCGTCGTCAATCCTCCGCCGGAGCGCCGCGGGCATTCGCGCTACTCGATGCCCTTCTTCCTCCACCCGGCGCCCGATTTCCTGATCGAGACGCTGCCGGGCACGGTCACGGCGGACAATCCGGACCGCTACCCGACCCCGATCACCGCGCACGATTACCTGTACGAGCGGCTGGTCGAGATCGGCCTCATCAAGAAATAGGACGGTTGATGCACAACGGCAATCTCACCCTCGACCGATCCGGTCGGTTCGACGGCATGGTCAACGGATCGCTGACCGTCGCGGCAGGCTGCCGGGTCGAGATGGCGGGCATGGTCAACGGTGCGCTGGTGGTCGAGCGCGACGCCCACGTCGTCGTCAGCGGCATGGTCAACGGCGCCACCATAAACCGGGGTGGTCACGTCGACGTGACGGGACTGGTCGGCGACTGACAGAACAGCCCGCCGACGCCGTCACGCCGCCGCCCGGTCAGGCGGCGGCGAAGTCGAGACCGATGTCGACGGCGGGGGCCGATTGCGTCAGCCGGCCGACGCTGACGAAGGTGACGCCGGTCTCGGCGATGGCGCGGATGGTGTCGAGGCGGACGCCGCCCGATGCCTCGGTCGGCACGCGGCCGGCGACCTGGGCGACGGCGGCGCGCAGCTGGTCCGGCGTCATGTTGTCGAGCAGGAGGTGCGTCGCGCCCGCGTCGAGGGCGGGGGCGATCTGATCCAGATGGTCGACCTCGACGATGATCGAGGCGATGCCGGCGGCCACCGCGCGGCGCACCGCCTCCCCCACGCCGCCGGCGACCGCGACGTGGTTGTCCTTTATCATCGCCGCGTCCCACAGGCCCATGCGGTGATTGCGCGCGCCGCCCATGCGCGTGGCGTATTTCTCCAGCAGGCGCAGACCGGGGATGGTCTTGCGCGTGTCGAGCAGCGTCGCACCGGTGCCGCGGATCGCCTCGGCATAGGTCGCGGTCATCGTGGCCACGCCCGACAGGTGCTGCACGGTGTTGAGCGCGGACCGTTCGGCGGTGAGCAGCGCACGCGCGTTGCCGGCGATCCGCATCAGCACCGTGCCGGCGGGAATACGGTCGCCGTCCTCTGCCAGTCGCTCGACCGCGGCGTCGGGATCGAGCGCGGTGAAGAAGGCGGCGGCGAGGTCCAAGCCGGCGACGACCAGTTCCTCACGCGCGGCCATCGTGCCGCTGAAGCGCGCGTCGGCGGGGATCACCGCGGCGGCGGTGATGTCACCCGCGTCCCCCATATCCTCCGCCAGCGTCGCGGCGACGAAGGCGGCGACGTCGAAGCTCTCGGGCAGCGCCATCAGTCGCCGGTCACGCGTGCGGGGCCGAGGTCGCCCTGGCCGACGGTACCGCTCGCCATCGCCAGCATCGCGTCGAGGCTCTTCTTGGCGCACAGGCGGAGGCCCTCCTCGATCTCGATGCGGGGTTCGAGATCGCGCAGCGCGACGTAGAGCTTCTCCATCGTGTTGAGCGCCATGTACGGGCAGATATTGCAGTTGCAGTTGCCGTCGGCACCGGGCGCACCGATGAAGTGCTTGCCCGGCATCGCCTTTTCCATCTGGTGGATGATGTGCGGCTCGGTCGCGACGATCAGCGTGTCGCCGGGCATGGCGCCGGCATATTCGAGGATGCCGCGGGTCGAGCCGACATAATCGGCGTGGTCCAGGATCACCGCGGGACATTCGGGATGGGCGGCGATCGGCGCGGCGGGGTGCTGGGCGCGCAGCTTGAGCAGCTCGGTCTCCGAGAAGGCCTCGTGGACGATGCACACGCCCGGCCACAGCAGCATGTCGCGCCCGGTCTTGCGCGCGAGATAGCCGCCGAGGTTGCGGTCGGGGCCGAAGATGATCTTCTGGTCGGCCGGCAGCTTGGCCAGGATCGCCTCCGCCGAGGAGGAGGTGACGATGATGTCCGACAGCCCTTTCACCTCGGCCGAGCAGTTGATGTAGGTCAGCGCGATGTGATCGGGATGTTGCGCGCGAAAGGCGGCGAACTGCTCGGGCGGGCAGCTGTCCTCCAACGAGCAGCCGGCGTCCATGTCGGGCAGCACCACCGTCTTGTGCGGGCTGAGGATCTTGGCGGTCTCCGCCATGAAGCGCACGCCGCAGAAGGCGATCACGTCGGCGTCGGTCGCCTGCGCCTTGCGGCTGAGATCGAGGCTGTCGCCCACGAAGTCGGCGATGTCCTGCAATTCGGGTTTTTGATAATAATGCGCCAGGATCACCGCATTCTTCTCGCGGCGCAGGCGGTAGATCTCGGCGCGGATGTCGACGCCGGAGAAGTTGGTCGGTTGTTCCATGACGCGCAGATGGACCGCGCGTGAAACGGGATCAAGGGCCGTGCCTGCCTCTACCCTCCACGGACAGGAGGTGAGGACGACCCGCTAGTTGCGGTTTCCGAGCACCTGCTCAAGCGAGCGGGACACGTCCCATCGCTCGGTAGAGGGCGTGCCCTCGTCGGCGAAGCGCACCTCCACCCTAGCATCGACGCCGGCGGCGCGGAGCGGCAGGGCGAAACTGCGCTCCACCGCGCGTCGCGTCGCGTCGCGAGCAAGGCGGATCATCGCGGGCGCGCGGGCCTGGCGCAGCAGCTCGGCCTGACCCGCCTGGCGGTTGGCAGCATCGAGCCGGTCCTCGGCATCGGTGAAGGTTGTCAGCACGCCGCCGGTGCCGTACTCGCGGATCTGCGTCAGGTCGATCTGCGGTCCGTCCACCTCGACGGGCGGCAGGCGTACCGACAGCGTCTTCGATCCCGCGTCCCACGCCACGTCGCGCGCCGTCAGCTTGGCGAGATCGACCTGATAATTCACGCCGCCGGGCATGATGAGCGTCTTCTGCGTGGTGAAGCCCAGTTGCGATTGGCGGCTGGTGGTGACCGACACGAAACGCGCCGCGAAGGCGGACAGGCGGTTCTGCTCGCGCAGACCCTCCAGGCTGGCGCTCGCCACGGTGACGGGGTCGGGCGTCAACCGGCTGGCGACGTAGCGCTGCACGCCCCACAGGCCGATCAGGACCGCGAGCAGCAGGATGACGACCACCCCCGCCGCCTTGGCGAGGAACGGGCCCGTGCCGCCGCCGCGCTGCTGCCCCGCTTCCGTCACGCCGCGATCCGCCATGCCGTTCCTTTCCCGGCCACCAGGCCGCGTCGTTCCAGGTCGATGAGATGGGCCAGCACCGATCGCTCGGCCGCGCCGCGCAGCCGCGGGTCGATGCCGACGTACATCCGCTCGACCAGCCCGGCCGCGCCGCGCGCGTCCTCGCGCAACAGGCGCAGGATCTGTCCCTCGCGCTGCTTGCGATGGCCCAGCATGCCACGCACCAGGCGACGGGGATTGTCGACGGGCTCGCCGTGGCCGGGATAATAGACGCGGTCCTCGCGGGCGAGCAGCTTCTCCAGACTGGCCATGTACGCGCCCATATCGCCGTCGGGTGGCGAGACGACGCTGGTCGCCCAGCCCATGACATGGTCGCCGGAGAACAGCGCGCCGATTTCGGCCAGCGCGAAGGCGAGGTGGTTGGAGGTATGGCCGGGGGTCGCGAGCACGGCGAGGGTCCAGCCCTGCCCCGCCACCACGTCGCCCTCGGCGAGCACCCGGTCGGGCGCGTAGTCGGCATCGAACGCGGCGTCGATCCGGCCGTCCTCGCCGCTCGCGTGGAACGGCGCGGCGCCGACGATCGGCGCGCCCGTCAGCTCGGCGAGCGGGCGCGAGGCGGGGCTGTGGTCGCGGTGGTGGTGGGTGACCAGGATGGCGACTACCGGCCGGCCGGCGATGGCGGCGAGCAGCGCGTCGAGGTGTTCCGGCTGGTCGGGACCGGGATCGATCACCGCCAGGTCGGCCGTGCCGACCAGATAGCTCTGCGTGCCGGTATGGGTGTAGGCGGACGCGTTGGGCGCGAGGATGCTGGTGACGAGCGGCTCGCGCGCCATCGGGATGCCGGTCGGGAGCGCTGCCATTACCGCCCAGATGGCGCCTTCGCCGGCACGACGCAAGCCGCCCGCCCTCGGGACAGAGGACGGGCGGCCCGCCGAAGCGCCCGGGGTTTCCAGTTCCGGCGCTCCTGCTCCCGATCGGTGGGCGGCGTGGTGCCGCTCATCGATCAGTCCCGCGAAGAGAGTTCGGCCTGTGCCTTGTCGAGCCCGGCGAGCGCGTCGCGGCGCTGCTCGTCCGACAGGTTGCGGTCGGCGGCGATGCTGGCGCGGGCGGACTGGATGCCGCGATAGGCGCTCTGGCGCGCGTCGCGGGCGATCAGTTGCGCCATTGCCGCCTGCATGCGGGCGCTGCCGGCGGCCTCACGGGCACGGGCGGCCCCCTCGGTCGCCACCTTGTCGATGCGGTTGCGGCAGATGATCGTCACGCGTCGACCGTTCTCCTCGCGGTGGAGGACGAAGCGCTTCGCATCGCCGTCGGTGCCGTCGACGCAGGAGCGGCTGACGACCTGTCCCGGCGACATCATCGCGAGGGGCATGTGCTGGCCCGGGTGGAAACGAAGGACCTTGCCGCCCTTTGTCGTGACCACCGTCGTTCCGTCGGCGTGGAGCACGGCCGGTGGCAGCGGTGGCATGGGCGGCAGGGGATTGGCGGCGACGTAGGCGTCTGCTTCCGCGCCCTCGTAGGTTCGCGTCTCGCCGTTCTTGGTGACGGTGACGCGCTTCGTCGTGGTCGTCTGCTTGCCCGGTTTGGCGGGAGCGGCCGGCGTGGGCGGAGCGGCCGGCGTCTCCGGAGTGTACGGCGTCTCCGGAGTGTAAGGCGTCTCGGGAGTATAGGGTGTTTCCGGCGTTTCAGGCACGGCTGGTGCCACCTGCGCGGCGAGGTCGACGCCGACCGCGTCGCCGATCCGGGTCGACACGGCGGCGGCGGCGCGGGTGCCCGAGGCGGTGAGGCCGAGGCCGGTCGCGACCAGCGCGGCGACGGCGGTGGTGCCGGCGGCGAGGCGACGGCGCGAGGGGCGGGTACGGGTCAGCATCCTCATTCTCCCTTTCAGGTCGGCGATGGTGTGGAGGTGGCATGCCGCCGAGACGTGGCCGCCGTGCGCCGCCTTCAGGATGGCGCAGGCGTAGATATGCGCGTCGGTGCGGCTGCGGCCGGCGAGCACGCGCGCGTCGTTGGCGAGCTCCTGGTCGCAGCGGAAGGCGCGAAAGGCGTGCCAGGCGAGCGGGTTGAACCAGTGCAGCGCCAGCACGCCGAGCGCCGCCCAGTTCGACAACAGGTCGCGGGCGCGGTGATGGCCGAGTTCGTGGAGCAGTGCGAAGGCGCGCTCGTCGGCGTCGTAGCGTTCGGCGAAGTCGCGCGGGAAAGCGACGAAACGCGGCCGCAGGCCGAAGGCGAGCGGGCCGGTGGCCGCCGCGCTCTCGATCACGCGGATGCCGTCGACCTCGTCGACGAGCCGTGCGCCGCGCAGCAGGCCCGCGCAGAAGCGCCGATGGTTGGCGACGTGGAACAGGAAGAAGGCGAACGTACCCATGACCCAGAGGGCGAGCGCGACCGTGCCCCAGGGCAGGCCAGCGTCGACCGGCGGCGCCGTGCCCTCGACCGGGACGATGAACACGCCCACCGCCTCGCCCGCGGCGGCGATCGGCATCGCCACCTGCTCGCGCCATTCACCCGGCAGCGGCGGCAGCAGCAGCCGGAGCGCCGGCAGCGCCCACAAGGCATAGGCGACCTGCGGGCCGAAGGCACGGCGGACGGGCACGCGCACCAGCAGCACTGCCGCCATCAGCAGGGCGGAGGCGACCAGCGCCTCGACCAGCCAGCCGAGCACCGACGGCGCGATCACGATTTCAGCTCCCGCAGCAACGCCTCGATCTCGGCGATGTCGGCGGCGGACAGTTCGTCGCGCTCGGCGAGGTGGGCGACCAGCGGGGTCAGTTTGCCGCCGAACAGCCGGTCGATCAGCCGCCGCGACTCGCCCGTGACGTAATCGCCGCGCGCGACCAGCGGGCGGTAAAGATAGCGGCGGCCGTCCGCCTCATGCGCGATCGCGTTCTTCGACAAGAGGCGGCCGAGCAGCGTCTTGACGGTGTTGGCGCTCCAGCCCCGCGCCGGATCGACGCGGTCGGATACGTCTTGCGCCGTCAACGGCGCCTCGTCCCACAGCACCTCCATGACGGCATGCTCGGCATCGCTGATGCGTTCGGCCACGACTCGCCTCCTCCTTGACTACGAACGTAATCGTACTGATTACGAATGTAGTCAAGGGTTCGTCGTGCCCGGCTTGTCCGGCATCCAGAATTACGAGCGATGGCGCTGCTTTGCTCTGGATGCCGGGACGAGCCCGGCATGACGAAAGGATGTCGGCACCTTTTACACTCGTCGACTGCTACCGTCGGCCGTTAACCGTCGAAATGTACCGCAATCTGCGATCGGAGGGATATGGCACAACACCTGCTACCTCTTCGGCAGCGAAGCGTCAGCGCTTTCAGCAGGGTGGATCGGACGCTCGCAACCGTCTCGCGCCGATCCACCCGCACCCGCCGTCAGGCGGCGGGCTTCTCGGCCCCGAACAGCTCGGCCAGTTCGCCGCTCTCGTACATTTCCATCATGATATCGGACCCGCCGACGAATTCACCCTCGACGTAGAGCTGCGGGATCGTCGGCCAGTCGGAATAGGCCTTAATGCCCTGGCGGATGCCCTGGTCCTGGAGCACGTCGACGCTCTCGAACTCGGCGCCGAGATGATTGAGGATGGCGACCGCGCGGCTGGAGAAGCCGCACTGGGGAAAGAGCGGGCTGCCCTTCATGAACAGCACGGCCTTGTTGTTCTTCACCACCGCGTCGATGCGGGCATGGGGATCGTCGGTCATCGATATCGTCCTTCAGGAAGCGGATGTGGTCAGTTGCAGGGCGTGCAGCTCGCCGCCCATGCGCCCGCCGAGCGCGGCGTAGACGGCGCGAGTCTGGGCGACGCGGCTGAGCCCCGCGAAGCTGGGCGCGACCACGCGGGCGGCGTAATGGTCTCCGTCACCGGCCAGGTCGGTGATCTCCACCACGGCGTCGGGGATGGCGGCGCGGATCAGCGCGGCGATGTCGTCGGCGAGCATCGGCATGGATCAGGCAGCCTCGATCAGCTGGCGGCGCGCCTCGACCTCGGCGACGTCGAGCGCGCGGCGCACCTCGCCCTCGTCCACGTCGAGACCGGCGGCGGTGATGTCGCCGACGACCTTGCGGACCACATCGTCGTCGCCGGCCTGCTCGAAATCGGCCTGGACGACGGCGGTGGCGTAGGCATCCGCCTCGGCGGGGGTCAGGTCCATGCGGGCCGCGGCCCACTGGCCGAGCAGCCGGTTGCGGCGCGCGGTGACGCGGAACGCCATCTCCTCATCGCGGGCGTGCTTGGTCTCGAACGCGCGCTGGCGATCGTCGAAGGTGGTCATGCTCGGCTCCCCGCTATATCCACGGGAGATAGGCGGCACGGGGGGCGCGCGCAACGGCGCCCTGAGCCCTACAGCCCCTCGCCCCCGACCCATTGCGCGTGGGACAGCCGGCGCGCCAGGTCCCAGGCCTGGCGACGGATGTCGGGCACGGCGACGACCTCCCACAACCCGCCGCGCGTCATCGGGCCGATGCACGACAACCGGTCGTCGGCCACGCCGTCGGCGGCGATCACCCGCGCCTCCGCGTCGACCTCGATGCCGAGGCGCAACGGATCGGGGCGGATGCGCCCCTCGCCGACCAGGCGGGCGAGCAGCGGGTCGTCGGTGCGGGTCAGGTCGCCCTGCGGCCCGGTGCAGTTGACGATGCGCGCGACACGCATCGCCTCCACTCCATCGGCATGGCGGGGACGCCAGCGGAGGCACACGCCCTCCCCGTCCGGCACGGCGGCGGCGACCTTGCCCGCGACGAAGCGGAGCCGACCGGTGGCGACCATGGCGTCGATCCGCTCGGCGACGGCGGGCGCGAGGCGGTGGCGGTGAACGTCCCAGAAGGGGCGCAGGTGGCGGAGGAATCGCGAACGCTCCTCGGCACTGCTCGCCGCCCACAGCCGCTGCGTCATCGGCCGGAACCGGTCCACCGCGGCGCGCCAGCCATGCTCGGCGGAGCGCTCGCGGACCTGGCGGAGCACCCAGGACAGCGATACGCCCGGCAGATCGGTCTCGCCCGCGGGCGGCGGCAGGCCGTCCCGGTGGCGGCGCGGGCGCAGGCCGCGGCGGGACAGCGCGACGACGCGACCGCGGAACCCGGCCGCGTCGAGCTGCAACGCCACGTCGATCGCAGTCAGGCCGGTGCCGAGCAGGACGATCGTGTCGTCGTCACCCAGCCCGTCACCCGGTCGCGCGCGCCACGGATCGTCGAGATAGCGATCGCCCGGCAGCCCGGCCGGGTCGATGCCCGGCGGGGTATGCGGGGGCAGGTTGCCGGTGGCGAGGACGACGCGCATTGCCGCCACGCGCCGCCCGTCATCGAGGCGGACACCGTCCGCGTCGATCGCGGCGACGTCGCCCTCCACCAGCGTCAGCCGGTCGTCGCGAACGGCCTGCAACGTCTCGGCGAGATAGCTGCCATAGACCTGGCGGGGAACGAAGCTGGTCGCCTCTCCCCGCGCGCCCAGCCAGCGGACGAAATGGCCGGGATCGTCGGGAAAGGCGCTCATCCCGGCGGCGCGGACGTTGAGCAGGTGGCCGGGCTCCGTCGCGCTGTAGGCGACGCCGCGCGCGAACCGATCGGCGTCGCGCTCGACCATGGTCGGGCGAGGACCGCCGAAGCGCAGCAGGTTGATGGCCAGCAGCGTGCCCGAGAAGCCGCCGCCGACGATCACGATATGGTCGGTCATGGCGGCGGGGTAGCGTGAGCGGCGGGATTTGTCGCCCACCTCGCCCTCACACTATCCCCCTACCCCTCCTTCGTCACCCCGGACTTGATCCGGGGTCCATGGCTCGGCAGGCGCGCGGCTGGAGGCTCCTGCCGGCGCGCTCGCGGATGGATGGACCCCGGATCAAGTCCGGGGTGACGGTGTGGGTGGGGCACGTCTTCAGCCTACCTCCACCACCAGCTTGCCGATCGCGCCGCGGGCGGCCATCTTGGCGATCGCGTCGCCGCCGCGGTCCAGCGGAAAGGTCTCGGTCACGCGCGGTGCGATCCTGCCTTGTTCCCACAAGCGGAAGAGGTGATCCATGTGCGCGGCGTTGGCTTGGGGGTCGCGCGCGGCGAAGGCGCCCCAGAAGACGCCGCAGACGTCGCAGCTCTTGAGCAGCGTGAGGTTCAGCGGCAGTTTCGGAATGCCCGCCGGAAAGCCGACGACGAGGTAGCGCCCCTCCCAGCCGATCGATCGCAGCGCCGGCTCGGCATAGTCGCCGCCGACCGGATCGTAGATCACGTCGAAGCCGCCCTTGCCGCCCGCCGCCTTGAACTGCTCGGCCAGTGCCTTGGACTGGTCCTTGTCGAAGGGCGCGCGGCCGTAGACGATCGTCTCGTCGGCGCCCGCCGCGGTCGCCGCCGCCGCCTTCTCGTCCGACGACACCGCCGCGACGACGCGCGCGCCGAACGCCTTGCCGAGCTCGATCGCCGCCAAGCCGACGCCGCCGGCCGCGCCGAGGATCAGGAGCGACTGGCCCTCCTTCAGGTGGCCGCGGTCGAGCAGGGCGTGGATGGTGGTGCCGTAGGTGAGGATCAGCGACGCCCCCTCGGCGAAGCTGCGGCCCTGCGGCAACGCGTACAGGCGCGCCGGATCGACCGCGACCTTCTCGACCAGCCCGCCATGGCCGATCATGCCGATCACCCGGTCACCGACCGACCAGCCGGTGACGCCCTCTCCCACCGACTCGATCGTGCCGGCGATCTCGCCGCCGGGGGCGAAGGGACGCGGCGGCTTGAACTGGTATCTGTCCTCGATGATGAGGACGTCGGGGTAGTTGATCGCGCACGCCTTAACCGCCACCACGACCTGGCCGGCGGCCGGGATCGGGTCCGGCCGCTCGGTCAGTTCCAGTGTTTCAGGTCCGCCGGGAGCCTGCGACAGCAATGCCTTCATAACGGCGTCTTCCCTCTACCCAGGGGCGCGCCACCGATGCCGCGCCTTCGAAATTCGAAATCTGGGTATCCTGTGCCAGCGTCAGGCCGACCTCGTCCAGCCCTTCCATCAGGCAGCGGCGGCGGAACGGGTCCAGTTCGAAGGGGAAACGGTCCTGATAGGCGGTGGTGACGGTCATCGTCTCCAGGTCGACGGTGATCTCGGCATCGGCGGCGGCGACCAGCAGCCGGTCGATCGCCGGCTGCGGCAGGACGACGGGGACGATGCCGTTCTTGAACGCGTTGCCGGAGAAGATGTCGGAGAAGCTGGGCGCGATCACCGCGCGCACGCCCATGTCGGCGAGCGCCCAGGCGGCGTGCTCCCGGCTCGATCCGCAGCCGAAATTGTCGCCGGCGATCAGGATGGGGGAGCCGGCGTAGCGCGGGTCGTCGAACAGGTTGCCCGGTTGCGCGCGCACCGTCTCGAACGCGCCTTTTCCCAGGCCCGAGCGCTTGATGGTCTTGAGCCAGTGGGCGGGGATGATGACGTCGGTATCGACGTTCTTCGCGCCCCAGGGATAGGCGGTGCCGGCGACGGTGGTGACGGGCGTCATGATACGGACCTCTTCGTCGTGGCGGGCTCGTCCTGGCACCCGGAGCCACGAACGATGCGCTGCTTGGCTCTGGATGCCGGGGCGAGCCCGGCAGGACGATTATGGCTTGATGGTCTTCACCGCCGGTCGCGCGACGCTGCCGCTGTACGCCGCGAAGCCGCTGACCAGCGCGCCCGCGACCAGCAATACCAACACCTTCCTCATGATTCCGCTCCCATCAGGTCTCTCACGTCACTCAATCGCCCGGTCACCGCCGCCGCCGCCGCCATGGCGGGCGAGACGAGATGCGTCCGCGCGCCCGGCCCCTGCCGGCCGACGAAATTGCGGTTGCTGGTCGAGGCGCAGCGCTCGCCCGGCGGCACCTTGTCAGGATTCATCGCCAGGCACATCGAGCAACCGGGCTCGCGCCACTCGAACCCGGCGCCGGTGAACACCCGGTCGAGCCCCTCGGCCTCCGCCTGCCGCTTGACCAGGCCGGAGCCGGGCACCACCATCGCCCGCACGCCGTCGGCGACGCGGCGGCCACCGACGACGGAGGCGGCGGCGCGCAGATCCTCGATCCGGCCGTTGGTGCAGCTGCCGATGAACACGTGCTCCACCGACACGTCCTGCATGCGGGTGCCGGGGGCCAGCCCCATGTAATCGAGCGACTTGCGCGCGGCGACGCGCTTGGCCGGGTCGGCGAAACCGTCCGGATCGGGCACGGTGCCGGTGATCGGCACCACGTCCTCCGGGCTCGTTCCCCAGGTCAGCGAAGGCGCGATGTCCGCCGCGTCGATCACCACGCTGCGGTCGTAGGCCGCGCCCGCGTCGGTCGGCAGCGTCCGCCACCAGGCGACCGCGCGGTCCCAGTCGGCGCCGGCCGGCGCCATCGGCCGGTTCTTCAGATAGGCGAAGGTCGTCTCGTCGGGCGCGACCAGCCCGGCGCGCGCCCCGCCCTCGATCGACATGTTGGCGATCGTCAGCCGCCCCTCGACCGACATGGCACGGATCACCTCGCCCGTATATTCGACGACGTAGCCGGTGCCGCCCGCCGCGCCGATCCGGCCGATGATGGCCAGGATCACGTCCTTGGGACTGACGCCGAAGCCGAGCGTGCCGTCGACACGGATCTCCATCGTCCTGGACTGTTTCAGCAGCAACGTCTGCGTGGCGAGCACGTGCTCGACCTCGCTGGTGCCGATCCCGAAGGCGAGGGCGCCGAGGGCGCCGTGGGCGGAGGTGTGGCTGTCGCCGCAAACCAGGGTGGTGCCGGGCAGCGTGAAACCGAGTTCGGGACCGACGACGTGGACGATGCCCTGCTCGGCCGCGGTCGCGTCGATATAGTCGATGCCGAACGCGGCGGTGTTGGCGCGCAGCGCGTCGAGCTGTGCCGCGCTCTCCGCGTCGGCGATCGGCAGCAGGCGGCCGTCGGCGTCCAGCCGCGGCGTGGTCGGCAGATTGTGGTCGGGCACCGCCAGCGTCAGTTCCGGCCGGCGGACGCGGCGACCGGCGGCACGCAGCGCCTCGAACGCCTGCGGGCTCGTCACCTCGTGGACGAGATGGCGATCGATGTAGAGGAGGCAGGTGCCGTCGTCGCGACGATCGACGACGTGCGCGTTCCAGATCTTCTCGTACAGGGTTAACGGCCTGGCCATGCCCTGCCCTAGCCGATCCGCTGCGGCGCAACAACATGGCGTGGATCGTTGCACCCACGCAACCTTTTACGCGCTTTCGGATCGAGGGCCGAGAGCCTATCTGTGAAGCGATGGCCACCGCCCACTCTTCCTCCACCGCCTGGCGGGCTCGCCCTGCGCAGGGCGCCACCGGGCTGACGCTCGCGGCGCTGGTCTGTGCCGGCTGGATCACGCTGCACGTCGCGGGGATGGTGCTGGTTCCGGTACGCTGGGCGACGCTGCCGCTAGTGCTCGCCATGGCGGCGGTGCAGTGCTGGCTGTCGGTGGGGCTGTTCATCGTCGCGCACGACGCGATGCACGGCTCGCTCGCGCCCGGCCGACCGCGTCTCAACGCGGCGATCGGCGCGACGCTGCTGTTCCTCTACGCAGGGTTCGCCTGGGCGCGGATGCGGGACGCGCATTTCGAGCACCACCGCGCGCCGGGCAGCCGCGACGATCCGGACTTCGACGCCGACCACCCCAGCGACGGCCTGCGCTGGTACGCGACCTTCCTCAGCCGTTACTTCGGCTGGCCCTCGGGGCTCTACGTCTGCACCGTGGTGACGGCGTACTGGCTGCTCGG
This sequence comes from Sphingomonas rubra, assembly GCF_900115745.1. Taxonomy (GTDB): domain Bacteria; phylum Pseudomonadota; class Alphaproteobacteria; order Sphingomonadales; family Sphingomonadaceae; genus Sphingomonas; species Sphingomonas rubra. The sequence goes on along the minus strand of NZ_FOXP01000002.1, from coordinate 88,504 downwards.
CGTGCCGCTGCTCAACATCCTGCTGCTCTACGGACTGCCGGCCATCGCCTCGTCGGTGCAGCTCTTCTATTTCGGCACCTATCGCCCGCACCGGCACGACGAGACGGTATTCGACGACACCCACAACGCCCGGTCGGAGGGGTGGGGAAGCTGGCTCAGCCTCGTCACCTGCTTCCATTTCGGCTATCATCACGAACATCATCTCGACCCGGCCGTGCCCTGGTGGCGCCTGCCCGCCGCGCGCCGCGCGCGGGCGACGCCGTCACCGGGCCGCCTGGAGGAAGCCGCGACATGACCCTCCTCGACAAGATCGCCACCGTCCTGCTCGCCGTCGGCGGCATGGAATTGTTCGCCTGGTCGATGCACAAATACGTGATGCACGGCTGGGGCTGGGCCTGGCACCGCGACCATCACGAGCCGCATCACAACGTGCTGGAGCGTAACGACCTGTTCGCCGTCGTGTTCGGCAGCATCGTCGTGGCGCTGTTCATCATCGGCTACTACTGGTCAGAACGGCTGTGGTGGGCGGCGATGGGCATCACCGTCTACGGCGCGATCTACGCCTTCATCCACGACGGCCTGGTCCACCAGCGTCTGTTCAAATGGACGCCCAAGCACGGCTACGCCAAGCGGCTGGTCCAGGCGCACCGGCTGCACCACGCGACGATCGGCAAGGAAGGCGGCGTCTCGTTCGGCTTCGTCGTCGCCCGCGACCCGGCGCGGCTGAAGGCGGAGCTGAAGCGTCAGCGCGAGGCCGGCACCGCGGTGGTCCGGCCGGCGTCGGTGGACTGAGGCGCTGCGGTAGACGCCTGCGTTTCTGCGAACGCAGGAACACGGCGACGCCGCCTGCCGGTCAGGCGGCGTCGTAGGCGGCGGTGGTCTTCGCGGCGACCTCGTCGGCGGTGACGCCCGGCGCGCACTCGATCAGGCGGAAGCGGGATGCGTGATCCGGCCGCTGGAACACCGCCAGGTCGGTGACGATCATGTCGACCACGTTCTTGCCCGTCAGCGGCAGCGAGCATTGCGACAGGAACTTGGGATCGCCGTTCTTGGACGTGTGCTCCATCACCACGATGATCCGCTTGACGCCGGCGACCAAGTCCATCGCGCCGCCCATGCCTTTTATCATCTTGCCCGGGATCATCCAGTTGGCGATGTCGCCGCCTTCCGACACCTCCATCGCGCCGAGCACGGTCAGGTCGATGTGCCCGCCGCGGATCATCGCGAAACTCTGCTCGGAGCCGAAATAGACGGATTGCGGCAGCTCGCTGATCGTCTGCTTGCCGGCGTTGATGAGATCGGGATCGACCTCGTCGTCGTACGGGAACGGGCCGATGCCGAGCATGCCGTTCTCCGACTGGAGCGTCACCGTCATGCCGTCGGGGATGTTGTTGGCCACCAGCGTCGGGATGCCGATGCCGAGATTGACGTAGTAACCGTCGCGCAGCTCCTTCGCGGCGCGCGCCGCCATGCCGTTACGGTCCCAGGGCATCAGTTGATCCTCTTCATGGTTCGGGCGCCCAGGCGCTGTCGGCGGGAAAGACCTCGTCCAGGCGACCTTTCAGCGCGGTGCCGTAGACGGGGTTGGGAAGGACGAACCAGCCCGCGCCCCACAGCCGCGCGATCGCGGGGGCGTCGGCCGCGGCGCGGCGCTGCGGCGGGGTCAGGCCGGCGTTGAACAGGTCGGAGAAGTCGCCGAGCTGGTCGCCGGCCATCGCGACGACGCAGTAGCGGGCGGCGATGGCGGCGCGGCGCGAGTCCTTGGCCGAGCCGGTGGCCTGGTCGGAGAGGAACAGCGTCTCGCCGACTCGAGCGGGACCGAGGCCGAGGCGGTCGAGCATCGCGACCGTCGCGACGGCGTTCTCGGCGGACCGGTTGCTGTTGAAGACGACGGTGATACCGCTCGCGCGAAGGGCGCGGATCGCGTCGACCGCGCCGGGGACGGCGCGGGCGGTGGTGCCGCCGGTGATCTCGTACGCCCGCCAGCGCGCCTGCTCGTAGGGGCGGCCCGCGGCGGCGTCGCGCTCGAACCCGAGGTTGAGCGCCACCGTCTCGTCGACGTCGAACACGGCGGCGAGCGGCTTAGCGCCGCAGGGGACGAAGCGGGGGGCGGCGAGCGTGGAGCCCTGTACCAGGACGACGCTGTCGCGCGGACGGCGGCGGGCCGCGGTCGCGCCCTGCCCGGCGATGGCGCGCCACGCCTGGCGGCTGATCGCGTCGGCCTCACCCGAGCCGTAGAGATACTGCATACCCGCCGGGACGCCCTCGACGACCACGGGCGCGGTGATCGTGCGGGGTTGCTGCACGGTGACGGGCGCGACGGCGACGCAGCCGGTGAGGGCGAGCATGCCGCCGACGATCGTCACCCCGGATTTGATCCGGGGTCCATGCTTTCGCAAGAGCGGAAGGCGTTGCTTGCGCGGCACGATGGACCCCGGATCAAGTCCGGGGTGACGAAGGGGGAGTGCAATGGTTTCCCCACCTTCGCGGATCGAGGGCACTCGGCGGCCCATCGCCTTATGCCCCCACCTCGGACCCCGCGGCGGCCGCACTCGCGCCCGGCCGCTCGCGCACGGTGCGGAACTCGATCTTCTTGTCGTAGGGCGCGCCCAGGATCATCCGCTTCACGTAGATGCCGGGCAAGTGGACCTGGTCGGGGTCGAGCGTCCCCACCGGCACGATCTCCTCCACCTCCGCGACGCACACCCGGCCGGAGGTGGCCATCGGCTGGTTGAAGTTGCGCGCGGTCTTGCGGAACTGGAGGTTGCCCGCCTCGTCCGCGCGCCAGCCCTTGATGATCGACAGGTCGGCGCGCAGCCCGCGTTCCAGGATATACTCCTCGCCGTCGAACTCCTTGACCTCCTTGCCCTCGGCCACCTGGGTGCCGACGCCGGTCTTGGTATAGAAGCCGGGGATGCCGGCGCCGCCCGCGCGGCAGCGCTCCGCCAGCGTTCCCTGCGGGCAGAACTCGACCTCCAGCTCGCCCGACAGATACTGGCGCTCGAACTCCTTGTTCTCGCCGACATAGGAGGAGATCATCTTGGCGATCTGGCGCGTGCGCAGCAGCTTGCCCAGTCCCTCGCCGTCGATGCCGGCGTTGTTGGAGGCGACCGTCAGGCCGGTCGTGCCCGCGTCGCGGATCGCATCGATCAGCCGCTCGGGAATACCACACAGGCCGAAGCCGCCCGCGCAGATCGTCATGCCGTCGTGGAGCAGCCCTTCCAGCGCCGCCGCCGCGTTCGGGTAAAGCTTCTGCATCGCAACCCTCTCCGTTTCGCGGCCGTCGATACGGCGGTTCGCCCGTTCGGCCAAGACCCGGCGACACGGGTTGCGACAGCTTCGTCACGCGCGCGCAATACGGTCGACACGATCGGGCGCGTAAACGCGGGGGCACAGGGGCAGCGATGGAGTGACCACCATGACCGCCGAGTTCCAGTATTTCGCCGACCGCGCCTTGCAGGAGGCGGTGCGCGCGATCGACGCCAAGCCGGGCGCGCCGCGCCGCGCCCACGAGGAACTCGCCCGCGCCTATTCCCGGCGGGTGATCGACGCGCTGGGCAACGAGACGGCTAGTTGCGGCGTTCTTGTTTCGCAAAGGAGAACAACGTGACCGACGAACCGCACATGGACGAGACCCGGCCCGACCAGACCGTTCCGACCGACGACCGCCCCGAGCCGACGGGTTTCGGCGATTTGCCGTTGCAGCCGACCGGATCGGGGGTGGCGGACGAGCAGATGGCGTTCGAGCAGCGGGAATCGGGCACGCCGCCGGAAGGGACCGCCGGGCATGGCAACACGGGCGTGATGACCCCGCCGGTTCCGGGCGGCCAGCCGCCGGTCGGCGCAACCGACCAGCGCGACACCCGCAACACGGAGTTCTGAAGCGCCGTCGTCATGCCGGGACGCGCCCGGCATGACGACCTTGTTGCCATGGGTCGCCCGTTCCGCTAACGGCGCCTCCAAGTCCGGGCTCGCCCGGGCTCCGTCCGAGACAGCAGGGGCCGGTTTCCGGCTTAATCTTCCTGCCGAGACGGGGACAGAGATCCATCCGCCGTGTTTCCATGCGGCCGATCCCCTTCCCCATCGCTGGACAAACCCGGTGTGCTGTCGCCCGCCGGGAGTAACCGAGCGCGTTTTCCGGAACGCGCTCAGAATGTGGAGAATGGCATGGATCGTGCTCAAAAGGCCGCGGCCGTCGCCGAACTGAACCGCACCTTCAACGAGGTCGGCGTGGTGGTCGTCACCCGCAACCTCGGCATGACGGTCGCGCAGTCCACGGACTTGCGCAACAAGATGCGGGCAGCCGGCGCGGCCTACAAGGTCTCGAAGAACAAGCTTGCCAGGATCGCACTGGACGGCACCGACTACGGCTCGATCGGCGACATGCTGACCGGCCCGGTCGCGCTCGCCACCTCGACCGACCCGGTCGCGGCCGCCAAGGTGGCCGTCGACTTCGCGAAGACGAACGACAAGTTCGAAATCGTGGGCGGGGCGATGGGCTCGACGGCCCTCGACCTCGCGGGCGTTCAGGCTCTCGCCACGCTGCCGTCGCTCGACGAGCTGCGGGCGAAGATCGTCGGCCTCATCGTGGCGCCCGCCACGAAGATCGCCACGATCGCGCAGGCCCCGGCGGCGCAGATCGCGCGCGTGCTCTCCGCCCACGCGGAGAAGGAGGCGGCGTAACGCCGTTTTCGTCCAAAGCATCCTGGTTTCATCTGAACTTTGGGGGCGTCGTCCCCCGCATGGAGAATACACATGGCAGACCTGAACACGCTGGTTGACCAGCTGAGCGCCCTCACCGTCCTCGAGGCCGCCGAGCTCTCGAAGATGCTCGAAGAGAAGTGGGGCGTCTCGGCCGCCGCGGCCGTCGCGGCTCCCGCCGCCGGTGGTGGTGGTGCCGCCGCTCCCGCCGCCGAGGAGCAGACCGAGTTCGACGTGATCCTGACCGGCGACGGCGGCAAGAAGATCAACGTCATCAAGGAGGTCCGCGCGATCACCGGTCTCGGCCTGACCGAGGCGAAGGCTCTCGTCGAGGGCGCGCCCAAGGCCGTCAAGGAAGGCGTGAACAAGGACGAGGCCGCGAAGCTGAAGGCTCAGCTCGAGGCTGCCGGCGCGACCGTCGACGTCAAGTAAGCCGCCGTGCGGGAGACGGGCTAGCGCAAGCGCTAGTCCGCACCCGCACAAGGCCGGCCGGCGGGCTCTGCCCGTTCGACGTCATGGGATTTATTCCCATGACGGCTTGGCTGAAAAGAAGGGCGGCTTCCCACACGCGGGGAGCCGCCCTTCTTCTTTACGGCCCCGGCGCTCGTCGCCCTGGATGCCGGGACGAGCCCGGCATGACGAAGTTGGCGGCCTACCCCCGCCGCACCACCGCCGGCCCGTGTTCCCGCGCCGCGACCGCCGTGTATGCCCGATCGGGCACGTCCAGCCAGAACGGCGCGAGCTTGGCCGAGTCGACCCGCTCCGCCCCGATCGCGAAGCCTTGCGCCACCTGCGTTCCGTCGTCGGCGCGCACGTCGGCGGTGAGCACCGGCACGAACATCGGCCGCCCCGCGGCGGTGAGCGTCCGCATCGCCTCACGCGGCACCGCCGCGACGACGCGCAAGGTCCGCCGTTCTCCCGGCGCGAGATCGAACACAGGCGCGACCGGCCGCCCCATCGGCTGGGCGAGGAACTCGGCCACGTCCGCTTCCTGTTCGGCATGCGCGCCCAGCAGGCCGGCGCGAACCCGCAGGCCGGACACCGGGACCGCGCCCTCATTGGCGACGGTCAACTCACCCTCCGCCGTCGCACTCAGCATGTTGAAGCCGACACGCGTCGGGCGAAAGCGCAAGGCCAGCGGGGTGGAGATGGCCGCCGGAGCCAGAAAGGCGGGCGGCCCGACCGCGACCGTATCGTCGGGAACGGCGGCGACCTCGATCTCCTCGTCCTCGGGCGTCCGCTGACGACGCGCGAGCCACAATCCGATCGCACCGATCAGCAGCACGCCCGCGCCGAGCATCCAGAACCAGGTGCGCGATCCACCGTTATCGCGATCGTCGGTGGTCGGCAGCGGCGAGGCGATCACCGCGGGCGGCACCGCACTGACGCTCGGTTGCGGCGACGGTGCGGCGGAGGGGGTCGGAACGGGGGTCGGCGCTGGCGCGGCGGATGGGATCGGAACAGGGGTCGGCGACGGCGCCACGGTCGGTCGCGGGGATGGACGCGCGGCCGGCGTCTCGACCGCGCGCGGCGTCGACGTCGGCTCGGGCGACGGCAGGACGATCGGTACCGACGGCGCGAGGATCGGCTCCGGCACAGGCGTGGGTGTCGCAGTGGGTGTCGGCGCGACTGGCGGCACCTCCTGGGCGGCGAGCGGAACGGCAGGCAGGACGAGCGTCGCGAGAAGACGCGGTGGGAAGCGGTACATCGCCACCCGCGCGGCACCAGAACCTCGTTCCCCGCAAGCGGCGCTGCGACGAAGTGCGGCACGACGGCGACGAGCCGTTCACCCCGGATCGCTGCCCGAGCGCTTCGGTTGACGACCCCCGGCACGCCGCCTATATCGCGACCCTTGCCACAGCTCCCGGGAACCGACGCGCCGTCGCGCAGCGCATCGATAGAATGGGGAACTGCCGGTTCCGGACGCTATCAAGCCGACGCACCCGTTGCGATCGGCTTTTTGCCGTCCGATCTTTTGCGCCCGATATTCCTGCTGACTCTTCCGAGGGCATAAGACTTTATGGCGACCAAGGCGATCGACGGCGCGACAGCGCGGCGCGAGCACAAGGGCGGCACCGCCAAGCGGCGCATCCGCAAGGTATTCGGCAACATCCACGAAGTCGTGCAGATGCCGAACCTGATCGAGGTGCAGCGCGAGAGCTACGAGCAGTTCCTGCGCTCGGACAAGAGCACCGGCCACGTGTCCGGCCTGGAGAAGACGCTGCGCAGCGTGTTCCCGATCCAGGATTTCGCCGGCACCGCCTATCTCGACTTCGACGATTACGTGCTGGAGCCGCCGAAGTTCGACGTGGAGGAGTGCCGCCAGCGCGGCATCACCTACGCCGCGCCGATGCGCGTGACGCTGCGCCTGACCGCGTTCGAGGTTGATCCGGATACCGAGGCCAAGTCGGTCATCGATATCAAGGAGCAGGACGTTTACATGGGCGACATGCCGCTCATGACCGAGAACGGCACCTTCTTCATCAACGGCACCGAGCGCGTCATCGTGTCGCAGATGCACCGCAGCCCCGGCGTGCTGTTCGACCATGATCGCGGCAAGACGCACGCGTCGGGCAAGTACCTGTTCGCGGCGCGGGTGATCCCGTATCGCGGCTCGTGGCTCGACTTCGAGTTCGACGCCAAGGACATCGTCAACGTCCGCATCGACCGCAAGCGCAAGCTGCCGGTGACGGCGCTGCTGTTCGCGCTGGGGATGACCAGCGAGGACATCCTGTCGCACTTCTACAACCGCGTCAGCTACGTGCGCGGCCAGGGCGGCTGGGTGATCCCCTTCGCGGCGGAGAACTGGCGCGGCGTGAAGCCGCTGTTCGACATCGTCGACGCCAAGTCGGGCGAGGTGGTGTTCGCCGCCCAGCAGAAGATCAGCCCCCGCGCCGCCAACAAGGCGGCCAAGGACGGCCTTGCCGAGCTGCTGATCCCGACCGAGGAAATCTACGGCCGCTACTCCGCCTTCGACCTCATCAACGAGGCGACGGGCGAAATCTACGTCGAGGCGGGTGACGAGATCGGGCCGGACAATCTGGAGAAGCTGGACCAGGCGGGCATCACCGAGGTCGAGCTGCTCGACATCGACCATGTCTCGACCGGCCCGTGGATCCGCAACACGCTGAAGGCGGACAAGGCCGAGGAGCGCGAGCAGGCGCTGTCGGACATCTACCGTGTGATGCGCCCCGGCGAGCCGCCGACGCTGGAGACCGCCGAGTCGCTGTTCGCCGGCCTGTTCTTCGATCCCGACCGCTACGACCTGTCGGCGGTCGGCCGCGTTAAGCTCAACATGCGCCTCGACCTCGATGCCGAGGACACGGTGACGACGCTGCGCACCGAGGATATCCTCGCCGTCATCAAGACCCTGGTCGACCTGAAGGACGGCAAGGGCGAGATCGACGACATCGACAATCTCGGCAACCGTCGTGTGCGCTCGGTGGGCGAGCTGCTGGAGAACCAGTATCGCGTCGGCCTGCTGCGCATGGAGCGCGCGGTGAAGGAGCGCATGTCGTCGGTCGACGTGTCCACCGTGATGCCGAACGACCTCATCAATGCCAAGCCGGCGGTCGCCGCGGTGCGCGAGTTCTTCGGCTCGTCGCAGCTGTCGCAGTTCATGGACCAGACCAACCCGCTGTCCGAAGTGACGCACAAGCGTCGCGTCTCGGCGCTCGGGCCGGGCGGCCTGACCCGCGAGCGCGCGGGCTTCGAGGTGCGCGACGTTCACCCGACGCATTACGGCCGCATCTGCCCGATCGAGACGCCGGAAGGCCCGAACATCGGCCTCATCAACTCGCTGGCGTCGTTCAGCCGGGTGAACAAGTACGGCTTCATCGAGACGCCGTACCGCAAGATCATCGACGGCAAGGTGACCAACGACGTCGTCTACCTGTCGGCGATGGAGGAGGCCAAGCACACGATCGCGCAGGCCTCGGCCGAGCTGGACGAGAGCGGCGCGTTCACCGACGATCTGGTCTCGGCACGTCAGGCGGGCGAGTTCCTGATGGCGCTGCCCGACACCATCACGCTGATGGACGTCAGCCCCAAGCAGCTGGTGTCGGTCGCCGCGTCGCTGATCCCGTTCCTGGAGAACGACGACGCCAACCGCGCGCTGATGGGCTCGAACATGCAGCGCCAGGCGGTGCCGCTGGTCCGGGCCGAGGCGCCGTTCGTCGGCACCGGCATGGAAGAAACGGTGGCGCGCGATTCGGGCGCGGCGATCTCGGCCAAGCGCGCCGGCATCGTCGACCAGGTCGACGCCAGCCGTATCGTGATCCGCGCCACGGGTGACGTCGATGCGGGGAAGTCGGGCGTCGACATCTACACGCTGATGAAGTTCCAGCGTTCGAACCAGTCGACCTGCATCAACCAGCGTCCGCTGGTGAAGGTGGGCGACGTGGTGATGGCGGGCGACGTGCTCGCCGACGGCCCGTCGACGGAGTTCGGCGAGCTGGCGCTGGGCCGCAACGCGCTCGTCGCGTTCATGCCGTGGAACGGCTACAACTACGAGGACTCGATCCTCATCTCCGAGCGGATCGTGAAGGACGACGTGTTCACGTCGATCCATATCGACGAGTTCGAGGTGATGGCCCGCGACACCAAGCTGGGGCCGGAGGACATCACCCGCGACATCCCCAATGTCGGCGAGGAGGCGCTGCGCAACCTCGACGAGGCGGGCATCGTCTATATCGGCGCCGAGGTGGAGCCGGGCGACATCCTGGTCGGCAAGATCACGCCCAAGGGCGAAAGCCCGATGACGCCGGAGGAGAAGCTGCTCCGCGCCATCTTCGGCGAGAAGGCATCCGACGTGCGCGACACGTCGCTGCGCCTGCCGCCGGGCGTGTCGGGGACGATCGTCGACGTGCGCGTGTTCAATCGCCACGGCATCGACAAGGACGAGCGCGCGATGGCGATCGAGCGCGAGGAGATCGAGCGCCTGAAGAAGGACTCGGACGACGAGCGCGCGATCCTCAACCGGGCGACCTGGAGCCGCCTGCGCGAGATGCTGCTCGACCAGACCGCGACGGCGGTGCCGAAGGGCGGGCCGAAGAAGGGCGCCGTCATCGACATGGCGACGCTCGACTCGGTCGACCGTCACGAATGGTGGAAGTTCGCGGTCGCCGACGACAAGGTCCAGGGCGATCTGGAGGCGGTGAAGCAGCAGTATGACGATGCCGCCGGCCTGATCCGCGCGAAGTTCGAGGATCGCCGCGAGAAGCTGGAGCGGGGCGACGAGCTGCCGCCGGGCGTGCTCAAGATGGTCAAGGTGTTCGTGGCGGTGAAGCGCAAGCTGCAGCCGGGCGACAAGATGGCCGGCCGTCACGGCAACAAGGGCGTCATCAGCCGCATCCTGCCGCAGGAGGACATGCCCTTCCTCGCGGACGGAACGCCGGTCGACCTGGTGCTCAACCCGCTGGGCGTGCCGAGCCGCATGAACGTCGGCCAGATCTTCGAGACGCACCTCGGCTGGGCCGCGCGCGGCCTCGGCCAACAGATCGCGCATCAGCTGGAGGAATGGCGCGAGGCCAATCCGGACGCCAAGGCGGGCGCGATGCCCGACGCGGTCAAGGATCGCCTGAAGGAAGTCTATGGCGAGCATTACGTCGACGATATCGAGGCCCGCGACGGCCAGGAGATCGTCGAGCTGGCCGAGAATTTGCGCGGCGGCGTGCCGATGGGCACGCCGGTGTTCGACGGCGCGGTCGAGGCGGACGTGGCGGCGATGCTGGAACTGGCCGGGCTCGACGTGTCGGGTCAGTCGGACCTGTTCGACGGACGCACCGGCGACAAGTTCGACCGCAAGGTGACGGTGGGCATCATCTACATGCTGAAGCTGCACCACTTGGTCGACGACAAGATCCACGCCCGGTCGATCGGCCCCTACTCGCTCGTCACCCAGCAGCCGCTGGGCGGCAAGGCGCAGTTCGGCGGCCAGCGCTTCGGCGAGATGGAGGTCTGGGCGCTCCAGGCCTACGGCGCGGCGTATACCTTGCAGGAGATGCTGACGGTGAAGTCGGACGACGTGGTCGGCCGCACCAAGGTCTACGAGGCGATCGTCAAGGGCGACGACACGTTCGAGGCCGGCATCCCGGAGAGCTTCAACGTGCTCGTCAAGGAAATGCGCTCGCTGGGCCTCAACGTCGATCTCAAGAACGCCGAAGAGGCGTCCGAGGACGACGACGGCGTGGCGCTGGCCGCGGAGTAACCTGTGCCTCCCTCTCCCGGCGGGAGAGGGAGGGAGGCGCACAGCGCCGGAAGGGTGAGGACAGGTAACTGCCCTGCCCTCACCTTCCCACCAGCTTCGCTGGCGGGTCCCTTCCTCTCCCGGTGGGAGAGGATAAAGAGATTTAGAGGACAGTCATGAACGAACTGACCAACTTCGCCAATCCGGTCGCCAAGCCGGAGACCTTCGACCAGATCCAGATTGGCATCGCGTCCCCGGACAAGATCCGGTCCTGGTCATTCGGCGAGATCAAGAAGCCCGAGACGATCAACTATCGCACGTTCAAGCCCGAGCGTGACGGCCTGTTCTGCGCGCGCATCTTCGGTCCGATCAAGGATTACGAGTGCCTGTGCGGCAAGTACAAGCGCATGAAGTACAAGGGCATCGTCTGCGAGAAGTGCGGCGTCGAGGTTACCGTCTCCAAGGTCCGCCGCGAGCGGATGGGCCATATCGAACTGGCTGCACCGGTCGCGCACATCTGGTTCCTGAAGTCGCTGCCGAGCCGCATCGGCCTGCTGCTCGACATGCAGCTGAAGCAGCTCGAGCGCGTGCTGTACTTCGAGGCGTACATCGTCATCGAGCCGGGCCTGACCCCGCTGGAGAAATACTCGCTCCTGACCGAGGACGAGCTGCTCGACGCGCAGGACCAGTATGGCGAGGACGCCTTCTCGGCCGGGATCGGCGCCGAGGCCGTGCGCATCATGCTGGAGAACCTCGACCTCGAGGGCGAGAAGCGTGACCTGCTCGAAGAGCTGGCGACGACCAAGTCGGAGCTGAAGCCCAAGAAGATCATCAAGCGCCTGAAGGTCGTCGAGTCGTTCCTCGAGTCGGGCAACCGGCCCGAGTGGATGATCCTCGAAGTCGTGCCGGTCATCCCGCCCGAGCTGCGCCCGCTGGTGCCGCTGGACGGCGGACGCTTCGCGACGTCGGACCTCAACGACCTGTACCGCCGCGTCATCAACCGCAACAACCGCCTCAAGCGGCTGATGGAACTGCGCGCGCCGGACATCATCGTCCGCAACGAGAAGCGCATGTTGCAGGAAGCGGTCGACGCGCTGTTCGACAATGGCCGTCGCGGTCGGACGATCACGGGCGCCAACAAGCGTCCGCTCAAGTCGCTGTCCGACATGCTGAAGGGCAAGCAGGGCCGCTTCCGCCAGAACCTGCTCGGCAAGCGCGTCGACTATTCGGGCCGCTCGGTCATCGTGACGGGTCCGGAGCTGAAGCTGCACCAGTGCGGCCTGCCGAAGAAGATGGCGCTCGAGCTGTTCAAGCCGTTCATCTACGCGCGTCTCGACGCCAAGGGTCTGTCGATGACCCTGAAGCAGGCTAAGAAGTGGGTCGAGAAGGAGCGCAAGGAAGTCTGGGACATCCTGGACGAGGTGATCCGCGAGCATCCGGTGATGCTGAACCGCGCGCCGACGCTCCACCGCCTCGGCATCCAGGCGTTCGAGCCGGTGCTGATCGAGGGCAAGGCCATCCAGCTCCACCCGCTGGTCTGCTCGGCGTTCAACGCCGACTTCGACGGCGACCAGATGGCCGTCCACGTGCCGCTGAGCCTGGAAGCGCAGCTGGAGGCGCGCGTGCTGATGATGTCGACCAACAACATCCTCAGCCCCGCCAACGGCAAGCCGATCATCGTGCCGTCGCAGGACATGGTGCTGGGCCTCTACTACCTCTCGATGATGAAGGAGGGAGAGCCCGGCGAGGGCATGGTGCTGGCCGACATGGAGGAGGTGCACCAGGCGCTGTTCGCCGGATCGGTGACGCTGCACACCAAGATCACCAGCCGCGTGCCCCAGACCGACGAGAGCGGCAACCAGTACCTCAAGCGCTTCGAGACGACGCCGGGCCGCATGCTGCTCGGCGAGACGCTGCCGAAATCGTCCAAGGTGCCGTTCGAGACCGTCAACCGCCTCCTCACCAAGAAGGACGTCGGCGACGTGATCGACGAGGTCTATCGCCACACCGGCCAGAAGGAGACGGTGCTGTTCGCCGACGCCATCATGGCGCTGGGCTTCCGCCACGCGTTCCGCGCTGGCATCTCGTTCGGCAAGGACGACATGATCATCGCGCCGGACAAGGACAAGCTGGTCGACGAGACGCGCGACCAGGTGAAGGACTTCGAGCAGCAGTATCAGGACGGCCTGATCACCCAGCAGGAGAAGTACAACAAGGTGATCGACGCCTGGAGCCGCTGCGGCGACCAGGTCGCGAACTCGATGATGAACGAGATCAAGGCTGTCCGTCACTATGAAGACGGCCCCAACAAGGGCCGCGAGAAGGACATCAACTCGATCTACATGATGGCGCACTCGGGTGCCCGCGGTAGCCAGGCGCAGATCAAGCAGCTCGCCGGCATGCGCGGGCTGATGGCCAAGCCGTCGGGCGAGATCATCGAGACGCCGATCATCTCGAACTTCAAGGAAGGCCTGACCGTCCTCGAATACTTCAACTCCACCCACGGCGCCCGCAAGGGCCTCGCGGACACGGCGTTGAAGACGGCCAACTCGGGCTACCTCACCCGTCGCCTCGTCGACGTGTCGCAGGATTGCGTCATCGTCGAGGAGGATTGCGGCACGGAGCGCGCGCTGGAGATGAAGGCGATCGTGCAGGGCGGCTCGACCATCGCGTCGCTCGGCGAGCGCATCCTCGGCCGGACGACGATGGAGGACGTGGTCGATCCGAAGACGGGCGAGATCGCCATCCCGACGGGCACCCTGCTCGACGAGGCGATGGTCGCGCAGATCGAGGCGATCGGCGTGCAGGGGATGAAAATCCGCTCGCCGCTGATCTGCGAGTCGAAGATCGGCGTCTGCGGCAAATGCTACGGGCGCGACCTCGCCCGCGGCACGCCGGTCAACATCGGTGAGGCGGTCGGCGTAATCGCGGCGCAGTCGATCGGCGAGCCGGGCACGCAGCTGACGATGCGCACCTTCCACATCGGTGGTGCGGCGCAGCTCAACGAGCAGTCCAACCTGGAGGCGCCGGTCGACGGCACCGCCCAGTTCAAGGACCTGCGCCTGATCGTCGACCAGCGTGGCCGCCGCGTGGTGCTCAGCCGCTCGGGCGAGATCGTGATCGTCGACATGGACGGCCGCGAGCTCTCGTCGCACCGCATCCCCTACGGCGCGTACGTGGCGTTCGACGACGGCCACATGCTGTCGAAGGGCGACCGGATGGCGGAGTGGGACCCGTTCACCATGCCGGTTATCACGGAAACCGGCGGTATCGTGAAGTACCAGGACCTGATCGAGGGCAAGACGCTCACCGAGCAGACCGACGAGGCGACGGGCATCGCCCAGCGCGTCGTGATCGAGTACCGCACGACCACCAAGTCGAAGGAGGACCTCCGCCCCCGCCTGACCCTGACCGGATCGGACGAGAGCGAGGCCGCCCGCTACATGCTGGCGTCGGGCGCGGTGCTGTCGGTCGACGACAATGCCGAGGTGCAGGCGGGCGACGTGCTGGCGCGTGTCAGCCGCGAGTCGGCCAAGACGCGCGACATCACCGGCGGTCTGCCGCGCGTGGCCGAGTTGTTCGAGGCGCGCGTCCCCAAGGAGGCGGCGGTCATCGCCAAGGTCTCCGGCCGGGTCGTGTTCGGCAAGGACTATAAGGCCAAGCGCAAGATCGGTATCCAGCCGGAGGACGGCGGCGATGTGGTCGAGTACCTCGTGCCCAAGTCCAAGGTCATCGACGTGCAGGAAGGCGACTATGTCAAGCGCGGCGATAACCTGATCGGCGGCTCGCCCGATCCGCACGACATCCTGGAGACGATGGGGATCGAGCCGCTGGCCGAGTATCTCGTGTCGGAAATCCAGGAAGTCTATCGCCTCCAGGGCGTGAAGATCAACGACAAGCACATCGAGACGATCGTCCGTCAGATGCTGCAGAAGGTCGAGATCACCGACGGCGGCGACACCACGCTGCTGAAGGGCGAGCAGGTCGATCGCGAGGAGATGGACGCGATCAACGCCAAGCTGGAGAAGAACCAGACGGCGGCGCAGGGCAAGCCCATCCTGCTCGGCATCACCAAGGCGTCGCTGCAGACCCGCAGCTTCATCTCGGCGGCGTCGTTCCAGGAGACCACCCGCGTCCTCACCGAGGCGGCGGTCCAGGGCAAGCAGGACACGCTGATGGGCCTGAAGGAGAACGTGATCGTCGGCCGGCTGATCCCGGCGGGCACCGGCGCGGGCATGAACCGCCTGCGTGTCGCAGCCACCAGCCGCGACGTGGCGCTCCGCGCGCAGCAGCGCGCGCTGTCGGCGGCGATCGTCGCGCCGATCTCGGCGGCGGAGCAGAAGGCGGCCGAGGATGCGCGCTCCCCCCGCGACGACACCGGCACCGGTGACGACGCGCTGGCCGAGGTCGTGACCTCGGGCACGGGCACCGATGCGGATGCCGGCGAGTATCTGAACGACTGATCGTTCAGCCGGGTCGATGAAGGAGCCGCCGTCCGAGATGCCGGGCGGCGGCTTTTTCGTGTCGCGATCGCTGGTGGGCTATCGCACGATGCCGCTCAACTCTTCTCGGTCAGGCCGCCAGCGCCTCGATCGCCGCCGCCTCCTCGTCACCGTCGTCGAGCAAAGCGCCCTTTTCTCTCACGTGATCGCGGTACACACCGGCCCGCAATTGCATATCGCCTCGGGCGCAATCCTTCAGCAGTTCGGATAGCGCGACGGGGTTGGTCTTGAACGTGGCGGTTATCGCATAGGTCGTAAGCGGCACGCCGCTTAGTAGCTGGTCTCCACCGTCTCGCTGATCGAGTGTTTCGGTTCGTCGCTCTGCGTCCGCGACAGAGTCTCGAACTGGTCGCCGTGGACGCGGAGCTCGTTGAACCCCGGCGGGCTGTTGCGGGTGCGGACGGAGAGCGTGCCCGCGCCGATCATCCGGATCATCCGGCCCGATCGGTGGACGGGCACGTCGAACGGATCGTGGACGTGGCCGGACAATACCGCGTGCGCGCCCGCCGCGGCGAGCTCGCTCAGCGCCTCTTCGCCCCGCCACGTCTTGGCAGTGCCCTTGGTCCCGGCCTCGATCAGGGGATGATGCGCGGCGACGAAGATCAGATTGCCCTTGGGTGCGTCGGCGATCAGCTGCAGCGCGCGGGCGAGCGAGGCGCGGCCCACATAGCCCTTGGACCAGTTCATCCGCCACTGCGCGCGCGCGATCGTCTTCAGCGGCACCACGGTGACGCCGGGCAGCTCCAGCGGCCGCTCGATCATCCGCTCGATCGCGGCGTAGCGGGTGTAGGGCGCGATGAAGCGGCGGATCGGGTCCCAGTAATAGGGAATGTCGTGGTTGCCGATCTCCACCGTCACCGGCGCGGCGAGGCTTTTCAGCCAGGCGCCGCCCGCCTCGAACTCGCGGGTGCGGGCGCGCATCGTCAGGTCGCCGGTCATGATGACGGCGTCGGGCTTCTCCATCTCGACCCGCTCGGCGAACCAGGCGATCGCCGCCTTGTCCTCCTTGCCGAAATGAACGTCGCTGACGTGGAAGAGCTTGGCCATGCGTTCGCCCTTCTCCATCAATCCCGCCAGCGTCAACCCATTCAGGGCAGGTCGGAAAGCGCCCGCGGCTCGTGCATCGGGCAGCCATTGTACCGGCCCCGGTAATCGGCCGAGAATTTGTACGGATCGTTGCGCGCGCGGTTGACGTTGCCGAGCGGGCGGTGCGCGGCGAGCCCGTGCCAGATGTTGTAAGACAGCGCGTCGTCGACCTTGTCGGACGCCTGATGTTCCCAGCTGATCTGGTGCGGCACCGTCAGCGTCGCGACGGTGACGTAAGGACTGTCCTTCTCGCTCCACTCCTGCGTCGGGTCCTCGACCGGCATGTCGTCCAGGTCGCGGTTGAGCTGGACCTGGAACTCCCAGGTGCCGCCCTGGCTCTGGATCACCTCGTTCACCACCTCGCGCAAGGCGTCCGGCCGGTCGGTCGTGTCGACGGTGTCGCCGGTCAGCTCGGTCATCGTCTTCGACACGGGTTTCAGCGCGAATTTGGCGATGTAGTCGCCGAAGCGGAACGGCGTCTGCGAGTAATAGGTCTCGCCCAACGGATGGACGTTGGGCGCGCCGCCCATCTGCGACAGCTTGGACGATTCCATGCCCAGTGCGACCAGCGGCGCGTTGAGTGCCTGGAGCACGCCGGACAGCAGCTTCTTGCCGCCCTCCGCCTTGTCGGTGGTCGACGCGAGCAGTTTCAGGTTCTTGCCGAACGCCTCGGCCGTCGGCGCCGCGAAGACGGGGCCGTTGACCAGGATGAAGTCTTGAGTGACGTCGCCCTCCGCGCCCGGAAGCCGCTCACCCTCGACACCGATCACCTTGATCGCGAAACCGCGCGGGACCGAGATCGAATCGTCGAGGATGTCGCCGGGATTGGTAGAGATGCGGACAATCGTCTCATACTCGCCGGCCCGCGCGAACAGCCCTTGCGCCAGTTCCGCCGGCAAGTCGCCATGGACGGTGAAGGTTCCCTTGGCGATGCCGTGCGCCTTGGCATGAACCGAGCGGACGGCGTGCTGATAGTCTTCCGAAGTGGTGTCGAGGATCTGCTTGAACGAATGTTCCAGATCCTGGATCACCTCGCCCTCGTTGGGCTTCACATCCTCCACTGACGGGTCGAAGCGGACGGGTGCCTTGGTCGCCATGCAGGTGATGCTCCTTGTATCTTCACCGCTTAACCACCCGGTCGGCGCCTCGTTCCGGCGATCGGGATGATCGCGGCAAGCTCACCGTACGCGCACCCCGCCCTTCACCACCGCCGCGGGCCGCTCGAGCAGCCGCACGTCGCGGGTCGGATCGCCGTCCACCGCGACGAGATCGCCCCAGCGGCCGACCGCGACCCGGCCGACATCATCGCGCCCCAGCGCCTCGGCCGCGTTCGTCGTCGCCGACCGGATCGCCTCCACCGGCGTCATCCCCCATTGGACCATCTTGGCGAACTGGAGCGCGTTCTGCCCGGCGGGGAAGACCGCGCCGTTGTCGGTGCCGAACACCATCTTCACGCCCGCCGCGTGCGCCGCGCGGAACGTCTCGCGCTGCTTGCGGCCGATCTGCCGCTCCTTCTCCAGGCTCTCCGGGTGGACGCCGTTCTTCGCACCCTCGGCCAGGATGTAATCATCGTCGTACACGTCCATCGAGAACCAGGCGCCGTGCTCCTTCGCCAGCTTGAACGAGCCCGCATCGGCGAGGCTGGCATGCTCGATCGTGTCGATGCCGGCGCGCAGCGCGTCGTCGATCCCCGCCTTGCCGTGGGCGTGCGCGGCGACCTTCATGCCCAGCAGATGCGCCTCGTCGGCGACCGCCTTCATCTCGTCCAGGCTCATCTGCTGCGCGCCCGGCGCGTCGCGCTTCGACAGGACGCCGCCGGTGGCGCAGATCTTGATGACCTCGGCCCCGTATTTCCGCTGTGTGCGGACGAGGCGGCGATAGCCGTCGGGGCCGTCGGCGACGGACGGATTGGGCACGCTTGCGAACCTGGGCGGCAGCCCCTCGGTGCCGTCGCAGTGGCCGCCGGTCGAGCCGAGCGCGTAGCCCGCGGGCACGATCCGCGGCCCGACGATCCAGCCGCCGTCGACCGCCTGTTTCAGGCCGACATCGTTGTAATCCTCCGAGTCGACGTTGCGGACGGTGGTGAATCCCGCCTCCAGCATCTTGCGCGCGTTGCCGACGCCGACCGCCTGCCAGAAGCTGTCGGTGTAATCGAGCCGCTTGTAGCCGCCGATCGTGGCGTCCGCGTCCAGGTGGACGTGCATGTCGATCAGGCCGGGGAGCAACGTCTTGCCCGGCAGGTCAATGCGGCGCGCGTCCGGCGGGGTGGCGGGCTTGGCCTGCCCGCGCACGGCGACCGCGACGATGCGGCCATCGGTGATGACGATCATGGGGTCGTCCAGCGTGCGGCCCGCGGCGGGATCGACGAGGTGGGCGGCGGTCACGACCACGGTGTCGGCGTGGGCGGGAGTGGCGACGGCGAGTGCCAAGGCGAGCGCCGCCGTCGAAATCCGTATCGTCATGCCACCCACTCCGTTCGTGCTGAGGAGGCGCTGAGCGAAGTCGAAGCGCCGTCTCGAAGCACATGCCCTTCGAGACGAGCCTTCGACAAGCTCAGTCTCTCCTCAGGGCGAACGAAGTGGCGGAGAAGACAAATACCGGAACGCCAACTCCTGCAACCGCGCGACCTCCTCGATCGCAACCGGCCCCGTCCATCCACCGGCATAGCCCGTCGCCGCGGCGTGGCTCGTCCACCAGCCCTGCCCCGGCAGCGCGTCGCTCGCGCGCACCACCAGCACGGCGAGGTCCGGCTCGCCCGCCGCCGCCGCGTCGTCGTCGATCCGCGTCAGCGTGCGGCACAGCGCGCGCATCTTCGGGCGGGTGAAACCGATCCCCAGCCGCCCGAGCAGCCCGGCATAGCTGACCGCATGGCCCGCGCGCGCCGCATCGATCAGCAGCGCACGAACGCGGGCCGCGTCGCCGATGAGCGACGCCTCAGATGTGGATCGCGCGGCCGTAAGCGCCCAGCACGCTCTCGTGCATCATCTCGCTCAGCGTCGGATGCGCGAACACCGTCTCCATCAGCTCGGCCTCGGTCGTCTCCAACTGGCGCGCGATAACGTAGCCCTGGATCAGCTCGGTCACCTCCGCGCCGATCATGTGCGCGCCGAGCAGTTCGCCCGTCTTGGCGTCGAACACCGTCTTCACGAAGCCCTCCGCCTCGCCCAGCGCGATCGCCTTGCCGTTGCCGATGAAGGGGAACTTGCCGACCTTCACCTCATGGCCCGCTTCCTTGGCCTTGGCCTCGGTCAGCCCGACGCTCGCCACCTGCGGGCGCGAGTAGGTGCAGCCGGGAATGTTCCACACCTCGAACGGGTGCGGCTCCTCGCCGGCGATTTTTTCGACGCAGACGATGCCCTCGTGGCTGGCCTTGTGCGCCAGCCAGGGCGCGCCCGTCACGTCGCCGATCGCGTACACGCCCTCGACGTTGGTGCGACCGAAGCCGTCGACCTTGATCTGCCCGCGTTCCGTCTCGACGCCCAGCGCCTCCAGCCCGATCTCCTCGGTGTTGGGGATGATGCCGATCGCGACGACGACGTGGCTGTACTCCTCGGCGGTGACCTTGCCGTCCTTGCCCTTGATCGACGCCTTCACGCCATCCTTGCCCACGTCGATCTTCTCGACGCCCGCGCCGGTGACGATCCTGATTCCCTGCTTGGTCAGCTGCTTTTCCATGAAGGCGCTGACCTCCTCGTCCTCGACCGGCAGGATGCGCGGCAGCATCTCGACGATCGTCACCTCGGCGCCCATGTCGTTGTAGAAGCTGGCGAACTCCACGCCGATCGCGCCCGATCCGATGACCAGCAGCTTGGTCGGCATCTCCTTCGGCACCATTGCGTGGCGATAGGTCCAGATGCGATTCCCGTCCGCCTTGGCGAAGGGCAGGTCGCGCGCGCGCGCGCCGGTGGCGATCAGGATGTGCTTGGCGGAGAGTTCGACCGTCTCGTCGCCGCGCTTGACGCTGAGCTTGCCCTTGCCGGTCAGCGCGCCGACACCCTCGTGCACCGCGACCTTGTGCTTCTTCATCAGGCCCTTGACGCCCGCGTTGAGCTGACCGGCCACCTTGCGGCTGCGATCGACGATCGCGCCCAGGTCGAAGCCGACATTGTCCGCCTTCAACCCGTAATCCTTGGCGTGCGTCATGTAATGGTAGACTTCCGACGTGCGCAGCAGCGCCTTGGTCGGGATGCATCCCCAGTTGAGGCAGATCCCGCCCAACCGCTCGCGCTCGACGATCGCCACCTTCATGCCCAGCTGCGACGCGCGGATCGCCGCGACGTAGCCGCCAGGCCCGGAGCCGAGAATGATGAGGTCGTAGGTGTCAGCCATGGATCGTTCCCGATGGTGGGGGTGCCGCCTCGGCGACATGCGTTGATGACAATGCCGGCACGGTGCGCGGCTGGCGGTTCTCGTCGGTGGCGACGAAGACGAAGCGCGCCTGCGTCACCTTGCACGCGTCCTCGACGTGACGGGCTCGGCGCCACGCCTCGACCTCGATCGTCATGGAGGTGCGGCCGACCGCGATCAGCGTCGCGTAGACCGACACCTCGTCGCCGACCAGCACGGGCGCGTGGAACTTCATCGCGTCGCACGCGATCGTCACCGCGCGGCCCTTGGCATGGCGCGACGCGACGGAGCCCGCCGCCAAGTCCATCTGGCCCATCAGCCAGCCGCCGAAGATGTCGCCATACGGATTGGCGTCGCCCGGCATGGCGGTGACGCGGATCGTCGGCGCGGTGTCGGGCAGCCGATCCGTCATGACCGCGCCCGATCGGCGCGTACCGCGCGGGCGAGTGGCCCCACCCCCATCACGATCGTCGCCAGCATGGCGGCGAGCCCGCACCAGCGGATCACGTCGCGGCCCAGCGGATAGGCCCACATGGCGAGCTTCGTCATCACCCACGCCGCGGCGAGCCCCGCGACGATGAAGAACAGCTCGGTCAGCGCCCGCCTTCCCATGCCGATACCCCGTCCCGGCCTCAGGCGAGCATGCCCAGCGGGCGCTCGACCAGCTCGCGGAACGCCTTCATCAGCTGCGCGCCGTCCGCCCCATCGATCGCGCGGTGGTCGAAGCTGCCGGTCGCCGACATCACCGTCGCGACGCCCAGCTCGTCGCCGTTCACGACCGGGCGCTTCTCACCCGCGCCGACCGCCAGGATCATGCCCTGGGGCGGGTTGATGACCGCGTCGAACTGGGTGATGCCGAACATGCCCATGTTGCTGATCGAGGCGGTGCCGCCCTGATATTCCTCTGGCTTCAGCTTGTTGTCGCGTGCGCGGGCGGCGAGGTCCTTCATCGCGGTTGAGATGGACGACAGCGAGCGGCTGTCCGCTTCCTTGATGATCGGCGTGATGAGCCCCGACGGCGTCGACACCGCGACCGAGATGTCGGCGCGCGCGAAGGTAATCAGCTGATCCGGCGTGAACATCACGTTGCACGCCGGCACCTGCACCAGTGCGACGCCCAGCGCCTTCACCAGCATGTCGTTGACCGACAGTTTGACGCCGCGGCCCTCGAGCGACTGGTTGAGCTCGGCCCGCAGCTTCAACAGCGCGTCGAGGCGCACGTCCACCGTCAGGTAGATGTGCGGCACCTGCTGCTTCGACTCGGTCAGGCGGCGCGCGATCGTCTTGCGGACGTTCGACAGCTTGGTCGCCTCGTGCGGCACGTCGGGGATCGCCGCCGGCTTGGCGGCCGGCGCCGGTGCGACGGGCGGCGACGCGGCTTCGGCCTTGGCAGGAGCCGCGGCATCCGGAGCCTTGGCTCCGCTCGGCACCGCGCCCGCGCCCTCGACGTCCGCCTTGACGATGCGGCCGTTGGGCCCGGAGCCGCTGACGGCGGCGAGGTCCACGCCCTTCTCCGCCGCGATCCGCCGCGCGAGCGGGCTTGCCTTCACGCGCGAACCGTCGCCGCCGCTCGGCGTGGCCGGCGTCGGTTCGGCACCGGCGTTGTCGGGCCGGCCGTGATCCTCGGCACTCGCCTCGGTCCGCTCCACCTTCTCGCCCTCGTTGCCCTTGGCGTTGGGATCGCTTGGATCGGGGCGGCCCTTGAACTCGGGATCGGTCGGTTGCGGCGTGTCCGACTTCGTCGGTCGGGGCGTGTCCGACTTCGCCGACGTCTCGACGGAGGAAGCATCCTCGCCTTCCTCCGCCAGGATCGCGATGGCGGCGCCGACCTTCACGTTGTCGGTCCCCTCGGGCACCAGGATCTTGGCGATGATGCCCTCGTCGACCGCCTCGAACTCCATGGTCGCCTTGTCGGTCTCGATCTCGGCCATGATGTCGCCGGACTTCACCTGGTCGCCCTCCTTGACCAGCCATTTGGCGAGCGTGCCCTCCTCCATGGTCGGCGACAGCGCGGGCATCTTGATCTCGATCGACATGGAAGGTCCCTATAAGTCTCGGCCGGGCGGCGTTCCGTAGCGGCACGTTCTCTCGTCCCCATGCGCGCCCCGGTCAACCCTTGCGCGGGGCATCGGCACGCGTCACACCATCGTCATGCGCATCTATCTGGTGGTGATCGACGACAGCCCGGAAGCGGAGATCGCGCTGCGCTTCGCCGCGCGCCGCGCGGTCAAGACCGGCGGCGGCGTCGAGATCCTGGCGCTGCTGCCACCGCAGGAGTTCATCGCGTTCGGGGGCGTGCAGGCGACGATCGAGGCGGAGGAGCGGCAGCGCGCCGAGGGGCTGGTCGCCGCCGCCGCAGGCACGCTGATCGCCGAATCGGGACTGCGCCCGACGCTGCGGATCAAGGACGGGGACGGCCCCAGGGTGATCCGCGATACCATCACCGCCAATCCGGACATCGCCGCGCTGGTGCTCGGCGCCGCGGCCAGCGGGGCACCCGGCGCGCTGGTGACGCACTTCACCGGTGCCGACGCGGGCGCGCTGTCCGTCCCGGTGATGATCGTGCCGGGCTCGCTGACGCGCGAGGAGATCGACCGGCTGAGCTGAGGGCGCCGCGCCGCCGTCACCGAGGCCGCTTCGGCACCTCGCTGGTGGTGGTCACCACCGAACCGCGCGCGCCGACATAGCCGTCGCTCGCCGTGACCGTCGTGACGCCCGGCGCGGGTTTCGCGCGGCCGGCTCGCGCGGGGCGGTCGGCCCGGTGCCAGTCGATCCCGTCGACCGTGTCGTACACCGTACCGTCTCCGTCGATCAGCACCGCGTCGTCATAGTAGCGCGACCAGTAAGCGCCGCCGGGCGGCGGGGCGAGCGCATAGTCCGCCCAGTTGCCGACCGCGAAGTCCGGCTGCCCCCAATAAGGCGGCAGCGCCTGACCCGGACGGAGCGGGCGGTAACCGTCCCAGCCGCCCGGCGCGTTCCAGCCGCCGACCCAGCGGCCCTCGCGCTGGGGCCAGGAACGGACGACACCCTCTCGCGATCGCCGAGTACCAGCCGACCGCGCACCATCACCGCGACCGTCGCGCTGTGCCTCGGCCGCGTCGCCGGCCGCCAGCACCATGACCAGTCCGGCGATCAGAAGCGTCCGCATCCCGTTTCCTTCCCCTTGGCGCGCGACCACGCTGTCCCGATCAGAGCCGCCGGGCGAGCAGCGCCGCGATCGCCTCGCACCCGTGCGCGTCCTCGGCATCGAACCGCGCCGGCACCGGGCTGTCGAGATCGATCACGCCCAGCACCGCCCCGTCGCGGACGATCGGGACCACCAGTTCGGACCGGCTCGCCGCGTCGCAGGCGATATGGCCGGGAAAGGCGTGTACGTCGTCGACCCGCTGCGTGCTCGCCGACGCCGCTGCCGCGCCGCAGACGCCGCGGCCGAACGGGATGCGGATGCACGCCGCCTTGCCCTGAAACGGCCCCAGCACCAGCTCGTCGCCGACCGTGCGGTAGAAGCCGGCCCAGTTCAGGTCGGGCAGGTACTGCCACAGCAGCGCCGCGGCGTTGGCCATGTTGGCGACCGCGTCGGGCTCGTCCGCGGTCACCGCCTCCGTCGCCTTCAGCAGGTCGCGGTACAGCGCCGCCTTGGAACCGGCGTCCACGTCGAATTCGTACATCAGTCCATCCTTATCCGGCCGCGCCCCGCCTTGACCTGGGATCGGCCCTTCTTCTCGTCCACCCGCCGCGCCTTGGCCGCGCGGCTCGGCTTGGTCTTCACCCGCCGCGCCTCGCGCTCCTCCGCCTTGGCGAGCAGTTCGGCCAGCCGCTCGCGCGCGTCCGCCCTGTTCGCCTCCTGCGTCCGGTAGCGCCGGGCGGTCAGCACCAGCGTCCCGCCCGCGGTCAGCCGGCTGCCCGCGAACAGCTTCAGCCTTCGATAGGTCTCCGGATGCAGCCCCAGCCGGTACACGTCGCAGCGCAACTGGCACGCGGTCGCCACCTTGTTGACGTTCTGCCCGCCCGGCCCCGTCGCCGCGAGGAACCGCTCGTCGAGCGCGTCCTCCGGCACCGCGATCATTGGGCGAGTTCCGCCCAGGTGCCGAACCGTTCGGGCAACGGCGCCTCGCCGCGGATCGGCTCCTTGCCCGGTCGCGGCACCACCAGCTCGGCGGCATGGAGCAGCATGCCCTGTCCTGAGCCTGTCGAAGGGCCCGGGCCCGAACCTGCCGAAGGACCACCCGCATCGCCACGGCCGTAAACCGGGTCGCCGACGACGGCCGCGCCCAGCCCGCTCGCCGCGTGGACGCGGATCTGGTGGGTGCGCCCGGTCTGCGGCCGGAACTCGACCAGCGTCTGCCCGTCTCGCGCCCCGATCGCGCGCCATGCCGTCCGCGCCGCCTTGCCGCGCGTGTCGGGCACGATCCGCCATCCCGCCTCGGCGGTGCTGGTCTTGCCCAGCGCCAGCTCGACCGCCCCCTCGCCCTCGACCAAGCCGTCGAGCACCGCCAGGTAGCGCTTCTCCACCAGTCCCTGCTCGAACGCCTGCTGGAAGCGCGCGCCCGCCTTGGGATTGCGCGCGAGCAACAGGCAGCCGCTGGTGTCGCGATCGAGCCGGTGCACCGCCACGGGCCAGCGCTGGAAGCCGAAGCGCAGGCTTTCCAGGTGATTCTCCAGGCTCAACGAGCCGTCGCGAGGGCGGTCGACCGGCAGCCCGGCGGGCTTGTCGATCACCAGGGCCTCGCCGTCGAGGAACAGAACGCGGTCGCCGTGCATGGCGGCTCCTTGCCACCGGGGAGCCGCGCATGCCAGAGGCACCGGCGATGCTCGCGCTTCTTCTCGCCCAGGCGCCCCTTCTCGCCCAAGTGGCAATCCCTGCCGCGACCGACGGTCGCGTGCTCGGCCATTATCCCTATGGCGACGTCGCGCCGGGCGAGCTGGTCGACGCGCCCGACGGCTTCGGCCTGCACGGATGCCGCGTCCGGGCGGAGGTGCTGCCCGACCTGCAGCGTCTGCTCGCCGCCGCCGCGGCCGCACTCGGCCCCGGCGCGCTGCGTGGCCTGTCCTGCCACCGATCGGTCGAGCGGCAGCGCGGCGTGTTCGCCGGCGGCGGCCAGGGATCGAGCGAGGACCGCGCCATTTCCGTCGCGCCCGCCGGGCACAGCGAGCACACCACCGGCTACGCGATCGACTTCGCCGTGCGCCCCTCGCCCAACTGCCCCGACATCGAGGCGTGCATGGCGGTGACGCCGCAGGCGCGCTGGCTCCACGCCAACGCGCCCCGCTTCGGCTTCGAACTGAGCTTCCCGCCCGGCAACGCGCAGGGCGTCAAGTGGGAGCCGTGGCACTGGCGCTGGGTCGGCGTCACCGCCGCCGCGCCGGGAGCCGCCAGGGCGCGCTTCACCTTCGCCAAGGCACGCGCGGCGTTCCCGGCCGATCCCGGCATTACCCCGCCACTCGTCATCGTCCTGACCGGCCAGCCCGACCCACCGGTACGACCCGCGCCGCCCCCGGAAAAGAAGCGCCGGCGCCGATAACCCATCATGCCGGGCCCGTCCCGGCATCCAGAGCCACGCACGCCCGGCCACTTGGCTCTGGAACGGGATGACGAGATGTTGACCCATCACCGTTCGCCCTGAGCGACGTCGAAGGCAGGCGGCGAGCGGGCGGTTTGTGGCCGGTGCTTCGACGTCGCTCAGCACGAACGGGTCGGAGATGTCATCCGACTCTATGCAAAACGCCTTCGAGGCACGTCCTTCTCCGTCACCCCGGGCTTGTTCCGGGGTGACGAAGGAATGTCGCCAAGGCCTAGCACGAGGCCCGCGGAACGATGGCGGTGGAGCTTATCCGAACAGCTTGCCCGCCATCTCCGCGATCCGCTTGCCCTGGTAGCGCGCACCGGCGAGCTCCTCGGCGTGCGGCTGACGGCTGCCGTCGCCGTCGGCGATCGTGGTGGCGCCGTAGGGCGATCCACCGCGCACCTCGGCCACGCCCATCTGGCCCTGGAACCCGTAATCCAGGCCGACGATCGACAGGCCATGGTGGAGCAGGTTGGTGATGATGGAGAACAGCGTCGTCTCCTGCCCGCCATGCTGGCTGGCGGTGGAGGTGAACGCCCCGCCGACCTTGCCGACCAGCGCCCCCTTCGCCCACAGCCCGCCGGTGGTGTCCCAGAACTGCGCCATCTGCGCGGGCATCCGCCCGTAACGGGTCGGCGCGCCGACGATGATCGCGTCGTACTGCGTCAGCGCGTCGGGGCTCTCGATCACGGGGTGCGCGGTGTCGGTCTTGAAATGGGCGGCCTTCACCACCTCGTCCGGCGCCGTCTCGGCCACGCGGCGCACGTCGACCTCCGCCCCGCCGGCCCGCGCACCCTCGGCCACGGCGTCGGCCATCTGCTCGATATGGCCGTAAGAGGAGTAATAGAGCACCAGTATTTTGGTCATGAGAATACCTTTCGATCGATCATTTGCCCCGGCGAAGGCCGGGGTCTCTCAGCAACGGGCAGATCCAAGTCTGCGGGGTAACGCCTGAGCCTGCCGACGATTCAGGCCGCGTCGACCAGCACGATCTCGGCATCCTCGAGCGCTTCGATCGTCACCGTGCGGCCGCCGGGGATCGCCGCGCCGTCGCGGGCGTCGATCCGCTCACCGTCGACCAGCAGCGCACCGGTGGCGGGCACCAGATAGGCGTGGCGCCCCGCCCCCACCCGGTGCTCGACCCGCTCGCCCGCGGCCAGCGTTGCCGCCAGCACGCGCGCCTCGGCACGGATCGGCAGTGCCTCCGCGTCCTCGGCGAACCCGCTCGCCAGCACGGTCAGCCTGCCCGAGCGTTCGCCCTTGGGGAACGGCTTCGCTCCCCAGCTCGGCTCGCCGCCGCGCCGGGTCGGCTCGATCCAGATCTGGAACAGCGTCGTCGGCTCCGCCTCGACATTATACTCGGCGTGGCGGACGCCCGATCCGGCGCTCATCACCTGCACGTCGCCGGCGGCGGTGCGGCCCTGGTTGCCCATCGAATCCTGGTGCGTGATCGCGCCGCTGCGGACATAGGTGATGATCTCCATGTCGCGGTGCGGATGAGGCGGAAAGCCGCTGTTCGGCGCGATCACGTCGTCGTTCCACACGCGGATCGCGCCCCAGCCCATCCGCGCCGGATCGTGATAGCCACCGAACGAGAAATGATGCCGCGCGTCCAGCCAGCCATGATCGGCGTGACCCAGCGTATCGAAACCGCGCCGCTCGACGGCGCTCCTGAGGTCGGTCATCGAAGAGAACTCCTTGCTTGTCGCCAAGATGAGGAGCGCCGATCATCGCGTAAATGGAAACGATAGAAAATGGTTGTTTCCGGAAAGCGTGTTCACGGCTTTGTCGGCGCGACGCTGGATGCCGAGTCTTCCTATGCCGGTCGCGCCTTCAACGCCGCCATGCGCGGCGGCAGGGCCGCGCGGATGGCGCGGCGCTCGTCGGCGGGCTTGGCGCTCCAGTTCATGATCTCGGGGATGGTGCGACCGCAGCCCAGGCACCAGCCGGTGGCCGGGTCGATCTGGCAGATGTTGACGCAGGGGCTGGCGACGCTCGCTGGCTCCGGCGCAACCAGTTCGATCATCCGCGTGCGGACAGCGCGACGTGGAGGAAATCAGGCACCGGGCCGTTCCAGCCCGCGTCGACCGCCTCCTCGCGGCGCGGCGGACGCGCAGCGGCGCGTGGCTCGGGCCGCTCGGTGCGTGGCTCCGACCGCTCGGCACGTGGCTGGGGCCGCTCGGCGCGTGGCGAGCGCTCGCGCCGCGGCAGGCGCGCCGATTCCTCGCGGGCCTCGTCGCGCGGGGCGCGCTCGGGCTCGGCGGGCGCAGCCAGCCGAGCGATCTTCTGCCCGGTCAGCTTCTCGATATTGTCGATGTTCTCCGCGTCCTCGGGGCCCACCATCGTGTAGGCGGTGCCGGTCGCGCCCGCGCGTCCGGTGCGGCCGATGCGGTGGACGTAATCGTCCGGATGCCAGGGCGCATCGAAATTGAACACGGTGGACACGCCCTTGATGTCCAGCCCGCGCGCCGCGACGTCGGACGCGACCAGGATGGTGACGTGACCGTCCTTGAACAGGTCCAGCTCGGCGATGCGCTGCGCCTGTTCCATGTCGCCGTGGATCTCGCCCGACTTGAAGCCGTGCTGCTTCAGCGACTTGTTGAGCTCGCGCACCGTGGTCTTGCGGTTGCAGAAGATGATCGCGTTGGTCACCTCGGGCTGTTCCAGCAATTCCCGCAAGCGCCGCCGCTTGTCGTGGCCGCCGCCCGACACCGGCACCAGCCATTGGGTGATGTTGGTGTTGGTGGACGCGGGCCGCGCCACCTCGATCCGCTTGGGATTGTCGAGGAACTTGTCCGCCAGCTTCTTGATCGGCGGCGGCATGGTGGCGGAAAAGAGCAGTGTCTGGCGCTGTTTGGGCAGCTTGGTGCAGATTTCCTCGATATCGGGGATGAACCCCATGTCGAGCATCCGGTCCGCCTCGTCGATGACCAGCATCGAGCAGCCGGTGAGCAGGATCTTGCCCCGCCCGAACAGGTCCATCAGTCGGCCCGGCGTCGCGATCAGCACGTCGACGCCCTTCTCCAGCGCCGCGATCTGGTCGCCCATCTGCACGCCGCCGATCAGCAGGGCCATGGAGAGGTTGCTGTTGGCGCCGTATTTCTCGAAATTCTCGGCGACCTGCGCGGCCAGCTCGCGCGTCGGCTCCAGGATCAGGCTGCGCGGCATGCGCGCGCGGCTGCGGCCATGGGCGAGGATGTCGATCATCGGCAGCACGAAGCTCGCCGTCTTGCCCGTCCCCGTCTGCGCGATGCCGATGATGTCGCGCATCATCAGCACGGGCGGGATCGCCGCCGCCTGGATCGGCGTCGGCTCCGAATAGCCGGCGTCGGTCACCGCCTGGAGGAGTTCGTTGGAAAGGCCGAGATCGGCGAAGGGCATGCAGTTGTCCGGATCAGGGCGCGAGGAAACCCACGCCGGCATCCCGCGCGCTCGCGTAACCGGCGCGAAAAGTCAAGGCAAAGGGGGTGCTGGCGCCGCGCGAAGCCCTATCGCCGCTGGGTCAGCAACCGGAAACGATCGATCGCGCACGCCGCGCCGGATCGGATGCGGATCACGTCGCGATCGGCGCACAGCATGCCGTCGCTGCCCGGCCGCACGTAGAAGCCGGAATAGAAGCCCGCCGAGCGGCACTCGCCCTCCAGCCGCGCGCGGATGCGGCGCCCGTCGCTCATCAACAGGTCGACCGAGGCGGGCGCGGCGATGGTCGCGGCGCTGACCTCCGTCAATTTCAGGCAGCGCGGCGCCTTTCGCTCCCGCCAGCGGACGGGCGAGGCGGGGCCCGCCTCGGTACGCGGCACCCGGATCACGACCCGTTCGTGGATCGTCCAGCGCTGGACCACGCCGCCCGGCATGATCGCCATCATCGCCGGGACCAGCGTGGACAGGATGAGAAGAAAGGAGGGCGCCATGATGCTGGACCGGGATGTAGCGGCCATGATTGAACGATGCATGAACTCCCTCTAGCGATCACCGGCATGTCGCCCGCCCAGAACGCCATGCTCGCCGACCTGCGCGCGGTTCTGCCGCCCCCCGCGATCGTCACCGATCGCGCGCTGATCGCGCCGTGGGAGGTCGACTGGCGGCGGCGCTTCGCCGGCACCGCGCCGGCGCTGCTCGCGCCCGCGACGACCGCGGAGGTGCAGGCGATCGTCCGCGCCGCCGCGCGTCACCGCGTGCCGCTGGTCGCGCAAGGGGGCAACAGCTCCATGGTCGGCGGCGCCACCCCGCCCGCCGACGGCGGCGTGCTGCTGCTGTCGCTCCGCCGGCTGGACGCCGTGCGCCGGATCGACGCGGAGGCCGGGCTCGCCATGGTGGAGGCGGGCGTGGTGCTGCAACGGCTGCACGAGGCGGCCCTCGACCGCGGTGTCCGCTTTCCGTTGACGCTGGGCGCGCGCGGTAACGCCACCGTGGGCGGCCTCGTCTCCACCAACGCGGGCGGCACGCAGGTGCTGCGCTTCGGCACCATGCGCGGGCTGACGCTGGGGGTGGAGGCGGTGCTCGCCGACGGTTCGGTGCACGACGGGCTGCAGGCGCTGCCCAAGGACAATCGCGGCTACGACCTGGACCAGTTGCTGATTGGCGCGGAGGGGACGCTGGGCATCGTCACCGCCGCGACGCTCAGGCTGGTGCCCGCGGCGGGATCGCGCACGGTGGCCTGGGCGGGGGTGGCCGACCCGGCGGCGGGGCTGGCGCTGCTGCGCCGCTTCCAGCGCGCGACCGACGCGGTGGAGAGTTTCGAGATCATCCCCGCCGGCACCCTCGCCGCCGCGCTGGCGCACCTGCCGGGCGCGCGCCCTCCCCTCGCCGGCGCGCACGCCTGGCACCTGCTGATCGAGGCGACCGCGCCGACCGGGGCCGAGCCGCCGACCGCTACGATCGAGCAGGTGCTCGCCGTCGCGATCGACGACGGCCTGGTCGCCGACGCGACGATCGCGGCGAGCGAGGCGCAGGCGGAGGCGTTCTGGGCGCTCCGCCACGCCCTGTCGGATGCCGAGCGCGCCCGCGGCCCCGCCGCCCAGCACGACATCGCCGTGCCGGTCGCCGCGATGCCGCGCTTCATGGAGGAAGCCGCCGCGGCGTGCGAGGCGCGCTTTCCCGGCACCCGCGCGTCGGGCTTCGGCCATCTCGGCGACGGCAACATCCACTTCCACGTCCGCGCGCCCGCGGGAGCCGATCCCGCCCGCTGGTACGCCGAGCAGGCGCCCGCGATCAGCGGCTTCGTCCATGATCTGGTGACGGCGGCCGGCGGCACCATCTCGGCCGAGCACGGCATCGGGCAGATGAAGGCGGGCGAACTCGCGCGGCTGCTGCCGCCCGGCGACCTCGCCGCGATGCGCGCGATCAAGCACGCGCTGGACCCGCTCGGCCTCTTCAACCCGGGCAAGCTGCTTGCGCCGGTTTCCACCGCGGCATAGGACCGCGGCAACGTTCCACCTGGAGTTCCCGATCCATGGCCAGCGCGCCGCAACTGCCGCTCTTCTACAACGGTCTCGAGCCGCTCTCCAGCGAGGCGCATACGGGCTATCGCATCCGCCAGATGGACTCGGCGCCCTTCCTGGTCGGCCAGCACGCCATCCCGGTGACCACCGACGAGTTTCCGCTGGTCCAGCGCCACATGCCCATCGTCTTCTCGGTCGGCGACGACGCCATCCCGCTCGCGCTGATGGGCCTGAACGAGGGCGTCAACGTGTTCGTCGGCGACGACGGCAAGCTGACGGAGGCGAACATCTACGTCCCCGCCTATGTCCGCCGCTACCCGTTCATGCTGGCCAAGCTGCGCCCGGACGCGGACGAGCTGTCGCTCTGCTTCGACCCGACCAGCGATGCGATCGGCGCGTTCGACGAGGGCGAACCGTTGTTCGAGGGTAAGGAGCCCAGCCAGGCGACCAAGGACATCCTCGGCTTCAACGAGACGTTCGAGCAGGCCGGCCAGCGCACCCAGAACTTCATGCGTGAACTGCGCGAGCAGGGCCTGCTGATGGACGGCGAGGTATCGATCCAGCCGGAGGGCGCCGACCAGCCCTTCGTCTATCGCGGCTTCCAGATGGTCAACGAGCAGAAACTGGCCGACCTGCGCGGCGACCAGCTGCGCAAGATGAGCCAGTCGGGCATGCTGCCGCTGCTCTACGCCCACCTGTTCTCGCTGTCGCTGATGCGCGACGTGTTCGCGCGCCAGGTGCAGCAGGGCAAGACGCCGCCGGCGCAGCTGGGGTAAACCGGCCGTCCCGGTCGGGCCACTCCGCCCCGGCGACGGCCGGGGTCCAGTTGAGGGACAATCGCGGTAGATCGAGACCGCTTTCCCACCTGGGCCCCGGCCTCCGCCGGGGTGACGACGAGGGCAAGCGGCCCGCCTTCGTCCGAATGAAGGGGGTATTGCGCGGCAAACCCGGCTATGTGCGGAATGGAACCGCACCAGGGGAGCCGAACGATGGACGCCAGGACCGAACCCGCCGCGCGCTACTCGCGCGTCGCCATGTGGTTTCATTGGACCATCGCCGCGCTGGTGATCGTCAACCTGGTCATCGGCATCTTCCACGATGCACTGGGCGGCATGTCGATCCACAAGGCGATCGGGTTGACCGTGCTGGCGCTGACGGCGGGTCGCGTCGCCTGGCGGATCGCGCATCGGCCGCCGCCGCTCCCCGCGCACACGCCGGCATGGGAACGCGGTGCCGCGCACGCGACGCACTGGGCGCTGTACCTGCTGATGATCGCCATGCCGGTGACCGGCTGGCTGATGGTGTCGGGCGGGGCGACCCGCCGGCCGCTGACCTGGTTCGGGCTGTTCGACCTGCCCTATCTGCCGGTCGGCGAGGCGGCGGGCGGGTTCGGCCACGACGCGCACGGGCTGCTCGGCTGGCTGATGCTGGCGCTGGTCCTGCTCCACGTCGCTGCGGCGCTGCGCCACCGGCTGCTCCTGCGCGACGGAATCCTCGCGCGGATGGCCCCCGCGCTGGAGCGGTGAAGATTTTTCCGGAGCGCCCTTGAACCTTTGGCCGCGATAATTATTTCAGTCTCGTACGGCATCGTGTCCCCCCTTTCGCGACGCCGTACGACACGCTTTCAGCGTGTCTCCTCCCTGAACCTTGGCCACCTCGCGCGATCAGCGCGGGGTGGTTTTTTATTCGGCGGCCTGGCTCAGCGGCCAGCCGATCTCCCGCTCCAGCGCGGTGACGACCCGCCGCACCAGCGCCGCCGTCCGCGCCAGCCCGTCGCCCGGTTGGTCGAGCGCCGCGTCGAGATACAGGGCCCGGTCGAGTTCCAATTGGATCGCGTGAATGCCGCGCGCCGGGTCGCCGTGCCGCTCGGTGACGTGTCCCCCCGCATAAGGAGCGTTGCGCGCGACGCGGAACCCCGCCGCGGCCGCCTCCACCCGCGCGACCAGCGACGCGCCCGCGCTCGTTCCGTGCCGGTCGCCGATCACCACCTGCGGCCGCCCCGACCCGAGCGGCGGCATGGAGTGGAGGTCGAGCAGCACCGCCGCCCCGTGCCGCGCCCGCGCCGCGGCGAGCAGCGCGGCGAGCCGATCGTGATAGGGCCGGTGATCGGCGGCGATGCGCGCGTCGATCTCCACCCCGGCGAAGCGACCACGCCACAATTCGCCCGTTCGCCCGGCGCGCAACGGCACCAGCCCCAGGCCGCTGCGCAGCTTGGCGGAGGCGCGCGCCGTTGCGGAGGCGCCGGTGTCCACGCGCGGATCGCGCTCGTGCTCCGAGCGGTTGAGGTCGATCCACGCGCGCCCGCGCCGCTGCACCAGCAGCGTCTCCGCGCCGCGGGCGGCCAGTGCCACCGCGTCGACATGGCGATCCTCCAGCATCACCAGCGCCGCCACCGGCACGCGCAGCGCCGCGAGCAGCGTTGCCGGATAATCACGACCCGCGTGCGGCACCGACACGATCACCGGCGACGCCGGATCATCGCCGCCATGCTGGTCGAACCCGCGCTGCACTCCTCGCTCCATTCGTCGCAGCCTAGCGGCGCTCCACGCGATTGCGACGAGATTTCTTAACCCCGCGGCCCTACACAGCCGCTCATGACGAGAGACGCGCGATGATCCGGATCCTGCTGGCCGAGGACGACGACGTGATGCGCGACTATCTCGCCCGCGCGCTGGAGCGGTCGGGCTACTCGGTGGTCGCGGTCGACCGCGGCACCGCGGCGCTGCCGCTGATCGAGGCGGACGCGTTCGACCTGCTGCTGACCGACATCGTCATGCCGGAGATGGACGGCATCGAGCTCGCCCGCCGCGCCGGCGAGATCGCGCCGGACATGCGCGTCATGTTCATCACCGGCTTCGCCGCGGTGACTCTGACCGTCGGGCGCGAGATGCCGGGCGCGCGCGTCTTGTCCAAACCCTTCCACCTGCGCGAGCTGGTGGCGGAGGTGGACCGACTTTTTCAGGCCGACGGCGCCTCCACCATCATTTAGGGCCTTGGCAAGCCGGCCGGGCGCCCGTAAAGGCCCCTCCTCGCGTGGGCGTATAGCTCAGTGGTAGAGCACTGTGTTGACATCGCAGGGGTCGCAAGTTCAAACCTTGCTACGCCCACCATCCTCCTCCTTCCGCCTCGGCCCACCCCGCCGACCATCTCGCGGAAGGAGCCGGCCTCCGGGCCATTCTATTCAGTTTGGCGCAAGGCGACGGATGCTCTACAGCGCCGCCGGTCACCTGTTCTGAGTGGAATTCGATGCGTCTTCTCGCCGAACTGTTCGCGTTCGCCGCCTGTCTCGCCACCGTCGCTCCCGCCCCCGTCCTGGCGCAGGCTAAGCAGGCCAGGCCCGCGCCCTTGAAGGTGGAGCCCACCGCGCCGCAGGCGGCCCGCCTCGCGCCGCCGCCGGTCACCGACAAGGCCAATCTGCTGCTGCTCGACCTGTCGACCGGCGGTCGCGTCACCATCTGGCTGCGGCCGGACGTCGCGCCCAAGATGGTGGAACGCGTGAAGACGCTGACGCGCCAGCATTTCTACGACGGCCTCACCTTTCACCGGGTGATCGATGGCTTCATGGCGCAGGGCGGCGATCCCAAGGGCGACGGCACCGGCGGGTCGCAGCTGGCCAACGTGCCGGCCGAGTTCAACTACCTGCCGCACGTGCGCGGCGCGGTGTCGGCGGCGCGGGCCGAGGACAAGGATTCGGCCAACAGCCAATTCTTCATCGTCTTCCAGCCGCGGCTGTCGCTGGACAAGAAGTACACGGTGTTCGGCCGGGTGATCGACGGCATGGAATATGTCGACGCCGTGCAGCGGGGCGAGCCGCCGATCGATCCCAGCCGCATCGTCCACGCCTATATCGCCGCGGACAATCCCCCCGCCTACGTGCCCGCCCCCGCGCCGCCGCCTGCAGGGTTGGGCGCGCCGGTGACGCTGCCGGGCACGGCCGCGCCCGCCGGCGTCGCCGCGCCCAAGCCCGCCGCGAACGATCCGGCGCCGCCTCCGGCCTCCCGCACCGCTCCTCGCCCCGCCCCCCGCCAGGCTGCGCCGCGCCGTTGAACGTCGACCTTTTCGATTTCGACCTGCCGCCGGAGCGGATCGCGCTCCACCCCGCCGCCCCGCGCGATGCGGCGCGGATGCTGGTGCTGGACGGCCAGGCGACGCGCGATGCGGGGGTCGCCGACCTGCCCGCGGCGCTCCGCCCCGGCGACTGCCTGGTGTTCAACGACACCCGCGTCATCCCCGCGCAACTGGACGGCCATCGCGGTGAAGCGCGGATCGGCGCGACCCTGCACAAGCGCGAGGGGCCACGCCGCTGGCGCGCCTTCGTTAAGGGCGCCAAGCGGCTGCGCGACGGCGACCTGATCGACTTCGGCCACGGCGTCGGCGCCACCAGCACCGCGCGCGGAGAGGACGGCAGCTGGGCGCTCGACTTCGCCGGCGACGAGCCGGTCGAGCTGCTGCTGGAGCGCGCCGGCCGCATGCCGCTGCCGCCCTATATCGCCGCCAGGCGCGGCATCCGGCCGAGCGACGCGGACGATTACCAGACGATGTTCGCCGACGAACCCGGCGCCGTCGCCGCCCCCACCGCCGCGCTCCACTTCACCCCCATGCTGATGGCCGCGCTCGGCGAGGCGGGGATCGGACACGAGACGCTGACGCTGCACGTCGGTGCGGGCACCTTCCTGCCGGTCAAGGCGGCGGACACCGACGACCACCGGATGCACGCCGAATGGGGCCGGATCGACGCCGCCACGGCTGCGCGCCTCAACGCCGTGCGCGCGCGCGGCGGCCGGGTGATCGCGGTCGGCACCACCTCGCTCCGCCTGCTGGAGAGTGCCGCCGACGTGGACGGCACGATCCGGCCGTTCGAGGGCGATACGGCGATCTTCATCACCCCCGGCGTGGCGCTCCGCGCGGTTGACGGGCTGCTGACCAATTTCCACCTGCCGCGCTCGACGCTGTTCATGCTGGTCTCGGCGCTGATGGGGACCGATCGGATGCAGGCGGCCTACGCGCACGCGATCGCGCAGGGGTATCGTTTCTACTCCTACGGCGACGCGTCGCTGCTCCTGCCCGGAACACGCCCATGATCCTGCCCGCGTTGTTGATGGCGCTCGCGCTCCAGACCGCCCAGACGACGCCGCCCGTCGCCGACGGTCAGGAGGTGGTGGTGCGCTCGTCCAACCGGCCGTCGCCGCAGACGCCCGCGACGATGGTGGTGGAGCCCGTGGCAATGTTCATCGCCGCCTGCGACGCCGACGGCGACGGCGTCACCGCCAGCGCGGAACTCGATGCCTGCGTCGCCCGCTCTTTCGCCGCGATCGATATCGGCGGCACCGGCAGGCTCCGCTACCTCGCCTATGCCGACTGGGCCGCGCGGTACCTGGGCGACGCCAACGCGCTGCCGTCGCCGTTCGACGTCGACCGCGACACGGACGACCAGGTGACGCTGGACGAATTGCAGCGCCAGTTCGCCAAGCTCTACACCCGCTTCGACAAGGACGGGCGGCCGGGGATCAGCCGCGCCGAGCTGCTCACCTTCCGCACCGCGCCCGTCGACGCGAACGGCCCGGCGCGGTCCGGCGTGTCGA
This sequence comes from Sphingomonas rubra, assembly GCF_900115745.1. Lineage (GTDB taxonomy): Bacteria > Pseudomonadota > Alphaproteobacteria > Sphingomonadales > Sphingomonadaceae > Sphingomonas > Sphingomonas rubra. The sequence goes on along the minus strand of NZ_FOXP01000002.1, from coordinate 51,094 downwards.
AGAAGGGCAAGCGATGACGCGCTTCGGTTTCCGCATCGACGCGACCGACGGCCGCGCGCGCACCGGGGTGATCGACACGCTTCGCGGCGCCATCCGCACGCCCGCCTTCATGCCCGTCGGCACCGCCGCGACGGTCAAGGCGATGAAGCCGGCGGACGTCCGCGCGTCGGGCGCGGACATCATCCTCGGCAACACCTACCACCTCATGCTCCGCCCCGGCGCGGAGCGGGTGGCGAAACTCGGCGGCCTTCACCGCCTGATGGGCTGGGACCGGCCGATCCTGACCGATTCGGGCGGCTACCAGGTGATGAGCCTCGCCGACCTGACCAAGCGGTCGGAAGAGGGCGTGTCGTTCAAGTCGCACCTCGACGGCAGCCGCCACCTCCTCTCGCCCGAGCGGTCGATCGAGATCCAGCGGCTGCTCGGCTCGACGATCGTGATGGCGTTCGACGAACTCGTCCCCACCACCTCCAGCCGGGAGGTGCAGGCCGCGGCGATGGAGCGATCGATGCGCTGGGCCCGGCGCAGCCGCGCGGCGTTCGACGCCGGTGGCGATCACGCCGCGAACAACGCGATTTTCGGCATCCAGCAGGGCGCCCTGGACGAAGGATTGCGGAAAAGCTCCGCCGACGCGCTGATCGACATCGGCTTCGACGGCTACGCGGTCGGCGGCCTCGCGGTCGGCGAGGGGCAGGAGGCGATGTTCGCCTGCCTCGACTTCGCGCCCGGCCAGCTGCCCGCCGACAAGCCCCGCTACCTGATGGGCGTCGGCAAGCCGACCGACATCGTCGGCGCGGTGGAGCGCGGCATCGACATGTTCGACTGCGTGCTGCCTACCCGCTCCGGCCGGACGGGCCAGGCGTTCACCCGCGCCGGCCCGCTCAACCTGCGCAACGCGCGCTTCGCGGAGGACGACGGCCCGCTCGACCCCGCCTGCCCCTGCCCGGTCTGCGCCACCTGGAGCCGCGCCTATCTCCACCATCTCGTCCGCTCGCAGGAAATCCTCGGCGCGATGCTGATGACCGAGCATAATATCTGGTTCTACCAGGTGATGATGGCCGATCTGCGCGCGGCGATCGCGGAGGGGCGGCTCGCCGCCTTCGCCGACGCCTTTCGCGCGAGCTACGCCGGCGAGCAAGGAGAGAGAAGATGACCGAGCAGGACCAGCCCAACGAGATCGTCGCCGCCGCCGCCGCGATGAAGGCGCAGGCGGAGGCCGCCGCCGGGGCGGTCGCCGACAAGACGAAGGGCTGGCCGATCGCCCGCATCGGGCTGGGCGTCGGCATCGGGTCCGCCGCGGTCGCCGCCGCCGTGCTGTTCGCCAACCGCAACAAGGACAAGTGACCATGACCTTCCGCTCGGCGCTGCTCGCGTCCGCCCTGCTGCTCGCGCCCGCGACGGCCTTCGCCCAGGCGCGCCCCGCCCCGGCGCCCGCTGCGGGAGCGACCGCGGTCAAGCCGCTCGCCTTTACCGAGCGGACGCTGGCGAACGGCCTGCGCGTCTACGCCCTGCGCGACACAGGCACGCCCAACGTCTCGGTCCAGGTCTGGTACGACGTCGGCTCAAAGGACGACCCCAAGGGCCGTTCCGGCTTCGCGCACATGTTCGAGCATTTAATGTTCAAGGCGACGCGCAACCTGGTGCCGGAGCAGATCGACCGCCTCACCGAAGACGTGGGCGGCTACAACAACGCCTCCACCAACGACGATTACACCAATTATTTCGAGGTGGTTCCCGCCAACCACCTGCAACGGCTGCTGTTCGCGGAGGCCGACCGGATGGCGAGCCTGGTGGTCGAGCCGGTATCCTTCGCCTCCGAACGCGACGTGGTGAAGGAGGAGCTGCGCCAGCGCACCCTGGCCCAACCCTATGGCAAGCTGCTGTCGATCTACTATCCCGAACTCGCCTACACCGTGCATCCCTATGCCCGTCCCGGCATCGGCAGCCTGGAGGATCTGGAAGCGGCGAAGATCGATGACGTGCGCGCCTTTCACGCCACTTATTACCGCCCCGACAATGCGGTGCTCGTCGTCTCCGGCAACTTCGACCCGGCGCAGCTGAACGCGTGGGTCGATCAGTATTTCGGCCCGATAAAGCGCCCCTCCACGCCGATCCCGCGGGTAACGGTGCGCGAGCCCGCGCGCACCACGCCGGTCGTTCGCACCGTGTACGAGGCGAACACGCCGCTTCCGGCCGTGCTGATGAGCTGGCACCTGCCACCCGATCGCGATCCGGACATCGCCGCGATCACCGTGCTCAACGCGGTGCTGGCGACGGGTGAGAGTTCGCGCCTGTACGAGAGCCTGGTCTATCGCGACCAGCTCGCCCAATCGGCGTCGACCTTCCTCGACACCAAGCAGGGCACCGGCAATTTCGTCGTCTACGCGATCATGGCGGGCGGCAAATCGGTGGCGGACGGAGAGGCGGCGCTCCGCCGGGAGATCGCGCGCGTCCGCGACCGGCCGATCAGCGCCGCCGAGCTGGCCGAGGCCAAGAACGAGATCCTGACCGCCGCCATCCGTGGTCGCGAGACGGCGGAAGACAAGGGCTCGACGCTCGCCGCCGCCGTCATCGTCGACGGCGATCCGCGTGCCGCCGACCGGCAGATCGCCGCTATCGGCCGCGTCACCGCCGCCGACGTGCAGCGCGTCGCTCGCAAATATCTCGCGGAGAACGCGTCGGCGACGATCCGCTACCTGCCCCTCGAGCAGCGGCCCGCCGGCGCGCCGGCGAACGCCATCGCGATCGCGCCCACCGTGCAGGTCGCCGACCTGCGGGCGCCCGCGGGGATCGAGATCGTCACCCCCGCCCCTGCCGGGCAGCGCGTGCTGCCGCCACCACCGGCCAGGCCGGTGGCGGTCAACCTGCCAAAGCCTGTGGAGGCGCGGCTCGCCAACGGGCTGCGCGTCATCACCGTCGAGCAGCACGACCTGCCGCTGGTCACCGCGACGCTGGTCGCGACCGGCGGCGCGGCCAGCGATCCCGCGGGCCGTGCCGGTGCCTCGCGCATGTCGGCCGAGCTGCTGACCAAGGGCACGCGCACCCGCTCGGCCGCCGAGATCGCGCGCGCCGTCGAGCAGCTCGGCGGCTCGATCGGCGCCGATGCCGGCAATGACGGCGCGACGATCAACCTGACGGTCAAGTCGGACCAGCTCGATGCCGCCGCCGCGATCATGGCCGACGTCGCGCGCCGGCCCGCCTTCGCGCCCGACGAGATCGAGCGCGCGCGCACCCAGGCCGTCGACAGCGTCACCGTCGCGCTGAAGAATCCGGGGCAGCTCGCCGGTCTGGTCGCCGACCGGGCGGTGTTCGGCAGCGGTCCCTACGGCGCACCCGCCGATGGCACCCCCGCCTCGCTCAAGGCGCTGACCCGCGACGACGTGGTCGGCGCCTATGCGCGCACTTGGTCGCCCGATCATGCTGCGCTGGTGCTGGTCGGCGACGTGACGCCTGCCGCGGCGCGCGCACTGGCCGAGAAGCAGTTCGGCAGCTGGCAGGCGACCGCCACGCCCGCGCCGCCGGTCGCGCCCGCCGCCAACCCCAGTCCGCGCGTGATCGTGGTCGACATGCCGTCCGCCGGCCAGGCGGGCGTCGTCGTCGCGCGGCCGGGCCTCACCCGCGCCGATCCGCGCTATTATCCGCTGTCGGTCGCCAACGCGGTGCTCGGCGTCGGCTTCTCGTCGCGGCTCAATCAGGAGATCCGGATCAAGCGGGGCCTCGCCTACGGCGCGAGCAGCGGCGTCTCGGCCGGGCGGCTGCCGGGCGACGTGGTCGCGCGGACGCAGACCAAGAACCCGACCGCGCCCGAGGTGGTGCAGTTGATCGCCGCCGAGATGGCACGACTGGGCAGCGAGCCCGTGCCCATGGCGGAACTCGACACCCGCAAGGCGGTGCTGGTCGGCAATTTCGGCCGCGCGATCGAGACCACGTCGGGAACTGCGGGCATTCTCGGCGGCTACGTCGTCCAGAATGTGGCGCTGGACGAGTTGCAGCGCTTCACCGGCAAGGTGGAGGGCGTCGATCCGCGCACCGCGCAGGCCGCTGCCGCCACGCTGCTCGACCCCAAGGCTGCGAGCATCGTGGTAGTCGGCGATGCCAAGCAGTTCATCGAGCCGCTACGCGCCCGCTACCCCAAAATGGAGGTGATCCCGGAGGCGGCGCTGGACCTGAACACGCCCGCGCTGCGCCGCCCGTGACCGGTCGCTCCTGATGCGGAACACCGCGGCCATCCGAACGGTTGGCCGCGGTGGAAGGAGCATCACATGGACGATCCCATCAAGCCCACCGAAGAAACCGACCGCCCCAATCTCTCAACCGAGCACCAGCAGCAGGGCGACGCCCGCCGCCCCAGCGACAAGCTCGACCGCGACCAGCCGCCTCCCGAAGAGACGATCCCGCGCAAGTCGTCGCTGACCTGACGCCGACACGGGAGACAAGGACCCGAGGCTGGGCGCCGCCCCGCCTCGGGTCCGCCGTTACATTTCGTCAGCGGCACCGCACATTGTTGCGGTCGATCGCCCGTCCGGCGAGCGCGCCGCCGGCCGCGCCGAGCAAGGTGCCCAGCGTCTCCGACCCGCCGCTCGCGATGACGTTGCCGAGCACGCCGCCCGCCGCGGCACCGACGAGCAACCCCGTCGTGCCGTCGTTGCGCCGGCAGTAATAACGCCCGTTCTCGCCGCGATAGATGCGATCGTTGCGGCTGAGCCGGCGCTCGCGATAACGTGGTCCGTCGACATAGTAGCGATCGGCGTAATAGCCGCCGTACGCCGGATCAGGCCGGTTGTAATCGTACGAGCCGTAGCGTGCGTAACGCGGATCGCCGCCATAGCCGCCGCCGGCACAACCGGCGGTCAGCGTGGCGGCGGTCATCGCCGCGCCGATCAGGGCAAGGGACGTGCAACGCATGGGCGATCTCCTGATGGATGATAACCGTCCAATGTCCGATCGCCCCGGAAAGTTGCCTCAGCGCAAGCTGTGCTCCAGCGTGATCTCCGCGGTGAGCAGCTTGGAGATCGGGCAGTTCTTCTTCGCCTCGTTCGCGATACGGTCGAAATCGTCGGCACCGATGCCCGGCACCTCGGCGGTCAGCGTCAGGTCCGACCGGGTCACCTTGAACCCGTCGCCGTCCTTGTCCAGCGTCACCACCGCCTTGGTGTCGAGCGTGCCGTCGTTATATCCCTCGCTCGCCAGCGCGAAGGCGAGCGCCATGGTGAAGCAGCTGGCGTGCGCGGCGGCGACCAGCTCCTCCGGGTTGGTGCCCGGCTGATCCTCGAACCGGGTGTTGAAGCCGTAGGGCTGGTCGGACAGCACGCCCGATTGCGTGCTGACGCTGCCTTTGCCTGGCTTGCCGAGGCCCTGATACTGGGCAGTGGCGGAACGCTTGGTCATGGGATGCTCCTGATGTTCGGGGACGCAAACGGCGCGCGCGCCGCGCCGTTCCGTCAGCCGCGCACGAAGGCGTCCAGCTGCGCCAGGTGGCCGGCCAGCGCCTCGTCCGACAGGAACGCGCCCAGGAAGCTGTTGCGCGCCAGCGTCACCACCTGTTCGCGCGACAGCCCGCGCGCAGCGGCGACGGCGCGGTAGTTCTCGGCGACGTAGCCGTCGAAATAGGCGGGGTCGTCCGAGTGGACGGTCGCGCGCAGCCCCGCGTTCAGCATCCGGTCGATCGGATGCACGTCGAGGCTGGCGACGTTGCGCAGCGCCACGTTGGACAGCGGACACACCGTCAGCGTCATTGCCTCGCGCGCCAGCCGCGCGACCAGCAGCGGATCGTCCAGGCAGCGGTTGCCATGATCGATCCGGTCGACGCGCAACACGTCCAGCGCCTCGCGCACGTAATCCGCCGGCCCCTCCTCGCCCGCATGCGCGCACAGCCTCAGCCCGCGCTCGCGACTGGCGGCGAAGACGCGCGCGAATTTGGCGGGCGGGTTGCCCAGTTCCGACGAATCGAGGCCGACACCGACCAGCCGGTCCAGCCACGGCTCCGCCTGGTCCAGCGTGGCGAAGGCATCCTCCTCGTCCAGGTGGCGCAGGTAGCTCATGATGAGGCCGACGGTCATGCCGTGCCGCGCCTTCGCCCCCTCGATCGCCGAGAGCAGCCCGCGCACCACCACCGCGAACGGAATGCCGCGGTGCGTGTGCGTCTGCGGGTCGAAAAAGATTTCGGCATGGACGACGCCGTCCGCCGCCGCGCGGTCGAAATAGGCGGCAGCGAGGTCGTGGAAATCCTCCTCCTCGCGCAGCACCGCCGCGCCCGCGTAATAGATGTCGAGGAAGCTCTGCAGGTCGGTGAAGCGGTAGGCGGCGCGCACCTCCTCGACGCTGGCGAACGGAATGGCGACGCGATTGCGCTGGCCCAGCGCCACCATCATCTCGGGCTCCAGCGTGCCCTCGATATGCAGGTGCAGCTCGGCCTTGGGAATGGCGCTGAAGAAGTCGGTCATGGTCACTCGTCCCGCTGGTCCGTCCCGCGCGTCATGCCCCGCCGCCGGTCGCGAGAACACCCCTCCCCCGAATGGGGAGGGGCTGTTTCCGTCAGAACCTGCCGCGGAACCCCGCATAGATGCTGCGCCCCAGCGTGCCGAAGCCCGCGGCCGTACGGTAATCCTCGTCGAACAGGTTCTCCGCGCGCACGAACAGGCGCACCGTGTCGGAGATCGGCACCTCGCCGCGCAGGTCGATCAGCGTGTAGGACGACAGCCGGGTGAAATCGAACGCGTTGTCGAACGTCGCGCCCGAATGGCGCGCCGCCGCGCTCAGCGTCAGCGCGTTGGGGACGGTGTAGCTCGCCGCGACGTTCCAGGCGTGGCGCGGACGGCGCGGCAGCTGCCGGCCGAACCCGGCCGAGTCCGCCGAGCGATCCTCCGACGAGGTCCAGCTGTAATTGCCGTCGATCGCCACCCGGTCCCACAGCGCGACGCGGCCCGCCGCCTCGACGCCCTTGGCGAAGGCGCGCGCGAAATTGGTGTAATAGCCGAAGCGCGCCGTGCCCGTGCCCGGCGTGCGGCACAGCGGGTCCGCCGCCGCCGCCGCGCCGAAGCAGCTGGCGAAGGTGATGAGGTCGCGCGTCCGCCGCTCGAAATAGGTCGCGCCGATCGAGACACGGCCGTCCAGGAACCGCTGCTCCGCGCCCGCTTCCCAGCCCTTGGCCCGCTCGGCGTCGAGCGCCTCGTTCCCGAACTCCGAAAAGAGCTGGTACAGCGTCGGCGCCTTGAAGCCCTCCGAATAGCTCGCCCGGATCACCGTGCCCGTGGGCAGCGCCCACACGCCGCCGCCCGCGAACAGCGTCTGCCCGCCGAAGCGGCTGTGATCGTCATGGCGCACGCCGCCGGTCAGCGTCAGCCCGCTCACCACCTCGGCGTTGAGCTGGCCGTAGACGCTGGTGATGTCGGCCTTGGCGCGCGACGCCGCCGGCACCGCGACCGCCAGGCTGGCCGGCGGCGAGACGGTGCGGAAGCGGCTTTCCTCATGCTCGGCGCCGAACACCGCGTCGATGCCGGATAGGATGCCGACGCTGCCCTGATACTCGTACCGCTCGTTGCGGCCGACGCCGTCGAACGTCTGCGGGCGCGCGCGCGCCGGGTTGTAGCTGTCGCGGTCGGTATCGGTGTAGCCGAAGCCGAAGCGATTGCGGAACCGCCCGTCGAATAGCGCGGCGTTGAGGCCGGCATAGCCGACGAACTCGCGGTTGCGCGCATATTCCAGGCTGTCGGTCAGGAACCCGTCGGTATCGACCCGCCCGTCCGAGTAATAGCCGCGCAGGTCGGCGCTGATCCCCTCGGCCAGGTCGAGCAGCGCGCGGCCCGCGACCGACCGGTTGGAATAACCGTCGCGCTCCGTACCTTCGTCAAAGGCGGAGATGCCGTCGGTGGTGAACGCCTGCGCGCCGATCCGCCAGCTGAGCGGGCCGGTGCGCCCGCCCGCCGCGGCCCGGCCGCTGACGGTGTCGCGGCTGCCCGCCTCGACGTCCAGGCTGCCTTCGAGCGGCGCGTCGGCCAGCGGCGTCACCACGTTGACGACGCCGCCGATCGCCTGGCTGCCCCACAGGATCGACTGGGGGCCGCGCAGCACCTCGATCCGCGTCGCGTCGCCGACCAGCAGCTTGCTGAAATCGTAACCGCCGCCGGGCGACGACGGATCGTTGATCTTGACGCCGTCGACCACCACCACCGTCTGGTCAGCCTCCGCGCCGCGGATGCGCAGGGAGGTCAGCGTGCCGTAGCCCCCGTTGCGCGACAGCGTGACGCCCGGCGTGCGCACCAGCAGGTCGGAGACGACGAAATCCCCGGCGCGGTCGATCGCCGCCTTGTCGAGCACGGTGATCGAGGCGGGGACGCGGTCGATCTCGGTCGGCGCGCGGTTGGCGGTGACGACGATCGTGCCCGGCTCGGCGGCGTTGCTGCCGCCCGCCTCCTGCGCCTCGGGCAGGGCGGCCGCGTCGGGTGCGGGCGCCTGCACGTCGGTGGCGACCTGGGCGTGGACGGATATCGGCGCGATCGACGCGATACCGGCGAGAAGAAGATACTTCACTGATAAACCCCAAATGACGATGCGCCCCGAAGCCCTGGGCTTCGAGACGGTGGTTGTTCGTCGTTTCGCGGGTTCACCCCCGTCCGTCCGGCACACCCTGGCCGGTCGAAGAACGACCGCGACGGGCAGGTCTCCTGGCTCGCGGGTCAATGCCGGCCGGCAGGGCGATCCTGCCGAACCCCGTCGTGCCGCCTTCTCGGGGAAACCCCAATGGCATGTGGCACGCTGGCTCGCCGCTCACAGTTGCAGGGGCAGCCGGGGTCTCGAACCCCGTTCCCTTTTCATCCCCGTTGCCGGGGAACCTGTCGCGGCGCGGCCCTTAGGCGGGGGGCGACCGCCCCGTCAACGGCACGCGGTCCAGCGGCACCAGCAGCGGTCGTTCGCCGCCCGTCACTGTGGCCGTGATGCCATAGACCTCCGCCAGCAACGCCGGCGTCAGCACCGCCGCGGGCGGCCCGTCGGCGACCAGCGCGCCGTCCGCCATCACCAGCACCCGGTCGCAGAAACGCGCGGCCAGCGTCAGGTCGTGCAGCACCGCGACGACCAGCCCGCCCGCGTCCGCCTCGGCGCGCAGCAGCTCCATGCCCTCGATCTGGTGGGCGGGGTCCAGGCTGGCGAGCGGCTCGTCGGCGACCAGCACCGGTGCCTCCACCGCCAGCGCGCGGGCGAGCAGCACCCGCGCCCGCTCGCCGCCCGACAGCTCGGTGGCGACGCGGTCGGCCAGCGCGCCGACCTCGGCGCGCGCCATCGCCCGGTCGATCGCCGCGCGGTCGGCGGCGCCGATCCGCGAGAAGGGGCCGAGATGCGGCAGCCGACCGAGCGCCACCAGCCGCTCCACCGACACCGGCCAGTGCAGCAGCTGCCCCTGCGGCAGATAGGCGACACGGCGCGCGATCTCGCCACGCGACAGCGACGCGCGCGGCACCCCGTCGATCGACACCGCGCCCCCGTGCGGCAGCAGGCCGAGCAGCGCGCGCACCAGGCTGGACTTGCCCGCCCCGTTGGGGCCGAGGATACCGACCAGCGCGCCCGCCTTCAGCGTCGCGGAAACGCCGCGCACCACGGTGCGCCGGCCCAGCGTCACCGACAGGTCGCTCGCCGACACGCTCACCACAGCCGCCGCTCCCGCATCAGGTGGACCAGGAACACCGGCACGCCCAGGAACGCGGTGACCACGCCCAGCTTCAACTCGTTGGTCGACGGGATCACCCGCACCGCCACGTCGGCGAGGGTCAGCAGCACCGCACCTGCCGCCGCGCTCGGCCACAATACCGCCGATGGGCTGCGATCGGTCAGCGGGCGGACGAGGTGCGGCACGATCAGCCCGACGAAGCCGATCGATCCCGACACCGCCACCGCCCCGCCAACGCCGATCGCGGTGCCCAGCAGCAGCCGCGCACGCGTGCGGCGCAGGTCGACGCCCAGCGCCGCCGCCCCGTCCTCGCCCAGCGTCAACGCGTCGAGCGCCCGTCCCTGTCCCGCCAGCAGCGCGACGCCGATCGCGATGCACGGCAGCGCCAGCAGCACGTGCCGGAACGACCGGTCCTCCAGGCTGCCGAGCAGCCACGTCATGATCTCGATCGCTGCGAACGGGTTGGGCGACAGGTTCAGCGCCAGGCTGATCCCCGCCCCCGCCAGCGTCGCCACCGCGATGCCGGCCAGGATCAGCGTCAGCGCGCTCTCCGACCGGCCGGCCAGGACGAACAACAGCGCCAGCGCCGCCAGCGCGCCGGCGATCGCCACCAGCGGCAGCGCCGCCGGGTACTGGGCGGCCAGCCCGAAATAGAGCGCCACCACCGCTCCCAGCGCCGCCCCGTTGGAGGCGCCCAGCACCGACGGCTCGGCGAGCGGATTGCGCAGATATCCCTGCAACGCGGCGCCGGCGAGGCCCAGCATTGCGCCGACGCCGAGTCCCAGGATCGCGCGCGGCAGCCGCAGCTCGACCAGGATCGCGCGCTCCACCGGGTCGCCATGCCCGATCAGCGCCGCCCAGGCCCGCGCCGGCGGAATGCTCGCGCTGCCGACGCCAACCCCGAGCAGCAGCGCGGCGACCAGCGCCAGGATCAGGACCGGCCACAGCCAGCGTCGGGTCATTCACGGGTTCTCGAAACGGGAGGAGGCACGCCGCCTAATGCGGATCGACATTCAACGCCACGCCTCATCATCCACCCCGGCGAAGGCGAGACTTCTGCGAAACTCCTCGAAGGGCAATTCTTCTTCCGTCACCCCGGACCTTTCGACAGGCTCAAGACAGGCTTGTTCCGGGGTCCATGGCGCCGCGAAATCAACAGCTTATTGGTTTGCGGCACGGTGGATGCCGGAACAGGGCTCTCCCCAGCTCTGTCGAGGGGTCCGGCATGACCAAATAGTTTCGCAAAGGTCTCGCGAAGGCCGGGGTCCAGCTGGCAGACGCGAACGGTCGGTCGTTGCGCCTGTTTGACGACCTTCCCGACTGGGCCCCGGCCTTCGGGGTAGGAAAATGCCGAATGTCGCTCCGTCCTGGAAGCCGTTCGGCGCGCGTTCAGTCATCCTCGGCCCCGGCCGGTCGGCGGGCTGGCGCACCCGCGCGGATCGCGGCAAGGCGGGCGGGCCATGCGACCCGCGCCGCTCCTGCCGCTCCTCCTGCTCCTCACCGGCGCCGCCGCCGCGCCGCCGCCGCCATCGCGTCCGACCCGCATCGTCTCGCTCAACCTCTGCGCCGATCAATATCTGCTCGCCCTCGCCGACCGGTCGCAAATCGCCGCGCTCACCCGGCTCGCGCGCGACCCCGAAATGTCGGCCGCGGCGGTGGCGGCACGCGCGGTGCCGGTCGGCAAGGGCGGTGCGGAGGACGTGCTGATGCTCCGGCCCGACCTGGTGATCGCCGCCCCCTATCGCCTGGCCACGCTGCCGGTGCGCGGCGTCGCGACGCTGGGGCTGGCGGAGGCGAACAGCTACGCCGACATCGTCGCGCAGATCCGCCTCGTCGCCGCCGCGGTCGGCCATCCCGCGCGCGGCGAGGCGCTGATCGCGCGCATGAACCGCGATCTCGCCGCGCTTCCCCGCCCCGGCCGCGGCGCCGTCGCCGCCTATTACCAGCGCCGCGGTTTTCTCACCGGCACCGGCACGCTGGTCGACGAGCTGCTACGCCGCCTCGGCCTGCGCAATCTCGCCGCCGTCCTCGGCAAGCCGCCGCTCGCCCGCGTCGGGCTGGAGGAGATGGCGCTCGCCCGCCCCGACTATCTCGTCGTCGAGACGGCGAGCGACCACGTCGCCGATCAGGGAACGGAGATGCTCCACCACCCGCTCCTCGCCGGCATCGCGCGGCTGCGCCTGCCGCAGGCCTGGACGGTGTGCGGCGGCCCCGCTTATGTCCGCGCCGCCCGCAGCCTCGCCGCACAGCTGCAAGCGAAAAGTTCTCGGTCGACGCGCGCAAAACTCCTGCGTCGGTGACGCCCGACGATTAAGATCAACCCCGCTGTTCCATTTCGGGAAACTCCAAGAATTGAAGGTTAACACACGTTTACAGTATCTGAACGTCCGATTAACTCCCTCGTCAACCGCTCCGATCGGCCGGGACATCAATACCGCATCGATCGCCGCAACAGGGAGAACCATCATGATCCGATCTCTTCACCGTGCCACCATGGTCGCCGCGACGATCGCCGCCGCACTGACCGCGACGACCGCGTCCGCCGCTTCCTACACGATCGATTTCGCCAACCAGTCGCCCGTCAGCAATCTCGGCTGGGCCGCCTGCCCGACCGGCGTGAGCAACTGCGCCGACAGCCAGAAGATCGGCGTCGGCGTGCTCGGCGGCCATCTCAATTCGACCGGCTCAGGCTCGGCCACCTTCTCGCCGGCCAGTGTCGGCGTGTTCAGGGGCGCGGGTCTCGGCGTCTCCTACGGCACCGACAAGGCGAGCGACGCCACCCACCAGATCGACAACAGCGGCACCGGCAGCGACTTCGTGGCGCTGTTCTTCAGCCAGAGCGTGACGCTCTCGTCCATCTTCCGGGCCAATTACGGCACCGGCTCGCTGAACAGGGACACCGACGCCTCGTACATGGCCTATACCGGCTCGCTCACCAACCTGCCGACCTCCCTGCCGCTCGGCGGGTTCAGCTACCTGGACCACTCCACGTCCAAGACCAACAGCACGGCGCTGTCGAACGTCTGGCTGATCGCCGCCAACGTCAACGGACAGACCAACGACGCCTTCAAGCTGTCCAGCATCGTGGTCAACACCGCGCCGCTCGCCGCCGTGCCGGAACCCGCCACCTGGGCGATGATGCTGCTCGGCTTCGGCATGATCGGGTTCGGCATGCGCTACGGCATGCGCCGCTCCAACACGCGCTTCGACCTCAAGGTCCAGCGGATCGCCGCCGGCGTCGACGCCTGATCCCATCACCGGATGGACCGAAGAGCCGCTGCCCCGACCGACGGGGTGGCGGCTTTCTCGCGTCGGCGGCGAAGCGCTTTCACATGAGGGTACAACCATCACGCGACATATGAGGGATTGGCGCACCCGACAAACACCATACTCGTTGTCGCTGCCGATCGTGGTGGCACGCGATAACGATGAAGCAGCTTGCATTTTTCGGCCGACCTAGTCGTGGTTGATCGTTGACGATCACCGCTAATCGGTGCCAGGTGAGGGAACATCTGGGGGTGCACTTTGCCACGATTGACAGCTGCTGGAGTTCGAAATGCCAAGCCTGGTCGGCATGCCGATGGGGATGGGCTTTACCTTCTGGTCAAGGCCAGTGGCAGTCGTACTTGGCTATTGCGAGTACAGGTTGACGGCAAGCGACGAGACATCGGCCTCGGTTCCGCTGAGTTAACAGCTCGTGCAAGCGATGGGCTTATCGAAATACCACTGCTCCACCGGCGGCGGCTCTCTTTGGCTGAAGCTCGAGACAAGTGTGCAATCCTTCGGAAGGCTGCTGAAGCTGGGCTAGATCCGATCGCAGAACGCGACAAAGATCGGCGCGGCGTCCCCTCCTTCCAAGAAGCGGCGCAGCACGCCCACGCGACGCTAAGGAGCCAGTGGGCGCCACGTCAGCAGGAGGCTTTCCTGTCGTCGTTGCAGCGGCATGCCTTCCCACTGCTTGGCCAACGCAGGGTCGACCAGATAACAGTATCAGACATCCAGGCGGTCTTACAGCCAATCTGGCATACTATTCCCGATATGGCTAGGAAGGTACGACAGCGCATCGGGACTGTGTTAAACTTTGCGCATAGCAAGGGATGGCGCCCTGCGGAGGCTCCGGGAAGGTCTATATCAGTCGGCCTAGCGAAGCCCAGCAAGGGCGGTAACTATGCCGCGATGCCTTACGCGAACGTACCGGCGTTTATAAGCCTGCTCAAGGATAGCACAGAGACGATTGGTCGCTTAGCCTTACTCTTTACCATTTATACGGCAGCACGTTCTGGCGAGACACGCCACGCTTGTTGGTCACACATCGATCTTGAGCAGCGCCTCTGGAAGCGACCCGCGCATCTGATGAAGATGCGAAGAGATCATACTGTGACCTTGAACGAAGGTGCAGTCGCCGTTCTTCGAAAGCTTGAACCACTGCGACGAGAACGCCATTGTCTTCTCTTCCCTGGTACCAAGGGACAACCCCTATCTGACATGACGCTATCAAAAATCGTCCGGCAATCCGATACGGAAGCCACTGTCCACGGCTTTCGAAGTTCATTTCGAGATTGGGCCGCGGAGCAGATGGCAGACATACCTGATGCGGTGGCAGAGGCAGCCCTTGCACATTCCGTATCTGATAAGGTGATGGCCGCTTACAAGCGAACGAACTTTATCGCGATGCGTCACACACTGCTGGAAGGCTGGTCTACCTTCATAACGTCGGCCAAACCAGATGCGTTCAATCAGAGTGCTACATGAAGAAAACTGATCCAACAGAATTAGATTCGAACTATATCTCCTTGAGCGCTGCTGTTGCCCACGCTCAAAAGGCATTCCGATCACATCTCATCGCTGAGAGCGTGCTCAAAGAAGGCATGGTGAAAGGAATACTGAAGATTAGAGCAAAAGCTCTACTTACTGAATATGCATGCGGTAATATCAGGCCGTTAGAAAAGCGCCGAGTGAACATGCAAATTCGTCTTGATTTGAATCAAGATGGAATAATGCTTGCTATCGATCCGGTCCATTTAGCACGGGAGCCTAAAGGTGCTCAAATCTTATGGAACTGGCGCAACAACCATGTGGCATGGTTAGCCCCTCAACCAAGTAGGTACACCATCGGTAAGGTGTCTGGAAAGCCGCGCGCCATTCTTCCAGTTCGTAAAGTCATATATAACGTTGAACTGGAAAATGCGGCGGTAAGCCGACTCATTGGAAAACTGCGCGCCAACGATAAAACGAGCACAACTCTGCTTATTAAGGAGAAAAAGTTGCACCGAAACGATGAAGCGTGGAAGGAGTTGTTTCCTGACCTGTTCGCTGCAGCGGCGCAGGGTCAACTACAATCTATTATTCAGACGATTCGAACTCGGGGGGGTCCGGCGGCCTTGGTGAAGCTAATGCTTGCGCGGAGGCCCGAGGTCGGATCGAACTCGACAGCCAAGCGGATCGTCAGAAAGCTCATGGATCTGGACGAACAAGCGGTTTCAGCGGAAATCCAGCGAAGCCAACAGTTGACCAAAAGTTGACCATTCTGACCTGACCTTTTCACGCTACGGATCACGACGAGATTAAACCCAACTTCCTGCCCTCAAGGGCTTAGGAGGAAAGGAACGATCGTGATGAACGAAGACCGACTAGAAAAGGGGGCGGCGTCCACCCTCAAGCCTTTGCTGATCAATATAGGACAGCTTCAGGAGCTACTTCAATGCGGTCGCACAAAGGCGTGCGATCTGGTGCGCACCAAACGTGTCCGAAGCATGCTCATTGGCCGCTCTCGTCGCATCCTACTTGCAGATGCAGAGCGCTTGGTCGCGGACGGCATCAGCGAAGCGGGGACCGAGTGACTCACGCTACATCCAAGCCGACGAACGTCGGCCGTCCGGGCATCTCTTCGCTGCCGCCGCCCTTACCGCGCTTCGATCTGACCAACACGCCTGGCTTTGAGACGGCGGAAGCCGTCGCTGATGAGGATCGTTATAGGGCTTCCGTGCTCCGGAACCGGGCATCGACGGCCAAGCCGCGGCGAGCACAGGCGCTCTGCGAGTTGGCAGACGCCATCGACCCCGCGGTCACGCACAATCCCCGCACCGCCGCGTCCAGCCGCTACATGCGGGACCAACGCATTCGGGTGATCGGGGCCATCTGGGAGCTGATCGATGGTCAGTAACTGCTACATCGAACCGTCACGCCGTGAAGTCTACGCATTATTCACGACAATACCGGAGAACTCGAGCGTGCTGTTGGGCATGCTCTATCTCTTCAACCCCGTCCGCTTCATGGCTGCCTTCCGGCAGCATCTCTACCGTTCGGCGGCCAAGATGGGCGTAGCCATGGAAGGTCAGCTGATCGCCTTCCTTCACGGCGCCTACGATCCAACTACCAAGAGCTATCCGCTGCACATTCACGGCATTGCAGTTGGCCCCATGGTGCAGATCGTCGACGGCTTGCGACACCTGCGCAAGTATCGTCCAGCGTGTCCTCACGACGGCCGCGACGCTGCCATCACCCCGGTGCTGGTGCAGCGTGGTCCGCTCACGAACATGCCCGATCCGATCACGTACCCAATGAAGCGGTTTTGGGGTCTGCGTGAGACGTACATGGATGTCGACGGGCTGCGGAAGGCCTACAACAGCAAGGCTGTCCGCATTCGGGGAGAAGCAGAGATCGAGTACCTCCGCTTCCTCGATCGCTGGCGCCTGGAAGAAGTCACGTTGTTGATGGGCATGCATGCCACCAGCGCAGGTCTGATGGTTACCTGAACAACTGCAAGTGTACACTAATGAGGGCTGGTTGAACCGGATAGGGCCAACTGCAACAGCTATACACGGCTAGACTGCCCTCAAACACCACTACCTAACGCTAGCACTACGTGCCGCCGGCCGTTGCTCACACTCGTGCGCTCGGTGCGACGCTGCACGCCATCCAGAATCGAAGGATTACTCATGGCTTCCAAGTTCAAGACCCGCCGTGAAGCCGGCGACAAGCCGACCCCCGCCTCAGAACGCCCTGCTGACCGCACTGACTTCGCGGCAGAACTCGACAAAACAATTGTGCGTTCACGCCTCAAGCACGGTGACGACTGCGGCAACGCCCGCCGCAAGATTGAGCGCTATTACAGTTCCGTGCCAGCTCCGGAGGTCTCTCGCGACCAGACGCTTCGGAAGCGTCTTCGCACCAAGGAGGGCGAGAAGGGCAAGCCGGGGTCGAATACCGCGAATGTTGCGAATGTTGCGCTGCCGCGGAGGGTGACCATCAAGCCGGAGCAGACGGTGGTGCTGGGCAACGGCAGCAAGATCGGCATCAATGGCCTGCGGGATGGTGACGGGACCCGTTACATCCACTTCCGCCAAGGTCGTCGCGAGGTCACCACTCGTTACGATGTGTTCCACGGTAGCAGCAGCGAGGGTTCGGCCGCGTTGAAGCAGGCTGGCATCATCGTCGTCGGAGGCATGGGTGATGTTCGCGAAGCCGTTGACCAGATCAAGCGCTTCCACAGTGCCAAGATCGTGAGCAAGCCGGGATGGACCAAGCATGGATTCGCCGCGGCAAGCGGGCGGGTCTACGTTGCTGGCGACGAACCCTACCCGCTGGTGACGTTCGCCCCAGTGAGTGGCATGTTGGACCAAGGTGGAACGCTGGCCGGTTGGCTCGACCAGGTCGCAGCTCCGCTCGCCGAGCATGACCTGGCGTCGTTCATGATGATGGCCATGTTTGCCGCGCCTCTGCTGCGCTGGACCAATCGGGCCGACAATATCGGCCTTGAGCTCGCCGGCCCGCCCGGCTGCGGCAAATCCACTCTCCAGCTGATCATGGCTTCGGCTGCGGGCCCCGCCATCGGCGATGACGACGCCACCTACTGGCGCAGCCTAAACGCCACAAACAATGCACTCGAAATGGTCATGGAGCACTACAACGACATGACCATGGTACTGGATGAAGCGGGACTCGTGGAGGGTGCAGGCAGGACGCAGACACGGGCGGCAACTACTCGGGACATAGCCTTTCGCCTTGCTGCGGGGCAGGTGAAGCATCGCTTTGGTACGCCTGCAGGCCCTCGTTCACGCCTTGTGTATGTTCTCTCGACCAACCAGCCTATCGCGACACTGCTCGGATCGGCACACGTGGCTGAGGCAGACGCGATCGCCGACCGGCTAATCACTCTGCCGATCCTTAACGAGCGGCCCCACGGCATCTTCGATAACTGCCCGCCTTCCTTCCCATCATCGGGAGCGCTTGCGGAGGCACTGAAGCGGGCTGCGGCGGAGAACTATGGGCATGCTATGCCCGTTTACTTGGCGTATCTCGCCAAGGAAGCTGCTCGTCGGCCCAAGGCACTGCGGCGCAAGGTCGAGGGCTATGTCGCGGAGTTCATCGAGCGTGCAGGCACCAACACGAACGACGGCTCACACCTGCGCGTCGCGCAGGCGATCGGGCTCGTTTACGCAGGTGGCCGCCTGGCGAAAACGGCCGGTGCTCTACCACCTCCCTACCAATGCGGCCGCGCCGCGTTGGCGGCCCTTTCGCTCCATCGGGCTCATGCGCGCGTCGCCATCAGCTTCGACGACCGACTCGTTGCCTTGATGCGGCACCCCGCGACGATCGACTTGGCGAAGGTGGAGATCACCGAAGTAGCCGAGGATGTCCGGAGCCGCTGTCCGGCTTTCCTCTACACCGGTAGGTCCGGTCCGCGTGAGCTCCTTGTGCCGATCGTCCATATGGACCGTGTCTTTCCCGGGTGGCAGGCCCTGAGCGACGATCCCGACTTCATGCAGCGGCTGAACCCTCCCAAGGGCCGGAAGGTGCGTGATCGTCCGATCGGGGAAGATGGCGCGTTGGTGCCGGCCTATCGCTTTATCGTGACCGACTTGGAGGCGTGAAAAAGACTAGGGCGGCGGGGCCAAAGCGCCGCCGCCCCTATACGGCCTATTCAGTCACCAGCCTACGCAAGCAACATCTTTGACAAAGCTGCAGCGGTGTGGTAGCTTGATAGTACAGCCGCGTTACGGCTGTACCCTTACATCGAAGGAAGCATCATGCCCCACCCCGCCCGGGTGCTGGAGCGTGGCGACTTGCGCCGGCTTGTCCGGTCCGTTGCTGCGCGCCGGCACGCGACGCGCGACCGCGTCATCATCCTGTTGAGCTTCAAAGCTGGCCTTCGCGCCTGCGAGATCGCTGGCCTCACTTGGCCCATGGTGCTGCGGTCCAATGGTCGCCTCAACGATCAGCTCTACCTGGCCGGTAGCATTACCAAGAACGGTTCGCCCCGCCGCATCCCGCTTCATCCCGAACTCGCCGTCGCATTGAAGCACCTTCACGCCGCAGCGGGGTCGCCCGGGGATGGACCGGTCATCCGGTCCGAGCGCAACCGCCACATGACGCCCGCCAGCATCGTCAATTGGTTTACCGCGACCTATGCGGCCTTGGGCCTACAGGGCTGCAGTTCGCACTCTGGTCGCCGCACCTTCATCACCCGAACCGCTCGGCTGCTGCCACGTAGCGGCGGGTCATTGCGCGACGTCCAGGAACTCGCCGGTCACCGGCACCTGCACACGACCGAGCGGTATATAGAAGGCGACCGCGTCGCCCAGCGCAAGCTCGTCCGCCTCGTCTGAGCCCGGCACGCCTCCTCTCCTTCTTTCCTAACCCCCAACACCGCTGAACCAAGGAGTATTCGCATGACCGCGAAGGATGACGCACGCCCTCAGCAGATCGACCCGAGTGCGATCGCCCGCCTCAACGACCGTTTTCGCACCACCGGCGTCGAAGGCATGCTGGTTGCTACCGCCGGCGTGATCCAGCTGGCGCAAGGGGCTTTGACCGCGATTGTCGCGGAGGTGCGGGCGTTCGACGCCTTCACCTCCGACAACGATCCATATGGCGAGCACGACTTTGGTGCTCTCGCGTGGCGCGGCACCAAGCTGTTCTGGAAGATCGACTGCTACGACCGCAACATGCGTGGCGCCTCGCCCGATGCTGCCGACCCCTCGGTAACGCTGCGGGTGCTGACGGTCATGTTGGCCAGCGAGTATTAGCGGTGCCGCGCAAACTCACACCGCTGCCTCGCCGCGGCCTGTCGTTGGGCACCCTCTCATTTCCCCGCTGCCAGGACACCATGCTGCTGCCGCCGGCCGAGCGCACCCGCCTCATCCTCGCAGCGTCAGACGCCTATGGTCCCGACCTGCTCGTCACTGCCGGCTACGCCGTTCACAACCGCAAGCAGCTGCACCGCTTGGCCGGTGAGATCGCCGACGATGAGCGCGACGGCCTGATCATCACCGAGGTACACTGGGATGGCCGCACGCAACGACGCTCCGGCCGCAGCCACGCCATGTGGGCGATCAGCGGCCGCGGCGATCTCCACCGCTTCGGCCGGCAAGCATTTTCGACCATGGAAGAGGCGACAGCGGCCGACGGCAAAGCTCGCGCCCGCTTTCGCCGTCACCTGCCCAACCGCAACATTGCGGTTGGGCCGTATAGCGCGTTTGCGCTTGTTTGCGGCGAGCTCAACTTGGTGCGCGGACGCGACACGCTCAGCTTCGTCGACGATGAGGCTGGTGCTGCGCTCATGGCGGCGGACATCATCGTCAATCCGACGCACGATCGGATGAGCAATGCCGGCACATTGGCAGCCAAGCGCCGCTTCCTGTCGCAGCCGCATGCCAACGGCCGGTCACGCGCCTACGTGTCGTGCAGCAACTGGGAAGCATGCGGGTTGAACGGACGGGTACAACACCCCTCCCCTACCCTGCACGCCGTCTACGTGGACGGTGAGCCGCTGGCCTATGAGGAGCTGGCAGACGGTGCTTTCGGCTTCGTCTACCGGCGCTGGTGGCTCGACTTGGCGGGGTCGGGATGAGCTGCCAAGCGATGCACTTCTCGCACTCGTGGTATTTGTACCGCAATCGCACAAGTGCACGCCACCGGCGGCAGCGACCGCGCACCTTGCGTGCGTGTCAGCCGCCGCCTAGCATCACCGTTGCGTCGCGTGAAAGCCGCGGCGTGGGGCGTGGAAACCTCAATCAGCATGACCGGGTCACCAGGAAACTGGGGGCCGGGTGGCATGCGCGTATGTCCAGCCGGTTTCACCGGTAAAGGTGCATGCGCCTGCTCGCTGATCAGGTTTCCAACATCCGGCTTCGGCCGCTGCCCCGAGACGGACATAGGGGCAGCAGCAGGCACGAGGTTCACCGCCGCTGACGCCCCAAACAGGGGACGCCACATGATCTCATTATTTCTGTCACTGGCTGCCGCAGCGAGTGCTGATCCGTCTGCCACCGACCTGGGCTGGCGCCGCTACACCAATATCCGGTACGGCTACAGCACGTGTTACCCCAGCAAGCTGATGACGCCGCGGCCGGCACCAGACGCTGGCGACGGTCGCATCTTCCAATCCGCCGCTGGTGCCGAGCTACGCGTGTGGGCCCGCTATGCCGTTGATGACGGGAGAACCCAATCGGCGGCTGCAGCCGCTGATGCCGCCGCGGTCATCACTCAAGCCGGTGGTAGCGTTACTTACCGCCGTTCGCGGCCCGACTGGACAGTGGTATCCGGCAAGTCGGCGGCGACGATCTTCTGGGTCAAGGTCGCCCTTCGTGACGGTCTGTTCGTCACCGTCAGCTTGACCAATCCTATTTCATCTGCGGCCATCTACTCTGCTGTCGCTCGCGAGGTGAACGCCTGCACGACCATTGGCCAGGCAGCGTTTTGATGAGCATCGAGACGCTTCTTCAACCCCGACCAACAAAGGTGACACCGCCGAGAAGTGGAAGGTCGGACACGCAAATCATGCGCAACGCTGTAGAAGCAGTGTTGCAACACCTACAGGCCGCGCTCGCCTCCTCCACCATCTCCCGCACCTCGCTGTTGCTGTGCCCAGCGCTACTGCTTGCAGCATGCCAGCAGGGCGACCGTACAACCATGGATTTGCTGCGGGCAGGAGATGCTGGTGTGTGCATCGCCCGCGACGTCGAGGCCACGTTGCGGCAGCTGGTCCTGCCCCCCGGCAAGGAGGCGGCCAACTACACCGTTGGCTTGTCAGATACTACGCTCGAAGCGTTCGACAAGGCTGTAGCGCGCGCCACCTGCAACACGGCATTGACCGTCCAAGACAGCAAAGGCACAACTATCATCGAACGAGTCATGATCGACTACGTTGTCGCGCCATCGGCGCAAAATCCTGACACCTTCCTCGTGTCGGGTGAGATTGCTCCCCTCCGCGCTCGCGTGACGCAGGCAATGATCACTGCCGAGGAAGACAGAGTAGAGAACGAAGCCTTCCGGCAGAAGACGGAAGCTCTGAACGCGCTGGTCAAGCCTGGCTGGTTGATCGGGCGCTGGGTGCCCGATCCAGCAAGTTCGGAAGCTTGTAGCGACGGCCCCTACGATCAGTTCAACAAAGGCGGCAGCTACGATGGATATGAGACTGTCGGCCGGTGGGCCCTAAAGGGCATCGAGCTCGCCATTGCGGCCGAAGGAGATCGGACAACACGGTATATCGAGGCTGCAACCATGGACACCATGTCGATCGCGACAGGCCATGGCGGCACGGCTGAATACCGACGCTGTAGCAAAGCCGAGATGCAGCCGACGATCGTTGATGATGTGAACGTCACAGAAGGCATTGACTCACCTGATCCGGGTTTGATTGATGATTAGGGGCGGACCGCGCCTCGGCCTGGGGGCGACTACAGGAACAGGCTGTCATCTGTGTCGCACACGTTATTGGCAGCCATCAGGAGAGAAGACACTCAACAAGCGAGCACGAGCCTTCTAAGCTTAGAGTCGCAGGTTCGAACCCTGCCGGGCGCGTCGACGGTTTTCTGTGAGGTGGCCCCTCAAATGACCTGACAGGGTCTCGCTCTTAGATAAGAGTGAGGCATATGACTGACGGTACGACCAGGCGTTACAATGACGGGGAGGTCCTCTCCGGTGTTCAGCGCCGGAGGCGTTGGACACCGGAGGAGAAGGTCCGGATCGTCGAGGAGACGTATCTGCCGGGGATGAGCGTGTCGCTCGTCGCCCGCCAGCACGGCATCAGCGGCAGTCAGGTCTTCACCTGGCGCCGCCTGATGAACCAGGGTGCGCTGACCGCTGCGGCAGCCGGCGAGGAGGTGGTGCCGGCGTCCGAGTACCGGGCGCTGGAGGCGCAGGTGCGCGAGCTGCAGCGGCTGCTCGGCAAGAAGGCCATGGAGAACGAGCTGCTCCGCGAGGCCGTGTCCCGGGCCGCAGGCCCAAAAAAACTGCTCTTGCGCTCGACCTCGTTGCCGGGGGACGTTCTGTGACCGCGGTCGCCGACGCGCTCGGCATCGCCCGCCCGCATCTGTCTGCGACGCGTAACCGACCACCGCCACGACCGCGCGGACGGCCACCGCTGCCGGATGCCGAGCTGGTCGCCGACATCCGGCTGCTCGTCGCCGATCTGCCCACCTACGGCTACCGCCGCGTCCATGCCCTGCTGCGCCGCCAGGCCGAGCAGACTGGGCGCGCGGCGCCCAATCCCAAGCGCATCTACCGCGTCATGAAGGTGCATGGGCTGCTGCTCCAGCGAGGCGGCGAACGGCACGAGGAGCGCCGTCACGACGGCCGCGTCGCCGTCGACCAGCGCAACACCCGCTGGTGTTCCGACGGGCTGGAGATCGCGTGCGACAATGGCGAGAAGGTGCGCGTCGCGTTCGCGCTCGACTGCTGTGACCGCGAGGCGATGGAGCGTCGGTGTACGAAGCGCGAGGCTGCCCAGTACGGCTACGGCGAAGGGCGCGACCCGATCACGGTACTGACCCGACTTGCCAAGCAGGCCGTTGATCCCGAGGATTGAAGAAGAGAATGCTGGTTCTGAGGCGAGGAAGATCGGCTACTTCGTCATCGTCGGCCGGGATTTAGCCAGAGGCAGTGACCCGCTTTCAGCCGCTAGCGAACCCCACCGGGGGGGGGGCGTAAACCCGACGTCTGTTCATGATCGCATGCGCCACGATTGAAGTCCCTCCGCTCGCTAGGCCAATCTCTATAGCGTTTCAGCAACGTCGAGATTGTGAACGTCGTAGGCCCGCAAGCGTTCACGACGTCCGATACGAGATCGAGCCAGGACCTGAGGAGCGCGAATTGACCAAGCCCTTTACCATCGCAGTGACCGATGAACGGCTTGCCGCCATCCAGGCGAAAGTAGCAGCGTTCGACTGGGAGGCGCTGCCGGACGCTGGTGGTTGGCGATCGGGCGTCGGCCTCGACGACCTGAGGCGCTTGGTCCACTATTGGCAGACGCGGTACGATTGGCGAGCGCAGGAGCGCCGGCTGAACGCGCTGCCGCAGTTCACGACCGAGGTGTCGGGACAGCGCCTCCACTTCGTCCGCGCCCGCGGCGACGGTTCGCGGCCGCCGCTGCTGCTTCTCCACGGCTGGCCGGGCTCCTTCATCGAGTTCGAGGCGCTGGTCGCGCCGCTCGTCGCCGACGGTCACGACGTCGTCGTGCCCTCGCTGCCCGGCTACGCCTTCTCGGGTAGACCGGCGTCGCCGATCGGGCCGCGCCGCACGGCCGAGCTGATGCACGGCCTGATGGGCGAGTTGTTCGGCGAGCTGCCGTACCTCATCCAGGGCGGCGACTGGGGTGCGGCGATCGGCGCTTGGATGGCGCACGACCGTCCCGAGGCGGTCGCGGCGCTCCACCTCAACATGGTCCTGATCCAGGCGGGGGACGCGCTGCCGAAGAAGCCCGCCGAGCTCGCCTGGGCGGCGAGACGGGCGAAGTTGGCGAAGGAGGAGACCGGCTACTCGCAGGAGCAGGGCACGCGCCCCCAGACGCTCGGCGTCGCCATGTCGGACAGCCCGGTCGGGGTCGCCGCCTGGATCCTGGAGAAGTTCGGCGCCTGGGCCGACGTCCCGCACGACGAGCAGGGCCGACCGGACCTGTGGCAGGCGTTCGACGAGGACACGCTGCTCACGAACATCATGCTCTACCTGGTCGAAGGCTCGTTCGTGACCTCGACCTGGATGTATCGCGGCCGCGTGCTGGAGGGGTCGGGGCAGTTCCCACCGGGCGGGCGCGTCACCGTGCCGACCGGTGTCGCGGCCTTTTCCGACCCCGTCTTCCCGCCGCCACCCCGCTCGCTGGTCGCTAAGACCTACGACGTGGTCCACTGGACCGACATGGCGGCCGGTGGCCACTTCGCGGCGCTGGAGCAACCCGAGCTGCTGCTCGCCGACATGCGGCGGTTCTTCGCCGACCAGGCGGAGCGGGAAAGCGGCGGGAAGAGTCGGTCCGTCCTCGCCACCTTGGGCGCCGCCGCTGCGGGCCTAGCCGCGTCGGCCCTCTACACGCGAGCCAGCGTCGAGCGCATCGAGCGACAGGTCCCCGCCGACGGGACGATCGTCGACGTGCCGGGCGCCCGCGTCCACTACGTCGACCGCGGCGCCGGGCGACCGATCGTCCTCCTCCATGGGCTCGGCGCGCAGCTGCGCAACTTCGCCTACGGCGTCGCGGACGCGCTGGCGGCGGACCATCGCGTCATCCTGATGGATCGGCCCGGTTCGGGATACTCGACGCCGACCGGCGACCAGCCGGGCATCCTCGAACAGGCAGCGATCGTCACCGCGTTCATCGGCGCGCTCGGGCTCGATCGTCCCCTTCTCGTCGGGCACTCGCTGGGCGGGGCGATCGCGCTGGGAGTCGCCACCCACCACCCGGATGCGATCGGCGGCTTGGCGCTCCTCGCGCCGCTGACGCAGCCCGCCGGCGCGATGCCCGCGCCGATCGCCGGCGCGATCAGGCACGGCGGCGCCGCGCGGGAGGCATTCGCCGAGCTGCTCGGCACCCCGCTCGCGCAGGCTACCTTTGGCTTGCGCTGGGGCAAGATCTTCGCCCCCGAGGCGGTGCCCGCCGACTTCGCGACCCGCGGTGGGGCGGCGCTCGGCAACCGCCCTATGTCGGTGAACGCCGCGATGCTGGATATGGCGAGCGTCGACCGGGACATGGCCGCCATCGCCTCCCGCTACGGGTCGATCGAGATGCCTGTCGCGATGCTGTACGGTCGCGAAGACCAAGTGGTCGATCCGACCGTGGACGGAGCGCATGCCCGCTCGGCGATCGCCGGCGCCTCGCTGGAGATGACGGAGGGCGGGCACATGCTGCCCGTCACGCACCCGCAGGTGTCCGCCGCGTTCATCCGGACCTGTGCATCTCGCGACCCGCGATCGGCATCGTAAGCCTGTTTGTTTTTCGGAGCGATCGACCATGTTCCAGTCCCTGTCGCTCCTGCCCCTGCTCGGCATCTTCGCGGTCGCCGCCGCGGCGATCTGGGTAGCGGGCGTGCAGTTGTCCAACACGACCGACGTGCTGTCGCGGCGATTAGGCCTGGGGCAGGCACTGGGCGGCGTAATCCTGCTGGCGATCGCCACCAACCTGCCCGAGATCGCGATCACCGCCAGCGCCGCGGCATCGAACAACCTCGGCGTCGCGGTCGGCAACATCCTGGGCGGGATCGGCATCCAGACGCTGGTGCTGGTCGCACTCGACGCCTTCGGCATGCGCGAGAAGGTGTCGCTGACCTACAAGGCGGCCAGCCTGACGCTGGTG
The DNA here is from genome assembly GCF_900115745.1 of Sphingomonas rubra. Classification (GTDB taxonomy): domain Bacteria; phylum Pseudomonadota; class Alphaproteobacteria; order Sphingomonadales; family Sphingomonadaceae; genus Sphingomonas; species Sphingomonas rubra. Next base: position 24,872 of record NZ_FOXP01000002.1, on the reverse strand, counting down.
ATCGAGGGGCTGCTGGTCGTCGCGGTGCTCATCATCGCCATTATGGGAACGCAGTTGCCGGGCTCGCTCGTCGCGTTCCGCATCGGGCCGGATGCGCTCGCCATCGCACTGGTCTGGATGCTCGGCGTCTGGCTGATCGGGCGCGCGAACAAGAATCTGCCCTGGCACGACAGCAGCGGCGACGCGCCGGACACGCAGGCGGAGCCCAAGGGTCACTCGCAGGCCGAGACGGAGCAGCAGGCGACCGACAAGGGTCGTAGCACCGCCCGCACGACCTTCGTCTTCCTCATCGCGGCGATCGTGACGCTTGTCGCCGGCGTCGTGCTGGAGCGGGCGGGCGACGGCATCGCCGACCATATTGGCATGAGCGGCGTGCTGTTCGGCGCGACCGTGCTGGCGGCGGCGACGTCGCTGCCCGAGCTGTCGACGGGGCTCACCTCCGCGCGAGCGGGCGACTACCAGCTCGCGATCAGCGACATCTTCGGCGGCAACGCCTTCCTGCCCGTGCTCTTCCTCTTGGCGACGCTGATCTCCGGACAGGCGGTGCTACCGCAGGCGCAGGCCACCGACATCTATCTCGCCGGGCTCGCGGTCCTCCTGACCAGCGTCTACCTGGCCGGGCTGATCTTCCGGCCGAAGCGGCGGGTGCTCGGGATGGGAATCGACTCGCTCGCGGTGCTCATCCTCTACGCCATCGGCACTGCCGGCCTGTTCGCCATAGCCCTCGGTAAGGCTTGAGGAGACGGGATCGTGATGGACGAAGCGGCTTGGGTACACCTGGTCACGCGCGTGGTCGAGATCGTCGGCACCGCGATCATCGTCGTGGGGTCGTTCGGCGCCCTGGGGACCTTCCTCGTGCGGATGGCACGACGTTCGGCGTCGCGCGACCAGCTGGTGTCGCGCTTCCGCTCCAGTCTTGGCCAGTCGATCCTGCTCGGGCTCGAGTTCCTGGTCGCGGCGGACATCATCAACACCGTGGCGGTGGAGCCGACGATCCGCAGCCTGATCGTCCTCGCCGGCATCGTCCTGATCCGCACGTTCCTCAGCTTCTCGCTGGAGGTGGAGATCGAGGGACGGTGGCCGTGGCAGAAGGCATCCGGGAAGGAGGCCACCCGGCCCGGCGACCGCGGGCGATGACGACATTGGTCGTGACCTGTAAGCAGCGATCCGTTCGGGTTCCCCCGATCTCATGGAAACTGATTAATTCAGGTAAACCCCATGGCTATTTGCTGAACCGATCCTCGCCCCGCCGGTTCTCAATTGTTGATGCCGGAACGCGAGCGGAAAGCGTCGCGCCGAGGGGAGAGAAGCATGACCTACCTGCGCTACAGCGACGACGTCGAGACCCTGGAAGACGACGAGCAGGAGTCGATCGACGGCATCATCAAGGGGATGACGCAAGAGAGCGAGGTCGTCGAGAAGCGCGAGGGTCACGCGGTGCGCGCCAGCCACGCCAAGAGCACGGCCTGCGTTCTCGGCGAGATGACGGTTGCGGACGACCTGCCGCCCGAGCTGGCGCAGGGGCTGTTCGCCAACGGCGGCACCTTCCCCGTCGCGGTCCGCTTCGCGCAGGGCCCCGGCGAGCATCTCGGCGACCGTGTTTCGACCCACCGCGGCATGGCCATCAAGGTGTTCGGGGTCGAGGGCGAGAAGCTGCCCGGCCACGACGCGCCGACCCAGGACTTCGTCTTCGCTAGCGGACCGACCTTCCCGGCCGGAACGGCGGCGGGCTTCCTTAGCCAGGCGAAGAAGATCGGCGCGACGACCCCGATGCCGGAGGGCGTGAAGAGTGCCGCCTCGTCGATAGCGCGCAACATCAACAAGGTCCTGAACGCTGTCGCGGGCGGCCCCAGCCCGACGCTCGACTTCTATGGCCACCCGTACAGCCATCCGCTCGACGACTATTACTTCAGCCAGTGCCCAGTCCGCTACGGCGACTATGTCGCCAAGCTCGGCACCTTCCCCTCCTCGACCTACCAGGACGCGCTCGACGACTGGCAGCTCGACCCGCACCAGGACGAGGACGGCTTCCGCCACGCGGCGATCGAATACTTCAACGAGCACGACGCCGTCTTCGACCTGCGCGTGCAGCTCTGGGCCGATGCCGAGACCCAGCCCATTGAGGATGCCTCGGTCGAGTGGCCGGCGCAGGCGAGCCAGTATCGCACCGTCGCGACCATCCGGCTGCCGCGGCAGGCCGCCTACAGCCCGGAACGCGTCCGCTACTTCGACGAGGTGATGACCTTCCGCCCCGCGCAGAGCCTGGCGGCGCACCGGCCGCTCGGCGGCGTGATGCGCGCGCGGCTCCAGGTCTACCAGGCGCTCAGCGACTTCCGCCACCGCGAGAACGGCGTCGCCGCCGCGAATACGGCATCGATCGAGGAGATCCCAGCATGAACGACGCCGTGACCATCGACCGCGCGGCAGCGTTGCGCGTCGCCGCGAGTCCGATCGCGACGCTGCCGCTGTCGCTGACGATCAACGGCGAGGCGCGCACGCTGGAGGTCGAGCCCTGGACAACGCTGCTCGACCTGCTGCGCGACAAGCTCGACCTGACCGGCACCAAGAAGGGCTGCGACCACGGCCAGTGCGGTGCCTGCACCGTGCTGATCGACGGTCGACGGATCAACTCCTGCCTCAAACTGGCGGTGACGCTGGACGGGGCGGAGGTCACCACTATCGAGGGGCTGGGGCAGCCGGGCGAGCTCCACCCGCTCCAGGCCGCGTTCATCGAGCACGACGCCTTCCAGTGCGGCTATTGCACGCCAGGGCAGATCTGCTCGGCGCAGGGGCTCATCAACGAGGGGCACGCGAAGGACCGGCAGGACGTGCGCGAGCAGATGAGCGGCAATCTGTGCCGCTGCGGCGCCTACACCAACATCGCCGACGCGGTGCTCGACGCGATGGAGAAGCAGGCATGATCCGCTTCGACTATGCCCGTCCCGACGACGTGGCCGAGGCGGTGCGCGACGGCGCGGGCGACCACGTCGCCTATCTGGCGGGCGGCACCAACCTCATCGACCTGATGAAGGAGAACGTCGCCCGGCCGCTCGAGGTGGTCGACATCAACCGTCTGCCGCTGGCGCGGATCACCGACCGGGACGATGGCGGTCTCCGGCTCGGCGCACTCGCGACCAACGCCGACACCGCCTATGACGAGCGGGTCCAGTCACGCTATCCGCTCCTCGCCTCCGCGATCCTGGCGGGCGCGTCGCCGCAGCTGCGCAACGCGGCGACCAACGGCGGCAACCTCAACCAGCGCACCCGCTGCTATTATTTCTACGACGTCGACACGCCCTGCAACAAGCGCGTGCCGGGGCAGGGCTGCGGCGCGATCGGCGGGGTTAACCGCATCCACGCCATCCTGGGCGCGAGCGACCAATGCATCGCAACCCACCCGTCCGACATGTGCGTCGCGCTCGCCGCGCTTGAGGCGCAGGTGCAGGTGACGGGGCCGGAGGGAGATCGCACGATCGCCTTCGCCGACTATCACCGGCTGCCCGGCGACGAGCCGTGGCGCGACAACAATCTGAAGCAGGGCGAGCTGGTCACCGCCATCGACCTCCCGGCGGAGGACTTCTCGACTCACTACTCCTATCTCAAGCTACGTGACCGATTGTCGTACGCCTTCGCGCTCGTCTCGGTGGCGGTGGCGATGCGGCTGGAAGGCGACCGGATCGCCGACGTGCGGATCGCGCTCGGCGGCGTCGCCCACAAGCCCTGGCGGCGGATCGAAGCGGAGGAGGCGATCAAGAACGAGCGTCCCTCCGACACCGTGTTCGACACCGCCGCGCGCGCGCTCCTCGCCGGCGCGGTCGGCCAGGGCGACAACGGCTTCAAGATCGGGCTCGCCCACAAGGCGATCGTCCGCGCGCTCGCGCAGGCTGCCGCCGGCACACCGCAGTCGCAGACCGACAAGCGCATTCGCTGAGGATCACCACCATGAACGCTCCCCACAAGGTCGGCATCGGCACCCCCCTCGCCCGCGTCGACGGCGCCGACAAGGTGACCGGCCGCGCCAAATACGCCGCCGAGTACGCGGTGCCCGGCCTCCTCTACGGCGTCGCCGTTCCCGCCCGCATCGCCAAGGGCCGCATCGCGTCGATCGACGCTGCCGCCGCCCGCGCGGTGCCGGGCGTGGTCGAGGTGATGACGCACGAGAACCGTCCCAAGCAGGCGTGGCTCGACCATAGCTGGAAAGACGAGCTCAGCATTCCGGGCGACCCGTTCAAGGCGCTCCACGACGATCGCATCCTGTTCGCCGGCCAGCCGATCGCGCTGGTGATCGCCGAGACGTTCGAGGCGGCCCGCTTCGCCGCCAGCCTGGTCGAGATCGACTACGAGGCGGAGGCGCACAACGTCGACTTCGACACGTCGCTTGGCGAGAAGTTCCTGCCGGCCAAGGGCATGCGCCGCAACACCTACCATCCTCCCAAGGCACGCGGCGATGCGGGCACCGCGTTCGATGCGGCGGCGCTCAAGCTGTCGGGTGAGTACCGCCTCGCGACCGAACACCACAACCCGATGGAGATGCACGCCTCCACCGTCGAATGGCGCGGGGACGGCAAGATCACCGTCTACGACAAGGTCCAGGGCTCGCAGAACACGCAAGCGTATCTGGCCGGCGCGTTCAAGCTGTCCAAGAAGGACGTACGCGTCGTCAACGCCTATGTCGGCGGAGGTTTCGGGTCGGGGCTGCGCCCGCAGTGGCAGGTGCAGCTCGCGACGATGGGCGCGATTCTGCTCGAACGCTCCGTCCGCGTCGTCATGACCCGCCAACAGATGTTCTACCATGCGCACCGGCCCGAATGCACCTACGAGATCCGGCTCGGTGCCGAGCATACCGGCAAGCTCACCTCGATCTACGGCGACGCCACCACCTCGACCTCGCGGTTCGAGAACAACATGGAGGACATCGTCACCTGGGGAATGATGAACTACGACTGCCCTAACGCCGAGGGCCATTACACGATCGCGCCGCGCGACACTTACACCTCGGCTGACATGCGCGCGCCGGGCGCCGCGACCGGCATGGCGCTCTTCGAGATCGCGATCGACGAGATGGCTTACGAGGCCAAGGTCGACCCGCTCGAATTCCGCATGGTCAACTATTCCGAGACCGAGGCGATGAACCAGGTGCCGTTCACCTCCAAGGCGCTGCGCGAGGCGTATCGCGAGGGCGCGGAGCGGTTCGGCTGGTCCGAGCGCGCCCCGGAGCCGCGATCGATGAAGGAAGGGCGCGAGCTGATCGGCTGGGGCGTCGCCACCGGCATGTGGGACGCGCAATTCTCCAAGACCTCGGCGCGCGCGCGGCTGTCGGCCAACGGCGACCTCGAGGTGGCGAGCGCGTCGTCCGACATTGGCACCGGCACCTATACGGTGATGACGCAGGTCGCTGCCGATACGTTGGGCCTGTCGCCCGACCGCATCACCGCGCGGCTCGGCGACAGCGACCTGCCGGCGGCGCCGGTCGAGGGCGGATCGTGGGCAGCGGCGTCGACCGGAGCCGCGGTGCAGCTCGCCTGCCGCAGCGTCGCCGAGAAGCTGTTCAAGGCGGCGGACGAGGTCGAAGACCGGCCGCTGTGGGGAGCGAAGTCGATCGACGACCTCGACTTCGTCGACGGCGAGATGGTCCTGAAGAGTGATCCGACCAAGCGGGTCAGCCTGACCGACGCGATGCGCGCGGGCGGGCTGGACGTGATCGAGGTGGAGGAGACCGCCAAACCCGGCCTCTCCGACATGGTCTCTATGGCGAGAAAGGCGCGCAACACGCACAGCGCGGTATTCGTCGAGGTCCGCGTCGACGAGGAGCTCGACCAGGTCCGCGTCACCCGCGTCGTCAACGCGGTGGCGGCCGGCCGGATCATCAATCCCCGCACCGCGCGGAGCCAGATCCTCGGCGGCGTGGTGATGGGGATCGGCATGGCCCTGCACGAGGAGACGTTCATTGACCGGGCGCTCGGCCGCTGGATGAACCACAATTACGCCGAATATCACGTCCCCGCCCACGCCGACGTCGAGGACATCGACGTGATTTTCGTCGACGAACCCGATCCCGAGGTCACGCCGCTCGGCGTCAAGGGCTTGGGCGAGATCGGCATCGTCGGCACCGCCGCCGCCGTCGCCAACGCGATCTATCATGCGACGGGCAAGCGCATCCGCTCGCTGCCGATCACGATCGACAAGCTGCTGGAGGTCGCGCCATGACCATCACCGCCGTCCGCGTCCATCGCTTCACCAATCCCGAGACGCTGCAGATCGAGCGCATCGACGCTCCTTCGCCCGATGGCGGCGCCGCGGTCGTCCGGGTTGAGGTTGCCAGCGTCAACCCGGTCGACTGGAAGACCGCGGAGGGCAAGTACGCGCCCGTCAGCGAGGACAAGCTGCCGATCGTGCTGGGCCGCGACCTCGCGGGCACAATCGCCGAGGTCGGCAGCGACCTCGAGGGCTGGTCGGTCGGCGACCGGGTCTGCGCCTTCATCGATCAGGCGCGCGGGGCGCAAGCTGAGCAGGTACTCGTCACCGCGAACGAGCTGGTCCGCGTCCCCGACGGCGTCGAGACCGAGGTCGCGGGCGCGTTGCCGCTGGCGGCGATGACCGCGTGGCAGGGGCTGTTCGATCATGGCGGGCTTCGGGACGGCCAACGGGTGTTGGTCCACGGCGCCGCGGGCGGCGTCGGCCATTTGGCCGTCCAGCTTGCGCGCTGGAAGAACTGCACGATCTTCGCAACCGCCTCCGGCGGCGACCTCGACTTCGTGCGCGCACTCGGCGCCGACACTGCGATCGACTACAAGGCCGAACGGTTCGAGGAGATCGCGACCAATCTCGACCTCGTCTTCGACACGCAGGGCGGCGAGATACAGCAGCGGTCGTTCGCGACGCTGAAGCGCGGCGGCATCCTCGTCTCCACGCTGAACCCCGACGATGCGGCCGCAGCGGCGCACGGCGTGCGCACCGTGCCGCGCTGGCACGCGACGCCCGACGCGGTCGCGCTCGGCCACGTCCTCGACCTCGTCGCGGACGGAACGGTCCGGGTCGAGATCGCCCGTCGCGTACGTCTGGACGAGGTGGAGGCGGCGCACCGCTTCGCGCGCACCGATCACCCCCGCGGCAAGGTCATCCTCACCGTAAAGTGAGCCTGCGTCAGGCGCGCGCAGCGAGCCTCGCGCCTGCCGCGGTTGCCAGACCGAAGGCGACGTGGTTGGCGGCGTGCATCCCGATCGTGCCGGCGTCCGCCTGCCATTCCGGCTTCTTCACGCCGAGCAACGGCCCGGCGATCCAGTGCATCGCCGCGTAGAAGGCGAGCCCGAACGCCATGCCTGACGGGATCACGCCAGCGTCCTCCTCGACCGTGGTGGCGAACACGGCGCCGGCCGCCGCCGACAGCAGCAGGTGGCCACCCTGGATGACCGCCTGCTCGGCGGCGTCAGGCAGTCGGTCCGCCGGCGGCACCGGGTGGACGCCGAGCCGGTGAGCGCTGGTCCGTTCGAGGTCGGCGAGTTCCGAAGGCTTGCCGCTCTTCCGCTCTCCCGCGATCATCAGCGCGGTGATGCCGAGGCCGGCGACGAGCCCGCCCGCGATCGCACCGGCCATCCGTTTTCCGTTCATCCCGATCTCTCCTCTGTCCGTCAGGCGGCGCCGTGGGCGCTGTCGCCGCCGGTCACCGAATAGGTGCCGCCGCTCGCCATCCGCGCCGCGTCGGAGGCGAGGAAGACGACCATCGGCGCGACGTCGGCGGGGTCGATCCACGGCACGCCGAGCGGCGTCTTGGCGATCATCGCCTGTGCCGCGAGCTGCTCGTCCTTCGCCTCGTTGCCGGTCGGCTGCTTTCGGCCGTCCTCGATCGCCTGTACGTAGCGGTCCTCGTGCCGGGTCAGCGCGGTGTCGATCAAGCCGGGGATCAGCGCGTTGACGGTGATGCCATATTCGCCGAACTCCAGCGCGGCGGACTTCATCAGCCCAATGATCCCCCACTTCGACGCCGAATAGGCCGCGCCGTGCCTGGTGCCGTGTTGCCCCTGCGTCGAACTGGTGACGATGATGCGGCCGTGACCCGTCGCGGCGGCACGATCCCTGATCGCGGGGGCGAAGGCGCGAACCGCGTTCATCGTCCCGGTCAGGTTGACGTCGATCTGGTCGTGCCAGTCGATGTCCTCCATTTCGAGGATTGGCTTGAACGCCTGGATGCCGGCATTGGCGAACAGAATGTCGACGCCCCCGAACGTCTCGACGACCTCGGCGGCGGCATTGCGGAGCGCCAGCAGGTCGCGCTGGTCGAGCGTGATCGCCAGCCAGCGCCGCCCCGCCGCCTCGACCGCGCGGCCCGTGGCGGAAAGCTCCTCCGACGTGGCGGGCGCTAGGTCGAGGATGGGGCTGACCGGCCCGGCGATGTCGATCCCAACTATGTCGGCACCCGCCTTCGCGAGTGCCTCTGCGGCGGCGCGGCCGATGCCGCGCGCCGCCCCAGTCACCACCGCCACCTTGCCCGATAGATCAGCCATTCGCCGACTCCTTCCGTTTGGATGCGATCACGACGCGATCGCGGTTCTTCGGGACCGCCTTGAACGTGTCGGCCGGGACGCCGAAAAGCGCGCCGAGGACGTCGGGCGGGATCGCCGACAGCGATTCCACCAGCCCGATGTCGTCGTCCGGCTCGGCGACGCTCGTGTTGAAGACGATCAGGACAACGAGGTCCTCGGTGTCGCTGGTGTTCTCGAAATAGTGGAAGTGGCCCTGCGGCGCGAAGACCAGATCGCCGGCCTTGCCCTCGAACGCGTCGCCGGTGCCGCCCGGCCCGACGAGGCTCCAGCGGACCTGACCGGAGACGACGAAGTTCATCTCCCACGCCGACGGGTGCCAGTGCGGCTCGCGCACGCCGCCAGGGGCGAGCCGGGCGAGGTAGACGGAGCCCTGCTGCCCCTTCAGCACCGACCAGTTGTCCGCCACCGCACCGCGGAGGTCGCCGCCGTCGAACCGGCTGGGCGCGGCGCCCGCGAGATGGAAGAGGTGCTGGTGGGTGGGGTCGGCACCGCCGCCGTCGGTCATCGCGAAGCTCGGCTTGCCGCCGGGCTCGCTCGCGTCGTGACGAACCGCAGCATCACCGCTCGCCTGCGTGTCGAGATCGTCCATCGCCTCAGCGCCGCGCGACGCGGACGGCCATAAAGGCGATCGGCAGCGGCTGTCCGTCCGCGACCTTGCCCGACCACGATGCGGCGTTGGCGATCGTCGATGCGATCGCATGCTCCTCGTCGGGGCTGTCGACCGGCAGCACGAACTCCTCTCCGCTTGCCGACCCTTGCGTCGGGTCGAAGCGACGGATGGTGACATCGAACTTCTTCAGTTCGGCCGCAGTCTTGACGGGCGTGGGTGCAGAAAGGGTCATGCGGCCTCCACCATCTCGCGCGTCAGCGAGGCCTTGCCGCTCGCGCAGACGATGTTGGCCCCATGACTCAGTGCATTGGTCCCCATCGGTCTCTCCTGTTCCAGCGGCGCTCCGCCGTCCCCGGCACAACCCGTGGGGATCGTGGCGGGTTCACGGGTTCGGGAGAGTTTTGAGACACGAACCCCGCGCACCGCCGATCAGGGTGATCGCATCGCCGAAGGAACGCGCGCACGCTCGTCGAGGAGAACCCATAGGCTCGTCAGGCGTTTACCACGCGCCGCCCCCACAGGATTGCCCCATGACCCGCCTCACCAGCGATTTCTTCGTCGAGCGCCTCAAGACCTGGGGAGTGACGCGCATCTACGGCTATTCGGGCGACGGCATCAACGGCGTCCTCGGTGCCCTCCAGCGCGCGGAGGGCACCGAAGGCGAGATCGAGTTCGTCCAGGTACGGCACGAGGAGATGGCCGCCTTCATGGCGACCGCGCACGCCAAGTTCACCGGCGAGCTCGGGGTCTGCCTCTCGACGGGTGGCCCCGGCGCGACGCACCTCATCACCGGGCTCTACGACGCCAAGAGCGACCACATGCCGGTCCTCGCCATCGCCGGTCAGGCGGAAACGACGGTGCGTGGCGCGAGCTACCAGCAGGAGCTGAACCTCGACCGGATGTTCGCCGACGTCGCCGACTTCGTGCAGGAGGCGGCCGCGCCCGCGCAGCTGCGCCACCTGGTCGATCGCGGGCTGCGCGTCGCCAAGGCGCGGAACGGCGTCACCGTGCTGATCCTGCCCAAGGACGTGCAGGACGAGGCGTGGGAGGAGCCGAAGCGCGCGCACGGCTTCACCCGCTCCGGCCCCGGCTACTCCGCGCCGCGCGTGCTGCCGCATGACGCCGATCTCCGCCGCGCCGCCGAGGTGCTGAACGCCGGGCGGAAAGTCGCGATCCTGATCGGTGCGGGCGCGCGCGAGGCCGCCGACGAGGTCGTCGCGGTCGCCGAGCGGCTGGGCGCGGGGGTCGCCAAGGCGCTGCTCGGCAAGGACGTGCTGCCCGACGACCTGCCCTTCGTCACCGGCGCGATCGGGTTGCTCGGCACGAAGCCGTCGTCCGACATGATGGACGATTGCGACACGCTGTTGATGATTGGCACCGGCTTTCCGTGGGCGGAGTTCCTGCCCGCCGACGGCCAGGCCCGCGCCGTGCAGATCGACATCGCGCCCGAGATGCTCGGTCTGCGCTACCCCGCCGAGGTCAACCTCCACGGCGATGCCGGCGAGACCCTGCGCGCGCTGCTGCCGCTGCTTGACCATCAGCAGGACCGCGGCTGGCAGGACGGCATCGCCGCCGCGATGGACGACTGGCGCGAGACGCTGAAGGGCCGCGCCCTGGCTGACGCCTCTCCGGTCAACCCGCAGCGCGTGGTGCACGAAATGTCGCCGCGCCTCCCCGCCGACGCGATCGTCACCTCCGATTCGGGATCGTGCGCCAACTGGTACGCGCGCGACTGGCAGATGAAGCGCGGCCAGCGCGGGTCGCTGTCGGGTGGCCTCGCCTCGATGGGCGCGGCCGTGCCCTACGCGATCGCCGCCAAGTTCGCGCACCCCACGCGGCCCGTGGTCGCGCTGGTCGGCGACGGTGCGATGCAGATGAACAACATGGCCGAGCTCATCACGATCCAGAAATACTGGCGGCGCTGGGCCGACCCGCGGCTGGTCGTCTGCGTGTTCAACAACGAGGATTTGAACGAGGTGACTTGGGAGCAGCGGATCATGGAGGGGAACCCGCGCTTCGCGACGACGCAGTCGCTGCCCGACGTCCCCTACGCCCGGTTCGCCGAGATGGTCGGGCTGACGGGCATCTTCGTCGACGACCCGGCCGCGCTCGGCGACGCGTGGGACCGGGCGCTCTCCGCCGATCGGCCCGTGGTGCTGGAGGTGAAGACCGACCCCAACGTCGCGCCGCTGCCGCCGCACGTCACGATGGAACAGGCCAAGGCGTTCATGACGTCGATGGCCAAGGGCGATCGCGGCGCGATGCAGGTCGTCGCAGACACCGCGCGGCAGATCATCGGCGGCGTGCGCGAGCGGCTCTGACCGGCGTCGATCGAGGAGTGCCCATGTCGCCCGACGCCGATAGCGCCGCGCACGTCGTCCAGCTCGCGCTGACGCCGGCGTTCCTGCTTACCGGCATCGCGTCGCTGCTGAACGTCTTCACCCAGCGGCTCGCGCGGATCTCCGACCAGGTGGCCCGGCTCGCGGCGGAGCCGACGCAGCGACCCCGGCAGCTCGCCCGGTTGCGGCTGCGGTCGAGACTGCTCGACGCCGCGGTCCTGCTCGCGGCGATCGCGGGGGCGCTCACCTGCTGCGCGGCGCTCACCCTGTTCCTGCGCGCGCTCCGCAGCGGCGGCGGGGGCACCGTCCTGTTCGCGCTGTTCGGCGGCGCGCTGGTGTGCGCGGTCGCGGGGTTGGCAGCGTTCGCGGCGGAGATGGGGCTCGCCGGGCGCACCGTCCGCGAGATGGTGGACGCCGAGGACCCCGCCGCGCCGCCGCCGGCTCCCTGAGCGGGTGGTAAGGTGGAGCTGCCGGCTAGAGCATCTCGAGCGGGCGCTGGCCGCGCGGTCGGGGAAACGCCGCATCAAGCATCGCCAGATCGGCGTCGGAGAGGACGATATCCGCTGCCACGCGGTTCTCCCGCACATGGGCGACCGATCCCGCCTTCGGGATGGCGATGACGCCCTCGTGCCGCATGGTCCAGGCGAGCGCGACCTGCGCGGGCGTGGCGCCGATCTCGCCCGCGATCCTCCCCAAGGTTGGATCGCTCGCAAGTCGCCCCTGTTCGACGGGGCTATAGGCCATCACCGCCATTGCGTGATCGGCGAGCCACGGCAGCAGGTCCAGCTCGGGGCCTCGGCGAACGAGATTGTAGAGGATCTGGTCGGTAGCGCAGTCTTGTCCGCCGACCGCGACGAGTTCGTCCATGTCGTCGGTATCGAGGTTGCTGACGCCCCAGCGCCGAATTTTCCCCTCGGACCGGAGCGCCTCCATCGCCTCGACCGTCTCGCCGAGCGGCACCGACCCCCGCCAGTGCAGCAGGTAGAGATCGAGCCGATCGGTGCCGAGCCGCCTCAGGCTGGCCTCGCACGCACCGGCGAGGCGCGCGCGCGACGCGTTCTGCGGATAGGCCTTGCTGACGAGGAACAGCTCGTCGCGACGATCGCCCAACGCCTCGCCGATCAGCGTCTCGGCCGCACCGTCGCCGTACATCTCGGCGGTATCGACCAGCGTCATGCCCAGGTCGACGCCCGCGCGAAGCGCGGCGATCTCGTCGGATCGCCGCTCGACACGCTCGCCCATCCTCCAGGTGCCCTGGCCCAAGGCGGGGACGACCTCGCCAACAGGCAGCGTCACGCTTCTCATATGTCCTCGCTTGCCCCCTCGAACGTCCTCGTCATCGTGCCAGGGGCACCGAGCACCCGCCAGCGAGCCGACGCCCGCACCCGCCATTCTCTCGGGCCAGCTTGGGTCAGGTGCACCTCGCAACCCCAATCTTCCATGATAACGTAGTCGTCGATGCCACGAGCCCGCTTGAACCCTAGCCGCTTCCAAAAGACCGTTGCAGCCTCATGGTCGTTGCTTGGTACGATCGCGAAGGCGCCGATCGAAGGCACATCTGACATCAGGTAACTCTCCCCATAGTGCTCCGGTACGGGCGCCGCTGGGCGGCAAAGTCCGCAAATGGGCGAGAGCGGCCGATCTGCACGATCACTGAGAGGGACGTATTACCGTCCGCATGTTCGTGCTTTCGAGTACAGCACGCTCCGCTACACGCGCTGACCCAGAAGACGCCATCCAGGACGTCTTGAGCCTTGCCCGAAAGCGGACGCTCGTTAAGCACCTCCATGTTGATGGCCGACGGTACTGTTTCGGTGCAGCTGCTCGGCATTCGAAGGTAAACCTGATGCCGCTCCGCCATTTCTTACTTGCAGCAGCAGTTAGCGTCGGGGTCGCTGCCTCCGTCGTCGCGATGCGGCCGGGCGCCCCGCTCCATCCGGCCAGCTTCGCAGCCCATGCGGCGCAATGTGCGGGCAAGGACGGCTGGAGCGATCCGGCGCCTCCCGTGCGCATCTTCGGCAACGTTTACGATGTCGGCACGTGCGGCATCACGGTCGTGCTCGTGGTGGGGGACAGGGGCGCGATGTTGATCGACGGTGCCGCAGCCAATGCCGCCCCGATGATAGCGTTGAATATCGAACGGCTGGGATTGCGATTGTCTGATGTGAAGCTGCTGCTCTCCTCCCATGAGCATGCTGACCACGCCGGCGGCCTCAACGAATTGAAGCGCCGCACCGGCGGGCAGATGGTCGCGACCACCGCCGCCCGCCGCTCGTTGGAAAGCGGCGTAATGGCTGCGAATGATCCGCAGCGCGACGGGGACAGGCCGGCCTTTCCCGGCGTTCGCGTCGATCGCGTGGTGCGCGACGGCGAAGTTGTCCGGCTCGGCTCCCTGCGGCTTACCGCACATGCGACGCCCGGGCATGCGCCGGGCGGCACATCTTGGTCGTGGCGATCATGCGAGGGGCGGGTCTGCCATGACCTCGTCTTCGCTGACAGCCTTAGCGCCGTATCAACTGACGGCTACCGCTTCTCCGACCATGGTGAACGCGTGGCGGCACTTAAGGCCAGCTTCGCGACCGTGGCGAGGCTCCGCTGTGACTTGGTAGTCACGCCGCATCCGTCCGCAAGCGACCTGTACGCCCGGCTTGCCGGTGAGGAGCCCCTCGTTGACCCGCGCGGGTGCATCAATCTGGCAGCCGCGAGCGCGGCCAAGCTCGACGATCGACTGCAGAAAGAACGAACTGACCGCCAGAAGCTGTAGGCCTTGCTTTGACCCAGAAGACGACGTTAAGCGCGGCTTACCGTTATCCCGATAGCAGGCACTCGTTTATTCGGAGGTATCAGGGTCCTCGTCGAGCGTGGCGACCCCCATCATCGGATGCATGACGAAGGTCCAGCCATCGCCGCCGACGATCATCAGCCGAAGCGTCTGGCGGTCCGCGGCGCTAAGCAGCGACGCCGCCCCCGATGACGCCGGCAACGTGACAGTCGTGCCATCCTGACGGATGCCGGTAGCCCAGCCACGCCGTCCATCGCGGATCTCGGCCGCGAGGCGATCAAGCGCGGTTTCTAATGCAGTTCGCGCGCGAGGACCGGTAGCCCACGCGTGACCTCCAGACGTCGCTGTCGGCGGCACTACAATCTTGTGATCGAGTGTTGTCGACTGCTTCTCAGCGGTGGGACGGACTGCTGCCTTCGTCTGGTCGAGAGGGCGGACGCCCTCCATACTCATCATCCGGGCAAACTCATCCATGATCGATCCTCTTACCGCGAGCCCCGTGCTTCCGGTTCGTTGAAGAATGCGAGCATCGCGCATCCTGCCGCTACCTGGCTGCGGTGACCGACCGTGGCTCCCCAGCAGGAAGCGCTGGAGAGCCACCGCCTTATCGCCCCTAGGCGTTAGGCCTTGAGGCCCTTGACCATGTTGAGGTGCGCGGCAACGATCGGGATCAGGTTGGTCGCGAACGTCTTCAGTGCTGGCGTGTCGCCGGTTGCGGCGTAAGCCTTGAGCGTGTCGAGCGTCTGCTGGTGGCCCGCCGCCTGCTCCGCGATGTAAGCCTGATCGAACGCCGTCCCGCTCAGCGCCTTCAGCTGATCGAGCTTCTGCTGCTGCTCGGGATTGAGCGTCGGGTCGGGCGTGAGTGTCGGGGTGGCTTCGGCAGCTGCCGTCTTCAGCTTCGCCGTGGACGCCGTATGCGCGTCGATCATCTTCTGGGCGTAGGTCTTCACCGAAGCCGAACTGCTCTTCGATAGTGCTGCCTGCGAGGTTGCGATCTCAAAGGCATCGCTCGCCGCAGCGGCGTTAGCGAAGCTCTGAGCCGCACTTGCCGCCATCGGGGTCGGAGCTGCGGTGGCCATGCCGGTGTCACCCGCCTGGGCGGTGGTCGCCGTGTTGGTCTGGGTAGTCTCAGCGTTCCTCCCGCATGCGGTGAGCGCAAGGAGCGCAGTGGAAGCGATGATCGTCGTCCGGATGGTCATAGTGGCAAACCCCTTCAAGCGCTTATGCGCGCATCGAGGTAAGCGCTCGCACCCCCTCGACGTTCCCCGAGCGCGGACCCAAGCGCTCGACCGCGTCGTTGTGGCCGGTGCCGCGGTCATGCGGTCGTTATCCAGGAACAGGCACGATGAGCATCTTCGGCAACATCATGGGCAAGATCTTCCATCACGGGCAGAACAAGCCTGCGGCACCCACCGGCTCGGCAGCGCCGCAGGCGCAACCCTCGCCCACCCAGCCGACACCCGCCGCCGCGGCGCCACCCGCTCAGCCGGCCCCTACACAGCCACAGAGCGTCGACGTCGGCGCGGTGCTGTCGGAGATGGCGTCGATGAAGAACGGTGGCGGCAACTATCAGAGCTCCATCGTCGACCTGCTGAAGCTGCTGGACCTCGACTCCAGCCTTGCCGCTCGCAAGGAGCTCGCCGGCGAGCTGAACGTCCATGCCGGAGCGGACGGCACTGCCGAGCAGAACATAGCGCTCCACAAGGCCGTCATGGCGAAGCTGGCTGAGAACGGTGGCATCGTGCCGGACAGCCTGCGCGACTGACATGATGGGGAAGGTGCAGGTCGCTGCAGGGCATATAGACCTGCACCTCAATCACGAATGGCTGTGACGGACGGAGTGAGACCCAGAAGCAGACTTCGGCGCGGCTTTCTTGGAATCTCGAAAGCGGACATTAGTTCATCACGCAGAATTTCGGCGAAATGGGCAACTCCATGGCGGCCAAGCCGCCGAGCTAGGTCAGTGGCCCCCTTTCGACCCAGTCGACCCCGATGTCCTTGAACGCGTCCGCCAACGCGGCCTCGATCTCCAGCGACTCCCAGCGCTGGAGGGGGTTCAGGTGCTCGAAAAGGTCCGGAAGCAGCTGCACGCCGAATTGCCTCACGGCCCCGTTCGCCTTGTTGCCGGACTTGTGCTGGTCGAACCGCCAATCCGGATCGCGGGACGTCTGCCCGACGTAGAGGCCACGGCATTCCGAAAAAGCCGCGGTCGTGCAGCAGGACGACGTGGACGGAATGGCCGGCACCGCGCGTGGATCGCGTGGATCGCGTGGATCGCGTGGACGCTCGGAGCGTCAGCGCTGCGCGCCTGGCGGCTGCCATCCAGGGTGGATCGATCGCCATCGCGCCTCGGCCGTTCAGCCGCCGGTCTGAGCGAGGAGTTCGCGCGCGGTCTGCCGGAGGCGAAGCCACGTCTCGTACTCTCCCTGTGCGTCGGGAAGAGCGCGGTGGGCGGGCCGCGCCTGCTTGCCCGCGTTCGCCGACGCGACGAGCGCGTGCACCTCGATGTCCAGTCTGGCGGCCGGCAGGGCGCCCTGCAGGATCTCGGTGGCGGTCGCCCGCAGCGCCTCGTCCGTGTTCCGGAGGCGCAAGGCATGCCGGGGAAGACCGGCGCCGCGCAGCAGGACGCTCAACCACTTGCCGTCCCAGGAGGGAGCACTGGCGAAGAGCTCGTGATCGATGAGCGCCTCGACCATGCGAGCCCCGACGACGTCGTGCGGATCGCCCTCGCCGGCGAGCTGCTCCCGGCTGATACCGTGGATCGCCTCGGCCTCCTCGTCCCAGTCGGTCCATTCCGTCGCAGGCCTGATCAGATGGCTCTCGGACCGGCCGTCCTGGAACACCCAGGCGACCTCGACCGGATAGCTGCGATCGGACAGCGACGACGCCTCGAAATCCAGGAAGACCTTCATGCGTCCATCTGACGCACCTCTGCCCACCCGCCAAGATGCGAAGGGCTGGTCGATGTGGACGGAAGGTGGCCTCGGCGGGATTGACGATCCGCATGGCGAACTCCGCGCCCGGTCGCGCGTCTAGGTACATCGGCGAAGTGGAAGGACGAACGGGCATGACTGGCAGGATCATCAAGGCGCTGGTCGCGACGACGCTGGTAGCGGCTCACACGATCGCGGTTCAGGCGTCGCCTGCGGCCGGCGGTACGGTCGCCATCACGGCGACGGCCACGCACGAAGGTGACCCGCCGGCGGCGATCGCAGTCGACGCCGCCGCCAAGGCTTTCGGACTGCGGGGCTTCACGATCCTGAACGATCCCGCTCACGCCGCCTATGTCGCCGAGGTGGTCGCCACGCGCGCTGCGGTCGGCACCGCGGTCGTTCAAGGCCGGTCGGGACAGGCACTGCCGACCGGCGGGGGCGTGAGCATCCCGATCTCCAAGGGCAAGTCCGTGCTCGTGCCGCTGCAGCGTACCAGGGTCGAGATCCGCATCCGCCGCCGAGGAGAACAGGCGGTGCTGTGGCATGGCGCGGCGGTGACGGTGCGCTCCACGGGTGCGTTAAATGGCGGCGTCGATCAGGTGGCGTTCGCGCTCAGCCAGGCGGCGCTCAGTTCCTATCCGACCCAGACGGCGGGCGAGATCAGCGTTCCCTGATCGATCTCGATGCGGGTTGCACATTACCGGACTTGCCGGTCACACCGACGCCGGCCTGGTCCTTCTGGCCGAGCGACAGTCCATGTATGGCCCTCCCGCCGCGCCCACGAGCACGGCGTCCTCGCTGTCGCGGATGAATGCCGTGCTCGCCGACCCGTATCGCTCGAACGAAACGCCTCGACGTCGTAGGAGGTAGCGCGCCGACGTGGTGACGATCACGACCTGCTTTCCTTGAAACGTGGCCGTGAAGCTCACGCCATCGCCGCAAGCGTACTGGATGGTCTCGGCCCTGACTCCGGCGGGAACGCAGCCCACAAGGATCGCGGCCGCAAGACCAACCCTCGAGGCGCTTCGCACGAACCGGTTCTGATCAGTCGTGACGACGTTCGGTCTCGCCGCCGTTCTCGTTCGACGGCTGGACGCCGCCGAGGATGTTGCCCGGCCCGCCAGCGTCCGCGCCGCCTTCGGCATCGCCGACGCCCTTCTCGACACAGGTCTTCTCGTCATTCAAGGTTTTGTCCTGGTCGGTCATGAACAAGCTCCTGCGCTGCGGCATCCGGAGTGGAGATACCGATCCGACGTGGCCGCCGGATCGGCAGCATCATCAAGCCTCGACTACCGCCTCGGCCTTCGGGTTCACGGACGACTTCGCCATCGCAGTCAACTTGTCGTCGGTGGCGTATTCCTCGTCGAGCGTCTCCTGGAGGATGGATACGATCTCCGGCCGCTCGAGCTGGTCGGCCCAGGCGATCAGCGTGCCGTAGCGCGTGATCTCGTAATGCTCGACCGCCTGCGCCGACGCGATCAGCGCCGCGTCGAGCACCGCCTTGTTCTCGATCTCACCGGCGACCTCGTTGGCCTCCTTGATGATCCCGTCGATCGCCGGGCAGGTGACCGCCTTCGCCTTTTCGCCGAGCAGGTCGAAGATGCGCTCCAGCCGGGCGATCTGACCTTCGGTCTCGCGCAGGTGCGTCTCGAACCCGGCGCGGAGCGCGGGCGCCGTCGCCTTGTCGATCATCTTGGGCAGCGCCTTCGTGATCTGGTTCTCGGCGTAGTAGACGTCCTGAAGCTGGTGGAGGAACAGGTCGTCGAAGGTGGCGATGTCCTTGCTGAACAAGCCCATGTCGTTGATCCCAATCTGGAGGTGTTCGGCCCGTTCGCGGACCGATGATCCCCCAAACGCGGATCGATGCCGCGTGGTTGCCCCAGGCACCGGTAAGTTGCTGATGACGCGAACGCGCTCGGAACAGAGTGTGTCGCCTGAGATCTCTGCGGCATCCGGGCGCGGGCGATCAGGTCCACTCGACGGTCCGCAGATGCCGCGCGGGAACGCCGCCCCACAATTCGCCTGCCGCCACGTCCTTGGTGACCACCGAACCGGCGGCGATCACGGCACCGTTACCGATCGTCACTCCCTTCAGCACCGTCACCCGCGACCCCAGCCAGACGTGATCGCCGACGACGATCGGACCGGAGGTGCCGCGAGTGCCGGACAGCTGGTGGCGGTCGTCATCGATGAGCATGAACTCCGGCCCGATCGCCACACCGTGGCCGATGCGGACGTCCAGGAAGCAGGAGATCGAAGCGTCCCCGTTCACGTATCCGCTGCCCAGGCTCAGCGTCGCACCTTCGCCGATCGTCACCGTCGCGCCGGAGTAGATGCTGAACTCGCCGTCGACCCGCAGCGTGCCGCCCCTGCGAAGGACCAAGTGGGACTCGCGATAAAAGCGACCTGGCCATTGCACTCCGAATTCGAGCCGACCGGTGCCGACAACCTCGCCCTCGAGATGAAGTCGGGAGCGACGGTGCGCCTCTATGCGCCGGCTGCGACCTGTCCAGCCGGTAAAAAATTTCATCTGGTTCCGCCGCAGATTCGCCGAGCCGCTTTCTCGCCATTTCGACTGATAATCGCGCCTAGTACGCCGGCGGACGGCGCGAGTGCATCCAGGCGCCGGCTCATCGCACGTGGAAGCCGGCTCTTCCCTGCTCGCCATCGTCGGTCCGCTCTCGTCCGGTCAGCACGTTCTCCAGTTCGCCGAGCGTGTGCGGAACGTCGAGGTGCTGCGCGCCCAGGAACAACCTACTTCCCTGCTCCTGCGGAATGGCGTGGGTGAGCTTGTCGATGTCGACGAGCGCTTTGCCGGTCGGAAGCATGTCCATCTGAACGAAGCGCATGAGTGAGTCCTGCTTGGATGAAGGCTGCGCCGGGCCGCCTAGGCCTTCTTGGCGGTGAGGTGTGCGCTCAGGTGCTTGTTCATCTCGAACATGCTCGCCGACTTCTTGCCGAACACCTTCTCCAGCTTGTCGTCGGCGTTGATCTGGCGGCGGTCCTTGGCATCCTGCAGATCGTGCTTCTTGATGTACTCCCAGACCTTGCTGACCACCTCGCTGCGCGGCAGGTCCTTGTCGCCGACGATCTCGGCCAGTTCGGCGGACGGGGTGACCGGCGCCGTGATGCCGCCGCGCGCGCCGCCTGCGGGCTTGCCGGTCTTTTCGACTTTCTTCTCCGCGGCCTTGGTCTCGTCCTTGCCGCGCTTCGTCGCCGTGCGTGCCATCGTTCTTCCCCTTGCTGGATGTTTTCAGAAGCGAAACGATCCTCGGACGCTCCGGCTCCCGTTCGGGAGAACGTCACTGACGATCGGAGCTGGTTGAGCTACATGGATCGGCGACGGTGGGGTGGGTCATGAGCAAAGGCTTCGACAAACGGCGGCATGGGAACCCCGCACGATGGGCACTCCCCGTAGGGATCGGTGTAGTGCTGTGCCTCTCCTCAGGCGCATGCAGCCGGGGCGGCGGCAACGCGGCGCCGCCGCGCGAGGACCATCCGGTCAGCTTCCCGCGGCAGACCTCAACCATCGTCGTACCGGTGACCGCATCCCTGTCGTCGGTCGCGGCGGTGCTCGACGCCGAGCTGCCGCGCAGACTGTGGACGATCGACGAGCGAAAGCCGGACTGCGTCGCCGCCAAGCGGGTCGACCTCGGCATCGCCAAACTGAAGGTGCTCCCGAAGCTCGGCTGCAGGATCGTCGGGCAGGTCACCCGCGGGCGCGTGCGCCTGTCGGGCCGCGGCAACGAGCTCGTCATTACGCTGCCGGTGAACGCGACGATCTCGGCTCGGAAGGTGGGTGGCATCGCCAGCGAGACCGCCACCGGCGCGGCGACGGTCCGCGCGGTCGCTCATCTTTCCGTTGCGTCGGACTGGTCGCCTCGGGCCAAGGTCGACATCGACTACGACTGGACTACGCCGCCGGGCATCGACATCCTCGGCCAGCGCATCGAGTTCGTCGGCATGGCCGACAAGCGACTCCAACCAGTCATCGTCGATCTGGAGCGCACACTGCCGCGCGAACTCGCCAAGCTGAAGCTCCGGGATCAGCTCGCCGTCGCCTGGAGGCAGGGCTTCACCTCCGTTGCGCTCAACCGCGACAATCCGCCTGCCTGGATGCGGCTGGAGCCGCGTCGTCTCGGCTTCGGTGGCTACCGCGTCACCAGCGACCGGATCGAGATGGTACTGGCGGCCGACGCGATCACCGAGACGTTCATCGGCCCCCGCCCCGCCGATCCCGCACCCGCGCCCCTGCCGCCGCCCAGCCGGCACGTCGGCACGCGCGGTCTGCACTTCTTCATCCCCGTCCTCGCCGACTACGCGCAGCTGGAACCGGTGATCGGACGCGCTCTCCGCAAGCTGGCGGCCAAGGGTATCACGCTTCCCGGCGTCGGCCCGGTTGACGCCGAGTTCGGACGAGTCACCGTCTTCGCCACGACCGGCGACCATCTCGCGGTCGGCGTGCAGGCGAAGGTCCGCAAGCGCGGCAGCACCACCTTCGCGACCAAGGGGACGGTGTGGCTGACGGCCATTCCCTACAATGACCGCGATTCGCAGGTCGTACGCGTCCGCGACGTCCGCATCGCCGGGGACACGGATAGCGGCGTCGCCAACCTGCTGCTGACGCTGTTCGGCGACTCCGGCGTGCAGGACAGCGTGCGGCAGGCGCTGACCCACGACTTCGGCAAGGATTTTGCCCGGTTGCTAGGCGACGTGCGGCAGGAGATCGGTCAGCGGCGCGAAGGAGACTTCGTCTTCTTCACCACCATCGACCGGGTGCGGAACGGTGGCATCGTCGTCACGGGCGACGGCCTCTTCCTACCCGTCGACGCCAGCGGCACCGCGACGATCGCCTATAGACCGAGAGGCAAATCTTAGGTCCGGCCAAACGTGAGGCAAGCGCACCGGGTCTGATCGAAGCTGGTGCGGCCGGCTAATCGATGCGTCCGTCGCGAAGCGATGGATGAAAGAGCGATGCCATCCGCCGCGTACCCGCTAGGGAAGCGACGAGGCGGCGAGACCGCCGCTTCGTCGACGAGGGGACCGGACGATGTCCGAGTTGGAGAACACCGCGGGTTACAAGGACGTGCTGACCGGCAGTCGCGATGGTCCAGCACCCGAAGGCGGCGCGGCGCAGATTCGTCCCGCATCCGCTCCCGAACTGAAGACGCTGGCGGCCGTCGCCGTCGGCACGATGGTGATCGCGGCGCTCTACTTCGGCCAGGACGTGCTGATCCCCATCACGCTCGCGGTTATGCTGTCCTTCGTGCTGTCGCCAGTGGTCAACCTGCTCCAGCGATGGCGGCTGTGGCGCGCGCCCGCCGTGATCGTGACGGTGCTCGCGGCACTCGGCGTGCTCGGGCTCATCGGCACGCTGATCGGCAGCCAGGCGGCATCGCTCACCGCCGATGCGCCGCAGTACGCGCGAACCATTCAGGCCAAGGTCGAGGGCGTGCAGGGTTTCGCGCTCACCCGCATGGCGTCGCTCACCAAGGAGTTCGGGGGCGGATCGCACGCGCGTCCCGCGTCGGCTTCGGCGGCTGCGCCGGCCGGCTCGGGCGAGCGCAGACCCGTGCCCGTGGAGGTGGTCCAGTCCGGCACGTCGCCCTTCGCCATCGCCAAGACGGTAGTCGAGCCGATCCTAGGGCCACTCGAGACGACGATCCTGGTGCTGATCGTCGCCATCTTCGTGCTGATGCAAAAGGAGGACCTGCGCGACCGCTTCATCCGCCTGTTCGGGTCGAGCGACCTTCATCGGACCACCCGCGCGCTCGACGATGCCGGCCAGCGGCTGAGCAAGTACTTCCTATCGCAGCTGGCGGTGAACACCTGCTTCGGACTGGTGATCGGCATTGGCCTCTGGCTGATCGGCGTGCCCTCGCCCGCGATGTGGGGCGTCATGGCCGGCCTCTTGCGTTTCGTGCCCTACATCGGCTCGTTCCTCGCGGCGGTAGCTCCCGCCGCGCTCGCCGCTGCGGTCGATCCGGGCTGGGGCATGGCGATCGAGGTGGTGGCGCTGTTCGTCGTGATCGAGCCGATCACCGGCTACGTCGTCGAGCCGCTGCTCTACGGCCATTCGACCGGCCTATCGCCGGTGTCGGTGATCGTGTCGGCGATCTTCTGGACGTGGCTGTGGGGGCCGATCGGCCTCATCATGTCGACGCCGCTGACGCTCTGCCTGGTTGTCATGGGCCGCCACGTGAAGAGCCTGGAGTTCTTCGACGTGCTGCTCGGCGACAGGCCGGCGCTGACGCCGGTGGAGACCTTCTACCAGCGCATCCTCGCCGACAATCCGGACGAGGCGTTGGCCCAAGCGGAGGCGCTGCTCACCGACAGATCGCTCGCCGACTACTACGACGGCGTCGTGCTGGAGGGGCTGAAGCTCGCCGTCGAGGATCAGGCGCGCGGCACTATCGACCAGGCGCGCGCGGCGGGCATGACGCGGTCGATGCGCTCGATTGTCGCCGACCTGCAGCCGCGCGCCGCCCCTGTCGACGAGCCGGGTGACCGGCAGCGCATTGCGCTCATCGCCGGGCACGGCGTGTTCGATGAAACGGTGACCGCGATGCTGGCGCAGCTGCTTGGCGAGCGCAGCGTCGCCGCACGTCGGATCGCTGCGAACCAGGTTACGCGCGACGGCATCGAGGCACTCGACCTGAGCGGCGTCGAGGTGATAGCCATCTCCTATCTCGAGGTCACCGGCTCGCCCGCACAGCTGCGCTACCTGGTCCGCCGCCTGCGCGCCAAAGCGCCCGGTGCCCGCGTTGTCGTAGGCATGTGGCCGCTGGGCGAGAAGGCGCTGGACGACGCCGGCGTCCAGCAAGCGCTCGGCGCCGACCGCTACGTGTCGTCGCTGGCCGAAGCGGCGGAGGCGGTGGCGACCCTGGCCCAAGGTGAACCCGCGATCGCCGCATGACGCCGTCGTAAACGGCTGATTTCGCGGCAACCCGCGGCGACCCCGATCCGTTGGCGACATCGATATCGCACGAGGACCATCATGACCGACTACACAGCCCTGAACGCCGGCAACGGCGGCGAGACGCACCAGACGACCGACGACGATCACCCCGTGCTCACCACCAACCACGGCACGCCGATCAGCGACAACCAGAACCAGCTCAAGGTCGGCGCACGCGGGCCCGTGCTGCTGGAGGACGAGGTCTATCGCGAGAAGATCAACCATTTCGATCACGAGCGTATCCCGGAGCGGATCGTCCACGCCCGCGGCTCGGCCGCGCACGGCTATTTCGAATGCACCGACAGCCTGTCCGACATCACGGTCGCCGACCTGTTCCAGAAGAAGGGCCAGCGCACCGACGTGTTCGTCCGCTTCTCCACGGTGGCCGGCGGTGCGGGATCGATCGATACGCCGCGCGACGTGCGCGGCTTCGCGGTGAAATTCTACACGCGCGAAGGCAATTGGGACCTGGTCGGCAACAACATCCCCGTGTTCTTCATCCAGGACGCGATCAAGTTCCCCGACCTGATCCATGCCGCCAAGATGGAGGCTGACCGCGGCTACCCGCAGGCGGCGACCGCGCACGACACCTTCTGGGACTTTATCTCGCTGATGCCCGAATCCACCCACATGATCATGTGGGCGATGTCGGACCGCACGCTGCCGCGTACCTTCGCCAACATGGAGGGGTTCGGCGTCCACACCTTCCG
>NZ_FOXP01000011.1 GCF_900115745.1 Sphingomonas rubra | reverse complement strand
CGCCAAGCGAGCAGCCTAGACCACCGGGATGAGGGGTCCTTTTTCGACGCCGATCACCCCGCTATCGGGGTCCCTTTTCCACGCCGATCCACAGCTGCGCCCGCGTTTGCGACCGAGAAACCAAGCCGGGAACAGCTTGCTGCCATAGGTGGACTTTGCGCTACCGGGAGGCAGGAACAGCATCAGTCGCGGGATTTCGCCCGTCTCGATCCTTTGGAACTTGTCCATCAGCAATTGCAGGTGCGCGGTCGTCGGTCGATCCCATGCAGGCAGCAGCATGGTTTCGTCATCTTCAACAGGTGCGCCGGGAATATCGACCAGTCGGCAGAAGTCGGAAAAGTTGTCGCGTGCGAGAAGATTACGCGCAGCCATAATGGTTGCGGTAGTAAGAGTAGTCATCGCCTTATTTATAGACATGACACGCAACAGCCCCACGCGGGGTCTGCTGGTAGACGGGCGATCACCTCCTTTCGAAGATGACCTATTTATACCAAGGTGTCAGGTCTTCTAGCGCTGTCTTGTGACGGCATGGTCTAGGTTTGCAGACAAAAGGCGCAGGCGAACGCTTGTCAGGATCGCGTGACGGACGCTCCTTCACGCGATGCCGCCGCGCGTTCAATATTTGCCTTTTAAGTGCTGGTTCCAGAAGCTGCCCCGGCTGCTCGACGCCTTGAAGGCATCGGCGATCCGGCGCGGGACGTTCGGAAGCTGATAGGTGCCATTGCGAAACCAGACAGTCAGGACTTTGGTCTGGCGATTGTAGCTGCTGCGGATTCCACTCGACATGCAGTTATTTATACAAGTCGAGTGTTCGTCAGCCGCTTTGGATCATTGTCCCGGATAGCGTCTTGACCATTGGTGGGGCTCGACAGCCTTCTTCTCTTGCTTCTGTATCCGGTAAAGCGTTTCGTCAGTGTCGTTAAACGGGTTTGTATAAACAATCTGCTGTTCGATGGCGAAGATGCGTCGTTGAATGATGTCGTGCTTTTCCGCACTGTTCTCGGGCCATTCGAGCATCTTTTTCAGACGCTCCAGCTCTGTTTCGGTGTTTTCCATTGATGTGCTCCAAGGCGTTCAGTGTCGAACGCCTTGGTGCGTCAATGTCGTCATCTTCGCAACGGTAAGTTGACCGAACTGCGAAGATGGCGAACTATCTAGCTGTTCTACCGCGACGCTTTGCGCGCGGCGATCGTCTCTGCGAAGCGCGCGCGACGTTCATCCGTCCAACCCTTGCCACCGCCAGAGCCAGTAGCGCGGGGCGCGCGTGCACGAGGCTTGTTCTCTGGTTCGGATGGTGCGCCCGCTTCAATCTCCTTATCGACCTCGCCCTTGCCGACTGCATCTGACAGCTTTTTAACCGCGTCCACGAACCGCTCTGACGGAATATACAGGACGTTCTTGCCGTCCACGTTGAACGGCAGCGTCAGTTCAACCACGTTGTTGTTGACCTTGAACATCTTGCGACCGCGTGCGGGTTCGGTCGCCATGAACTGCTCTTCCGCCTTCTTCAACCGAGTGACCACATCAGCGCGTGCCTTCTCGATGTTGAAGGACGCCTTGTGGTAAGCGGTTTTCAGGCTGTCGTCAGCCAGTGCGAGGAAGTCTTCAAGTGCCATGTTGAGTGCCCTTCATTCCGGTAGAATGGGCGTTCCTCATCCGACAAGTCTTGTCAATATGTCGGCCTAGTTCAAAATTCTGAATTCGGCACAATCTCGACGACCTGAAATGCCTTAATGCTGACCGAGAGCGGCTTTGGCTAATGGCTTCAAAATCAGCAGAGCACTGCTACACCCCGCTACCATACGAAAGCGGCTGAGTTGCGCCAATGCGGCAATGAGCGTTGCAGAGCGTGTCGCACCGGCTCTTACCAGTATCTCCACCTGCCGTGTGGCAGGATCATCCTTGGAATTGCTAGTCCGCATTGCACGCACTCCGCCGTTACCGAACGCATGTGCGCACGGCTCATCTACGTCACTGTCATGTGACTTTCGATTATCGTTGTGGCTGTCACCGCAGCGTATGACTCGGCTAATAGATTCCTCCCTCTCTTTGCAAGAAATCGCTGTCGCGCGACGGGACACAAACGTGCTTGATCCGCGTTCCCGTTATGTTCTACCGCTCGGTGGAAGGATTCGGAAATGCTCGACGTCACCCCTGAACGCCTCGCCTGCTTGTTGGAAACCGCGCCTGTCGGTGCTGTAGCGTGTCTGACGATGCTGTCAGAGACGGTCAGGCACGAAGCGGCGCGAACGGTTGCGGAACACCTTTGCCGAGGGCTTGGCGAAGTTGATCGGGATCAACTCGCACTGCCATTGTGAACGATCATGGTCCAAGCGCCTCGCGATTTGAGCGACGTTGCCAACAAGGGCGGGTCTATCCGGGCAGAGTGTGTCTGTGGTCGGGTTGCCCTGTTCGCACCCGGCGAACTCGACAACTATTACAAGCGGAAGGGATTTGACCGCTCATGGTCAGGCTTTGCCAAACACCTGCGCTGTCAATGCGGGGAACGATGGCCCAAGGTGTCGTGGTTGGTCTCTAATCCACCACCGAATGACGATGACCCGCCGCCACCCAAGCCGCGCTTTGCCAGACAGGGAACGCCTGCGCAGGATAACGTCGTCGCGCTACGCAGGCGCCGCGTAGTTTGATACAACCGGTTTTCGATTGTTGAGGTGGAGCACCCGGAACCGCTCCACCCCGCCATGCGCCATGTTGGCGCGCAAATAGTCGAGCAGCGCCTGCCAGTTGGCGAGCACCGGCCGCTCGGCGACCTGGCCGCGGATCATGCGCAGCGCGGCGGCCTGGGCGATCTTGATCGCGGCGGCGGCGTGTTCCCCGACGCCGTCGACGCGGCGTAGCGCAGCGGCGTCGGCGGCGAGCAGCCCACCGATGCCGCCGAATTCGCGCAGCAGCGCCTTGGCGATCGGCTTGGTATTGATGCGCGGGATGACCAGCATCAGCAGATACTCGATCAGCTCGTGGTCGAGCAGGCCCTGGCCCGGCTCCCCCGCCGCGAGCAGCCGACCGCGCAGCCGCGCGCGGTGACCGTTCAGGTCGTTGGGATCGGCGTCCGCCATGGATCGGATACCTAGCCGAGCACTGATGCCGATCAAGCACCTTTGCGCTCCCGCCTGCACCCCTCTAGGGATCGGCGCTCATGGAAGGAGCGGGTCAGCGCGTGGACGACAACAGCGATCTGCCGCCCCGCCGCCGCCCGCGCCGCCGGCGCCGGATCGCGGCGCTGCTGGCGGTGGTGATCGTCGCCGCGCTGATCGTGCTGTGGAGCCAGCGCCGCACGATCGCCGGCCGCTTCGTCGATCGTGAGCTCGCCACCCGCGGCGTGCCCGCGCGCTACGCCATCGCCGATCTGGGGCTGGGCCGTCAGCGGCTGACCGACGTGGTGATCGGCGATCCGGCGCACCCCGATCTGGTCGCCGACTGGATCGAGACGCGGGTCGGTTACGGCCTGGGCGGCCCGCGGCTGGAGGGGGTGGCCGCCGGTCGCGTCCGGCTGCGCGGGCGGCTGGTCGACGGGCGGGTGTCGCTGGGCGCGATCGACCGGCTGCTGCCGCCGCCCTCGGGCGCGCCGCTGACGCTTCCGAAGCTCGACGTCGATGTAGAGGACGCGCGGCTGCGGCTGGACACGGCGTACGGGATTGTCGGCGTGCGCCTGGCGGGCCGCGGGCGGCTGGACGACGGCTTCTCCGGGCAGTTGGCGATCGCGGCGGATCGGCTGGAACGGGACGGATGCGCTGCGACGGGCGTGCGCGCGGCGTGGCGGGTGCGGACCACCGGCGTCGATCGGCGGGACGGGCAGGGGCTGCGGCTCGACGGGCCGTTGCTCGCCGAGCGGCTGCGCTGCGCCGGGGTGAGCATCGCCGACTGGCGGAGCGATCTGCACGGGCGAGTGGCGCTGGGCGCGCCGCGACGGTCCGCGATCGAGGCGCGAATCGCGACCGGACCGGTGGCGCACGCGCGCGGCTCGGCGGCGGCGGTCGCGGGAACGCTCGCCTATGACGGTCGCGGGGCCGAGAGGGGCGGTCGCGTCGACCTGACCGCGCGGGCGGTACGCGCGGCGGGAGCGCGCGCGGGCAGCGCGCGGCTGATGGGCGACCTCGCGATCCGCCGCGATGGTGTGATCGGCTATCACGGGCGGATCGCGCTGGCCGAGGCGGACCTGTCCGCGCTGGTGCCGTCGCTTGGCGGCCGTGCGCCGGGGACGCCGGTGGCGCCGCTGCTCGACCGCGTCGGCGAGGCGCTGCACGCCGCCGCCCGGCGGGGGCAGGCCGAGGCGACCGTGCACGCGGAGATCGGCGACGCGGTCGCGCTGTCGGTGGAGAGCGCGCGGTGGCAGGCGGCGAGCGGGGCGGTGGCGACGCTCGCCCCTCAGGATGACGACGGCGCGGCGATGCGGTGGCGGTCGGGCGCGGGCGTCGTCGCCGACGCGCGACTCGCGCTCGCCGGCGGTGACCTGCCGAGCGCGCGGATCACCGTGTCGAGGCCCGCGGCGGGGCGGGCGTGGCGCGGCACGGCGACGATCGCGCCCTATTCGGTCGGCACGGCACGGCTCGCGACCACGCCCGTCGCCTTCGCGCTCACCGATCGCGGCGCCTTGCGGCTGTCGACGCAGGCGACGGTGTCGGGCCCGCTCGGCGACGGCCGCGTCGAGGCGCTGGTGCTGCCGATCGACCTGCGCCGCGACGTCGGTGGCGAACTGGTGCTCAATCCGGGCTGCGCGCCCGTCGGCTGGCGCGCGCTCGCGGTCGGGCCGCTCGCGCTCGACGCAGGCCAACTGCGGCTCTGCCCGACCGGGCCGGCGCTGGTCTCGGTGCGCGACGGGCGGGTCGACGGCGGTGCACGGACGCCGGGCGCGCGGCTGCGCGGGCGGCTCGGTGGATCGCCGCTGCTGCTCGACCTGGGCGCCGCCGACATCGGGCTCGGCAGCCGATCCTTCACCGTCGCCGACGTGACGGCGCTGATCGGCTCGCCCGAGCGGCGCTCGCGGCTGAGCATCGCGATGCTGACCGGCTCGCTCGCCGGTGGCCCCGCGGGGACGTTCGTCGGCGGCGGTGGCCAGATCGGCGCGGTGCCGCTGGTGCTGTCGGCGGCGCAGGGCCGCTGGGCGTTCGCGAACGGCGCGCTGACGCTGGACGGATCGATGGCGGTGGCCGACGCCGCCGCCTCGCCGCGGTTCAAGCCGATGGTGGTGCGCGACGTCGACCTGCGGCTCGCCGGTGGCCGGATCACGGCGAACGGCACGCTGATCGAACCGGTCACCGATACCCGCGTCGCGACCGTCCGGCTCGACCACCTGCTCGGCGCGGGGACCGGCAGCGCCGACCTGTCGATCCCGTCGCTCGTCTTCAAACAGGGCTTCCAGCCGGACCTGCTCACCCCGCTCACCTTCGGCGTCGTCGCCGACGTGCGCGGCACGGTGACCGGCGCCGCGCGGATCGACTGGGGGCCGAAGGGCGTGCGCAGCACCGGTGATTTCGCGACGGAGGCGATGGACCTCGCCGCCGCCTTCGGCCCGGTCACCGGCATCGCGACGACGCTGCACTTCACCGACCTGCTCGCCATGCGCACCGCGCCCGGCCAGGTGGCGACGGTGCGCACCGTCAACCCCGGCATCCCGGTGGAGAACGGCACCATCCGCTACGCGCTGGAAGGGCCGACGCTGGTCCGGGTGGAGGGCGCGCACTGGCCGTTCGCGGGCGGCACGCTGACGCTGGAGCCGACGCTGCTCGACTTTTCCGAGAACAAGGAACGGCGGCTGACCTTCCGCGTTCGCGGCGCCGCCGCCGACCAGTTCCTGCAACAGTTCGATTTCGACAACCTCAACGCCACCGGCATCTTCGACGGCGTGCTGCCGATGGTGTTCGACCAGTCGGGCGGGCGGATCGTCGACGGGCAGCTGGCGGTGCGCGAAGGCGGCGGCACGCTCGCCTATGTCGGGGCGCTGGGGCAGGAACAGCTGGGACTGTGGGGCAACCTCGCCTTCCAGGCGCTGAAATCGCTGCGCTATCGCAGCTTGACGCTGCGCCTCAACGGCCCGCTGACCGGCGAGATGGTAACGGACGTGCGCTTCGCCGGCATCAGCCAGGGAGAGGGGGCGAAGGGCAATTTCATCGTCCGCCGGCTGCAGCGGCTGCCCTTCGTGTTCAACATCCGCATCACCGCGCCTTTCCGCGGCCTGCTCGATTCGGCGCAGTCCTTCTACGACCCCAAGCGCCTCATCCAGCGTAACCTGCCCGCGCTGCTGGAAGAGCAGAACAAGCGCACCAATCCCCCACCCGTTCAGCCCTCCGCAAGCGAGACCGTGCGATGAACCGTTCACCATTGACGACGATGCGAACAATGACGATCTTGGCCATGACCGCGACGATGCTGGGCACCGCCGGGTGCATCAACGTCACCGCGCCCGACAAGCCGATCCAGATCAACCTGAACATCAACGTCACGCAGGAAGTGGTCTACCGCCTCGACAACGAGGCCAAGACGCTGATCCAACAGAATCCGGGGATCTTCTGATGCATGTGAAAGTCCTTTCCGCCGCCGCCCTGGCCCTTGTCGCGGGGCTCGCCACCGCGGCGCTGGCGCAGCGCGATCCCGCCTACGCCGCCGCGCGCGCCGCGGGGCAGGTGGGCGAGCAGCCCGACGGCTATCTGGGCATCGTCGGCGCGGGCTCGGCCGAGCTGCGCGGGATCGTCAACAACATCAACATCCAGCGCAAGTCCGCCTATACCCAAAAGGCGTCGGCATCGGGCGCGACGGTGGAGCAGCTCGCCTTCACCAGCGGCTGCAACCTGATCGCGCAGACCAGCGCGGGCGAGAAGTATCGCAGCCCCGACGGTGCGTGGATGACGCGCGGGGCCGGCGCGCCGACCCGCGATCCGCGCTGCGTGTGACCCGGTCGGGCATCGGCCCGGCATGGGCGGGGCAGGGAGACGACCCGTGCCGAACGGCGGTTGACTTGCCGGACCCCCTTTTCTAAACGGACGGCGCCTTGGCGGGGTCGCTCGCCGTTCGCGTGTTCTCCCTCGTTCGAGCGTGTTTTCGACAGGGGATGGCGCGTGGCGGAAGAGAATCCCGGACAGGACTTCGGCGAAGCGGAGGACCCGCGGCTGACCGCGCTCGACGAGCGGCTGCGGCAGGCGAGGGGGTCGGACGCGGCGCGGTCGGGGGTGAAGCCCGATGCGGACCGGGGCTATGCCCAGGGCAATCGCGTCATTTCCGCCCTGATCGGAAGTCTCGTCGGCAGCGCGCTGATCGGCTGGCTCATCGACCGCTGGTTCGGCACGTCGCCATGGGGACTGATCGTGCTGCTGTTCCTCGGGATTGCGGTCGCGTTCAGGCAGATCATTCGTATCGGAAACGAGCGGCCGGAGTGATCCGACCGCTCGTTCGCAATTTGGAGCAACCCAGTGGCCGCGGCTGAAGGCAGCAAGATCGACCCGATGCACCAGTTCCTGATCGAGCCTGTGCTGGGCTCGCATTGGGTGGTGGGCGGTTACGACCTGTCGTTCACCAATTCCGCCCTGTGGATGGTGCTGACGCTCGCCGCGCTGTGGCTGTTCATGCTGGGCGGGATGAAGCGCGAGCTGGTGCCCGGCCGCTGGCAGGCGGCGGTCGAGGGCTTCACGGGCTTCATCTCCGGCATGCTGGTCTCGAACATCGGGCCCAAGGGCAAGCGGTTCGTGCCCTACGTCTTCTCGCTGTTCATGTTCATCCTGTTCGCCAACATCCTGGGGCTGTTGCCGTTCGGGATCGTGCCGGGCGTCCACCCCTTCACCATCACCAGCCACCTGACCGTCACTGGCGTGCTGGCGATCATCAGCTTCGCGATCGTGCTGATCGTCGGCTTCGGCCGCCACGGGTTCCACTTCTTCTCGCTGTTCGTGCCGCACGGCACGCCGCCGCTGATGATCCCGCTGATCTTCGTCGTCGAACTGATGAGCTTCCTGGTGCGCCCCTTCTCGCTGGGCCTGCGACTGTTCGTCGCAATGACCGCGGGGCACATCCTGCTGAAGGTGCTGGCGGCGTTCGTCGTCAACGGCATCAACCTGGGCGGCGGCTATCTGGCGCTGGTCAGCCTGCCCAGCCTGGTGCTGATGGTCGGCATCACCGTTCTCGAACTGCTGGTCGCCGCGATCCAGGCCTACGTCTTCGCGCTCTTGACCTCGGTCTACCTCAACGACGCGGTCAACCTTCACTGATCGCCTCGCTCGCTTTCCGTACCAACCTATCTGACTGGAGTGAATGACATGGACGCAGAATCGGCACGCATGCTCGGCGCTGGCCTGGCCGCGATCGGCATGGGCATCGCCGCCCTGGGCGTGGGCAACGTGTTCGCCAAGTTCCTGGAGGGCGCGTTGCGCAATCCGGGCGCGGCGGACAGCCAGCAGGGCCGCCTGTTCATCGGCTTCGCGGCCGCCGAGCTTCTCGGTCTGCTCGCCTTCGTGACGATGATCATCCTCGTTTTCGTGGCCTGAACTCGACCGTCGGCCGGGCACGCGTGATCGCGTCGCCCGGCCACGATTAGGACTGACATGCCCCAGCTATCCCAGGTCGCCGCGACCTACGCCTCGCAGATCTTCTGGCTGCTCGTGACCTTCGGCCTCCTCTATTTCGTGGTCGGCCGGGGCATGGTGCCGAAGATCGTCTCCACCGTCGACGCGCGCGAGGCGCGGGTCGAGGGCGATCTCGCCGCGGCGGAGGCGGCACGCCGCACCGCCGACTCGACCGAGGCGGCGTGGCGCGCCGAGATGGACGCCGCGCGCGCCGAGGCGGGGGCCGAGACGGCCAAGGCCAAGGCGCAGGCCACCGCCTCCGCCGAGGCGCAGGTCAAGGCGGCGGATGCTGACCTGGCCGAGCGGCTGGGCCAGCACGATCTCGCGATCGCCAACGCCAAGGGGCAGGCGCTCGCCAATCTGGAAAACGTCGCGGCCGAGGCGGCGCAGGATATCGTCGCCCGGATCGCCGGCCTGACGGTCGGCATCGATCAGGCGGCGACCGCGGTGCGGGAGGTGCGCGCTCATGGCTAATCCGTCCGTCGATGCGGGCTCCGCCCAGGTCGCCGCCAATCTGGCGATGCCGCTCAGCGACACCTCCATGACCGAGCGTCCGATCCGCGAAGGCGACGGATTGCAGGGTCACACCACGGCGCCGGGCGGGGCCGAGCACGTCGCCGATCCGACCGGCTGGGGGCTGAACTCCACCGGCTGGGTCGCGGTGGCGGCACTGATCGTGCTGGCGATCATGCTGTGGAAGAAGGTGCCGGGGCTGATCGGCGGCATGCTCGACAGCCGCATCGCCGCGATCCGCGCGCAGCTCGACGAGGCGGCCAAGCTCCGCGCCGAAGCGGAGGCGCTGCGCGCCGAGTACGAGACGCGGGCGAAGACGGCGCAGGCCGAGGCGGAGCAGATGCGCGAGCATGCCCGGCAGGAAGCGCATCACATCGTCGTCAAGGCCAAGGAAGACGCCGAGGCGCTGATGGAGCGTCGCGCCAAGATGGCCGAGGACAAGATCGCCGCCGCCGAGCGCGCCGCGATCGCCGAGGTCCGCGCGCGGGCGGCGGAGGCCGCGGCAAAGGCGGCGGGCCTGCTGATCGCCGAGCATCTCGGCGCCGACGCCGACCGCGCCCTGGTCGACCGCAGCATTTCCGGACTCGGCCGGCCGAACTGACTCCTCTCCACCCATAACACCGTCATGCCGGGCTCGTCCCGGCATCCAGGGCAACGAGTGTGATCGCTGCTTGGCTCTGGATGCCGGGACAAGCCCGGCATGACGGAATGCGAACCGCCTCTTCCGGGTTTCCGGCGGTCGCTCCTCTGTCCTGAGCCCGTGGGAGAACCCCATGTACTGGCTCATCCTCGCCGTCGCCGTGGTGACCGAGATCATCTGGGCGCTCAGCCTGAAATGGGCGGCGACCGTCGCCACGTGGCAGGCGTCGAGCGTGCCGATCATCCTCTCCTTCCTCAACATGGGCCTGCTCGCACTGGCGATGCGCGGGCTACCGGCGGGCACCGCCTACGCGGTGTGGACCGGGCTGGGCGCGGTGGGCGTCATCATCGGCGGCGTATTCCTGTTCGGCGACCGGGTCGGCGCGGTGCAGGCCGGCTTCATGACCCTGACGGTCATCGGCGTGGTCGGTACCAAGCTGTTCGCGCAGGTCTGACCCACGTCTAGCGGTCGAGTCGCCGCGATCCTAAATCCCCCTCGATGTCCACGCCCACCCCAGACCGGTTCAACGAGGAAAAGAACACCTTCACGATCCGCGGGTCGGAGACGCCGGACCTGGATGCCGGCGTCGCCGCGATCCGCAACGTGCTGAAGACGCTGCCGCAGCGCTCCGGCGTGTACCGGATGCACGATGCCAAGGGCGACATCCTGTACTGCGGCAAGGCGCGCTCGCTGAAGCAGCGCGTCGCCAACTACACGCAGATCAAGCAGCTGCCCAAGCGGCTCCAGCGGATGGTGTCGCAGACGCGGTCGATGACGATCGTCACGACGAACAATGAGGCGGAGGCGCTGCTGCTGGAGGCGCAGCTCATCAAGCGCTACCGCCCCGCCTACAACGTGCTGCTGCGCGACGATAAGAGTTTCCCGTTCATCCTGCTGCGTTCCGACACCGATTTCCCGCGCGTGCAGAAGCATCGCGGCGCACGCCGGGCGGTCGGCAATTACTACGGCCCCTTCGCCAGCGCCGGCAGCGTCAACAACACGCTGAACGCGCTCCAGAAACTGTTCCTGCTCCGCTCGTGCACCGACGGCTTCTTCAAGACGCGCGACCGGCCGTGCCTGCTCTACCAGATCAAGCGCTGCTCGGCGCCGTGCGTCGGGCGCATCGACAAGGACGGCTATGCCGAGCTGGTCGGCGACGCGCGCGATTTCCTGGCGGGCAAGTCGACCAAGGTGCAGGCGAAGCTCGGCGCGCAGATGCAGGCGGCGGCCGAGAACATGGATTTCGAACTGGCCGCGCTGCTCCGCGACCGGTTGAAGGCGCTGACCTTCGTGCAGGGCACGCAGGCGATCAACGCGGAAGGGGTGGGCGACGCCGACGTGTTCGCGCTCGCCTGCAAGGACGGACTGATCGGCATCCAGGCGTTCTTCATCCGCGGCGGCCAGAACTGGGGCCATCGCAGCTTCTTCCCCACGCACACTGCCGACGTGCCCGAGGACGAGGTGATGACGAGCTTCCTCACCCAATTCTACGAGGAGGTGCCGCCCGCGCGCCAGATCCTGCTCGACCGCGAACTGCCCGAAGGCGAGCTGCTCGGCCAGGCGCTGGGCGACGCGGCGGGCTACAAGGTGGTGCTGTCGATCCCGCAGCGCGGCGACCGCCGCCGGCTGATGGACCAAGCGAAGCGCAACGCGATCGAGGCGCTGGAACGCCGCCTCGCCGAATCGACCACGCAGGCCAAGTTGCTGCGCGAGGTGGCGGAACTGTTCGACCTGGCCGAGCCGCCGAACCGGATCGAGGTGTACGACAACAGCCACATCCAGGGCACCAACGCGGTCGGCGCGATGGTGGTCGCGGGGCCGGAGGGGTTCCGCAAGGGCCAGTATCGCAAGTGGAACATCAAGGGGAACGAGGCGCAAACCGACAGCGACGTCGGCATGATGCGCGAGGTCTTCCGCCGCCGCTTCGCCCGCCAGCTGGAGGAGGCGCCCGACCGCGACGCCGACACCTGGCCCGACCTGGTGCTGATTGACGGCGGCAAGCCGCAGCTGGGTGCGGCCAAGGCGGTGCTGGAGGATCTGGGCATCGAGGACGTGTGCCTGGTCGGCGTCGCCAAAGGCGCGTTCCACGGCCGCGAGGGACGCGAGGTGTTCCACCTGCCGGACGGTCAGGAGCGGATGCTGCCGCAGAACTCGCCGGTGCTGTTCTACCTCCAGCGGCTGCGCGACGAGGTCCACCGATTCGTCATCGGCGCGCACCGGGAGAAGCGCGCCAAGGCGATCGGCGCGTCGCCGCTCGACGAGGTGCCCGGCATCGGCCCGGCGCGCAAGAAGGCGCTGCTGATGCACTTCGGCACCGGCCGCGCGGTCCGCAACGCCAGCCTGGACGATCTGAAAAAGGCGCCCGGCGTGTCGGCCGGCGTGGCGCAGCAGGTGTACGACTTCTACCACGCACGGTGATCGGGTGGGCCGAGGCTCATTCCACCCGTTCGTGCTGAGCGAAGTCGAAGCACGGGCCGCAGGCGGCGCGCTCGTAACCGGCCCTTCGACGTCGCTCAGGGCGAACGGAGGGGATATGTGACGCTCCAGCTTGCGACACCCTCCACCATCCCCGACATGGTGGCGATGCACATCGTCGCCGACGCCATCGTCCTCGCGGCCCGCGCGCACGGCGAGCACGGCGTCGTCGCCCGCGCGCTGACCCGCGATCACGGCGTGCAGCCCGGCTACGTCCGGGGCGGTCGCTCGCGCCAGTTGCGGCCCGTGCTGCTGCCCGGCAACGGCGTGCGCGCGGAATGGCGCGCGCGGACGGCGGAGCAGCTGCCCGCGCTGACCGTCGAACTCGTCCACAGCCGTGCCGCGATCCACGGCGAGCCGCTCGCCGCCGCCGCGATCGAGTGGGTCACCGCGCTGGTCGCTTCCGCCTTGCCCGAGGCGCAAGGCTATCCGCGCCTCTTCGACGGGCTCGGCGCGATGCTCGACGCGATCGAGGCGGCACCCGCCGCGCGTGGCTGGGCGCCGGCGCTGGTCCGCTTCGAGCTGCTGGTGCTGGCCGAGATGGGCTTCGGGCTCGACCTGTCCGGCTGCGTCGCGGGTGGCGACGACGAGCTCGCCTTCGTCAGCCCGAAGAGCGGCGGCGCGGTGAGCCGCGCGGGCGCCGCCGGGTACGAGCGGCAGTTGCTGCGCCTGCCGCCGTTCCTGCTCGGCGAACCGGTGTCGGGCGGCGCGGAACTGGTCGACGGATTGCGGCTGACCGGGCATTTCCTCGCCCGCGACGTGCTGGTCGACCGGCGGGTGGAACCGCTCGCCGCGCGCGATCGGCTGGTCGACCGGCTGAAGAGGGCGGTTGCCTGAGCGCGCCGGCGACGGCAGAGGCTCGGGCATGGCTCTTATCGCACTCCTCGCCGGCGACGGCATCGGTCCCGAAGTCACCGCCGCCGCGTGCACCGTGCTGGGCGCGCTCGCGCTCGACCTGCGGTTCGAGGAGGCGCCGGTCGGCGGCGCTGCGTACCGCGTCGCCGGCCACCCGCTGCCGCCCGAGACGCTGGCGCTGGCCGAGCGGGCGGACGCGGTGCTGTTCGGCGCGGTCGGCGATCCCGCCTTCGACGCGCTGGAGCGGACGATGCGGCCCGAACAGGCGATCCTGGGCCTGCGCAAGGAGCTGGGCCTGTTCGCCAATCTGCGTCCGGCGCGGATGTTCGCCGGGCTGGAGGACGCCTCCGCGCTCCGCCCCGAGATCGCGGGCCGCATCGACCTGATGATCGTGCGAGAGCTGACCGGCGACGTCTATTTCGGCGACAAGGGCCGCGGCCTGACCCGCACCGGCCTGCGCGAGGGGCATGACCTGATGCGCTACGACGAGGTGGAGGTGGCGCGGATCGCGCGCACCGGGTTCGAGATCGCGCGCACCCGCTCGCGCCGGCTCACCTCGGTGGACAAGGCCAACGTGCTGGAAACCTCGCAATTGTGGCGCGAAGTGGTGAACGAGGTCGCGCGCGACTTCCGCGACGTGACGCTCTCGCACATGTACTGCGACAACGCCGCGATGCAGCTGGTGCGCGATCCCGGCCAGTTCGACGTGATCGTCACTGGCAACCTGTTCGGCGACATCCTGTCCGACCAGGCGTCGATGTGCGTCGGCTCGATCGGGCTGTTGCCCTCCGCCTCGCTCGACTCGGAGGGGAAGGGGCTGTTCGAGCCGATCCACGGCTCCGCCCCCGACATTGCGGGGCAGGGCAAGGCGAACCCGTGCGCGGCGATCCTGTCGGCGGCGATGATGCTGCGGACCTCGCTCAGGATGCCCGAACCCGCCGGTCGGATCGAGGCGGCGGTGGCCGCGGCGATCGCCGGCGGCGCGCGCACGGCCGACCTGGGTGGGACGCTGTCGACCGGCGCGATGACCGACGCGGTGCTGGCGGCGCTTGGCTGATCGGGCTGTCCGTCATGCCGGGCTCGTCCCGGCATCCAGGGTTGCCCACGGCGACGCTGCTCGGCTCTGGACCCCGGGACAAG
Organism: Sphingomonas rubra; assembly: GCF_900115745.1. Classification (GTDB taxonomy): domain Bacteria; phylum Pseudomonadota; class Alphaproteobacteria; order Sphingomonadales; family Sphingomonadaceae; genus Sphingomonas; species Sphingomonas rubra. The sequence continues at coordinate 163,874 of NZ_FOXP01000011.1, read as the reverse complement.
CCCGGGGTGACGGCAAGCGTCTATGCCCAGCTATCCAGCCACATCCACCGCTGGAACGCCCCCGGTCGTGACAGCGGCGCGGCGGACAGGATCGGGTAGAAGTGGATGAACAGCGTCGCGGCCAGCACCAGAAACATCTCGTCCCAGTAGCGCAACCGCTCGCGCAAGACTTCGAATGCCACCGCGATGGCGATGCCGAGCCAGATGCTCGATAGATAATAATAATAGAAGAAGCCGAGCGACTTGGGGATCGCCGCCCAGATGGCTAGGCTCGCGATCCACAGCGCCGCCGCGCATCCGGCCGCGACGCTGCGGGTGCGGAGCCACGCCACCGCGCACGCCACCACCGCGACCAGCCCGCCCCACATCACCGCCGGATTGCCGAGCAGCAGGATGCCGCGCTGCGCTCCGTCGACGGGCTCGTACAGATACCAGATCGGGCGCAGCTCCAGCGGCCAGGTCCACCAGCTCGACTGATAGGTGTGGGCGGGCAGCACCTGCACCTGGCGGGCGTACATCTCCGCCTGGAACGGGATCAGCGTAGCCAGTGTCAGCGGCTCGCGCGCATAGAAGAAGGCGGGCAGGAAGGTGAGAGCGTAGGCGAGCACGCTGACTCCGCCCAGCACCGCCAGCGCCGCGATCGGCCGCATCCCTCGCCATCGCCCCGGCCGGCGCAACGCCAGGAACGCCAGCCCGGCAAAGGCCACGTACGGCGCGGCGGTCCACTTGCACGCGGTGGCGAGGCCGAGCAGCACCGCCCCCGCGGTCCAGCGCCGCCACGCCGCGCCGCCGCTCGCCCGCATCGCCCACAACAGGCACGCCGTCCCTGCGACGACGAACGCGGCCATGAAGCCGTCCAGCATCGCGATCCGCGCCAAGACGAACACCGTGAAGTTGAGGAGCACGCACAGCGCCCCCACCAGCGCCGGCCGCGTTCGCCCAAGTCCGAGCCACAGGATCGCGTAGGTGCCGACCACCACCGTCGTGCCCGCCAGCGTCGAGCACGCACGCCAGCCGAGCGGCCCGTCGCCGAACAGCGCGATGCCGGCGGCGATCAGCGCCTTGCCGAGCAGCGGATGTTCCGTATTGGCGGGCCCGCCCAGCGCCAGCAGCGCGCGCGCGGCGGGGACGTAGTGGACCTCGTCGAACACCAGGATCGACGGCGTCGTCAGCCGCCAGGCGAACAGTAGCTCCGCCATCAGGCCGAGCAGCAGGGCGGGGGCGAGCGGGCGGCGGAGGAAAGTCGGCACGCGCCGGACTGTTCCCGCTGCCGCCCTCGCTTGCAAGGGCGCAAGGGGACGGGCAAAGCGGCGGGCATGAAGCGCAGGACAGGCCAGGACCGCTCGATCACGTCGACGTGGAAGCCCGCGACGCAGGCGATCCGCGGCGGCACCGCCCGATCGGAATGGGGGGAGACGTCGGAAGCGTTGTTCCTCACCTCCGGCTACGCCTATGACTGCGCGGGCGACGCGGCGGCGCGGTTCGCGGGCGAGCAGCAGGGCATGACCTACTCGCGCCTCCAGAATCCGACGGTGGAGATGCTGGAACAGCGGATCGCCTTGCTGGAGGGCGCGGAGGCGTGCCGCACCACGGCGTCGGGCATGGCGGCGATGACGGCGGCGCTGCTCTGCCAGTTGCAGGCGGGCGACCATCTGGTCGGCGGGCGCGCCGCCTTCGGCTCGTGCCGCTGGCTCACCGATACGCTGCTGCCCAAGTTCGGTATCGCCACCACCGTGGTCGACGCGCGCGATCCGCAGGCGTTCGTCGACGCGGTACGGCCCGAGACCAAGGTGTTCTTCTTCGAGACACCCGCCAACCCGACGATGGACGTCGTCGACCTCCAGGCGGTGTGCGACATCGCGCGCGAGCGGGGGATCACCACCGTCGTCGACAACGCCTTCGCCACCCCCGCGCTGCAACGGCCGATGGAGTTCGGTGCCGACGTGGTCGCCTATTCCGCCACCAAGATGATGGACGGGCAGGGGCGCGTGCTGGCCGGCGCGATCTGCGGCACGCAGGACTGGATCGACAACACGCTGCTCCCCTTCACCCGCAACACCGGGCCGACGCTGTCGGCGTTCAACGCCTGGGTGGTGCTGAAGGGGCTGGAGACGCTCGACCTGCGCATCCGCCGCCAGTCGGAGAATTCGGTGCGCGTCGGCACTTTCCTCCAGGGCCGCGTGGCGCGCGTGAACCATCCGGGGCTCGCCAGCCATCCGCAGCACGACCTCGCCATGCGCCAGATGGACGCCGCCGGCCCGATCTTCTCGCTGGAAGTGGACGGCGGCCGTGCCCAAGCGCACGCTCTGCTCGACGCGCTGGAGCTGGTCGACATCTCCAACAACATCGGCGATTCGCGCTCGCTGATGACGCATCCCGCCTCCACCACCCACGCCGGCGTGTCGGAGGAGACGCGCGCCGAGATGGGGATTGGCGAGGGGATGCTGCGCCTCAACGTCGGGCTGGAGGATGCCGACGACGTGATCGCCGACCTCGACCAGGCGCTTCGGCGCGCGGGCCTGTGAGGATGCGGCTGTGAAGGCGCTGTTCCCGCACGCGGCGACGACCGGCGGGATCACCGTGCGCGTCTCGGTCAGCTACCTGCCCGAACAGTCGGAGCCCGATCGCGGTCGCTGGTTCTGGGCCTATCACATCCGCATCGAGAACGAGGGCGCGACCCCGGTCCAGCTGCTGACCCGCCACTGGATCATCACCGACGGCCGCGGCGCCCGCCACTCGGTCGAGGGCGAGGGCGTGGTCGGCGAGCAACCGATGATCGAGCCGGGCGCCAGCTTCGACTACGTCTCCGGCTGCCCGCTCGCGACGCCGACCGGCGCGATGCAGGGCACGTACCGGATGGTGGGCGAGGACGGCCGCAGCTTCGACGTGGCCGTCCCCCGTTTTTCGCTGACCGCGCCGGCGGTGACGCAGTGAGGAGCGCCGCCTCGCCACGCTCCGTCATGCCGGGCTCGTCCCGACATCCAGGGTTAGGCGCGGTGTCGCTGCTTGGCTCTGGATGCCGGGACGAGCCCGGCATGACGACGGTGAGGAGCATGTGCCAATGAAGCGCACGCACCTCCCCCTCAACGGCCTGCGCGTGCTCGACGCCGCGGCGCGCCACCTGTCGTTCACCCGCGCCGCCGACGAGCTGGCGGTCACCCCCGCCGCGGTCGGCCAGCAGATCAGGGCGCTGGAGGACACGCTGGGCGTGGTCCTGTTCCGCCGCACGACCCGCGGGCTGGAGCTGACGCCGGAGGCGGAGGCGGGGCTCGGCCCCTTGCGCGACGGCTTCCTCCAGTTCGAGGAGGCGGTCCGCGCCATGCAGGCGGGCCAGTCGTCCAAGTCGCTGACCATCGCCGCCCCGCGCGACCTGACCGACAAATGGCTGCTGCCGCGCCTCGCCGCGCTCGCCGCGGAGGATGCCGACCTGCGCTTCGTGCTGCTGCCGACCGAGGACGGGATCGATTTCACCCAGGCCAATCTCGACCTGGCGATCCGCTGGGGCGAGGGGCCGGGCGAGCACGAGGGCGAGGCGATCGAATCGGACGGGCTGGTGCTGGTCGCCGCGCCTGGCATCGCCACCGTTGCCATGATCGCCTGGACCGGCGGTCCGGTGGAGGACGGCGCGGCGATGCGCGTCGCCGACGCCGGCCTGGCGATCGACGCCGCACTGGCGGGGCTGGGCCGGGCGCTGGTGCCGGCACTGCTCGCCCAGCGCGACCTCGCCGCCGAGCGCCTCGTGGCGCTGGGCGAGCCCAGCCCGTCGCGCCTCGGCTATTGGCTGGTCGCGCCGACGCCGCAATGGCGGCAGAAGAAGGTCCGCGATCTGGTCGACCGGCTCGCCGGCTGATCCCGCCGGGTCAGTTCTTCAGCCGCCAGCCCCGCCGCAGCAGCACGTAGCAGGCGACGCCCAGCGCCACGTCGATCGCCAGCACCACCGCCGAGCCGAAGCCGATCGGCGAGTCCGCCACCCCCAGGAATCCGTAGCGGAAGCCGGAGATGATGTAGAAGAACGGGTTGGCGTGGCTGATCGCGCGGAACACGGGGGCGAGGTTGTCGACCGAGTAGAAGGTGCCCGACAGCAGCGCGAGCGGCGTCACCACGAAGTTGGTCACCGCGGCGGCGTGGTCGAACTTCTCCGCCCAGATTGAGGTGAGCACGCCCAGGAACGCCAGGAACAGCGTGCCGAGCAGCCCGAACCACAGGATGGCGAGTGGCGCGTGCGGCGTCACGTGCACGCCCGGATAGAGCGCCATCGCCAGCCACACGACGAAGCCGACCAGGATCGCCCGCGTCACCGCGCCGCCGACCAGGCCCGCCAGCAGCTCGGTGGTCGACAGCGGCGGCTGGAGATAGTCGACGATCGTCCCCTGGATCTTGCCGACCAGCAGCGAGAAGCTGGCATTGGCGAAGGCCGGGCCCATCATTCCCTGGCTGATGATGAGGCCGGGCGCGATGAAGTCGGCAAAGGCCACCACCTCGCCGCCGACCATGACTGGCCGCCGCGCGCCCGTTGCGACGGTGAACACCACCAGGAACAGCAGGGTGGTGATCGCCGGCGCCCACACCGTCTGGAGCTGCACCTTGAAGAACCGGCGCACCTCCTTCACATAGAGCGTGCGCAGGCCGCCCCAGTTGATGTTCCGGATGACGGGCACGCCGGGGGCGTTCCTCACCCTAGACGCTGTTTGGCCGATGGGGGGCAGGCTGTTCATGGTTCGGCGGGCTACCCGCTGGCGCGCCTGCCCGCAACCGGCACCAAGATTAAGGAAGACGCATGTCCTGGACCGACGAGCGGATCGAGACGCTCAAGACGATGTGGGAGGCCGGGCAGACCGCCAGCCAGATCGCCGACGCGCTCGGCGACGGGGTCAGCCGCAACGCGGTGATCGGCAAGGCGCACCGCCTGGGCCTCCAGGCGCGGCCCTCGCCGGTCCGCTCCAGCGAGGCGCCGGCCGAGCAGGAGGCCCCCTCGCTACAGGCCGCCGAACCGGAGCCGGTGGTGGCCGAGCCCGAGCCGGAGCCGGTTGTCGAGGAGGAGGAGGCCGCGCCGCCCGCGCCAGCTCCCGCATCGGAGCCGCGGCCGGAGATGGTGCTGCGCTCGGTCGGTCCCGGCGGTTTCGTCCGCCAGTCGCCCGGCGAGCAGCAACCGCCCGCCACCCCCGCACCGCCACGCCGGCTGGTGCCGGCCAAGCCGTCGGCCGAGATCGCGGGCAAGACCAGCCTGCTCGACCTCAACGACCGGATCTGCAAGTGGCCGCTCGGTCATCCGGGCGAGCCGGACTTCCATTTCTGCGGCGAGAAGGTGAATCCGGGTTTCCCCTACTGCGTCAATCACTGCGGCCACGCCTATCAGGCGCAGCTGCCGCGGCGCGATCGCCGGCCGCCCCCGCCGATGCCGTTCGGCGGCCCGCGGGTGCGCTGACCGGCAAGACGGGCAGCACCCACGGGCCGCCGGCCGACGCGGCCACGGCCGCGTTCGACGTCATGGGATTCACTCCCATGACGGGCCCACCGCATCGTGCCCGCCCCGAATCCGGGTCGAGGTTCGCGACATCCGCTCCTCTCCCGTCATGCCGGGCTCGTCCCGGCATGACGGCAGGACTGTCGTAGAGGTCAGACCCCGGCGCGGGTGGGTGAGGTGATCGGTCCCGATGCACCGCCAGGCCGCCCGAATAAGAAAAGGCCCGCCGGTCACCTGACCGGCGGGCCTTTTTTCTCGGGCACGGGCCGCGGCGAAGCCGCGTCCTTGACGTCGAACGGGTCGGCAGGGCCGACCCGCCGGCCGATCTTGGGCGAGTCCTGCGTCAGCTACGCTGCAGCAGGCCGCCCTTCGATCAGAACCGGAACCCGGCCGTCACGCGCATCGAGTGCCAGCGGAACATGTCGTCGCTGCGACGGAAGGTCGTGCCTGTCGTGTTGGGGGCCAGGACGAACGGGTTGTTCAACGGCGCGCTGCCGCGCGTCACGTCGATGCGGTAATCGTCGTCCTGATACTGGTGGTACATATACTCCAGGCCGATCGAGAAGTTCTTGCCGATCTTCTGCTCGATACCGCCACCGCCGGTGATGCCCCACTGCTGGCGATCGCCGCGACCGGCAAAGGCGTTGACGAGGTTGCCCGTCTGGAACGAACGGTCGATCTTGGCGTAACCGGGGCCGAACGCACCGTAGAACAGCGTCGTGTCCACCGCGAAGCCGATGCGGCCGCGGATCGAGGCTTCCCAGTCGACGGTACGGTTCATCGTGTAGAAGGCGGGCGTGGTGCTGAACGCGGTCACGCTGTCGCGGATCTCGGGCTTGCCGAACTCGCCGACGACGCCGAACACGATGTTGCCCTGCTGCGAGTCGATGCCGAGACGACCGTAATATTCGATGCCGTCCTTGTCCTTGCGGCAACCGCGACCGCCGATGGCGGGCGAGATGTTGCCGGTCGCGCGGCCGTTGCAGAAGCCGGGCGAGAAGGCGTTGGCGCCGGTGTTCGCCAGGGTCACGGTGTCGCCGAAGCGGCCGTCCAAGTTGCGATCGAACAGGATTGACGAGCCCGCATCGTTGGGCTGCGCGGCGAAGCCGAACGAACCGCCGGCGTAGATGCCCGCGAACGGCGCGTCCGCCGTCGTCTCGGCCATCGTGGTGCTGGTGTCGGCGGTGGTGGCCATGGGCGCGTCGGCGGGGGCCGAGTAGGTGCCGTCCTGCGCGAGGACGGGCGTCGCGACGAGGGTGGCGCCGGCCAAGGCGGCCGCGATGATTGAACGCATTGATATACTCCCGGTGGTGATGATCGGCTCAGGAACGGTAATCCTCGCCCGAAATATCCGGACCTCGTCCGATTGGGACTGATCCGTGTTAAATCGGCAACACTGGCGCGGGCGCCGGCGTTGCCACTCCGTTCCTTGCGTGGCCGGGCTGCTAGCCTATAGTCGTGCTTATGTCCAAGGATCTGTTCGCGGCGCCGCCGGCGTCGTCCACCGCCTACGACGCCTCGTCGATCGAGGTGCTGGAGGGCTTGGAGCCGGTGCGCCGCCGGCCCGGCATGTACGTCGGCGGCACCGACGAGCGCGCGCTCCACCACCTCGCCGCCGAGGTGCTCGACAATGCGATGGACGAGGCGGTGGCGGGTCACGCGACGCGGATCGAGGTGACGCTGGAGCCGGGCAACCGCCTGACCATCACCGACAACGGCCGCGGCATCCCGGTCGATCCGCATCCCAAATTCCCGGACAAGTCGGCGCTGGAGGTGATCCTGTCGACGCTCCACTCGGGCGGCAAGTTCTCCGGCAAGGCCTACGCCACCTCGGGCGGCCTGCACGGCGTCGGCGTGTCGGTGGTCAACGCCTTGTCGTCGGACACGGTGGTGGAGGTCGCGCGCGACCGCCAGCTCTTCCGCCAGTGTTTCGCCAAGGGGCAGACGCTGGGGCCGCTGGAGAGCGTCGGCGCCGCGCCCAATCGCCGCGGCACCTCGATCGCCTTCACGCCTGACGCGGAGATCTTCGGGCCGGAACTCGGCTTCAAGCCCGCCCGGCTCCACCGCCTGGCCCGCTCCAAGGCGTATCTGTTCGCCGGCGTGGAGATCCGCTGGCGCTGCGATCCCTCTCTCGTGGAGGGCGACACGCCTGCGGACGCGGTGTTCCAGTTCCCCGGCGGCCTCTCCGATCACCTGCGCGAGCAGGTGGGCTCCCGCGAGTGCGCCACCGCCGACTTCTTCGCCGGCAGCCAGGACTTTCCGAACGAGCAGGGCCGCGTCGAATGGGCGGTCGCCTGGCCCCTGTGGAGCGACGGCAGCTACAGCTGGTACTGCAACACCATCCCCACACCCGACGGCGGCACGCACGAGCAGGGCTTGCGCCAGGCACTGGTCCGTAGCTTGCGCCAGTTCGCCGACCTGGTCGGCAACAAGCGCGCCAAGGAGCTGACCGCCGACGACGTGATGGTCGGGTCGGAGCTGATGCTGTCCGTCTTCATCCGCGATCCGCAGTTTCAGAGCCAGACCAAGGACCGCCTCACCAGCCCGGAGGCGGCGGGCCTGGTGGAGCGCGCGATACGCGACCATTTCGACCATTGGCTCGGCCACAACATGGACCGCGGCAAGGCGCTGCTCGGCTACGTGCTGGAGCGGATGGACGATCGCCTGCGCCGCAAGCAGGAGCGCGAGATCAAGCGCAAGACCGCCACCTCCGCGCGCAAGCTCCGCCTGCCCGGCAAGCTCACCGACTGTTCCGCCGACGATCCCGCGGGCACCGAGCTGTTCATCGTCGAGGGCGATTCGGCCGGCGGCAGCGCCAAGCAGGCGCGCGACCGCAAGACGCAGGCGATCCTGCCGATCCGCGGCAAGATCCTCAACGTCGCCTCCGCCACCGCGGTGAAGATCGGCGCCAACCAGGAGATCGCCGACCTGGCGCTCGCCCTCGGCTGCGGCACCCGCAAGGAGTGCAACCCCGACGCGCTCCGTTACGAACGCGTCGTCATCATGACCGACGCCGACGTCGACGGCGCGCACATCGCGACGCTGCTGATGACCTTCTTCTTCCAGGAGATGCCCGACCTGGTTCGCCGCGGCCATCTCTATCTGGCGCAACCGCCGCTCTATCGGCTGACCAGCGGCGCCAGGTCGCTCTACGCCCGCGACGACGCCCACCGCGCCGAGCTGGAGCGCACGGCGTTCAAGGGCAAGAAGGTCGAGGTCGCCCGCTTCAAGGGCCTGGGCGAGATGAACCCCCAGCAGCTGCGCGAGACGACGATGGACCCCGGCACCCGCTCGATGATCCGCATCACCCTGCCGCAGGAATATGAGGAGCGCGCCGGCGTGAAGGACCTGGTCGACCGCCTGATGGGCAACAACCCCGCCCACCGCTTCGCCTTTATCCAGGAAAACGCCGCACGGATGGACGAGGAGGCGTTGGACGCGTGAGTGTTGCTCCGGTCGCCGGGTGCCCGTAGAAGGCGGGAGGGCGGCCGGCGGGCCGCCCTTTTCCGTTGAAGGAGTAGCTCCCGTGACCATCACCCCGCTCATGCCCGTCTATCCGCGTTGCGGCGTGCGGCCGGTGCGAGGGGAGGGGGTGTATCTCTACGGCGAGGACGGGACGCAGTATCTCGATTTCGCCGCGGGCATCGCGGTCAACGCGCTGGGGCATGGCCACCCGGCGCTGACCAAGGCCATCGCCGATCAGGCGGCGACGCTGATGCACGTGTCGAACCTCTACGGCTCCCCGCAGGGCGAGGCGCTGGCGCAGCGGCTGGTCGACCTCACCTTCGCCGATACGGTGTTCTTCACCAACTCGGGCGCCGAGGCGGTGGAGTGCGCGATCAAGACCGCGCGCCGCTATCACCATGCCAACGGCAACCCGGAGCGGCACACGCTCATCACCTTCAAGAACGCTTTCCACGGCCGCACCCTGGGCGCGATCTCGGCGACCGACCAGGCCAAGATGCGCGACGGGTTCGAGCCGCTGCTGCCCGGCTTCGCCTACGCGCAGTTCAACGATCTGGAAGGCGCGCTGGCGCTGATCGACGCGAACACCGCCGGCTTCCTGGTCGAGCCGATCCAGGGCGAGGGCGGCCTCGCCACCGCCACGCCCGAGTTCCTGCAAGGCTTGCGCAAGGCGTGCGACGAGCACGGCCTGCTGCTGGTGCTCGACGAGGTGCAGGCGGGCTACGGCCGCACCGGCAAGTTCTTCGCGCACGAGCATTACGGCATCGTGCCGGACGTCATGGCGGTCGCGAAGGGCATCGGCGGCGGCTTCCCGCTCGGCGCGTGCCTCGCGACCGAGGAAGCGGCCAAGGGCATGGTGATCGGCACCCACGGGTCGACCTATGGCGGCAACCCGCTGGCGATGGCGGCGGGGCAGGCGGTGCTCGACGTGATTCAGGGTGAGGGGTTCCTCGATCACGTGACCACGATGGGCGATCGGCTGCGCGCGTCGCTCGAACAGATGATCCCCAACCACGACCACCTGTTCCAGGAAGTCCGCGGCAAGGGGCTGATGCTCGGGCTGAAGCTGAAGACCGACAGCCGCCGCTTCGTCGCCTTCCTGCGCGACGAGCACCAGTTGCTGACCGTGTCGGCCGGCGACAACGTCGTGCGCGTGCTGCCGCCGCTGGTGATCGACGAGAGCCACGTCGCCGAGTTCACGCAGAAACTGTCCGATGCCGCCCGCGTCTACGTGCCGGCGAGCGACGATTGACGACGTAAGATCCTCCCCGTTCACGGGGAGGGGACCATGCGAAGCATGGTGGAGGGGGATCGCCGCGGACGGTGTACCCGGTGGATAACCCCCACCACCACCGGCTTCGCCGACGGTCCCCCTCCCCTTGCAGGGGAGGACTGAGACGATGCGCCATTTCCTAAACCTCACCGACGCCGGGGCACACGGGATCGCCGCGATGCTCGCCGACGCGCACGACCGCAAGGCCGCTCGCGCCGGCTTCCCCAAGGGTCGCGCCGACGCCGATGCGCCGCTCGCGGGCCACGCGCTGGCGATGGTGTTCGAGAAGAACTCCACCCGCACCCGCGTGTCGTTCGACATGGCGATCCGCCAGCTCGGCGGCTCCTCGATCGTGCTCGACGCCGGCACGATGCAGCTCGGCCGCGGCGAGAGCGTCGCGGATACCGCGCGCATCCTATCGGGCTATGCCGACGCGATCATGATCCGCACCGACGATCACGCCAAGCTGGAGGAAATGGCGCATCACGCCACCGTCCCCGTCATCAACGGCCTAACCGACGCCTCGCACCCGTGCCAGATCATGGCCGACCTGCTCACAATCGTGGAGGCCGGCAAGGCGCTGCCCGGCCTCAAGGTCGCGTGGCTGGGCGACGGCAACAACGTCCTCGCCTCGATCGTCGAGGCCGCGGGGCTGATGCACTTCGACGTCGTCGCCGCCTGCCCGCCGGGGTTCGCGCCGGAGGAAGAGGCGATCGTCGCCGCCTCCGGTCGCGCCCGCGTCGTCGCCGACCCGCGCGAGGCGGCGGAGGGCGCCGACATCGTCGTCACCGACACCTGGATCTCGATGGGGCAGGCCCATGCCGACGCGAAGCTCGCCGCGCTCGGCCCCTATCAGGTGACCCCCGACCTGATGGCGCTGGCCAAGCCCGACGCCAAGTTCCTCCACTGCCTGCCCGCGCACCGCGGCGAGGAAGTGACGGCGGACGTGATCGACGGACCGCAGTCGCTGATCTGGGCGGAGGCGGAGAACCGGCTGCACGCGCAGAAGAGCGTGCTGCGCTGGTGTTTCGGCCAGATCGGTTAGCGCGCAGCCGACACGGGGGTGATGGTTGATCGGAACCACCCCCACCACCACATCCGTCCCGTCGGCACCGGCCGGCATCTCCCTCGATGGACCGCACCCTCGCGGCACGAGATCCCGGCCGTCGCCGGGGTGACGGACAGGATTCGATGAACGACACCATCCCCGACCTAGACCGCGCGCTCGGCTTCACCATCCCCGCGCGCCACGCCCGCGGCCGCGTCGTGCGGCTCGGCGCGGCGCTGGAGAGCGTGCTCGCCGCCCACAGTTACCCGCCCGCGATCGAGGCGCTGCTCGCCGAGGCGCTGACCCTCGCCGCGCTGGTCGGCTCGACCCTGAAGGACGAGGGCGGCCAGCTGACCATGCAGACGCGGACGGAAGCGGGCGTGATCCGCCTCCTCGTCTGCGACTATCGCGGTGGCGAGGTGCGCGGCTATATCGAGTACGACGCCGACCGCCTCGCCGAGATGCCGGAGCAGCCGTCGTTGTTCGCGCTGTTCGGCCAGGGGTATCTGGCGATCACTTTCGACCTCGCCACCTCCGGCGAGCGCTACCAGGGCATCGTCCCGCTCGACGGCGACACGCTGGCGCAGGCGGTGGAGAGCTATTTCGTCCAGTCGGAGCAGATCCCCTCGCTGGTCCGCTTCGGCATGCGCCGCGGTGCCGACGGGCGGCTCGCCGCGGGCGGCCTCCTCCTCCAGCACCTGCCCGAGGGCGAGGTCGGGCGCGAGCGGCTGCACACCCGGCTCGACCATCCCGAATGGGAGCACGTCGCCGCGCTGGGGCAAACCACCGGCGCCGACGAGCTCGCCGACCCGGCCTTGCCGCTGGAGACCCTGGTCTGGCGGCTGTTCAACGAGGAGGACGAGGTGCGCGTCCTCGCCTCGACGCCGATGTCGCGCGGCTGCCGCTGCACGCCCGAGCATATCCTGTCGGTGCTGTCGAAGTTCCCCGTCGAGGAACGCCGCGAGATGGCGGACGAGGCCGGCATCATCTCGGTCGACTGCGCCTTCTGCGCGACCAAGTTCCCGGTCGGTGCGGAGGATCTGGTGCCGGTGCGGTAGCTATTGCCGCTGTCCTGTCCTTTAAAAACAACGTCACCCCGGCCTCGTGCCGGGGTCCAGGATCAAGCAGCGCCGCACTCCGCAACTCTGGATGCCGGGACGAGCCCGGCATGACGAGCGAGGCTGGCGAGCATTGGCGCCAAACCGCCCGCACGGACGAAGCGTTGTATCGCGCCAACACCCGCCTCGTTAACCGGCTCTTCACCCCTCCCTGCCACAAGGATCGGGACAGCAGGCTCCGGCATGCTCTCTCCCTCGATAAAGCCTTACGGGGCCGCGACACTGTTGCGGCCCTTTCTTTTTGCGTCGGACAGGCGTAGCGCGCGCCGGATCATGACAGATCAACCTCTTGCGGTCGCGCTCGTCTCGGGCGGCCTCGACTCGATGGTGTCCGCCGCCTCCGCCGTCGAGGCGGGATATCGCCTGCTCGCCTTGTCGGTCGACTACAACCAGCGCCACCGGATCGAGCTCGCCGCCGCCGCGCGTGTCGCGGAGACGCTCGGCGCCGAGCGTCACATCGTCCTGCCGCTCGACCTGTCGGCGTTCGGCGGATCGGCGCTGACCGCCGATATCGCCGTGCCCAAGGACGGGGTGCAGCCCGGCATTCCCGTCACCTACGTGCCCGCGCGCAACACCATCTTCCTGTCGCTCGCGCTCGGCTGGGCGGAGGCGGCGGGCGCGCGCGACCTCTATATCGGCGTCAACGCGCTCGATTATTCCGGCTATCCCGATTGCCGGCCCGAGTTCGTCGCCGGCTTCGAGCATCTGGCCGAACTCGCCACCAAGGCGGGCGCGGAGGGCGAGCGGTTCCGCATCCGCGCGCCGCTCCAGCACATGACCAAGGCCGACATCGTCCGCGAGGGCACGCGCCTCGGCCTCGATCTCGGCATCAGCTGGTCCTGCTACGATCCGGTGATGCAGGGCGACGACGCGCTGCACTGCGGCGCCTGCGACAGCTGCCGTCTGCGCGCGCTGGGCTTCGAGGAAGCGGGCATCGCCGACCCGACCCGATACGCGTGACCTACGCCGTCAAGGAGATGTTCCTGACCCTGCAGGGGGAGGGGGTGAACGCCGGCGCGCGCGCGGTGTTCGTGCGCTTCGCCGGCTGCAACCTGTGGTCGGGGCGCGAGCAGGATCGCGCCACCGCGGTGTGCCGCTTCTGCGATACCGATTTCGTCGGCACCGACGGCCTGGGCGGCGGCAAGTTCGCCGACGCGGCGGCGCTGGTCGCGGCGGTGGAGGGTTTCTGGGGCGAGGGGCGGGACCGCCGCTTCGTCGTGCTGACTGGCGGCGAGCCGATGCTCCAGGTCGACGACGCGCTGGTCGACGAACTCCACGCCGCCGGCTTCCGCATCGCGATCGAGAGCAACGGCACGCTGCCTGTCCATCCGCTGATCGACTGGGTGTGCATCAGCCCCAAGGCGGGCAGCGACGTCGTCCAGCGCCGGGGCGACGAGCTGAAGCTGGTCTGGCCGCAAGTGGGGATCGACCCGGTCGCGCTGGAAGGCTGGAACTTCACCCATCACCTCCTCCAGCCGCTCGACGACGCGCGCGCCGACGCCAACCGCGAGGCCTGCGTCGCCACCGTCCTGGAACGCCCGCGCTGGCGGCTGTCGCTCCAGACGCACAAGCTGCTCGGGCTGAGGTAACGCTTCCTGCCCGCCGCCCCATGGCTTGAGCGGGAGGGGGATAACGAGCGATTGACCGACCACCGTTCGCCCTGAGCGACGTCGAAGGGCAGGCCACGAGCGAGCCGGTCCTAACCCGTGCCTCAACTTCGCCCAGCACGAACGGGTCTGGGTGATGCCATCCCGTTCTACAGCATGATGACATCAGTTTAACCCGTTCGTGCTGAACGAAGTCGAAGCACAGGCCCGAGGCAATGCGCTGGTAACCTGCCCTTCGACTTCGCTCAGGGCGAACGGTAGTGGATCAATCCATCGTCAACCGACTCTTGAGGGTCCAGATCACGATGCTGGGGCCTTCGACTGCGCTCAGGCCGAACGGAAGGCATTCGGGCACGACGCACCAACAGGCCCTCCGTCACCCCGGACCTGATCCGGGGTCCATGGTTCCGCGAGCACACGGACGGCGGCTCCTGCGGTGAGATGGACCCCGGATCAAGTCCGGGGTGACGAAGGGGGGGACCTGTTTGCCCCAGGCTCCCACATCGCCTGCGCCCCGAATGCCGGAACGAGCCCGGCATCGCGAAGGAAAGGCGCCGCTCCTTACTGCGCCGACGCGACCTTCGCCGTCACCGCCGCGGCGGCCGGTGCCGGGATCAGCGCGACCGGCGGCCAGTTGGGCGTGCCGCACTTCTTGATCTGCCACTCGCCCTTCTTGTTCCAGCAGATCGGGTCCATCCGCGGCACATTGGCGTTCTCGTAGGTCAGGCCGCGCGGCGCGAACCGCTCGTCCCCGTACGGCTTCAGGCTGTTGCGCAGCTCGCGCATCCGCGTGCTCGCGAGCGTCGCCAGGCTGCCGCGCGGCTGGAACAGCGCGTCGCGGCCGATCGCGTTGGCGGTCTGGCAGAAGCCGAACTGCGACACCACCGTCGCGAAGCTGGAATAGGTGCGCGTGCCGAACTGGTCGAGCGCGTTCTGCGCCTCGCGCGGCGTCTTGTTGGTGCGCTTGAAATACTTGCCCAGCGTGTCCCACGCCTTCTTCAACTCGTCGCGATGATCGAGCAGGATGGCGTTGTAGTTGCCGACCGTCAGCAGCGTCGGCTCGAACTGGCATTGCAGCGCCGCGACGTTGAGCGCGGAGCGCAGCGTCCACACCAGGCCCGCCTGCATTTCCTCCGGCGTCGCGCCGGGCAGCGGCTGGGTGATCCCCGGCTCGTCGCCGCGCACCGCCTCGCCGGCATAGCTGTGGCTCTGGTAATAGAATTGCGCGGCGGCGGGCGTCGCCGTCGCCCCGGCGGCCAACGCCGCCGCCACTGTCGCCAGCGCCCCTGCGCGAACCCGACCCCTCATCACCCTTGCACTCCCAACACCCTGCTTGTGCGCGGGAATCTACCGCATTTCGGCGATCGCGACAGCAGGAATTAACCGTGATCGCCGGTCAGTCGTGGCGCCGACGCGATCAACCGCCGGTCGCAGCCGGAACGATCCCGTCCGTCGCACGTGGCGATGCACCAGGCCCGCAACGACAAAGGGCCGCCCGGTCGCCCGGACGGCCCTTCGCATGGTGAATTCCCGTAAGGGGAATTACATCATGTTGTTGGTCATGGTCATGTCGTTCGACATCATGGTGTCGTTCGCCATCATGGTGTCGTTGGCCATCATGCCACCGTTCATGCTGCCGTCGACGGCGGTCATGTTGTCGGTCATGGTGTCCATGCCCTCGGTGGTGTTCATGTCGGTGACCATGGTGTTGTCGGTCGTGGTCTCGGTCTTCGGACCGCAGGCCGACACGGCCAGCGCGGCGCCGGCGATCATCGAGCCGGTCAGAACCTTGGAAAAGATCGAACGCATGTGGAAGCTCCCTAGATAGAGGATTTGGCGGGCTATCGATCGCCCTTTTAAGCCCAAATCGACGTGGACGTGTAAACGCTAACCCGCGCGCCCTCAAGTCTCGTTTTGCGACGGGCAAGAAAGAGTTTGCAGGAACGCCGGCGCGCACGACGCCAGCGCCTCGTCGAACGTCGCCATGTCCGTCGGCCTTCCCAGCGCGGCGAGGCTGGTGACCGGGTGGTCGGGCAGCCCGCACGGCACGATGCCGCCGAAATGCGACAGGTCCGGCGCGACGTTGACGGAGAAGCCGTGCAGCGTCACCCAGCGCCGCACCCGCACCCCGATCGCGCCCACCTTGGCCTCGCGACCGGCCGCGTCCAGCGTCCAGATGCCGACCCGCCCCGGCGCCCGGAACGCCTCTACACCGAGGCGGCCGAGCGCGGCGATCACCCATCCCTCCACCGCGTGGACGAAGCAGCGCACGTCGCGCCCGCGCGCGTTGAGGTCGAGCACCAGATAGCCGACCCGCTGCCCCGGACCGTGATAGGTGTATTTGCCGCCGCGCCCGGCCGACACGACCGGGAAGCGCGGATCGACCAGGTCGGCAGGGTCGGCGCTGGTCCCCGCGGTGTAGACCGGCGGATGCTCCAGCAGCCAGATCAGCTCGTGCGCGTGCGACCCCGCCACCGCCGCCGCGCGCGCCTCCATCTCGGCCAGCGCCGCCGGATAGGGGGTCAGGCCGGGCGAGACGCGCCACTCGGGCGGGGGAAGAAGCGGCGATGTCACCCGCGGCATCTGGCCGCGCGCGCCCGCTCATGCAAGATAGCGCCCGGCAAGGGTCGACAACGGGGAACGACGGACATGGTGAGCGTGGGACAGGTGTGGGACCGCACGGTGGACGTGCTGCGCGGGCGGACGGCGATCATCGCGCCGATCGCGGCGCTGGCGATCTTCCTGCCCAGCGTCGTCAACGCCGCGCTCGCCAGCTACGGCCCGCGCGCCGTACCCGCTGCCGGCTTGCTGGTCCTGGCGGTGGCGCTCGCCGTGGTCGTCGCCACCGTGTGGGGAACGCTGGCGATCATCGCCGTCGCCACCGACCCCGCGACCACCCGCGCCGACGCGCAGGCGCAGGCCAGCGCGCGCGTGCTGCCCGCGATCGGCATCGTCGTGGCATTGGGCGTGGCGCTGTCGCTCGCCTTCGTGCCGATCTTCGTGGCGCTGGTCCGGGGCGGCGTGAACGTCACCCTGCCCAGCACGGCGGTCAAGCTGTCCGGCGGCGCGGCGACGTTCGTGACGCTGTACACGCTGGTGCTGATCGTCGCGGGTCTGTGGCTGTCGGCGCGGCTGATGCTGCTCAACCCCGTGATCCTGAACGAGCGGCTCGGCCTGCGCTCGGTGCTGCGCTCGGTGGAGCTGACGCGCGGGCTCACCTGGCGGCTGATCGGCGTGCTGGTCCTGTTCGCCCTGGTCGTGCTGGTGCCGACGCTGGCGGCGCGATCGGTGGTCGGCCTCGTCGTGCGGCTGCTGCTCGGCGCGGACGGCATCCCCACCGCCGCGTTCCTGGCGGGCGTCGCCGCCGCGGCGGTCAGCACCGTCTTCTCGGCCGTCGCCGCGGTGTTCCAGGCGCAGCTCTACGTCGCGGCGCGCGCCGCCCGCGATCCGCTCTGATCCAGCAGCGGCACCTGCGGCGCGGCGTCGCGCGGCAGGATGCCGGCGATCCGCGGGTCGGCGAAGGTCTCGATCGTCCGCCCGGTCGCGACGAAGCCGTGCCGCCGGTAGAAGCCGAGCGCCGCCGGATGGTCGAGCGTGCAGGTGTTGACGTCGACCCGCGCCACCCCCGGCCGCCACGCCCGCGCCAGCGTCTCCGCCATCATCCACCCGCCGATCCCACGCCCCGCCAGCTCCGGCACCAGCCCGAAATAGGCGAGCGTGCACGCCACACCGCCCCGGAAATCCAACTCCACCATCCCCACTTCCACGCCCGCGCGGTCGACCGCGGCATGGACCTCGACCAGCGGATCGCCGACGATCGCCGTCAGCCCCGCATCGTCGAGCACCAGTCGCGAGAACCACAGCCACGGCCCGCCGACGCGCGCGAACAGCGCCCGGTAGCGCGCCGGCGACGGCGCCGCCCACCGCTCCAGCCTGAGCGGCGAGGGGGGCAGGGGCCTCGGTCGCGGCCGCTCGTACAGGGAGAGCGAGGTCACCACCGTCGCCAACTGCCCCGGCTCGACCGGGATCAGGGCCACCCGATCACTCCCACGTGGCGACCGGCGGCAGGCTCATCAGGATCGCGTCGATGTTGCCGCCCGTCTTCAGGCCGAACAGCGTGCCCCGGTCGTACACCAGGTTGAACTCGGCATAGCGTCCGCGCCACGCCCGCATCGCCGCCACGTCGGCCTCGGTGAAGCCATCGTCCATCCGCCGCCGCACGATCGCCGGATAGATGGCCAGGAACGCTTCTCCCACGTCGCGCACGAAGGCGAAGTCCGCGTCGAACCCGCCCTCCAGATGATCGAAGAAGATGCCGCCGGCGCCGCGATGCACCTGCCGGTGCGGGATGTAGAAATACTCGTCCGCCCATTCCTTGAAGCGGGGGTAATAGGTCGCGTCGTGCGCGTCGCACGCCGCCTTCATCGCGGCGTGGAAGTCGGCCGTATCGCCCTCCACCGGCAGCGGTGGGTTGAGATCGGCGCCGCCGCCGAACCATTGCGTCGTGGTGCGCAGGAAGCGGCAGTTCATGTGCACCGCGGGCGCGTGCGGGTTGGCCATGTGCGCGACCAGGCTGATGCCAGTGGCGAAGAAGCGCGGATCGTCCCCCGCCCCGCGAATCGACCGCGCGAAATCCCCCTCGAACGTGCCGCCGACGGTGGAGACGTTGACGCCCACCTTCTCGAACACGCGCCCCTTCATCACGCCGCGCACGCCGCCGCCGCCGGGCTCGCCGGACGGATCGACGCGGTCCCACGGCGCATAGGTGAACGCCGCATCCGACCCCGCCTCGCGCTCGATCGCCTCGAAGCTCGTGCAGATGCGCGTGCGGAGCGCTTCGAACCACGCGCGGGCGGCGGCTTGCTGGTCATCCATCTCGATCATCGCGCCGCTCTAGCAAGCAACGGCGCAACGGGGGAGGGCGAAGCGGCGCCGGCGAAACTTGCCGGCCGAGCGGCGCGTTCCGTAGCGTCCCTCTCGCGGTTCCAGGAGTTGCTCATGATCGACGTTCGCCTGCCGGTTTCGCTCGGCGCCGTGGCGTTGCTCGCCGCCTGCACTTCCCCGCCGCAGGGCAACGATGCCGCTGCCGCGGCATCCCCTCGGCCGTCGTCGGGATCGACGAACCCGGTCGTCGAGAAGGCCTCGTTGTCGCCGAAACCGGTCGCCGGCTTTCCCGACATCTCGATTCCCGAGGTCGGCGGGATCGATGCCGCCGCCGCCTCCCGGATCAATGCCGCGCTCGCCACCGTCCGCGATCAGGCCGCCGTGTCCGCCAGGGAGTGCAGTCAGATCGCCGAGGGCAGACCCTTCTCGTACGGATATGCGGCGCAGCCGACCTATAACGACAAGGGCGTCCTCAGCCTGCGGATCACCGGCGAGGCCGGTTGCGGCGGCGCACGCGGCACCATGCTGACGGCCGCGCATACCTTTGATCTTTCGTCGGGCGCGGAGATCGACGTGGTCGAGGCGAGCGGCCGTACCCCCGCCGCCCTCGCCACGCTGGCCGCGCAGGAATATGAGGGTGGGGCCGACTGCAAGACCTTCGTGGCCGGCGATGGCGCGACGCTCGCCTCCGCCTTCGTCACGCCGCGCGGTGTCGGCGTGAACTATTCGGTGGATGCCGGTGCGGCCGAAGGTTGCACCGCCGAACCCGGCCTCGCCTCTTGGACGGCGCTGGCGACCGGCGGCAAGCTGAAGGAGCCGCTCGCGACTCTCGCCCGATCCTGACGCGGGACCATCCGCACCGGGGCCTATCGACGAACGTCTGCTGACGGGCGAACGCGGGTTCCGCGGCAAAGGACCGAGAGCCGCGCGGCGTCCATCACGTCCTCACCTGCCGCAGCGCCTCCGCCAGCGCAATCCCGCCCGTCACCGCCACGTTGAGCGAGCGCATGCCCGGCTGCATCGGGATTACCACGCGCACGTCGGCGCGCGCGTGGACATGGGCCGGCACGCCCGCGCCCTCCGCGCCGAGCAGCAATACGTCCTCGGCGCGGAAGGCGGTATCCCATAGCGGTACGGCGCCCGTGGTGGTCAGCAGCACGATCCGGCCCGAGACCTGCGCCTCGAACGCCGCCCAGTCGCGGTGGCGGGTGACGACGGCACGTTCGGCATAGTCCATCCCCGCCCGCGCCATCGCCCGATCGCCGAAGGGAAAGCCCAGCGGTTCGATCAGGTCGAGCCCCGCGCCCAAGCAGGCGGCGGTGCGGATCAGCGTGCCGACGTTGCCGGCGATGTCGGGTTGGTGGAGGGCGAGGCGCATGACACCCGGTAACGCAGGTCTGCGCCGGCCCAAAATGCTGTTGGCAAAGCGCGCCCGCGGCGGCTAGGAGGCCGAGAGGGGTTGCCGTGTGGACGGCCACGAGCCCCAATGGGCTCGCGTCACGTCGGGCCCGTGACCAGGATCAAGGGCCCGCACGCGAATGGCGATTGTCAACGACCAGCTTCCTCCCGGTGAAGACCCGGCCCTGCTGACCGAAGAGGTGCATGACCCGCGCCGTCGCGACTTCATCAACATCGCCGCCGTGTCCTTCGCGGGCGTCGGCGCGGTCGCGATCGTGCTGCCGCTCATCAATCAGATGAATCCCTCGGCCGACGTACTGGCGCAGTCGACCACCGAGCTCGATGTGTCCAAGATCGCGCCCGGCCAGGCGATCAAGTCTTCCTTCCGCAAGCAGCCGCTGTTCGTGCGCAACCTGACGCCGGCCGAGATCGCGGAGGCGAACGCCGTTCCCCTCAGCGAGCTGCGTGACCCGCAGACGCTGGCCGAGCGGACCAAGGCGGGCAAGGAGAACTGGCTCATCACGCTGGGCGTCTGCACCCATCTCGGCTGCGTGCCGCTGGGCGCGGGCGAGGGCGAGAACAAGGGGCCGTTCGGCGGCTATTTCTGTCCGTGCCACGGGTCGGCGTACGATACCGCGGCGCGCATCCGCCAGGGACCGGCGCCGACCAACCTCCAGGTGCCCGAATACGCTTTCACCAACGACACGACCGTGCTGGTCGGCTGAGGACGAACCCATGAGCTTTCCCTGGGCCAAGCAGTACGAGCCGAAGCAGCCGCTGATGCGCTGGCTCGATGAGAAGCTGCCGTTGCCGCGTCTCGTCTACAACGCGGTCGGCGCGGGCTATCCGGTGCCGCGCAACCTCAATTATTTCTGGAATTTCGGCGTCCTCGCCGGGCTCGCGCTGACGTTGCAGATCGTCACCGGCATCGTGCTGGCGATGCATTACGCCGCCAATGCCGGCGTTGCGTTCGAATCGGTCGAGCAGATCATGCGCGACGTCAACGCGGGCTGGTTCCTGCGCTACGCGCACGCCAACGGCGCGTCGATGTTCCTGCTGGTCGTCTACATCCACATCGCCCGCGGCCTTTATTACGGGTCGTACAAGGCGCCGCGCGAGATGGTGTGGCTCTTGGGCGTCGTCATCTTCCTGCTGATGATGGCCACCGCCTTCATGGGCTACGTCCTGCCCTGGGGTCAGATGAGCTTCTGGGGGGCGCAGGTCATCACCGGCTTCTTCTCGGCCATTCCGCTGGTCGGTGAGAGCATCCGCATCTGGCTGCTCGGCGGCTACGCGCCGGACAATGCCGCGCTCAACCGCTTCTTCTCGCTCCACTATCTGCTGCCGTTCGTGACGGCGGGCGTCATCATCCTGCACATCTGGGCGTTGCACATCCCCGGCTCGAACAACCCGACCGGCGTCGACGTGAAGGGCGAGCAGGACACGGTGCCGTTCCATCCCTATTACACTGCTAAGGACGGCTTCGGCGTCGGCGTGTTCATGCTGGTATTCGCGGCGCTGATCTTCTTCTCGCCCAACCTGCTCGGCCACCCGGACAATTATATCGAGGCGAACCCGCTCTCCACGCCCGCGCACATCGTGCCGGAATGGTACTTCCTGCCCTTCTACGCGATCCTGAAGAGCTTCACCGCCGACTTCATCATCCCGGCGAAGCTGTGGGGCGTGCTGGCGATGTTCGGCTCGATCCTGCTGCTGTTCTTCCTGCCCTGGCTCGATTCGTCGCCGGTGCGCTCGGCCAACTACCGGCCCAAGTACCGCGCCTTCCTGATCGTGCTGCTCTTCGACGTGCTGCTGCTGGGCTATGTCGGCGGGGCGGAGGCGAACGCGCGCAACGTGATACTCGGGCAGATCGCCTCGGCCTATTATTTCGCGCACTTCCTCATCATCCTGCCGATGGTGGCGCGCTCCGAGCGTCCCCGCCCGCTGCCCAACTCGATCACCGAAGCGGTGCTGGAGAAGCACGGCGGCACGAGCCCGGCCAAGACGGCGCTGGCCTGAGACGAACCGAACAGGGACGGATAACAACACATGGTTCGCTTGATCTCTTACTTGGTCGGTCTCGCCTTCGTCGGCGTGCTCGCGATCGCGCTGTTCGGCACTGTGTCGAGCGCGATCTCCAACCCCGCGGCGGAGACCGCCGAGGAGGAATTCCACCTCCACCCGCACGACATCGGGCTGTCGTCGAACGGCTTCTTCGGCCGCTTCGACAATCGCCAGGTGCAGCGCGGCTTCCAGGTCTACAAGGAGGTCTGCGCGGCCTGCCACAGCCTGAAGTACGTGGCGTTCCGCGACCTGGCGGAGATCGGCTATTCCGAGGCCGAGGTGAAGGCGATCGCCAACCAGTGGGTGATCGAGCAGCCGACGATCAATCCGGAGACGGGTGAGGCCGCGACGCGCAAGAACGTGCCGAGCGATCGTTTCCCCTCGCCCTTCCCCAACGAGATCGCCGCGCGCGCCGCCAACAACAACGCGCTGCCGCCCGATCTGTCGCTGATGACCAAGGCGCGTCACGACGGCGTCAACTACGTCCACGCGCTGCTCACCGGCTATCGTCCGCAGCCCGCCGCGCTGGTGCGCGAGTTCCCCGGCGCCAAGACGCCGGCGGGGCTGCACTACAACCCCTATTTCGCCAACCTCAACATCGCCATGCCACCGCCGCTGACGTCGAACGGGCAGGTCGCCTATGCCGACGGCACCAACGCCACCATCGACCAGATGGCTCGCGACGTGTCCGCCTTCCTGACCTGGACCGCCGAACCCAAGCTCGGCGCCCGTCACGCCGCCGGCATCGCCACCCTGGTCTTTCTCCTGATCTTCACCTTCCTGTGCTGGGGCGCCTACCAGAACGTCTGGCGTGACGTGAAACATTGATCGGCTGCCCTGTCGGGTATCGCTGATAGACGAAGGGCGGGGCTGCGGCTCCGCCCTTTTCGCGTCGGGTCGAGGCCGATCCCCGCACGTATGCGTCGGCCCGACATGTCGATGCGGCGCTTCCCGAGACCCGCGTGGGAACCGGCGACGAACTGCCCTCGTTGAGCGATTACTGGCGGCGCGTTCTCGCCGCGAGCCTCATTGTACGGGAGGTTCCTTCATGGTCACGCAGCAACTGCTCAAACGCCTCGGTCTCGCCAGCCTGCTTGTCGGCTTCGGCCTCTCCACGGCCGCTTGTACCGACGGCTACGGCTATTCCGGCGTCGGGGTCGGTGTCGCCGGCGGCTACGCGGATCCTTATTACGGCGGCTACGGCAACGGCCTCTACGGCGATCCCTATTATGCCGGCGGCCTGAGCTATGGTGGCGTGGGCAGCTATTACGGCTGGTACAACAACTTCTACTATCCGGGGACCGGCGCCTACGTGTACGACCGCTACCGCCGTCCGCACCGGTGGAACGCCGGTCAGCGCCGCTATTGGGAAGGGCGCCGAGGCGGTATCCGGAACGACCAGGTCCGCGACAACTGGGCTGATTTCCGCCGCGATTACCGCAACGAGCGGCGCGACTATCGTGGCGACCTGCGCGACAACCGGCGGGCGTTTCGCGACGGCACGATCAATCGCGACCAGTTCCGCCAAGGCCGTCAAGAAGCGCGCCGAGAGTTTCGCCGCGACGTGCGCGAGGACTACCGCCAGACCAGGCAAGAGAATCGGGCGATCAGCGGCAATACCGGCACGGGTGGCCCACGTGCCGGTGGATGGCGTGGCGGGGGACCGCGTGCGGGAGGCGTCCGTGGTGGCGGTCTGCGCGGTGGTGCCCGTCCGAATGTTCCTTGATTAGACGGGGCGGGTTCGAATCAGGCCGTTCGACACGAAGCTCAGCACGGCGACGTCATCCTGGTTGAACACGGTCATCCGGTTGCGGGTGATCCCCATTTCCGGGCGGCTGGCGGAGCGGCGCTTCTCCAGCACCTCGGTCTCGCAACGTAGCGTGTCGCCAGGGTAGACCGGCTTCAGCCAGCGCAGCTCGTCGATCCCCGGCGAACCCAGACTGGCTTGATCGGTCCCTTTGAGATGTTCGACCAGCATCGCCATGGTCATTGCGCAGCTATGCCAGCCGCTCGCCGACAAGCGGCCGAAATGCGTCTCCGCCGCCTCGTCGGACAGGTGGAAGGGTTGGGGATCATATTTCTCGGCAAAGGCGATCACCTCGGCGCGGGTGACCACGTAATGGCCGAACGACGCGCGCGCGCCGACCTGCACGTCCTCGAACCACATCGTCATCGCAGTACCTTTCGGAAAGGGGCGTCACTACCGTCGAGCCGTGGGTTCGCGGGAAGTCCGATCAAGTCGCGCAGCAGCGGCGCAACGTCGACGTTGTCGAACGCTGGTAGCCGCTTGCCCTCGGCGAAGGCGGGCCCGTGCGCGATGAACAACGCGCGCATCTCGGGCGCCTGGTTGTCATAGCCGTGATTGCCACCGGCGAACGGCTCGGTCGGTGCGGTCTTGAGGATCGACCAGCCGGTTTCCGCCAAGCATAGCCAGGCCGGCACGCGAGGGTTGCTGCCGTAGCGGAAACGGGCGGGGATGCGATCCTTGCGCCAGCACTGCATGTGCGGGTGCCGGGCCGAGAGTGCACGCTCGACCGCGGCCTCGTGGCCCGGGACCGGCATGATACCGGCATAGGGGCCAGTCTCGCCGATCGTCGCGTCGCCGGGCGCGAGGATGCGGTCGAGCAGCACCGTGCGCGTGCTGGAGGTCGCCGCCATGCCGTGGTCGGCGACGATCACCAGGTTGGCGCGGAGGCCGAGTTCCGCCAGCCCCGTAATCAGCCGACCGATGGATCGGTCGACGTCCGCCACCGCCGCCGTGACGCCGGGCGAGTCCGGACCGTCCTGGTGCCCCGCGGTGTCGACCGTGTCGAAATAGAGCGTCACGAGCCGTGGTCGGGTGGCCGCCGGTCGTCGCAGCCAGTCGATGACCGCGTCGACGCGCTGGTCGCCGGTCACCGCTTGGTTGAACTGCTGCCAATCCTTCGGCCGGGTGCCGCCGGCCACCCGATGGTGACCGCCCTCCTCGCGTACGCTCCCCCAGGCGACGGTGGACCCAGGCCAGAACATGGTCGCGGTGCGGATGCCGGCCTTCTCCGCCGTCACCCAGATCGGCTCGGCCGCGTTCCACCACCAGGGATCGTCGGTCGCCATGGTGAAGGAGGGATGGGTGGCGGTGGGGTCGTCGATGTTGTTGGCGACGATGCCGTGATGGTCGGGGACCAGGCCGGTGACCAGGGTCCAATGATTGGGGAAGGTCTTGGAGGGAAAGGACGGACGCATCGAGGCGGTCACACCGTCACGGGCCAGCCGCGACAGATGGGGCGTGACGCCGCGATCGAGATAGTCGGGGCGGAATCCATCGATGGAGATCAGGATGGTCACCGGCGCCTCAGCAGCGACCGGATCGGCCACGGCGACCGGCGGGGCGGGCCGCGTGACCGGTGCGAGCGCGGGCGGCGTATAGGGGTAGGCGGTGCATCCGCCGAGCGCGAGCGCGGCGGCGAGAGGGGCGAACAGGCTCTTCATCGGCGGGTCCCCGACCGGTCAGGAGAGCTTCCCCTAACCGGTCGGTCGGGCCCGCGCTACAGCCCCAGTGCCAGCTTGGCGAACAGCGTCCAGCTGACCGGATAGCGGCCGTAGGCGGGCGCCAGCGCGCGCGGCTTGTCGTAAGCGGCGACCGTGCCGCCGAGCGCGAGGCCGAGCGGGCCGACCAGCGGCAGTCGGTACGCGTAACCCGCCTCCGCCTTGGTGACGCGGAACGGCCGGTCGTGCAGCGGCGAATCATGATCGGGGAAGAGTTCGTCGTTGCGGACGTTCTCGACCCGGCCGAACACCGCGTGGCGGCGGGTGATCTCCCACGTCACCTCGCCCAGCAATGCGGGCAGCTTCTCGCCGGGCGACCGGTCCTTGAGGCTGTAGGCGAGTGTGGCCGCGACGCCGGCCCTGGCATATTGGACGCTGACGGTGGTGCGATGCTCGTTCTCGTCGGGGTGTTGTTCCTCCGGCGTCTTGAGGAAGCCGTGGCTCGCCTGCACCGCGACGAAGGGCGAGGGCGTCCAAGTGCCGCGCACGCTCCACGAATCGAGCCGCGGACGCTCGATGTTCCAGCGATGCTCGTCCGGCTCGCGGCCCTTGAACGCCGACGCCTCCAACTGGAAGAGCGGCGCCGAGTAGCCGGCGGTGACGACGCCGTAGGTGATGTGCGTCGAATCGAACCAGTGATGGGTGATCGGCGACAGCGGCAAGTAGCGGGCCGAGCCGCGGTGCATGAACGCCGAGGGGCCCAGCGCCGGTTCGCCGACCGGGCCGCCGTAGAGGAACAGCGTCGCGTCGCCGTCCAGCCGGTAATCGATCTTGGCGGCGAGCTCCATGAACAGGTCGTGCGGATGTTGCCGGTCGACCAGCGGGCGGCCGTTCGCGACCTCGCCGGTGGCGAACAGGTTGGTGTAGCCGCGCGGGCCCATCAGCGGCTCGAGCGAGCCCATCGCGCGCAGCTGCAGGTGCAGCCGATCGCCCAGGTCGCGGTCGCCCATCACCATCGCCATCGACTGGACGAACGCTTCGTTACGGCCCCGCGGCCCCCCCTGCGCGGTGGCGACCCCCCAGGCATAGCCATGCGCCATCACCATCCACTCGCCCGCATGGGTCATGTAGCCCCGCATCGGGCCCTCGGCGGCGGGCAGCCGCGCGGTGCCCGACCCCTGCTGCCACCAACCGCCGCTGGTGCCCATCGCCATGCCAGCCATCGCGGTGCCGACCGGTGCCCGGGCGAGGGCCGCGTCGGAGGCGGCGCGGTAGGTGGCGGGGGCGGTGAACCCCATGTCATGGGCCATGCTGCCATGGGCCATGCCGTCATGTTGGGGCGGTGCGTGGCCAGCGGGTGGCATGATGTGGCCCGCATGGTCATCGGATGGCGTAGGCAGAAGAGCGGGTGTCGGCGTCGATTCGGATGCGGGCGATTGGGCCATAGGCATAGCCTGGCCCGAGTGATGCTCGTGCTGCGCCGCCGCCGACACGGGCAGCAGCGCCGCCGCGGCGGTCGCCGCGAGCAGGATGGTCTTCATGGTGGAACTCCGGGAAAATCGCGTGATCGCGGCGGACGATCGTCCGCCGGCGGTGTCACGCGTGTCGCGGAGGGCGCAGGGTGGGCGCGACGATGCCGCCCAGGTCGAGCCGAATCACGCGGCTGGCGGGCCGGCGATCGGGGGGCAAGATGCGCGGGGCCACCCTGGCGCCGAGCCAGTCGGCGAGCGGCACGCAGCCGACGCAGACATGGTCCGGCGCCTGCTGCTCCGGCGCAGGGTGGTCCGCCATGCCGGCCATCGCGCCGTCGTGGCACGCCGGCACCGCCGCGGCGGCGGGCACCGCGAAGGAGGCGAGCAGCAGCGCGAGGAGCAGGCGGACCAGCATGGTCCCGCGAAATAGGCCGCCGCGCCCCGTCGGGCAAGCGGCGGCCGATCGCTCAGGCGGCGGCGAGCGGCGTGCCGGCCGACCGGCAGACATAGGTGGCGAGTTCCTGGCGCAGCGGCAATCCGGCGATCGGGCGGAGCGGGCCGTCATATGCCTGCTCGGTCTCCGCCAGCGCGCGGTTAGGCGCAACGCCGAGGACGTGGAACAGCCGCCGCGCGCAATCCACTTCCGTCCGGGCATAGGCGACGCGGCCGGCATGTTCCTGGCGGATGATGGCGATCGTCGTGCCGCCCACCGCCGTCCGGTCGCGCAGCAGATAGTAGCGCGAGCTTGCATCCGATGGCGTCGGGATCAGGCGCCCCTGCACCGTGAACCGCTGGGGTGCTGGGGCGGCGACGTCTGTTTCGCCCAGATTGCGCAGCGACACGCCATTGCCTTCCAGTGCTGCCGCGTCGTCCGTCGCCGGGCCGCCGCACGCGGCCAGCGCCGCGGCCGCGAGCAGCGGCAGCATCCTCGTCCATCCGTTCATCAAATCAATCTCCCGGTCGATCCGCCCCGGGACGACGCACCGCCGGCGCGGGCCGACACGATCAGCCGGCGGCGATCACGTCGACCAGCGCGGGCAGTTCCGCCAGCGAGGCGAGCGTACGATAGCGCGGATGATCGTCCGGCGCACGGCCGCGTTCGTGCGCCCATCCGCCGTCCTGCGGGATAAAGACGCCCCAGGCGCCGGCGGCGAGCGCGGGCAGCACGTCCGACCGCATCGAATCGCCGGCCATCAGCGCGGCCTCGGGCGCGACGCCGTGTCGGTCGAACAGGCGGCGGAACACGCCCTCGTCCTTCTCGCTGACGATCTCGACCCCCGCGAAGTGCGCGCCCAGGCCGGAGGCGGCGAGCTTGCCTTCCTGGTGGAGGAGGTCGCCCTTGGTGACGAGAACCAGCCGCGCGCGCCGGGCGAGCGCGGCCAGCGTGTCGGCGATGCCGTCGAACAGTTCCACCGGGTGCGATAGCAGCGTGCGGCCCGCCGCCAGGATGTCGCGCACCACTGCGGCGGGCAGGTCGTCGTCGCCCAGTTCCACCGCGGTCTCGATCATCGACAGGGTGAAGCTCTTTGCGCCGTAGCCGTAGAGCGCGAGGTTGCGCACCTCGCAGCGCTCCAGCGTCTCGGTCGCGATGCCGGCATCGACGAAGGGCGCGACGATGCCGGCGAAGGCGGCCTGCGCCTCTCCGAAGAAGCGCATGTTGTGCCACAAGGTGTCGTCGGCATCGAGGCAGATCAGGTCGATCGGCATGGGTGTTTCCTCGGCGTCGTCGTGTCGAGCCGGTTCCGGCATTTGAAGCCTCGAAGCACGACGCTCTTGGCTGGATGCCGGGACGGGCCCCGCATGACGGCGGCTCACACGTTGAAGCGGAACAGCATCACGTCGCCGTCGTGGACGACATATTCCTTGCCCTCCTGGCGCAGCTTGCCCGCGTCGCGGGCACCGGTCTCGCCGCCGAGCGCGACATAGTCGTCGAAGGCGATCGTCTCGGCGCGGATGAAGCCGCGTTCGAAGTCGGTGTGGATCTCGCCGGCGGCCTGCGGCGCCTTGGCGCCGGCGTGGACGGTCCAGGCGCGCGCTTCCTTCGGCCCGACGGTGAAGAAGGTGAGCAGGCGGAGCAGCTTGTAGCCGGCGCGGATCACGCGGGCGAGGCCGGTCTCGTCTAGCCCGAGTTCGGACAGGAACTCGCCGCGATCCTCCGCGGGCATGGTCGCGATCTCCGCCTCGATCGCGGCGGAGACGACGACCGCCTCGGCACCCTCGGCCGCCGCCTTCTCGAACACGCGGGCCGAGTGCGCGTTGCCGGCGGCGGCGCTGCCCTCCTCCACGTTGCAGACGTAGAGCACGGGCTTGGCGGTGATGAGCTGCGCCTGGGCGAAGACGCGGGCTTCCTCGGCGTCCTTCGGCTCGGTCAGCCGGGCAGGCTTGCCCTCGCGTAGGAGGTCCAGCGCCTGGCCGAGCACGGCGGCGCCGATCTTGGCTTCCTTGTCGCCCTGCTGCCCCTTCTTGACGAGTGCGGGGACGCGTTTCTCCAGGCTCTCCAGGTCGGAGAGCATCAGCTCGGTCTCGACCGTCTCGGCATCGGCGATGGGATCGACCTTGCCCTCGACGTGCGTCACGTCGCCGTCCTCGAAGCAGCGCAGCACGTGGACGATGGCGTCGACTTCACGGATGTTACCGAGGAACTGGTTGCCGAGGCCCTCGCCCTTGGACGCGCCGCGGACCAGGCCGGCGATGTCGACGAAGGCGAGCTGCGTCTCGATCACCTTGGCCGACCTGGCGATGCCGGCTAGCGTCTGGAGGCGCGGATCGGGGACACCGACATTTCCGACGTTCGGCTCGATCGTGCAGAAGGGATAGTTGGCCGCCTGCGCCGCGGCGGTCTCGGTCAGCGCGTTGAAGAGGGTGGACTTGCCGACGTTCGGCAGGCCCACGATGCCGCAGCGGAAGCCCATGGTGATCGTGTCCGGATAAGGGGAAAGCGGCCAGATAGGCCGGGGCGCGCCGCGACGCCACCCCGGCGTCCGATCCGCGACGCGTCAGGCGTAGTTGAAGCTGACGCTGATCCGCTCGCCCGCCGGTCCCTTGGCGCCCGCGTTGGGCGTGACCTCGTGGCGGAGCCAGCTCTCCCACAGCAGCAGCGTGCCGGGCGCGGGCTGGACGGTCTCGAACGTGCGCAGGCCCTCGGGCGCGTCGGAGCGTCGGGGCGGGGCGGCCATCAGCATGGGCAGGCGCGGGTCCTCCAGCTTCAGGCCGCCCGCACCCGGCGGCACCGCGACGTAGACGGTGCCCGACACGACGCTGTGCGGGTGGAGATGCGCCGAGTGGTGGCCGCCCGATTTCAGCAGGTTGACCCACAGGCTGTCGAGCTTCAGCCGGCGGCGGCCGAGGTCGAAGGCGCACGCCTCCGCGAAGCGGGCGACGTGGCGGTCGAGCAGGCGGCGCAGGTCGTCGAACACGGGATCGCGGCGCGGCAGATCGTCGAGCGAGGCGTAGGAGGTGTAGCCGCGATAGCCGTGCTCGCGCGACCAGCGGCGACCGGCGGTGTCGTCCTCCGCCAGGGCGCGCACCGAATGGTCGAGTTCGGCGACCAGCGCGGGCGGGATCGCTTCCTCGTAGAGGAGGGTGGGGAAGAGCTGGCGAACCGTCATGCGTTCGCCAGAGGGCTGCGGCGGCAGCTTGTCAATCGCGCGTGAGGACGAGCAGGGAGCGTCAGCCCTTGGCGGCCACCGCGCGGACCATCGCGGCGACCAGCGGTGCGGCCTCGACCGGGGCGATCAGCGCGGCGGCGGCGGCGCGGGCGGCGGCGATCCGGTCGGCGCGCACCAGTCGCCACAGGCCGAGCAACACCGCCTCCGTCTCCTCCACGGTGGCGTGGCAGGGACGCTGAAAAACCAGTGTGTCGGTCGACCCGCGATCGAGCGCGCGCATCGCCGCGTCGAACGGCTCCTCGGCGGCGCAGGCGGGCGCGGGGGCAGTGCCGGCCAGCGTCAGCGCGTGCACCCACGCCCTCGTCCGGTCGAGCAGCCCGCGTTCGAAGACGGGGAGGTCGGCGACGGGGCGATCGAGAAGGTCGTACATGGGGTCACGCACTCGCTAATGAGAATGCCTCTCACTACGCGATCACAGCTGATGGGTCAACTCGGTTGGTGGCGCGGAAGCGCCGTTTCGTCGTGGGCAAGCGTCGGTCGCGGTCGGTCGCTGTTCAGGCGAGGCTGACGGCCGCCGATGCCCTGCGGCGGCGCATGGCGGTGCCGATGCCGGCGAAGCCGAGGAGCATCAGCGACCAGGTGGCGGGTTCGGGCACTGCGGCAGTCATCGGCGTTGGCGATATGTGGACGGTCGAGATGAAGAGCGAGGCGCTGCTCGTCAGCGCGATGTCGAGGGGGCCGTCGCCCGAGAAGCCGATGAAGCCGAACCGGTTGAACGAGATTTGGCCTTTTTCGCCGTTGACGGTGTAGGCGATGGTCACATCGCCATGGCTGTGAAAGGCGGACACGTTCAGTCCCACGCTGGACCCGGCCACCGTGATGCCGGTGGGCGTCGGCTTCTCCTCGAACAGGATATCCTGCAAGCAGGCAGAGTAGAGCGGATCACCGGGCAAGATGTAGGCGTCGGCGCAAGCGGCGGCCGCTCCCGCGTCCGTCAAGGTGTTCGACATCAGGCAGGTTCCTGGCTGCAACTCGCACGGGTGCAGGCGCAGCTTGAACGGGCTGGTGATCGTCGCCGCCCCGATGGTCGTGCTGTAGGCGTCGTCGGGCCCGACCGTCAGAACCGCATCGGCGAGGTTGGTGAACTTCGGCACGCCCGGATGAGCGGCCGTGAATTGATCCTCGCCCGTATAGACGATCGTCGCCGTCTGTCCCGGCGACGCCATCGTTGCCGCCGCCATGGCGGCCAACATGCCGAATATTATCCTGCGCATTATGTTCCATTCCCCCTCGCGGCCGATGGGCTCGGCCATGCACCCAATCGGCGGACTCATCGTTAACGAAGAGTTAATCCAACGAGCGCGTGCTGTAATCAGGCCATTCGTCCAGCGTGGCAGGCATTTTGTCCGAAAGTCTCCATTCGGCACGACGAGGACGCGTGACGAGCGGCGTTCTGGACAAAATGCCTGCTCCCCCGGACACAATCCCTCATGCCTGCGCGATGGGGGCGCTATGCAGGGCGGCGATGGAGCCGCCCAAGACAAATCGGTACCGACCCTGGCGGGCGAAGCGTTCGAGGCGGCGGAGGTCGACAGCATCAAGGCGCCGCCGGGCGTCGAGGATTATCTGGAAAATGCCTTTCTCTACCGCCGCATCCCGCCCGTCAGTTTCAACGGCGAGCCGGTGGACACGACGATGCGGTGGTTTGCGGGCTCCAGTGCGGCGTTCCTCCACGCGATCTCGCGCAATCCCGGCATGACCGGGCGGCGCAAGGAGGATGACGACGCGGACAGCATGGACGGGCTGCTCGCCTGTTTGGTCACCCACGGCCGGATGGAGGTGGAGACCGACGGCAAGCTGCTGTGCCTGCAAGAGGGTGACGCGTTCACGCTCGACACCGCGGTGCCGCACATCATGCGCAACTATCCCGGGCACGTGGTGGCGATCTTCGTGCCGCGGTCGGCGGTGGCGGCGGCGGTGGACGCTGCGCGCCTGGAGGGGGTGGCGGGACGCGTGTTCACGGGCAGCGAGCTGGCCGACCTGTTCGCGCTCCAGGTCCGCTACATGGTTGACGCGTTGGGCGAGGTGTCGGCGCGAGCGTTCGACGTCGCGCTGACGAACACCGCCGACGTGGCGCTGGCGATGATCCGGCAGAGCGAGCCCAACGCGGCGGACGCCAAGTCCAATCTCGTCGCCCGCGTGAAGACGCTGATCGACGCGGCGGGCACCAATCCCGAGTTGAACACGGGCAAGATCGCGTCGATGCTGAACGTATCGCGCAGCGGCCTCTACGAGGCGTTTGCGAGCCAAGGGCTGACGGTGGCGGCGTATCTGCGCGATCACCGGCTGCGCCAGTTCCTGCAATCGCTGCGCGGCACGCCCGACGCCTCGATCCAAGAGCTCGCCTTGAAGGCCGGGTTCGGCGGCGATGCGTCGGACTTCACCAAGCTGTTCCGGCGAGTCTACGGCATCTCGCCGTCGGATATTGCACCACGATCCTGAACGGGATGGCCGCAACGCCGGACTGAGTGTCGGTAGGGCCCGAGGCATCAAGCTCCTGATACGACGACGCCGGCCGCGACCTGGCGTCGCGACCGGCGTCATGGCGTCCGATTAAGGAGGGTGGCTTAGGCGGCTACCGCCTCGAAATGGCCGCACCAGTCGTTCGCCTCGACCTTGGGCCAGACGCCGGCGGTGTCGCCGCTGGGCTGGCTGATCGGCGGGTTGTAGCGGCACAGGCCGAGATCGGCCGACTGCTCGCTGTCGAAAAACTTGCACTTGGCGCAAGCGGCGGTGCCGGCGGTGGTGAGAGCCATGATTGCCTCCATCTGTTCGAGTTGTTGTTCGCTGAAACGGCCATTACGTCCGAGAAGTTCCCGAAACAACAATAAACAACAGTTGCAATACACTCTCACTCAAGCTGCAATTCAGTCGCAATCAAGTATTCAGTAGTTGCGATCAACTATCATTGTCGATCTATACTTGTTGCGACCGACTATCAGTCGCGTAGGTTAGGCCAGCCGTAGCGCCACGTCGTTCATGAAACGGACGTCGTCGCCGGCGGCGAGCAGCGTCGCCTCGGCCGCGACGGCGCCGAGCATGTCGGCGAGCGGGTCGAGTTCGGCCTTGGCGTAGTTGCCGAGGACGTAGCCGGTGACGCGGTCCTTGTGGCCGGGATGGCCGATGCCCAAGCGGACGCGGCGATAGTCGGGGCCGAGATGCTGGTCGGTCGAGCGCAGGCCATTGTGCCCGGCCGCGCCGCCGCCGGTCTTCACCTTGACTTTGAAGGGGGCAAGGTCGAGCTCGTCGTGGAAGACGGTGAGCGCGTCGGGGCCGAGCTTGTAGAAGCGAAGCGCCTCGCCGATCGCGCGGCCGCTGTCGTTCATGAAGGTGGCGGGTTTGAGGAGGAGGACCTTGGCGGTGCCGATCCGGCCCTCCTGCGTCCATCCCTGAAACTGCTTCCTGACCGGGCCGAAGCCGTGGACGTCCGCGATCGTGTCGACGGCCATGAAGCCGACATTGTGGCGCTGCATCGCATGGTTCGCGCCCGGATTGCCGAGGCCTACCCAGAGTTGCATTGCTGATTTCTCCGAACAGTCGTCATGCCGAGCTTGTCCCGGCATCCAGGATTACGAACGACGGCGCTGCTTGGCCCTGGATGCCGGGACGAGCCCGCCACGGGGGAAGCGGAGCGCCAACGAAAAGGGGCAGGGGGCGTCGCCGCCACCTGCCCCTGGTCGCATCGCCGGAAGGCGGATCAGCCCTCGGCGGTGTTCTCGTCGCCTTCGGCGGCGTCATCGGCCGACTCGGCGGCCTGCGTCTCGGCGATCTCGGCATCAGCGGCCTCGTCGGTCGCGGTCGGGACGGTCGGCGGCACGATCGTGGCGATCGCGAAGTCGCGATCGGTGATCGCCGGCTCGGCGCCCTTGGGCAGCGTCACGTCGGAGATGTGGATCGAGGCACCGACTTCCAGGCCCTTCAACGAGATGGTGATCTCGCTCGGGATCTCGGCGGCGTCGACGACCAGCTCGACCTCGTGACGGGTGATGTTGAGCACGCCGCCCTGCTTGATGCCGCGGCACTCGTCCTCGTCCGTGAAGACGACGGGTACGGCGACGGTCACCGTCGAGTGCTCGCCGATGCGCAGGAAGTCGACGTGGAGCGGCTGGTCGGTCACCGGGTGGAAGGCGACGTCCTTGGGCAGCGTCCGCTGGCCGGCGACCATCACCACCGAGTTCATGAAGTGGCCGGTGCCGAGCGCCTTGTTGAGCGCCTTCAGCTCGAGGTGGATCGCGGTCGGCTCCTGGCCGGCGCCGTAGATCACGGCGGGGACGCGGCCGTCACGACGCAGTGCCCGGGAGGCTCCCTTGCCAACCCGGTCGCGCGTCTCGGCCGCGAGCGTCACGGTGTCGCTCATGTTGATTCTCCGAAACTTGGTTCTTTCCGCAGCCGCGCCTCCAGGGATGGTGACGGCCGGAAGCGGGCGCGCGTAGCGGATGGGGGGTGGAAATGCAACGCTTCGTCATGCCGGGCTCGTCCCGGCATCCAGGATTCAGGCGTGATGCTGCTTGGCTCTGGATGCCGCGTCGAGCCCGGCATGACGGATGATGTCAGTATTTTACCCGCTGCGTCTTCACGCCGAGCTTCCTGAGCTGCACCTGCACCGACTCGGGGCCCGCCAGGTGCCCGGCCCCGACCGCCACGAACACCGTGCCCGGCTTCTCCAGTCGCGTCTTGATCCATTCGGCCCAGCGCTGGTTGCGCTCGGTGAGGAGGACCTTCGCCACCTCCGGCGTGTCCTTCAGGCTGTCGTTCATCTCGCGCGCCAGGCCTTTGGGATTTCCCCTGGCCCAATCGGCGACCATCTCGCCCATCTGCGTGCCGACCGTGGGCAGTTCGTCCACCGTGCTCTCCAGGAACTTCATCTGCGCCGCATCGGACAGCTTGGCGAAATAGCCGAGCTGCTGTTCCGCCGTTTCCAGCCCGACGAGCGACTTGTTCGCCGCCTTGGCAGCGGCGGTCAGCACCTGCTCGGGGCCATTCTCCGACGCATAGCCCATCTTGGTGACCGGGCCGATCGACAGCCGCGTCGCCGCCAGCCAGGGGCGATAACGGTCGAGCGCGTCGGCGGGCAGGCCCAGATCGGTGACGGCGGCGGTGAAGGCGGCGCGCTTGGCGACGGGCAGCCGCTCGGTCAGCGGCGGAGTGCCGGCGGGCGCGACGCCGAGCGAGGTGACCAAGCCCGTCATCGCGGCGGGATCGGGCATCACCAGCTCCAGCGCCACGGTATCCGACCGATCGAAGGCGGTCTTCACCGCCTCGTCGAACCAGGTCATGCCGGGTTTGAGCACATGGATGGTGCCGAACAGGTAGATCGTCGTGTCGGCGTCCTTCACCACCCACAAGGCCGGGTCCGCGTCGGTGGCGGCCGCGGGTGCTTCCTGCGCGCAGGCGGGCAGCGGCAGCGCCAGGAGCGCGAGCGGGGCGGCGAGCAGGCGGCGGGCGTGACGGGGGAGGCTCTTCATCGCGGGCGCAGATAGGGCAGGGGGCGCCCCCTTGCTAGAGCGGCGGCCTTTCGCCAGAGGCTGGTGCCCGATGACCCAACCGCTCTCTTTCCAGCGCATGATCCTGGCACTCCACGATTACTGGAGCGACCGTGGCTGCCTGATCCTCCAGCCCTACGACATGGAGATGGGGGCGGGGACGTTCCACCCCGCCACCACGCTGCGCGCGCTGGGGCCGAACCCGTGGAACGCGGCGTTCGTCCAGCCGTGCCGGCGACCGACCGACGGGCGCTACGGCGAGAATCCCAACCGGTTGCAGCATTATTACCAGTATCAGGTGATCCTGAAGCCGAGCCCGGCGGACTTGCAGGAACTGTACCTGGGATCGCTGGCGGCGATCGGCATCGATCCGCTGCTCCACGACATCCGCTTCGTCGAGGACGATTGGGAATCGCCGACGCTGGGCGCCTGGGGGCTGGGCTGGGAAGTGTGGTGCGACGGCATGGAGGTGACGCAGTTCACCTATTTCCAGCAGATGGGCGGGTTCGACTGCAAGCCGGTGGCGGGCGAGCTGACCTACGGGCTCGAGCGGCTGGCGATGTACATTCAGGACGTCGACAATGTGTACGACCTCGCGTTCAACGACCAGGGCGTGAGCTACGGCGAGGTGTTCCTGGAGAATGAGCGGCAGATGTCGACCTGGAACTTCGAAGTCGCCGACACCGACACGCTGTTCGACCAGTTCCGGAAGAGCGTGGCGGAGTGCGAGCGGACGCTGGCGGCGAAGCTGCCGATCCCGGCGTACGAGCAGGCGATCAAGGCGAGCCACACCTTCAACCTGCTCCAGGCGCGCGGCGTGATCTCGGTGGCGGAGCGGCAGGCGTATATGGGGCGCGTGCGCGACCTCGCGAAGGGCGCCTGCGCGGCGTGGATGGACAAGAACGGATGGGCGGCGTGAGGCCAGCTTCCGATCCTCCCCGTTCACGGGGAGGTAGCGGCCGCGCAGCGGTCGACGGAGGGGGCAGGCCACGCACGCTGCGCCAGCCGGCGGTCTACGACGCGCGCCACGCACGGCGGGAGATGAGCCTGCCGGAAGTGCTGTTGTGGCAGCGCCTGAAGGGTAGCCCCGACGGAACCGCCTTTCGAAAGCAGCACCCGATCGTCGCGTATGCGGCCCGCCCCCTCCACCACGCCTCCGGCGCGGTCCCCCTCCCCGTGAACGGGGAGGATTGAGAGAGTTTATGACCGACTTCCTCTTGGAACTCCGTTCCGAAGAAATTCCCGCGCGGATGCAGGATCGCGCGCGCGAGGATCTGGCCAAGCTGTTCGCGGCCGAGATCGGCAAGGCCGGATTGTCTGCGACCGCGATCGAGACGTTCGCGACGCCGCGGCGGCTGGCGCTGAGCGCGCGCGGGTTGCCCGACGCAACCGAGGCGGTGTCGGAGGAGGTGAAGGGCCCCAAGGCGTCGGCGCCGCCGCAGGCGCTGGAGGGATTTCTGCGCAAGACGGGGCTGACGCGCGAGCAACTGGTCGAGCGGGACGGCGTGTTCTTCGCGGTGACCGAGCGGCCCGGGCGTGCCACGGCCGACGTGCTGGCCGAGGCGATACCGGCGATCGTGCGCGCATTCCCCTGGCCCAAGTCGATGCGCTGGGGCGCGGCGTCCGCGTCCACCGAGTCGATCCGCTGGGTGCGGCCGCTGCACGGCATCGTCGCGCTGTTCGGGACCGACATCGTCGCGTGCGAGGTCGCGGGCGTGGTGTCCGGCGCGACGACCTACGGCCATCGCTTCCACCATCCCGGCGCGATCACGATCGGCTCGGCGGCGGATTACGCCGAGAAGCTCGCCGCGTGCCACGTGATCGTCGACCAGGGCGAGCGGCGCGCGCTGATCCGGGCGCGCGCCACCGCGCTCGCCGCCGACGCGGGGCTGACTCTGGTCGAGGATGAGGGGTTGGTGGGCGAGAATGCCGGGCTGACCGAGTGGCCGGTGCCGTTGCTGGGCTGTTTCGACGCGGGCTTTCTCCAGGTACCGCCCGAGGTGATCCAGCTGACCGCGCGGGTGAACCAGAAATACTTCGTCTGTCGCGACGTTGATGGTGCGCTGGCGAACGCGTTCGTGTGCACCGCCAATATCGACGCGGTCGACGGGGGCGCGAAGATCGTCGAGGGGAATCGCAAGGTGCTCGCGGCACGGCTGGCGGACGCGCGGTTCTTCTACGACACCGACCTAAAGGTGCCGCTGGCGGACCAGGCGGGCAAGCTGGACAAGATCGTGTTCCACGAGAAGCTGGGCACGGTGGCGGACAAGGTCGACCGCGTGGCGAAGCTGGCGCGGTGGCTGGTGCACGAAGGGATCGTGAAATCGTCCGCGCTGCGTGGGGAGGAACTGGCCGATCTTGCCGAGCGGGCGGCGCGGCTGGCCAAGGCGGATCTCGTCACCGGCATGGTCGGCGAATTCCCGGAATTGCAGGGATTGATGGGCGGCTACTACGCCGCCCTCCAAGGCGAGCACCCGGCGGTCGCCGCCGCGATCCGCGACCATTACAAGCCGGTCGGGCAGGGCGACGAGGTGCCGACCGATGCGGTGACGGTAGCGGTGTCGCTGGCGGACAAGCTGGATACACTGGCGGCGTTCTTCGCCATCGGCGAGCTGCCGACCGGCTCGAAAGACCCGTTCGCGTTGCGCCGGGCCGCGCTCGGCGTGATCCTGCTGATCGAGCGTGCGGGCCTACGCGTGCGTCTGACGCAGGCGTTCGAGTTCGCGGTGGGGGAGGTCGCGCAGGCGTTCGGCTACGCGATCGCCATGCGCTTCGGCGGCGAACTGCTCGCGGCGTTCGACAAGGCCGGCGGCGAGGTTCCCGTGACGCGATCGGTCCTGCACCGGTTGTTGCAGGACGAGCGGCTGCGCGCACACCAGGGCAATCCGGCGGTGGCCGCGTTCCTCGACACGTCCGAGCGGGCGACGCCGGCGCTGCTGGCCTTCTTCGCCGATCGCCTCAAGGTGCAGCAGCGCGAGGCGGGGGTGCGGCACGACCTGATCGACGCGGTGTTCGCGCTGGGCGGCGAGGACGATCTCGTCCGGCTGCTCGCGCGGGTCCGGGCGCTCCAGGCGTTCGTCGGGACGGAGGACGGGGCCAACCTGCTCGCCGGGTACAAGCGGGCGGCGAACATCCTGAAGAAGGAGGGCGTTGCGTTGGGCGGCGCGGACGATGGCGGGAAGACGCCGGCTTACGCGGCGGAACCCGCCGAGGCGGCGTTGCAGGCGGCGCTCGACGCGGCGGAGCCGGCGGCCGCGGCGGCGGTAGAGGCGGAGGATTTCGAGGGAGCGATGGCGGCGCTCGCGTCGCTCAGGGCGCCGATCGACGCCTTCTTCGACGGCGTGACCGTCAACGATCCCGACGCCGGCAAGCGGGCGGCGCGGCTGGCGCTGCTCGACCGGGTGCGCGCGGCGGTGCACCGAGTGGCCGACTTCTTGCGGATCGAGGGCTAACGATCGGGTGAGCCGGCCGGCGGAACCCGGCTCGCAGTCGCCCATTGTGCAGCGCACAACATACGAATGCATATGAGAGGATGATCCAGTGGTGACCGCGGTGAAGCAGCAGGGCGACGAGCAATACGTGTATCGGTTCGGCGGCGGCACCGCGGACGCGGGGCGCGACAAGAATCTGCTCGGCGGCAAGGGCGCGAACCTGGCGGAGATGGCGTCGATCGGGCTGCCGGTGCCGCCGGGCTTCACCATCTCGACCGCCATGTGCACGCGCTATTACGAGGAGGGGGAGGCGTTTCCCGACTCGCTGCGCACCGAGGTGGCCGAGGGGATCGCGCATATCGAGGGGATCACCGGCAAGGCGTTCGGCGACGCGGGCAATCCGCTTCTCGTCTCCGTCCGGAGCGGCGCACGCGTGTCGATGCCGGGGATGATGGACACGGTGCTGAACCTCGGCCTCAACGACGAGACGGTGGAGGGGCTGGCCACCGCGGCGGGCGACGATCGCTTCGCCTGGGACAGCTATCGCCGTTTCATCCAGATGTACGCCGACGTGGTGCTGGAGCTTGACCACGACGCGTTCGAGGAAGCGCTGGAGATCGCCAAGGAGGATCGCGGGTTCACGCTCGACACGGAGCTGTCGGCGGACGACCTGCGCGGGCTCGTCGCCGAGTACAAGGCGCTGGTCGAGAAGGAATGGGGCAAACCGTTCCCGCAGGACGTGCACGACCAGTTGTGGGGCGCGGTGGGCGCGGTGTTCGGGTCGTGGCAGTCGGAGCGGGCCAAGGTCTATCGCCGGCTGAACGACATTCCCGCCAGCTGGGGCACGGCGGTCAACGTGCAGGCGATGGTGTTCGGCAACATGGGCGACACCTCGGCCACCGGCGTCGCCTTCACGCGCGATCCCGCCAAGGGCGACCGCGCCTATTACGGCGAGTTCCTCATCAACGCGCAGGGCGAGGACGTGGTCGCGGGCATCCGCACGCCGCAGTACCTGACCCGCGCGGCGCGCGAGGAGGCGGGCGCCAAGCCGCTGTCGATGGAAGAGGCGATGCCCGAAGTCTACGGGCAGCTGGCGAAGGTCTTCGACACGCTCGAGAACCATTACCGCGACATGCAGGACATCGAGTTCACGGTCGAGCAAGCCAAGCTCTGGATGCTCCAGACCCGCTCGGGGAAACGGACCGCCAAGGCGGCGCTGAAGATCGCGGTGGAGATGGCGGAAGAGGGGCTCATCACCCGCGACGAGGCGGTGTGCCGGGTCGACGCCGCCGCGCTCGATCAGTTGCTCCACCCGACGCTCGACCCGAAGGCGACCCGCGACGTGATCGCCAAGGGGCTGCCCGCCTCGCCCGGCGCGGCGTCCGGCAAGGCGGTGTTCGACGCCGACACCGCCGAGAAGCGCGCGGCGGCCGGCGAGGCGGTGATCCTGGTGCGGACCGAGACCTCGCCGGAGGATATCCACGGCATGCACGCGGCCAAGGGCATCCTGACCGCGCGCGGCGGCATGACCAGCCACGCGGCGGTGGTGGCACGGGGCATGGGGCGGCCGTGCGTGTCGGGGGCGGGTGGCCTCTCCATCTCGGCGCGCGACAAGGTGATGCGCGTCGGCGGGCGCGAGGTGCGCGAGGGCGATCTGCTGACGCTCGACGGCGCCACCGGCGAGGTGATGGCGGGCGAAGTCGCGACCGTGCAGCCCGAACTGTCCGGCGACTTCGGCACGCTGATGGAGTGGGCGGACGCGGCGCGGCGCATGAAGGTGCGCGCCAATGCCGAGACGCCCGCCGACTGCCGCACCGCGCGCGAGTTCGGCGCGGAGGGCGTGGGACTGTGCCGGACCGAGCACATGTTCTTCGATGCCGCGCGCATTACCGCGGTGCGGCAGATGATCCTGGCGTCCGACGAGGCGGGGCGGCGCGTCGCGCTCGACCGGCTGCTGCCCGAGCAGCGCGCCGATTTTGCCGCGATCTTCGAGGTGATGGCGGGGCTTCCGGTGACGGTGCGGCTGCTTGACCCGCCACTCCATGAATTCCTGCCGCACGAGGAGGCCGAGTTTGCCGAGGTCGCGACCGCGGCGGGCGTCGAGGTCGAGGTGCTGAAACGCCGCGCGGCCGAACTGCACG
Organism: Sphingomonas rubra; assembly: GCF_900115745.1. Lineage (GTDB taxonomy): Bacteria > Pseudomonadota > Alphaproteobacteria > Sphingomonadales > Sphingomonadaceae > Sphingomonas > Sphingomonas rubra. The sequence goes on along the minus strand of NZ_FOXP01000011.1, from coordinate 121,893 downwards.
AGTTCAACCCGATGCTGGGGCATCGCGGCTGCCGCCTCGGCGTGACATATCCCGAAATCTACGAGATGCAGGCCCGCGCGATCTTCGAGGCGGCGATCGACGTGGCGGAGAAGTCCGGGGCAGCGCCAATCCCCGAGGTGATGATCCCCCTGGTCGCGACGCGGCGCGAGGTGGACCTGATGAAGGCGGTGGTCGATCGCGCGGCAAAGGCGGTGTTCGCTGAGCGTGGACGCGAGGTGGAGTATCTGGTCGGCACGATGATCGAGTTGCCGCGCGCGGCGCTGAAGGCGGGGGAGATCGCGGAAAGCGCGCAGTTCTTCTCCTTCGGGACCAACGACCTGACGCAGACGACGCTGGGCGTCAGCCGCGACGACGCGGCGCGCTTCCTGGGTGCGTATGTGGAGCAGGGGGTCTATTCCAAGGACCCGTTCGTCAGCCTGGATATCGAGGGCGTCGGCGAGCTGGTCGAGATCGCGGCCGAGCGCGGTCGCGCGACGCGGCCCGACATCAAGCTGGGCATCTGCGGCGAGCATGGCGGCGACCCGGCCTCCATCGCGTTCTGCGAGCGGATCGGGCTCGATTACGTCAGCGCGTCGCCGTACCGCGTGCCGATCGCACGGCTGGCTGCGGCGCAGGCGGCGTTGCGCGGCTGACCTGATCTTTCCCGTTCAGGGAAGGAAACCTTGCGACGGGTAGGAAGGGGGGCTTTCCGTTGGCACTGTGCTTCGCCACGCCCCCTTCCGTAAGCTCTTGCGCTGCCGCCTCCCCGTAAACGGCAGGAGTCTCAGCGGCGGTTGAACTCGAACCAGCCGCGCCGCTCGCCGACGGGGTAGGCGGGGCGAGCCGCGGCGGCCGCGGCCGTCGCGCGTGGGGCGGTGGTGGAGGCGGTCACCGGTGCCGCTTGGGCGAGGCGCGCGTGCTCGCGCTCCAGCTCCGCGGTGCGGGCATCGGCGGCGGTGATCCGCGCGTCGGCGTCGCGGCGATAGGTGGCATGCGCCGCGCGCTCGGCGGCGTAGCGTTCCTTCCACTTGCGTCCGCCCGAACTGCTGGCCAGTCCCAGCAACCAACCGCCGATCAGCACCAATATCAGCACCGCCGCGAGAGTGATCGTCATGTCCCTGCCTCCTGTTACGGGGGCTCAACGACGGGCGGCGAGCCTGGTTGCGACGACCCGACGCGAGGCGGCGGAGAGGGGCGTTCTCAGTTGCCCGACATCATCGTGTCCTTGATCGAGCAGGCGGCGGGACCCAGGATGACGACGAACAGCGGCGGCAGGATGAACAGGATCAGCGGCACCGTCATGATTGCCGGCAGCCGCGCCGCCTTCTCCTCGGCGCGCATCATCCGCTCGTTGCGGAACTCGGCGGAGAGCACGCGCAGCGCCGATGCCAGCGGCGTGCCGTATTTCTCCGTCTGGATCATGGTGGTGACCACGCCCCGGACGGCTTCGAGGGCGACGCGGGAGGCGAGGTTGTCGAAGGCGTGGCGTCGGTCGGTAAGGAAGCCGAGTTCGATCGCGGTCAGCGAAAACTCCTCGCCCAGCTCCGGATAGGCGCGGCCCAGCTCGCGCGCGACGCGGCCGAAGGCGGCGTCGACGGTGAGGCCGGCTTCCGCGCAGATCACCAGCAGGTCGAGGGCATCGGGCAGCCCCTTGCGGATCGCGTCGGCGCGCTTGGTGATCTTGTTCTTCAGGAAGATGTCTGGCGCCTTGTACGACAGCAGGAACGTCGCCGCGACGGCGGCGTAGCGCTGGAGCGGCGACCAGTCGGCCAGCTCGTCGGTGCCGTAGACATAGAAGAGCGCGATGCCGCCGAACACGATCGGCAGCACCAGCCGGCCGAAGATCACCGCCACCGCCCAATCCTTGGAGCGGATGCCGGCCTGCGCCAGCTTGACCTGCGCGGCCTTGACCTGGCTGTCCTGCAGCATCTTGGCCGACGACAGGAAGTCGCGCATCCGGTCGGTCGCGTCGCTGCGCTGGACCAGCTTGGCACGGCGCTTGGTCGACGCGCTGATGCCCGCCTTCAGCTGCTCACGCCGGTCGTTGAGCGCCTTGACGCGCTTGGTCATGGGGTCGCGGACGCTGGTCGCGGCGTAGATCGCGACCATCACCGCGAAGGCGGCGACGCCCGACAGGATCGTCGCGGCCCAGGTCACGTCGACGCCCATCAGCGTCGGTCCGGGGGTGGGAGCCATGCCGTTGGTCCTTTAGATCTCGAAGCTGACCATCTTGGCCATTACGAAGCCGCCGATCGACATCCAGATCAGGCCGCCGCCCCCCGCGATCATCAGGCGCTGGTCGGTGAGGAAATTGCCGACGTAATCGGGCGCGGTCAGGTAGATCAGCATCGTCACCGCGAAGGGCAGCGCGCCCAGGATGTAGGCGGATGCCTTGGCCTCCGACGACATGGCCTTGATCTTGAGCTTCATCTGCGCGCGTTTGCGCAGCACGTCGGCCAGGTTGGATAGCGTTTCCGCCAGGTTGCCGCCGGTCTCGCGCTGGATGGCGATGGTGATGACGAAGAACTGGAACTCGGGCGTGCCCAGCCGGTCGGCGGTTTCCTGCAGCGCGGCGTCCATGGTGCGGCCAATCTTCATCTTGTCGGCGACGCCGCGGAATTCCTCGCCGACCGGGCCGTTCATCTCGGCGCCGACCACGCCCATCGTCTCGCTGATCGGCAGGCCGGAGCGCAGGCCCCGGACCAGCAGCTCGATCGCCTCCGGAAAACGGACGGTGAAGGCGTTGATGCGCTTGCCGATCAGCCGGCCGACATAGAGGTGCGGCAGGCCGAGCCCCGCGATCAGCGCCAGGAACAGCGTCAACAGCAGCGGCGCGCCGCGCAGCATCAGCAGCAGCGCCACGCCCACCGCCAGCCCGGCGGAGGCGAGGCCGTAATTGCCGACCGTCCAGCTCTTGCCGGTCATCGCCAGCCGCTTGGCGAGCTGCGCGCGATTGGGCAGCACCTTGCCAAAGGCGAGGTCCATGCGCGTCGCCTGCACCGCGGCGATGCGGCGTGCCTGCGCGTCGGCGATCACGTCGGCGGGACCGTGGCGATCGCGCAGCGCCGCGACGCGGCGAGCGCCGGCGCGCTCGGCGGACGGACCCATCAGCGCGAGCACGACCATGGCCAGCACGGTCGCGGCGCCGAGCATCAGGACGAGCATCGACAGCATGGTGCTACTTCTTCGCCGGCCGCTTGGTCATCAGCCCTTTCAGGCCGCCGATCAGCGACGCCTTGCCCGCCGTCTTGCCGGCGTCGCCGCCCGCGCTCTCGTCCGCCGCGCCGGTGACGGCGGTCAGCAGGTCGACCAGCGGGGTCACCGTCTTCGAGTTCTTGCCGACCTCCGCCACCGGCTTGCCGAGCTTGGCGGCTTGGGCGGCGAGTTTCTGGTCGAACGGCACCAGATGGTCGATCCTGCGCTCGATCGAGCCTTCGAAATCCTTGCGGCTGATCTCCGGCTGGCCGCTGGTGTAGACGCCGTTGGCGACCACCAGCAGCTGTGTCTGCGGCGCGTTGGTCTTCATCCAGGAGAGCAGGCGGATGGTGTCGCGCGCCGCCGCCAGCGTCAGCTGCGTGACGATCACCGCCACCTGCACGTCGCCCATCAGATGCGGGTGCTGGACCAGCATGCCGCGCGGCAGATCGACCACCGTGCACTCGAACGCGGCGCGCATCTCGCCCTGCAACTGGTGAAAGGCGGCACCGTCGGTGACCAGCGGCTGGTTGATCGGGGCCTCCGCCGACAGCACGGCGAGCTTCTCCGACGCCTTCACCATCGCGCGCTCGATGAACAGGCCGTCGATGCGGCCGGGGTTCTCGATCGCGTCGGTGAGGCCGCGTCCCGGCTCCAGGTCGAGCGCGAGGGCGCCGGTGCCGAAATGCACGTCGAGGTCGAGGAGCGCGGTGGACCGGCCCTCGCGCGCCGCCAGCAGCCACGACAGCGACGTCGCGACCGTGGACGCGCCGACGCCGCCGCGCGTGCCAATCACCGCGACCGCGCAGTGCGGCCGCTCCGACACGGCCTCGACGGGCTTGGGCGCGTTCAGCATCGCCTGCGCATGGGCCAGCGCCTCGCGCACCATGTCGGGATGGAGGGGCTTGAGCAGGTAATCCTGGATGCCGCTGGCGACTAGGTCGCGGTACAGGCGCACGTCGTTGACCTGCCCGGCGGCGATCACCACCGTGCCGGGCTCGCACACCTCGGCCAGCGCGTTGATGTCATTGAGCGGGTCGCCCGATTCGGCGAGGTCGACGAACAGGATGTGCGGGCTGGCCGCGATCGACAGCGACTGGATCGCGTTGCGCAGACCGCCCTTGTGCACCTTGTCGGTCGACCAGCCGAGCTCGGCGGCGATCGGCCGGATCGTGTCGCCGGTGGTCTCGTCGCAGACATAGGCGACGAACGGATCGCGCAGCGCGGCGCCGGGCTTCCAGGGAGCGTTCATCTTACCTTCCTCCCGACGTTGACTCGGTTTTGGTGATGGCGCCGCCCTGGCCGCTCGGCACCGCTTTGCGATACAGGTCGATCGCCTTGAACGAGGTCGCGGCATCGTTGCCGTAGCCGTCGGCGCCCTGGATCAGGTCGCCCGGATTGGCGACCATCGCGGCGAGATTGGTGTTGGTGGCGCAGCCGTAGTTGGACGACGCGTCCGCGGTGACGTACGAGCCCGCGGCGCGCGACCAGTCCGGGCAGCCCGGTACCGAGGCGCTCATCCGGCTGACCACGACGCGCAGCGTGCCCGGCGCGACGGTGCCCGGCGTGACCGGCGCGGCTGTCGCCAGCAGCAGCCCGCGACCGGCGACGATCGCCGCGACGCGGTTCTGCGCCGACGCGTCGTGGGCGGGATCGTCCACCGAGATGCGATCGCCGTAGCGAAGGCGCAGGCCGTCGAGCCAGCCCGACAGGCGTGCCTGCTCGCCCGCGGCGACGTCGCCGCCGGCAGTGGCGAGATCGATCGTGTAGTCGGCGCGGCTGACCACGGGCTGGTGAACCGACTCGACCCCGCGATTGATGGCGCCGGTGCAGCCGGCGGCGGCGAGCGCCGGCGCGATCGCGGCGATCGGCAGCAGCGCCCGGCGACGCGTGGTTCTGGTCATGGTGTCTCGCCCCTTCGTGTCTGCGTGGGTCATGTCAGTTGGAGAAGCCCGGCGCGGCGGCGCCCCGACGACCCCCGGTCGGTGCGATCGCCGGCTCGCGGCGCAGCGCGGACGCGCCTGCGGGCGCCGCCGCCGGAGTGCCTGGGCCGTGTGCGGGAACGGGGGCGAGTGGCGTCGTCGGCGGTGCCATGGTCGGCACCGGTCGCCGCTCGGCCGCGTTGCCCGAGGAGAGCTTGCCGAGCAGCACCCGCTCGATGTCGGTCGGGCTCTGATAGCCGTCGGTCGGCAGCGCGATCTGGTCCGGCCGGTCGGCGGGCTTCACCAGATACGGGGTGATGACGATGACCAGCTCGGTCTCGTTGCGCTGCCATCCGTTGGAACGGAAGAGCGAGCCGAGCACGGGCAGGTCGCCCAGGCCGGGTGCCTTCTGGATCTGGTTCTGCGTGTTGTTCGACAACAGGCCGCCGATCATCAGGCTCTGCCCGGAGCCGAGCTCCACCGTGGTCTCCGCGCGCCGGGTGGTGAAGGCGGGGACCTGGAAGTTGTTGAGCGTGACCGCGCCGGCGCTGGTGAGCTGAGACACCTCCGGCCGGACGCGCAGCGAGATGCGCCCGTCGGCCAGCACCGTGGGGGTGTAAGCGAGGCTGACGCCGTACTGCTTGTACTCGATGGTGACGGTGCCGAGCGTCTGGGCGATCGGGATCGGGATCTCGCCGCCGGCCAGGAAGGTCGCCGTCTCGCCCGACAACGAGGTGAGGTTCGGATTGGCGAGCGTCGTCACCTGGCCGATGGTCTCGCCGAGGTCGAGCGAGCCGAGCAGGTCGACGCCGAGCAGGCGCCCGGCTGCACCGATCAGGGTGGCACCGTTGTTCTGAGCGGGAAATTGGAAGGCGGTCTGACCGGGCAAGAGCCCGTTGGCTCCAATCGCAATGGGTGCGCCGTTGGCGTCGACGGGAGCACCGTTGATGAAGCCCGCCGGCGGCGTACCCGGCGTCCTGGCGATGGAGCCCTGGCGACCTTGCGAGAGTCCGAAAAGAAAATTGCCATTGTCGCGGGTGGTCAGGTTCACCCCGATGTTCTTGACGAACGAGCGGCTGACCTCGGCGATGCGGACCTGGAGGTTGACCTGGAGCGGGGTGGCGGTGCGCAGACGCGACAGCACCTTGGTATTCTCGCCGACGAACGCCTGGACCAGCCGCTCGGCCTCCGCCGCGTCGGCCGGCGCCGCCACGGTGCCGGTGAGCAGGACGAAGCCGTTCATCGGGGTCGCGACGATCTTCGCGTCGGGCATGGCGAGGCCCAGCATGCCGCCGATCGAGTCGAGGTTGTTGCCGACCCGGACGGTGGAGGCGAACACCACCTGGCCGCCCTTGGCGGTGGCGGAGATCGTCGTCTCGCCCGCCTTCTTGCCGAAGATGTAGAGTTGGGTGGGCGAGCGGACCTGGACGTCGGCGATCGAATCGTCGGCGACGAACAGGTCGCTCATCGGCCGCGCCAGCGTCACCAGCCGGCCGCGACCGGTGTTGATCTGGACCAGCGATCCCCCCGTACCCGGCTGACTGGAAGATTGGGCGGTGGCGGGCGCCACCGGCATCGCACCGGCGGCGGCCAGCGCCAGCGCGAGGCCGGCGGTGGCGGCGAGCGGGCTGAACATGCGCATCTTACTTCCCCCCGACGGGCACGGCCGTCACGTTGTTGCCCCGCGCGACGCGGACCACCGGGCCGAGCGGCGCCGCCGCGGGCGCGCCGGTGGTCGGTCCCATGGGGCTGCCGATGCTGGACGCCGGTGCCGCCGTGCGGGTCACCGGCACGGTGCGGCGCTGGAAGCGCGACACGTCGGCCCCGGTCACGAAGGTGGGAGCGCCCGCCACCGGTCGCCCGGCGACCTGGAGCAGCATCTCGCGCTCGCCCTTGGCGTCGCCCGGCACCTTGATCGCGCCCGACGCGATCGCCTCTTCCAGGTCGCCGGCATTGTCGGCGATGGAGCGGAGCGACAGCGACAGCGTACCCACCGTCTGCGCGACGGCGATCTGCTCGGCCATCTTGGGCGTTGCCTCCAACGTGACGGTGGAGAAGGTCTTGACCTCCGACTTGCCGTCCTCGCCGTCCATGGTGTTGGTGCGCTGGTCGGTGGCGAGCACGCGGACGTTGCGCAGGAACGTTTCCGACGTGCGCAGCGGCGGGCCCTCGCCCCCCTCGATGCTCTGCGTCAGCACTAGGTCGATGCGGTCGCCCGGGAACACGAAGCCGCCGACCGCCGCCTGCGCGGTGACCGGAACGGTGACGGCGCGCATGCCGGGGCCGAGCGCCGCCGCCAGGAAGCCGCGATCGCCCGGCCGCACCAGCGCGCCCTGCGTGACCGGCTGGCCGGCGGTGATCGCGTTGCGCACCACCGTGCCCTGCAGTGCCTGGAGGTCGGTCGACTGTTTCAGATAATAGGCGCCGTCGACCAGCTCCTTGGGCCAGGGCTGAAATCGCAGCGCCGACGCGTCGAGGATGGTGCCGACCGGCAGCGGGCGGGTGGCGACCAGCACCTCGGGCCCGTCGATTACCGGCTGGGCCGCGGCCACCGCCATCGCCTCGGGCGCGGCGCTGCCTGCGACCAGCGTGCGGGCGAAAAAGGCGGTAACGGCGGCTACCACCAGCGCCCCTACCAGCAGAATGAGCTTGCGACTGTCCATCTTCTTGCAGTGCCTTTCGAGGCCGCCGGGGTTGATCCGGCGTTAATCATCACGCAAATTGGTTAAGAACCGGTTCGCGAAGGGCGAGCAGGCCCGCGATGGCGATGGCGACGCCGTACGGCACCTCCACCTCGCCGCCCTTCCAGCGCCGCTCGACCAGCATCGCCGCGGTCACCACGCCGCCCGCCAGCGACATCGCCACCAGCATCGACGCCCAGCCGCCCAGCGGCAGCCACAGCGACAGCGCGGCGAGCAGCTTGACGTCACCGCCGCCCATCATCCCGACGTGAAAGGCGAGCGCGAAGACCGCGAAGGTGCCGGCGCCGATCAGCAGCTGCACTGGCACGCCCGGCCACCAGCTGATCCCGTTCGCCCACCACCAGAGTGGCGCGGCGAGCGCGATGGCGATGCTCTTGCCGTCGGCGATCTCGCGCGTGCGTGCGTCCTCGATCCCTGCCGAGACCAGAAGGCCGCCGAGCGTGAGCGCCAGTGCGGCGCGAAGGATTTCCCCGTCCATGGTGAACGGCATGTAGACGGACAGGCTTTCGAAACCGTAACCGGGGCGCGTGCCGCGCCGTTCCTTTCCCGCCGATGCCGCCCTGTCGACCTGGACCGCCCCCGACGGCTGGGCGCATCGCCGCTTTGAGCGGGCCGGTGCGGGGCGGGGGCGGCTGCTGTTCCTGGGTGGCCGCGCCGATTCGATCGAGAAATATCTGGAGGCGCTGGACGAATGGCACGATCGCGGCTGGACGGTGGCGGCGTTCGACTGGCGCGGGCAGGGCGGATCGGGGCGGACGGGGACGGGCGATGTCGGCCATCTCGACGATTTCGCGGTGCTGGTCCGCGACCTTGCCGCCTTCTGGGCGCAGTGGCGGCGGGACGGCGAGCCGTGCGTGGTCGTCGCGCACTCGACGGGCGGGTATCTGGCGCTGGCGGCGCTCGTCGGCGGAGCGATCGACCCGGCCGCGCTGGTGCTGGTGGCGCCGATGCTGGGCCTGCGCAACCCGTTGGGCGCGTGGATCGGCGGCGGCGTCGCGCGGCTGATCGCCGGGCGCGGCGACCTCGCCCGCGCGGCGTGGCGGGAGCGGACGGTGGCGCGGGCGGTGCGCGCCCGCCAGCGCCGCCTGACCCACGACCCGTCGCGCTTCGACGACGAGCGCTGGTGGTACGAGCACTGCTCGGCCCTGCGACTCGGCCCGCCGAGCTGGGCGTGGATCGTCGAGGCGTTCGCCGCCACCGCGGCGTTGCGCGCCGATCCGCGGCTCGCCGCCGTCGCCACGCCGGTGCAGCTGCTGGTCGCCGACCACGACCGGTTGGTCGACTCGCGCGCCGCCCGCGCCGTCGCGGCGCGGCTGCCGCACGGCGAGCTGCACCGATTCGGCCGCGACACCGCGCACGAGATTCTGCGCGAAGCCGACCCCGTGCGGAACCACGCACTGGCGCTGATCGACGCGTTCCTAGACCGGCACGCGCCGGCGTGAGGGTGGCGGCGTGAGGGTGGACGTCGCCATCGTCGGCGCGGGCATCGCCGGAGCAATGCTCGCCGCCGAATTGGCTCCCCATGCCAGCGTCGCGCTGCTGGAGGCGGAGGACGCGCCCGGCCGCCACGCCACCGGCCGCTCCGCCGCCTTCTGGTCGGAAACCTATGGTGGCCCCGGCGTGCAGCCACTCACCACCGCGTCCCACGCGGGCCTCGCGCCCTGGTTGCAGCCGCTCGGCTCGCTGCACATCGGCCGTGCGGGCGACCGGCCGCTCGCCGACGCGTTGCTAGCCGAGTTCGCGGGCAGCCCGGTCGACCTGCGCGAGGTCGATCCCGCGGCGATCGTGCTCGGCCTGCGCCCCGACTGGATGATCGGGGTGATGGAGCCGAGCTGCGCCTATATCGACGTGGCCGGCCTCCACGCCGACGCGCTGGCGCGCGCACGGGCGGGCGGGGCGGTGTTGCTCGTCGACGCGCGCCTGCGCGCAGCCGAGCGGCGGGACGGGCGGTGGCGGATCGATACGCCCGCGGGGGCGGTTGAGGCGGCGGTGATCGTCGACGCGGCGGGCGCCTGGGCGGACGAGGTGGCGCGGGCGTGCGGCGTCTCGGGGGTCGGCATCCGCCCCTATCGCCGCACGGTGGTGCAGCTGCGCGTCGACCCGCCGGTGCCCGCCGACCTGCCGCACGTCATCGACCTGGCCGGCCGTTTCTATTGTAAGCCGGAGGCGGGCGGGCGGCTGTGGCTGTCGCCGCACGACGAGACGCCGAGCGATCCGTGCGACGCCGCGCCGGAGGAGTTGGACGTCGCCGTCGCGATCGACCGGCTGGAGCAGGCGGTCGACTGGCGGGTCGAGGCGGTGGAGCGGCGCTGGGCGGGGCTGCGCAGCTTCGCGCCCGACCGGCTGCCGGTGTACGGCTGGGGCGCGCCCGGTTTCTTCTGGTGCGCGGGGCAGGGCGGCTTCGGCATCCAGACCGCACCCGCCGCCGCCAGGCTGGCCGCCGCGCTGCTGCTCGGCCGCATGCCCGACCTGCCCGGCGTCGACCCGGCGCGGTACGCGGCCTCGCGACTTCGCTGATCGGGGGCAAGTTGGGCCGGAACCATCGCGCGCCGCCGCCGCTTGGGAGGGCGAGACGACAAAGGGGAAGTGCGTGTTCGACGAGTGGCGGCGAAGCGGCCGGGAATGGGTCGCGGTGCTGCGGCGGACCTGGGCGGCGGCGGGGGACAACAATGTCGGCCTGGTCGCGGCGGGCGTCGCCTTCTACGCCTTTGCCTCCATCGTGCCGATGCTGGCGGCGACGGTGCTGCTGTACGGCCTGATCGCGACGCCGGAAACGGTGACCGCCAACATCCGCGCGCTGTTCGCGGTGCTGCCCGCCGACGCGGCGGCGTCGGTCGGCGACCAGCTGGAGACGGTGGTTTCCACCTCCGACGGCAAGAAGGGCGTCGGCCTGCTGGTGGCGATCGGCATTGCGCTGTACGGCGCGACCAAGGGGGCGGGGGCGATGGTGACCGCCCTCGGCATCGCCTACGGCCAGCGCGAGGAGCGCGGTTTCGTGCGGCTGACGCTGCTGTCGCTGGCGATGGTCGCGGCGGCGGTGGTGCTGGTGTTCGCCGCGGTCAGCGTGGTCACCGCCACCGCGACGGTGGAGCGATGGCTGGCCGGCGCGCCCGGCGCCGTGCTGGCGCTGGTCCGCGTCGCCAGCTTCGCTGCGCTGTGGCTGGTGGTGGTGACGGCGGTGGCGGCGCTCTACCGCTTCGCGCCGCCGCAGGAGGCGCACCGCTTCCGCTGGTTGGCGCCCGCGCCGGTGTTGGCGAGCAGCCTGTGGCTGGGGGGCACGGCGGGGTTCGGCGTCTACGCCAGCAATTTCGGCAGCTACGGCGCGACCTATGGCGCACTCAGCGCGGTGATCGTGCTGCTGACCTGGCTGTGGCTGTCGGCCTACGCGTTCCTGCTGGGCGGCGAGCTGGATGCCTGCCTGACCTTGCCGAGCCGGCCGAGCTGGGGGCCGGCGCCGCTGCCCGGCACGCCGCCGGCCGATCCGGGCGCGATGGCGGCGGCGATGCCGGTGAAGGCGGGTGCGCGATTGGGCGGGGCACCGGTCGGCTGGGGCGTCGCGGCACTCGCCGGCAGCGGCCTCGCGCGGCTGCGCCGACGCTCGCCGTTGGGCGTGGCGCTGCTGGCAGGGGCGGGGGCGCTGGCGTGGCTGGGGGGACGGCGGCGGTAGCGTTCGGCCACCTCTGCGAGGGATCGTTGCGAAACTCCCTTCCCCTTCCCCGGCGAAGGCCGGGGCCCAGGTGGGGAAAGTTCGCAACTAGCCCAAATTGTCGCCCAACTGGGCCCCGGCCTTCGCCGGGGAGCTGGACGGGAGCAAAGGTTTTGCTTCCATCCCCTTGCACGGAAGGACCGGAAGGTCGCTACCCCCGCCCCGCCGCCAGCGCGGCGTCGCTCGCCAGTTTGTCGGCGCGCTCGTTGTCGGGGTGGCCGGCATGGCCCTTGACCCATTTCCACTGGACCTGGTGCCGGTCGGCGGCGGCGACCAGCGCCTGCCACAGTTCGGCGTTCTTCACGGGCTTGCGATCGGCGGTCTTCCAGCCGTTCTTGCGCCAGCCGTGGATCCACTTGGTCAGGCCGTCCATCACGTAGCGGCTGTCGGTCGACAGCGTCACCGCGCAGGGGCGGGTGAGGGCGTTCAGCGCCTCGATCGCGGCGGTCAGTTCCATGCGGTTGTTGGTGGTCTGGCGCTCGCCGCCGGATAGTTCCTTCTCCGCCTCGCCGAAGCGGATCAGCGCGCCCCATCCGCCGGGGCCCGGATTGCCCTTGCACGCGCCGTCGGTGGCGATTTCAACGGTGTTCAAAACAGGTTCTCGCGTTCGTAATGATGGAGCCGCCGGACATAGGCGAGCGGGTCCTTGCGCGTCACCAGCGCGTCGGCGGGCGTGTTGAGCCAGTCCCAGCCGCGGGTCAGCGCGAAGCGGATGCAGGCGCCGCGCGCCAGCACGGGCAGGGCGGCGCGGTCGTCGTCGGTGAGCCCGTACGATTCGGCATAGCCGGCCAGTAGCGCGTCGCCGACGCCCGTGTCGAACCGCTCTCCATGTGCGTCGAAGCACCAGGCGGTGTGGGTGACCGCCAGGTCGTACAGGCGCAGGTCGGTGCAGGCGAAGTAGAAGTCGATCAGCCCCGTCACCCGGTCGCCGAGCATCAGCACGTTGTCGGGGAACAGGTCCGCGTGGATCACGCCGCGATCGCCGCCCTGCGGCCATGCCGCCGTCACCGCGGCCAGCGCGCGGCCGAGTTCCGCGTGCAGGCCCGGCTCGATCCCGTCGAGCGCGTCGCCGCACCGGGCGAGTAGCGGCGCCCAGGCGTCCAGCCCAAGATCGTTCGGCCGGGCGCCGGCGAAATCGGCGAGCGCGCGGTGCAACCCGCCCAGCGCCGCGCCGGCCGCGCGCGCCTGGGCAGGGGTCGGGTGGCTGACCGACACGCCGGGCAGGAAGCGGATCAGGCAGGCGGGGCGGCCCTCCAGCTCGTGGATCACGCGGCCCTCGCGATCGGCCACCGCCGGCGGCGCCGCCACGCCGCGCGCGGCGACATGGTCGAGCAGGTCGAGGAAGAAGGGCAGGTCGCCCGCCGCCACCCGCTTCTCGTACAGCGTCAGCACGAAGCGCGCGGCCGTGGTCTCGACGAAATAGTTGGAGTTCTCGACCCCCTCGGCGATGCCCTTGACCGACACCAGCTCGCCGACGTCGAAGCGCAACAGGAAGGCGGCGAGCGCCTCGGCCGAGACGTGGGTGTAGACCGCCATCGGCCCGGCCTCAGGCGACGGCGTCGAGGCCGCGCGGCAGCTTGAACGCGATCGTCTCGCGCGTGGTCTCCTCCTCGCGCTCGGTGACGGCGAAGCGGGTGGCGAGCAGGGTGACCAGTTCGCGCACCAGCAGCTCGGGCGCGGAGGCGCCGGCGGTGATGCCCAGCGTCGCCACGCCGTCGAGGAACGTCCAGTCGAGGTCGGCCGCGCGCTGGATCAGCATCGCGCGCCTGCCCTCGCGCTCGGCCACCTCGACCAGGCGGACCGAATTGGACGAGTTGGGCGCGCCGATCACCAGCATCGCGTCGCATTGCGCGGCGATCGCCTTCACCGCCGCCTGTCGGTTGGAGGTGGCGTAGCAGATGTCCTCGCCGCGCGGCGCCTGCATCAGCGGGAAGCGGCGCTGCAACACCGCGACGATCGCGGCGGTGTCGTCCACCGACAGCGTCGTCTGCGTCAGGAAGGCGAGGTTGGCGGGATCGGCGGGCTGGAAGACTTCCGCGTCCGCCTCCGTCTCGATCAGCGTCATCGCGCCCGCGGGTACCTGGCCAAAGGTGCCGATCACCTCCGGATGGCCGGCGTGGCCGACGAAGATGATGTGCCGCCCCGCCGCCACCAGCCGTTCCGCCTGGCGGTGGACCTTGGAGACGAGCGGACAGGTGGCGTCGAGATAGTCGAGCCCGCGACCTCTCGCCGCGGCCGGCACCGACTTGGGTACGCCGTGCGCGGAGAAGACGACCGGCTTGCCGTCGGGCACTTGGTCCAGCTCCTCGACGAACACCGCGCCCTGCGCCTTCAGCGTGTCGACCACGAACTTGTTGTGGACGATCTCGTGCCGGACGTAGACGGGCGCGCCGTGCTTCTCGATCGCCAGCTCGACGATGCGGATGGCGCGGTCGACGCCCGCGCAGAAGCCGCGCGGCGCGGCGATCAGGAGGTTGAGCGGCGGCTTCGCCGAAGACGGGGACGCGGAAGCGGACATGGGCGGCATCTCTACGCGATTGCTTGCACGGCTCCAACCCGGTTCCTATGGCGGCGAATGCGTCCCCGGATCGAAGGTCCCCGCCCCGTGAAGCTTGTTCTGCCCCTCCTCGCCGCCGCCCTGACGCTCGCCGCCTGCGCGAAGACCGGCGAACTCGACGCCACCGGCGGCGTCAGCGCGGTCCGCTCCGCCTGCCCGATCGTCGGCGTGCCCGCGGGTACCGGCGACATGACGCTGTTCGATCCGCCGACCAGCCAGGCGGAGACCGCGATCGACCTGGTCGCCAACATGACGCAGGTGCGCGGCACCTGCGACGACACCGGCGCCGATATCGGCACCACCGTCACCTTCGTCGTGCAGGCGCGCCGGGTCCGCTACGAGGCGGCGCGCGACGTGCAGTTGCCGTATTTCATCGCGGTGGTCCGCGGCGGCAGCACCGTGGCCGCCAAGCAGGTCGGCACCGTATCGCTCCACTTCGACGCGGGGCAACCGCGCGCGCAGACGACCGCCACCGCCACGACCACCGTGTCGCGCGCCGAGGCGACGCTGCCGCCGGAGATCCGCGACCGCCTGACCCGCCGCCGCAAGGCCGGCGACGAGGACGCCGCGGTCGACCCGCTGAGCCAGCCCGAGGTCCGCGCGGCGGTGGCCAAGGCGAGCTTCGAGGCGCTGGTCGGCTTCCAGCTCAACGACGCGCAGCTGCGGTACAACGCGACGCGGTGACACCCGTCATGCCGGGCCCGTCCCGGCATCCAGAGCCAAGCAGCGTCGCACTTGGTAACCCTGGATGCCGGGACAGGCCCGGCACGACGAAGAGGCGATTGACTTCGCTCCGCCCGTTGGCCAGAGCGCCCCTGTCGATGCCCCGTGCGGGAGAGCGCTGCTTTCAGCAGCCGCCGAAGGAGCAACCGCCCCGGAATCTCTCAGGCACCAGGGACCGCGCGGGGATGCACGACACTCTGGAAAGCGTTCGTCTTGCAAAGGGCGAGCCACCGAAGGGGTAAGCGCGGGGTTCCCCCGCGTGAAAGCTCTCAGGTTCCGTGACAGAGGGGGTCCGGTCGAACGCGGGTGTTTGCCCGCCGCCGACGCCCTTTGTGCGGAGTGCCCCTGCTTGAGCGACCTTGCCATCACCGATCCGCAGACCGGCCAGTCCGAGATCCTCAACGTCGAGGATGCGCCGGAAGAACTGCCGCCGCAGCTGCTGCCGCTCGACGCCTGGCACCGCGCGCGCGGCGGCCGGATGGTACCGTTCGCCGGCTACGAGATGCCCGTCCAGTATGAAGGCATCATGGCCGAGCATCTGTGGGTGCGCAAATCGGCCGGGCTGTTCGACGTCAGCCATATGGGGCAGGTCGTCCTGACGAGCGATGACGGCGCGGACGCGGTCGCCCTGGCCCTGGAGGCGGTGCTGCCCGGCGACGTGACCGGCCTCGGCGACGGGCGGATGCGCTACTCGCTGCTGCTCGCCGAGGACGGCGGCGTGCTCGACGACCTGATGGTGACGAGGCGCGGCGACGAGCTCTACATGGTCGTCAACGGCGCGACCAAATATGACGACATCGGCTATCTGCTCGACACGCTGCCCGACGACGTGACGATGAACCTGGGCGAGGAGCAGGCGCTGCTCGCGGTGCAGGGGCCCAAGGCGGTCGACGCGCTGGCGCGGTTGGTGCCGGGTGTTGAAGCCCTCGTGTTCATGACCGCCGGCGCGTTCGACTGGAACGGCGCCGACCTGTGGATCAGCCGCTCGGGCTATACCGGCGAGGACGGGTTCGAGGTGTCGATCTCCGCCGAACACGCCGCCGCCTTCGCCGATGCGCTGCTGGAACAGCCCGAGGTGAAGCCGATCGGCCTCGGCGCGCGCGACTCGCTGCGGCTGGAGGCGGGCCTGCCGCTCTACGGCCACGACCTAGATCCCGAGACGACGCCGGTGATGGCCGATCTCGGCTTCGCCCTGTCGAAGCGTCGCCGCGAGGCCGCCGATTTCGCGGGGGCGGAGCGCATCCTCGCCGAGCGCGAGGCCGGCCCCGCGAGCAAGCGCGTCGGCCTGATCGTCGCCGGGCGCCAGCCGGTGCGCGAGGGCGCGACCGTGGTCGACGCGGACGGTGCCGAGATCGGCCGCGTCACCTCCGGCGGCTTCGCGCCGTCGCTCGGCAGCCCGATCGCGATGGCGTACGTTCCCGCCGCGCTCGCCGCGCCGGGCACCGCCGTCCGCCTCGTCCAGCGCGGCAAGACGCACGACGCCACCGTCGCGGCGATGCCGTTCGTTCCCCATCGTTACGTCAGAAAGGCAGCCTGATGCGTTATTTCACCGAAGAGCATGAGTGGGTCGAGATCGACGGCGCGATCGGCACCGTCGGCATCACCGAGTACGCGCAGGGCCAGTTGGGCGACATCGTGTTCGTCGACGTGCCCGCCGACGGGCGCACCCTCGCCAAGGGCGACGAGGCGGCGGTGGTCGAGTCGGTCAAGGCCGCCTCCGACGTGTACAGCCCGGTGTCGGGCACCGTGCTGGAGGGCAATTCCGCGCTCGCCGACTCGCCCGACCTGGTCAATTCGGATGCGGAAGGCGAGGGCTGGTTCTTCCGCATCACTTTGTCCGACGAGGACGAACTGGGCGAACTGATGGACGAAGCCGGCTACGAGGCGTTCGTCGCCAAGCTGTAAGTAACTCCCCTCCCCGCAAGGGAGGGGGCGGGGGTGGGTGCGAGCGGAACGAGTTCCGACGCCCGCCTCAAGCGTTGCAGCCGATGCTGGCGCATCGGCACCCACCCCCAGCCCCTCCCTTGCAGGGAGGGGAGAGAGTTGCCCCATGCGCTACCTGCCGCTGACCCCCGCCGACCGGACCGAGATGCTGCGCGTGATCGGCGCCGAGTCGATCGACGCGCTGTTCGACGACGTGCCCGAGGCCGCACGGCTGTCGGGCACGATCGAGGGCCTGCCGGACCACGCCACCGAACTCTCGGTCGAGCGGCACATGACCGCGCTTGCCCGGCAGAACACCGTGGCGGGCGAGGTGCCGTTCTTCCTCGGCGCCGGCGCGTACCGGCACCACGTGCCCGCCTCCGTCGACCATCTGATCCAGCGCGGCGAGTTCCTGACCGCCTACACGCCTTATCAGCCGGAGATCGCGCAGGGCACGCTGCAGATGCTGTTCGAGTTCCAGACGCAGGTGGCGCGGCTGCTCGGCACCGACGTGGCAAATGCGTCGATGTACGACGGCTCGACCGCCTGCTGGGAGGCGATCGGCATGGCGCGGCGGATCACCCGGCGCGGCAAGGCGATCCTGTCGTCGGGCCTCCACCCGCACTACGTCTCCGTCGCCAAGACGATGGCGAAATACACCGGCGACGTGCTGGAGACGGGCACGCCGACGCTGTCCGCCGACACCGATCTCGACGCGCTGATCGCCGCCATCGACGACGACACGTCGTGCGTGGTGGTGCAGTATCCCGACATCCTCGGCCGCATCGCCGACCTCCAGCCGCTCGCTGACGCGTGCCACGCGAAGAAGGCGCTGCTGATCGCCGTCGTCACCGAGCCTGTCGCAATGGGCGCGCTGAAATCGCCCGGCGAGATGGATGCGGACATCGTCGTGGGCGAGGGCCAGTCGCTGGGCGTCGGCCTCCAGTTCGGTGGGCCCTATGTCGGCCTATTCGGCTGCAAGGACAAATATGTCCGCCAGATGCCCGGCCGCCTGTGCGGCGAGACAGTGGACGCCGACGGTCGCCGCGGCTTCGTGCTGACGCTCTCCACCCGCGAGCAGCATATCCGGCGCGAGAAGGCGACGTCGAACATCTGCACCAATTCAGGGCTCTGCGCGCTCGCCTTCTCGATCCACATGACGCTGCTGGGCGAGGCGGGCCTCAGGCGGCTGGCAGGGCTCAACCATGCCGGCGCGTGCCACGCGGCCGACCGGTTGGCGCAGGTGCCGGGCGTCCGCTTGGTCACGCCCCGCTTCTTCAACGAATTCACGCTTGATCTGGGCCAGGAAGCGCGGCCCGTCGTCCGCGCGCTCGCCGATCGCGGCGTGCTGGCGGGCGTGTCGCTCGGCCGGCTCTACCCGGGCGAGGATTCGCTTGCCAACGGCTTGGTCGTCGCGGTGACCGAGACCACCACGCCCGAGGATGTCGAGGCGCTGGCGACCGCGCTGGAGGAGGTACTGGCATGACCATCCGCACCCCGTCATGCCGGGCCCGTCCCGGCATCCAGGGCCACGAGCGTGGCGCTGCTTGGTCCTGGACCCCGGAACAAGTCCGGGGTGACGTAGCTTTCGTGGAGTTCGCGGCATGACCATCAACCAGAGCGGCTGGAAGCCCGAGATGGCCGTCAAGGGCGCGGATGCCGCCGCCCCCACCTTCACCGGCAACAAGGCGTTGATGCTGGAAGAGCCGCTGATCTTCGAGATCGGATCGACGGAGACGACCGGCGTCGACTTCGCGGAAGGCGACGTGAAGCATGACCGTCTCGGCGACCTGACGCGCAAGGCGCCGATCGGGTTGCCGGGCCTGTCCGAACCGGAGACGGTGCGCCACTATACGCGGCTGTCGCGCCAGAACTACGCCATCGACCTGGGGCTCTTCCCGCTCGGCTCGTGCACCATGAAGCACAATCCGCGGCTGAACGAGCGGATGGCGCGACTGCCCGGCTTCGCCGATGTCCACCCCTTGCAGCCGGTCGATACCGTGCAGGGCGCGCTCGGCGTCATCAACGAACTCGCGCACTGGCTCATCACGCTGACCGGGATGCACGGCGTGGCGATGAGCCCCAAGGCGGGCGCGCACGGCGAGCTGTGCGGCATCCTGTGCATCAAAGCGGCGCTGGAGGCCCGGGGCGAAGGGCACCGCAAGGTCGTCCTCGTCCCCGAGTCGGCGCACGGCACCAACCCTGCCACCGCCGCCTTCGCCGGCTTCACGGTGGAGGACATTCCCGCCACCGCCGATGGCCGCGTCGATACCGCGGCGCTGAAGGCCCGGCTGGGGCCGGACGTCGCCGCGGTGATGATTACCAATCCCAACACCTGCGGACTGTTCGAGCGCGACCTGAAGGACATCTCCGACGCGGTCCACGCGGCGGGCGCCTATGTCTACTGCGACGGCGCCAACTTCAACGCCATCGTCGGCCGCGTGCGACCCGGCGACCTGGGCGTCGACGCGATGCACATCAACCTGCACAAGACCTTCTCCACCCCGCACGGCGGCGGCGGACCGGGGTCGGGGCCGGTGGTGCTGTCGGAGGCGCTGAGCCCGTTCGCGCCGTTGCCCTACACGGCACGAACGGCGGACGGGCACGTCCACCTGATCGAAGAGGAGCGAACCGAGGAGTTCTCGAACGAGCATTTCGGCGGCAAGCTCGACAGCTTCGGCCGGATGACCGCCTTTCACGGCCAGATGGGCATGTTCACCCGCGCGCTGACCTATATCCTCAGCCACGGCGCGGACGGCCTGAAGCAGGTCGCCGAGGACGCGGTGCTCAACGCCAATTACGTGCTGCGCTCGCTGGAGGACGTGCTCGACGCGCCGTTCGGGTCGGCGGGGCCGTGCATGCACGAGGCGCTGTTCTCCGATTCCAACCTGGCGGAGGGCTTCTCGACGCTCGACGTGGCCAAGGGGCTGATCGACGAGGGCTTCCACCCGATGACGGTGTATTTCCCGCTCGTCGTCCACGGCGCGATGCTGGTCGAGCCGACCGAGACCGAGTCGAAGGCGGCGCTGGACCAGTTCATCGGCGCGCTGCGCTCGGTGGCGGAGCGGGCCAAGGCGGGCGATGCGAGCCTCAAGTCCGCGCCGCACTTCGCCCCCCGCGCCCGCCTCGACGAGACGCGCGCGGCGAGGAAGCCGGTGCTGGTGTGGAAGGATGCCGAGCCGCAGGCGCAGGCGGCGGAGTAGGCGCTATTCGTAGAACGGCGTCGTATCGACCTCGATTGAGTCGATCACAATGCCGCCGGCGTCACGATGACCCTGGATGGTGGCGACGTACTCGTCGCTCATCGTGTCCTCGTCGTTGCCTGAGCCATAGACCAGAATGACGTACACGGTGGCGATCGCCTGAAAGCGGTTTTCGTCCACGAATACGACGCTATCGGGGTCACCATCGATGGCCTCGAACTGAGTACGCCCCGACAGGTCTGCCAACGGCTGCCAGCCGCCCATCTCGTCCAGTCGTTTTTGGTCAAACTCGTTAATGGTCGCTACCACGTCGTTGGCCAGTCGGTGACGTCCGGACGTTGTCTGCACTGCCGTCATGATATCACTCCCACGCGGACGCCCTTGGATGCCTGCCATGCCGCCCGCGCGCCTAGTCCGTCCAATCCACCCATGATATGAAGAGGGTCGATACCCAGGTAGAACAAGCGACGGAGGAAGAAGTCCCGAAATTCGCCGGCGACGTCAAACAGGTGTTCCTCTTTCTGCAGTGGCGTATCCCAGCTCTGATCGGGTTTCGGGTGTAGACTGAAAAGTCCGGCTTGCGAGCCGATGCGACTTGATATCGCACGTGGTTGTAAGAATCGCACCTCGTCTTGATTAAAGGGATCCACGTGCTGTTCGATGTCGAGCATCTGCGCTTGTCGCACGCGCGTGGCGACGATCCTGCAGGCGATCGCCGTCCGATCGGGTACCGCCTTCACGTTGGCTCCGTTCAGGTCGATCGATACGGCGCCTGCGGGGCTGACCGCAGCAAAATAAGCAGCGACGAGCGGATTGGTTGACCAATCTAGCAATCGAGTCGGTACGCCGTGATGCTGTGCTAAGGCCAGATACTCCCACTCGCGAAAGCCGCTGTCCTGATGATGGAGCGGCACCGCGCGGCGAAACCCGGCGAGCACCGATCGTTCACGCGCGAGCGTGTATTTCGGTATGCGGCCAATCGACGGGACCAAAAGAAAGGCGACATCGCCCATACCGCGAAAGACCCAAGCAGACGTGCTATGGGCGTCGACCCAGTCGATGAACTCCTGCCATCGCCGACGACGGCGCTCATCCTTTGTTCGATCGATCATCAGTCCTCCTCCTGATAGGGGCTCGGCCCGCCTTCCGCCACGAACCGGTCGATCCGCGCGTCGAGTACCGGCAGCGGCACCGACCCGAGGCTCAGCACCGTGTCGTGGAAGGCGCGGATGTCGAACTTCGGCCCCAGCGCCTTCTCCGCCTTGGCGCGGGCGCGCTGGATGGCGAGCTGGCCGAGATAGTAGCTGAGCGCCTGCCCCGGCCAGCCGATATAACGGTCGACCTCGGTCGTCACTTCCCGCTCCGATAGGGCGGTGTTGTTGCGCAGAAAGGCGAGCGCCTGCGGCCGGGTCCAGCCTTTCGCATGGACGCCGGTGTCGACCACCAGCCTGACCGCGCGCCACATCTGATAGCTGAGCATCCCGAACCGCTCGTAGGGCGTCTGGTAGAAGCCCATCTCGTCACCCAGCCGCTCGCAGTAGAGCGCCCAGCCCTCGCCATAGGCGGAGATGTAGCTCTGCCGCCGGAACACGGGCAGGTCCTTGTTCTCGCTCGCCAGGCTGATCTGCATCGCGTGGCCGGGCGCGCTCTCGTGCAGCGTCAGCGGCGGCAGCTGGAACAGCGGCCGCGACGGCAGGTCGTAGGTGTTGACGAGGTAGCCGCCGGGACCACCGCGGCCGGCGGTGTAGAAGGGGGCGATGGCGGCGGGCACGGGTTTGATCGCGAACCGCGCGCGCGGCAGCCGGCCGAACCACTTGGCGGCCATGCCGTCGAACCGCTTCGCCTCCCACGCCGCTTCCTGGAGCAGCGCCTCGGGCGTCTTGGCGTAGAAGCGCGGATCGGTGCGCAGGAACGTCAGGAACGCGGGCAGGTCGCCGGTGAAGCCCGCATCGGCCTTGGCGCGCTCCATCTCGGCGCGGATCTTGGCGACCTCGGCGAGGCCGATCGCGTGGACCTGGTCCGGCGACAGGTCGAGGGTGGTGAAGGCGCGGATGCGGCTGCGGTAATAAGCGGCGCCGTCGGGGTAGCTCGACGCGCCCAGCTCCTGCCGCATGCCCGGGAAATAGGTGGTGCGCAGGAAGGCGAGGAGCTGCCGGTGCGCGGGGATGACGCCATCCGCGATGACCTTGCGCGCGGCCGCCTGAAGAGCGGCGCGGTCGGGCACGGAGGCGGGTATCTTCGCGAACGGCTCGTAATAGACCGTCGCCTCGGGGTTCGCGGCCTCGGCGATCGCGGCGACCGGCGCGTCGCGGCCCTGCATCACCACCGCGGGCGGCGTGAAGCCGCGGGCCAGGCCGGCGCGCATGTTGGCGGTCTGCTGATCCAGGTAACGGGGGATGTCGGCGAGCTGCGACAGATAGGCGCGGTAGTCCTTCTCGCCGTTGGCGAAGTTGCCGCGCGCGGCGAATTGCAAATCGCCCCAGAAGGCGCTGTCGCCGTTCAGCGGCTTTTCCCACTCGCGGAACCGCTCGTCGTCGAGCAGGGCGGCGATCTGCGCGCGGTAGACCTGGTAATTGGTCCGCTGCTCGGGCGAGAGCGCCGTCGCGTCGAGGCGGTCGAGCTGCGCCATCACGCCGCGCCACTTGGCCGCGCGGCGCGCGTGGGCGGCGGCGGACACGTCGGGCAGGTGGGGCGACACCGCGCGCGGATCGTCGTCGGCCAGCCGCTCGGCCGTGCGCCACGCCCATTCCGCCTGCCAGATGCGGGTAAAGGCGGCGTCGGCCGTGGAGGGGGCGGGCGCGGCCATCTGCGCGACGGCGATCAGCGGGGCGAGGAATATCATGGGGATAGCCTGTGCGATCGGGCGCCGCCTCGCAAGCGCCCTGCTTGACTTGCGGGCGATGGCCGTGGAGGTGGAGCGTCGTCGCGGCCGGGCGAACCGGCCGTTCGAAGGAGAGTTCAGATGGCCGACGTGGACGGAACCTACGACTGCACCGTGAAGTCGCCGCTGGGCGACCAGAAGATGACGCTGACCGTGAACAGCACCGGCACCGACTTCACCGGCGCGGTGTCGGGCGCGATGGGATCGATGGACGTGCAGGGCTCGGTCGACGGCAACACCATCGCCTGGAAGCAGAGCATGACCGTGCCGATGCCGATGACGCTGGACTGCGAGGCGACGGTGAACGGCGACACGCTGGCCGGCAGCGTCGGCGCGGGGGCGTTCGGCAGCTTCCCGCTGTCGGGCACGCGCACGGCGTAAGCCGAGCGATCAACGTCGTCACCCCGGATCAAGTCCGGGGTGACGAGAGGGGGCGTGAAGACGGTGCGGAAACAATGAACACGGCGGAGAATCCCCGATGACCACCGATCGCCGCACCCTGCTCCTGGGTGGTGCCGCCGCCGCCGCGCTCGCGGGACTGCCCCGCGGCGTCGTCGCGCAGGGCGCACCGACGCCCGGTCCGCTCGACCCCCTGTTCGACCGGCTCGTGCAGGCGCAGCTGCGCCGCAGCCCGGAGGGGGCGACCAGCCTGGGCCTCGACAAGGGCGCCAATGCCGACCTGCGCGCCAAGCTGTCCGACCAGTCGTTCGCCGGCATCGCCGCCGCCAAGGCGCAGAACCTCGCCGAGCTGAGGGAGCTGGAGGCAGTCCCGCGCGCGTCGCTGACGCCCGACCAGCGGATCGATCTCGACTGCGTGCTCTACACGCGCCGCTCCGCGGCGCGGATCGGGCAGTTCGATTTCGGCGGATCGTCCTACGGCCCCAGCCCCTATGTCGTGTCGCAGCTGTCGGGCGCCTACCAGTCGGTGCCCGACTTCCTCGACACCAAGCACAAGATCGACACCGCCGCCGACGCGGAAGCGTATCTGTCGCGCGTCCGCGCCTTCGCGCGCCAGGTCGCCGACCAGACCGCGCGGATGCGCCACGACGCCGGCGTCGGCGTGGTGCCGCCCGACTTCATCCTCGACCTCGCGCTGACGCAGATGGACAAGACGGCGACGCCGTCGGCGGACGCGCTGGTCGTCACCTCGCTCAGGACGCGCGCGGCGGCCAAGGGGCTCGACCCGCGCTACGGTCGCGACGTGGGCCGGCTGTGGGACGCGGAGGTGCTGCCCGCCCTCACCGCGCAAGCGGCCTACGCGCGCGAACTGCGCCGCACCGCCAGCCATGACGCGGGCGTGTGGAAGATCCCCAAGGGTGCGGACTTCTACCCCGCCGCGCTCCAGGCGACGACCACCACCAGCCTCAGCCCCGAGGAGGTCCACCGCTTCGGCCTGGACCAGGCCCGTGCCCTCAATGCCCGGCTCGATGCCGAGCTCAAGAAGCTCGGTTATGCCAAGGGCGGCGTCGGCCAGCGCATGGACGCGCTCGGCCGCGAGGCGAAATACCTCTATCCCAATACCGACGAGGGCAAGCGGCAGGCGATCGCCTATTGCAACGAGCGGCTGGCGGCGATCCGCACCAGGCTGCCCGCGGTGTTCGAGCGGATGCCGCCCTACACATTCGAGGTGCGGCGCGTGCCGGTCCAGACCGAGGCGGGATCGGCCGGTGCCTTCGCGCAGGCGCCCGCGATCGACGGATCGCGCCCGGGCCTGGTCTATTTCAACCTGAAGGATTCGGCCGACTGGCCTAAATTCGCGCTGGCGACGACGACCTATCACGAGGGGCTGCCCGGCCATCAGATGGAGAGCGGCCTGGCGCTGTCGAACACGGGCCTGCCGCTGATTCGCAAGCTTGGCGGCTTCTCCGGCTACGGCGAGGGCTGGGCGCTCTATTCCGAGCAGCTCGCCGACGAGATCGGCATGTACGACGACGATCCGGTCGGGCGTTGCGGCTATCTGGTCGCTCAGCTGTTCCGCGCCAACCGCTGCGTGGTCGACACCGGACTGCACCATTACCGCTGGAGCCGCGAGAAGGCGGTGCGGTATTTCGTCGACGCGCAAGGCGACACCGAAGGCGATGCCGCGCGCGAGATCGAGCGTTACTGCGTCAATCCGGGGCAGGCGGCGAGCTACAAGCTGGGCCATTCGGTGTTCGTCGACATCCGCGACAAGGCCAAGGCCAAGCAGGGCGCGGCGTTCGACCTGAAGCGGTATCACGCCGCGGTGCTGCGCTACGGTCGCGTGCCCTTGGATGTGCTGCGACAGATCGGCGATACGTGGGTGGCGAGCGTGTGACGATCCGTCACGTTGGGCTCGTCCCGGCGTCCAGAGCCAAGCAGTGTCATGCTTCGTGGCTCTGGATGCCGGGACGAGGCTCTCCTGAGCTTCGCCGAAGGGCCCGGCATGACGGCTACCCCCGCACCCGCGCCTGGCGATACGTGCCCAGCAGCCGCACCCATTTCGAGTGGAACCCCAGTTCCTCCAGCGCGCGGTCGACCGCCGTCTCCCCCGGCTTGCCGACAATGTCGGCGTAGAACTCGCTCGCCGCGAAGCTGCCGCCGCGCTGGTAACTCTCCAGCTTGGTCATGTTGACGCCGTTGGTCGCGAACCCGCCCATCGCCTTGTAGAGCGCGGCGGGCACGTTCCTTACCTCGAAGATCAGCGTGGTCATCCACGGGCCGTCCCCCGCCGGCGGGCGGCTGCCGCGTGCCAGCGTGACGAAGCGGGTGGTGTTATGCTCCGCATCGGCGATGTCGGTGGCGAGCAGGTCCAGCCCGTACAGCGCCGCGGCGCCCGGCGGGGCGAGCGCCGCCACCGCAGGGTCGGCCAGCTCCGCCGCCGCCGCCGCCGCGCCCGCCGTGTCGGGATAGGCGACCGGCTGGATACCGCGCGCGCGCAGCCAGTGGCGGCATTGGCCCAGCGCCTGCGGGTGGCTCATCGCCTGCCGCACGCCGTCGATTGGCCCCGTGCCCATCAGCGCGTGACGGATGGGGAGGAAATGCTCGCCGGTGATCGCCAGCCCCGATTCGGGCAGCAGGAAATGCATGTCGGCGACGCGGCCGTGCAGCGAATTCTCGATCGGGATCACCGCGCAGTCGGCACGCCCTTCCTTTACCGCATCGATCGCGTCGGCGAAGTCGAAGCAGGGCAGGGGCAGCCCGTCGGGGAACGCCTGCTCGGCCGCGACGTGGCTGTTGGCGCCGGGCGCGCCCTGGAAGGCGACGGTGCGGGCGGGATCGGCGCTCGCCGCCGCGGTCATCGCGGCGACCAGCGCCTGGGCGGGGGCGGGAAAGGACTGCATGGCCGGCCGGTTATCACGCGATGGCCGACGATCAAGCGCCGCTTGCGGTCGCCCTTTGGCTTTCCTAAGAGCGGAGGCAATTCATACTGGGGCAAAGCATGGACCTGAAGACCAACACGATCGCCGGCTGGGCGCTGGGCGCGGGCGTCGTCGCGCTGGGGTCCGCGATCGTCGGCAACATGATCTTCGAGAGCCACCGGCCCGAGAAGATGGGCTACGCGATCGAGGGTGTCGAGGAGGAGGGCGCCGGCGGCGGTGCCGCCGAGGTCGACATCGCGACGCTGCTGCCCACCGCCGACGCCGCCAAGGGCGCCGAGGTCTTCAAGAAGTGCGCCGCCTGCCACACGATCAACCAGGGCGGCGCCAACGGCGTCGGCCCGAACCTGTACGGCACGATGGGCGAGGCGATCGCGCAGGGCAAGGGCGGCTTCGCCTTCTCCGACGCGCTGAAATCGGTCGGCGGCTCGTGGAATTTCGAGAACATGAACGCGTGGCTGACTAGCCCGCGCAAGTTCGCCCCCGGCACCAAGATGACCTTCGCCGGCCTGTCCAACCCGCAGGACCGCGCCAACGTGATGGTCTACATCAACCAGCAGGGCAGCAACATCGCGCTGCCCGCACCCAAGGCGGATGCCGCCGACAAGGACGCGGCGGCCGATACCGGCGGCAACACCGCGGAGGCGACCAACGCGGTCGACACCGACGTCCGCGGCGAGACGGGCGACATCGCCAACACCGGCACGCCCGCCTCCGGCGCCCCGTCGATCGATCCGGAAGCCGCGCGCAAGGGTGCGCGGACGGAGTGAACCTTGTGGTCCTCCCCGGAACGGGGAGGGGGACCAGCCACAGGCTGGTGGAGGGGCAGTTGCCAGGCGCGACACTCGCGACTGCCCCTCCACCGCTTCGCGGGGGTCCCCCTCCCCGTCCCGGGGAGGTACAATACGGCCTCACCCCTCCTTCTTCGCGCGCTCCTCGTAGAAGCGGCGCACCACGTCCCATGCCTCGTCGGCGGTCTCGACATAGGTGAAGATGCCGAGGTCGCGCTCGGACACCACGCCTTCCTCGACCAGCGCGTCGAAGTTGACGACCCGCTCCCAGAAGGCGCGGCCGAACAGCAGCACGGGGATCGGCTCGATCTTGCCCGTCTGGATCAGCGTAAGGAGTTCGAACAGCTCGTCGAACGTCCCGAAGCCGCCCGGAAAGGCCGCCAGCGCGCGGGCGTGGAGCAGGAAGTGCATCTTGCGCAGCGCGAAATAGTGGAACTGGAGCGAGAGCGACGGGGTGACGTAGGGGTTGGGCGCCTGCTCGTGCGGCAGGACGATGTTGAGCCCGATCGATTCCGCGCCCACGTCGTGCGCGCCGCGGTTCGCCGCCTCCATGATCGACGGGCCGCCGCCCGAGCAGACCACGAAGTGACGCCGCCCGTTCTCGTCGCGCGGAATGCGGCTGACCAGCCGGGCAAGGTCGCGCGCCACGTCGTAATATTTGCTCTTCTCGACCAGCCGCTCGGCGATGCGACGGCTCTTGTCGTCGGCCGCCATCTCCAGCAGCGCGTGCGCCTTTTCCGGCTCCGGGATGCGGGCGGAGCCGTACATCACGAAGGTGGAGGCGATATTGGCCTCGTCCAGCGTCAGCTGTGCCTTGAGCAGTTCCAGCTGGAACCGCACGGGGCGCAGATCCTCGCGCAGCAGGAAGTCCATGTCCTGGAAGGCGAGCTTGTAGGCGGGACTCTCGGTCTGCGGCGTCGAGACGACGGTCTTGGCGCTCTCGGCGTCCTGGCTGGCGTTGGGGAAGACGCGCGCGGGTACTCGGGTATCGGTCATCCGAGGCTGGTACGGCAAAGCAGGCGTGCTGGCTAGCGGCAGAACCGGGCGCCGTCGTCCTCCAGGTGCAGGTGGTTGGCGTGCGCGGCGTTGTAGTCGGGCGACAGCACCGTGCCGAAGCGGCGGCAGGCCGAGCGGCGCATGGTGCGCAGGAACTCGCGGGCGCGCTCGTCGGGGCCGTTCCAGTCGCCCAGCACGCTCACCCTCCGCCCGTCCTTCAGCACGAAGCCGCCGACGTCCACCGCGTTGGCGAGCGCATGGCCCGATCGCCGGCCGGCGTTGCGGGTCGAGCCGACGACGTTGCGGCAGGCGTAGCTGCCCATGCCCTCGATCCGCGCCAGTTCCGATCCCAGCATCTGGTACGCGCCGGGCACCGCGGCGTTGCGGACCCAGCCGGCAAAGGCGCGGGCGGTGCCGCAGCGCATGGCGGTGATGCCGGTCACCGGCACGCCGATGTCGGTCAGCTGCACCGCGCCGAACACGCCGCAGCCGTTGCCGAAATCCCGGTCTGGCAGCACGCGGAAGTCGACCCCTTCGGCGCGCAGGTCGGCATGGCATTGGGCCGTCTCGCGCGCGGGAGGGCGCGCCGGTTCGGCGCGTGTCCCGCGCGTCGGCGGCGTCCGCCCGCAGGCGGCGAGCGCGAGCAGCAGCAGGACGAGGAGGAGCGAGCGAGCCGGCATGATCGCCACTCCTTGCGGGAGGAGCGCGTCGCGGCAAGCCCGATCGGCTCGACCGCCCGCGCCGGACGGCCGTCCGCATCGGTCCGCGGGCGCGCTCGCCGCCTAGGGTATGCGCCTCGATGGTCGGTACGCCATCGTCGGGCAGCTATCGGTTAAACTCGAAGTCGATCAGCTGTATTCACTTCCGTTCGCCCCGAGCGACGTCGAAGGGCACGCTCCCACAAGGTGCTTCCACTGCGCTCAGCACGAACGGTGACGAAAGCTGGTAAAGCCAGCTCTAGCAGCAGCGCGGCGTATCCGTCGCGGCGGCGGAAGGGTCATGATCGTGGACCGTGGACGTTTCGTACGGGAGTTGCCGGCTTTCCATCGGTTTATGTCGTCTCCGCAGCCCGTGGCGTCATAAAATCATGAAGCCGCTCACGGATTCGCAACAAGTTCCTTGTCGGTTCGGCTCGTCTCCTCTAGGGCCGTCGACGGGCCACGCCGTCCCAACGCGGCGCGCGCTCTCTGTGAGGAGAGAACATTGACGGACACTGCCACCGCGCCCCACATCACGGGCGCGTCGAAGCCGGATACGACGCCGGCCCGCCCCTTCTTCAGCTCCGGTCCCTGCGCCAAGCCGCCCGGCTGGGACGCGTCGGCGCTCGCCACCGACAGCCTCGGCCGCTCGCACCGCTCGAAGCTCGGCAAGCAGCGGCTGCAACATTGCATCGACCTGATGCGCGAGCTCCTGAAGCTTCCCGACACCCACCGCATCGGCATCGTCCCCGGCTCCGACACCGGCGCGTTCGAGATGGCGATGTGGACGATGCTGGGCGCGCGCGACGTCACCACGCTGGCGTGGGAGAGCTTTGGCGAGGGCTGGGTGACCGACGCGGTCAAGCAGCTCCAACTCGATCCCACCGTGATCCGCGCCGATTACGGCCAGCTGCCCGACCTTGGCGTCGTAGACTGGTCGACCGACGTGCTGTTCACCTGGAACGGCACCACGTCGGGCGTCCGCGTTCCCGACGCGGACTGGATTCCGGCGGATCGCGGGGGGTTGAGCTTCGCCGATGCCACGTCGGGCGTGTTCGCCTATCCGATCGACTGGGCGAAGATCGATGTCGCCACCTTCTCCTGGCAGAAGGTGATGGGCGGGGAGGGCGCGCACGGCGTCCTGATCCTCGGTCCCCGCGCGGTCGAGCGGCTGGAGAGCTACACGCCGTCCTGGCCGCTCCCCAAGGTGTTCCGCCTGACGAGCAAGGGGAAGCTCAGCGAGGGCATCTTCAAGGGCGAGACGATCAACACCCCCTCGATGCTCGCGGTCGAGGACGCGATCTGGACGCTGGAGTGGATGAAGGGGCTCGGCCCCGACGGCGTGATCGCGCGCTCGGACGCCAACGCCGCCGCGCTCGACCGCATCGTGGAGGCGCGCGACTGGCTCGGCCACCTCGCCCCCGATCCGGCGACCCGGTCGAAGACCAGCGTCTGCCTGACGGTCGAGGGCGCGGACGAGGCGCTCATCAAGAAGATGGCGTCGCTCCTCGAAGCCGAAGGCGCGGCCTACGACGTCGCCGGCTACCGCGACGCGCCGCCGGGCCTGCGCATCTGGTGCGGCGCCACCGTCGACACCGCCGATATCGAGGCGCTCGGCCCCTGGCTCGACTGGGCCTACGCGACGGCGCGCGCCTGACCCTTCTCGTACCCCGGCGAAGGCCGGGGCCCAGCGGCGGAACGATCGAGACGAGCGTCCGCGCGCTGTTACGTCAACCTTCCCAACTGGGCCCCGGCCTCCACCGGGGAACGGAGTAGAACAATGCCCAAAGTCCTTATCAGCGACAAGATGGACCCCAAGGCCGCCCAGATCTTCCGCGAGCGCGGGGTCGAGGTGGACGAGATCACCGGCAAGACGCCGCAGGAACTCGCCGCGATGATCGGCGAGTACGACGGCCTCGCCATCCGCTCCTCGACCAAGGTGACCAAGGCGATCCTCGACGCCGCCACCAACCTGAAGGTCGTCGGCCGCGCCGGCATCGGCGTCGACAACGTCGACATCCCGGCCGCCTCGGCCAAGGGCGTGGTGGTGATGAACACGCCGTTCGGCAACTCGATCACCACCGCCGAGCACGCCGTCGCGCTGATGTTCGCGCTCGCCCGCCAGCTGCCCGAGGCGGATGCGAGCACGCAGGCCGGCAAGTGGGAGAAGAACCGCTTCATGGGCGTGGAACTCACGTCCAAGACGCTGGGCCTGATCGGCGCGGGCAACATCGGCTCGATCGTCGCCGACCGCGCCCGCGGCCTCAAGATGAAGGTCGTCGCCTTCGATCCCTTCCTGACGCCCGAGCGCGCGGTGGAGATGGGCGTCGAGAAGGTCACGCTCGACGAACTGCTCGCCCGCGCCGACTTCATCACGCTGCACACGCCGCTGACCGATTCGACGCGCAACATCCTGTCGGCGGAAGCGCTGGCCAAGACCAAGCGCGGCGTGCGGATCATCAACTGCGCGCGCGGCGGCCTGATCGACGAGGCGGCGCTGAAGGACGCGCTCGATTCGGGCCAGGTCGGCGGCGCCGCGCTCGACGTGTTCGTCGAGGAGCCGGCCAAGGCATCGCCGCTGTTCGGCACGCCCAACTTCATCTCCACGCCGCACCTCGGCGCCTCGACGACGGAGGCGCAGGTCAACGTCGCCATCCAGGTCGCCGAGCAGATGGCCGATTTCCTGGTCTCGGGCGGCGTCACCAACGCGCTCAACATGCCCTCGCTGTCCGCGGAGGAGGCGCCCAAGCTCAAGCCCTATATGGCGCTGGCGGAGAAGCTCGGCAGCCTCGTCGGCCAGCTCGCCACGGGTGCGCTCACCGGCATCGCCGTCGAGGTCGAGGGCGCGGCGGCGACGCTCAACCAGAAGCCGGTGACCGGCGCGGTGCTGGCGGGGCTTATGCGCGTCCATTCGGACACGGTGAACATGGTCAATGCGCCGTTCCTGGCCAAGGAACGCGGCCTCGACGTGCGCGAGGTGCGATCGAGCCACGAGGGCGATTACCACACGCTGGTCCGCGTCACCGTCGCCACCGCCGACGGCGACCGCTCGGTCGCGGGTACGTTGTTCGGCGACCAGGCCCCGCGCCTCGTCGAGCTGTTCGGCATCAAGGTGGAGGCCGACCTCGCCGGCCCGATGCTCTACGTCGTCAACGACGACGCGCCCGGCTTCATCGGCCGCCTCGGCACGCTGCTCGGTGAGGCGGGGGTGAACATCGGCACCTTCCACCTCGGTCGTCGCCAGGCGGGCGGCGAGGCGGTGCTGCTGCTGTCGGTCGACGAGCCGGTGACGGCGGAGCTGCTCGCGAAGGTCAAGGCGCTGGCCGGCGTCCGCACCGCGATGGGGCTGTCGTTCTGAGCGGCGGCGACAAGGAGCCGCTGCATAACCGCGCCAAGGTCTGGCTCGCCAACACCTCCGGGCTCGACCATGCCACGCTGCACGTCCATGTCGGCATGGTCATCTGGGTCGCCGGCGTCGCCGTGGCGGGCGACGTCGGCGCGGCGTGGCCGCTGGCGCTGGCCGCCCTGGCGGAGCTGGTCAACGAGGTGTTCGACCGGCTCCGCGTCGGATCGTGGCGGATCGCCGACACGGTGCAGGACATCGTCAATTCGGTGCTGTGGCCGGTGGTGCTGTTCACGCTCGCCAGGATGGGCGTGATCTGAGGATTGCACCCGTTCCGGGTGGGAAACACTCTCTTAACGGGGGGAGCGACACGCTGGCGGCCGTGATGATCCGCCCGCCTTTTCCCGCCGTCGGCGTCGCGCGCTGGTTGCTGCTCGTCGTCGGTCTGGGCACTGCGTCGCCGGCGATGGCTGCCTGCGACGTGACCACGCCGACCACCGTGTCGGCGGGCAGCTACTCCTCGGCCGGGTTGCAGGCGTACACCGCCGCCGTCCGCACCGACGGATCGTTCGGCTGCACCACCGCGTCGCTCTTGACGCTGCTCAACGGCGACTATCTGCGCGCGACGCTCGCCGCCGACAGCGTGCTGGTGCTGAGCGGCCCCGGCGGCACCGTGCCCGTGGCGCTATCGGCCGACGCGGCGGGGGCCCGGCCGCTGACGCCGGGCGCGACCGTCGCCTATCAGGACGGGGCGCTGCTGACGCTGCTCGACAACAGCAACATGCGGCCCGCCATCTTCGTGCGCGCGCGAAGCACGGGCGACCTGCCGGCAGGCACCTATAGCGGCACGGTCACGGTCCGCTGGGACTGGTCCTTCTGCACGCAGTTGGGCGTGCTCGGCCTGCTCGGCGGCTGCGCGGTCGGCAAGACGGACCGGGGCAGCCGCGACGCCGTCGTCACGATCACCCTGGTGGTCACACCCAAGCCCGCCGCCGTCACGATCACCACCACCACCACGTGGAGCCCGACCTCCAGCACCAGCAATCCCAAGGCGGTGCCCGGGGCCAAGGTGCGGATCGCCGCCACCATCACCAATCCGGACGCAGTCGCCCTGGACGCCGACACGGTGTCGGTGACACTGGCGACGCCGCCCACCGTCCGCCTCGCGCTGGAAGGGGACGGCACCCTTGCCAACGGATCGGTGGAAAGCCGGCAGGGTGCCCGCGCCTCCGGGTTGACGCTCCGCTACGTCTCGCCCGCCAGCACCACCGACGATATCGATTTCTCGGCGGACAACGGCGCCACCTGGACCTACGTGCCGGTGCCGGGCGACGCGGCCAGCCAGGCGGCGGTCACCACCGTCCGCTTCCGCCCGCGCGGAACGATGCCGGCGGGATCGTCCTTCGCGATCTCACTCCCCTACGTCGTTCGATAGGCTCCGGTCTTTAGCCCGCCTTAACCCGGCCGGACTAGCCCGAGGGCGTGGGTAACGCTGTGTCGATCTTCCGTTCCGTCATCGCGCCGACCGGCATCGCCGTCGGTTACGGCGTCACGGCGGCGCTGTCGCTGTGGCTGACGCGCGGGCCCGACGGGATCGTCGCCATGTGGCCGGCGAGCGGCATCCTCCTCGCCGGCCTGGCGCAGCTTTCCGGGTACCGGCTGCTGATCTGCCTGCTGCTCGCCGCCGCGGCCAGCGTCGCCGTCAACCTGCAGGCGGGGGTGCCCCTGCCGGTCAGTCTCGGCTTCACCGTCGCCAACATGGTCGAGGCCGCGGTCGGCGCCGCGCTGCTGCGGCGCTGGCGGGTGGCGCGTCCCCGTTTCGGCCGCGCGCGCGACGTATCCCGCTTCTGCGGTGCGGTGCTGATCGCCGCGCTGGCCGGCACCGGGGCGATGACGGTGGCCGTCGGGGGCGGCGCGCTCGCCGCGCTCAACTGGTTCGCGACGGTGTTGCTCGGCATGTTCATCGTCGCGCCGCTGGTGCTGATGAGCATCAGGATCGCCGATCCGGGTCCGCGGTCGATCCACGACGACACGGCGCGGCTGACGGTGATGACGCACCTGCTGATGGTCGCGGCGGTGACGTTGATCGTGTTCGTGCAGCAGCGGTTCCAGATCATGTTCCTGCCGCTCGTCGCGCTCCTGGCGGCGACCTGGCGGCTGGGGCCGTTGGGCGCAGTGGCGGGGGTCGGCATCGTCGCGGTGATCGCGCCGGTGATGACCGTGATGGGTCATGGGCCGCTGTGGATGACGCGGCAGAGCGCGGTCGAGCAGAGCTTCTTTCTGCAATTCTACCTGTTGACGCTGTTCGCCACCGCGCTGCCGTTCGGCGCGCTGCTGGCGCAGCAGCGCCGCCTCGCCGCCGACCGCGCGGACAGCGAGCGCATGCACCGGTTGCTCGCCGACAGCAGCACCGACGTGATCCTGCGCCTGTCGCTGGACGGGGTGGCGCGCTACTGCTCGCCCGCGGTCACCGCCGTGCTCGGCTTCACGCCGGAACAGACGGTCGGCCAGACGCCGATCCTGATGGTGCATCCCGACGACCGCGCGCTGGTCGACGCGGCATGGCAGCGGGCCATTACGTCGCCTGCGCCGGAGACGGTGACCTTTCGTCACCTGCGCGCCGACGGCAGCCATGCCTGGCTGGAAGTCGCCTATCGCCGCGTCGCCACCGACATGGGCGAGGAGGTGGTCGCGCGCGCCCGCGACATCAGCAACCGTCGCGCCGCCGAACTGGCCGTGCAGGCGTCCGAGCGGCAGATGCGGGAGGCCAATCGCCTGCTCGGCATGGCGGAGCGGGCGGCGCAGCTCGGCCACTGGCGGATCGACCTGACCACCGCCACGCTCTTCTGGTCGCCCGAGGTGCACCGCATGCACGGCCTCGCCGTCGACGCGACCCCCGACCTGGCCGGCGCGATCGACTTCTACCATCCCGACGATCGCGCGCGGGTGGCGGCGATAGTCGCCAAGGCGATCGAGAAGGGCGAACCGTTCGACTTCGAGGCGCGGATCGTGCGGACGGACGGCGAGCAGCGCCACGTCCTGTCGCGCGGCCAGCCCGAGATCGCCTATGACGGCACCACCACCGCGATGTTCGGCATCGTCCAGAACATCTCGCAGCGGATCGAGGCGGAACAGGCGCTGGAAGCGGCGCGCGCCGCGGCCGAAGCGGCGGCGGCCCACGCGATGCAGCTTGCCGACACCGACGCGCTGACCGGTCTGGCGAGCAGGCGCCGCTCGCTGGCGCAGCTCGACGAGGCGGTGGCGGCGGCGGCGAGGGGGGGCGAGCCGCTGGCGCTGGCGATCTTCGACATCGATCATTTCAAGTCGGTCAACGACCGGTTCGGCCATCCCGCCGGCGACGCGGTGCTGCGGCGGGTCGCCCGCGCCGCCAGCCATGCCGTCCGCCCCACCGACTTGGTCGGCCGGCTGGGGGGCGAGGAGTTCGTGGTGGTTCTGCCCGGTGCCAACGCGGCGACGGCGCTGACCGTGGCGGAGGCGCTGCGCCGCGCGATCGCCGCGTCGGCGGACGGGGTGGAGGCGGGGCCGCCGGTCACCGCCAGCATCGGCATCGCGACGCTGGTGCCCGGCGGATCGGCGGCGAGCCTGCTGGGCGAGGCCGACCGCGCGCTGTACGAGGCCAAGAACGCCGGCCGCAACGCCGCCCGGCTCGCCGCGTAGGTCCGATCGGCCCGGGCCGCCCGCTACAACTCCCGCCCGGTCAGCGTCGCGATCGCCTGGATCACCGCCAGGTGGGTCAGGCCCTGCGGCAGGTTGCCGAGGTACGCGCCGCTGTCCGGGTCGATCATCTCGGCATAGGTGCCGACGCCGCGTGCGCCCAGCGTCGCCATCGCCGCGGCGAACTGCGCCTCCGCCCGCTCCCGCTGGCCGAGCAGCATGCGCGCCTCCACCATCCAGAAGGTGCAGGCGAGGAAACACCCTTCCTCCTTCGACGCGCCCGAGTAGCGGTAGTGGAAGCCTTTCCGCCCCAACTCCGCGTCGATCGCGTCGAGGGTCGAGGCCAGCCGATCCTGCCCGTCGAAGCGGAAGCGCACCGCCAGCGCGAGCGACGCGTCGAGCCGGTCGCTGCCGGGATGCATCAGATAGGCGGCCCGCTTCTCCGACCAGCAATGCTCCTCGATCCAGGCGGCGATGCGGTCGCGCTCGCGCTCCCAGCGATCGCGGCAGGTGGAGGGCATCTGCCCGGCCTCGACCAGCTCCACCGCGCGTTGCAGCGCCTGCCAGCAGCTGATCTTGGACATGGTATAGTGCTGCGGGTCCTCCAGCTCCCAGATGCCGGCGTCCTTCTGGCGCCATCGGTCGGCGCACTCGTCGGCCAGGTGCGACAGCGTCTCCGCACTTCTCGCATCCAGCACGTTGCCGCAGGCGACGAAGCGGCCCGCGGTCTCGAAGATGTCGCCGTAGATGCCGTGCTGGTGCTGGTCGCCGGCCAGATTGCCCATCACCACCGGCTGCGACCGTTTGTAGCCGGGTACGTCGACGATGCGCGGCGGCGACACCGGATCGCCGTTCAGCGTGTAGCAGACCTGCGGCTGCGTGCCGTCACCCAGCCGGTGGAGCAGCCAGGTCAGCCCGGCCTTGGCCTCGGCAAAGGCGCCGATGCGCAGGAACGCCTTGATCGAATAGCCCGCGTCGCGGATCCAGGCGTAGCGATAATCCCAGTTCTTGGGCCCGCCGATCTTCTCCGGCAGCGACGTCGTCGCCGCCGCGGTGATCGCACCGGTGGGCGCGTAGAGCAGCAGCTTTAGGGCCAGCGCGCTGCGGACCAGCAGGTCGTGGTGGGCGCCGTCACCGTGCAGCTGCGCCGACCATTGCCGCCACTCCGCGTCGGACAGGTCGATACGCGCGTCGATGTCGTCGATCGGCGGCACCACCAGCGGTTCGTCCTCGCCGGCGACGATCGCCACGGTGGCGCGCTCGCCGGGGCCGACGGTGGCGGTCGCGACGGTGGCGAGGTCGTCGGCCCGCTCGATCCGCACATTGTCGCTGCGGCGGAACAGGCCCGACACGCGGTCGACGGTGAACATGTCGTGATGCCCCATCCGCGTCCAATAAGGGTTCACCGTGTCGGCCCGGCGCCCGATCCGCAGCTCGATGCGGAAGGTGACGCTGCCCTCCACCCCCTCCACCCGCCGCGCGAGCTCGGCCCAGGGCAGCCGCCCGGCCGAACTGCTGTTGAGCGACTCGACCAGCACCGCCTTGCCCGACGCGGTGGTGAACACCGTCTCCAGCACGTTGGACGCCTCGCGGTAGCGGCGCTCGACCGTGAACGGCTCGGTCGGCGCGACGACGAAGCGGCCGCCCTCGTCCGCGCTCAGCAGCCGGTCGAACAACGGTGCGGAGTCCATGTTGGGCACGCACCACCAGTCGATCGAGCCGTCCGCGCCGCTCAGCGCCACCGCCCGGCCGTCGCCCAGCGCGCCATATTGTTCGAGCGGCAGATACCCGTCGGCGTCGCGCGCGGCGGAACAGGTCTGGGCGGGGGAGGTGGTCATGCGGGGACAAACTCGCCGGGCGAGGCACGGTGCCATCGGGAGAGATCGCGTTCGACGCGCGTTTCCCCGCCCGAACCGCAGGAGTACCCCCAATGAGCATCGCATCCGCCCTGGGACTGACCGAGAGCCGGAAGGTCCGCTACGCCGTCGTCGGGCTCGGCGACATCGCCCAGGCGTCGATGATGCCCGGCATCGCGCATACCGGCAATTCGGAACTGGTCGCGCTCGTCACCGGCGATCCGGAAAAGGCGGAGAAGGTCGGCAAGCAGTACGGCATCGCCGACACCTATTCCTACGAGCGGTTCGGCGAGATGCTGGCATCGGGCAAGGTGGACGCGATCTATCTCGCCACGCCCAACTGGCGCCACGCGGAATTCGCCGTGCCTGCGCTGGAGGCGGGCATCCACGTGCTGTGCGAGAAGCCGCTGGAGATCTCGGTCGAGAAGAGCGAGGCGATCGCCGCCGCCGCGAAGAAGTCGGGCGCCAAGCTGATGGTCGCGTACCGCCTCCACTTCGAGCCGGCAACGCTGGACGCGATCACCCGCATCCGCGACGGGGAATTGGGCGAGCTGATCGCCTTCACCTCCTGCTTCGGCCAGATGGTCGATCCGGCGAACCACCGCGCCAGGAACGGTATCGAGGCGGGGCCGCTGTTCGACATGGGGCCGTATCCGATCAACGCCACCCGCTACCTGTTCGGCGCGGAGCCGGAGGGGGTCGTGTCGGCGGTCGCGACGCGGCAGCCCGATTCGGGGCTGGACGTCGACGACACGTTCGCGGTGACGCTGCGCTTCCCGGGCAACCGGCTGGCGCAGTTCACCATCTCCTACTTCGTCAACAACGTGAACAGCCTCATCATCGCCGGCGCCAAGGGTTCGATCCACATGAGCCCGGCCTACGGCTTCGGCGACCCGCTGGAGCAGAACCGCACGGTGGGCGACAAGAAGACGCACGAGAGCTTCAAGGCGACCGACCAGTTCGGCGGCGAGATGAAGTATTTCTCCGACTGCATCCTCCACGACCGCGAGGTCGAGCCGGACGGCGAGGAAGGGATCGCCGACCTGCGCGTGATCGAGGGCATCGTCGAGGCGCTGAAGACGGGCAAGGCGGTGACGCTGCCGGCCTTCACCCGCTCGCGCCGCATCGATCCGGAAGGGCAGGTGCAGACGCTGTCGTACAAGCGCCCCCCCCGCAACGAGGTCAACGCGTCGAGCCCCACCCGCTGAGGAGACCCGCCATGGATTTCGGTATCAAGGGCAAGGTCGCGCTGGTCACCGGCGCGGATTCGGGCATCGGCAAGCACACCGCGCGGCTGCTGCTGGAGGAGGGCTGTGTCGTCGCGATCAGCGACCGGCCGGGTGGCCAGATCGAGCAGAGCGCGAAGGAACTGTCCTCGCTGGGACAGGTGATCGCGATCGAGGCCGACGTCACCGACCTGGCGGCGGTGGAGGCGATGGTGGCGGAGGCGGCGGAGCGGCTCGGCCCGGCCGACATCCTGGTCAACTGCGCGGGCGTCACCGGCGCGACCGGCGATTTCCTAGAGGTCGACGATGCGGGCTGGCAGCGCACGCTCGACATCAACCTGATGGGGGCGGTGCGCGTCTGCCGCGCGGCGATCCCGGCGATGCGGGAGCGACAATGGGGCCGCGTGGTCCTGATCGCGTCGGAGGATGCGGTGCAGCCCTATGTCGACGAGCTCGCTTATTGCGCGTCCAAGGCGGGCCTCCTCAATCTCGCCAAGGGCCTGTCCAAGGCGTACGGACCCGACAACGTGCTGGTGAACAGCGTCAGCCCGGCCTTTATCGCGACGCCGATGACCGACAAGATGATGGAGAAGCGCGCCGACGAGCAGGACACGAGCGTCGATCAGGCGATCGACAGCTTCCTGGCCGAGGAGCGGCCCGGCATGGTGCTGGAACGCCGCGGCCGGGCCGAGGAGGTGGCGGCGGCGATCGTCTTCCTGTGCTCGGAACGGGCAAGCTTCGTCAACGGCGCCAACCTGCGCGTCGACTCGGGCTCGGTGCAGACGATGGCGGGGTAGGGCCTCAGGATCATCATCCCGGCGAGCGTCGCGTCCGCCATTGCAAGCTGACCCCGTCTCGTCTCCGTCATGCCGGGCTGGTCCCGGCACCCATCGTGCCGTTAGAGCATGATGGCGACGGATTGACCCAGCACCGTTCGCCCTGAGCGAAGTCGAAGGGCAAGCCCCAAGTGGACCGTTCGCGGCCCGTGCTTCGACTTCGGCGCCATGCGCCGAAGTTTATCCTGAGCTTGTCGAAGGGCTCAGCACGAACGGGTGAGATTGATGTCATCCCGCTCTAATGCTGCCGCTCGTTGACTCGCGGCACGGTGGACCCCGGAACAGGTCCGGGGTGAGGGAATGATGGATGCCGACCGCGACGTTCGCAGAAGCTTCGGATGATAATTGAGGCGATGACGTTCAGGCCGCCCTGTCGATCGCCCCAACGATCGCCGCGGCGATCTCGCGCGGCGGGCGGAGCGCACCGTCGACGACGGTCGGTACTCGCGCCCAGTGGCCGAGCAGCCCTTCCGCCACCATCGCCTCGTATCGCTCGCGCACGCGACGTTGCAGCCCGTCATCGGCCTCGTAGGCGTCGAGCGGGTCGTCGGTGTAGCTGCGCTTGCGTTTGCGCAGGATCAGCCCGCGCGCGATGTCCGCCGGCGTGTCGAGATAAACGTTGAGGTCAGGCAGCGGCAGGCCGAACTGGTCGATCTCCAGCCGGCCGATCCAGCGCATCAGCGCGTCCGATCCGCCGGGGTCCTCCTGTGCCGCCTGATAGGCCATGTTGGAGGCGATGTAGCGGTCGAACACCACCACGTCGTGGTTCGCCGCCGCGTTGGCGATGGCGCCCGCCGACTCCATCCGGTCGAGCGCGTAGAGCACCGCCGCGGCGCGGGGCGAGGCGATGTGCGGCAGGCGCCCGCCGAGATACTCGCCCAGCACATGGCCGCCGAGCGTCTCGGCGTAGCGGGGGAAGGACAGCACGGTGGCGCTGCGCCCCGCGGCGACCAGCTGCGCGGCCACCTCCGCCGCGGCGGTCGCCTTGCCCGCCCCGTCGCCGCCCTCGATCGCGACCAGCATTCCCCGTGCCGACGTCACGCCGCCGTCCCGCCCTGCTGGCGCTGATGGTGGCGGATCACCTCGTCGATGATGAAACGCAGGAACTTCTCCGAGAATTCGGGATCGAGCTGCGCGTCCTCCGCCAATCGGCGCAGCCGCGCGATCTGGTGTTCCTCACGGCCTGGATCGGCGGCGGGCAGGCCGGTCGTCGCCTTGTGCCGGCCGACCGCCTGCGTCACCTTGAACCGCTCGGCGAGCAGGTGGACCAGCGCCGCGTCGATATTGTCGATCGACTGGCGATATCCTTGCAGCACGTCGTCGCCCATCGCTCGCCTCCTTGGTCGATCGTCCTTTGCGGGTACGGCGCCCACGGAGCAAGACCGGTGCAGGGGTTGCGTTCGCCCGCCCGCTCCGCCACGTGCACGCCCGATGACCGCGACCGTCCACCGCCTGGCGCCCCGCAGCCCCTCGCTCGAGCCGATGCTGGCGCTGGTGGCGAGCGACATGAATGCCGTCAACGCGGTGATCCTCGACCGGATGCAGTCGCAGATCCCGCTGATCCCGGAACTCGCCGGTCACCTGATCGCGGGCGGCGGCAAGCGGATGCGGCCGATGCTGACGCTCGCCAGCGCGCGGCTGATCGGCTATTCCGGCACGCGCCACCACCGGCTGGCCGCGGCGGTGGAGTTCATCCACACCGCCACGCTGCTCCACGACGACGTGGTCGACGGCAGCGACCTGCGCCGCGGCAAGCGCACCGCCAACATCATCTGGGGCAATCCCGCCAGCGTGCTGGTCGGCGATTTCCTGTTCTCCCGCAGTTTCGAACTGATGGTGGAGGACGGCAGCAACAAGGTGCTGAAGATCCTCTCCAACGCCTCGGCCGTGATCGCGGAGGGCGAGGTCAACCAGCTGACCGCCGCCCGCCGCGTCGACCTGGGCGAGGATCGCTACCTCGACATCATCGGTGCCAAAACGGCCGCGCTGTTCGCTGCCGCCTGCCGCATCGCCGCCGTCGTCGCCGAGCGGCCGGAGGAGGAGGAGGCCGCGCTCGACGCCTATGGCCGCAACCTCGGCATCGCCTTTCAGCTGGTCGACGACGCGATCGACTACGTGTCCGACGCGGGCACGATGGGCAAGGACGCGGGCGACGATTTCCGCGAGGGCAAGATGACGCTGCCCGTCATCCTCGCCTACGCGCGTGGCGGTCCGGACGAGCGCCGCTTCTGGAAGGACGCGGTGGAGGGTCGCCGCTCGTCCGACGATGATTTCGCCCACGCCGTCGCCCTGGTCCGCGACAGCCGAGCGGTGGACGACACGCTCGCCCGCGCCCGCCACTACGGCCAGCGCGCGATCGACGCCATCGCCGGGTTCGCGGGCGGCAAGGCCAAGGACGCGATGGTGGAGGCGGTCGAGTTCGCGGTGGCGCGGGCGTACTGACGGGCGCAGGTGCGGCCACGTCCGCGCCGATGCGAGCAGCGCGAGCAGCGCCCGGCACGGCCGACGGGTCGGCGCAGCCGAGCCCGTTCGACGTCGCAGCGGCGGCTTTGCCGTCGCCCGGAATCGATCGCCCCCGACAGCCCTAAAGCAGCCCAGCACCCCGGCGAAGGCCGGGGCCCAGGTGGAATAGCCGTCGTAACTTGATACGACCCTTGCCCAACTGGGCCCCGGCCTTCGCCGGGGTGCTTACTAAGCTGGGTAAGCGCCGACTCTGTCGGGATAACAGCGGTCGAGTAAGGACGCCCTGCGTTTCCCGCTGTTCCACAAACCGCCAACCATGGCAAAGGACCGCGTGACCAACCCGGCGCCTCCCCCGTTATCCCACCCCGGAAAGCAGGGCATGACCCCGCTCCCCATCGACGCGGTCCTCCCCGACCTTCTCGCCACCCTCCGCGAGCGACCCAACGCCGTGCTCGTCGCCCCGCCCGGCGCCGGCAAGACCACCGCCGTCGCCCCCGCGCTCCTCGCCGAGGCGTGGTGCATCGGCGAGGTGCTGCTCCTCTCGCCCCGCCGCCTCGCCGCACGCGCCGCGGCCGAGCGGATGGCGGCGCTGGCGGGGGAGGAGGTCGGCCGCACCTTCGGCTACGCGACCCGCATGGACAGCCGCCGCTCCGCCGCGACGCGTGTCACCGTGGTGACGGAGGGCATCTTCGTCGCCCGCATCCAGGCCGATCCCGAACTGGCGGGCGTGTCGGCGGTGCTGTTCGACGAGGTGCACGAGCGCAGCCTCGACGGTGATTTCGGCCTGGCGATGGCGCTGGACGCGCAAGCCGCCTTCCGGCCCGACCTGCGGCTGGTCGCGATGTCGGCGACGCTCGACGGTGCCCGCTTCGCCGCGCTGATGGGCGGGGCGCCGGTGATCGAGAGCGAAGGCCGCAGCCACCCGCTGACGCTCCGCCATCTCGGCCGCAACGGTGCGCTGAAGGTGGAGGACGAGGTCGCCGCCGCGATCCGCCGCGCGCTCGCCGAGGAGCAGGGCGGCGTGCTCGCCTTCCTGCCCGGCGTCGCCGAGATCGAGCGGGTCGCCGACCGGCTGGCTGATCGCCTGCCCGCGGACGTGCGGCTCCACCACCTCCACGGCCAGGTCGATCCGCCGCTCCAGCGCGCGGCGATCCGCGCCGAGCCTGACGGCGCGCGGAAACTGGTGCTCGCCACCTCGATCGCGGAGACCAGCCTGACGCTCGACGGTATCCGCGTGGTGGTCGATTCGGGGCTCGCCCGCCGCCCCCGCTACGATCGCGCGGCGGGGATGACCCGCCTGGTCACCGAGCGCGCGAGCCAGGCGGCCGCGACGCAGCGCGCCGGCCGCGCCGCGCGGCAGGGGCCGGGCGTCGCCTATCGCCTGTGGGAGGAGGCGGGCTTCGCCGGCCTGCCGCGCTTCGACCCGCCCGAGATCGTGGAGGCCGACCTGTCCGGCCTCGTCCTCGCCACCGCGATCTGGGGCGCGCCCGATCCGCGCGCGCTCGCCTGGCTCGATCCGCCGCCGGTCGCCGCGGTGGAGGAGGCGCGCGCCCGCCTGCGGTCGATCGAGGCGCTGGATGAGGATCACCGCCCGACGCCGCACGGCCGCCGCATCGCCGCGCTGCCGATGCCGCCGAGGCTCGCGCACATGCTGATCCGCGGAGGCGAGCGCGGGCTGGGGCGCACGGCCGCCGAGGTGGCGGTGCTGCTGCAGGAGCGCGGGCTGGGCGGCAACGACGTCGATCTGGAAGGGCGGCTCGCCCGCTGGCGGAGCGATCGCGGCATCAAGGCGAAGGCGGCGCGGGGACTGGCGGAGCGCTGGGCAAATCTTTCTCCCGTCCACTCCCTTGCAGGGAGGGGAGAAGAAGTCGCCACCTGCGTCGCGCTCGCCTTCCCCGATCGCGTCGCGCGCCGCCGCAACGGCAGTGGCGAGGCGTGGGCTTCCGCGGGCGGTCGCGGCTTCCGGCTCGACCCCGCATCGCCGCTCGCCGCGGCCGAGTGGCTCGCCGTCGCCGATACGCAAGGGGCGGCGTCGGGCGCGCGCATCCTCGCCGCGGCGAGGATCGACCTCGTCACGATCGAGTCGCTGTTCGCCGACCGCGTCGAGACGGTGTGCGAGGTGGTGTTCGACCCCGCGACCGGCGGCGTCGCCGCGACGCGCGAGCGGCGACTAGGCGCGCTACGCCTCTCCTCCGGTCCCGACCCCACCGCCGACCCTGTGGCGATCGCCGCCGCGCTGGTGGCGGGGGTCCGCCGCCACGGCCTCGGCCTGCTCCCCTGGAACGAGGCATCCGCCGCGTACCGGGCCCGTGCCGCCTATGCCGGCGTGCCGCTCGACGACGCGA
This sequence comes from Sphingomonas rubra, assembly GCF_900115745.1. GTDB lineage: Bacteria > Pseudomonadota > Alphaproteobacteria > Sphingomonadales > Sphingomonadaceae > Sphingomonas > Sphingomonas rubra. Next base: position 77,514 of record NZ_FOXP01000011.1, on the reverse strand, counting down.
CGCTGGTCGAGCGGCTGGACGAGTGGCTGCCGCCGTTGGTCGAGGGCCGCCGCCGCCTCGACGCTATCCCGCCGCGCGCACTCGGCGATGCGCTGCGCCAGCTGATCGGCTGGGCGGGCACCGCGACGATCGACCGTGTCGCGCCGTCCCACTTCACCAGCCCCGCCGGCTCCACCCACGCCATCGACTATGCCGCGGAGGGCGGCCCGCGCGTCGAGCTTCGCCCGCAGGCGCTGTTCGGCCTCGCCACGCATCCGGTAGTCGGGGAGGGCAGGGTGCCGCTGGTCCTGTCGCTCACCAGCCCCGCCGGACGCCCGATTCAGACGACGCGCGACCTGCCCGGCTTCTGGGCGGGCAGCTGGGCGGCGGTCGCCAAGGAGATGCGTGGCCGCTACCCGCGCCATCCTTGGCCGGACGATCCCGCCGCCGCCTCCGCGACGCTACGCACGAAGAAGGCGGATGCGAAAGCCGGCGGCGCGCGTTAAGGGAGGGTCATGCCTATCGCCCGCATCTTCCAGCGCCCGAAGAACTCGATGCAGTCCGGCCGCGCCCGCACCGACCAGTGGCAGCTCGAGTTCGAGCCGGCCGAGGCCAAGCAGCCCGATCCCCTGACCGGCTGGGCCGGCAGCGGCGACACGCGCGACCAGATCCGCCTGTTGTTCCCGACCGCGGAGGCGGCGGTGGCGCACTGCGAGCGGCAGGGCTGGGACTATAACCTGGTGCCGGCGCCCGAGAAGAAGCTGAAGCTCCAGGCCTACGCGGATAATTTCCGGTAGATTTGATCCATTCAGGTTGAAGCGCTTCCCCGGCGAAGGCCGGGGCCCAGCTGGGGAACGGCAATGGAAAGCGTTGCGCTTCGTTACCGCGACCTTCCCGACTGGACCCCGGCCTGCGCCGGGGAGGCAGTTCTGTTCCAAATAGGGCGAATCAGAATCTAAGCCCTCGGCCGCTACAGCTCGCCGAGGCCGAGCAGGATCAGCAGCTTGGCGTCCATTCCGATCCCCGCCGCGCGCCGCCGGCGGACGAAAGCGGCGACCTCGCCGCGCGCGACGCGGTGGACGGTGATGCCGTCCTCCGCCTCGCCGACCATGGTCAGGCCGGTCGCACGCACCGCGGTGAACCGTTCGGAGGTCATGCCCGGCGACGAGTAGAACTCGCCCAGCTCCTCCACGGTGTCGGCGCGGTAGCCGGTCTCCTCCTCCAGCTCGCGCCGGGCGGCGTCGGCCACCGTCTCGTCCTCGCCCTCGTCGCCGACCAGCCCGGCGGGCAGTTCCAGGCAGACGCGGCCGGCGGGGATGCGGTGCTGCTCGACCAGCAGCACGTCCTCGCCGTCGAGCGCGACGATCACCGCCGCGTCGATGTCGCCCCGGCGGACGGCATATTCCCAGCTGCCGTCCTTGACGACGGAGAGGAACCGGCCCTCCCAGACGGTCTCGGCACTCACAGCTCGATCAGCCGGTCGGGAAGTTCGTTCACGTCGTTCTCCGTTCTGGGGAAATGCTCGGCCAGCACCGCGCCGATCCTCGCCACCGCCGCGGCCATGCCGGCGCCGGGGCGGCGGGCGCGCAGCTCGGGGATCATCGCCGCCATCGCCTCGCCCCAAACGTCCGCGGAGACGCGGCCGTGGATCGCGGCGTCGGCGATGATCTCGGCCCGGCGCTCCTCCATCGACAGGTAGAGCAGCACGCCGGTGCGGCCAGCGGTGCGGTGCTCGGCGGCGGCGGCGAACAGGGCGAGCGCCCGCGCGCGCACCCGCCGCGCCTTGGTGGCGCGAGGCGTCAGAGCCAGCCGCCATGGGCGATAGGACAGCGCCGCCCGGACGAGGATGAAGGCGACGCCCTGCATCACCAGCATCGACGTCAGCAGCGCGGCCGTCGACGGCGCGATCTTTCCGTCATCGAAGGCGACGTGGACGAGGGCGGGGGAGAAGGCGAGCAGCGCCGGCACCAGCAGCATCGCCAGGATCGTCCAGTGCAGGGCGGCGTCGTGATACGCGTCCGACGAGCGCGATACGATCGTCACGATCTCGCCGTTCGTCCCTCGTTCCGCGGCGGCGACCGCGGCGGTGACGAGCGTGTGATCCTCGGCCGTCAGGCGCATCACCAATCCCCCGACGCGCCGCCGCCACCGAAGTCGCCGCCACCCCCGCCGGAGAAGCCGCCGTCGGTCCAGCCGCCCGCGCTGCCGCCGCCGGAACCGCCCGATCCGCCGGCCCAGCCGCCGCCACCACCGCGCCCACGGCCGATCTCGTTGGCGATGCTCCACAGCACGATCGGCAGGGCCGGATCGACACCGCCGCCGCGGAAACGCCGGCCGCCTCGCCGCCCGCCGCGCCGTCCGAACGCCATCGCGACGAACACGCCGCCCATGACGACCGCCCAGAAGATCAGCGCCGTGGCATCGCCATCGTCGCCCGACGGGGTGCGACGATGCTCGCGGTCGAACGTGGCGGCCGCGGCGTCGGTGCGGGCCTGCATCTCGTCCGGCGCGGCGCGAAGCTGCGCGATCACTGCGTCGGCACCCGCGGTCAGCGCGCCCGGCAGGTCGCCGGCGCGGAGTGGGGGCATCATCCGTTCGCGGATCATCACGCTCGACCACGCGTCGGTCAGCACCGGCTCCAGCCCGCGCCCGACCTCCAGCCGTGGGCCGCGCTGCCCGGCGGGATTGTTCGGCGCGACGAACAGGATCGCGCCATTGTCGACGTCGCCCAGACCGACGCCCCAGGCCCGACCCAGCCGATAGCCATATTCCTCGAGCGGGTAGCCCTGCGTGTCGCGGATCGTCGCCACGACCAGCTGACGCTTGGTGTCGCGCTGCAGCGCTTCCAGCTTGGCGGTGAGCGCCGCCTCCACTTGAGGAGGCAGCACGTCGGCGTCGTCGACGACGAGGCCGGTGAACGGGGGAAAGGTCTGCGCCTGCACCCCCACCGCGGCGAACAGGAGCAGCAGCAGGCAGGCGAGGCGGCCGATCACCTCAGCCCGCGTTGCCGAAGTTCACCGTCGGCGCGGTCTCCGCACCGGGCGTCGCCTGGAACGGGACGAGCGGCTTGGCGCCGTAGAAGATGCGTGCACCGACCGCGTCGGGGAAGGTGCGGATACGCGTGTTGTACGCCTGCACCGCCTGGTTGTAATCGTTGCGCGCGACCGAGATACGGTTCTCCGTACCCTCAAGCTGGCTCATCAGCGTGGTGTAGTTGCCCTGGCTGCGCAGCTCCGGATAGGCTTCCTGCAACCGCTGGAGCGACAGGCCGAGCGCACCCTGCGTACGCTCGAACTGCTGGACCTTGGCGGGATCGGACAGGTCGTCACCGGACACGCGCACGGTGTTGGCGGCGGCGCGCGCCTGCGTCACCTGGACCAGCACGTCCTTCTCCTGCGCGCCCGCGGCCTTCACGGTGGCGACGAGATTGGGGATCAGGTCGGCGCGGCGCTGATACTGGTTCTGGACGTCGGCCCAGCGCGCCTTGGCATTCTCCTCGGCGGTCGGGACGCTGTTGATCCCGCACGCGGCGAGTGGGACGGTGAGGGCGAGCGTGACGGCGATACGGCGCGACATGGATGCTCCTGGATGATCTGTCCTACTCATATAGGACACGTCTCCGGCTTGGCGAAACCCCCATCCGCGCCTAGCATCACGGTTTCCAACGAGGGGAGCGGCGATGCTCAAGGAATTTCGCGCCTTTATCATGCGCGGCAACGTGCTCGACCTGGCGGTGGCGGTCATCATCGGCGCCGCGTTCAGCAAGATCGTCACCTCGCTGACCGACGACATCATCATGCCGGTGATCGGCAGGATCTTCGGCGGGCTGGATTTCTCCAGCTATTTCGTGGTGCTGGGCGAAGTGCCCGCGGGCTTGCGCGGGTCGACCGACTATGCCGCGTTGAAGAAGGCGGGGGTGCCGCTGCTCGGCTACGGCGAGTTCATCACCCAGGTGGTCAATTTCGTGATCGTCGCGTTCATCATCTTCACCATGGTGCGGAGCGTCAACAAGCTCGCGGCGCTGGCCGAGCGCGAGGCGGCCAGGCTGCGCCACCAGCAGGCGGCCGAGGAAGCCGCCGCGCCGCCGCCGCCCGAGCCGGTCGAGATCGCGTTGCTGCGGGAGATCAGGAACGAGTTGAAGGCGAGGCCCGCGGCGTAAGCCGGCGGAAGTTCACGATTGCTTGACTCGATTGACCCCTGGAACGAAACATTCCGGGGCGATCGTTTTCGATTGCAGCACTGACAAAGAGCGTGAGCAGCAATGCTCGACGCCTTTATCCCACAACGCCGGCTTGTAGGACAGCGATTCGGGTCGATCGGTCAGGCGACGGCGAGTTCCTCCGCCGTGGCGTCGGCTAGGCTCGTCCCGTCCAAGATGCGCGCGGTCTCGTCGCGCACGCGCATCATCGCGTGGCGGATCGCGCAGTCGGCCTCGCTCACGCAATCTTCGCACCGGCGATAGGCGGTGCGACTGACGCAGGGAACGAGCGCGAGCGGCCCCTCGATCACGCGGATCACGTCGCCGAGCGAGACGAGGTGGGTCGGCTTCGCCAGCCGGTAGCCGCCGTGTTTGCCCCGGTGGCTGTGGAGTAGGCCGGCGTCGCGCAGGTCGGCGAGGATCAGTTCCAAGAACTTGCGCGGCACGTTCGCCTCCGCCGCGATCCGCGTCATCGGCACGGGCGCGCCGCCGACCGGCGCCTTGGCGAGGAGCAGCATCGCGCGCATCGCGTAGCGGGACCGCTGGGTAAGCATGCCCCTCCTATGCCGCCGCAATGTGGCAAGCGAAAGGCGTTTGCGCTCCGCCCCGCCGCCACCTATATCGGCAATGTCGGGTTTTACCCGGCTATGGCGATAAACTGCGGCGTACAATAGGCGCAGCGGACCCGGGGGCAGTACCCGGCGGCTCCACCATAAGGTGGTGTTTCTGGACACCGTTTCTGACGGGGCCGAACTAGGATCGACGTGTGTTGAAAAGCGCTGTTTTCGCTCGGAATGGGACCACCGCAACGGCCCATTACACAAGTGCCAACGATAACGAAGCACTCGCGATTGCGGCGTAACTGAGGGCCTCACGGCCTAAGGTTACTCCAAAATAGCGCGGTCGGACCCCACCGGGCAACAGAAGGGGATTCCAGCGGTACGGGGAGCACCGGGCAACAGAAGCTCCCCACCATCCAAAATCGATTTGCCATCGTAGGCCGCTTTCTAAAGCGATTTCCCACGTGCAAAATCGATCTGCCATCAATCATTCGCTCCGCATCGCCGTTTGGACCACGCCTTCCATCAGGGCGATTTCAGCATCTGAAAGCTCTTGGAACCGATCTCGCTTCGCTTGTGACAGGCGACCGCCGTTCTGGAATATCAGGCGGACGAGCAGGCTGGCGCGACGATCGGGCATGTCGACGATTCGGCGTACGCCGTCGAAGGCTCGATCGAATGCGGCCAGGAAGCCCAGTTCCTCGCCCAGATCGGTCCGAACCGTATCGACCACGCGATCGTACAGATATTCCGCGAACAATGTGGCATCGAAGAACCGATAGAAGTGCGCTGTCGGAGGCGTTACCGAAATCGTCCGTTCGGACGTCCACCGCCAATCGATCGCTTCGAGCAGAGGTTGCGAGAAGCTTTCGAGTACCTCGTCGTATCGGCGTTGGTCGCGGACAATGGCGGCGGACACCGGCAAGATCAGGCTGTCGGGGCTGAAGCCCAAACGGCTCAGCACGTTATGGATCAGGAAGCGGTGGATGCGTCCGTTGCCGTCCTCGAACGGGTGGATGAAGACGAACGCGAATGCCGTGATCGCGGCCGCGATCACCGGCTCCACCCCACCCGCTAGCAGTCGATGCGCCATTCGCATCCAGCCGTTCATCAAATCCCCGACGTCGTCCGGCCGCGGGCAGATGAAATGAACTTCTTCCCGAAAATCTATCGTCGTCTCACCGACGAAGTTCTGGAAGTCTCGCCAGCCGGTGGCCGCGTAGCGCGGGTCGACGATCGCATTCTGGAGTCGGATAAGCGCATCGCGACCGGGGGAAAAGGTTGCGGCCGACCGTAGCGCGGAGACGAAACGCTCCGTCTTGTCGGGGCTCGGGTTCTCTCCCTCGATCGCGAACGACGATCGCGTCTCCTTGGTAAAGAGGTAGCGGACAGCACGCGCGAGAATGGCGGGATCGTAGCGCTCGATGATCGTCCGAGCCTCGGCATCGATATGGGTGCCGATCTGCGCTTCGAGCCGATCGGTTCGACGCACCATGGGACACATGCCGCTGTCGCCCAGCAGATTGTCGATCACGCGCTGACGGGGAACATTGCGGCGCGGGGCGACGAAATGGCGGCGGGGATCGAGTGCCTGGACGTAATTGCTGGTGGGTGCATCGGGCAAATCCAGCCGTTTCCCGGTGAAATGCTCGTAGAAGAACCAGGCGCGACGCGCGTAGCTGCCGGTCGGTTCGGCACGGACCCATGTCGCCAGCACATCGGGAGAGCGTTCGAGCGCGTCGACCAGGGTGCCCAGATCGATCGGTTCGTAGCGAAGGGCGAAACGCAGGTTCGCCACGATGTCGTCGCCGGTCGCATATCGCAGCGGGTAGAGTTCAACCGTTCGGGCGCCAGTCACCTCGATGCGGCGCGCGCCCTGCACTACGTAGCTTTCGGTATAGGGGCGTGGACCGGCGAGCGAGAAATGCTCGCGCAGCCACATATGGCCGATGGGCGTACGTGTGGAAAATGCCTCGGCCATGGCGAAACGATTACCGAAGTGGCAAATCGATTTCCAGCGGCGGCTTCGGTGGCAAATCGATTATGTGACAAGGGGGCCGGCATTGCTGCCGAGCCCCCGATCGTGGCCGAGATGGCCGGAGATCAGTCGCGATCACCGGTCAGGAATGCCGGTGCGAACTCGGGCGCGTTGCCGCCGTCGTTGCCGCCGTCACCGTCGCGGCGGGGGCGCTCGCCGCCCTCACCGCGCGGGCCCCGGTCGCCGCGGTCGCGGCGCGGGCCGCCCTCGCGACGGGGGCCGCGTCCCTCGTCCCGGCTGCCGCCCCGGTCGCCGCCGTCGCGGCGGGGGCCGCGATCGGGACGGTCACCGCGCGGCTCGCGGGCGGGGCGGGTGTCCTCCAGCTCGGCGCCGGTCTCCTGGTCGACGACGCGCATCGACAGGCGGACCTTGCCGCGCGGGTCGATCTCCAGGACCTTGACCTTCACGGCCTGGCCCTCCGACAGGACGTCGGAGACCTTCTCGACGCGCTCGTTCTTGATCTCCGAGACGTGGACGAGACCGTCCTTGCCGCCCATGAAGTTTACGAAGGCGCCGAAATCGACCAGGTTGACGACCTTGCCGTCGTAGATCTTGCCGACCTCGGCCTCCTCGACCAGGCCCTTGATCCACGCCACCGCCGCGTCGATCTGCGCCGGATCGGACGACGACACCTTGATGACGCCCTCGTCGTCGATGTCGACCTTGGCGCCGGTCTGCGCGACGATCTCGCGGATCACCTTGCCGCCGGTGCCGATCACTTCGCGGATCTTGGACTTGTCGATCGAGAAGGTCTCGATACGCGGCGCGTGCGCCGACAGCTCGGTGCGGGTCTCGCCCAGCGCCTTGGCCATCTCGCCCAGGATGTGCGCGCGGCCTTCCTTCGCCTGCGCCAGCGCGACCTTCATGATCTCCTCGGTGATGCCGGCGATCTTGATGTCCATCTGGAGGCTCGTGATGCCCTCGCTGGTGCCGGCCACCTTGAAGTCCATGTCGCCGAGGTGATCCTCGTCGCCCAGGATGTCGGACAGGACCGCATAGTCCTTGCCCTCCAGGATCAGGCCCATGGCGATGCCGGACACGGGGCGCTTCAGCGGCACGCCCGCGTCCATCATCGACAGCGAGCCGCCGCAGACCGTCGCCATCGACGACGAGCCGTTCGACTCGGTGATGTCGGACAGGACGCGGATCGTGTAGGGAAACTCCTCCTTCGACGGCAGCACCGGGTGCAGCGCGCGCCACGCCAGCTTGCCGTGGCCGACCTCGCGACGACCCGGCGCGCCGAAGCGGCCGACTTCACCGACCGAATAGGGCGGGAAGTTGTAGTGGAGCATGAAATGCTCGTAGTTGAGCCCGGTCAGCCCGTCGATCATCTGCTCCGCATCGCGGGTACCCAGCGTGGTGGTGCAGATCGACTGCGTCTCGCCGCGGGTGAACAGCGCCGAGCCGTGCGCGCGCGGCAGGAAGTGGACCATCGCCTCGATCGGGCGGATCTGCTTCGTGTTGCGGCCGTCGATACGGATGCCGTCCTTGAGGATGGCGCCGCGGACGATATCGGCCTCCAGCTTCTTCACCAGCTTCAGCGACGCGAGATACTCGGCCGGGTTCTCGTGCTTGATCCCCTCCATCTCGGTGCGGGCCTTGGCGCGCGCCTCGTTGATGGCGGTCTGGCGCTGCTGCTTGTCGCGAAGCTTGTAGGCGGCGGCGAGATCGTCGCCGATGATGCCCTTGAGCTTGGCCTTCACGGCCTTGGCATCGACGCCGGCCTTCAGCTCCCACGGCTCCTTGGCCGCCTGCTCGGCCAGGTCGATGATCGCGTCGATGACCTGCTGCGACGCCTTGTGCGCGAACATGACGGCGCCGAGCATCGTCTCCTCGGACAGCTCCTTGGCCTCCGACTCGACCATCATCACCGCGTCGTGCGTGGCGGCGACGACCAGATCGAGGTCGCCCGCCTTCACCTGCTCGTTGGTCGGATTGAGGACGAACTCACCGTCGACGTAGCCGACGCGCGCGGCGCCGATCGGGCCCATGAAGGGCACGCCGGAGATGGTGAGCGCGGCGGAGGCGGCGACCATCGCGAGGATATCGGGCTCGTTCTCGCCGTCATAGGAGAGGACCTGGCAGATCACGTTGATCTCGTTCAGGAACTCTTCCGGAAAGAGCGGGCGGATCGGGCGGTCGATCAGGCGGCTGGTCAGCGTCTCCTTCTCGGTCGCACCGCGCTCGCGCTTGAAGAAGCCGCCGGGGATGCGGCCGGCGGCCGAATATTTCTCCTGGTAGTGGACGGTGAGGGGGAAGAAATCCTGCCCCTCCTTCACCGACTTGGCGGCGGTCACCGCACACAGCACCACCGTCTCGCCCAGCGTGGCGAGCACCGCGCCATCGGCCTGGCGAGCGACGCGGCCCGTCTCCAGCGTCAGCGTCTTGCCACCCCACTCGGTGGTCACGGTCTTGGTATCGAACATTGTCATTCCTTCACCTCCACGCCGGATGCGAGGAGGACCTATGGTGCGGACTTAGCCGGTCCGCGGCGGTGTGGGGCGAGTTGTCGCCCCGTAGCCTTCCCCGCCGGATTGCGGAGACGGCACATGCGAGAAGGGCGACCCCGCGGGGCCGCCCTTGCCGTTACTTGCGAAGGCCGAGCTTCGCGATCAGATCGAGATAACGCTGGCCGTCCGACTTGCGGAGATAGTCGAGCAGCGAGCGCCGCTTGTTGACCATCATCAGCAGGCCGCGACGCGAGTGGTTGTCCTTCTTGTGACCCTTGAAATGCTCGGTCAGGTTGCGGATGCGCTCGGTCAGGATCGCGACCTGCACTTCCGGAGAACCGGTGTCGCCTTCCTGGCGGGCGTGTTCGCGGACGAGTTCGGTCTTGCGCTCGGCAGTGATCGTCATGATTCTTCCTTCGACATCGGGAGGTTGAAGCCCCGGACCACGCGGACTTCTCCGCCGAGCACGTCGACCAGCGCCACGGGCGTGTCGTCGAGCATCGCGAAGGCCGCCCCGTCGGGGCTGGCGATCCCGGCCAGAACGCGCCCCTGGCGGAGCGCCCCTGCCTGGTCGGGGTCGAGGATCAGAGCCGGGATGTCGTCCAGCCCCGCCCTCAGTGGCAGGAGTGCCTGTTCAAGGGCGCGCGCCTGCCCGAGTTCGGCCAGTTTGTCCAGCGATATCGCCCGCGTCAGGTCGAACGGACCGGCTTTCACACGGCGCAGCATCGTGACGTGACCGACCGTGCCGAGCGCGGCGGCGATGTCACGCGCGAGGCTGCGAATATAGGTGCCCTTTGACACGTGAGCGACGAGGGTGGTTTCTTCTAGATCCTCCCCGGCACGGGGAGGGGGACCGCTCGCGTCAGCAAGGGGTGGAGGGGCAGCCACGAGCGGCGCGCCTGGAACTACCCCTCCACCATCGGCTCGCGCCGATGGTTCCCCTCCCCGTTCCGGGGAGGTACGGAGCGAGTGGATCGTCACTTTCCGCGTCGCCAGCACCACCTCCTCGCCGGCGCGGGCGAGGTCGTAGGCGCGCTGGCCGTCCACCTTCAGCGCGGAATAGGCGGGGGGAAGCTGATCGATGGGGCCGGTGAACTGGGAAAGGACCGCCTCCAGCGCGGCCCCTGTCGGGCGCACGTCGCTGGTCGCGATCACCGACCCTTCGGCGTCAAGCGTCGCGGTCGTCTCGCCGAAGCGGATCGTGAAGGCGTACACCTTGTCGCCGTCGAGCAGCCGCCCGGCGAGCTTCGTCGCCTCGCCCACCGCGATCGGCAGCACGCCGGTCGCGAGCGGGTCGAGCGTGCCGCCGTGGCCGACCTTGGCCTTGCCGTAGCCGCCTTGGCGCAGCGCCCGCTTCACGGCGGACACCCCTTGCGTCGAGCCGAGGCCGAGCGGTTTGTCGAGGATGATCCAGCCGTGCATCAGGCGAGTGCTTCGCGGTGGTGGCGACGGCAGAGCGCGACGTAGCGGTCGTTGCCGCCGATCTCGGTCTGGCGGCCCTCGGCGATGGCGCGACCTTGCGAATCGACGCGCAGGTTCATCGTCGCCTTGCGCCCGCACTGGCAGACCGACTTGATCTCGATCAGCGCGTCGGCGAGCGCGAGCAGGCGCGCCGAGCCGGGGAAGAGTTCTCCCTGGAAATCGGTGCGCAGGCCGTAGGCGAGGACAGGGATGCCGTGATCGTCGGCGATCGCGGCGAGCTGATCCACCTGTCCGGGCGTGAGGAACTGCGCCTCGTCGACCAGCACGCAACTCAATGTCTCCCGCGCCTGTCTGTCGAGCGTGCAGGCTGCCAGGTCGGTACTCGCATCGAACGCGGTCGCGGGGGCGGACAGGCCGATGCGCGAGGCGATCGTGCCGTGCTCGAACCGATCGTCGATCGCGGCGGTGAACAACATCGTCGCCATGCCGCGCTCGCGATAGTTGAAGTCGGCCTGGAGCAGGTTGGTCGACTTCCCGGCGTTCATGGATGCGTAGTAGAAATAGAGCTTGGCCATCAGGAAAGAGTCTCGATCGGCACCGGAGCCTTGTATCCAGCGTCACGGACGAGTCGCTTGTCGAACGTCAGGAAGCCATCGAACTTGCTGGAGGCGACCAGGTGAATCATGTCCGCCCAGTCGGCACCTTCGCGAAAACGGTCGATGGCCCATCCGACGAGGTCGGTGCGGGCAATCTCCAGCCCGTCGAGCGCCATCAGCGTTTCGAGCGTATCCGCGAGCAGCGCGCGCGGCATCTGATAGCGGCTGGCGAGAACCCAACCGACTTCGAGCATGACCGTCGTGGGCACCACGAGCCGCTTCTCGGCCATGATCCGCCGGGCGGCGTCCACTTGTCGGTCGTCATCGTCCAACACCAACCGCAGCACGATGTTGGTATCGGCCCCGATCATCCGCCGTTCTGTTCACGCCATCGGACGAGCCCGGCGAAATCGACCGTCATGTCCTCCACCGCGACGGGCGGCCCCTCGTATTTGGGCACGCGCCGGCGAAATTCCTCGTAGCTGATCCGCTCGCGCGGGGGTTGCGGGGCTTGCAGGACGATGCGGTTGCCGAGCCGTTCCAGGCTCAGCCGTCCGCCGGGCTTTAGGCCGAGCGCGTCGCGGACGTCCTTGGGGATGACGATCTGCCCCTTGGACGACATGGTGATTTCGATGCCCATGGCGGTAAGATGCGTCTTACTTCACGCCTCGTCAAGGTCGCGGGCGACCTCCGGCTTGCGGAGAAGGCTGTCGATATGGCTGCCCTCGTCGAAGCTCTCGTCCGCCAGGAACTTGAGCTTGGCGGCGTATTTGTTCTGCACGCGGTGCGCGACCTCGCGCTGGAGGTAGGCGGTATTCTGGCGCAACGCCTTCAGCACCGCCGCCTCATCCCGGCCGAGCAGCGGCTTCACGAACACGGTGGCATGGCGCAGATCGGGAGACATGCGTACTTCGGTAATGGAGACCATGTGCCTGGCCAGCGTCTCGTCGTGCACGTCGCCGCGCTGGAGAATTTCCGAGAGGACATGGCGGACCTGCTCGCCGACGCGCAGCGTGCGGACGGATTTTTCCTGTGGTTCTTTGTTCATGACGCCGCCTCAGCTGCGTCACCCCAGCGGAGGCTGGGGTCTCGTGCCCGGGAGCGACGGTGAGGTCACTCCCGGGAGGGAGATGCCAGCCTGCGCTGGCATGACGGGTTGTTACAGGGTCCGCTCGCGCAGTTCGACCTCGAAGGTTTCGAGATAGTCGCCCGCCTTGATGTCGGTGAAGTTCTGCGTGAACGTCACGCCGCACTCCAGACCGGCGCGGACCTCGGGCACGTCGTCCTTGAACCGGCGGAGCGAGGCGATCTCGCCCTGGTAGATGATGACGTCGTTGCGCGTGATGCGCGCCTTGAGCGACTTGCGGATGACGCCCTCGGTGACGAGCAGACCGGCGGCGCGACCCGTCTTGCCGGCCGAGAAGACCTCGCGGATCTCGGCGCGGCCGACCACCGTCTCGAACGCCTCAGGGCCGAGCTCGCCTGCCATGCCGGCGCGGATCTCGTCGGTCAGGTCGTAGATGACGTCGTAATATTTGAACGCCACCTTCTGCCGATCGGCGATCTCGCGCGCCTTGGCGTTGGGCCGCACGTTGAAGCCGATGATCGGCGCGCCGGAAGCCCCGGCGAGCGTCACGTCGGATTCGGTGATGCCGCCGACGCCCGAGTGCAGGATGCGCGCGCGGATCAGGTCGGTCGAGATCTTGTTGATCGACGCGACGATCGCCTCGACGGTCCCTTGCGTATCCGCCTTCACGACCAGCGGATATTCCTTGGCCTGGTTCGAGCGCAGCGCGGAGAACATCGTCTCCAGGCTGGCCGGGGCCGAGGTGGTGCGCTTCTGCGTCAGCACGCCCTGGCGGTACTCGGCGACCTCGCGTGCACGCGCCTCGCTCTCGACCACCTGGAGCGGATCGCCTGCCTGCGGAACGCCCGACAGGCCCAGCACCTCGACCGGCATCGACGGACCGGCTTCCTTCAACTGGCGACCCTTGTCGTCGACCAGCGCGCGGACCTTGCCGCTCTCCGCGCCGACGACGAAGATGTCACCGACCTTGAGCGTGCCACGATTGACGAGCACCGTGGCGACGGGCCCGCGACCCTTGTCGAGCTTCGCCTCGATCACCGTGCACTCGGCCGAGCGATCGGGATTGGCGCGCAGTTCGAGCAGTTCGGCCTGGAGCTGGATCTTCTCGATCAGCGTGTCGAGGCCGGTCTTCTTGAGCGCGGACACCTCGACGTCCTGCGTCTCGCCGCCCATCTCCTCGACGATCACCTCATGCTCGAGCAGGCGCTCGCGGACGCGCTGGGCGTTCGCCTCGTGCTTGTCCATCTTGTTGATGGCCACGATCATCGGCACGCCGGCCGCTTTGGTGTGGTTGATGGCCTCGATCGTCTGCGGCATCAGCCCGTCGTCCGCCGCCACCGTCAGCACGACGATGTCGGTGATGTCGGCGCCGCGCGCGCGCATCTGGGTGAACGCCTCGTGGCCGGGCGTGTCGAGGAAGGTGACCTTCGACTTGTCCTTCAGCGTCACCTGATAGGCACCGATGTGCTGGGTAATGCCGCCGGCCTCGCCGCGCACCACGTCGGTGCCGCGCAGCGCGTCGAGCAGCGAGGTCTTGCCGTGGTCGACATGGCCCATGATCGTCACCACCGGCGGGCGCGGCTTCAGCGATTCGACCGCGTCCTCGGTGGTGTCGAGCGCCAGGTCGATGTCGCTGTCGGACACGCGGACAATGTTGTGGCCGAACTCGGTCACCAGCAGCTCGGCCGTGTCCTGGTCGATCGTCTGCGTCATGGTGACGGGCATGCCCATCTTGAACAGCGTCTTGACCAAGTCGGCGCCCTTCTCCGCCATGCGGTTGGCGAGCTCCTGCACGGTGATCGCGTCGGGCACCTGCACGTCGCGGACCTGCTTGGCCTGCGCCTCGCGCGGGCCGCCGAAGCCGCGCTTTTCCTTCTCGCGGGCACGCTTCAGCGCCGCAAGGCTGCGCGAGCGGGCACCGTCGTCGAGCGCGCGGTTGACCGTCAGCTTGCCGCCGCGACGCTCGTCACCCTTGCGGTCGCGCTGCTGCGGACGGCTGGGCGGCGCGTTGCGCGGCGTGGCCGAGCCGGAGGTGAAGCTGCGCGGCGCGGACGAGGCGCCGCCGGCGGCGGCAGGCGTCGGTGCGGCCGCCGCGGGGGCGGGCGCCGGCGCGGGCTTGGGCTGCGGCTTCGGGATCTCGGGCCGGGCGACCGGCGAGAAGCGGCGCGGCGCCGGCATCGACGGATCGCGGGCGAGTTCCACCGTAGGCGCCGGCGCCGCCGGCGGTGCGGCGCGCACGGGGGCGGGCGTCGGCGTCGGCGCAGGGGCCGGCGCGGCGGCGACCGGTGCGGGTGTCGGTTCCGGGGCGGGTACCTCGGCGACCGGCTCGGGCGCGGCGGGGATCTCGGGGCGCGCGACGGGGCGGAAGCCGCGACCGGCGGGCGTCGCCACGGTGATCGTGGGAGCAGGCGTCGGCTCGGGTGCCGCCTCGACCGGCGGCGGCGCAGGCTCGGGCTCCGGGGCGGGCGGCGGCGCGGCGGCGATCCGCGCGCGCTCGGCAGCGCGGGCACGCTCCTCCTCGGCGGCACGGGCGCGGTCGGCCTCCTCGCGACGACGCGCATCTTCCAGCGCGTGCATGCGCTGGTCCTCGGCCTCGCGCAGCATGCGGGCCTGGCGCTCCTGCGGGGTCTCGTTCGACGGCGCGGGGCGCGGGGCGGGAGCAGCCGGAGCGGGCGCCGCCGGTGCGGGCACGGGCGCCGGGGCGGCGGGCGCCTCGGCAGCGGGCGCGGGATCGCCCGGGCGACGGAACGTCCGCGCCTTCTTGGTCTCGACGATCACCGTGTTCGAGCGGCCATGGCTGAAGCTCTGCTTCACCTGCCCCGTCTCGACCGTGCGGCGCAGGCCCAATGGCGCGCGCGTGCCCAGCTTCGGCTTGTCGTTGTCGGTGTCGCTCACTCAAATTCCTCGTGCGTCGTCACGGCCTCGGGCTCCCCGCCGGAACGGGGCGCCGATGCGCCTTGCGAGGCCGTGTCGCAAGGTGCGGGAGAAGATTCTGGTCCGATGAAGTGCAGCCACCGGTCGAGCGCATCGCTCACCCGCTTGGCCGCAGCGCGGTCGGTCAGCGCGATGTGTACCACATTCTCGCGGCCCAGCGCCAACGACAATATGGGGCGGTCCACCGGCAGTGCCAAGCCCTTGAGGTCGCTGCCCTCGCGATCCGATCCGACGCGCCAGGCCTGGGCGAGCTTGCGGCAGCCGTCGTCGCTGGCGTCGGCGGCGTGATAGAGCGCGGCGACCTGGCCGGAACGTGCGGCGGTGACGATCTTGTCGGTGCCGGTCAGCAGCGTGCCGGAGCGCGCCTCCAGCCCGAGCCGGTCGAGCGCGTTACGCTCCAGCGCGGCGGCGATCAGCGCGCCCAAATCGGGGGAGAGGGTGAACTCGCCCGTCTTGAACGCGCGGGCGAGCGCGCCCCGGAGCTTGCCCTTGGCGAGCGCCTGTTCGAGCTCGGCACGGGTGACGCCGATCCACGCGCCGCGGCCGGGGGCCTTGGCGCGCACGTCGGGCAGGACCTGGCCGTCGGGGGCGAGCGCGAGGCGGACGAGATGGTCGCGTGCGGCGCGCTCGCGGGTGAGGATGCAGGAGCGGGCGGGGTCAGTCATGGGACCCTCCTGCGTCACGTCCGCGGACGGATGGACCCCGGGTCAAGCCCGGGGTGACGTTGCTTGGTAAGGGCTGCTCTCTATCAGGTTCGTCACCCCGGCCTTGAGCCGGGGTCCATGGTGCGGCAGTCTCTGCGGCATGAGGGAGCGGCAACCGTGCGTCTATATGCTGGCGAGCGGTTTCTACGGCACCTTGTACGTCGGCGTGACCTCGAACCTGATCGGCCGGCTGATCCAACATCGGGAGGAGTGGATGCGCGGCTTCACCAGCGAGCACGCGGTCAAACGGCTGGTCTGGTACGAGGTGGCCGACACCATGGACGCCGTCATCGCCCACGAGAAGCGCCTGAAGCGGTGGCTGCGCGACTGGAAGATCGCGCTGATCGAGCGCGACAATCCGCGCTGGGACGATCTGGCGATCGGGTTCGGATTGCCGCCGTTGCCACCTCCTCGCTGATGTTCGGGCGCGCGGAGCCATGGACCCCGGCTCAAGGCCGGGGTGACGGTGGGTGCTGGACTGGCGGAGTGCTAGCGAATCATTGCGAGGGTTCCGCATGTGCGTCCTCCCTCGTGGGGGCCGGCGCATCGCGGTCGGCGATCAGGATGCCGCCGGCACCGTAGTTTTCCAACCGCACCTCCTCGATCACGATCTGGACGGCGGCCGGGTTCTTGCCCAGCCGTTCGACCAGCGAGCGGGTGACATCCGCGACGATCGCGGACTTTTGGTCCTTGGTCGCGGTGCCGGAGATGCGGATGGAGACGAAGGGCATCAGGCCTGCTCGCCCTCTGCCGCGGCGTCGGCGGCGGGCGCCTCCTCGTCCTCGAACCCCGAAGAGCCGGTGGCAACCGGCTCGTCTTCGAACCAATGCGCGCGGGCGGCCATGATGATCTCGTTGCCCTGCTCGTCGGACAGGCCGTACTGCGACAGGATGCCGCCCTTGGGCTCCGGCCGCTTGGGGGCGTCGTCGTTGCGGCGGCGCGGCTCGACGCGCTTCTTCTCGACCAACTCGTCGGTCGCGAGATCGGCGAGGTCGTCGAGCGTCTTGATGCCCGCCTTGCCGAGCGTGACCAGCATCGCCTCGGTCAGGTGGGGCAGGTCGGCGAGCGCGTCCTCGACGCCCAGGCCCTGACGCTCCTCGCGGTTGGCCTGCTCGCGCCGCTCCAGCGCTTCCTGCGCGCGGCTCTGCAACTCGGCGCCCAGATCCTCGTCGAAGCCCTCGATCTGCGCGATCTCGTCGAGCTCGACATAGGCGACCTCCTCCAGGCTGGAGAAGCCCTCGGCGACCAGCAGCTGCGCCAGCGTCTCGTCGACGTCCAGCTCGTTCTGGAACGTCTCGGAATTCTGCACGAACTCCTTCTGGCGCTTCTCGGAGGCGTCGGCCTCGGTCAGGATGTCGATCGCCTTGCCGGTCAGCTGGCTGGCGAGGCGCACGTTCTGGCCGCGGCGGCCGATGGCGAGCGACAGCTGGTCGTCGGGTACGACGACCTCGATCCGCTCCTCCTCCTCGTCGATGACGACGCGGCTGACGCTGGCGGGCTGGAGCGCGTTGACGACGAAGGTGGCGATGTCGGGCGACCAGGGAATGATGTCGATCTTCTCGCCCTGCATCTCCTGCACCACCGCCTGCACGCGGCTGCCCTTCATGCCGACGCAGGCGCCGACCGGGTCGATCGACGAATCGCGGCTGATGACGCCGATCTTGGCGCGGCTGCCCGGATCGCGCGCGGCGGCCTGGATGGTGATGATGCCGTCGTAGATCTCGGGCACTTCCTGCGCGAACAACTTCTTCATGAAGTCGGGATGCGCGCGGCTGAGGAAGATCTGCGGCCCGCGATTCTCGCGGACGACCTTCAGGATCAGCGACCGGATGCGGTCGTTGACGCGCACCACCTCGCGCGGGATCTGCGCGTCGCGGCGGATGACGCCCTCGGCGCGGCCGAGATCGACGACGATGTGGCCGAACTCGACGCGCTTGACGACGCCGGTGATGATCTCGCCCTGGCGGTCCTTGAACTCCTCGAACTGGCGCTCGCGCTCGGCGTCGCGGACCTTCTGGAAGATGACCTGCTTGGACGCCTGCGCCTGAATGCGGCCGAACTCGATCGGCGGCAGCGGATCGACCAGGAAGTCGCCGACCTTTGCGCCTTCCTGCAGCTTCTGCGCGCCCGCCACGTCGACCTGCTTGTAGAGGTCGTCGACCAGCTCGACCACCTCGACGACCCGCCACAGGCGCAGGTCGCCGGAATTAGCGTCGAGCTTGGCGCGGATGTCCATCTCCTGGCCGTAGCGGGTGCGCGCCGCGCGCTGGATCGCGTCCTCCATCGCCTCGATCACGATCGCGCGGTCGATCATCTTCTCGGTCGCGACCGAATTGGCGATCGCGATCAGCTCCGCGCGGTTGGCGGTGGCGGTGGCCATCAGTGATTATCCTCTGCTTGTGCGTCTTCGGGCAATTCTTCGAATTCGTCGGCGCCCTCGGTGGACAGGGGCGCGGTGGCGGCGATCAGCCGGTCGGTCATCGTCAGCTTGGCATGGTCGATCTGGTCGAAGCCGATCGTGACCTGGCCATGGCTCCCGAGATCGACGGTGATCCGGTCGTTCTCGACCCCCGCCAGATCGCCGGTCAGCTGCTTGCGGCCGTCCTGCGGCTCGTGGAGGCGGATGCGCGCCTCATGGCCCTGCCAATCGGCATAGTCCCGCAACCGGGTCAGCGGACGGTCGATGCCGGGGGAGGAGACCTCCAGCCGGTACGCCTCGGGAATGGGGTCGCGGCCGGCGGCCTCCTCCTCGTCCAGCCGGTCGGAGATGCGGTGCGACAGCGCGGAACAGTCGTCGATGGTCAGCTGGCGCGTGTCCGGTCGCTCGGCCATCACCTGGAGCGTCGGGTCCGACTTGCCGCCGGTCATCTTGACGCGCACCAGGTCGAAGCCGAGCGCCTTTGCTTCGGGTTCAATCAGGGCGGTCAGAAGAGCGGTGTCGGTCAAACGGAAACTCCAAGCCGGCTCGGCGCCGCGGAGCCCGGCCCCGCAGCCTCTTCATCCGGCGATGTAGAGAAAGCATGGGCGATATAGGCCAAGTCGGGGATGGCGACAAGCCTCCCATGCGCCTCCCATGCGCGCCTCCCTGCCCCGTGCATCCTCCGGCCGTTCCGGACGTTCAACGATCCGCTGTACCGGGAGATACGCATGAACACCTTTCTGCTGGCGGCGCTGCCGCTCGCCCTGCTCGCCTGTTCGGGCAACGCGCCCGCGGAAGAGGTCGCCGCGCAGGCGTCGCCGGCCGCCCCGGCGGGCGCGAAGCCGTTTGCCGAGACGGTGGTCGCCGACTTCGATTCGCCCTGGGCGATGACGTTCCTGCCCGACGGGCGAATGCTGGTGACCGAGAAGCAGGGAACGATGCTGCTGGTGTCGAAGGACGGCCGGCAGCGGCGGACGGTGGCGACGATCCCGGTCGACGCGGCGGGACAGGGCGGGCTGATGGACGTGGTCCTGGCGCCCGACTTCGCGACCTCCAAACGGGTATATTTCAGCTATTCGGCGAGCGGACAGGGCGGCAAGGGCGTGATCCTGTCGCGCGGGCTGCTCGACCTGGCGCCCGGCGGCGAGCGGCTGCGCGAGATCGAGGAAATCTACCGCGCGACGCCGTTCGTGGAGGGCAACGGCCATTATTCGGGGCGCATCGCCTTCTCGCCCGACGGCCGCTACCTGTTCTTCACCAACGGCGAGCGGCAGAAGTTCACGCCCGCGCAGGCCAAGGACCAGTCACTGGGCAAGGTGCTGCGCCTGACGCCGGACGGCAAGCCGGCGGCGGGCAACCCGCTGGTCGCGCGAGGCTTCCGGCCGGAGGTGTGGAGCTACGGGCACCGCAACCTGCTGGGCATCGCGTTCGATGCCCAGGGCAATCTGTGGGAGCAGGAGATGGGGCCGAAGGGCGGCGACGAGGTCAACCTCATCCTGCCGGGGCGCAATTATGGCTGGCCGAACGCCTCCAACGGTTCGCACTATGACGGCCGCGACATTCCCGATCACCAGCGGGGCGACGGCTACGAGGCGCCCAAAGTGTCCTGGAACCCGGTGATCTCGCCGGGCGGGCTGATGATCTATCAGGGCGCCCTGTTCCCGCAGTGGAAGGGCGACGCCTTTATCGGCGGACTGTCGAGCAAGGCGCTGATCCGCGTCGACCTGAACGGGACCACGGCAACGAAGGGCGACCAGTGGGGCATGGGCGCGCGCATCCGGGAAGTGGAGCAGGGGCCGGACGGCGCCATCTACGTGCTGGAGGACGGCGGCGAATCGCAGGGCCGGCTGATCCGCCTGAGCCCGCGCGGTGGAACCGCGTCGTGAGCCGGGCCGTGAGCCGCGGCGCCCGCACGCGGATGACCGGGCGTGCGATCCTGCGCGCCGGCATCGCCGCGCTGGCGCTGGCCGTGGTCGCGTGCGGTGGCGGCGACGATGACGACGGCGTCGTGACGGTGCCGGGGCCGACGCCGTCCGCCACGCCGACGCCTGCTCCCACGCCGACCGCCACGCCGAGCCCAACTGCCACCACGACCGCGGTGACGCGGACGCCGGTGGCGACGTTCGACAATCCCTGGGCGATGGCGTTCCTGCCCGACGGTCGGCTGCTCGTTACCGAGCGGCCCGGCCGGCTGCGGCTGGTGACGATCAATGGCCAGGTGTCGGCGGCGATCGCCGGCGTTCCCGCCGTGGCGTACGGGGGGCAGGGCGGGCTGTTCGACGTGGCGCTGGACCCCGCCTTCGCCACCAACGCGCGGATTTACCTGAGCTATGCCGAGGCGAGTAGCGGCGGACCCGCTCTGGCGGTCGCGCGCGGCACGCTGGCGAACGACGGCGCGGGCAGCGTGCGGCTGGACAACGTATCGGTGATCTGGCGCGCGACGCCGCGATCCACCGACACGCGGCACTTCGGCGCGCGCATGGCCTTCGCGCGCGACGGCACGCTGTTCGTCACCTCCGGCGAGAGACACCAGGGCGCCCCGGCGCAGGACTTGAGCGGGACGCTGGGCAAGATCATCCGGATCAACACCGACGGCACGATCCCGGCGGACAATCCCTTCGTCGGCACCGCAGGCGTGCGGAGCGAGATCTGGTCGTACGGACATCGCAATCCGTACGGGCTCGTCTTCGCCAGCGACGGCCGCCTGTTCGAGAGCGAGATGGGACCGGAGGGCGGCGACGAGTTCAACCTGATCGCCGCCGGTGGCAATTACGGCTGGCGACTGGTGTCGGAGGGCAATGACGGCGAGGTGCTACCGCGCCACTCGACCCGGCCCGATCTGGTCGCGCCGCTGTTCAGCTGGACGCCGGTGATCGCGCCGGGCGGCATGATCCAGTATCGCGGCAGCCGCTTCGCCAACTGGAACGACGATTTCCTGCTCGCGGGGCTCGTTTCGCAAGGCCTGGTGCGCGTCCGCGTGTCGGGCACCACCGCGACGGAGGTGGCGCGCATCCCGCTGCATGCCCGCATCCGCGAGGTGGAGCAGGGACCGGCCGACACGTTGTGGGTGCTGGAGGACGGCGGTACCGGGCGGCTGGTGCGGCTCGACCCGGCGTGATCGGGTAAGAGGGCGCGGCGCGTGACGGCCCGAGCGGCGGCTACACGCCGTCGCGGGGGCCGGGGTGGTGAGGGCCCTTGACGACACCGTCGAGCAGCGCCGCGGGGAAGCGTCGCCGCGGGGGTGGCGTCAGCCTGGTCGATGTCGCTGGAGCAGGCAGTTCATCCGGGCGGAGGCGACGGGGCGGGTGCGATCGTCTTGCCAGGCAACGGCCTCGACATTGGCGACGCGGGTGCCGAGGCGGGTGACGGCGCCGGCGGCGCGCGTATCCTTGTCGCGGCCGCCGCGCTGGAAATCGGTGGTGAAGGTGACGGGCTTGATCCCGACCTCGCCCCCATCCTCGCCGGCGCCTTCCGCCGCCAGCGCGTGGCGGAGCGCGGCCAGGGCGGCGAGTTCGAGCAGCCCGGCGATGGCGCCGCCGTGGAGGAAACCGGGCCGGCCGACGACGTGGTCGCCGAACGGCAGCAGCAGCACGGGGGCGCCGTGCTCGTCGAACTCCGGCGTGACGCCGAGCAGGGTGGCGTAGGGCGGCAGCGTCATGCCGCGTCCATCAGCATGAAGGTGCCGGCGACGTGGGCGACCGGATCGGCAGGGTCGCCGTCGTGCGCCTCGCCGCGCACGAAGGCGACCGATGGGGTGAGGCGGGTGCAGGTGCCGCGGCCGATCACCGTGCGGCCGGGCGCGGCGGCGCGGAGGTGATCGACGCGCAGGTCCAGCGTGGCATGCGGCAGGAAGGCACCGCGCCTGGTCCAGATCGCGAGCGAGGTCGCCATGTCGATCAGCGTGACGATCGGCCCGGAGGCGAGGGTGCCGCGCGCCGGATCGCCGACCTGGTCCGGCGAGAAGGGCAGGGCGAGTTCCACCCAGTCGGGCCCGTGCGCGTGATAGGCGATGCCGAGGCGCCCGCCATGGCCCCAGGTCAGGCGCTTGGCGAAGCGGGCGGGGTCGAAGGGCTGCATGGCGCGGGGGTGTAGCAGCGGCGCGGGAGGGGGCAAGTTGGCGCGTCGTTCGGGGCGGGGTTCACGTAGGCGGCGGCGCGCGGTAGCGTTCGGGGCATGACCGATCGCATCCTCCTCGACGTGGACGCGGGCGTGGCGCACGTCCGCCTGGCCCGCGCCGACAAGCTCAACGCGCTGGACCCGGCGATGTTCGAAGGGATCGCCGACGCGATCGCGCGGATCGGCGATCGGTGCGACGTGCGCGCGGTGGTGCTGTCGGGCGAGGGGCGCGGGTTCTGCGCGGGGCTCGACATGGCGGCGATGGCCGGCGGCGGGTCGGGGTTGCTGACGCGGGAGCGGACGCACGGGCTGGCCAATCTCGTCCAGCAGGTGGCGTGGGGATGGCGGACGCTGCCGCAACCGGTGATCGCGGCGATCCACGGCGTGGCGCTGGGCGGCGGCCTGCAGGTGGCGGCGGGCGCGGACGTGCGGCTGGTCGCGGCGGACGCGCGGCTGTCGGTGCGCGAGCTGCACTGGGGGATCGTCCCCGACATGGCGGGCTTCGCGCTGTGGCGCGGATGCGTGCGGGACGATCATTTGCGCGAGGCGGTCTATACCGCGCGCGAGTTCGGCGGCGAGGAAGCGGTGCGGCTGGGCTTCGCGACGCGGGTGGCGGACGATCCGGTGGCGGAGGCGCTGGCGCTGGCGCGGACGATCGCGGGGCGGAACCCGGAAGCGGTGCGCGCGGCCAAGCGGTTGTTCTCGGTGGTGGCGGACGGCGACGACGCGGCGATCCTGCAGGCCGAGAGCGCGGAGCAGGCGGGGTTGCTGGGGACGGCGAACCAGCGCGAGCAGGTGAGGGCGAACATGGAGAAGCGGGCGGCGGTGTTCGCGAATTGAGGGCTGCCGACCCATGCGCTCGTGTTCTTCCTTGGCACCCCGGCGGAGGCCGGGGCCCAGGTGGGAGACGTTGGTGGCGGAAGCGATATGCTCGACCATGCAAGCCTTCCCACCTGGGCCCCGGCCTTCGCCGGGCTGCAAGTAGGTGAGTCGAGGAGCGAGCGTTCTACAACACCACCGTCTTCGGCTTGGCGGCTCGAATCGCGACCAGCACCATCGCTTCCCACACCGCGACGTCGCCGGCGGCGGCCATCGCCTGGTCCGGTTCGCGCAGGGTGCGGAGCACGGCCAGCGCGTCGGGCAGATAGTCCGGCCAGGCGCGGTCGATCTCGGCGGAGGCGTGGGTCGCCGCGCCGCCGGCGTTGGCGCTGATCCGCTGGCCGGCGAGAACGCGGGCGATGCGCTCGGCGACCGGGGTGGTGGATACGTCCATGGCTGTTCTCCTCGCGGGCCTGAGCCGTCAACCCGCGAGGAGAAGCGTGTATCCGTCAGCGGCCGGAGGGCGCACCCGAACGACCGCCGCCGCCGCGGCCCGCACCGCCGCGACCGCCGCCCTGGCCGCCGCGTGCGGGACCGCGGGCACCGCCGCCCTGGCCGCCACCTTGTCCGCCCGGGCGACCGCCGCGGCTGGCGTTCGCGTAGTTACGCCCCCCCGTATTCGCCGCGCCGGTGTGGCTGGGGGCGTGCGTCGCGCGCGGCTTCATCGGCCCGCGCTGCTGGCGGGGGCGATCCTCGCGCGGGGCGGGATCGGCGCCGACGGCGGCGACGCGCGCCGACTTGATCTTGGCGGCCTTGTTCTGGAAGTCGTCGGGCAGCGGGGTGACCGCGATCTTCTGACGCGTGGTGCGCTCGATGTCCTTCAGATACGGCCGCTCGTCGTCGGCGCAGAAGGCGACGGCGATGCCGCTGGCGCCGGCGCGCGCGGTGCGGCCGATGCGGTGGACGTACTGCTCGGGCACGTTGGGCAGCTCGAAGTTCACCACGTGGCTGACGCCGGACACGTCGATGCCGCGCGCGGCGATGTCGGTCGCGACCAGGATCGGCACGTCGCCCGACTTAAACGCGGCCAGCGCCCGCTCGCGCTGCGGCTGCGACTTGTTGCCGTGGATGGCGTTGGCCGCGATGCCGTTGCCCGCGAGCAGCTTCACGACGCGGTCGGCACCGTGCTTGGTGCGGGTGAAGACCAGCGCGCGGTCGATCTCCTCCTCCTGCAACAGTAGGGTGAGCAGCGCCTGCTTCTCCTGCTGGTTGACGAAGGTGACGGACTGGTCGACGCGCTCCGCCGTGGTCGACGCCGGCTTGACCGAGACGGTCGCCGGATCGTTCAGGAACTGCGACGCCAGCTCGCGGATCGAGGCGGGCATGGTGGCCGAGAAGAACAGCGTCTGGCGCTTGCGGGGCACCATGCGGACGATCTTCTTGAGCGCGTGGATGAAGCCCAGGTCGAGCATCTGGTCCGCCTCGTCGAGCACCAGGATCTCGATCATCGACAGGTTGACGAAGCCCTGCTCGACCAGGTCGATCAGGCGGCCGGGCGTGGCGACCAGGATGTCGACGCCGCGGCTCATGTCCTGGCGGTTCTTGTTGATGCTGGTGCCGCCGAAGACGGTGGTCACCGACATCTTGGAGAACTGGCCGTAGCCGCGGGCGTTGTCGGCGATCTGTGACGCCAGTTCGCGCGTGGGGGCCAGGACGAGCATCCGGCAGTGCGTCGGCAGGACGCGCTTGGCATTCGCCACCATGCGCTGGATCGACGGCAGCACGAAGGCCGCGGTCTTGCCGGTGCCGGTCTGCGCGATGCCGAGCAGGTCGCCGCCTTCCAGCACGGTCGGGATCGCCTGCGCCTGGATCGGGGTGGGGGTGGTATAGCCTTTGGCCTCGAGCGCGCGGACGAGCGGCTCGGCAAGGCCGAGATCGGAGAAGGACATGGGGATAGCTTTCGAAACGGGCCATGCACCGCACGCATCGTGGCGCACGGGTGGCGGGGGAGAATGACACCCCGCGTGAATAGGGAAGCCTTGGGCTTGAGCCGAGACGGAGCACGGATCAGATCCGCTCACGCTGCATGACGCCTCGATGCCGCGCCACATACGCATAACTGCGCATAAGTCAAGGTCGCGAGATGGCTTGCCGTAAAGGCCCCGGCGGTTCTACCGCGGGGCCAGAGGAGAGAAGCGCATGAAACTGGCAAGCCTGAAGCAGGGGCGCGACGGCAAGCTCGTCGTGGTGTCGAGCGACCTCGCCTGGTACGCCGACGCCGGGCACATCGCGCCGACGATGCAGGCGGCGCTCGACGACTGGGACAATCTCGTACCGCGGCTGGAGAACCTCGCGACCGACCTCGACCATGAGGTGATCCCGCGTTTCCGTTTCCACGAGCGCGAGGCGGCCGCACCCTTGCCGCGGGCGTATCAGTGGGCGGACGGCTCGGCCTACGTCAACCACGTGGCGCTGGTGCGGCAGGCGCGCGGGGCGGAGATGCCGGAGAGCTTCTGGCACGATCCGCTGATGTACCAGGGCGGCTCGGACGGGTTCCTGGGGCCGCGCGACGCGATCCCGCTCGCCGACGAGAGCTGGGGCTGCGACCTGGAAGCGGAGGTCGTGGTGGTGACCGGCGACGTGCCGCAGGGGGCGAGCCGCGAGGAGGCGCTGGCGGCGGTGCGGCTGGTGGGCCTCACCAACGACGTGTCCTTGCGCAACCTGATCCCCGGCGAACTCGCCAAGGGGTTCGGCTTCTTCCAGTCGAAGCCGGCGTCGTCCTTCTCGCCGGTGTTCGTGACGCCGGATGCGCTGGGCGACTGGTGGGTGGACGGCAAGCTGCACCGGACGCTCAACGTCGACCTCAACGACAAGCCGTTCGGCCGCGCCGAGGCGGGCGAGGACATGACCTTCGATTTCGGCACGCTGATCGCCCATGCCGCGAAGACGCGCAAACTGGGGGCGGGAACGATCGTCGGCTCGGGCACGGTGTCGAACCGCGACCATGACGGCGGACCGGGCAAGCCGATCAGTCAGGGCGGCGTGGGCTATTCCTGCCTGGCGGAGGTCAGGACGGTGGAGACGATCAACGGCGGCAAGCCAGTGACGCCGTTCCTCCAGCGCGGCGACACCGTGCGCATCTGGGCGGAGGACGAGCGGCACCATCCGATCTTCGGCACGATCGAGCAGAAGGTGGGGTGAACGACATCCGTCATGCCGGGCTCGTCCCGGCATCCAGGGTTACAGGGCGACACGCTGCTTGACCCTGGACCGCGGGACGAACCCGGGGTGACGAGTCGGGTGGACACCCGACACGACAGAATCGTACAAGAACCGCCCTCGCAGCGCGCTTGTAATAATCTAACAAGCGCCGGTAAGCAGGGGGCTAGAGCGGCGGTGTCACGTCGCAACATGGAGAGAGCCGTGGCGACGCACCTTCGCGCCAATCTGCCCCCGTTGTCGCTCCACGTGCCGGAGCCGAAGTTCCGGCCCGGCGACGCGGTCGACTTCGCATCCGTCGACGTACCCGCCGCCGGCGCCACCCGTCGCCCCGACACGGCCGACGAGGCGCGCAGCTTCACCGATCTCGCCTACGGCCTCGTCCGCGTGCTGGACGACGAGAACCGCGCGGTGGGGCCGTGGGACCCGAAGCTGTCGCCCGACACGCTGCGCCGCATGCTGCGCGACATGGCGCTGGTCCGCGCCTTCGACGAGCGGATGTTCCGCGCGCAGCGGCAGGGCAAGACCAGCTTCTACATGAAGTGCACCGGCGAGGAGGCGGTGTCGATCGGCGCCACCGCCGCGCTGGACGCCGACGACATGTGCTTCCCGTCGTACCGGCAGCAGGGCATCCTGCTGTCGCGCGGGTGCCCGATGGTCGACATGATGAACCAGATCTATTCCAACAGGGGCGACAAGCTGCAGGGCAAGCAGCTGCCGATCATGTATTCGGAGAAGCGGTTCGGCTTCTTCTCGATCTCCGGCAATCTCACGACGCAATATCCGCAGGCGGTGGGCTGGGCGATGGCGTCCGCGTCGAAGGGCGACACACGCATCGCGGCGACCTGGTGCGGCGAGGGGTCGACGGCGGAGGGCGACTTCCACTCGGCCCTGACCTTCGCCACCGTGTACCGCGCGCCGGTGATCTTCAACGTCGTCAACAACCAGTGGGCGATTTCCAGCTTCTCGGGCTTCGCGGGGGCGGAGGCGACGACCTTCGCGGCGCGGGCGGTAGGCTACGGCATCGCCGGCCTGCGCGTCGACGGCAACGATGCGCTGGCGGTGTACGCGGCGACCGAGTGGGCGGCGGAGCGCGCGCGGACCAACCAGGGGCCGACGCTGATCGAGCATTTCACCTACCGCGCCGAGGGACACTCGACGTCGGACGATCCGTCGCAATACCGTTCCGCCGGCGAGCCGACGGCGTGGCCGCTGGGCGATCCGATCCGGCGGTTGAAGGATCACCTGATCGCGCTGGGCGAGTGGGACGAGGAACGCCACGCGGCGCAGGACAAGGAACTCGCCGAGGCGGTGAAGGCGGCGCAGAAGGAGGCGGAGCAGAACGGCATCCTCGGCCACGGCCTGCACCAGCCGCTCGACTCGCTGTTCGACGGGGTGTTCGAGGAGATGCCCTGGCACCTGCGCGAACAGCAGGCGCAGATGCTGGCGGAAGAGGAAGCGAGCGGACGGCCATGGGCGCGCAAGTGATGATCTCCCTCTCCCACCGGGAGAGGGAAGGGGCCCGCGCGGCGCAGCCGCGTGGGAAGGGTGAGGGCAGTACAGGCCCTGCCCTCACCCTTCCGCCGCTTCGCGGCTCCCTCCCTCTCCCGATGGGAGCGGGATCATGAGTGACAGCATGACCGACACCAACGACACCAGCCGCATGAACATGATCCAGGCGATCAACTCCGCCATGGACGTCGTGATGGCGCGCGATCCGGGCGTGATCGTGATGGGGGAGGACGTGGGCTTCTTCGGCGGCGTGTTCCGCGCGACCGCGGGCTTGCAGGCGAAATACGGCAAGACGCGCGTGTTCGACACGCCGATCACCGAGTGCGGGATCATCGGCGTCGCGGTCGGCATGGGCGCTTACGGCCTGCGGCCGGTGCCGGAGATCCAGTTCGCCGATTACATCTACCCCGCGCTCGACCAGCTGGTCAGCGAGGCGGCACGGCTTCGCTACCGCTCGGGCGGCGAGTTCACCGCGCCGATCACGGTGCGCTCGCCGTTCGGCGGCGGCATCTTCGGCGGGCAGACGCACTCGCAGTCGCCGGAGGGACTGTTCACGCACATGTCGGGGATCAAGACGGTGATCCCGTCCACGCCCTACGACGCCAAGGGACTGCTGATCGCCGCGATCGAGGATAACGACCCGGTCATCTTCTTCGAGCCCAAGCGCATCTACAACGGCCCGTTCAACGGTTACTGGGACAAGCCGGCCGAGAACTGGTCGAAGCATCCCGGCGGCGAGGTGCCGGGCGGCTATTACCGGGTCGAGCTGGGCAAGGCGAACGTCGTGCGCGAGGGCGAGGCGCTGACCGTCCTCTGCTACGGCACGATGGTCCATGTCTGCCAGGCGGTGATCGCCGAGGCCGGGATCGACGCCGAGATCGTCGACCTGCGCAGCCTCGTCCCCCTCGACATCGAGACGATCGAGGCGTCGGTGAAGAAGACCGGGCGCTGCATGATCGTGCACGAGGCGACGCGCACCTCCGGCTTCGGTGCCGAACTGTCGGCCTTGGTGCAGGAGCGGTGCTTCTATCACCTGGAGGCGCCGATCGAGCGCGTCACCGGTTACGACACGCCGTACCCGCACAGCCTGGAATGGGCGTATTTCCCCGGCCCCGTCCGCATCGGCGAGGCGCTCAAGAAGATCATGAAGGACGCATAAGTGGCACGCTTCACCTTCAAGCTCCCCGACATCGGCGAAGGCATCGCCGAGGCCGAGATCGTCGCGTGGCACGTGGCGGTCGGCGACCGAGTCGAGGAAGACCAGAACATCGCCGACATGATGACCGACAAGGCGACGGTCGAGATGGAGTCGCCGGTGTCGGGCACGGTGGTCGAGCTGGCGGGCGAGGTCGGTGACCAGGTCGCGATCGGCGCGGCGCTGGTGGTGATCGAGACCGAGGGCGACGTGTCGGCCGACGAGGCCGTCGCCGCCCCGCCCAGCGCGGCGCAGGAAGAGGTCGCCGAGCAGTATGAGGCGGAGAACCCGGGCGTCGAGGAAGCCGAGGCGGCGGGGATGACCACGCCGGCGCGTGCGGGTGCGTCTCAAGACCTCCCCGGTACGGGGAGGGGGACCGCTCGCGAAGCGAGTGGTGGAGGGGCAGCCACGAGCGACAGTCCTGCCGGACTGCCCCTCCACCATCAGCCTGCGGCTGATGGTCCCCCTCCCCGTTCCGGGGAGGTACAGGGGCGCCCCATCCTCGCCTCCCCCGCGGTCCGCGCGCGTGCGGCAGAGCTCGGTGTCGACCTCTCCCAAGTCCAGGCCGAGGGCGACCGCGTCCGCCATTCGGACCTCGACGCGTTCCTCCGCTACGGCTCGGGCCAGGGCTATTCGGCCCCCGGCCGCTCCCGCGCGCGCGACGACGAGGCGATCCGCGTCATCGGCATGCGCCGGCGCATCGCCGAGAACATGGCCGCGTCGAAGCGCAACATCCCGCACTTCACCTATGTCGACGAGATCGACGTGACCGAGCTGGAGCGTGTCCGCGCCGACCTCAACGACAACCGCGGACAGCGTCCCAAGCTGACGATGCTGCCGCTGATGATCGTCGCGATCTGCCGCACGCTGCCCGATTTCCCGATGCTCAACGCCCGCTACGACGACGAGGCGGGGGTGGTGACCCGTTCGGGTCGCGTCCATCTCGGCATGGCGGCGCAGACCGACGCGGGGCTGACCGTGCCCGTCATCCGCGACGCGCAGGATCGCAACGTCTGGCAGCTCGCGACCGAGATCGGCCGGCTGGCCGAGGCGGCGCGCGCGGGCAAGCTGAAGCCCGACGAACTGGGCAACGGCACCATCACCGTCACCTCGCTGGGGCCGCTCGGCGGCATCGCGACGACGCCGGTCATCAACCGACCCGAGGTCGCGATCATCGGCCCGAACAAGATTGTCGAGCGCCCCGTCTTCACCGGCCGCGGCGACGAAATCCGCCGCGCCAAGCTGATGAACCTGTCGATCAGCTGCGACCACCGCGTCGTCGACGGCTGGGACGCGGCGAGTTACGTCCAGGCGCTGAAGAAGGTGCTGGAGACGCCGGTGCTGCTCTTCGCGGACTGAACTCTCTCGTCATGCCGGGCTCGTCCCGGCATCCAGAGCCAGGAACGTCACGCTGCTTAACCCTGGATGCCGGGACGAGCCCGGCATGACGGAGGTTTGCTTTACCGGGGCGCGGGCCATCCTCCCTTGCCCCACTGCGCACGCCCCGCGATGAAGCGGGCCACATGACCGATCACACCACCCGCAACGGCTTCCTCCTTGGCGTCGGCGCCTATGCCGCCTGGGGGTTGCTGCCGCTCTACCTGAAGCTGCTCGCGCACGTGCCGGCGGCGCAGGTGCTGAGCCACCGTATCCTGTGGTCGCTGCTGTTTCTTGGCCTCGTCGTCCTGGTGCTGCGGCAGGGGCGCGAGATCGCGGCGGCGGCGCGGGGGCGGACGCTGGCGATGCTGTGCGCGAGCGCGGCGCTGATCGCGGTCAACTGGTACGTCTATATCTGGGCGATCGAGCACGCGCATGTGCTGGAGGCGAGCCTCGGTTATTTCATCAACCCGCTGGTCAACGTCGCGCTGGGCGTGGCGGTGCTCGGCGAGCGGGTATCGAGGGTGCAGAAGCTGGCGGTCGCGGTGGCGGCGGCGGGGGTGCTGGCGATGGCGGCGAGCGGCGGCGGCGCGATCTGGATCTCACTGGTGCTGGCGCTCAGCTTCGGCACCTACGGCCTGATCCGCAAGACGGTCGCGGTCGGCGCGCTCGGCGGGCTGACGATCGAGACGCTGGTGCTGGCGCCGTTCGCACTGGCGATGCTGCTGTACGCGGGACAGGCGGGCACGGCGGCCTGGGGGCGTGACGGGGGCACCGACTGGCTGCTGGTGCTGGCGGGCGGCGTCACCGCGGCGCCGCTGCTGATGTTCGCGGGCGCGGCGCGGCGGCTGCGCTACACGACGTTGGGACTGCTCCAGTATCTCGCGCCGACGCTCCAATTCGCAGAGGCGGTGCTGCTGTTCGGCGAGCGGCTGCGGCCGGTGCATCTGGTCACGTTCGGGCTGATCTGGACGGGGTGCGCGCTGTACGCGTGGGATGGGTGGCGCGGGGTTCGGCGGTCGCGGGCGGGCGACGGCGAGGCCGCAGCCTGACATCGACTGTGATGGGGTCGGAGGTTGGCCGCGCCGCGGCGAAGCCGCGTCGTCAGACGGCGTCGGCTTCGCCGACCCGCTGGCCGGGCGGGCGGCCATAGGTCGGCGTTGGGGCAGCGTTTCGCCGTTTTACACGATCTCGAACAACCCGGCCGCGCCCATGCCGCCCGCCGTGCACATCGTCACCACCACCCAGCGCACGCCGCGCTTCCTGCCCTCGATCAGCGCGTGGCCGACCAGCCGGCTGCCGCTCATGCCGAAGGGATGGCCGACCGCGATCGCGCCGCCGTCGACATTGAACCGGTCGGGATCAATGCCGAGCGTGTCGCGGCAGTAGAGCGCCTGCGACGCGAACGCCTCGTTCAGCTCCCAAAGGCCGATGTCCGCCACCGACAGCCCGGCGCGGTCGAGCAGCTTGGGCACCGCGAAGACCGGTCCGATCCCCATCTCCTCCGGCCCGCAGCCCGCCGCCTGGAAGCCGCGGTAGATGCCCAGGATGTCCTTGCCCTCCGCCTCCGCCGTGGCGCGGTCCATCAGCAGCTGCGCCGACGCGCCGTCGGACAGCTGGCTGGCGTTGCCCGCCGTCACGTATGCGCCGGGGCCGGAGAAGTCGCCGCCCTGCCACACCGTCTTCAGCCCCGCGAGCGCCTCGGCCGTGGTGCCGGGGCGGATGCCCTCGTCCTGGGTGACCGTGACCGTCTCGGTGCCGGTGCGGGTGCCCGCCTTGTCGAACAGCGCCTTCTCGACCGTGATCGGCACGATCTCCTCGGCAAAGGCGCCGCGCTCCAGCCCGCGCGCGGCGCGCTGCTGCGACTCGGCGGCATAGGCGTCTTGCGCGGCGCGGCTGATACCGTAGCGCTCGGCGACGATCTCCGCCGTCTCAATCATCGGCACGTAGGCGGCGGGCTCGCGCGCAATCACGGATTGGTTGACGAAGCGCGGCGCGTCCTTGGTGACGGTGAAGCTGATCGATTCCATGCCGCCGGCCAGTGCAACGTCCGCCTCGCCGCACATGATCGTGCGTGCGGCAAGCGCGACCGCGTTCAGGCCGGAGCCGCATTTGCGGTCGAGCGTGAAGGCGGGCACCGATTGCGGCAGCCCGCCCGCGAACAGCGCCATCCGGCCCGCATTGCCGCCGGTCGTGCCCCATTGGTTGCCGACGCCCCAGAACACATCGTCGATCCGCGCCGGGTCGATGCCCGCCCGCTCGACGGCGGCGTTCATCACGTGGCCGGCGAGCACGGGCGCCTCGGTCGCGTTGAAATAACCGCGATACGCCTTGCCGATGCCGGTGCGGGCGGTGGCGACGATCGCTGCTTCTCGGATGGCGGAAGGGCGCATGGGATGACCTTTCGAGGATCGGGTACGGCGCCGGTCTAGGCGTGGTCGCGGCCGGTTGGAAGAGCCGGGCGGTTGCGCTAGTCGGTGGGCATGACCGTCCAGACCCGGCGCGACGCGCACGTCGCCATCGCCACCTTCGCGCGCCCGCCGCACAATTTCGCCGATCTGGAGCTGATCCGGTCCATCGGCGCGGCGTTCGACGCGGCCGATGCCGATCCGGAGGTGCGCGCGATCGTCTTGCGGTCGGAGGGGAGGGTGTTCTGCGCGGGTGCCGACCTGGTCAACGCCAACCCGGTGGCGGACGGCGTCGCGGTGGAGCGCAATCCCTTCTACGTCGCCGCGGCCCGGCTGTTCGGGACGCGCAAGCCCGTGGTCGCGGCGGTGCAGGGCAGCGCGGTGGGGGCGGGGCTGGGACTGAGCCTGGTCGCCGATTTCCGCGTGGCGAGCCCGGAGGCGCGGTTCGCGGCCAATTTCGTGCAGATCGGCTTTCATCCGGGCTTCGGCATCTCGGCCGTGCTGGAACGGGTGGTGGGGCGGCAGCGGGCGCTGCTGATGAACCTGACCGGCCGGCGCGTGAAGGGCGAGGAGGCGGCCGCCTGGGGGCTGGTCGACCAGCTGGTGCCATTGGACGAACTCGACGCGGCGGCGCTGGCGCTGGCGCACGAGATCGCCGCCGGCGCGCCGCTGGCGGTTCAGGCGACGCGCGCGACGATGCGCGGCGATCTGGCGGCACTGGTCGAGGCGCAGACGGACCACGAACTGGCGGAACAGGCCAAGCTGATGGGAACGGCCGATTTCGCCGAGGGTGTTCGCGCCGTAGCGGAGCGGCGGCCGGGGCGGTTCGTGGGGCGGTAGTGGGGGCGTTCGCGGGAAGACGCCAAGGAGAATAAGGTTTATTCGCGCGGAGACGCAGAGGCGCGGAGAGGCTGTGGGGGCGGCGGACTTTCACGCTGCCATCGACGTTGGGTTCGCGGCAGCCCTTATCTGTCTGCCGGTTCAGCAGACACCGCGTTCTCGATGACGGGTGCGGATAGCGGCGGGCGCAACATCTCCGCGCCTCCGCGTCTCCGCGCGAACCAACCTTCTTCTCTTCGCGTCTTCGCGCGGACCATCCTTCCGTCCATTACGAGAAGAGTCCCGCCGCGGCGAAGCCGCGTCGTCGGACGGGTTCGGCGGCGCCGACCCGCCGGCCGGGTAGGGCGCTCGCGCATCCGCGCGACCGGCGCGGGCGTGGCCGCGTCTGCGCCTTACCGCAGCAGTACCAGTTCCTCCGCCATCGACGGATGCAGCGCCACCGTGGCGTCGAAATCCGCCTTGGTCAGGCCCGCTTTCACCGCCACCGCGGCGGCCTGGAGGATCTCGGGGGCGTCGGGGCCGATCATGTGGATGCCGACGACACGGTCGGTCATGCCGTCACACACCATCTTGTACAGCGCGCGCTCGTTGCGCCCCGCCAGCACGTTCTTCATCGGCCGGAAGTCGGACGAGTAGACCCTGACCGAGCCGAGCTTCTCGCGCGCCTCCGCCTCCGTCATCCCCACGCCGGCGAGCGGCGGGTGGCTGAACACGGCCGAGGGAATGCAGTCGTAGTCGACCGTGGTCGGCCTGCCGCCATAGACGCTGTCGGCGAACGCCTGCCCCTCGCGGATCGCGACGGGGGTCAGCTGCACGCGGTTGGTGACGTCGCCGATCGCGTAGATCGACGGGCAGGTGGAGGCGTTGTGCGCGTCCACCTTGATCGCGCCCAGATCGTCCACCTCCACGCCCGCGCTCTCCAGCCCCAGCCCGGCGACGTTCGGCCGGCGGCCGGTGGCGAACAGCACCTGGTCGACCACGACCGGTTCCTGCCCGGTCAGGTGAACGGTCAGGCAGCCGTCCGCACCCTTGTCGATGCCGCGAAAGGCGGCGTCGAAGCGGAAGTCGATCCCCTTCATGGTCGAGATCTGGAGCAGCCGGTCGCGGATCTGCGCGTCGTAGCCGCGCAGCAGCTCCTGGCTGCGATTGGCGAGGATGACGTGCGTGCCGAACTGGTGGAAGATGCCGGCGAACTCGTTGGCGATATAGCCGCCGCCCGCGATCAGGATGCGCCGTGGCAACTCGGGCAGGTGGAACACTTCGTTGGAGGTGATGCCGTGCTCGTGCCCCTCGCACTCCGGAATGGCCGAATGCGCGCCCACCGCGACCAGGATGCGCTCGGCGGTCTTCTCGGTCCCGTCGGCGAGGCGCACGGTGTGCGGGCCGGTCACGACGGCGCGCTGCTCGATGATCTCGACGCCGTTGTTCCGGAGGGTCTGGGTGTAGGCACCGTTGATCCGGTCGACTTCGCGCATGACATTGTCGCGCAGGCGGGCCCAGGAGAAGCTGCACGGCGCCGGCACGTCCCAGCCGAAATGCCGCGCGTCGCGCAGATCCTCGGCGAAATGCGCGCCGTAGACGAGCAGCTTCTTGGGCACGCAGCCGCGGATCACGCAGGTGCCGCCGACGCGGTATTCCTCCGCCACCGCCACCCGCGCGCCGTGCGCCGCCGCGACGCGCGACGCACGCGTGCCGCCGGAGCCGGCACCGATGGTGAACAGGTCGTAGTCGTAGGGCATGTCAGTTCATTCCATGAAGATCGAGCGCGGACTTCATCCCGAGATGCTCGACGAACGGGTCGAAATCACGGTCGCTGTATAGGAGCGGCAGGCCGTCGACGATGCAGCGCGTGGCGATCAGCGTGTCGATCGTCTTGCGCGGCGTGATGCTGCGGTTGCGGAGATGGCGATAGTGCCGGGCTGCCTCGATGGCGACGTGTCGATCAGCGATCGTCAGGGTTTCGAATAGCGCCAATCGACTCGCCGTCTGCCGAAAATGTGCGTCGCCGCGAGTGCCTTGCAGGATTTCCGCGAGCACGAGATCACCCATCACGATCGTCTGCTCGTGTTCGAGCAAGCGCGTGAACGCGAGCGTCTGGATGGTCGTCCGGTCAGTCAGCACGTCTATCCACACGCTGCTGTCCACCACGATGGCTACCACCCCGACGCGCGCTTGTCGGTGCGCATCTCGTCGAGATCGCCGTCCCAACCCGTTCCGCGTAATTCATCCAATGCTTGAAGCTGCCGCTTGGCCAGAACCGAACGGCGAAGAGATTTTTCAACCGCCTCGCGCTTGGTTTTGGCGCCGAGCGCGATCATCGCCTCCGCCATCAACTCGTCGTCGATCTCGATGTTCGTCCGCATGTGTATGCCTCTGTCGAAACATACACATAGCGACGCTCACTCCCTCAATCCAGCCCGGCCCGCCGGATCAGGTCGGTCGTGGACGGATCGAACGTCTGCCCGCCGGCATCCGCCGCCTTGGCCATCTCCTTGCCCAGTTCCACCCCGAACTGGTCGAAGCTATTGATACCCAGCAGCACGCCGTTCACGAACACGCGGTGCTCGTAGAAGGCGATCAGCGCGCCCAGCGTGCGCGCGTCCAGCGTGTCGAGCAGCAGTGTCGAGGACGGGCGGTCGCCGGTGTAGCTGCGCGCCGGATCGTCGGCGTGGCGCCCGGTCATCAGCGCCGCGCCTTGGGCGAAGGCGTTGAGGAGCAGCTGGCGGTGGTGATCCTCCGACAGCGTGTCCCATTGCTCGATCACCGCGATGAACTCGACCGGCACCAGATGCGTGCCCTGGTGGAGCAGCTGGAACACCGCGTGCTGCGCGTCCGTGCCGACCCCGCCCCAGGTGATCGCCGCCGTCGGCCGCCCGACGGGCCGCCCGTCCACCGTCACGCCCTTGCCGTTCGACTCCATCTCCAGCTGTTGGAGGTAGCTCGGCAGCAGTCGCAGCCGCTCGTCATAGGCGAAGGGTGCGCGCGTCTCGGCATGGCGCACCTGCGTGTAATAAAGGTCGGCGAAGGCGGCGAGCGCGGGTGCGTTCTCGTGCAGTGCCGCGAGGCGGAAATGGCGGTCCATCTCGGCCGCGCCCTCCAGCAACTCCTCGAACGCCGCCCAGCCGAGGCCGAGCGCCGCCGGGAAGCCGATCGACGACCACAATGAGTAGCGCCCGCCGACCCCTTCCGAGAACGGCAACACGCGCGTCTCGTCCACGCCCCATTCCACCGCCTTGTCGGGCGAGGCCGTCAGCGCGACGACACGGCCGTACGGGTCCTCGACGCCGTGCTCCGTCATCCACGAGATGACCGAATTGGCGTTGAGCATCGTCTCCGTCGTCGTGAACGTCTTGGAGGCGACCACCAACAGCGTGAACTCGGGATCGAACCGATCGAACACGTCGTCCAGCGCCACGCCGTCGACGTTGGAGACGATCGCCACCTCGTACCGCTCCTCGTCCCGGCCCAGCGCATCGACCAGCAGGTGCGGCCCCAGCGCCGATCCGCCGATGCCGACGTGGAGGACGTGGCGGATCTCGCCCAGCGCGCCCGCCTCGATCGCGTCGATCAGCGCGCGCATCCGCTCGTGATAATGGCGCGCGCGGGCGACGCTCTCCGGATTGCCCTCGCCCCGCTCGGCGGTGTGCTCGACCGGGCGGTCCTCGGTGACGTTGACGTGTTCGCCGCCGAACATCGCGTCGCGCTTGCCCGCCAAGTTCTGCGCCTTGGCCAGCGCCTCGAACGCGGCAACCGCCTCCTTCGTCAGGTGCGTCTTCGACCAGTCGAAATGGATGCCGGCGACGTCCAGGCTGAAGCCGGCGAGCCGGTTCGGATCGGCGTCGAACAGATCGGTCAGCTTGGGCGAGGGCAGGGCTTCGATCGCGGACCAGTCGGCCATGATGCTTCTCCGTGGGCGGGATGTCGTCGGCACAACGCCTGTGGCCCGCGGCGTGTCCGCCCGCAAGCTTGACGCGCCCGCCGACGGACGCCACGCCCGCGGCATGGCCGATGCCCCTTCCACCAAGCCGCCCGCGAGCCCGCCGCGCTCGGAAACGAGCGAGACGATCCGCTTCCTCCTGAAGCTGGCGCTGATCGTGCTGATCTTCCGCAGCTTCGTGCTGGCGCCGTTCTCGATTCCCTCGGAATCGATGCTGCCGCGGCTGTTGATCGGCGATTACCTGTTCGTGTCGAAATGGAACTACGGCTATTCGCGGTGGTCGCTGCCCTGGGGCGTGCCGCTGTTTCCGGGCCGGATCTTCGCCTCCACGCCGGCGCGCGGCGACGTGGTCGTGTTCCGCTCGCCTGGTCCCGACGATCACGACGTCATCAAGCGGGTGATCGGCCTGCCGGGCGACCGGGTGCAGATGCGCACCGGCCAGTTGTTCCTGAACGGCCGGGCGGTGCCCAAGGAGCGCGTCGCCGACTTCACGCTGCCGTTGTCGCCCAACTACGATGCCGAGCGCTGCGGCGCCCCGTTCGTCGACGTGGCGCCGGACGGGCAGCAGATCTGCCGCTATCCCCGCTTTCGCGAGACGCTGCCGGGCGGGCGGAGCTATTATGTGCTCGACCAGCGCGAGATTCCCGAGGCGGACGACACCGGCGAATATGTCGTGCCCGCCGGCGACGTGTTCCTGATGGGCGACAACCGCGACGATTCGGGCGACAGCCGCTTCGCGCCGCCCGGCGGCATGGGCTACGTGCCGATGGAGCGCATTCAGGGGCGCGCCTTGGTCACCTTCTTCTCGACCGACGGGTCGGCCTCCTGGCTCAAGCCCTGGACCTGGTTCTCGGCCGCACGGCCGGAGCGGATCGGGGAGGGGTTCTGAGCGACCTTCACGCCTGGCTCGCCGCCACCTTCGGCCGCGCGCCCGCCGACGCCGCCTCGTTCGAGCGCGCGCTGACCCATGGCAGCCGCTCGGCCGAGGATTACCAGCGGCTGGAATTCCTCGGCGATCGCGTACTCGGCCTGGTAATGGCGGAATGGCTGTTCGAGACCTTCCCCGACGAGCCCGAGGGCCAATTGTCCAAACGCCTCAACGCGCTGGTGACGGGTGCGGTGTGCGCCGAGGTGGCGCGCGAATTGGGCGCGCGCGACCATGTGCGGCTCGGCAAGCAGGCGCTCTCCGACGGCGCGGGCGACAGCGACAACGTGCTGGGCGACGTGATGGAGGCGCTGATCGGCGCCTGGTACCGCGAGGCCGGGCTGGACGCCGTTCGCGGT
This sequence comes from Sphingomonas rubra, assembly GCF_900115745.1. Classification (GTDB taxonomy): domain Bacteria; phylum Pseudomonadota; class Alphaproteobacteria; order Sphingomonadales; family Sphingomonadaceae; genus Sphingomonas; species Sphingomonas rubra. The sequence continues at coordinate 38,420 of NZ_FOXP01000011.1, read as the reverse complement.
TTCGTCCGCGCCGCCTGGGGCGACCGCGTGCGCCGCGGCGGCAAGGCGCCGCAGCATCCCAAATCGCAACTCCAGGAATGGGCCGCCGCCGTCGGCCGCCGCCCGCCGGAATACACGCTGGTGGAACGGTCGGGTCCGGGCCACGCGCCGCGCTTCATCGTGCGGGTCACGATCGGTAAGCTGTCGGCAGAAGCGACCGGCGGCAGCAAGCAGGAGGCGGAAACCGACGCCGCCAAGGCGTTGCTGGCCAAGGTGACGCGCGGCTGAAAACCCTCCCGTCATGCCGGGCTTGACCCGGCATCCATGGTGCCGCGAACTCGACGGCCTGATAGTACGCGGAACGATAGACCCCGGATATCCGCCCCGCCCTGGAAGGGAGGGGCGGGGTTGGGTCGCTGCCGCCTGGGCGAACGTCATCCGCATTACGCACTACCCACCCCCAACCCCTCCCTTCCAGGGAGGGGAGAAGAAGGGCAGGGCCACCCCCACTTTGCCCCGCCCCCGCTTTCCGGCTACCCCGCGGCGATGACCGACCACACCCCCGCGCCGCCCGAACAGCATTGCGGCCTCGTCGCCGTCGTCGGCGCGCCCAACGCGGGCAAGTCCACCCTCGTCAACGCGCTCGTCGGCCAGAAGGTCGCCATCGTCAGCCCCAAGGCGCAGACCACGCGCACCAAGCTGCTCGGCGTCGCGATCGAGGGTGACGCGCAACTCCTCCTCGTCGACACCCCCGGCATCTTCGAGCCCAAGCGCCGCTTCGACCGCGCGATGGTCGCCGCCGCCTGGGGCGGGGCGGAGGGCGCCGACGTGCTGGCGCTGGTCGTCGACGCCAAGGGTGGGCTTGGCAGCAAGGTGACCGACATCGTCGAGTCGCTCAAAGACCGGCCCGAGCCGCGCCACCTGATCCTCAACAAGGTCGACCTCGCCGACAAGGCCAAGCTCCTCCTCCACGCCGAGCGGCTGAACGCGATGATCCCCTTCGCGGAAACCTGGTTCGTCTCCGCGCAGACCGGCGACGGCCTGCCCGAACTGAAACGCGCGCTGGCCAAGGCGATGCCGCCCGGCCCGTGGCACTATCCGGAGGACCAGGTCTCCGACGCCACCGAGCGCGCGATGGCGGCCGAGGTGACGCGCGAGCAGCTCTATCTCCAGCTCCACGCCGAACTCCCCTACGCCAGCGCGATCGAGACCGAGAAATTCGCCGAGCGCGCCGACGGCTCGGTCGAGATCCACCAGCAGGTGCTGGTCGAACGCCCCACGCAGCGCGCCATCGTGCTCGGCAAGGGCGGCACCCGCATCCGCGAGATCGGCGCGCGCGCGCGGGCAGAACTGGCGGTGTTGCTCGACCGGCCGGTGCATCTCTACCTCCACGTCAAGGTCAAGCCCGGCTGGGACGAGGACCGGCAACTCTATCGCGATATCGGGCTCGACTGGGTGGAGTGAGGGTCGGCTATCGCCCAATATCAAACATCCGACTACCGCTTGGGTCGTACAAGCCTATGTGTCAAAGCGACGGCGGCGATTGCGGGCATGGCTCCGATGATGCACCCCGCCGCAATCCAAATGGCCAACATCACCAACATAACAGCGAACATGCCCGCTTCCTGCCACGAGGCGATAAACCAAGGCTGCATGAACAACACGCCAAGGCCGTAAGAAAGCAGGAATGGCGGCCGGAGGGTTGCCGTGCGTGACGACAACGCCGCGACGCCAACAATCCAGACTGCGCTAACAAGCGCTGCCAACGGGATCAGAAGCAAGCCCGAAAAGTCCATACGACATGCTAGGCGCGACTTCGCTAGCTTTCCAGCCTTTCCGCTGAATGCCGAGCGTCCGCTCTCCACCCACTATCAACCGCTAACAAGCCAACATGCCCGCCACCCAAGCCGGCACCAACTCACCCGCCGGCCCAAGCCGGCTCTCGTCGAACAACGCATTCCCCGCCGACCGATCGAGATTCAGCTCCAACGTCCGCGCGCCGCACGCCCGCGCCATCTGCACGAACCCGGCCGCAGGATAGACCGCGCCCGAGGTGCCGATCGACACGAACAGGTCGCACCCGGCGATCGCCGCCTCGATCCGCTCCATCCCGTACGGCATCTCGCCGAAGAACACGATGTCGGGGCGAAGCGCTTCCTCGCCGCAGTGCGGGCAGGGCGCGGCAGGCGGCAGCGCGTCCACCCACTCGGTCCGGATGCCGCACAGCCCGCACAAGGCCGAGCGCAACTCCCCGTGCATGTGGAGCAGCCGCGTCGACCCCGCCCGCTCGTGCAGATCGTCGACGTTCTGCGTCACGAGCAGCAAGTCGCCCGGCCACCGCGCGTCGAGCTCGGCCAGCGCCCGGTGCCCGGCGTTTGGCACCACCCCTGCCAGCGCCGCCCGCCGCGCGTCGTAGAAGCGGTGGACCAGCACCGGATCGGCCGCCAGCGCCTCGGGCGTGCACACGTCCTCCACCCGGTGTCCTTCCCACAAGCCACCGGGGCCGCGAAAGGTGGCGATGCCGCTCTCCGCCGAGATGCCCGCGCCGGTCAGCACGACGATGTTGCGAAGGTCGTTCATGGACCGGCTGTACGCTCGTCCGCTCGCCCGCGCCAACGGTCGCTGTCCTACAAGCGCCCGCTCCGCTATAGGTGGCGGACGGGCTTCGCCGTCGCTGTTTCTCATCATCTCCTGTTCGGAAACAACCGCGCCCGCGTGTTTCCGTGTAGGGATCAATCGAGTCAAGCAACGCGCTCGCGCGCGATTTTATCGCTGACGTCGGCCTGAACTTCCACGGTCGTCCCTCCGCCGCAACGCTGGCCTTTCACCGCCGGTCCGTGCCACAGCGGCGACCATGACGAGCATCGGTATCCTGGGCGGCGACGGGCGGATGGGGCGGTCGATCGCGGCGGCGGCAGCGGCGGCGGGTGTTCCCGTCGCGGGAACGGTCGATCGCGGCGGCGACGCGGTCGCGTTGGCGCGGGCGGCGGACGTGCTGATCGACTTCTCCGCGGCCGGCGCGGTCGAGGCGCATCTCGCCGCCGCGCGCGCCGCCCGCACGCCGCTGCTGATCGGCACCACCGGCCTCTCGCCCGAACAGCACCGCGCGATTGATGCGGCGGCGGGCGACGTGGCGGTGCTCCAGACCGGCAACACCTCGCTCGGCGTCACATTGCTCGCGACCCTGGTGCGGGAGGCGGCCGCGCGGCTGGGCGAGGGGTGGGACGTCGAGATCGTCGAGATGCACCACCGCCACAAGGCCGACGCTCCCTCGGGCACCGCGTTGCTGCTCGGGGAAGCGGCGGCGGCGGGCCGCGGACGCCCCCTCGACGACATCCGCGTCGATGCCCATGCTGGCGTCCGTGCGGACGGCGCGATCGGCTTCGCGTCCTTGCGCGGCGGATCGGTCGTCGGCGACCACCGCGTGATCCTGGCGGGTGAAGGCGAGCGGATCGAGCTCGCGCACGTCGCCGAGGATCGCGGCCTCTTCGCGCGCGGGGCGGTGAAGGCAGCGCTGTGGCTCGCGGGCCAGCCGGCCGGTCGCTACACGATGCGCGACGTGCTGGGCCTGTGAAGAAGGCCGACGCGTTCGAATTCTACCGCCGCCTGGCCGAGGCCGATCCCGCGCCCGAGACCGAACTCGACTATCGCAACCCCTACACCTTGCTCGTCGCCGTCGCATTGTCGGCGCAGGCGACCGACGTGTCGGTGAACAAGGCGACCAAGGCGCTGTTCGAGGAGGTCGACAATCCGCAAGCGATGGTCGCGCTGGGCGAGCAGGAACTGCGCCGCCACATCCGCACGATCGGGCTGTACAATACCAAGGCCAAGAACGTCATCGCGCTGTCCGAACAGCTGATCCGCGACCATGGCGGCGCGGTGCCCGCCGATCGCGCCGCGCTGGAGGCGCTGCCCGGCGTCGGCCGCAAGACCGCCAATGTGGTGATGAACGTCGCGTTCGGTGCGCCGACGATCGCGGTCGACACGCACATCTTCCGCGTCGGCAACCGTACCGGCCTCGCCCGCGGCAAGACGCCGCTGGCGGTCGAGCTGAAGCTGGAGAAGGCGACGCCTGCCCCCTTCCTCTCCCACGCCCACCACTGGCTGATCCTGCATGGTCGCTACGTGTGCAAGGCGCGCAAACCGGAATGCTGGCGGTGCATCGTCGCCGACCTGTGCGCGTTCAAGCCCAAGACGCCGCCGCCGACCGCCGCCGCGGCGTGAGGAGCCGTTCGATGCGCTTTGTCCTCCTGTCGCTCGCCATCACCGCCGCCGCGGCGCCCGCCGCCGACCGCGTGCCCGCTGCGACACCGGCGGGGGAGGAGGTGACGTGCATCCCGATCGCCGGCATCCGCGAGAGCCGGGTGCGGAGCGACGACGTGATCGACTTCGTGATGCGCAACCGGAAAGTGTACCGCGTGACGCTGCCGAACGGCTGCCCCGGCCTGGGCTCCGAGCGGCGCTTCTCCTACACCACCTCGCTGTCGCGGCTGTGCGCGCAGGACGTCGTCACCGTCTTCTCCACCGCGCCGGTGCAGCGCGGCGCGAGCTGCGGCCTGGCGCCGTTCCGGCCAGTGACGCTGGTAGCGCGCCGCTAGCCTTCGACCGGCGCCACGTCGACGCTGACCGCCATCCCCTGCGCACCGGCGCCGAGCACGACGCCATCGACCGGCGCGATCTCGGCATAGTCGCGGCCGACCGCCACCACGACGTGGTCGCCTGCCATCCAGATGCCGTTGGTGGGATCGAGCCCGATCCAGCCGCGCGCCGGCCCGCACCACAGCAGCACCCAGGCGTGCGTCGCGTCGGCGCCGACCAGCCGCTCCTGACCCGGCGGCGGGATGGTGCGGATATAGCCGGAGGCGTAGGCAGCGGGCAGCCCGGCGGCGCGCAGGCCGGAGATCATGATCTGCGCGAAATCCTGGCACACGCCGCGGCGCTGGCGAAAGGCATGGCCGGGCGGCGTGTCGACCAGCGTCGCGGTGGCGTCGAAGGCGAAGTCGCGCTGGATGCGGCGGGCGAGTGCGATTCCCGCCTCCAGGCAGCCGCGCTCCGGGTCCAGGTCGGGCGCGCACCAGGCGGCGATGTCGCGGTCGAGCGGGATCAGCGCGGTGGGGTAGATGTAGCCCGCCGGCCCGGCCGCGGACAGGTCGCCGTGCGTCCGCGCCCAGCCGGCGATCTCCGCCAGCGTCGGATCACCGGGGTCGGGCACGGGGACGAGCCGGTCGACGCGGACGCGGGCGCGGCTCTCGATCGACAGCGCGCGCACCGGCCGGTCGACGACCAGCCGGGTGACATGGGCGAGCCCGGCCTCGGCAAGGGCGGGGGACAGCCGGGCGGCAGGCTCCACCGTCAGCGCATAATCCTCCAGCCGCTGCCCGGCCCAGGCGATCGGCCGCAGCCGCAGGTTGCAGCGCGCGAAGCGGACGGGGCGGCCGTAATCGAACCGGGTGACGTGGCGGATGTCGTAGATCATGTCGCCCGTTACGCCAGCGTCAGTTCCGGCGCGCGCAGCGGCTCCGCGCCTTGCAGGAAATAGCGATGGGCGATCGCGTCCGACAGGGCAGCCAGGCGGCGCTCGATATCGCCCAGCGAGTCGGCGTCGAGCCCGGCCGGCGAGGCGGTGGCGATCGTCGCGGCGAGGGCGACCGCCTGCGCCTGTTGCGGCTCGGCCACCTCGTCGTCGCCGAGCACGGGCAGGCGGGCGAGGTGCTCGGCCAGGCGCTCGGCCTGGAAGGCGAGGCTGCGGGGGTTGGCCGGGTCGAGCGCGACCAGGTCGATTGCGCCGACCCGCGCCAATCCGGTGGGATAGCGCTGGCGATAGCTGATCTGGCTGTCGGCCAGGTCGAGCAGCGTCGACAGGTCGTCGTCGCCCGCCCCGGCCATCCCGAACAGCCGGATCGCCCGCGCCGTCGCCACCGCGCGCTCCAGCCGGCGGCCGAGATCGTGGAAGCGCCAGGCGTCGTTGCGCACCATGTGCTCCGCCGACAGGCCGGCGATCGCGGCGTAGCGGCGCTGGAGCGATCCGGCGCGCTCCAGCAGTCCCGGCTGGCCCGGCGGCGGCGCGTCGAGCAGGCGCAGCATGTCCGCCGACAGCCGGTCGCGTGACGCCTCGCCGATGCCCCGCGCGGCGCGGTTGATCGCGGCCACCGTGCCGCCGCCGTCGCCCTCCATCGCGGTCTTGGCGAAGGTGGTGAGCGCGGCGCGCGACAGGTCCGCCGGCGCGGGCGCGGCGCCGGTGCCGGCGATCAGGCCGACCAGCTTGCCGACGGTGGCGGGCGGCAGCACCGCGCCGCCATCGGCGTCGATCGAGTGGCCGAGCAGCACCCGGATCGCCGTCAGCAGCGCCTCGCCCCGTTCCAGGTAGCGGCCGAGCCAGAAGCCGTTGTCGGCGACGCGGCTGGGCAAGGTGCCGGGATTGCGGCGGACGTGGAGCGCGTCGGGCGCCGCCAGCAGCGACACGCGCGGCACCGGGTCGGGACCGTGGACGCAGACGTCGGCCGACCACAGCCCCTCGCCGATCGCGGCGACGGTGGCGTGCGGATGCTCGCCGATGCGGCCGAAGCCGCCGGGCATCACCACCCAGGCGCCGTCCTCGCCCCGCGCGGCAAAGGCGCGCAGCACGAACGGGCGCGGTTCCAGCCGGTCGCCGATCACCGTCGGCACCGTAGACAGGCGCACCTCCTCCTGGCCGACATAATCCTGCGGGCGGCGCGCCAAATCGGCGAGCAGGTCGGCGCGGCTGGCATCGTCCGCCAGGCCGAGCGGCAGGTGCTGGAAGGCGGGGGCGACCGTCAGCCGGTCGAGGTTCGCCGCGACGTGCGCCCGCTCGGCCGAGCCGCCGCACCACCAGGTGGCGATCGTCGGCAGCTTCAGCGGCTCGCCGAGCACCGCCTGCGCCAGCGCCGGCATGAAGGCGGCGACGGCGGCCGCCTCCAGCACGCCGGCGCCCGGCGCGTTGGCGAGCAGGACGTTACCGGCGGCATAGGCGTCGATCAGGCCGGGCACGCCGATCCGCGAGTGGGTGTCGAAGGCGAGCGGGTCGAGCAGCCGCGGATCGAGGCGCCGCCACAGCGCGTCGATCCGCTTCAGCCCGGCGATGGTGCGCACGTAGAGCTTGTCGTCGAGCGCCGCCAGGTCGGCCCCCTCGACCAGCAGCAGGCCCAGATAGCGGGCGAGGTGCGCCTGTTCGGGGTAGCTGGGATTGTAGCGGCCGGGCGTCAGCAGACCGATGCGCGGATCGCTGCGCCGGCACAGCGCGGCGAGGCCGGCGCGAAAGGCGGCAAAGAACGGCGCGTGGCGCTGGACGTGCAGCATATCCTGCAGTCCGCCCAGCGTGCGGCCGACGGCCAGCCGGTTCTCCAGCGCGTAGCCGGCGCCGGCGGGCGCGCGCAGGTGATCGGCCAGGACGCGCCACTCCCCCGTCGGCCCGCGCGCCAGGTCCATCGCGACGAAGTGGAGGTGGCGGCCGCCGGGCGGCGCCAGCCCGACCAGCGGGCGCAGGAACAGCGGGCTGCCGGTGACGAGCGCCGCCGGAACCGTGCCGTTCGCCACCAGTGTCTGCGCGCCGTACAGGTCGGCGACGATCCGCTCCAGCAGCTCGGCGCGCTGGATGATGCCGGCGGCGACGCCCGCCCACTCGGCCGCGTCGATCAGCAGCGGCACGGGGGAGACGGGCCAGGGCCGCTCCTCCGTCTCGCCGAGCAGGCGGAAGCCGGTGCCGATATCGGCGGCGTGGCGCTGCACCCGATCGCGCGCGTGGCCGAGATCGTGCGCGGCGACGGCGGCGAGCTCCTCCAGGGTCGCCCGCCAGGGCGCGAGCGCCGCGCCGCGCAGCACGTCGTGCGCGGGCGCGCGGGCGAGATAGTCGTCGATCCACGCCCGCGCGGTGGCGGCGGCGTCGGGCGCGCGGGTGGGCAGGGGAGCGGCGGGCACGGTCGCCATGATGGTTCGCCTCCTCCGCTGCCGGGCGGCGGGGTGGTCACACAGGTGCGGGGGCTGGCGCAACCGGTTTGTTCGCGCGGGGGGAGAAGAGGCTTCGACGCCCTACCGCATCCCGTGCTCTTGCGCACGCGGGAGTCCTAGAGCCGCAACCGCAAGGCCCTGATCCTGAACTTCTGTGGTCTCGAGACTTTCGGAGAATCCCCGCCAAGGCATCTCCTCCGTCACCCCGGACTTGTTCCGGGGGCCACCGTGCCATGAAATCAACGGATTACGGATTTGCGGCCCGGTGGATGCCGGAACAAGTCCGGCATGACGGGTGAGTTGCGCAGAAGCCTCGCGTTCGCAGGAGCACGGGAAATAGCATCACAGGTCGGGCAGCACCTGATCGGCGATGCCCCAGCCAGCCAGCGCGCGGCTGCCGGCACGGGCGAGGAGGTCGTCGGCGTCCGTGACCGACCAGCGGGTGGCGGTGTCGAGGGTGCGGAGTTCGGTCCAGGAGACGGGCGCGGCCACCGGAGCGCCGGCGCGCGCGCGGGCGGAATAGGGCATGATCGCGGTGCTGCCGCGCTGGTTGCGCAGCCAGTCGATGAAGATCCGCCCCTGGCGCTTGGCCTTGGCCGCCTGCGCGACGAAGCGGTCGGGCTCCGCCGCGCTGAGCGCCTGCGCGAAGCGGCTGGCGAAGTCCTTCACCGCCGGCCACTCGGCGCGCGGGGTCAGCGGCACGACGACGTGGACGCCCTTGCCGCCCGACAGCAGCGGGAAGCTGACCAGGCCGAGTTCGGCCAGCTGCTCCTTCAGATGCTCGGCCGCCTTCTTCGTCTCCGCGAAGCCCAGGCCCTCGTCGGGGTCGAGATCGAACACCATGCGATCGGGCGTCTCCAGGGCGTCGTTGCGCGCCCCCCAGCCGTGGAACTCGATCGATCCCATCTGCACGCACGCGACCAGCCCGGCGGCGTCGTCGACCCACAGGTAATTCTCGGTCGACCCGTCCTTCTCCGGGATCGGCACCTGGTGGACGTGCGGGCCGAAGCTGCCGGCGTCGTGCTTCTGGAAGAAACAGGCGCGGGCGCGTCCTTGCGGGCAGCGGACCAGGCTGACCGGGCGGCCGCCGGTCCAGGGCAGCATGATGCCGGCGACGGCCGCGTAATAGGCGGCGAGGTCGCCCTTGGTGACCGTCGAGTCGGGAAAGATCAGCCGGTCGGCGCTGGATACCGTGGGCAGGTCGGGCGCGGGCGGCGGTGGCACGGCGCGCTCCGTCGCGACCTCGCGGGCGGGCTTGTCCGCGCGCAGGGCCACGAAGCTCGCGTGGCGCAGGATGCCGTCGGGCGTGACCTCGCCATAGGCGACCTCGGCGACGAGTTCGGGCTCCACCCAGCGCGCGCCGCGGACCAGCGCGCGCGGCGCCTTCACCGTCGCCTTGTCCCGCGCGAGCGGCGCGAGCCGGGCGGCGACGTCTTCGATCGTCGCGGCGTCGAAGCCGGTGCCGACCTTGCCGCGGTACGTCCACGCCCCCCCGTCGCAGGTGGCGAGCAGCAGGGAGGCGAAGCCGCGGCGCTTCTCCGACGGCTGCCAGCCGACGATCGCGAACTCTTGGCGCTGGACGCATTTGGTCTTGGTCCACGCCTTGCTCCGCCCCGAGCGGTAGGGCGCGTCGGCGAGCTTGGAAACGACGCCTTCCAGCCCTTCCGCGCACATCTGATGGAATAGCGGCTCGCCCGAGCCGACGACGTGCTCGGAGAAGCGCAGCGCTTCCCCATCCTCCCCGAGCAGCGCGCGCAGCCGTTCCTTGCGGGTGACGAGCGGCAGCGCCGACAGGTCCTCGCCGTCCTGTTCGATCAGGTCGAAGGCGAACATCGTCATCGCGCCGCCCGCGCCGATCGCGTCCTTCAGCGTCGAGAAATCGGGTTTGCCGTCCTTGAACGACACGATCTCGCCGTCGATGAGCGCCGAGCCCGGCAATGCGGCCGCGGCGGTGGCGACGGCGAGGAATCTGTCCGTCCAGTCGTTGCCCTTGCGGGTGAAGACCTTGGCCTTGCCGTTCGCGACCGCGACGAGGGCGCGGTAGCCGTCATACTTGATCTCGTGCAGCCACGCCGCGCCGGCCGGCACCGCATCGACCAGCGTGCAGAGCTGCGGCTCCCGGAACGCCGGCAATCCTTTCGGATTGCGGCGAGCGGGACCGCGCCGCGCCTGCGCCTTGGTCCCCCTGCCCTTGGACGGGGAGGACAGTGCAGGCTTCCCCTCCTCGATCTCCACCATCGTGCGCCCGGTGGCGACGCTGGTCAGCGCCTCGTCGACCAGCGAGTCGGTGCCGCCGGCGTCCGCATCGTCGATCTTGCGGAGCAGCCAGTTCTCGCGCTTCTCCTTGGGGCGGCCTTTCAGGCGGATCAGCAGCCACTCGCCCTTCATCCGCTCGCCGTCGAGGACGAAGTGGAGATGACCTTTGTCGAGATCCTTGGCCGATTTGCCCACGATCGGCGACCAGGTGCCGCGGTCCCACAGCATCACCGTGCCGCCGCCATATTCGCCCTTCGGGATCGTGCCCTCGAAGCTGGCGTAGGAGAGGGGATGGTCCTCCGTCCGGACGGCGAGGCGCTTCTCGGCAGGGTCGAGGCTGGGCCCGCGGGTGACCGCCCAGCTCTTCAGCACGCCGTCGATCTCCAGCCGGAAATCCCAGTGGAGGCGGGTGGCGTCGTGCTTCTGGACGATGAAGGACGCCTGTCCTGAGCCTGTCGAAGGGACATGGCCGGGCGCGAGCGTGCCGGCGGGCTCCGCGGTCTTCGCGAAATCGCGCTTGGCGTTGTAGCGGGCGAGGGGGTCAGTCACCGGGCTCGTCCGTCATGCCGGGCCTGTCCCGGCATCCAGAGCCAAGCAGCGCCATCGTCCGCGACCCTGGATGCCGGGACGAGCCCGGCATGACGATGGGGGGCATCACGCACGTTTCTTCGCCGCCGGTTTCTTGGCGGGCGCCTTCTTCGCAGGCGCCCTCGCCGCTGGCTTGGCGGCGGGCTTGTCGCCCATCGACTTGCGCAGCGCCGCCATCAGATCGACCACGTTGGACCCCCGCTTGTCGGGCGCGTCGGTTTCCTCGATCACCTTGCCGCCCTTGGCCTTGCGCTTGCGCTCGACCAGCGCCTTCAGCGCATCGACGTAGCGGTCGTGGAACTCCTGCGGATCGAAGGCGGCGGACTTGCGGTCGATCAGCGCCTCGGCGAGGTCGAGCAGCTCCGCGTCGGGCTTGGCATCGGGGATCTCGCGGAAATAGCCCTGCGCCTTGTTGACCTCGTCGGCGTAGCGCAGCGTTTCCAGCACCATGCCGCGCCCGCACGGTTTCAGGCTGACGACGTACTCGCGCCCGCGCAGCGCAAGTTGGCCGAGCCCGACCTTCTTCGTCCGCCTGAGCGCCTCGCGCAGCACGATGAACGCCTCCTCCGCCAGGTCGTCCGCGGGCACGACGAAGTACGGCTTCTCGTAGTAGAGCACGTCGATCTCGTGCGCATCGACGAACTGGGTCAGCTCCAGCGTCTTCTTCGATTCCAGCTTCACCGCGTCGATCTCGTCCTGGTCGAGCAGCACGTACTCGCCCTTGGACACTTCATATCCTTTGACGATGTCGTCGACGTCGATCGGGCCGACGCCGGTCACCACCTTCTCGTAGGAGATCGGCTTGCCGGTCGGCTCGTGGATCTGGCGGAACTGCACGGCCGCGCCGCTCTTGGTGGCGGAGTAGATCTCGACCGGGATCGAGACCAGCGCCAGCCTGATCTGCCCCTGCCAGTACGCGCGCGCCGCCATGCCCTGAACCTTCCGTTTCGCCCGCGATTCAATGCCGCGCCGCCGGACTCGTTCCGTTCGTACGCACGATACGCTATAGAGGCGGGCGATGGACGATCCCTTCACCCTGTTCGCCGCCTGGATGACCGAGGCGGAAGCGTCGGAGCCCAACGATCCCAATGCGATGGCGCTCGCCACCGCCGACGCCGACGGGCGGCCATCGGTGCGCATCGTGCTGTTGAAGGGCCACGGGCCCAACGGGTTCGTGTTCTACACCAACCGCGAGGGGCGCAAGGCGGCCGACCTCGCCGCCAACCCGCACGCGGCGCTGGCGCTGCATTGGAAGTCGCTGCGCCGGCAGGTGCGGATCGAGGGGCCGGTGAGCCTGGCGACCGACGCGATGTCGGACGCCTACTTCGCCTCGCGCAGCCGCGACTCGCGGATCGGGGCCTGGGCGTCGGACCAGTCGCGTCCCCTCGACGCGCGCGAGACGTTCGAGGCGCGCGTCGCCGAGGTGACCGCGCGATTCGACGGAGCGGACGTGCCGCGCCCGCCTTTCTGGGGCGGCTACGTCGTCCGGCCGGAGCGGATCGAGTTCTGGCAGGATCGCGCGCACCGCCTGCACGAGCGGCGCCTGTTCACGCGGGCCGGAGACGGCTGGACGGAAGGGCTGCTTTTCCCATGACGCAGGACGAACGCCGCCGGATCGTGCCCCTCGCCACGCGCGCCGCGCTGGCGAGCGTGGCGATGGCGACCTTCCTGCTCGGGCTGAAGGGCTTCGCGGCCTGGCACACCGGCTCGATCGCGATGCTGGGCTCGCTCGCCGACACGGGGCTGGACCTGCTCGCCTCGCTGGTGACGCTCTACGGCGTGCGCCTGGCCGCGACGCCGGCCGATCACGACCACCGCTTCGGCCACGGCAAGGCGGAGGCGCTGGCGGCGCTGTTCCAGGTCGGCCTCATCACCGCCAGCGCCGTCGGTATCGGCTGGCGCGCGATCATGGCGTTGGGAGAGCGCGCGCCGACGCAGGACGCGGAGTTCGGCATCGGCGTGTCGATCGCCGCGATCGCCGCCACCGCGGTGCTGCTCTGGTATCAGCGGCGGGTGATCCGCCAGACCGGGTCGGTCGCGATCCTGGCCGACAACGTCCATTACCAGTCGGACGTGCTGCTCAACGGATCGGTGATCCTGGCGCTGGTGCTCGACCAGTATCTGCGCGTGCGCGGCGCCGACGCGGTGTTCGGCATCGCCATCGCGCTGTGGCTCGCCTGGGGGGCGTTCCAGGCGTCGTCCAACGCGATCGACCAGCTGATGGACAAGGAATGGCCGGAGGACCAGCGCGCGGCTTTCCTGGACGTCGCCGCGCGCCAGCCGGGCCTGCGCGGCATCCATGATTTCCGCACGCGCCGCGCCGGCACGCACGACTTCGCGCAATTCCACATGGAGGTCGACCCCGCGATCACCGTGGCCCGCGCGCACGACCTGGTCGAGGCGGTGGAGCACAACCTCAAACGCGCCTTTCCCAAGGTGGAGGTACTGATCCACCTCGACCCGGAAGGGCATGTCGACACGGACAATCCGCTGGTCGAGGCGGACGTGACGCCGCACTGGTTCGGCAAGCGGATGTAGCGGTCGGCTGCACCCGCTTCCGCCGTCATGCCGGACCTTTCGACAAGCTCAAGACAGGCTTGATCCGCCATCCGTGTTTCCGCAAGCGGGTGGACGGTTGTAGTCGCGGCAGGATGGACCCCGGCTCAAGGTCAGGGCGACGAAAGGACCGATGATGCGCATCCCCTTCACCCAGGTCGACGCTTTCGCCGACGCGCCGTTCGCCGGCAATCCGGCCGCGGTGATGCCTCTGTCGGCCTGGCTGCCTGACGAGACGCTGCTGGCGATCGCGCGGGAGAACAACCTGTCGGAAACCGCCTTCTTCCTGCCGGACGAGACAGGTGAGGCCGATTTCGAGCTGCGCTGGTTCACCCCCGGCGGCGAGGTGGCGCTGTGCGGCCATGCGACGCTGGCGAGCGGGCACGTCGTCCTCGCCTCGGATACCGCGCTGGAGCGGGTCCATTTCCGCACCCGCCGCGCCGGGCTGCTGGAGGTGGCGCGCGCCGACGCGGGTTACCTGATGGCGCTGCCCGCCTGGGCGCCCGTGCCCCGCGACCTGCCTTCCACGGTCGCGGCGCTGGGCGTCGGCGGCGTGGTGGAGACGCTGTTCCACGACAGCGGCTACGCGCTGGTGGTGGTCGACGACGAGGCCACGGTGCGCGCCGCCGCGCCCGACATGGCGGCGCTCGCCGCGGAGGGACCCTGGGTGGTGATCGTCGCCGCGCGCGGAGCCGACAGCGACATCGTCAGCCGCGTGTTCGTGCCCGCCTTCGGGATCGACGAGGACCCGGTCACCGGCTCCGCCCACGCCGTGATGGTGCCCTATTTCGCCGGCGTGCTCGGCCGCGACCGGTTCACCGCCTATCAGGCGAGCGCGCGCGGTGGGCGGCTGACCTGCCGGCTCGACGGCGACCGGGTGGTCCTGGGCGGCGCCTGCGTCACGGTGATCGAGGGCGCGTTCCTGCTGCCGTGATGCTCCCTCTCCTGCGCCCGTGGGAACAGGGCACGGACGACGGACTTACTTGGGCAGCCGCTCTGCCAGCGCGCGGATCGCCTCACCGCTGAACGCCGCCACCGGCTCGCCGTCGTCCATCTCGACCGGCCGCTCGGGCGTCAGCACCGCCTCGCCCTGCATTTCGCCGTCGAGCATCGTCCACGCGCGTACCGCGCCGGCCAGGCTGGTTACCTCCGGCAGTTCGCTTTCCCCGCGCGGCACGTTCTCCAGGGCCGCCGACATGTGCCAGTCGATGCTCAAAGGTCGGCCTCGCCGATTACCACCATCACCTGATCCTCGTCGCGGGCCAGCGCCTTGGCGCCCGCCACCGCTAGCTCGTCGGCGTAGCGCCGGACCAGCGCCACCGGCTCCGTCACCGGGTCGATGCCCGACAGCGCGCGCAGCGTGTCGTACGGCACGGCGAACGCCTGCTGCATGTCGCCGAGATCGCCGGCGAACTCGACGCGACGCTCGTCGACATTGTCGAGCAGGGTGGTGGGATCGATCAACAGCCGGTCGGCGGCCATGGGCATGCTCCTGTGGTTCGCGGGTCCAAGCGCCGGAGCCCGCCGCATGTTCCGGATCAGGCGTCCTCGTACTTGACCACGCTGACCTCGCCGTCGCCCTCCATCATCGCGTGGCGGACCTGGCCGACGTCCTCGACGCCTTCCTCGCGCAGCTGCTGCATCAATTCTTCGGTGGTCATCAGCGCGCGGCGCATGTTGGCGCGGCAAAACCTGCCGTTCTCGATCAGCACCACCGGCTTGGCCGCAGTCAGCCATTTCAGCGCGGCGAACCGCCAGCTCAGCCAGTTGAGC
This sequence comes from Sphingomonas rubra, assembly GCF_900115745.1. Taxonomy (GTDB): domain Bacteria; phylum Pseudomonadota; class Alphaproteobacteria; order Sphingomonadales; family Sphingomonadaceae; genus Sphingomonas; species Sphingomonas rubra. Next base: position 23,303 of record NZ_FOXP01000011.1, on the reverse strand, counting down.
AGCCACGACCAGAAGATCACCGTCACCACGAACAGCGCGCTCTCCGTGATCGAATCCGCCTCGCCGTTGAAGGCAGGCTGCGCGCCGTCGACGATCGCCACCACCACCAGCAGGTCGGCGATGTTCACCTGACCGCCCTCGCGCTTGAGCAGGAAACGCAGCGCGAAGAACAGGAACAGGTACATGATGGAGGCGCGCAGCACGACCTCCGTCAGTTCGACCGACGGCGAGAACATCGCATCCCAATCGGGCATCAGCCGCTCTCCTCAATCATCCTCGTCTTCGAAGCCGACCAGCGCCAGCGCGCGCGCCTTGATCTGGCGCTGCTCGCACCAGTGGACCAGCGCCTCCTCGCGCCCGTGCGTCACCCACACTTCGCGCGGCGCGATCTCGATCAGCGTGGTCGTCAGCTCGTCCCAGTCGGCATGGTCGGACAGGATCAGCGGCAGCTCGACATTCTTCTGCCGCGCGCGCTGGCGCACCCGCATCCAGCCGCTCGCCATCGCCGTGATCGGATCGGGCAGCCGCCGCGACCAGCGGTCGTTGAGCGCGGAGGGCGGGCACATCACGACGTGACCGGCGATCTCCTTCTTGGCCACGCCGGTCGCCGGGATCAGCTCGCCGAGCCGCACGCCCAGCTCCTCGTACAGGTCGCACAAGCGTTGCAGCGCGCCGTGGATGTAGATCGGCGCGTGGTGCCCGCGGTCGCGCAGCTCGCAGATCACCCGCTGCGCCTTGCCCAGCGCATAGGCGCCGACGACGACGCAGCGATCGGGATTGGCGTGGAGCCGCGCGATCAGCTTGTCGATCTCGTCACCCGTGTCGGGATGGCGAAAGACGGGCAGCGCGAAGGTCGCCTCGGTGACGAACACGTCGCACTTGACCGGTTCGAACCCCGCGCAGGTCGGGTCGGGGCGCCGCTTGTAGTCGCCCGACACCACCACCCGCTCGCCCCGATAGTCGAGCACGATCTGCGCGGAGCCGAGCACGTGGCCGGCGGGCACGAAGCCGACCTCCACCTCCCCCAGCCGGATCGTCTCGCCATACGCCACCGGTTCGCCCGTCTGCGGGCCGTAGCGCGCGTCCATGATCGCCAGCGTCTCGGGCGTCGCCCATACGCGGTCATGGCCGCCGCGCGCGTGATCGGCATGGCCGTGCGTCACCAGCGCGCGGGGCGAGGGCTCCGACGGGTCGATCCACGCGTCGGCGGGCGCGACGTAGATGCCGTGGGGGTGCGGCTGGAGCCAGTCGCCGAGCCGTTCGCGCTTCGCCATGGCGTGTCATACGCGTGAGCGCCGCTCTTGGTGCCGGGATCGAGGGGCGCACCGGAACGTACCCGTTGCCGCCGTCGTTGATCGGCACGACATTGAAACGGGATGACCGACCATGAACGAGATGCAGGAACAGGTGGCGGGCAACTGGCTGACGGGCAGCGGCTGGGTGATCGTGGTGTTCATCGGCGCGTTCGTGCTGTTCGGCGCGATCGCCTGGGCCCGCGCGCAGAACAAGAAGCGCTCGGCCCAGGAGGAGCGGCGGACGGAAGAGGCGACGCGCGACCTGTACCGGGATCAGAACCGCGACGATCAGTTGCGCGACCGCTGACCGACCTGCCCGCGCCGCTCGACCGGTGGTTCGGGCAGCGCGGCTGGCGCCCCCGCCGCCACCAGCTGGCGATGCTGGCGGAGGCGAGGGCGGGGCGCCACGCGCTGCTGGTCGCCACCACCGGCGCGGGCAAGACGCTCGCCGGCTTCCTGCCGACGCTGGCCGAACTGATTGAGCATCCGCGCGACGGCCTCCACACCCTCTACGTCTCGCCGCTGAAGGCGCTGGCGGTGGACATCCAGCGCAACCTCGTCACCCCGCTGGATGAGATGGGCCTCGACATCCGGGTCGAGACGCGAACCGGCGACACGCCGTCGGATCGCAAGGCCCGCCAGCGGGTCAAGCCGCCGCATATCCTGCTGACCACGCCCGAATCGCTGTCGCTGCTGCTCAGCTATCCCGACGCGGCGACGCTGTTCGCCGGCCTGCGGACGATCGTGATCGACGAGGTCCACGCCTTCGCCACCGGCAAGCGCGGCGACCTGCTCGCGCTGTCGATGGCGCGGTTGCAGCGGCTCGCGCCCGACCTTCGCCGCGTCGCGCTGTCGGCGACGGTGGCGGACCCCGACGGCTACCGCGCCTGGCTCGCCCCCGACGGCGACATCGACGCGGTCAGCCTGGTCGAGGGCGAAGCGGGCGCCGACCCGAACATCGAGATCCTCCTGCCGCAGGATCGTATTCCCTGGGCCGGCCATTCGGGTCGCTACGCCGCCGAGCAGGTGATGCGCCAGATCGAGGCACACCGCACCTCCATCATCTTCTGCAACACGCGCTCGCTGTGCGAACTGATCTTCCAGGATCTGTGGAAGGCGAACGACCAGGGCCTCCCCATCGGCGTCCACCACGGCAGCCTGTCCTTGGAGGCGCGCCGCAAGGTCGAGGGCGCGATGGCGGCCGGCAAGCTCCGCGCCCTCGTCGCCACCGCCAGCCTCGACCTGGGCGTCGACTGGGGCGACGTCGATTGCGTCATCCAGATGGGCGCACCCAAAGGCTCCTCGCGCCTGCTCCAGCGGATCGGTCGCGCCAACCACCGGCTCGACGAGGCGTCGGAAGCGATCCTCGTTCCCGGCAACCGCTTCGAATATCTGGAAGCGCGCGCTGCCCTAGACGCGGTCGAGGCGGGCGAGCTCGATCCCGACCTGTTCCGCCCCGGCGCGCTCGACGTGCTGGCGCAACACGTCATGGCCTGCGCCTGTGCCGCGCCCTTCGTCGAGGCGGAACTGCTCGACGAGGTCCGCTCCGCGCTCCCCTATTCGGCGCTGACCGACGAGTTGTTCGCGCAGGTGCTCGGCTTCATCCGCGACGGCGGCTATTCGCTCCGCGCCTACGATCGGTTCAAGCGGCTGGTGCAGGACGCCGATGGCACCTGGCGCGTCGCGCATCCGAAGTTCGTCGCGCAGCATCGCCTCAACGCCGGCATCATCGTCGAGGCGACGATGCTCGTCGTTCGCTTCAAGAACGGCCGCTCGCTCGGCAAGGTGGAGGAGGGGTTCGCCGCCACGCTCTCCCCCGGCGACACCTTCTTCTTCGCCGGATTGAGCCTGGAGGTCGAGAAGATCGACACCGAGGACCTGGTCGTCCGCGCGACCAGCCGCCCGGCGCGCATCCCCACCTACGGCGGCAGCCGCATGCCGCTCTCCACCAGCCTCGCCGACCGCGTCCGCCACTTTCTCTCCGAACCGGCGGAGTGGCCGCGCTTCCCTGACGACGTGCGCGAGTGGCTGGAGATCCAGGGCCGCCGCTCCGTCCTGCCCGCGCCCGGCCAGCTGCTGGTCGAGACCTTCCCGCGCGAGGGGCGCCACTATATGGTCGCCTACGGGTTCGAGGGGTGGAACGCGCACCAGTCGCTCGGCATGTTGCTCACCCGGCGCATGGAAACGATGGGGCTGAAACCCTTCGGCTTCGTCGCCAACGATTACGCCATCGCCTGTTTCGGCGGTGAGCCGATCACCGATCCCAGGGCGCTGTTCTCCGCCGACATCCTGGAACACGAGTTCGTCGAATGGGTGCAGCAGTCGCACCTGCTCAAACGCGCGTTCCGCGAGGTGGCGGTGATCGGCGGCCTGGTCGAGCGCCAGCATCCCGGCAAGCGCAAGACCGGCCGTCAGGTCACCTTCTCGACCGACCTGATCTACGACGTGCTGCGCAAGTACGAGCCCTCGCACCTGCTGCTGCAAGCCGCGTGGGACGACGCGCGCGCCCGCATGACGGACGTGGGGCGTCTGGCAGGGCTGCTCGACCGCGCGGCGGACACGATGCTCCACGTGCGTTTGCCGCGCGTGTCCCCGCTCGCGGTGCCGGTGCTCGTCCTGATCGGCCGCGAGAAGGTGTCGACCAACGCCGGCGACGACGCGCTGCTGATCGAGGCGGAAGGGCTGGCGGCGGAGGCGATGGCGCTGGATTGAGCACGCTCATCGCCCGCCCGAGCCGATGTTCGGATCGTGCCGTCACCCCGGCCTTGTGCCGGGGTCCAGGGTCAAGCAGCGTCGGCGTTCGTGGCTCTGGATGCCGGGACGAGCCCGGCATGACGGGACTTGGGTGACATCTGCACCTGGTTTACCGCCCAGCTATTACCCCTCCACCACCAGCTTCACCAGCGTCCCCGGCACCAATCGCGCATCCGCCGCGATGCCGTTCAGCGTCGTGAACCGCTCCCGCCGGTAATCCGGATAGGCCATGCGCGCCGACAGCGAGTCGACCGTGTCGCCGGCCTTCACCGCCACCACGCGTACCACCTTGCCGCGGATCGCCGCCGCTTCGGCGGGGGTCAGCGCCGCGACGCTGGCGAGCAGCGGCTCGAAAGGCCCGATGCCCGTGCCCGGTGCCGTCACCAGCGTGAACCAGTGGGTCGCGCCCGGAAACGCGTAAGCGACCACCGTCGCGTCCACCGTCCGCCCGCCGGCCGATCCGCGAACGGTGGAGAAGGCGTAGGAACGCCCGTTCGCCTGACCCGTCCGCACCTCGCCCGGCTGTGCCGCGCCGAGCTTTCGCAACTGCTGCGCGACGAAGCCCGGCAGGTCGCCGGTCGCCGCCGCCGTCCTGAACTGCGCCTGGCCGCCGCTGCCGAGGATCGTCACCGCATCGGTGCCGTTGGCGATCTTGTATCCGGCCGGCGCGGTGAAGCGGACGCGCAGCGCCGGGTGGCGGAAACGCTGCCCGTCGACCACGCCCTGCTGCGGATCGTCGTCGTAGGGCAGGCCGTCGAGCATCCGCAGGAACGTCGTGTCCTGCACCGCCGACGCGGGTGGCTGCCCGGTCGCCTCCGCCAGCCGCCGTGCGCGGACGATGCGATCGGCGCCGTTGGGGTGCGTCGACATCCAGCTCGGCACCGCATTGGCGTCGCGCCCGGCGATGCGCGCGTCGAGCGTCGTTTCCGCGTTGAGCTGCGTCAGCATGCTCGCCGCCGCATAGGGGGTGTAGCCGGCGGCGGTGATGTAGCGAACGCCCAGCCTGTCCGCCTCATATTCTTGGGCACGGCCATAGCCGAGCACCGCCAGCTGCGGCGCGATCTGCGACGCGCGGCTGCCCAGGGCGCCCGCCAGCCCCGATCCCAGGAACGTGCTCGACGCGACCTGGCCGAGCGTCCCCAGGATCGAGCCGATTCCCGCGGCCCGCTGTCGGCTGCGCGAATGGTTGGCGGCGACGTGGCCGACCTCGTGCCCCAGCACCGAGGCGAGCTCGGCCTCCGAATTCATCAGCGCCAGCAGCTGCCGCGTCACGTAGACGTAGCCGCCGGGGATGGCGAAGGCGTTCTCGACCGGCGAGTTGAGCGTCGTCACCGTGAAGTCGCCGCCCGCGTTCGACAGGCCCGACTGCACCGCCACGCGCTTGCCCACCCGCTCCACGAACGCCGCCTGCGGGCCGGAATAGGCGCCGCCATATTCGGCCACTAGCTGCGGGTTGGCCTGCGCGCCCTGCGCCCGGTCGGACGCGGAGATCGATCGCGCCTGCTGCGCGGCGGCGGGGACGGAAGCGGTGCCGACGAGGCACGCGGCGAGGATCAGGTGGCGCATGGTTTCTCCCTTTGCGGGGAAGAATACGCCCGACCCGGCCGCGGTTCCCCGATCCGGCTACCCCCGCATCGCCCGCGCCTGCTCCTCCGTCAGCTTCTCCAGCATGACCAGCGGCACCGCGCCCGATTCCAGCACGTCGTGGAACCGCTTCAGGTCGAACCGGTCGCCCGCGATCTCCTGCGCCTTCTTGCGCGCGCGCAGCCAGCTGGCATGACCGATCTTGTACGAACAGGCCTGCCCCGGCATCGTGCAGTAGCGTTCGATCTCCCGCTGCGAGCGGCCGGGCGCGAAGCCGACCGTGTCGACCATGTACTGCGTGGCCCGCTCACGGCTCCACCCTTGCGCGTGGATGCCGGTATCCACCACCAGCCGCGCCGCGCGGAACAGGAACGACTGCAGGTAGCCCGCCCGCTCGATCGGCCCGGCATAGCCGCCCAGCTCGTCGGCCAGCTGCTCGGCGTAGAGCGCCCAGCCTTCGAGATAGGCGCCGAAGAAGCTGATCTTGCGCAGCACGTGCGTGTCGGCACGCTGCGCGGTGGAGATCTGCAGGTGATGCCCCGGCACGCCCTCGTGATAGGTGAGGCTGGGCAGCGTGTATTTCGGCCAGTCAGCGACCGATTTCAGGTTGATCCAGTAGATCGCCGGCCGCGATCCGTCGAGCGGCGCGCGGTAGTAATAGCCGTTCGACGCGCCGTCCTGGATCTCCGCCGGCACCGCCTTGATCTCCAGGGGAGCGTTGGGCGGATTGGTGAAGGCGCGCGGCAGCTTCGCCTGCATCGCCCGCACGCCGGTGTTGAGGCTCGCGATCAGCGCCGCGCGCCCCGCCGGCGTGTCCGGGTAGAGCTGCGCGGGGCTCGCGTTCAGCGCCGCCAGCCGCGCGCCGACCGACCCCTGGCTCATCCCCTGGCCCTTCAGGATCGCGTCGAGCTGCGCCGACAGGTCGGCGACCTCTTCCAGCCCCATGCGGTGCACCTCGGCCGGCGACAGGGTGGTGGTCGTCGCGCCCGCCAGCGCGGCGGCGTAGATCGCCGCGCCGTTCGGCACCGCGCCCAGCCCGGCGGCACTGCGCGCGCCCCTGCGAAGCCGCGTCACCGCGGCGATCTGTCGGTCGAGCGCCGGGTAGACCGACCGCTCCACCAGTTGCGCCGCGCGGCCGCGCCAGTCGCCCGGCAGCTTCGCGGCCGCGGCGCGGCGGACCAGCGAGGCGACCATCGGATGGTCGGCCGGCGCGGGCGCACGCAGCTTCCTCATCTGGCCCAGCGCCAGGTCGAGCGAGAAATCGGGCGCGAGCAGGCCGCGCGCCGCCTGCTCCTGCTGCACCGCGGTGTCGGTGTCGAGCGCGCCGCCCATCGCGCCCAGTCGCGAGAGATACGCCTCCGCGTCGAACACGGTCTGCACCGGATGCGTCGAATCGAGGAAATCGGGCAGCGAGAAATAGACGCCGCCCTGTTGCGTGATCCGATAGGGGCGGATCGGCGTATCGATCCCGAACCGCTCCGGCCCGACCATCTGCTGGTCGATCGAGTAGAGCACCACCTCGCGGTCGATCCGCTTCTGCGGGGACAGCGTGTCGGGCGCGATTGCCCGCAGCCGCGCCGCCGCCGCCTTGGCCCGCGCCAGGTCGCGCGCCCGCGCCGCCGCCGAATTGTCGTCGAGCTTGCCGCGCAGCGCCGCGTTCGCCCCCTTGTCGAAGCCGAGCGAGGTGGCGAACTGCGGCGAGGCGCGGATCGTCTCCGCCAGGATCGCGTCGAACGCCGTATTGAGCCGCGCGTCGCCCGGCATCGCCTCGGCGGGCGCCGCCGCGACCGTCGCCTGTGCCGCGAGCCGCTCCACCGGCAACGCCGCGACGGCCGCCCCGGCCCCGGCGATGAACTGACGACGATCCATGTGCTTCTCTCCCGCTTATGTCAGGGCACCGGACCTATCGCGCGGCGACGGTGAGGGGAAGAGGCGCCTAACCCTTTGGCGCGCCGAACTTCGCCGCCCATTTCTCCAGCCCCGCCGCGACCGACCCGATCACCCGCGCGACCTCCGGCGGCACGTCGGCGCGGGGCGGCGAGGAGGGCTCGCGCGGTGGTTCGGCCGGGTTGCCGGCATAGGAGCGTGGCGGCTCCGGTGGGGCCGGCGGCGCGGGCGGGGCAGGGGGCTCGGGCGCCCGCGCCGGCTTGGGGGCGAGCGCGTCGGCGGCGGCGCGCAGGCCCATCGCCATCGCCTGCCGCCCGGCCGGCGTGTCGAGCTGGTTCTTCACCTGCGCGATCGCCATCGCCGCGATCCCGGCGAACGCACCCTTGCCGCCTCCCCCGCTCGCCTGGCCCTCGTGCCCATGCCCATGCCCATGCGCCTCATGGCCGTGCTTGCGATGCTTGTCCTTCTTCTTGCCCATGCCGCGCTCCTGTTCGTGTGTCAGCAACATAAGACACCTCCGCGCGCCTGCAAGGGTGGGGCGCAAGGTGGCGATTCCCAACCGTGCTTCCTATCTCGCCCCTCTGGCACGCCCCGCGGAACGGAAGTAGAACCACCCCATGTCCCTCACGAAGATTTCGGTGCGCGGCGCGCGCGAGCACAACCTCAAGGACGTCGACATCGACATCCCCCGCGACACCCTCACGGTCATCACCGGCCTGTCGGGCAGCGGCAAGTCGAGCCTCGCCTTCGACACCATCTACGCCGAGGGACAGCGCCGCTACGTCGAGTCGCTCTCCGCCTATGCGCGCCAGTTCCTGGAACTGATGCAGAAGCCCGACGTCGACCATATCGAGGGCCTGTCGCCGGCCATCTCGATCGAGCAGAAGACGACGTCGAGGAACCCGCGCTCCACCGTCGCGACGGTGACCGAGATATACGATTACATGCGCCTGCTCTGGGCGCGTGTCGGCATCCCCTATTCCCCCGCCACCGGCGAGCCGATCGCCGCGCAGCAGGTCAGCCAGATGGTCGACCGCGTCCTCAGCTTGCCCGAGGGCACGCGCCTGCTCCTCCTCGCCCCCGTCGTCCGCGGCCGCAAGGGCGAGTATCGCAAGGAGCTCGCCGAGTGGCAGAAGGCGGGCTTCACCCGCGTGCGCATCGACGGCACCGTGTACGAGATCGACGAGGCGCCCGCGCTCGACAAGAAGTACAAGCACGACATCGAGGTCGTCGTCGACCGCATCGTCGTGCGCGGCGACATCGGCGGCCGCCTGGCGGAATCGTTCGAGACCGCGCTCAAACTCGCCGACGGCCTCGCTTATGTCGACCCCGCCGATCCGGTCGACGTCGCCACGCCCAAGTCCGCGATCCTCGGCGACAACGCGCCCGACGGCCGCATCGTCTTCTCGGAAAAATTCGCCTGCCCCGTCTCCGGCTTCACCATCTCCGAGATCGAGCCGCGCCTCTTCTCCTTCAACGCGCCGCAAGGCGCCTGCCCCGCCTGCGACGGGCTGGGCGAGAAGATGGAGTTCGACGAGGACCTTGTCGTCCCCAACCACGCGCTCTCGATCAAGAAGGGCGCGGTCGTCCCCTGGGCCAAGTCCAACCCGCCATCGCCTTATTACATGCAGGTGCTGGGCTCACTCGCCAAGGCGTTCGACTTCTCGCTCGACACCCCCTGGAGCGACCTGCCCGCCGACGTGCAGGCCAAGATTCTCCACGGCACCGCCGGCAAGCCCGTCGTCCTCACCTTCGTCGACGGCAAGAAGAAGTACGACGTCAACAAGCCGTTCGAGGGCGTGATCGGCAACCTCAACCGCCGCCTCCTCCAGACGGAGAGCGCCTGGATGCGCGAGGAACTGGTGAAATACCAGTCCGCGCAGGCCTGCGAGGTCTGCCGCGGCGCCCGCCTCAAGCCGGAGGCGCTGGCGGTCAAGATCGCGCACCAGGACATCAGCCACGCCACCCATCTGTCGGTGGTCGACGCGCTCGCCTTCTTCACCGACATGCCCAACCATCTCGGCGACCAGCAGCGCGCCATCGCCGAGCGCATCCTGAAGGAGATCGTCGAGCGGCTTGGCTTCCTCAACAATGTCGGCCTCGATTACCTGAACCTCAACCGCACCAGCGGCACGCTGTCAGGTGGCGAGAGCCAGCGCATCCGCCTCGCGTCGCAGATCGGCAGCGGCCTGTCGGGCGTCCTCTACGTCCTCGACGAGCCGTCGATCGGCCTCCACCAGCGCGACAACGACATGCTGCTGGCGACCCTTCGGCGCCTCCGCGACCTCGGCAACACCGTGCTCGTCGTCGAGCATGACGAGGACGCGATCCGCACCGCCGACTACGTCATCGACATGGGGCCGGGCGCCGGCGTCCATGGCGGCCAGGTCGTGGCGCAGGGCACGCTCAAGCAGCTGCTCAAGTCCAAGACCAGCATCACCGCCGATTACCTCAACGGCGTCCGCGAGGTCGCCGTGCCGCCCAAGCGCCGCAAGGGCAGCGGCAAGAAGCTCACCGTCCACAACGCCACGGCGAACAACCTCACCGGCGTCACCGCCAGCGTGCCGCTCGGCACCTTCACCTGCATCACCGGCGTGTCGGGCTCGGGCAAGTCGAGCTTCACCATCGACACGCTCTACGCCGCCGCCGCGCGGACGCTCAACGGCGCGCGTATCCTCGCGGGCAAGCACGACAAGGTCACCGGGTTCAACCATCTCGACAAGGTCATCGACATCGACCAGTCGCCGATCGGCCGTACGCCGCGATCGAACCCCGCGACCTACACGGGCAGCTTCACCCAGATCCGCGACTGGTTCGCCGGCCTGCCGGAGAGCTTGGCCCGCGGCTACAAGCCCGGCCGCTTCTCCTTCAACGTCAAGGGGGGCCGCTGCGAGGCGTGCCAGGGCGACGGCGTGCTCAAGATCGAGATGCACTTCCTCCCCGACGTCTACGTCACCTGCGACGTCTGCCACGGCGCCCGCTACAATCGCGAGACGCTGGAGGTGAAGTTCAAGGGCCACAGCATCGCCGACGTGCTCGACATGACGGTCGAGGACGCCGCCGAGTTCTTCAAGGCCGTCCCCCCCATCCGCGAGAAGATGGCGATGCTGGTCGAAGTCGGCCTTGGCTACGTCAAGGTCGGCCAGCAGGCGACGACACTCTCCGGCGGCGAGGCACAGCGCGTGAAACTCGCCAAGGAACTCGCCCGCCGCGCCACCGGCAACACGCTCTACATCCTCGACGAACCCACCACCGGCCTCCACTTCGAGGACGTGCGCAAACTGCTGGAAGTGCTCCACGCGCTCGTCGAACAGGGCAACACCGTGGTCGTGATCGAGCACAACCTCGACGTCATCAAGACGGCGGACTGGGTCATCGACCTGGGCCCGGAAGGCGGCGTCAAGGGCGGCGAGATCGTCGCCGTCGGTACGCCGGAAGAGGTGGCGGCCGAGCCGCGCAGCTTCACGGGACGGTACTTGAAGCCGTTGCTCGAGAAGGGCGCGCGGGCGGAGGCGGCGGAGTAGGTCTAATCCTACGGTCGCTTAGAACCAACACGATGACAAAAATAGGCGGCTATGACCACCTACGTCGCTGGCTCACCTGCGCCCTTGTTCTTTGATAGTCGATCGCTCGACATAGCTGATTCGTCGGCCTGTGTCGGGAATGAAGGTGCCGCCCATCTGGCGAGCAAATTCTAAGGCAACTTGAGCAGCTTGACGGGCCTTTCTCTCTCCATAGGTTTGCTCATCCATCTCTACTCTCCCCTTGACCGGGATTGATCCTAGCGCTGAAAGTGTCAAACGCTAGAGGTCTCGGAGAGGATGCACGTGTCAAACGATTTTAGTGTTATTCGCTATCCTGAATTAATTTTTGGAGTAGCCGGTCCAGTCGGTGTTGACATGGAAGCGATCGTTACGGCGCTTAGTGAGTCCTTACATTCAGTGGAATACAAAGCAGTAAATATCCGCCTTACTGATGAAATTGCAGAAGTGCCATCTAACGCGAAAAAGCCTATTCGACGTGATTACTATTCAACGCTCAACTACAAAATGGATCATACTAGTGAAATATGCCGTGATAATGATGATCCTGCATGGGCAATTAGGTACGCTATAGACGCTATTCGAAGAGAGCGCGGCGATCTCCAAAGTCATATTTTATTTGATGATGACGTTAACGTCGAAGCTCCTTTTGCCGATATTGCAAAAGAAGATAAAGTTCTTCACAAGGTAGCCTTTATTATAAGGCAAATTAAAAGACCAGAAGAAGTTAAGCTATTACGAAGCGTTTATGGCAAACAGTTTATATTTGTGTCTGCGTATGGACCTGTTGAGGAAAGAACTAAAGTAGTTTTTGACAAAATAAAGCAAACATTACCGATAACAACAAAATCATCAAAAGTAACATCGTTTGCCGAAGCTTTGATCAACAAAGATGCGAGCGAAGATGCTGATGATTACGGGCAGCATCTTAGGGATGCATTTCATTTGGCAGATGTTTTCATAGACGGGATGGCTGCCGCGCCAATGCGGCTTAAGATTGATCGTTTTATAAATGCTCTTTTTGGGCTGAATGAGCTTGCTCCTACGAAGGCGGAGTTTGGAATGTATGCCGCTAAAGGAGCATCTCTACGCTCTACCGATCTATCCCGCCAAGTTGGCGCTGCCATATTCACCTCTGATGGTGAGATGTTAGTCCAGGGATGCAATGAAGTGCCTAGGGCGTTTGGAGGTACATACTGGGATACGGAAGAGCCAGATAATAGAGATGTAAAACTGGGATCCGATCCTAACGATGTTCTTAAAAAAGACGTTTTAAGGGATGTTTTAGAAAGGCTTGAGCAGGCTAAGATGCTGTCAGATAAGGCAAGAAAGCTCGGTAAGTCCAGTGGTAAGCTCATCGACGCTTTAACAAAAAAGCCGGCAGCGGATGCTGTTGATGATGGATCAGGATGTCTTCATGGTGCGCTCATTTCCGATCTAACTGAGTTTGGTAGAGTGGTGCATGCCGAAATGAATTGTATATGTGATGCAGCAAGAAAAGGTGTAAGCCTCAAAGGAGCAATCTTGTACTGCACAACATTTCCATGTCACAATTGCACAAAGCATATTCTCGCATCAGGAATAGCAAAAGTGTTTTACATGGAGCCCTATCCAAAAAGTAGAGCTAAAGAGCTGCATCATAACGAAATAGAAATAGAAAAAAGTAGCGCTACAAAAGTTTCATTTATGCCATTCTTAGGAATATCACCTTATCGATACCGTGATATTTTTGAGAAAAGCAAGCGTAAATCGGGAGGAGTGGCGCAGCGCTGGTATTACGAGTCTCCATCGCCCATGATTGACGTATTAGTCCCAAACTATACTCGTCTTGAGCTGTTCGCAGTTTCCAAGCTGTTTGGTAGTGTGACAGCCGATCAACCTGAATAGTAAAAATCAGCTTAGCCCCACCGCCTTCCGCAACGCGTCGTTGACCCGCCCCTGCCACCCCCGCCCGCCCTCGCGAAACTTTTCGATCACGTCCGGGTCAAGCCGCAGCGTCACCTGCCGCTTGGCTTGCGCTCCCAATGGCGGTCGCCCGACCCGCGTGAGCGTGCCATTCGCCGGCCGAACCACCTTGCCGCCGACCGCCAGTTCGGCACGGTCGAGTTGATCGTCGGTCCATTCCGGCGTGTCCTCGTCATCCCAGGCGGGGAGCGATGCGGCGGCTTTCCTTGTCATGGCAGTTCCTCATCGAGATCACGCGGATGCCGTCGTCGGTCGGCGTCCACGCAACCAATACCATCCGTCCGGCCAACCAGCCGTAAGTCTGGAAGCGCGGCTCGGGATAGTCGAACCGATCGTCTTCCTGCGTCAGCCGCGGCCCTTTGAACACCATGACGGCATCCGCGAAATCCAATCCACGCTCCGTCAGCGTCCACGCGCGTTTGGCAGGGTCGAAGCTTACGTTCATGCTAATATGTAGTTACGGAAAAGGGTGAGTCAACGTACACCGCGCGGCACCTGATGTTCCTCGGAGAGGATCACGATCGTGCACTCAGGACGAGCGAACGCAAGCGGAACAAGTACCAAACCGGCGGCAACGCGGCCTTCAAAACCTGGCCTGCTGCCAATTCAAGAAATAACCTATCCGGTAAAAAGCCGCTGTCCTACAAGCACCGATCCGGCATATCTGTTCGGTCCTTTCATCCATGGAGGACCATCATGACCGATCCCGTCGAAACACCCGCCGAACAGACCCGCGTTCCTGCCCAGCCTGAACGACCCGCCCGCGCCCGCCGCCGCCAGCCTTGGGAAGTGGACCAGGAGCGCATGGAGGCCGAGATTCGCGTCCGACGATCGGAGATCGCCCGCCAGGTCATCGCCGCCCGTGCGCAACGCCGCCGCGAGCGACCGGCCCGCCTCGCCGCCCCCGGCTGGACCGCCGACGCCCAGCGCGCCTTTATCGAACATCTCGCCGCCCATGGCTGCGTCAGCCACGCCGCGCACGCGGTCGGCCTGTCCAAGCAATCCGCCTATCAATTGCGCGATCGGTCGCCCAATTCGCTCTTCGCGCTTGCCTGGAACGTCGCCATCCAGCGCTCGCGCCGCATCCTCCTCGATCAGGCGACCGAGCGGGCGATGAACGGACAGGAAAAGCCGATCTTCCACCGTGGCCAGGAGGTCGGCACGCAGATCGTCCACAACGATCGCCTGCTGATGTTCCTGCTGGCGATGAAGCGCGATCCCGTCCATCCCAATCTGTCCGAGCACGAACTCGCCGAACTCTGGCCCACCATGCTCGCGCAGATCGATGTCATCATGCCCAACACGCTCACCGCCGACCGGCTGGAGGACAGGTAAGTGTCGCAAACGGAAACGATCGGCGCTGCAAGTTTCGTTCTAGGGGTCAATCGAGTCAAGCAGGTGTCAACTTCGCCATCGTGTCGCGAGGGGAACAGCCGCCCGATCTCGCCCGTTCTCCGCCGCGCAGTATCGAAGGACTAAAGATCATGGCGAACAAGCAGCCCACCCGGAACAAGCAGGCAGGCGTGCAGGCGCTGCTCGGTCTCGGCGCCTTCGCCGCGGGGGCGGTCGCCTGGGTGGTCGGCACCGGCCGTTACGGCGATCGTCTCGCCGCGCTGGCGAAGAAGCTCCCCGCCGCCCCGAAGCTCGGCGCCGTGCCCGGCGACCGCACCACCGCGCCCGCCGCGTCGCCGTCCTCCGGCAAACCCGCCGACATGGCCGCCGCCCCCGTCGGCATGGCCGAGACCGACAAGCGTTTCCAGGAACGCCCCGGCAGCCCCGCCGCCGAGCACGTGCCGACCGACCTCCTCGCCGATGCCGAGGTGACCGCCACGACCCGCGCGCCCGAGGCATTCCGCCCCGATCCCACCGCCGTGCCGACCGCGGAGGAGCGCGAGAGCCTGCGCCCCGCCACCGGCCCCGCGCCGACGCTCAGCGCCGATCGCGGCTCGGGCTTCTCTGAAGGTGCAGGCGCCGCCTGAGCCGCGTCAGGCGGCGGCGGCCGGCAGCCACTCGGTCGCCACCGTCTCGTACCGGTCGACGAAGCCGGTGAACGCCTTCAACTCCGCCTCGTGCAGGATGGTCAGGCGGCGGCCGTGGCGCGCGATCATGCCGCGCGCCTCCATCTCGCGGAAGGTGCGGTTGACGTGCACCTTGGTCAGGCCCAGCGCGTCGCCCAGGTCCGCCTGCGTCAGCGGCAGCTCGATCGTGTCGACCACGCCGCCCGCCGTCACCCGCAGGCGCGCGGTGATGTCGAGCAGCAGCGTCGCCAGCCGCTGGATCGAATCCATCCGCCCGATCGAGGTCAGCCGATCCGCCATCGCCACGTTCTCGGCGGCCGACACCGCGAACAGCAAGCCGCCGACCCGCCGCTGCGTCGCGAACAACTCGCCCAGCGCCGGCTTGGGCACCGCGGAGACGATGCAGTCGCTCACCGCCGTCAGCGTCGCCGCCGCCTGCGACCAGGCGATCGACGAGGTGCCGATCAGGTCGCCGGCATAGTGGAAGCGCAGGATCTGCCGCCCCCCGCTCGGCAGCCGCAGCGACGAGTGCAGCCAGCCGTGCTGCACCACGTACAGCATATCGACCGGTCCATCCTGATCGATCAGCGTCGCGCCCGCAGGCAGCCGGCGGTCACCGTGCTCCAGCGCGTCGATCGCGTCCATCTCGTCGGAGGTCAGGCGGAGATAGTGCGACAAGCGCTGCGCGAGCGCACTGCGCCGGGCGCCGACGAGGGAAGCGAGCGTCATGGTCACGGAACATGCCACGTGGTCGCGGCGGGGGCAATCGCGTGCGTTCTCAACAGCAACGGC
The DNA here is from genome assembly GCF_900115745.1 of Sphingomonas rubra. Lineage (GTDB taxonomy): Bacteria > Pseudomonadota > Alphaproteobacteria > Sphingomonadales > Sphingomonadaceae > Sphingomonas > Sphingomonas rubra. The sequence goes on along the minus strand of NZ_FOXP01000011.1, from coordinate 7,466 downwards.
CCTGGCCGCCGCCGTAGCGCGCCTGCTGCCGCTCGCGAAAGAATGCCGCCTCGTCCATCGGCTCGACCTCCGGATGCCGCTCAGCCATGTGCCGGCGATAGGTGGCGTAGCACGGCAGGCCCACCATCAGTCGCGCCGTCTGCGCCAGCAGCGCGGGCCAGCTCATGCCAGAACCGGGATTTCGGACACCGTCGGCCGATCCGTGCGGCGCGCCTCGATACAGGCGCGCACGCCGTACACCAGGATGGTCGCGACGACGCCCAGGAACAGCGCGCACAGCCCCGCGTCGATCCGATCGTTCATCACCACGCGCGCCATGTCGCCCAGCGACTTGGCCGGGGCGAGCACGCGCCCCTCGGCCAGCGCCGCGGAGAAGCGCCTGGCGTGCGCCAGGAAGCCGATCGCCGGATCGGGGTGGAACAGCTTCTGGAGGCCCGCCGTCCCCGTGCAGAGCAGCAGCCACGCGGTCGGCAGCGCCGTGACCCAGGCGTATCGATCGCGCTTCATCCGGAACAGCACCACCGTGGCGAGGATCAGCGCCACCGCCGCCAGCATCTGGTTGGCGATGCCGAACAGCGGCCACAGCGTGTTCACCCCGCCGAGCGGATCGGTCACGCCCTGATAGAGGAAGAAGCCCCACGCCGCGACGCAGACTCCGGTGGCGGCCAGCCCCGGCCCCCACGAACTCGTGTCGCGGAAGCGCGGGTGGAGCAGGCCGAACAGGTCCTGCAGCATGAAGCGCCCGGCCCGCGTACCCGCGTCGACGGCGGTGAGGATGAACAGCGCCTCGAACAGGATCGCGAAATGGTACCAGAAGGCCTTCATCGCCGATCCGCCGGCGATGTGGCTGAAGATCTCCGCCATCGCCACCGCCAGCGTCGGCGCGCCGCCGGTGCGGCTGATGATCGTCGCCTCGCCCACGTCGCGCGCCGCCTGCGCCAGCGCGGCGGGCGAGATGGGGAAGCCCATCGCGGTGACGGCGGCCGCGGCGCTCTCCGGCGTCGTGCCGACCAGCGCGGTGGGGCTGTTCATCGCGAAATAGAGGCCGGGGTCGAGGATCGACGCGCCGACCAGCGCCATGATCGCAACGAAGCTCTCCGCCAGCATCGCGCCGTAGCCGATGATCGGCGCGTCTGCCTCCGACGCGATCAGCTTGGGCGTGGTGCCGCTGGCGATCAGCGCGTGAAAGCCGGACACGGCACCGCAGGCGATGGTGATGAACAGGAACGGGAACAGCGACCCCGCCCATACCGGCCCGCCGCCGCCCGCGAACGGTGTCAGCGCCGGCATGCGGAGCGGCGGCGCCATGATCGCGATGCCGATCGCCAGCGCCATGATCGCGCCGATCTTGAGAAAGGTCGACAGATAGTCGCGCGGCGCGAGCAGCAGCCACACCGGCAGCACCGCCGCCACCGCGCCGTAAACGATGAGGGCGAAGGCGAGCGGCTCCGGCGCCAGGGTGAAGGCGGGTGCCCAGCTCGATCCCGCTACCTGCCCGCCCAGCACGATCGCTGCGAGCAGGCCAGCGAGCCCGATCATCGACACCTCGCCGATCTTGCCCGGCCGCAGCCAGCGGGAGTAGCCGCCCATCAGCATCGCCAGCGGGATGGTGGCGGCAACGGTGAACAGCCCCCACGGGCTCTCCGCCAGCGCGCGCACGACGATCAGGGCGAGGACCGCCAGGATGATGACCATGATCGCGAAGGCGCCGACCAGCGCCACCGTGCCCGCCACCGGCCCCATCTCGGCGCGCACCAGTTCGCCGAGCGAGCGGCCGTCGCGGCGCATCGACACGAACAGGATGCAGAAATCCTGCACCGCGCCCGCGAGCACGACGCCGACCAGGATCCACAGCGTGCCCGGCAGATAGCCCATCTGCGCGGCGAGGACCGGCCCCACCAGCGGGCCTGCACCCGCGATGGCGGCGAAATGGTGGCCGAACAACACGCGCCGATCCGTCGCGACATAGTCCAGCCCGTCAGCGCGGCGGATGGCCGGGGTAGGCCGGCCTGCGTCAAGCCCCAGCACGGTGCGGGCGATGAAGCGCGCGTAGAAGCGGTAGGCGATCAGGTAGGTGCAGAGCGCCGCCACGACGATCCAGAGCGCATTGATCGTCTCGCCCCGCGACAGCGCGACGACGCCGAGCGCCGCGGTGCCGAGCAGCGCGAGCGCCCCCCAGCCGATCCTGTCGCGTGCCGTCATGCGTTCCTCCCCTTACGCGCCCACGGTGCACCGGGGCGGCAGCGCGGGCAAGCCGGCTATTTCGCGTAGTTGCTCAGCTCGTTGCCGGTGATGCGGACGACGTGGAGGACGTTGGTCGAGCCGGGCGTGCGGAAGGGGACGCCCGCCATGACGATGATCTGGTCGCCCGCGCCGGCGATGCCGTGGCGCAGCGCCATGCGCTTGGCCTTGGCGACCATCTCCTCGAAGGATTCCACGTCGCGGGTGTGGACGGAGGTGGTGCCCCATAGGAGACCCAGTCGCCGCGCCGTCTCCAGCTTGGGGGTGAGCACCATCACCGGCACCGCCGGCCGCTCCCGCGCGACGCGGCGGGCGGTGGAGCCGGAGGTGGTGAAGCAGACGATGGCGCTGGCCGAGACGGTGCGCGCGATCTGCTTGGCCGCCTCGGCCAGCGCGTCGGCGGTGGTGGGATCGGGCTTGGTGACGGTGAAGTGGACGCGGTCGCCGTGGCCGGGATCGCGCTCCACCGCGCAGCCGATCGCGTCCATCATCGTCACCGACTCGGTCGGCCAGGCGCCGGCGGCGCTCTCCGCCGACAGCATGATCGCGTCGGCACCGTCGTAGATGGCGGTGGCGACGTCGGACACCTCGGCGCGGGTCGGGGAGGGCGACTGGATCATCGATTCCAGCATCTGCGTCGCGACCACGACGGGGCGGCCCATGCGGCGCGACACCTCGACGATGCGCTTCTGCAAGGGGGGCACCTGCTCGGGCGGGAGCTCGACGCCCAGGTCGCCGCGCGCGACCATGACGCCGTCGCACTGCTCGACGATCTCCTCCAGCCGCTCGATCGCGGCGGGCTTCTCGATCTTGGCGAGGAGCGCGGCCTTGCCCTTGATGAGGCCGCGCGCCTCCATCAGATCCTCGGGGCGCTGGACGAAGGAGAGAGCGATCCAGTCGACGCCCTGCTCCACCGCCCAGGCGAGGTCGCTGCGATCCTTCTCGGTCAGCGCGGCCATGGGGATGACGACGTCGGGGACGTTCAGCCCCTTGTTGTTCGACAGCGCGCCGCCGACCTCGACCCGGGTGACGATGCGGTCGGCATCGTGTTCCTGCACGCGCAGGACCAGCTTGCCGTCGTCGAGCAGCAGCCTCGCGCCGGGTTCGATCGCGGCGAAGATCTCGCGGTGCGGCAGCTCGACGCGGGTGGCGTCGCCGGGTTCGGGCGAGCGGTCGAGCACGAAGGTCGCGCCCGTCTCCAACATCACCCGGCCCTCGGCGAAGCGGCCGACGCGCAGCTTGGGCCCTTGAAGGTCGGCGAGGATCGTGCTCGGCCGGCCGAAACGGCGTTCCAGCCCGCGGATCGCCTGCACTACCGCGACCTTGGACTGCTGGTCGCCGTGGCTCATGTTGATGCGGAAGGCGTCGGCGCCGGCCTGGAACAAGCGGGCGATCATCTCGGCATCGCTGCTGGCGGGGCCGAGCGTGGCGAGCACGCGCACCTTGCGCGAGCGCGGGGCGACCGTGGAGGATGAGGTCATGGGATCGCTTTCCTGGGGGATGCGGGTCCGCTTCCTAGAGCCTATCTCCCCCCGATCAACCTTGGAGCATACGAATGGATCGCCTCGACGCCCTGGACGACGCCGCCGCGGCCGCCGCCTTTCGCCGGCTGGTGCGGCATTTGCGCCATCGCACCGACGCGCAGAACGTCGACCTGATGGGGCTGGCCGGTTTCTGCCGCAACTGCCTGTCCGACTGGGTCGAGGAGGCGGGCGGGTTGCCCAAGGATGCCACACGGGAGACGATCTACGGCATGCCGCAAGCTGAGTGGAAGGCACGGTTCCAGACGGAGGCTTCGCCTGAGCAGTTGCAGCGGATGAAGGACAGCGTGGCGAAGAACGCGGCTTGACCCGCCCCCGCCGTCGGGCGACGTTCCGGCGGATAAGGGGAGAGAAATCATGAAGATGTTCGTGGCGGCCGCCGTGACGGCGTTGATGGCGGGCAGCGCGCTGGCGCAGTCCGGCAATGTCACCTACGTCCAGGCGGGCGCGCTGCTCGACCGGCCGGGCGAGGCGCCGCGCGGCAACAGCACGGTGGTGGTGCGCGACGGCAAGGTGGCCGAAGTGCTGCCGGGCTTCGTCGCGCCGCTCGCGGGGGCGAAGCTGGTCGACCTGCGCGACCGTTTCGTGCTGCCGGGGCTGGTCGACCTGCACGTCCATCTGTGGGGCGTCGGCGGCGATCCGATGAAGGAGCGGCTGAACGCGCTGACCACCGACGACGCCGACGACATGATGCAGGCGGTGGTGAACGCCCGGACGACGCTGCGCGCGGGCTTCACCACCGTGCGCGACCTTGGCGGCAATCCGCGCGGGATTAGGGCGCTGCGCGACGCGGTGGCGCGGGGCGACGTCGAGGGGCCGACGATCGTCAACGCGGGGCGCATGGTGTCGGTGACCGGCGGGCACGGCGACGGGACGAACGGGCTGGCCGAGGAATGGGCCGACGCGGTCCATCAGCACCAGGTGAACACCTGCGACGGCCCCGACGATTGCCGGCGGGCGGTGCGCGCGCAGGTCGGCATGGGCGCGCAGGTCATCAAGTTCGCGGCGACCGGCGGCGTGCTGTCCAACGTCGCCGGCGGCCTCGGTCGGGCGATGACGCCGGAGGAGATGCGCGCGATCATCGACACGGCGCATGCGCTGGGCCGCAAGGTCGCCGCGCACAGCCACGCGGCGGAGGGCACCAGGGCGGCGCTGGAGGCGGGCGTCGACTCGATCGAGCACGGCACCTTCATCGACGACGAGACGGTGAAGCTGTTCAAGGCCAGGGGCGCGTATCTGGTGCCGACGATGATCGCCCCCGTGACCGCGCTGGCGCAGGCGCGCGGCGGGCAGTTGCCGCCGGCGACGATCCCCAAGGCGGAAGCAGCGGCCGCCGCGGCGGCGGAGAGCCATGCGCGCGCGATCCGGGCGGGCGTCAAGGTGGCGTTCGGCACCGACACCGGCGTGTCGAAGCACGGCGACAACGCCAAGGAGTTCGCGCTGATGGTGCGCGCGGGGATGACGCCGGCGCAGGCGATCCGTGCCGCCACCGTCGGCGCGGCGGACCTGCTGGGCCGCTCGGCGGAACTCGGCACGCTGGAGCCGGGCCATGCGGCGGACCTGATCGCGGTGACGGGATCGCCGCTCGACGACGTGACGCGGCTGGAGCGGGTCGATTTCGTGATGCACCGCGGCGTTGTCGCCAAACCGCTCGCCGACTGATGCTTGAGCGGGGCGCCGCGATCCCCTAGACGCGCCGCCGCACCCAGCAGGGTTAACCACGCCACACCCTTCCGCCATCGTGCGTCGGAGGGGGTTGGCGCTTCTATTCGGGGACGGGGATCATGGCGGACGAGCGTAACGAGGGCATGGGCGGCGGCCAGGTCGCGGCGGACGAGCTGCGGCTGCTGATCGAGCGAGCCGAGCGGTTGGAGGAAGAGAAGAAGGGCATCGCCGACGACATCAAGGACGTGATGGCGGAGGCCAAGGGCCGCGGGTACGACCCCAAGGCGATCCGCCAGATCCTGCGCATCCGCAAGCAGAAGCGCGAGGAATATCAGGAGGAGCAGTCGATCCTGGAGGTGTACATGCAGGCGCTGGGGATGCTCTGATCTGACGCCGCACCCTGTGAATCCTCGCGGGGCGCGGACGACCGGGCGGATCGATGCCGCCCGCGCTCGCCGATCAATCGGCGGCGAAAGTTCAGGCTAGATGCCGTCAGGAAAATTGCGCGTCGACGTTCCGGGCGCAACGGTTGCTTGACTTGATTGACCCCCAGACGCGAACAGTGCGAGGCGATCGTTTCCGAATTTGCGGCAATGAGAAAGAACGTAGGTGATCCCGTCCGCTGCTTATAGCGGAGTCGGGGCTTGTAGGACAGCGACGTCGAGCCGCGTCCGTGGGCGGCAAACCGCTCGTCAAGCAACCCTTTTCCATTCCCGTTTCCCCATGTCCGAGCAGCCCTTTCGGGGAAAAGCAATCGGGAACGGCTTTTGGGAAAAGCGCTCATAGTACGCGTGCGTACTGTGGCTCGCGGGAGTTCTATTCTTGCCGCAGGTTCGTGTTCGGGAAAGTCGGCAACCCCGCCGTTGGTCAACCTCGCCCTCTCGCAGCCGCGCTAGCCGTGTCGATTGCAGATGCCTGTTTGTGCAGCTAACCTCAATCCATGCTCGCTTTGCTTGCCATTTTCGCTCAAGATTACGTTCTTCGCTATCTACAAAAGAAGCCGGTCGCCGCCTATGGCCCATTTGAATTGGAGCGCGAAGATTGCATTGCGAGTGATCCACCTGTCAGCGTTTTACACTACGCCTCTTGTAGACCAATGGCTCGATTGAGCTGGTCATCCGCCGATGGCCAGATTGCAATCAAGTACGAAGATAATGGCTTTTTGCTTATTAGGGCTCAGACTCATTCACAGCCAGAAGGCGACGGCGGTGGCGAGCGCTACGCCTGACAGGAAGTTGGCGGCGAGTTTGTCGTAGCGGGTGGCGACGCGGCGAAAGTCCTTGAGGCGGCAGAAGGCGTTCTCGATGAGGTGCCGGCCGCGGTAGCGGTCCTTGTCGTAGCGGATGGCTCTCTTTCGGTTGCGTCTGCCGGGGATGACCGGAATGGCGCCCGCCTCGCGCAGCGACTGGCGGAGCCGGTCGGCATCGTAGCCCTTGTCGGCCAGCAGGTAGCGCATGCGGCTGGCGCGTTCGAGGAGCGCAGGCGCTGCCTTGATGTCGCTGACGTTGCCGGACGTCAGCATCAGCGCGTAGGGACGACCGATGACGTCGGTGAGCGCATGGACCTTGGTCGTCCAGCCACCACGCGAGCGGCCGATCGCCTGGTGCGAGCGCCCCCTTTTGCGCCAAATGCGGCACGCTGCGCCTTCACGTAGGTGCTGTCGATTGCGGTGCTCCTCGTCACCGCGCCCGCGTCCACCAGCGCATCCAGCAGCTTGAGCCAGAAGCCCCGGTGCGACCAGCGGTTGAACCGGTTGTAGACCGTCGTCGAGGGCCCGTAGTCGGCCGGGCAGTCGCACCAGCGACAGCCGACCTTCAGCACATGCAGGATGCCGGAGATCACCCGCCGGTCGTCCACCCGTCGCGCTCCAGGCTGGTTCCTGGGTAGGTGCGGCTCGATCGCCGCCCACGCTTCATCCGACAACCAGAACAGCGCCATGCCCACACTCCCGTGACCCACGCCCACAGTGAATCAGGAAAGCCGCTCCGCCTCAACCCGCTGATTGGGTTTGAGCCCTAG
>NZ_FOXP01000021.1 GCF_900115745.1 Sphingomonas rubra | reverse complement strand
CGAGCCGATCGAGTGGCTGAGCGATAACGGCAGCTGCTACGTCGCGCGCGACACCCGAGCCTTCGCCCGCGACATCGGGCTGATCCCGCGCACCACCCCGGTCAGCAGCCCGCAGTCGAACGGCATGGCAGAAGCGTTCGTCCGCACCCTCAAGCGCGACTATGTCCGCGTGAACCCCAGGCCGGACGCCCAGACCGTCATCAAGCAGCTGCCAGGCTGGCTCGCCCACTACAACGAGGTGCATCCGCATCGCGCTCTGGGCTATCGATCACCCCGCGAGTACATCGCGCAAACCCGCGAGGACCCGTCAGGCCTTTAGGGGGCAACAACACGCGGCCTATCTATGACACGCATCGCGCGGGAGTTCGGGTGCAGTCGGTGGACTGTCTCGAACGTGCTGAACAATAAGATTAAGCGTCTGGCAGCGTAAGGGGGATAGGGAGATGAAAATATTTGTCATGATCGCAGGCGCTCTGCTGACGCTCATCGGATTGTGTCTGGTGTTTTTCACGGACTGGTCGCTGACGGGGTTGATGGTAGCCGTAGTCGGCTTTCTCGTCATGCTGTTTGCGCCCCAAGACAAAGTGGCTTTCGTTCCTGTCAACGCTGTTCCTGTTAGACAAGTCAGCAGCCGACTTGAACTGCCTACAGAATTGAACGAAGCTTTCGAACAACCAGCAGCGCAGATACCGGATAGCTTCTTCTCAACTTTGTCGGAGCACCATCGGCGGTAAATATAAATATCGAGTGATTACACTCTCTATTTTGAAAGCACTCTTCCCCTCGACACCAACAGCGACATTGGAACCTTATGTCGATGTCCTCAACGACAAGCTGCCCGCCTACGACATAGACAGTCGTAAGCGGGTCGCTTCATTCTTGGCGCAGGTAGGACATGAAAGCGGCGGCTTTACCGCGCGTGTCGAGAACCTGAACTACAGCGCCGCAGGACTTCGCAAGGTGTTCCCGCGATACTTCCCCTCTGACGCATTGGCGAACGCTTATGCGAGGAAGCCCGAGAGGATCGCGAACAGGGTTTACGCCAACCGGATGTCGAACGGTGACGAAGCGTCGGGCGATGGCTGGCGTTACCGGGGCAAGAGCCTCATTCAGGTGACGGGCAAGGCGAACCATGAGGCGTTCGCCAAATGGATCGGCATGACGCTGACCCACGCAATCGCCTACCTGCTGACCTTGGAGGGTGCGGTGATGGGCGCTGTCTGGTTCTGGGTGACGAACGATCTGAACAGCTACGCTGATGCCGACCGTATTACCGACCTGTCAGAAGCAGTGAATGGCGGCACCAACGGGCTAGCAGAGCGCAAAGCGATTTGGCGCGAAGCTCTGGCACTCATTTAGCAGGTTGACCAACCCTAGACCCGGTCGGCCTACATCGCCGTATATTCTTCGCTGTCTTCCGGAAGTTGATCGTAGTCGAATGGCAGGTTCAATTCCGAAAATCGTATACAGTTCATGTTGGCGATCTGCTGCTTGCCCTTCATCACCACCAATCCCGAGACGTCATCAGAACCCGCGCGCTGGTTAGCACCCATGCTATACACAATATAGCTATACGGTCCATTTGTGAACCGTAACTGGTATTCCATCGAGGCGTATCGATCCATCCGAAAGAATACATTGCCTTGGGCGGCACTGGCGATGATTGTCATTTCGACTTTTGCAGGCGTTCCAAATTGGTAGGTCAACCGGTTCCCAACGGCGCTGACCGATACCATCTTCTTACCTAAAGGGCAGGCAAAGACCTTTTTGGGTGTCCCGGCCTGCGCACTTACGTTTGAAGCTGAAGCCAAACTTACGCACGCAGAAAGGATCGTTACATATGGCCGAACATTGAGCATCGCTGTTCCCCTTTAAACTTACCCAACCATGGGCAACGTAACGCAGACGGTCAACGTTTGAAACACCTTTGTCGAACAAGTGTTGTCATTTGCTGGTCCCGTTCACGCTGTCATTCAGTTTGTCCACCAGCGCAGCCAAGACTGGCTTACCGTAGTTGATAAGACCAACGCCTGTTGCGCCCGATCCGACGCCTAGCATCATTGCGCCACCCGACGACAAGGCGTATTCGTGCACCATGACAGCAGTAAAGACGCTGCATAGGACCATGACCAGCAGATTGTAGTTCCAGCCACGCTTCTTTTTGCTGTCCATGTCGATCAGAGCGCGCACGATAACACACATGATGACGCCCACAAGCATCGGCATCATGTCACTTACCCACTGGTAAGACGATGCAGCCCGCGGATTAGCAGCTACGACGCCCACCATCGATGTTGTCGCTGTAGTCAGAGCAGCGCGCGCGAATACCACCAAGACCTCCTTTAGAAAGCCTTGGAAAGCGTGATAGCCCCTGCCAGCAATCCCGTTAAGAAAACGATTAAAAAGAACCGGCTGACCTTCCTTGTGTCACCACCCCAAACCATGTTCAGAGGATTGGAAAGCTTGAGAGTCCACAACGGTTCAAAGTAGGTGAGAATGCCAATCCAGCCCATGACAATGAAAAAGGCTACTGCGTTGCTCCACTCTTTGACAGACAAGATGATGTGTAGCGTGGCTGGCGTTACCTCACCCCATGCGATCTTGTAGACCATGTCAGGTGCCCGACTGATAAGACCGGCGCAGCACAGTAAAACGATTGTTAGACGAAACCACCAGACTGTATCTCTGGTTTTTACCTTTCGGTCGATCCACATCTGACGCACCGTCGCGATTAGCCGCATCGTCAGCAGAAAGGTAATGGAGCAAACAGCGAAGAGTGAAGCTGCGAACATCAACGAGTCGCCGCCCGATGAAATCGGAAAAGGCGACGCCTGCGCTAATTGTAACGCCTCTGTTGCAGCGTTCGACATCACTACGCGCCGAAGTTCGATCCCAAGAGGGCAGTCAGAATGTTACCGGTCGAAAACCCGCCTTTTCGGACAGGCGCATGGGTTGCGGGGGCAACATGCGCAGCCGGTGCCGCTGACAGGACGTCAGCCGGATTGCCCTGCGATCCATGGCCGAACTGCGGAGCGACAGGCGCTTGTTCGACAGGCGCAGCAACGGGAGCCGGAACAGTCGCAGCACCAAGCTGCGAGAAGTCAGCCAGACCCGGCGTATATCGACGCGCCTGTATTTCCGGATTCGCTCCGCCAGTCGAGCCGCCGAACATGCCGATCATCGACATAAGGGTATTCATATCCATTCAGTTTACCTCTGCGTGTAATCAGTATTTATAGCGGCTTCGTTGCCTGCCAGTGGAGACACTTTGGTCAGGATACCGCGAACACTCTTTGGCACCGGACCCTGCCGACCAGTCAGCAAACTGTTTGCGATCCGGGCGCCGGGTTTTGTGTAGAGGGCTGCCATGCCAGCATCTGCTGCCAGCGAAGAACCGCCAGTCGAGTAGCCAAGCAACATGTTGCCGAGCATTTCAGCATTTGTAGTTTCTTTGGCTTTCTTGCCGGTCAATCTACGCGCATCGGCGATCAAGTCGGGATGACGTGGAGTAGCGTTCAGACCAGCAGCTTTGGCAGCAGCAACCGCTGCATCCTGTTGCGTCTGTAGAGCGTCAACCGACGCCACCGCACGACCCTCCGCTGCGGACATCGCCTCGCTGGTGACAACCCCGCGCTTGCCGACTTTCTCGACAATGCCTCCGACTGTTCGACTGACAGGACCGCCAGCGCGCAACACCTGCGTAGGCGTCAGTTCGGCACCAGCACGCATCAGACGGTCCACCAACGGTGCGACGCGAGGCGAGATGACTGCACCGGCTCGATTCATCGCACCAGCTGTCAGACCGCCCACAGCAGCTCCTGTCGCGGTGTCGGAGGCAAGGTCACCAACATTGTCAGCCTCGCTGCTACCGGCACCGTATGCCGCGCCCTCCAATGCTGCTCGACCAACGAGGCGTGCGCCCGAAGCACCCAAGCCGCCGATCAGCGCGGTAGGTGCCGCGCCCGCGATCTGACCACCGCCATAAGCGTAGGGGTGCTGTTCCTCTGCATCATGCAGATAGTCACGGTTCTCGTCGCGAACGCGAGCGTAAAACTCACCCACGCCTTCGCCGGTGCCTGCACCGAACACGCCTGCGACGCTGTTACCGAGCGCACCGATACCGGCGCCGAGTTCGTCGGCGAACCCGAAGGTCAGTCCCTGACCGATACCGGCGCCGAGGGCGTCCACGCTCGACACTTCATTCTTGGATGTCGTCCGCAGGTCAGGCGCAGGCTGCGCATTGCTGTCCTCGTGCCATAGGTCAACATAACCGGCGTAGTCGCCATGACGCTTTCGCCATGCCAGCGCCGGGTCGAGGGCCGCACCAAGCTTGTCAGCGTCGGCGTAACCGTTCTGTCGCGCGAGTTCGATGATATGCGCCTTCGACATGCCCCGGTTCACCGCATCGCGAACCAGCGCATTGACAGCCGCATGGTCCGGGTTTGCCATGCGTTCCATCTGGTCATCGCTGATGACCGGTCCCGAGCCTGTAGGAGCCTCTACAGGCGCTTCTGGTGCCATCGCTGCCATCTGTTCGTCGGAGAGGAAGTCAGGCGTCTGTGGGGCTGGTGCGGGTGCTGATGGCTCTTCCGGTGTCATCACCGCCATCTCCGCATCGGTAAGGAAGTCTTTCACTGAGCCTTCCACCCGCCAGCTACTTTCACGTAGGTGCGGCCATTCACGACACGGGTCTGCGGTTGCTGACTGCCAGCGGGACGGCGCGACAGTCGATCACGCGCCGCGATCAATCCCTGACGAACAATCGCCATGTTCGACTTGAACTCTTCTTCCGACTGTCCGGTATCGATAGAGCCGATGGCGGCAGAAAGGCGCTGACCTTCCGCATCAGACAATGCGCCAAGACCCTTCATCTTCGCGATCTGCGCCAAATAGGCGTTCGCGTTGAAGTTCTTCATCAACGAGACAAAGCCAGCAGCGTTGGTGCCGGGAATGACTTTGCCACCAAGCAGACCACCTGTCAGACCGGGCACGCCTACTACACTCGACAGACCCGGATGCTTTACGATGCGATCTACAGTCGAGATGGTGGTGTTCAGGTCAGCCAACGCGTTTGAATTGTCAGCCTGCGGTTTGCCTGCTGCGCCGCCAAGCGCCTTGAACTCGCCGGTCTTCTGGTTGCGCTGTCCGTTGATCGTCTGACCGTTGATCAGGCGCTGTTCGTCCACCCACAGCGGGCCGGATCGACCACCACCAAGGTTCTGCACCTGAATACCCGAGTCAGGACTGACGCGCGGTCCCGGCGCCTGCGGTGCGCGACCGACCACCCGGCCTTCGACCGCATCGCGAACCGTCCGTGCGCCCTCGTTCCAGCGGCGTTGCAACCATGCGCGCTGCGCCTGCTGGTATTCCTGCGGACTGTTGAACTGCTTCCACGATCCGTCAGTGTTCTTCATATTGCCGGGGTTGTTCCGACCTGCCGCTCGACCTTCTAACCGCGTCATGTCGAGCGACAGAAACTGTTGCGCGGACAGCGGGGTATCTGCGCTTGCACCAACACCGCGCGCAATCAAGCCAACCTTGTTGTCTACCGATGCATTAGAGTTTCCGTCAGCGCCGCGCGGGGTCCAACCCATTACGCGCTGTCCGCCAGAACCAGTGGCAGGGGTGTAGGTGTTGCCTGCGGTGCCGGGGATGTTGACGTAGGAGTGTGACCCGTCCTCGTTGGTCAGGATTTCCTGCATCGGCTTCGTGCCGGGAGTGTAGACAGCCGAGTAGGAACCATCTTCACCGCGCGTCAGAACCGCACCATCTGCGGCAGTAATCGGCTTGGCGTAATCTTCTTCCATCTTGTAGCGATGGTCACGCGCATCATCGATTGCCTTCTGGTCAGCGTCCCACAAAGCTTTGATTCCGACTGCCTTGTCTGCATATCCGCGCAACATGTCGTCGTTGTCGAGAAAGCCACTGTTGGCATACTGCGCAATCTCTACGTCAGACATGCCGTGCGACTTCAAGGTAGGAGCGAACGAAGAGAAATAGTCGAGACGCTGTTGACCCTTTGGCAGTCGAGACATGTTGTATGCTGCCGTTCCAATGTTGCTGGCTTGCTGTGCAACTTGCGCCTTCTGCGTCTGGTCGATGCTACCCCAAACATCCCAAGCGTTCCCCTGCGCTGCCGTCTGCTGCGCTCCCGCGATGTTGCCCGAAGCATACTGCTGACGCGCTGCATTCGCGGCATCTTCGACCGCACGCTGCCGTGCATAATCTGCCTGCTGCTGTTGACGCTGCGCTTGCAGATACATCTGCGCCTGCATCTTGGCGTTGTTGTCTGCCCAGTCGGTCAGGATAAGACCGCTACGGTCCACCATATCGGCCATATTAGAACCCTCCCGTAAACGAACTCGTCAGGGAGTTGCCAACGTTCTTCAGCATGTTGTTGAAGATGTTCGCCTGCGAAATCGCCTTCTGACCGATGGCCTCTGCGCTGGTGTTGTTCGCTTGGATAATGTTGCTGGTCAGGTTGGTGCCCTGACCTGCAATCGCACCTTTCGCACCGGTGCCTGTGTTCGACTGGTTGGTAAGGTTGCCGAGAAACTGTTGGAGATACTGGTTGTTAAGCTGCGTGCCGCGATCCTGAAGAGCCTTTGCAGTCGCACCAGATTGGAAAGTGCCCCGCGCTGCATTGTTCGCGGTCACTGCGTTAAGACCTTCCGTCAGATTGGTCTGGTAGCCGGTCGAGTCCCGGAATGTCTGATACGCGTTCGCGCTCGCAGCCGTGTCGCCTCCCGTACCAAGCAATCCGGCGATCATTCGGTCAGCCGCATCGCCATAGCTGGTCTGCGGCTGGAACATCGCCGTGTTCTTGTTATACGTGTCAGTCGCAAAGGCTTGGTTCTTCTGCTGCGCCTGCAACGTCGCGTCTGCCGCCTTCTTCGCCGCTTTCTTCTGCGAACTCGCACCGAGAACGCTCCCTACGATACCACCCATTCTACTTTGCTTCCCCGAAATCCTTTCTGTATTTATATTAAGAAGTTATTGTTCCGGCTGATTGTTCAGTAGTTCCCGCTTGTAAGGCTGAACACGAGAGCCGCCGGGAGGGCTGACACCGCCGCCATCGATAGGGTCAGTGTCTTGCGCGCCACCTGTTGCGATGCCACCAAGTGAGTGTCTGATGCCAACCTGCGCAGCGACCGTGTTGTCTGTCGTGTAGCGATAAGTGACAGCGCCGCCGGCGAACGAGGGGTCATCGTAGTAGACGTAGAATTGGCTGTTCAGCGGCAGCCCCGAGATAGAGCCGCCTATAATTGGAACAGTCGTCTTTGCATTATCCGCATAGATGCGATTGTGATCGATGATCGTGACGGTTGCAGTCCCGTCTGTCTGGGTCTGCGCAGACATCGTGATTGTAGGATCGGGATAGCTATTTAGAAGCGCCTGCGCTCGCAGAGCGTCCTGTTGCGCTTTCTCAACATCTGCAACGCGCTTGACCAAGATGTTATACCTAGCCAGCGTGTCAATGATTAGCTGGATCGTCTCTGCGTTGTAGTTCGTGACGTTCGCCAACGAGTTGATGATGCGGTTGATTTCGCCATGCAGAGCAAATGACAGCGTGCGGTCTTCATTGACCGCAGGTATGCGCTGCTGGATGGGCGAGATGTTGACCTTCTTAATTAGCGGGGTGTCTAGCGTAGGAGCGTCAGCCACGGCTCACCTACGCGCCTCATTCGCAGTCGCGTCTCCGAACCGAACCCTGACGGGATCGACAATCGAGATTTCGAAGGTGCGATACTGACCGCGTGCCTGACCTAGCCGGTAGAGTGTGATGCGGTCATTGCCCCGGCGCGCGTCCATGTATTCGTAGGCGTCAGGGAAGCCGTCCTCCAATGCGTCATGCCAGCGAAGGCGGAACTGACAGTTAATCTGGTAGCCGGGTGGCATGATGATTTCACGCTTTCGCGCTTCCTCTCGCAGTGTGTCGGAAGCCACGGGCTGCGCCATCGGGTCCACCTGCTGAATCATCTTGCTGTTCATGTATTTTAGCGCAGCATGGCGACGCGCGTTGTAGTCGTCCTGCGGATAAATCAGGTCACGGACCTGACCGTAACGCTGGTTCTTCGCGTCAGGATCGCCCATCACGTGGCAGGCTTCTGCCACAATAGGGCAGAGGCTGACACCACGGTCGTTGGTGTATTGCGATGGTCCAAAGTCGAGAACGCCTTTGTGGCACCACACGACATTCTGCCACTGACCGCCTTCAAGATAATACATCTCGATGACGCGGACCATTTTCGCGTTATCGATCCAAGGCGAATGACCGAGCGCATCGTCTGTGTCTTTGCCAAAGCCGTTGGCAATATCGAGGTCGTAGAAGTCCGCGAAGTCGCGGTTAGGTGAGATGCGTTCAAAGGCGTCGGGGTAGGAGTCTGCAATCTCACTTGCGGGCAACCACCGGCTAAACCCCATCCATCGTGCATCGCTAAAATCGCTGCGACGGCTGTTCGGATCGTAGATGAAGTCGCGAAAGTCGATTGGAAGAAAGAAGACGTTCTCGTTGTCGCATTCAATCAAGAATGCTGCGATACCTTCGATGAAAAACTGCGCAGAGTGGTCGCGAAACTGGATTTCGATCTGGCTGGCATCGATGGCGTAGCGCATCAGCTTGGTGGCAGTCTCCGCAGCCGGTGCCCCGGCCTGCGTGCGCGCGAACGCTCTGACTTCCGTCTGCTGACTGGCTACCAGACCGACGTGCGCAGTGATGTTGTCCTTAATCAGGTTGATGGGGACCATTGGCTTGTCATTGTCGGCAAGGTGCTTCTTCCACGCCTTGCTGACCTGATCGCCATCATAGTAGCGACGGTCGCGAAAAGCGTCTGACCGATGCTCCGCACAGTTAATCGAGTAGTGGAGGAACATCTTGCGAAGCTTGGTCGTGGACGGCGCGACAGCCGCTTCTTCAACCGTCTCGACAACACCACCGTCTTCAATATCCGCAACAATCCCCAAGATTTTATCCATGCGGTATTTATACCGCCGGTCAGAAAAGACCGGCCTGACTGTGGCGTTCTATCGTTGTGACATGCCTGTAACCGTCCATGCTGTTCTGTTTAGGTGGGGAGGGTAGTAGCGCGTGCGAGAACTCGCCTATGACCCGGCCTAGAAGCGCGTCGCTATCAACTTGGTCATCGTGCGCGCCAGCCGGGAACGCCAAATACTCTTCTATGGTGTCGTAACCGATGCTAGTTTCTGGCAGATGGATTAGTCCTGCCTCACACATCTTGATGTATGGTTTCGCCTTCTCGACCTTGCCGATTGCACCTTTGACCCGCGTAGACTGACTGTCGATCTGCAACCACAATCCGAAGTCGCGGAGATAGGATCGAATTAGCCGTTCCCCCATCTGGAAGCTTGGGTCGTTTTCGGGAAACCACTTGCGCGGCTTCCATCGCCTGACCAACGCGAGCGCACCCCGGTTCGTAGGCGTGTCCGCGATCTGGCTGGTTCCCATGACGTTGACCACGCCCATGGCGTCCAACAGGTCACCTTTGCGCCTGACGCTATCGAGCAACCAGCAGTGCCCTTCATGATCGACGCCCCATATGCGGAACACGTTGAAGTCTGACCGGCTCGACTCCTTTCTAGCGTGGTCGCTGGTCATGTAGATGTTCAGGTGCTTTGGCTGGCTGTCAGGCGCATACATGGTGCGTTCGAACTCCACACCATCCACGATCCCGCCTTGAAACCATTCGGCTTTGAACTCCAAGCCTTCGTCGCCTGACGGACGCTGCTGGAACAGGGCGTTCCATGATCGCTGATCGCCCCGGTATTGGTGCCAATGCTCGGGTGTGAAATATTCCGGCCAAAGCATTTCGCCGGGTTCGCGCCCTAATGGGTCATCGGGCAGGTAGGCTTCTGCCGGTAGGTTGACGACTTCCCAGACCTGACCGTCGCGGCACATGATCTGACCGCTTTCGCCCCGGTAGCCTTCCGGCAGGATGCGTCCTGCAAGGTCATCTTCGTGCCAGCGGGTCTGGATGATGACGTAGCGACAGCCGGGACGCGCGCGCGTCTTGACTGAACTGGTCCACTCTTTCCAAATCTTGTTTCTGACCGCTTCGCTGTCAGCGTCATTCTGACCTTTGATCGGGTCATCTACGATAACAAGGTCAGCACGGCGCCCGGTAATGCCTGCCATCAGACCGGCGGAACGGTAGCCGTTGCCGTTCTTCAGCCTCCAATTGTCTTTGCTGTTGGTGGTGTCGGAGAGTTCGACACTGAACACGCCACGGTACGTTTCCTGACCGACAATCGAGCGGGTATCCTCGCCCATGGTTGTCGCCAGTTCGGTGTTGTAGGATGCGCAGAGAACGCTGCGCCTGTCAATCGGCGTCCAAAAAGGACCCCCTATCGGCGTCCAAAAGGGACCCCCTTCGTCGAGCGGTGTGACGGGTATGGCGCGCCCGCCGTTCGCGCTGGTTGCGACGTAGGGCGGGCGTAGCCCGACCGGAGGCGCAACCAGCGCGAAGCGTCTTCTGCCGGTGGCCCCGGGCGTCAGCTGCGATGCTTGAAGCGCCAGCTGTCGTTGCCGGTCTCGACGATGTCGCAATGGTGTGTGATGCGGTCGAGCAGCGCGGTGGTCATCTTGGGGTCGCCGAAGACGGTGGGCCACTCGCCAAAGGCCAGGTTCGTCGTGACGATGACAGAGGTGCGTTCGTAGAGCTT
>NZ_FOXP01000003.1:7500-307334 GCF_900115745.1 Sphingomonas rubra | reverse complement strand
AAGCTCTACGAACGCACCTCTGTCATCGTCACGACGAACCTGGCCTTTGGCGAGTGGCCCACCGTCTTCGGCGACCCCAAGATGACCACCGCGCTGCTCGACCGCATCACACACCATTGCGACATCGTCGAGACCGGCAACGACAGCTGGCGCTTCAAGCATCGCAGCTGACGCCCGGGGCCACCGGCAGAAGACGCTTCGCGCTGGTTGCGCCTCCGGTCGGGCTACGCCCGCCCTACGTCGCAACCAGCGCGAACGGCGGGCGCGCCATACCCGTCACACCGCTCGACGAAGGGGGTCCCTTTTGGACGCCGATAGGGGGTCCTTTTTGGACGCCGATTGACAGTTCGCCGGCGTGAGCGTCGCGCAGACCATACGCATCTGCTCTTCGTAGTGGTCGATGAGGCCACGTTCCATCCGCCGCTCAGCCGTTCGGCCGAATGGATCAAGCGCGGTTCCTCGCAGCCCCTTCATGCGCGCCAGCACCTGGAACACGGATCCCATCCAGGAGCCGAACTCCCGCTTCAGGAGATGGCCCGTCGCCGGATCGCGGCGGGAGAAGAGCGGCGGCGCCAGGTTGTACCGGATCTTGGCGCCGTCCTCGAAGGTGGCGGCGAGCTGCGCCCGCATCGCCGGGTCCGAGTGAAGGCGGGCGACCTCGTACTCGTCCTTATAGGCCATCAGCTTGGCGAGGTTGCGCGCCACCATGACGGAGAGCCCCGTTTCGCCGGGCGTCACCCGGGCCTCCACGGCACTTACCTCATCGACGAGCCGACGGTAGCGTTCGGCGTACGCCGCATTCTGATACTTGGTCAGCAAAGCGGTACGATGCGCCACGATGTCGCTTAGTTCGGTGAGCGGCTTGAACTCTGGCGGACGCGTCGTCACCGCCGCCGCCTCTACCTTGCCGGGATCGACTACCTGCAGGCGGCCAAGGGCGAACGCCGCCTTGTTGAACGGCACCGAGACCGCGTTGAGTTCGACTGCTCGCTCAATAGCCGCGGCCGATACCGGCAGCAGTCCCAGCTGGCTCGCGTAGCCAAGCATGAACAGGTTGGCCGCGATCGTGTCACCAAGAAGCGCGAGGCCTAAGCCCGTCGCATCCACCGCATGCACCTCCCGCGACTGGTCGGCGATGCGTTTGAGCAGCAGCCGCTTGTCGATGTTCAGGTCAGGATTGCGCTGAAACGCTGGCGTGGGAGTGATGCGGCCGTTCACGACCGACCGCGTCCTAGCGGGGTCAAAGGTGATGCCCGGCTCCTTTGCCAGAGCCGCGACCGCATCAAAGGCGAGCGCCACGTCGGCGTCACCGACACCCAGCTTCTGCGCGCCGAGCGCGCCTGTCTCGTTGGCGATGCGCACGTGGCTGAAGACGGCACCATTCTTCTGGCTGAGGCCGGTCATGTCGAAGACCGAGCACGCCTTGCCTTCCAGGTGCGCCGCCATCGCGAGCAGCGCGCCAATCGTCACCACGCCGGTGCCGCCAATACCAGAGACCATGAGATTGTACTCGCCATCGAACCGAGCGACCTCCGGATCGGGGAGCACCAGATTTCCCTCGCTCGCCAGGGCCGACTTCCTCGGCTTGCGCGGCTCTGCGTCGAGAACGGTGACAAAGCTGGGGCAGAACCCCTTCACGCAGCTGAAGTCCTTGTTGCAGTTCGACTGGTCGATCTGGCGCTTGCGACCCATCTCGGTCTCGAGCGGCCATACGCTGACGCAGTTCGACTTGACCGAGCAGTCGCCGCAGCCCTCACAAACGTCGGGATTGATGAACATCCGTTTGGCCGGGTCTGGAAACTTGCCGCGTTTGCGCCGCCGACGCTTCTCCGCGGCACAAGTCTGCTCGTAGATGAGCACCGTCGTGCCTTTTACGTCCTGCAGACGGCGCTGCACGGTATCCAGTTCGTCGCGATGGAGCACCTCGACGCCAGTGCCGAGACCACTGTCGGGCGCTGTCAGACTAACGTGACAGTGGCGTAACGGGATTGATACGATCCCTGCGTGCCCCGCAAATCTAGAGCCAAACCACCCTCCCCTTTTCGCCGCTTCAACTCGTCGCCTGAGGTGATCCGGCTGGTGGTGCTCATGTACGTACGCTTCCCGCTGTCGCTGCGGAACGTTGAAGACCTGCTGTTCGAGCGTGGCATCGACATCTGTCACGAGACGGTGCGGCTCTGGTGGAACAGGTTCGGGCCGATGTTCGCAGGCGAGGTACGCAGCAGACGGGTAAGCCGCATGCGCGGCTTTCGCCACTGGCGATGGCATCTGGACGAAATGTACGTGAAGCTGAACGGCGACATGGTCTACCTGTGGCGAGCGGTGGATCACGAAGGCGAGGTGCTCGAGAGCTACGTCACCAGCACGCGCGACAAGGGCGCAGCACTCCGGTTCATGAAGAAGGCGCTGAAGCGCCACGGCTCACCAGAGGCAATCACGACTGACGGTCTCCGCAGCTACCGTGCTGCGATGAACGATCTCGGCAACGCCGAAAAGCAGGAGGTCGGCCGCTGGGCGAACAACCGGGTGGAGAACAGCCACCTGCCGTTCCGACGACGAGAACGGGCGATGCTCCGGTTCAGGCAGATGAAGACGCTACAAAAGTTCGCCTCCGTCCACGCCAACGTCCACAACCACTTCAGCCTGGAGCGCCACCTCACCGATCGACAAACCTACCGGGAACGACGCTCCGCCGCGCTGGCGGAGTGGCAGGTGCTCGCCAGCTAGGCCACTGCCCTCAAAGACCCAAGTGCATCATGTGGAGAGCGGTTCGCGTTAGACTGACAGCACCCCGGGAGGTAGTTATTGATGCCGATCCGCACGACGCCGTTCAGAAGAACCGGGTCGTTGGCGGCGGTAAAATCCACCATGCGCGTGGCGGCCTGTACCGGATCAACGCCGAAATGCGCCGCGGCGGACGCCAGCCAGTTGGGCGCGCCAAAGCCGAGAAAGTCGGCCCGCGCGTCGGTCGCAATCGCGCCGTGCGTCGCCAGGGCATAAGCGAGGACGTACTGTGTGTAGCCCGTTCCTAGCGAGTGTCCGGTCACATGGATGCGCGCGTTGGCGTAGCGGGTGTCGTTCAGCAATTGCTCGTAGAGGCGGGTCGCCCGGGCGGCCTCGTCCAGCGGAATGCCGGCGAGGATCGATTCACCCTGGACGGCGTCGATGCCCTGCGCTCCCGCGAAAGCCAGGATGACGTCGGTGACCCTGCCGTTCGCGTCCACCTTGTCGACGATGCCAGCGAAGAAGTCGCCATCGTTCGTGCGATCGATCCGCGCGTTGGTATAGCCGCCGCCAAGCATGATGGGCGTCCGCAGCAGCTGCCAGTAGGTGCCGAACCATAGGCGATCCTGCAACGTGGTATGGCTCGGCAGGCCACACCCGGCCGCGCCGGGGGCGGGATTGATCGCGCCGCTTGAGGACGTTGGCGAGGTACATCCGGACGCCGTCGGCATGCTGGCAGCCGCGACGGGCGGGACGCCGGACACGTACACGGCGCCGCTTACGACCGCGATCGGCGGGGCGTTCACGTCCACGCTCAGGCCGCTGGACAGGCCGCCGGACAGGCCGAGCGTCGCGGCCAAAGCCGCTCCTGCTCCAGCAAAGATCAGCGCCGACAGCGATGCCTTCTTCATACCCGCCTCCTTCAACCCCAGACCCGCGCGTCGTCCTGAGGCAGCTGAGGGAGGCGGCGCTGCTTGCCAAATGCGCCATCGCTCCAACAGCCGCCAGCGCGACGCGGGCAGGCTGCACATGATAGGAGCAGATCGACAAGTAATTTCGCTGTGCCGAGTAGATGGCATGAAGGCGACCCCAAGCTCCGGCGTAGTACCACCCCGCACGAGGCGATGACGCACAAGCGCTTCCGCCGCATCGCTACGCTACGACAAGATGATCCCCGCCGTCACGGGCATCGCCCCTCTCGCAGGCGCCGTGATCTCGTTACGCTGGATGCAGACGCGACCTACTTGCCGCCGCCTAGCAGCCCGCCGACGAGGTTGCCGACACCGGCACCGACGGCGCCGATCGTCGTTCCGACCTTCTTGAGCAGGTCGTCCGCGGACTTCGCCGAAGCCTTGGCGGCATCGTCAGCGGCTTTCTGAGCGTCTTTGGCGGCCTGCTCCTGCGCCTTAGCGGCGTCAGCCGCCGCCTTGGCGGCTTCCTTCTCGGCCTCCTTGGCGGCTTTCTCCGCCTCCTTGGCAGCCTTTTCGGCCTCGTGATCCGACGCGGCCTTGGCAGCGTCGCGCGCGGCCTTCTCCGTCGCCGCCTGGGCCGCGTCGCGCGCGGCTTTGTCCGCAGCATCGCGTGCGGCTCGCTCGGCATCCTTGGTCGCCTGAACAGCGCGGTCGGCTGCAAGCTTGTCGGCGTCCCGCATCGCCTTGTCAGCGGCGGCCTGCTCGGCGGCGCGGTTCGCTTTGGCGACCTCGTCGGCGGCATCGCTGGCGGCCTTGCCGCCGCCTAGCAGCCCGCCGACACCGGTACCGATCGTCGTTCCGACCTTCTTGAGCAGGTCGTCCGCGGACTTCGCTGAAGCCTTGGCAGCATCGTCGGCGGCCTTCTGAGCGTCTTTGGCGACCTGCTCCTGGGCTTTCGCCGCTTCGACCGCCGCCTTGGCGGCTTCCTTCTCGGCCTCCTTGGCGGCTTTCTCCGCCTCCTTGGCGGCCTTGTCGTTGCCGGCTCGGGCGGCCGCATCGGCTGCCTTCTGCGCCTCCTTGGCAGCCTTCTCGGCCTCGTGATCCGACGCGGCCTTGGCGGCGTCGCGCGCAGCCTTCTCCGTCGCCGCCTCGGCCGCGTCCCGCGCGGCTTTGTCGGCGTCCTTGGCCGCCTTGTCGGCGTCCTTGGCGGCCTTGTCCGCCTGCTTGGCCGCGTCGGCGGCGACCTTGTCGGCGGTGTCGCGCGCGGCGCGCTCGGCATCCTTGCTCGCCTGGGCAGCGCGGTCGGCCGCGAGCTTGTCGGCGTCGCGCATCGCCTTGTCGACGGCAGCCTGCTCGGCGGCGCGGTTCGCCTTGGCGACCTCGTCGGCGGCAGCGGCGGCGGCGCGCGCGGCCTGCTCCGCCGCCGCGTGCGCGGCGGCATCGTTGGCGGCGGCGGCCTGCGCGGCGGCCTGAGCCGCGGCACGTGCCGCGGCGTCGGCGGCCGCCTGCGCGGCGACCTTCTGCGCGTCCTGCTGGAGCCGCGTCGCCTCGGCGGCAGCGGCGGCGTCGGCGGCGCGACGCGCATCCTCCTGCGCCTTGGCCGCCATCGCCGCCGCCGCGGTCGCCGCCTCCTCGGCGCTACGATCGGCGGCCGCCTGGCGCGCGGCGTCGGCGAGCTGCGCCGCAGCGGCGGCGTCCGCCTGCGCCTTGGCCTGCGCGGCATCCTTCGCCGCACGATCGGCATCCGCGCGCGCGGCAGCGTCGGCGGCCGCCGCGGCGGCCTTGGCCGCAGTCTCGGCGTTGGCGGCCGTCGTGGCGCGCGCGGCGGCGGCCTGTTCCTGCTCGGCCTGCGCCCGCGCGGCATCCTCGGCCGACTTGGCAGCGGCCGCGGCGGCCACGGCGGCGGCGGCGTCCGCCTCCGCCTTGGCCTGCGCGGCGGTGGCGGCGGCGGCAGCGGTCTTCTCGGCCTCCGCTGCGGTCGACGCCTGGTCCGCGCGCGCTGCCGTCACGTCGGCGGCGGCTTCGACGATCTTGACCGTGGTGACCGACGCCTCGGTCGCGTTGCGCGTCGCCGCCGCTACACTGGCGAGCGCCACGCCGGCGGCACTCCCGCCGATCGTTCCCTGGACCATCCCGCCCGTCGTGTCCTGGAGCAGCGCGGGCGAAGCGTAGACCGGCTCGGCCAGCGCGGCGACGACGACGGGGGCGGGTGCCGTCCCCGTCTCGGCCGACGCGACCTCGGAGGTTTGCGGATCGGCGGGCGTCGTCGCCGCCACCGTCGCTGCCGGCGCGGCCTCCACCGCCGGCTCCGCGGGCGCGTTGGGAGAGGTGATGATCTTGCGGACACCGTCGCGCTCGACCTCCATCCGCGCGCGATTACCCGCCGAGACGAGTGCGATCGCGCCCGGCGTAATCAGGTCGCGCGCGCCGCCGTCGACGGTCGCCACCTCGACCGCGCCCTCGAGAACCTGGAGCGAGGTGCCGCGCTCGGCGACGTTGACGCTGAAGGTCGTGCCCTTCACCACTGCGGCGAGGTACGGCGTCTGCACCTCGAAATGCGGCGTCATCTTCTTTTTGATCATGAAGACGACGTTGCCGAACTCCTCGACGATCCGCGTTATCCCGCTCGATGCCTCGGCGGCGGCGGGCAGGCGAAGGCGCGAATTGGGCGCGACCATCATGAACTCGGTGCCGCGGACCAGCACGGCGCGCCCGCC
Organism: Sphingomonas rubra; assembly: GCF_900115745.1. GTDB lineage: Bacteria > Pseudomonadota > Alphaproteobacteria > Sphingomonadales > Sphingomonadaceae > Sphingomonas > Sphingomonas rubra. Next base: position 300,982 of record NZ_FOXP01000003.1, on the reverse strand, counting down.
CTTGCCCGTGGTCACGGTTTCGCCCGGCGCGATCGCCCCGCCCCGCGCCGCGACCGTGGTCAGCCCGCCGCGTGACACCTGCACGGAACCAGACGCCTCGCTGATCGTCCAGCCTTGCGGCCCTGCGAGCGCCGCCGTCGAGCACGACGCTGCAAACAGGGCAAGGATCCGCTTCCGCATCACAGTCTCCGATGCCGGGCGAATGTACCCGACTGCGGAGCGATAGAAACGCAGCCGTTTCGAACATATTAGGCCGGATGGTTACCGTGCTGTTCGCCCTTCGATGCCGGTAACCATTTCACAAGGGGCGCAAGTCTAAGCACGATCCCGACTTATCGGGGCATTCATGCGCGCTTATCACTACCTATCGTCGGCTACTCTCGGCGCCGTTGCCATGTCGCTGGCATCGCCCGCGGGCGCGCAGGTCATTCTGGATCGCGCCGACCCGACGATCACCGAGCAGGCATTGCCGCGCCCCAATCTGGAGCGTCCCGAGGTCGCCCGTCCCAGCCAGGTCGCGGTCGACGATGCGGTGGTCGCCGGCGATGCCACCCGCACCGCCATGGTTACGGCGGTCACCGTGGCGGGTGTGGACGGCGTCGACGCGTCCGCCTACGCCGCCGTGATCGCGCCCGTCGTCGGACGCGAGCTCGACCGCGCCGAACTCGGCAGGTTCGCCACCGCGATCGCCGGCGTCGTTCGCGCGCGCGGCTATCCCTTCGCCACCGCCTCGATCGGCGCGCAAGCGATGACGGGCGGCGTACTCCGCGTCACCGTCGATCCGGGCAAGATCGACGCGGTGCGCGTGATCGGCGCCCGCAACACCGCGGCCGACGCGATCCTGGTCCGCGCACTCACGGGCGGGCGCCCCGTGACGCAAGCGGCGCTCGAACGCGCGCTGCTCCTCGTCGGCGATCTGCCCGGCGTTCGGGTCAAGGAGACGCGCTACGCCGTCCAGGACGGCTTCGGCATCCTCCTCGTCACGATCGATCAGGACCGCGCCAGCGCCTACGCGCAGGTCGACAACCGCGGCAGCGACGAGGTCGGCCCGGTCCGCTCGACGGTGCTCGGCAGCCTCCGCAACCTCGCGGGCGACGGTGACGAGCTCGGACTGATCGTCGCGCAGACGCCGCTGCAACCGAGCGAGTTCGCCTTCGTCCGCGCGCGCTACAGCGCGCCCGTCGACGCGGGCGGCGCGGTGCTGTCGGTCTCCGGATCACTCGGCCGCTCCAATCCCGGCGCGGCGCTGCGCGCGCTCGACGTGGTCGGCGACAGCGGCGACCTCGCCGTCACCTACGCACGCCCGCTCCATCGCCGCCGCAGCGCCAGCCTGTGGGCGGGGGCCGAGTTCCGTGTCGTCTCGGTGGAGCAGACGCTGTCCGGGCAGCTGCTCCGCCGCGACCGGCTGGCGACGTTGACCGGGTCGCTCAGTGGCCTGTCGACCCTCGCGGGCGGCGTCTTCCACGGCGAGCTGTCGACCGCGGTCGGGCTGCCCTTCGCCGGCGCAACGCGCGAGGGCGACCCGCGCATCTCGCGTCCCGACGGCGACGGTCACTTCGTCACCGGCACCTTCCAGGTCGACTGGACGGCGCGGATCACCAAGTCGGTGAGCATCGTCCTCGCCTCCGCCGGCCAGCTCGCCTCGCGCCCGCTGCTCGCCACGGCCGAGATCGGTCTCGGCGGCCCCGGCTTCGGCCGCGCCTACGACTATGCCGAGCGGACCGGCGACATCGGCATCATGGGCTCGGCCGAGCTGCGCGCCGACACCGGCGGCATCCTGCGCGGGGTGATCGACCGTACCCAGTTCTACGGCTTCGTCGACGGCGGCACGGTGGACAATCTGCGCGACGGCTTCGGCGGCGGCACGCTCGCCTCGACGGGCGTCGGCCTGCGCGCGGGCACCGGCAAGCTCGACGGGATGGTGGAGATCGCGCTGCCGCTCAACCAGGACCGTTTCGACACCGGCGACCGCCGCCCGCGTATCTCGCTGCGCGTGTCGCGCACCTTCTGATGAGGCGCATCGCGTTCCGCCCCGCCGGTCGCGCGCTCGTCGTCGCGCTCGCGCTCTTCACCGCGGCGCTGCTCGGCCTTACCGGCCTGGGCGAGCGGATCGACCGATCGCTCGACCCCTGGCGCGCCGCCGCGTCGGTCCACGCGCCCAGCGGCCGGCTGCTGGTGGTCGAGATGGACGCCACCAGCGTCGCGGAGATCCGCCGCTGGCCGTGGCCGCGCGAGCATTACGCCGCGGTCATCGACCGGCTGCGCCGCGCCGGCGCCGCCTCGATCACCTTCGACGTCGATCTATCGACGCCCTCGACCAGGGCCGGCGACGCCGCGATGGCGCGCGCGCTCGCCCGCACCGACGGCATCGTCGCGCTGCCGACCTTCGCGCAGGCGGCGGGGACAAGGGCGGGGGACACCCGCCGGATCGACGCGCTGCCGCTCCCCGCCTTCCGCCCGCACGTCGCGCTCGCCTCGGTCAGCATGCAGCCCGACACCGACGGCATCGTCCGCCGCGCGCCGCTCGGCACGGTTACCGCCGACACCCCGCGTCCGTCCTTGTCGGCGTACATCGCCCACCGCTCGGGCGCCGCCGACCAGTTCTTCCCGCTCGACGCCGGCATCGATCACCGCCTCCTCCCGCGCCTCAGCTTCGTCGCGGTGGAGCACGGCCGCTTCGATCCCGCCGTCGTTCGCGGTCGCGACGTGCTGATCGGCGCCACCGCGATCGAGATGGGCGACCGCTACGCCATCCCGCACTGGGGCGTCGTCCCAGGCGTCATCGTCCAGGCGCTCGCGGTCGAGAGCCTCTTCCCCGGCGTGCCGACCGAGGGCGACGCGACGCTCGCGGTGCTCCTCGCGCTCCTCCTTGCCGCGCCGGTCCTGCTCCTCCGCTCGCCGCGGGGGGCGGCGGTCGCCGCCATTGCCGCGCCGATCGCGCTGTTCGCCGCCGCGGTGTGGGCGCGCGGCGCGCTGCTCACCGCTTACCCGCTCGGTTCTGCGCTCGGGTTCCTCGTCGTGGTGGCGATCGGTCGCGCCGCGCTCCACCTTCGCGCCCGTTTCGAGCGCCAGCGCTGCTTCGACGAGGCGACCGGGCTTCCCAATCGGGCCGCGCTCGTCCGCGATCTCGATCAGCATTCGCCGGTCCCGCTCCTCGCCGCGACACTCGGCAATTACGACGCGCTGCTCACCCTGCTCGGCCAGCGCGCGGGCGACGACCTCGTGCTGCGCATCGCCGATCGTCTCCGCCTCGCCGGCGGTGGCACCGTCTACCGCCTCGGCGACCGCCGCCTCGCGGTCGAACTCGCCACCGCCGCCGACGATTGGGACGAGTATTTCGCCAGCCTCCGCGCCGTCCTCACCCAGCCGGTCGAACTCCTCGGCCGCCGCACCGACGCCGCCGTTCACCTCGGCCTGTCGGGCGCCGACGGGGCCGTCCACGATCGCCTGGTCGAGGCGTGCCGCGCCGCCGACGAGGCGGCCGCCACCGGCACCTTCTGGCGCCACGGCAGCGTCGACGCCGAGGCGCTCGAGCGCCGCCTCGTTTTGATGGGCGAGCTCGACCACGCGATCGCCGCCGGCCAGATCGAGGTCCACTACCAACCCAAACTCTCGCTCCACGACGACCGCATCTCCAGCGTGGAGGCGCTGGTCCGCTGGCGCCACCCGGAGCGCGGCATGGTCCGGCCCGACCTGTTCATCCCGCTTGCCGAACAATCCGACCGTATCGCGACGCTCACCCTCTTCGTCCTCGAGCAGGTCATCACCGACCTCGCGCGCTGGCGGAGCGGCGGGCTCGACCTCACCGCCGCGGTTAATCTGTCCGCGATGCTGATCGCCGAACCCGATTTCGCCGCCGCCGTTGACCGCATCCTCAATCGCCGCCTCGTTCCTCCCGCCACGCTGATCTTCGAGGTCACCGAATCGGCGACCCTTGCCGACCCGCTTCAGGCCGCCGCCAACCTCGGCCGTTACCGCCAACGCGGGATCGCGGTGTCGATGGACGATTACGGCACCGGCCAGTCGACGCTCACCTACCTGCGCCAGCTGCCCTTGTCGGAACTCAAGATCGACCGCAGCTTCGTGCAGCACGCGCATGTGAATCGATCCGACGGGCTGATGGTCCGCTCGACCATCGAACTCGCGCACGACCTCGGGCTCAAGGTCGTCGCCGAGGGGATCGAGGACGAGGGCTGTCTCGCCTTTCTGCGCGACGCCGGCTGCGACATGGCGCAGGGCTATCTCATCGGTCGGCCGCTGCCCGCATCCGACCTCGTCGCCATGCTCCGCGGTCGCGCCCTCGCCGCGTAACCGGGCCACACCGGCAGGCAGTCCACCGGTAGACGAGGTTCGCTCACTCGCGAGATAATTAATCTTGCAAAGCCGTGGTCGTTGAGGCACGAATCGTGCCGCAGCGCCGAAGAGCGCCGAGAACATTGGAGGGGTTTATGCGGCTTCGTTCGTGCTGGATCGGTGTGTCTGCTGTCGCGCTGTGGAGCGCCGGGGGTGCCGCCGCGCAGACCCCGCCCGCCGATCCGGGCGCCTCGACCGAGCAGGCCGAGAGCTCCGCGCCCGAGCAGGGCGAGATCATCGTCACCGCCCGCCGCCGCAACGAGAATCTCCAGACCACGCCGCTGTCCGGATCGGTGCTGTCGGGCACCGACCTCGCCAACAAGGGCGTCGCCAACGTCGACGCGCTCCAGTTCGCCTCGCCCAGCATCGTGGTCAACAATTTCGGCCAGGGCATCGACTTCAACGTCCGCGGCATCGGCAAGGGCGAGCACAACACCCAGACCGCCACCGGCGTCATCACCTATCGCGACGGCGTGCCGACCTTTCCGGGCTATTTCCAGCAGGAACCCTATTACGACGTCGCCAACATCCAGGTGCTGCGCGGGCCGCAGGGCACGATCGTCGGCCAGAACGCGACCGGCGGCGCGGTGTTCGTCAACAGCAACGATCCAATCATCGGCGGCGGCTACAAGGGCTACGTCCAGGCGAGCGTCGGCAATTACTCGGAACTGGGTGCCCAGGGCGCGGTCAACATTCCGGTGAACGACACGCTGGCCGCGCGCGCCGCGATCTACGGCCTGCGCCGCGACGGTTTCTACGACATCACCGGGCCGAACGGCACCGATTATACCGGCAACAACGGCGACCAGCGCCACCTGGCGGGCCGGTTCAGCCTGCTGTGGAAACCGACGTCGCAGCTGTCGATCCTGTCAAAGACCGACGTCGATTATCTCGACATGGGCGCCTACGTCGCCAGCCCGTACCAGAACTACCGCCCGGTCGGCGTGCCCGCGCTGACGCAGTATAGCGACCTGTTCGACGTGTCGCTGAACGCGCCGCAGGAGGCGCGCGACAAGTTCTGGCGCACGATCCTGCGCATCAACTACGAGTTCGACGGCGGCCTGCAATTGCGCTCGGTCAGCGGCTATTCCTGGGGCAATACCAAGTACCGCGCCGACCTGGACGGCACCGCGCGGCTGACGCCCGCCACCGCCGACCGGACGTTCTTCGACAGTGTCGACGAGCGCCAGTTCTCGCAGGAACTGACGCTGATCTCCCCCGATACGTCGCGGGTCAGCTACCTGGCAGGCGTGTTCGGCATCTGGAACAAATATGAATTCCTGTCGCCGTTCCAGTTCGTCAGCGACAATTCCTCGGCTCCCGGCCCCGCCAGCGAGTACCGGTTGCAGGGCACCAATCCCAACCGCTCGCTCGCCGCGTTCGGCCAGCTCGGCTTCGCGATCACGCCGGCCTTGAAGGCGGAAGTCGGCGGTCGCTACACCGCCAGCCGCAGCATCAACGACATCCAGATCTTGCAGTTCGGCACGCCGCTGAACGCCGATCAGAAGACGACCTCCGACAATTTCTCCTACAAGGCGTCGCTCGGCTGGGAGGCGAACAGGAACCATTACCTGTACGCCTTCGTCGCGACGGGCTTCAAACCGGGCGGGCTCAATCCGCCCGTCGGCATCCCGGCGCCGGACTTCTTCCGCGAAGAGACCGTCACCTCCTACGAGGCGGGGTGGAAGGGCAGCTTCGCCAATCGCCGCATCCGCACCACGATCAGCGGCTTCTACAATTCCTACGACGATTTCCAGGTCATCATCGCCAATCCGGCGCTGCCGGTGTTCGGGCTGCAGATCAACGTGCCCGGCACCACCAAGATCTACGGCTTCGAGGCGGAGGTGCAGGCGCAGTTCGGGCGGCTCAACCTCGATGCCGGCATCAACGTGCTGCACAGCGAGATCGGCCGCTTCTTCGCGGTCGACCAGCGCGGCACGCTGAGCCTGACGCCGTGCGATCCGACCACCGGTCCCGCCTCCGCGACGTGCCGCAACCTGACCGGCAACGACCAGACCTACGCGCCCAATTTCACCTTCAACGCCGGCGCGTCGTACGAGATCGACCTGGGCGGCGGCGCGACGCTGACCCCGCGGGCGAATTTCGGCCATGTCGGCAAGCAGTGGGCGACGCTGTTCGCCAATCCCACCCGCGGCGACCGGCTGGAGGACCGCAACATCCTCAACGCGCAGATCGCCTTCACCAAGGGTAGCGTGACGGTGACGGGCTATGCCAACAACCTGACCAACCAGCATTATCCCGGCGCGCTTAACAGCAACCTCTACTTCGCGGGACCGCCGCGGCAGTACGGGGTCAAGCTGCTCAAGGCGTTCTGACGGCCATGCAGCGCTTCGGCCTGACGGTGGACAAGTTCCTCGACCATGCCGCCAAATGGTTCGGCGACCATCAGGTGGTGTGGGCGGAGAAGGGCGAGGTGGTCGCGCGCACCGGCTATGCGGGCTTGCGCGACCGCGCCAACCGGCTGTCGGGGGCGCTCGCCATGCTCGGCATGAAGCTTGGCGACCGGGTCGGCACGCTGGCGTGGAACACGCGGGATCATCTGGAGGTCTATTACGGCGTGATGGGCGCGGGCGGCGTGTGCCACACGCTCAACCCGCGGCTCACGCCCGCGCAGCTCGCCGCGATGATCGACGAGGCGGACGACCGCATCCTGGCGGTCGCCGCCGACCTGATGCCGCTGCTCGCGCAGGTGCTGCCGCTCTGCGCCGGCGAATGCCGGGTGGTGGTGCTCGACGGCGACGCATCCGCCGATCACGGCGAGGCGATCGCGATCGAGGCGCTGCTGGCCGACCATGGCGCGCCCGCCGCGTGGGGCGACTTCGCGGAGGAGGCGCCGGCCGGGCTCTGCTACACCTCCGGCACGACGGGGCGGCCGAAGGGCGTGCTCTACACGCACCGGTCCAACTACCTCCACACGCTGCGTGCGTTGCAGGCGGACGCGGTCGGGCTGACGGCGCGCGACGTGCTGCTGCTGGCGGTGCCGATGTTCCACGCCAACGGCTGGGGCCTGCCCTTCGCGGCGCCGGCGGCGGGGACCAAGCTGGTGCTGCCCGGCCGCCATCTCGACGGCGCCAGCCTGGCGCGGCTGATCCGCGACGAGGGCGTGACCGTCGCGGTCGGCGTGCAGACCGTGTGGCTCGGCCTGGTCGACCATCTCGACCGCACGGGTGAGGATCTGCCCGGGCTGGAGCGGGTCATCATCGGCGGGTCGAGCTGCCCCGACGCGCTGCTCGAGCGGCTGCGGACGCGGCTCGGCGCACGGGTGCAGACGAGCTGGGGCATGACCGAGCTGTCGCCGATCGGCACCATGGCGCCGGCGACCGCACCACCCGGACCGTCGGGATCGGCCGGGCGGCCGCCGGTGGGGCTGGACCTCAAGCTGACCGACGCCGACGGCCGGACCTTGGCCGAACAGCGTGGCACGTTGGGGCATTTGAAGGTGCGCGGCGCGAGCGTGCTCGACAGATATTACGGCGCCGAGGAGGACGCGCTCGATGCGGACGGCTATTTCGACACGGGCGACCTCGCCACCATCGACGCGGCCGGCAACCTGTCGATCTGCGGCCGTGCCAAGGACCTCATCAAATCGGGCGGCGAGTGGATCAACCCGGCCGAGATCGAGGCGATCGTCGGCGCGCATCCGTCCGTCCGCCACGTCGCGGTGATCGCCCGGCCCGATCCGCGCTGGGGCGAGCGGCCGGTGCTGGTGATCGAGGGCGAGGCGGCGGAAGAGCCCGGCCTGCTCCTGGGGCTGCTGCGCGGCAAGGTCGCCGACTGGTGGATTCCCGACCAGGTCGCGACCGTCGGCGCGATGCCGCTCGCCGCGACGGGCAAGATCGACAAGCAGCGGTTGCGCGCGGATTACGCGCGAGGGCTGCTCGCCACCGAACCGGCCTGAAGGCGGGATCGAGCTTCTTCAGCCTCCCCGGCGGACGCCGGGACCCAGGCGGGAAAGCCAATCGGAGGACGTGCACCGTCCAGCCACGCGCGTCCCCCACCTGGGCCCCGGCCTTCGCCGGGGTGCAAGAATGGTGACGTGCATACCCGCCATGCTGAACATCGATCAGGCGCGAGGCCGGCGGATCAGCAACCCGGTGCCGCCGGCGGCAGCGCCGGCGCGGCGAGCCCGACGTTCCAGTTCCAGCCGATCCTGCCGGTGGCGCGGCGCCGGCACATCACCTGCTCGTTGAGCGCGAACATGCCGGGCATCAGGTCGCGCTTCACCTCGGGCGTCGCACCGAAATCCATGTAGCCACGATCCGCCGCATAAGCGGGCCAGGTGGGCGCCGCGCGGGCGACGGGCTTGCCGTCCTTCACGAAGCTCGTCCAGTAATCGATCATCGCGTCGGACAGCGCCCGCTCGCCGGCGGTGTCGGGTACCTTGGGCCAGTTCGCCTGTGTCCGGTCCGCCGTGCCGAACACGAATGCCAGTTCGCTGGCGTGAAAGGCGTGGAGCCCCGCCTCGTCGGCAGCGGGATAGCCGTGGTCGAACAGGTAGAGGTACGACGGCAGGCCGAGCGCCGCCTGCTTGCGGACGACGCGCTCCGCCGTCCAGCCGTAGAGCGCGTCGCGCGTCGTCGCCAGAATGCTCTCCGGATAGTCGGCGGCGGGGTAGAGGCGCAGGAACGCCGGGGCGAGATCGCCGTAGCGTTTCCCGATCTCGCGCTCGTAGGTCGCGGCGTCCGCCGGCGGCTTGGGCGCGAGCACGCGCAGCGAGCGGATCTCGCCCTGGTTGAAGCCGGCGAGGACCGGCACCCGCGCCTGCTCGCCGCGATCGAACGCGTCGACCATCTGCTGCGGCAGCACCGCGCCGTCGACCACGCCGAACGGCGCGAAGCCTAGCTTGGCCGCCTGGTTGGTCAGCGCTTGCGCGTCCACCGCGCGCAGCGACGCGAGGTCGGGCGCCTGCAACGCGCCGCTCAACAGCTCGCCGCCGCCCTCGCCTGGGGGCATGCCGAAGACGCTGCGGCGCAGCTCGGGCATCGAGATCATGTAGGAACTCTGCGCGATCGCCTGCCGGAAGAGGCCGCGCGCCGCCGGCGACGTCATCAGGTAGAGCGCGCTCAGCCCGCCGGCGGATTCGCCCGCGATCGTCACCGCCTTCGGATCGCCGCCGAACGCGGCAACGTTGTCGCGTACCCAGGTCAGCGCCGCGATCTGGTCGAGCAGCCCGTAATTGCCCGACGCGCGCTGCCTGTTCTCGCGGCTGAGCCACGGATGCGCGAGCCAGCCGAGCACGCCCAGCCGATAATTGATCGACACCACGACGATGCCGCGCTCGGCGAGCTTGCGGCCGTCGTACATCGGCTCGCGGCTCGATCCGGTGAGGAGCGCGCCGCCGTGGATCCAGACCATCACCGGCGCGCCCCGCGCGTTCGCGGGCGCCCAGACGTTGAGCGACAGGCAATCCTCGCTCATCGGCATCGGCGGGCTCGCATAGACGGAGGCCGCGGGCACCGGCGGCTGGACGCAGGCGGGGCCGAAATCGGTCGCCGCCCGCTCGCCCTGCCAGCGCGGCAGCGGCACCGGGGGCTGCCATCGCCCCCGGCCGACCGGCGCCGCGGCGTAGGGGATGCCGCGGAAGACGCGGACGTCGGCGTCGCTGGTGCCGCGAACGCGGCCGGCGGGCGCGTCGACCACCGGGCCGGTCTGCGCGGCGAGCGGCGCCGCGATGCCCGCCAGGGCGACGGCGATCAGGGCCGGGAACGTCTTCATGCGCGTGTCTCCTGTCGGCGGAGCGTCCTCGCGAGGAGCAGGAACAGCCCGATCGCGACGACGTAGAAGGGGGCAAGGGTAGTGAGCGAGAGCTGGAGCGGATTGGCGTGGCCGGCCGCGGCGAACCGGTCGCTCGCCCAGCCCACCCAGGTCGGCCCCAGCCCCAGGCCGATGAAGTTCATCACCAGCAGCAGCAGCGCACCGGCGAGCACGCGCTGGTTGGGCGCCGCCTCCTCCTGCACCAGCGTCACCGAGCAGGAGAGGTAGAAATAGTTGAAGAACATCACCACCGTCAGCAGCGCCAGCGCCACCGGCCAGCCCGGCGCCCAGACGAAGGCGAGGTAGAAGGGCGCGGCCACCGCCAGCGACACCGCCGGCGCGATCGCGAACACCCGGCGCGACCCACGCGAGAAACGGTCGATGATCCGTCCCGAGGCGACCATGCCGCCGCCCATGCCGATGACGATCGCCACCGCGTACCAGATCGCGATCTGCGGCAGCGTCATCCCCTTCTCGCGGATCAGGAACAGCACCGCGAAATTGCCCAGGCCGTAGGTGACGAACTGCGTCGCGCCGCTGCCGAGTGCGGCGAGCGTCATCACCGGATTGGCGAAGAAGGTGCGCAGCGTCGCCCAGAACGGCGCCTTGTCGACCGATGCGGCGGCCCCGGCCTCGGTGTCGGCGGCGCCGCGTCCGGGCTCCGGCACGACGAAGGGCAAAGCGGCCGCGGCGACGATCCCGACCACGCCGATGAACACGAACGCGTCGCGCCAGTCGAACATCGCCGCGATCGACGCGCCCAGCGCGATGCCGAGCGCCGCGCCGATCGGCGGCCCGAGATTGTAGATGCCGAACGCCACGCCGCGCTTGCCCGGCGCGAACGTGTCGGTGATGAGCGCGTAGGACGGCGGCACCCCGCCCGCCTCGCCGAAGCCCACCGCCATCCGCGCGACGACGAGTTGGGGGTAGGTGCGCGACAGGCCGCACGCGATCGTCGCGGCGCTCCAGATCGCGCAGGCGACCGTCAGCACGCCGACGCGGCTGGTGCGATCGGCGAGCCAACTGACCGGGATCGCGATGAAGCAGTAGAACATCGCGAAATAGAGGCCGCCGATCAGCCCCAATTGCCCGTCGGTGATATTGAGCGAGTCCTGGATCGGCTTGGCGAGGATGCCGAGCAGTTGCCGGTCGAGGAAGTTGAGGACGTACACGAAGGTCAGCATCGCCAGCACGATGCCGGGCGATCGCGTCACGCGTGCCGCGCCTCTTCCGGGTTCCGTCGCGGGATGCACCGCGCTGCCGACGACCGCCATGTTCCTCTCCCACGTGTCGTGGTGTATGGGGCGAGGATGATGCAGCCGCGCGAGGCTGTCAATGCACACTCTCACGCGCGTGAATATATCCGCACGGGTTGACGCTTGCGCCGGAACGCCGGAGTGATGGCGCGTGACGCAGACCGACAAACCCGCCAGACGCTCGCGCAAGGCAGACCAGCGCGCCGAGACGATGGAGCAGATCTTCGATGCCGCGGAGGAGCTCTTCTCCAAACACGGACTGCACGGCGTGACCTTCAAGGACGTGGCCAAGCAGGTCGGCGTCCATCACACGCTGCTGAACTATTATTTCACCGACAAGAAGGCGCTGTTCGACGCCGTCTTCTCGCGCCGTGCCGCCGTCACCAGCGAGCGGCGGATGAAGGCGCTCGACGATTACGAGGCCGCGGCCGGCGATGCGCCGACGGTGGAAGGAGCGCTGCACGCGTTCCTCGACACCGATCTCGACACCTATATCGACGGGGGCGAGGGCTGGCGGAATTACGCCAAGCTGGGGGCGCAGGTCGCCAACACGCCCGAATGGGGCGCCGACCTGATGGACCAGCATTTCGATCCCGTGGTGCTGCGGCTGATCGCGCTGCTGAAACGCGCCCTGCCCGACTGTCCGGAGGAGCGCATCTTCTGGGGGTATCACTTCGTCACCGGCTCGCTGATGCTGACGCTCGCGCGGACGGGGCGGATCGACAAGCTGTCGGGCGGGCTGTGCCGCTCGGACGACTTCGTCGCGGTCAAGGAAGTCATGGCCACCTTCATGGCCGCAGGCTTCCGCTCGATCTGCACCTAAGGAGCGCTGGAGCGCCGTTGCATCATGCCAATCATTCGCTATCGTGTTAGCGAATGAAGGAGAGGGTGATGCTGCAAGAACGGACGGCGATCGTCACGGGCGCCGGAGGCGGGCTGGGACGCGCGCACGCGCTCTATCTCGCCGGCAAGGGTGCCAGGGTCGTGGTCAACGACGTGTCGGCCGAGGCCGCGGCGCAGGTCGCCGCGGAGATCGAGGCGAGCGGGGGCACCGCCACCTCCTTCGCCGGTTCCGTCACCGACGAGGACGCGGTGGGCGCCATGGTGGAGGCGGTGCTGTCCCGCTGGGATCGCGTCGACATCCTCGTCAACAATGCGGGCATCCTGCGCGACAAGAGCTTCGCCAAGATGACGCTGGACGATTTCCGTGCGGTGGTCGACGTGCACCTGATCGGCGCCGCGATCTGCAGCAAGGCGGTATGGCAGCCGATGCGCGAGCGTGGTTACGGGCGCATCGTGATGACCACCTCCTCGTCCGGGCTGTACGGCAATTTCGGCCAGGCGAACTACGGCGCGGCGAAGATGGCGCTGGTCGGCCTGATGCAGACGCTGGCGATCGAGGGCGAGAAATACGGCATCCGCGTCAACTGCCTCGCCCCCACCGCCGCGACCGCGATGACCGAGGGCGTGCTGGACGAGGCGGCGCTGGCACGGCTCGCGCCCGAGCGCGTGTCGCCGGCGCTGCTGACGCTGGTGGGAGAGGACGCCCCGACACGGGCGATCCTGTGCGCGGGCGCGGGCCATTTCGCCGCCGCTCACGTGACGCTCACCACTGGCGTCTTCATCGGCAGCGATCGCGACGCCGGCGAGAAGGTGAAGGCGCAGTGGTCCGACGTCGTCGATCGCAGCGGCGAGATCGTACCGCCTTATGGCTTCGTGCAAGCCGAGCGAGAGGTCGCGGCGGCAACTCGGCAATAGAATGCGCGCGGGCGGACTCGACCAGGCACTCCGGGATGTTCGACTCGGCCTGGTCGAGGAGCCTCTATGATGATTCTCTTGGCGGGCACGTACGACGAGCATCGGCTAAGTCGCTGTTATGCGGCATTTCTCGTGCTCAAGCCTCCCGTCAGGCGATCCGTATAAGGTATTTACAGCCAATAAAAGTATACGGTATGCCTTCGCCCAGACCATAAATGGGGAGGGCAGACGATGATAAGGTCGACGAAGCTGCTGGCGACGGCCGCCGGTGCGGCGCTGGCGATGGGGATGGTTCAACCGGTATCGGCCCAGACCACACCGACGCCCGAGGAATCCGCCGCCGACGAGACGATCGTCGTCACCGGCACCCGCATCCAGCAACCCGGTCTGGCCAGCAACAGCCCGATCACCGCGGTGGACGCGCAGGAGGTCCGCCTTCAGGGCGCGACTAATATCGAGAGCGTGCTGAACCGCCTGCCGCAGGTCACGCCCGACGCCAACGACAACGTCTCCAACGGCTCCGACGGCACCGCGCGGATCAACCTCCGCAATCTCGGCTCACAGCGCAACCTGGTCCTCATCAACGGCCAGCGCATGCTGCCGGTGCAGGCCAACGACGTGAACTTCATCCCGGCCGCGCTGATCCGCCGGGTCGACGTGGTGACGGGCGGCGCATCCGCCGTCTACGGGTCCGACGCGATCTCAGGCGTCGTCAACTTCATCATGCGCAACGACCTGAACGGCTTCAGCGGCGACGTGCAATACGGCCTCGCCAACCACCGCAACGACAATGACGAGCGCCGGAGCCTCATCAACCGCGCCGGGTTCCAGAATGCGCTGCCCTCGCCGGTCGACGGCCAGCGCTTCGACGCCAACATCGCGTTCGGCCAGAACATCGGCGGCGGCAAGGGCAACATCACCACCTATCTGGGCTATCGCCGCGTCCAGCCGATCAACCAGGCGAACCGCGACGTGTCGGCCTGCGCGCTCGACCCCGTCTTCACCGGCACGCCTCCGGTGGGCACCGGCTTCACCTGCGGCGGATCGATCAACAACGAATTCGGCTACTTCCAACCGATCAGCGGCCCCAACGAAGGCACCGCGTTCAACAACACGCGCGACGGGCAGAAGACCTGGGTGCCGTACGACTCCAGCTTCCGCTACAATTATGCGCCGCTGAACTTCTTCCAGCGCGACGACGAACGCTTCACCTTCGGCGCGTTCGGCAAGTACGAGATCGTGCCCGCCGCGGAAATCTACGGCAGCGCGATGTTCATGAAGGACCACACCTTCTCCCAGGTCGCGCCCTCGGCGCTGTTCCTGGGCTTTCCCTACCAGATCAACTGCGACAATCCGCTGCTCGGCGCACAGCAGGGGCAGTTGCTGTGCGGCGCCGCGCTCGGGACGAACGTCACGCAGGACGTGCTGATCGGCGCACGCCCCGTCGGCGGCCAGGCACAGCCGCGGCGCAACGACATCAACCTGAAGGACGCGCGCTTCTCCGCTGGCCTACGCGGCAAGATCGCCGAAGGGATCAGCTACGACGTCAGCGGCCTCTACGCCCAGGTGCTGCGTAACGACACCTATCTGAACGACATCGACCCGTTCCGCGCCAATCGCGCGCTCCAGGTCGTCAACCGCGGCGGCACGCCGACGTGCAAGTCGGTGATCGACGGCACCGATCCGGCCTGCGTCCCGATCGACATCTTCCGGTTGAACGGCATCAGCGCGGAAGGGTTCGACTATATCTACGTGCCCACCGTCACGCGCGGTCGTGACGAGATGCTGGTGTTCACCGGCACCGTCAGCACCGACCTGACCTCCTACGGCATCAAGCTGCCCTGGGCCGAGCAGGGCATCGCCTTTGTGGTGGGTGCCGAGCATCGCCGGGAAAGCCTGAAGGTCCGTTTCGACGATGTCGGCCGCGCCAAGGGATCGCGCGACAGCCAGGGCCGCTTCAACGTGACGGAGGCCTTTACCGAGGTGCGCGTGCCCATCGCCTCGGACCGGCCGTTCTTCCACGAACTGTCGCTGACCGGCGGCTATCGCTATTCCGACTATTCCACCGCGGGCGGCGTCTCGACCTACAAGGGCGAAGCGTCATGGGCGCCGGTTCGCGACCTGCGGCTGCGCGGCAGCTACAACCGCGCGATCCGCGCGCCCAACGTCAGCGAGCTGTTCGGCCCGATCTCCGTCGGCAACGTGTCCGCGCAGGACCCCTGTTCGGGCGCGAGCCCGACCGCCTCGCGCGAGGTTTGCGCGCTGACCGGCGTGACGGCGGCGCAGTACGGCCGGATCATCGAATGTCCCACCGCCTTGTGCAGCGGCCAGTTCGGCGGCAACCTGGCGTTGAAGCCGGAGACGGCGGACACCTATACCGCCGGCGCCGTGATCGAGCCGCACTTCGTGCCGCGCCTGTCGCTGTCGGTCGATTATTTCAACATCCGGGTGCGCGACTATATCTCGTCGATCGATCCGTTCCAGACGATCAACCAGTGCCAGCGGACCGGCGATCCGTTCTTCTGCGGCCTGTTCCGGCGCGATCCGCGCACCGGCACGATCTTCGGGGCGGACGGCTACATCATCTCCACCACGCAGAATACCGGGTCGCTGCGCACCTCGGGCATCGATCTGGGGCTCAACTACGCGGTACCGACCGGCATCGGCCGCTTCTCGGCGGCGGCGACCGGCACCTGGCTGAACGAACTCGTCACGCAGCCCTTGCCGGGGCTCGGCTCGTACGACTGCAAGGGGCTGTTCGGCCCGGTCTGCGGGCAGCCGCAGCCCGAATGGCGGCACCAGGCCCGCCTGACCTGGAGCGAGATCGGCCAGCTCGCGTCGCTGTCGCTCAACTGGCGCTATATCGGCCCGGTCAGCCTGACCAACAACACCGACATCGTCGGCCTCAGCGCCCAGCGCTACGCCATCAACGCGCGCCTGCCGAGCTACAATTATTTCGACCTGGCCGGCACGATGAAGCTGTCCGACGAGGTCGTCCTGCGCGCCGGCGTCAACAACATGTTCGACAAGGACCCGCCGGCGATCGCGCAGGGGCTGCTCGCGGTGTTCGGCAACGGCAACACCTATCCGGGGGTGTACGACGTGGTCGGCCGCTACCTGTTCGTCGGCATCAACGCCCAGTTCTGATGGCGTTCGGCGCGGTGGACCGTCATGGTCCGCCGCGCCCTTGATGGTGGCGGAGCCCGACCATGATCCTGCACCCGTACCGCACGACGATCGCCCTCCTTGTCGCGGGCGTCGCCGCTCCGGCCACGGGCCAGGCCCCTGCCCCTGCCCCTGCCCCTGCCCCTGCCCCTGCCCCTGCCCCTGCCGAATGGGAACGGCCGGAGGTGATTCGCCAAGGTGCCGAACCGATGTGCGCGACCTTTGACGGGTTCGAGAGTCGCGCCGCTGCCCTGTCCCGCGACGTACGCCGGTCGCGCTATCACCTGTCGCTCGACGGCGACTGGCGCTTCCGATTGTCGCCGACGCCGGAGGCACGGCCGACGGACTTCTACCAACCCGGCTACGACGTGTCCGGCTGGGGCACGATGCGCGTGCCCGGCATCCTGCAGGCCGCGGGCCACGGCGGGCCGGTGTTCGTCGGCAGCGGCTACCCGTTCCCGCGCAACCAGCCCTGGATCGACCACCGCCTGAACGAGGTCGGCTCATACCGGCGCGATTTCATCGTGCCCGCCCGTTTCGCCGGCCGCCGGCTGCTGCTGACGGTGGGCGCGGCGGGCGCGGCCTATTACCTCTGGGTCAACGGCGTCCGCGTCGGCTATTCGGAGGACTCGAAGCTGCCCGCCGAGTTCGACGTCACCGCCGCCGCGCGGCCGGGCCGCAACACCGTCGCGATCGAACTCTATCGCTACGCCGACGGCAGCTATCTGGAGGATCAGGATTTCTGGCGCGTCAACGGGATCGAGCGCAGCGTCACGCTCTACGCCGCGCCCGCCACCCGCATCCGCGACCTGTCGGTCGAGGCGGGGCTGGCCAACGCCTATCGCGACGGACGGCTGACGCTGAACGTCGACGTCGCCGGCCCGGCCGCGACGCGGGTGCGCGCCACCGTGCTGGACGGCACCCGCGCGATCGCAACGCGCGACACCGCCGTCGCGTCGGGCAAGGCGACGATCGCCGCGACGCTGCCCGCGGTCCGCCGCTGGAGCGCGGAGACGCCCGACCTCTACACGCTGCTCGTCGAACTGCTCGACGGGCAGGGCCGCCTGATCGAGGCGACCAGCCGCCGCATCGGCTTCCGCACGGTGGAGGTCGCAGGGGGCGAGGTGCGCGTCAACGGCGCCCGCATCATGATCCGCGGCGTCAACCGCCACGAACATGATCCCAAGACCTTCCGCATCGTGTCGGAGGCGACGATGCGCCGCGACATCGAGCTGATGAAGAAGGCGAACGTCAACGCCGTCCGCACCTCGCACTACCCCAATGATCCGCGCTGGTACGACCTGGCCGACGAGTACGGCCTGTACGTGATGGACGAGGCCGATATCGAGAGTCACGGCTATCTCAGCCTCTCGCAGCAGAACGGCGACGACCCCTCCGTGCTGCTCGGCAACAAGCCCGAATGGAAGCCTGCGCATCTCGACCGGGTGGAGCGGATGGTGGAACGCGACAAGAACCACCCCTCGATCATCTTCTGGTCGCTGGGCAACGAGACGGGCATCGGCTCCAGTTTCGAGGCCGCCGCCAAATGGGTAAAGGCGCGCGATCCGTCGCGCCTCGTCAGCTTTCTCGGCTGGAGCATGAGCGGCTGGCGGCACCCGGTGAACGCGTACGTCGATATCTTCGCGCCGATGTACGACGATATCGGCAAGATGGTTGACTATGCCGGGCAGGCGGAACTGACCCAGCCGCTGATCCTGTGCGAATACGCCCATGCGATGGGCAACAGCCTGGGCAATTTCGCCGATTACTGGAACACGATGCGCGCGCATCGCAAATTACAGGGCGGCTTCGTCTGGGACTGGGTCGACCAGACGATCATCCGGCAGGACGAGCACGGCCGCGACTATTTCGCGCAAGGGCCCGACTTCGCCAACAAGGGCGGCGACGACAGCCCGGTCGGCGACGGCGTGATCCGGTCGGACCGGACGCCGGACCCGGAATATCACGAGCTCGCCAAGGTCCAGTCGCCGATCGCGTTCGCGCAGGAACGGCCGGGCTACGTGGTCGAGAACCGCCACGACCATATCGACCTGTCACGCTTCGCCCTGGACTGGACCATGATGGAGGACGGCCGGGCGGTCGCGACCGGCACGATCCCGACGCCGGTGGTGGCGCCGGGCGGTCGGGCACCGCTCGACTTCACCCCGCCGCCCGCCCGGCGCGCGGGCGCCGAGCGCATCCTGGTCCTGCGCGCGCGGACGATGGCGGGCGCGATCCCGATGGTCGAGGCGGGCCATGTCGTCGGCTGGGAACAATTCGTGCTGAACGCCGCGACACCGCCGGCGCCATTACCGCTGGCGGCGCGCGGCGTGCTCCCCGCCGAGACGCCCGACGCCCTCACGCTGGCGGCGGGCGGCGCGACGCTGGAGATCGATCGCGCCACCGGCCTCGTCCGCCGCTACGCGCGCGGCGGCACCACGCTGCTGACCGGCGGCACGCCCGATTTCTGGCGGGCGCCGACCGACAACGACCTGGGTACCGGCGTGCCCAAGAGCCACGCGATGTGGAAACATTTCTCCGAGCACCGCCGCGTCGACGCCGTCGCCGCGGAGGGCGACGCGATCGTCGTCCGCCACGACATGGGCGTCGGATCGGTCAAGACCGTCACCCGCTGGACGATGGCGGCGGACGGCACCGTGCACGCCGAGATGACTTTCACGCCGGTGCGCGACACGCTGCCCGATCCCTTACGCGTCGGTCTGACGTTCCGGACGCCGGAAGCGTTCGACCGGGTGCGCTGGTACGGGCGCGGGGCGCACGAGACCTATGCCGACCGCAAGACGAGCGGGCAGATCGCGATCTGGCAGGGCGCGCTCGCCGACCAGTATCACGGCTATGCCCGGCCGCAGGAATCGGGCAGCAAGCAGGACGTGCGCTGGATCGCGCTGACCGGCGGTCGGTTGCCGGGCGTGCGCGTGACGGGGGATCGGCCGCTATCGGTCAACGCCCTGCCCTTCCCCTATTCCGACCTGTCGACCATGCGGCGCAGCAGCGACATCCGCCCGCACGGGCAGGGCACGCTGATGATCGACGCGGCCCAGGCCGGCGTCGGTGGCGACACCGGCTGGAACCTCGATGGCAGGCCGCACATGCAATACAGGATACCGCTCAAGCCCATGACCTACGCCTTCACCATCGGTGCCGATCGATGAGGCGCGCGCTGGCGCCGGCGCTCCTCGCCCTGTCGCAGATCGCCGCCGCGCAGGAGCCCGGCGTCGCGGATCGCATCCAGGCGTCGATCGACCTGCGCGAGCGGTGGCAATGGCTGACCCGCGACATCGCCACCCCGCCCGACTGGGACGCGGACGGCCGCCGCTTCCATTATCGCAAGACGGTGGAGGGCGGCTACGCCTTCGTCGATGTCGCGCGCGACGGCGGGGACAAACGCCCGGCGTTCGACGCGGTCGCGCTCGCCCGCGCGCTGGCGACGCTCCGCGGCAAGCCGGTCGATCCGCTGCGGCTGCCGTTCGACGCGTTCGACTATGCCGACAACCGCACCGCCATCGTCGCGCAGATCGAGGACGACCGGGTACGCTGCACGCTGGTGCAGGCCGTCTGCACCGTCGTTCCGCCCGGGCCTCAGCCGCGCCCGCGCGGGTTCGGCGTCGTGCGCGATCTGCGCGTGCCCGCCGACAACCATCCGCGCCTCTCGCCCGACAAGACGCTGGAGGCGCTGGCGGTCGATCACAATCTGGTCGTCCGCGCGGCCGGCGGCGGCAAGGAGGTGTGGCGCAGCCAGGACGGCAGCGCCGGCGACTTCTACGATCCCGAGACGATCGCCTGGTCACCGGACGGGCGCCACCTCGCCGTCTATCGCGTCCGCCCCGGCTATCCCCGCATGGTCACGCGCGTCGTCTCCTCCCCGCCGGGCAAGGTGCAGCCCGAGCTGGTGGAGCAACTCTATCCCAAGCCCGGCGACGCGGTGGATCAGGAGCGGCCGGTGCTGTTCGCGGTCGCCGACGGGCGCCGGACCGACGTCGCCGACACGCTGTTTCCCAATCCCTATCACCTGTCCGAGCTGACGTGGCGGAGGGATGGGCGCAGCGTGGCGTTCGATTACCTGCGCCGCGGGTTCGGCCAGGCGCGCACGATCGCGGTCGATGCGGAGACCGGCGCGGCGCATGTCGCTGCCTCCGACGATCCCGCGACCTTCGTGTTCCGCGACCGCATCTTCGGCCACGATGTCGGCGGGCTGGGCCGCGAGATCGTCCAGGCGTCGGAGCGGGACGGCTGGCGCCACCTCTATCTGGTGGATGCCGCGACGGGCAAGGTGAAGCGCCGGATCACGAAAGGATCATGGACCGTCCGCGACATCGCCAGGGTCGACGACGACCGGCGCCGGATCTGGTTCTCCGCCGGCGGCTACGTGCCCGGCCAGGACCCCTATTACAAACAATGGTTCCGCGTCGATTTCGACGGCCGCAACCTGACCCGGCTGACGCACGCGGACGCGACGCACGAACTGCGCTTCTCCCCCGACATGACCCGCTACGTCGACGTCTACTCGCGCACCGACCTGCCCGAGACGACGGAACTCCACGACGCCGCCGACGGCCGCCTGATCGAAACGCTGGAGCAAGGCGACATCACGCGGCTCACCGCCGCCGGCTTCCGCCCCCCCGAACGCTTCACCGCCAAGGGGCGCGACGGACGCACCGACATCTACGGCCTCGTCGTGCGTCCGCGCGATTTCGACCCGGCGAAACGCTATCCGGTGATCGAGAACATCTATGCCGGCCCGCACGACAGCTTCGTGCCCAAGGCGTTCTGGCCGTTCGGCGGCTTCGCCGGCGGCGACAAGGTGATGGGGATGCAGCAGCTCGCCGATCTCGGTTTCGTCGTGGTGCAGATCGACGGCATAGGCACGGCGAACCGGTCCAAGGCGTTCCACGACGTCGCGTGGAAGAACCTGGACGATTCGGGCTTTCCCGACCGGATCGCCTGGATCAAGGCGCTGGCCGCCAGGGACCCGGCGGTGGATGCGACGCGGGTCGGCATCTATGGCGGGTCAGCCGGCGGGCAGAGCACGCTCAACGCGCTCCTCTTCCACCCCGATTTCTACAAGGCGGGGGTCGCCTATGCCGGGTGTTTCGACAACCGGATGGACAAGATCGACTGGAACGAACAATGGCTCGGCTGGCCGGTCGACCAGAGCTATCTGGACGCGTCCGGCGTGGTCCATGCCGGCAAGTTGCAGGGCAAGCTGATGCTGGTGGTCGGCGAGCAGGATTCGAACGTCGATCCCGCCTCGACGATGCAGGTGGCCGACGCGCTCATCCAGGCGGGCAAGACCTTCGACCTGCTGGTCATCCCCAACGGCGAGCATAGCGCGGGACGCAGCAGCGGCCCGGTGCCCTACGCGATGAAGCGCCAGTACGACTTCTTCCTGCGCAGCCTTCGCGGCGAGGGCGTGGCGGACTGGAACGGTCCGACGTCGCCCCGGCCTTGAGCGAGACCTCTGCGAAACTCCCTCCAAGACACCTCTTTCTCCGTCACCCCGGACTTGTTCCGGGGTCCACCGTGCCGCGAGATCGAGGGCTTATTGATCTGCGGCACGGTGGATGCCGGAATAAATCCGGCATGACGATGGGCGTCGACCGGATCAGCTGGTCCGCACGCTCACCTCGAACCGGCCACCCGCCCGCGCGTCGATCACCACCGTATCGCTATCCAGCCGCGCGCGCCGGCCGTTGACCGTCGCCGACACCGGCCGCGCCCCCTCCGGCAGGCGGAAGCGTACCCGCGCCTCCCTCGGCCCCCGCGCGGGAAAGCCGATCGTCGCCGTCGCCTGCCGGCCTGCGCGGTCGAAGCGGGTGGTGTAGTCCACCCGCCCCCAGCGCGTCGGTGCCCGGTTCAGCGTCACCGCCTCGCCGCTCGCGAACCAGGCGCGCGGGATGCCGCGGCCCAGGTCGAGCCGGTCGGCCTCGTCGTCCTCGATCGCCATCAGCCAGCGGACGAGCAGCGGCACCGTCAGCTGCGCCGGGATGCAGAACAGCGGCAGGTCGCCGGTGATGCCGGACACCTCGCCCGCCACCCAGCTCCCGCGCGAATGCGAGTGAAAGCGGTGCGAATGGAGGAACAGCAGATATTCCTCGATCCGGTCGAGCCGCAGCAGCGCCCGCGCGTGGCCGTAGGAGATGAAACCCAGCTGGTCACGATGATCGTCGTTCGCCGGCGCGAAATTGGCGGTCACGCCGATGCACGTCCCGCCATGCCCGCGCACGCAATCGGCCACCAGATTCGCCAGATCGGCGGGCAGCACATCGGCCTGGAGCAGCTCGGCATAGACGCGGTGCGACCAGCCCTGCTCGCTCCGCTTGCCCGTCGCCAGCGCCTGCCGCCACGTTCCCTCCGCCCCCGGCAGCGGGCCGAGATAGGCGGGCGTCAGGTCGCGGCGTACCTCCTGCCGGATGCGGCGGACGAGATGCGCCTGCAACCGGTCGGCCCGGCGCGACCAGTCGGCCGCCTCGCCCGCGGTGCCGATCGCCGGCCAGACGCCCGCGATGTCGCGCCAGCCGCGCACCGCCCAGGCGCTGTTGTTCCAATAGGGCTTCCACCACAGCGACGGATCGGGATGGAGGCAGGCATCGGACTCGCTCCAGCCGTGGAGCAGGCCGTGCCCGCGCTCGCCCGCGGGCAGCGCCAGCGAGGCATCGTGCAGTTCCGCCAGGATCTGCGCGGTCGCAGCCAGCTTGCCCTTCACCCGCGCGATCGTCGCAACGTCGCCGGTGTAGCGCAGGTAGCGCGCGGCAAGCGACAGGGTCAGTCCGAACTGCGCCACCTCCGGCCCGCGCATGTCGACCATGCCGTCCGCGCCGACGAACGCGTCGAAATACTGGTCGAACACCGCCTTGGCCTGCGCGAACCGGCCCCATTCCAGATTGGCGTAGACCGAGCTGGTGAAGGTATCCTGGAACCCGTCATATTCCGGTCCGACATAATCGCGGTCGACGACGCCGTATTTCGGATAGGTGCCGCCCGGCCGGACCACGATCTCCTTGGCAAAGGCGTGGGCGACCATGTCGGTGAGCGCGGGGTCTGGCAGCGCCGCCGGCGCCAGGTCGGCCAGCTCGCCCTGCCACACGGTCGCTAAGCGGAGCAGCGCGCGGTAGAAGGCGGCGGCGTCGGGGTTCTGCCGGCGCGGCGGGAACGGCGCGTAGCTGTGGCCGTAATGCACCTCCACAGGCCGGCCGCCCTCGACACGCACGGTGCGGTGCCAGGTCTGGACGAGCAGCGGATCGTCGGCATCGACGTCGGCGAAGACGAGGAGGTCGTACCAGCCGCCCTCCGCGATCGGGATCGCCTTGTGCACCGCCGGCAGCCAGCCGCCGAGCAGCCCTTCGAACCGGGTCACCACGCCCTTGTCGCCTTCCAGCGCGGGGAAGACGTGCTCGGGGCGATAGCCGCGGGTGCGGCCGTTGGGGAACACCGGCATGGTGTCGCCCGCCTGCCGCGTGCCGACGAAGCTGGTCCAGCCGAGCCGCGCACTGAGCTTGTCCGCCTCGAACCGCGATCCCGACGGCGGTGCGGCGTCGCGAACCCTTGCCGGATCGGGGTCGCCCCCGCCCGCCAGCAGCGCATCGGCGAGCAGGTCGGCGTCCGCCATCGCGATCGCCTTCAGCTCCAGCCCCAGATAGGGCGGCTGCACGGTCGCGTGCATCGCCTCGGTCCGTTTCGGCAGCAGCACCGCCGCGTCGCCGCGCACCAGCGCGAGCAGGCCGTCGCGCGTCGACCAGTCCTCGCGCACCTGCCACGCCGTGCCGTCCACGGTGAACCGGTCGGTGACCGGCAGCGCGGCGGCGGCCCCGATGGGGCGAAGCGGCAAGGTCGCCGCGGCCGGCGCGATCGCCGCAGCGGCGGTGCCGCCGGCGAGGAACTGGCGGCGGTCCATCACCGGACCCTGAGCGTCACGGTGGTCGCACGCCGGCCGAGCGGGATCGTCCATCCGCCCCGCTCGCTCCGGCCGGTGTCGGGCGCGAAGCCCTGGCCCCCCGCCGGCGCCTCGACCGACAGGCGCGCCGCCGGCGTGGTGGCGGTGGCGGGGTCGAGCGTCAGGACGATGCGCCGCTCGGCCGGCTGCCACTCGGCGCGCGCGATCGTGCCCGCGGCCAGCGTGATCCACTGGCCGGCGGGTGCGACGAACAGCCGGGTGCGCGCGCCGTCGCGCGGGGTGATGGCGACGCCCTCGCCGCGCTCGTCCACCGTTCCGCCGAAGCCCAGCCAGCCGAGCGCCGGATCGCGCACCAGATAGGTAGCGGCGGCATAGGCATGGCCGAAATAACCCATGCCGTAATCGCCGGTCAGCGGGTCCCAGTCCATCACGTCGGGCTCGGAGTGGAAGCCCGCCGACGCGAAACCGTCGCGGTCGACATTGGTGATGCCGCCCATGAACCCGCCATAAGCGACGCGCAGCAGGTGGAGGTCGGCGGGATCGCGGCGGAACGCGTCGAACAGCGGCACCGCGTTCAGCGCCGATCCGTAATGGTGCAGCTGCCGCTCGATCCGCTTGATCTTGCCGCCGTACAGGAAGTCCCAGTACCGACGCGCGTTGCCGTTATAGCCCCAGTGCGGCACGGTCGGGTCGTACCCCAGGATCACCTCGCGCGTGACCGCGGCCTTCTGCGGAAAGCCGAAATACCGCATCCACGCGTAGACCTCGGGCTGGCCGGTCGAATCCCACGCCATCTCGCTGCCGAAGGGAAAGGCCAGCGTGCGCCAATGGTCGGCGCGCTTACGCATCAGCCCCTCGACCTCCTTCGCCTCCGTTGTCATCCCCTCGCGCTGCAGGTCGAGCAGGATTTCGAGGAAGATTTCGCCCTCCATCTGCCCGAACTGGGCATAATGCGGCGCATCGCGCATCATCGCGACCGTGGTCTTGTGCGCCCAGCCCAGATACCAGCGCCAGTCGTGGCGGGTGACCAGCCCGACATGGTTGCGGGCGAGGCGGTACAGCACCCAGTGCCCGGCGGCGACATGGGGGTAATTGTAGGAGCGGCCGAGATCGTCGGCCTGTTTCTTCTTCCACGACGCCCAGGTCGTCCAGTCGACGTCCTTGGCGTAATAGGTCGGGAAGCGCGCGGGATCGTACCAGAACAGGCTCTTCTTCACGCCCCCCGCATGCGGGCCGTCGGCGATCTGCAACTTGCCCACCACTGTCTCGTTCACCAGCCGCTCCAGCCGCGCGACCTCCGCCGGCTCGGGATGGTCGAGCTGCTTCATCGCCGCCGCCACCCAGGCGCCGCCGCCTCCCTCGTCGCTCATTCCCGCGATCCACATGCGCTGGTCCTGCGTGACGATGCGGTTGGCCTGCCGGTCATAGGACAGGATGGCGGGGGCACGGCCGAACGGGTCGGCCCTGTCGTCGAACCACTGCCGCGTGGTCGCGAACCGGCCGAGGTCGGCGGAGACCTGCGCCAGCGGCTTGGTGACGTAGTAATGCACCGCCTGCACGCTGCCGTCGGCATAGGTGATCGCGACGCGTGCCCGGCCCCAGCCGCTGCCCGTCACGCGGTAGCGCGCCCAGCCCGCCGGTGCCGCCACCGGCGCCAGCGTCATCGCGCCGGCGGGCGACACCGCGACCGAGCGGATCGGCTGCGCCGCCTTGACGAACAGGTCGGCGGGCGCGTCGGTCGGCACGACATAGCCGGGGATGCCCACCGCGAGCGGCCGGCCGGCGGCGGTCAGCGTCGGCTCGATCGCGCGGATCGAGGGGGCGGCGACGAAGCGGATGCCGATCGTCCGCCGCTCGCCCGGCGCCAGCGTGAAGCCGGTGGCCGGGTTCCACGGCGCCCCCGCCTTGCCCGCGATCGGGTTCGGCGCCTCCCCCGCCACCGCGCGGCTCGCGACCATCCAGTCGTAGAAGCCCTCGGCAGTCTGCTCGCGCGGGCTGCGATCGGTAAAGATGCCGGCGGCAGGAGCACGACCCCGCTCGCGCAGGATGCGATATTCCTCCAGCGGGGTCCGCGCCTCCGGCAGGACGAGCAGCGCCGGCCCCCGGCCGTTCAGGCGCGTCACCTGAAGATAGCCCGCGTCCTGGCCGATATAGGGATCGACGAAGCTCGCTCGCGCGTGCGCTTGTTCCAGCGATCGGCCACTGATGATGTTGTCGAACACCATCGGCAATCCCATCGCGCCGACCTCGACCGGGCGGGTGCCGGGATTGGCCAGGGTGATGCGCAGCGCGGGAACACCGTCCTGCCGCACCCAGGCGCGTTCCACCGTCAGCGGAATGCCTGCACCCATCGTGCCGGTGATGTCGGCGCGCGCGATCACCGCGCCGCCCGCCGCCAGCGCCTTGATCGGCCGGCGCTGCCGCGATGAGGAGTAATCCTGCCAGGCGCCCGCGCCGCGGCGCAATCGCAGGTGCACGTCGCCGACATGGTTGAAGCCGTCGCCCCGCCGCTCGCCCGCGCGGTTCGACGGCACGAAGTCGAACCCGCGCTCGGCCCGCGGCGCTAGGCGGGCGAGCGTCTGCGTATCGCGGCGAAGCGCCAGGTCGAACGCGCCGATGACGAAGCGATCCTCCGCCGGCGCGGCGGGCGTCACGGGCGCGGGTGCCGCGGCCAGCATCGCCGGCAATGTCAGCAACACCGCGGGAAACAGCTTGTCGGTTCGCACGGTCGATCTCCCCCATCCATCTTCGACGCGGCACCAGGTCCCATGTCGGTTGACCCGTCTGCCGCACCCTCTTATCGTATACGGTATTATTAGGAGATGGAAATGGCGATTGGTCGACGCACGTTCCTGATGAACGGCGCAGCCCTGCCGCTCGCCGCGATGCCCGCCGCGGCGATCGGCGCGATCCGCGGCGCGATGCCCGCCAAGGCGAAGCCGCTGCCCCTATCGGCCGTACGACTGCGCCCCTCCGACTTCGCCCACGCGGTCGAGGTCAACCGCGCCTATCTGCTGCGGCTCGAACCCGATCGGCTGCTCCACAATTTCCACCAGTTCGCCGGCATCGCGCCCAAGGCGAAGGTCTATGGCGGCTGGGAAAGCGACACGATCGCCGGCCATACGCTGGGCCACTATCTGTCCGGCCTGGCGCTGACCCACGCGCAGATCGGCTGCACCGAATGTGCGACCCGCGCAGCCTACATCATCGACGAGCTGGCGGCGTGCCAGGCGAAGAACGGCGACGGCTACGTCGCGGGCTTCACCCGCAAGCGCAAGGACGGCACCGTCGTCGACGGCAAGGAGATCTTTCCGGAGATCATGCGCGGCGACATCCGCTCCGCCGGCTTCGACCTCAACGGCTGCTGGGTGCCGCTGTACAACTGGCACAAGATGTACACCGGGCTGTTCGACGTCATCGACCATATCGGGCCCAACCCCAAGGCGATGGCGATCATGACCGGCCTGGGCGGCTATATCGAAACGGTGTTCGCCAGCCTGAACGACGATCAGGTCCAGACGGTGCTGAACTGCGAGCATGGCGGCCTGAACGAGAGTTTCGCCGAGCTCCACGCGCGCACCGGCGATCCGCGCTGGCTGAAGCTGGCCGAGCGCATCTACCACAAGAAGGTGCTGGTCCCTCTCAGCCAAAAGCGCGACGAGCTGGCCAACATCCACGCCAACACGCAGGTGCCGAAACTGATCGGACTGGCGCGGTTGTACGAGATCACCGGCAATCCCGCCCACGGCACCGCCGCGCGCTTCTTCTGGGAACAGGTGACGCGGCACCACAGCTACGTCATCGGCGGCAATGCCGACCGCGAATATTTCACCGCGCCGGACACCATCGCGCAGCACATCACCGAGCAGACGTGCGAGCATTGCAACACGTACAACATGCTGAAGCTGACCCGGCAGCTCTACTCGTGGCAGCCGGACGGCGCGCTGTTCGACTTCTACGAACGCGCCCACCTGAACCACGTCATGGCGCAGCAGGAGCCGGTGAACGGCGGCTTCACCTACATGACGCCGCTGATGACGGGCGCCAAGCGCGGCTATTCCGAGATGGACGGCGAGGAGTTCTGGTGCTGCGTCGGCACCGGCATGGAAAGCCACGCCAAGCATGGCGAGAGCATCTTCTGGCAGGGCGACGACACGCTGATCGTCAACCTCTACATCCCCGCCGACGCGACCTGGGCCGCGCGCGGCGCCAGGGTCGGGCTGGCGACCGCCTGGCCCTATGAGGGAGAGGCGACGCTGCGCTTCGACGCGCTGGACAAGCCGGGCAGTTTCCCGGTCGCGCTACGCGTCCCGGCCTATGCGAAGACCGCCGAGCTGTTCGTCAACGGCGAGCCGGTGACGGCCGCGCGCGCCGGCGGCTACGCGATCGTCGATCGCCGCTGGAAGAAGGGCGATGCGCTGACCATCCGCATGCCGCTCGACCTGCGCCTCGAATCGCCGCCGGGCGACGAGCAGGTGGTAGCGGTGCTGCGCGGGCCGCTGGTGCTGGCGGGCGACCTGGGCCGCGCCGACGGCGAGTGGGACCGGCCCGACCCCGCCATGGTCGGCAGCGACCTCCTCGCGCAGTTCCGCCCCGTCGCGCCCGAGAAGGCGCAGTACGAGACCGACGGCCTGATCCGGCCCGGCGACCTCAGCTTCGTCCCCTTCTACCGCCAGCACGACCGGCGCAGCGCGGTCTATTTCAAGCGCTTCACCGACGCACAGTGGTCGGTCGAGGAAGCGGCCTTCCTGAAGGAGCAGGCGCGCCAGAAGGATCTCGCCGCCCGCTCGGTCGACGTAATGCACCTGGGCGAGATGCAGCCGGAGCGCGATCACCAGCTCACCTCCGACATCTCCTACCCGGTCTCCTATCGCGGTCGCTCGGGCCGCGACGCGCGCACCGGCGGGTTCTTCGAGTTCGTGATGGCGGTGAAGCCCGGCCCGCTGATCCTGCAGGCGACCTATTGGGGCGACGAGCGGCCGCGCAGCTTCGACATCCTGGTCGACAACATGCGCGTCGCGACCCAGCGGCTCGACGGGGATCGGCCGGGCGAGTTCTTCGACGTCGACTATCCGCTTCCCCCGGCGCTGACCCGCGGCAAGAAGCAGGTCAAGGTCCGCGTCGTGCCGCACGACAAGAACACCGCCGGCCCCGTGTTCGGGATGAAGCTGTTCACCGCCAAGCCGGCCGCGGCGTCGACGACGTGAGCGACGATACGGTCAGGATGACGCTGGCGGAGGTGCGCGACTACGCCCGCGCCACGCTGGCGCGGGTCGGCCTGTCGCCCGCGCACGTCGCCGCGGTCGCGGAGACGATGGTCGCAGGCGAGCGCGACGGCTGCGGATCGCACGGGCTGTACCGGCTGCTAGTCGCGGCCCACTCGGTCGCCGTCGGCGTGGTGGTGCCGGACGCGGTGCCGGTGCTGTCCCGTCCGAAACCAGCCCTGGTGCGCGTCGACGGTGGCGGTGGGTTCGCGCAACTGGCGTTCGACACCGGTCGGCCCGCGCTGGTCGAGGCGGCGCGCGCCCACGGGATCGCCGCGCTGGCGCTCAACAACGTCGTCCACTTCGCTGCCTTGTGGCCGGAGGTGGAGGCGCTGGTCGCCGACGGGCTGGTCGCGCTCGCCTTCACGCCCAGCCATGCCTGGGTCGCGCCCGCCGGCGGCACGACGCCGCTGTTCGGCACCAACCCGATCGCCTTCGGCTGGCCGCGGCCGGGCGGCACCCCGTTCGTGTTCGACTTCGCGACCTCGATGGTCGCGCGCGGCGAGATCGAGCTGCACCGCCGCGCCGGCAAGCGCGTGCCGACCGACTGGGGCCACGCCCCCGACGGCAGCGAGACGGACGACCCCGCAGCGGTGCTCGCCGGCGCGATGCGCACCTTCGGCGAACACAAGGGTTCGGCGCTGGCGACCATGGTGGAGCTGATCGCCGGGCCGCTGATCGGCGACCTGACCAGCGCCGAATCGCTCGCCGCCGACGCGGGCCGCAAGGGTTCGCCGATCGGCGGCGAGTTGATCCTGGCGATCGATCCTGCGGGCTTCCTGGGCGCCGCCGCCGCCGACCATCTGGCGCGCGCCGAGGCGGTGTTCGCCGGGATCGAGGCACAGGGCGCCCGCCTGCCCGGATCGCGCCGCCACGCCGCGCGCATCGTCAGCCAACGCGACGGCGTGGCGATCGCGCGCCAACTGATCGCCGATATCGACGCCGTGACCAAGGACATCGCATGACGCTTCTGCCCGCGCTGCTGCTCACCGCGCTCGCTCCCCTCCCCGCCACCGCGCAGACGCCTGCCGCCGCCGCGCCCGCCGGCTCGGCCGACGCGCGCTTCGACGCGTTGGCAGAGGCCGAGTACAAGTGGCGCCAGACCCTGTCGGCGGGCAGCGAGGATACGCCCAAGGACGAACGGCGCGGCCTGCCCGACGTCGGCCCCGCGACGCAGGCGGCCAAGACCAGGCGCTGGACGGAGACGATCGCCGCGCTCGACGCGATCCCCGTCGCCCGCCTGTCGCCGGCCGCGCGCGACAACTACACCGTCTATCGCGGCCAGGTGGAGGCGCTGCTCGCCCAGCAGCAATTCCGCGACTACGAGAAGCCGCTGAACGCCGATTCCAGCTTCTGGATCGATCTCGGCTACGCGTCACGCGCGACGTACCGGACCGAGGACGAGTATCGCGGCTATCTGAAGATGCTGGGCGACATCCCCCGCTATTTCGACGGGAACATCGCCAACATGCGCGCCGGGCTGAAGCGCGGCTTCACCCCGCCGCAGATCACGCTGCAGGGCCGCGACATCGGCGTCGCCGAGGTGGTGAAGGCGGGCGCCACCGACGCGTCGCCCTTCTACGCGCCGTTCAGGACCATGCCCGCCGCCATCCCCGCAGGCAGGCAGGCGGCGCTCCGGGCGGAGGCGAAGCGCGTGATCGCGGCATCGGTGGTGCCCGCTCACGCCACGCTGCTCGCCTTCCTGCGCGACGAGTACGTGCCCGGCGCGCGGCGGACGCTCGCCGCCTACGACCTGCCCGACGGCCGTGCCTATTACACGTCCAAGATCGCCGAGTTCGTCACCCGCGACCTCACCGCCGAGCAGATCCACGCGATCGGCCTGGCCGAGGTCGCGCGGATTCGCACGCGCATGGCCGATGTGATGCGGGAGGTTAAGTGGCAGGGGGGCCTGCCCGCCTTTCTGAACTTCCTGCGCACCGATCCGCAATTCTACGTGAAGACGCCGCAGGCGCTGCTCGACCGCGCGGCGTGGACCGCCAAGGAGTTCGACGGCAAGGCGGCGCGCTGGTTCGGCCGCCTGCCCCGCGCGCGCTTCGCGATCGAGCCGGTTCCGGCGGACCTCGCCCCCTTCTACACCGGCGGGCGCGGGGGGCCGGGCATGTACCTGGTCAACACCTGGAACCTGCCCGCCCGGCCGCTCTACTCGCTGCCCGCGCTGACGTTGCACGAGAGCGCGCCGGGCCATGCCTGGCAGATGCCGTTCGCGATGGAGCTGGAGGGGCAGCCCGATTACCGGCGCGACACGTATCTCTCCGCCTATGGCGAGGGTTGGGCGCTATATGCCGAGGCGCTGGGCGAGGACATGGGCCTGTATCACACGCCCTACGAGGTCTTCGGCATGCTCAGCTACCAGATGTGGCGCGCGGCGCGACTGGTGGTCGATACCGGCATCCACGCGCAAGGATGGAGCCGCGAACGGGCGCAAGCTTTCCTGCGCGACAACACCGCCCTGTCGAACCACGAGATCACGACCGAG
Organism: Sphingomonas rubra; assembly: GCF_900115745.1. GTDB lineage: Bacteria > Pseudomonadota > Alphaproteobacteria > Sphingomonadales > Sphingomonadaceae > Sphingomonas > Sphingomonas rubra. Next base: position 269,002 of record NZ_FOXP01000003.1, on the reverse strand, counting down.
GTCGACCGCTACATCGCCTGGCCGGGCCAGGCGCTCAGCTACTACATGGGCGAGCTGACCTTCCTCGCCGGACGCGCCAAGGCGGAGAAGGCGCTGGGCGACAAGTTCGACATCCGCGCCTTCCACGACGCCATGCTGTCGCTCGGATCGGTCCCGCTGCCGATGGTCGACGCGCGTGTCGACCGGTTCATCGCCGAGGGCGGCAAAGGGCCTTATCCGCTGAAATAGGGGACGACGCGCTCCACCGACCCGGCGCCGAGCATCACCGCCAAGAGCAAACCCGTTCGTCCTGAGGAGGAGCTGAGCACAGTCGAAGACCCGTCTCGAAGGACAGGTCCCGCGCGCCAAGCTATCCTTCGAGAGGCCATTGCGACGATGCTAGAACCGATCGACATTTACGGATTGCCACCCCGGCGAAGGCCGGGGCCCAGGTGGGAGAGGGCTGTTGGAACAGCGCGACGCCTCTCATACCCGTTCTCCACCTGGACCCCGGTCTTCGCCGGGGTGGCAAGCCCTGGATGACGCGGCGTCTTCGCTGAATGTCGATCGGCGCTAGAGCATCGAGCCTTATACCTGACCCGTTCGTGTGGAGGAGGCCCTTCGACTGCATGCAAGGCCGGCTCAGGAGAGCCATTGAGCCCGTCGAAATGCCGTCTCGAAGCCTGTCCTGAGCGGCCGGCCGTGCCGGCCGGCCGAAGGGCACATGCCCTTCGAGACGAGGCTTCGACAAGCTCAGCCTCTCTTCAGGGCGAACGGCAGTGGGTCGGATGTCGCGCTCGATGCTCAATGGCGCCTCAGGACGAACGGTCCTGTTTATGCCTCCCCCATCACCCGAACGGCCGATCGATCGAAGGCTGCGGCCGCGTGAACCATGCGGCGCCGTCATCGGTCACGTGGAAATGATCCTCCAGCCGGATGCCGAAGGCGTCGGGCACCACGATCATCGGTTCGTTCGAGAAGCACATGCCCGCGGCCATCGGCGTGATGTCGCCCCGGACCAGATTGGCGGGCTCGTGAATCGACAGGCCGATGCCGTGGCCGGTACGGTGGGGCAGGCCGGGCAAGCGGTAATCGGGGCCGAGCCCGGCGCGCTCCAGCACGACGCGCGCGGCCGCGTCGGCGGCTTCGCACGGCACGCCCGGGCCCGCGGCGGCGAAGGCGGCGGCCTGCGCCTCGTGCTCCACGTCCCACAGGTCGCGGACCTCCTGGCCGACCTTTCCGAACGCGTAGGTGCGCGTGATGTCGGAGTGATAGCCGTGGACGCGGCAGCCGGTGTCGATCAGCACCAGCTCGTCCTCGCGGAGGCGCTGGTCGCCGGGCAGGCCGTGCGGAAAGGCGGTGGCGCGGCCGAACTGCACCGCGCAGAAGAACGACCCGCCGCCGCCGATCGCGTGGTGCGCGGCGTCGATGAAGCGGATCACCTCGCTGGCGGCGATGCCGGGGCGCAGGATCGCGGCGGCGCGCGCCTGCACCTCCAGCGTCATCACCTTCGCTTCGCCCAGGCAGGCGATCTCGGCGGCGGACTTGACCATGCGGCACCCGTCGATCGCGGGCGCGCCGTCGACCAGCGTCGTGGCCGTGCGGCGCAGCTTCTCGGCCCAGGCGAACGGCATCAGCGGGTCGACCGCGATCGGCCCCAACCCACGCGCCGCCTCCGCGACCAGCGCGACCGGGTCCTCGTCCTCCTCCCAGAAGCGCAGGTCCGCGGCGATCGTCAGGTCCGCCTCCAGCGACCCCCGCTCGAACCGCGGACAGATCAGCACCGGCTCACCCGATACGGGCAGCAGCATGGCCACCAGCCGCTCGGTCATGCCCCATGGCACGCCGGTGAAATACCGCAGCGACGCACCGGCATTGACCAGCAGCGCCCCCGCGCCCGCCGCCGCGACCAGCGCGCGGGCGCGGTCGATCCGGGCGGCGTATTCGGCACGCGCGATCGGCGGCACGCGCACGGGCGGCGGCGCGATGGCCGCGAGCTGGGTGGTCGCGTCGGACGTGCCGATGGTCATGCGAATATCCTTCGGAAACGGTCGATGGCGAACGGTGCCGGATCGATCGTCGGTGTCCTGCCGGCGATCATGTCGGCCACCATCTCCCCCGTCACCGGCGCCAGCGTCAATCCCAGATGCTGGTGGCCGAAGGCGTAGAACAGGTTGGCGGCGCGCGTGGAGCGGCCGATCGCCGGCAGATAGTCCGGCAGGGTCGGCCGCGCGCCCATCCAGCGGGTGAACGGCCCGGCGATCGGCAGGGCGAGTTCGGCGACGTGCCGCTCCAGCCGCTGCCACTTGCGCGGGTCGGGGGGCGCATCGGCGCGACCGAGTTCGACGAAGCCCGCCACCTGCACGGCATCGGCGTAGCGGGTGACGATGATCGATCGATCCTCGAACACCACCGGCGGCAGGTCGGCGGGCCAGCGGTCGGCGGCACCGCGGATGTGATAGCCGCGCTCGGCGATCAGCGGCACGGGGTGACCGGCAGCCGCCATCAGCGTCCGTGAGCCGATGCCGGCCGCGACGACGATCCGGTCCGCCGCGACGCCGGGCACCTCCACCCGGTCGCCGTTCCGGACCAGCGTCGCTTGGCGGCGGACGATGGTGACACCCGCCGTGGCCAGCGCCTCCTCCAGCGCCGCGGCCAGCCCGTTCAGGTCGCCGACCTGTCCGCTGCCGGTGAAGCGGATCGCCGCCGCGACCGAGGGCGACAGCGCGTGCAGTTGCGCCATCTCCGCCGCGGACGCGTCGTCGATCCGCACGGTGCCGGTGTCCGCCGCGTGCCAGGCGGCGCGGCCGGCGGCGGCGCGCGGCGCATCGGGCCAGGCGACGAAATGCCCCTCCTCGCGCAGCAGATCGGGCGCGCTGATCGCCGCGACCAAGCGGCGCCACGCCGGCATCGCCCCGCCCAGCAACCGCCCGAGCGCCGCCGACCCCGCCGCGAACCGCCCCGGCGTCGATGCCGCCAGCAGCCGCCCCGCGAACGGCAGCCACGCGGACGCCTGCGCCGGCGGCAGGTCGAGCGCCCCGCCCAGCGCGAACAGACGGCGCGGGACGCTGCGGAGCATCGCCAGCGACGCGAGCGGCGCGACCTGTTCGGTCGCCAGATGCCCGGCATTCCCCCATGATGCCGCCGACAGGTCGCGCATCGGGTCGACGATGACCACCGGGGCGCCTTGCCGGGCAAGCGACAGCGCCACCGATCGGCCGATGATGCCGCCCCCCACCACCGCGATCGTCATCGCGCTGCCCCGGATCTACTGTTTTGCCGCTTGCTCATGTTCCCGCAATATCGTATACGATATTCCCAGACAAGCAGTAGGATGTGTGATGACGATCGATTGGCAGGGCGTTTTTCCCGCGGTGACGACTCAGATTCGAGAAGACCTGTCGATCGACCTCGCCGACACGCAGCGCGTCGTCGACGATCTGATCCGCGACGGCATCACCGGCCTGATCGCGCTCGGCACGGTGGGTGAGAACAACTCGCTGACCTTCGAGGAGAAGCTATCGGTCCTCACCGCCATCGTCGAGGTGGTGGACGGTCGCATTCCGGTGGTGACGGGCGTGTCCGAATACGACACCCGCCGCGCCGTCACTTACGCGCAGGCGGCGGAGCAGGCGGGCGCCGACGGCCTGATGCTGCTGCCGCCGATGGTCTACGTGCCCAAGGCCAAGGAACTCGCGGCGCATTTCCGCGGCGTGGCGCAGCAGACCGGGCTGCCGATCATGCTCTACAACAATCCGCCGGCCTATCGCACGCTGATCGACAACGAGGTGCTGGCGCTGGTCGCCGACGTGCCCAACATCGTCGCGATCAAGGAATCGGCCCCCGACACGCGTCGCTTCACCGACGTGAAGACCGCGTTCGGCGATCGCTACGTGCTGTTCGCGGGCCTCGACGACGTGGCGCTGGAGGGGTTGTACCTGGGCGCGCAGGGCTGGGTCTCGGGCCTGACCAACGCCTTCCCCAAGGAGTCGGTCGAGCTGGTCAACGCGTTCGCGCGCGGCGACCATGCCAAGGCGATGGAGATCTATCGCTGGTTCATGCCGCTCCTCCACCTCGATGCCGAGCATGATCTGGTGCAGTCGATCAAGCTGGCCGAGCAGGTGATGGGCCGCGGGTCGGAGCGGGTGCTGCCGCCGCGCTATCCGCTGGAGGGCGCGCGCCGGGCCGAGGTGATCGCGATGGTGGAGAAGGCGGCGGCGACGCGCCCGACGCTCGGGCTGGCCCAGGCGGCCTGACCGCGGGCCACACCATGCGCCACACCTTCTTCTGCATCGACGGCCACACCGCCGGCAACCCGGTCCGCCTGGTCGCCGGCGGCGCGCCGCTGCTCAAGGGATCGTCGCTGTCCGAGCGGCGCCAGGATTTCCTGGCGCGGTTCGACTGGATCCGCACCGGGCTATGCTTCGAACCGCGCGGCCACGCGATGATGTCGGGCGGCTTCCTCTATCCGCCGACGCGCCCCGACACGGATATCGGCATCCTGTTCATCGAGACGAGCGGCTGCCTGCCGATGTGCGGGCATGGCACGATCGGAATGGTCACCTTCGGGCTGGAACACGGCCTGATTCAGCCCGCGACCCCCGGACGGCTGAAAGTGGAGGTGCCCGCGGGCGTCATCGACATCGCCTACGAAACCGAGGGCGACCGGGTGACCGCGGTCAGGATCACCAACGTCCCCGCCTATGTCGCGGCCAAGGGCGTCCGGATCGAGGTGGAGGGGATCGGCCCGCTGACCGTGGATGTCGCCTATGGCGGCAATTACTACGCGATCGTCGAACCGCAGGGGCTTTATACCGGCCTCGACGACATGGGGGCCGAATGGCTCGTCGAGATGGGTCGCCGGGTGCGCGCCGCGATGCAGGTCGCGGTCGATCCGGTCCACCCGCTCGACGCCACCATCCGCGGCGTCAGCCATGTGCTATGGGCGGACAAGCCCCGTGGGCCAGGCGCCGACGGCCGCAACGCGGTCTTCTACGGCGACGGCGCGATCGATCGCAGCCCGTGCGGCACCGGCACCTCGGCCCGCCTGGCGCATCTGGCGGACCGCGGCACGCTGACGCCCGGCGATCGCTTCGTCCACGAAAGCTATATCGGCAGCCGTTTCATCGGTCGGGTCGAGGAGGCGACGTCGCTGGGCGGCCATCCCGCGATCGTTCCGTCCATCGAGGGATCGGCGATCGCGACCGGTTTCAATACGATATGGATTGATCGGGCCGATCCGTTCTGGAAAGGTTTCGCCGTCCAATGACGGCGCGATCCCGCTTCGTCGACGCGGAGCCCGCCCCCTTGCCCGTCTCCAACAACATCGTCGTCCGAACCCTGTCCGACCAGGTTTTCGAGATCGTGCGCGAGCGGATCGTAACGGGCAGCCTGCCCGACGACGCGGCGATCCGGCAGGATGCCCTGGCGACGGAACTCGGGGTCAGCAAGATTCCGGTGCGCGAGGCGCTGGGCCGGCTGGAGCAGGAGGGATTCCTGACCAGCCAGGCCAATCGCGGTTACTCGGTTCGGCCGATGTCGGCGGAGCAGGCCGACGAGATCTACGCGTTGCGATTGCTGATCGAGCCTGCCGCCGCGGGGCGGGGCGCGCTCGATGCCACCGAGCGCGACCGGGCCGAGGCGGTCGCCGCGTTCCAGGCGCTGGACGAGGCGGCGAACACCAACCTCGCCGAAGTCGCCGTCCGCAACCGTCATTTCCATGTTGCGCTGGTGCGCCCCGGCGGTCGCCTGCTGACCACCCAGTTGGTCGAACGGCTGTCGATCCTGGCCGAACGCTACGTCATCAGCCATCTGGAGCCGGCAGGGCGCGACGCACGCGCGCACCTGGAACATCGTCATCTGATCGACGCGTGGATGGCGCGCGACCAGGCTGTGCTGGAGAAACTGCTCCACCAGCATATCGAAGCCACGTTGTGGGACCTGCGGGCACAGTTCGCCGCGGCCGGCAACTGATCCGGACACGCCACAAGGCGGACGGATGGAATGTCAAAAAGGGGATGGAATGTCGATCATCGGACCGCGCAAGCCACTGGGCGCCCAGGCACCGCAAGGCGAGACGCTCGCCAAGACGCTCGGCTGGCCCCACCTGATCGCGCTGGGCGTCGGGGCGATCGTCGGCACGGGCATCTACACGCTGACGGGGGTCGGTGCCGAACGCGCCGGGCCTGCCGTGATCCTCGCCTTCGCGATCGCCGGTGCGATCTGCGCCTGCGCCGCCCTCGCCTATGCCGAACTGGCGACGATGATCCCCGCCGCGGGCAGCGCCTATACCTTCAGCTACACCGCGTTGGGCGAAACGATCGCGTGGGTGGTGGGATGGAGCCTGATCCTCGAATATTCGCTCGCCTGCTCCACGGTGGCGGTCGGCTGGTCCGGCTATCTGGTCGGCTGGATCCAGGCAATCGGCGTCGCCTTGCCGCCGACCCTGCTGGTGGGGCCGCACGCCGGCGGCATCATCAACCTGCCCGCGGTGCTCGTCGCATTGGCGGTCATGGGCATGCTGGTGGCGGGCACGCGCGAGAGCGCGACGCTGAACATCGTCCTGGTCGTCATCAAGCTCGTCGCCCTGACCGTCTTCGTCCTCTTCGCGCTGCCCGCCTTCGACGCGCAGAACCTGCACCCGTTCATGCCCTACGGCTTTGGCAGCACCGAGGTGGAAGGAACGAAGCGGGGCGTGATGGCGGCGGCCGCTATCGTATTCTTCGCCTTTTACGGGTTCGACGCGGTCGCCACCTCGGCGGAGGAGGCGAAGAATCCCGGGCGCGATCTGACCATCGGCATCGTCGGGTCGATGCTGGTCTGCACCGCCATCTACATGGCGGTCGCGGTCGCCGCGATCGGCGCCATTCCCTTCCTGCAACTCGCCAGCTCGCCCGAACCGCTGGCGCTGGTGCTCCGCACCCTGAACCAACCGCTCGCCGCCCAGTTGATCGCGCTGGCGGCGGTGATCGCCCTGCCCTCGGTCATTCTGGTGATGATGTACGGGCAGAGTCGCATCTTCTTCGTGATGGCGCGCGACGGCCTGCTGCCGCAGCAACTGGCCACCGTCAGCAAGAGAAGCGGAGCACCGACCCGCATCACCGTGCTGACCGGCCTCTCGATCGCCGCCATCGCCGGCTTCTTCCGGCTCGACGAGATCGCGGAACTCGCCAATGCCGGTACGCTGGTCGCCTTCATCGCCGTCGGGGCTTGCCTAATGGTCCTGCGCCGCAACGCCGCCGATGCCCCGCGCCTGTTCCGCTGCCCGGCGCCCTATCTCGTCGGCACGCTGGCCATCCTCGGCTGCCTCTACCTGCTCTACAGTCTACCCGGTGCGACGCTGATCCGCTTTCTGGTCTGGAACGCGATCGGCCTGGTCGCCTATTTCGCCTATGGCCGACGCGCCAGCTTTGCCCGCCGGGCAGAGGCTGATCGGGTGTCCCGCACAGGCTGAGGCGATCATCGAAACAGGCGGGCTATAGCGGCCAGAAATACATGATGAGCGCCGTGCCCAGCGCCAGGATCATCAGCGACAGCGGTATGCCGAGACGGGCGTAGTCGCCGAAGCGGTAGCCGCCCGGTGCCATGACCAGCGTGTTGCACTGATGGCCGATCGGCGTGAGGAAATCGCTGCCGGCGCCGACCGCGACGGCCATCAGGAACGCGTCCGGGCGCATGCCGAGCTGTTCCGCCATGGTGGCGCCGATCGGCGCCATCACCAACACCGTCGCGGCATTGTTGAGGAACGGCGTCACCGCCATCGCCGCGGCGATAATCATCGCGACAACCGCGAACGGCGGCAGGTGCGCGGCCACGCTCGACAAACCGGCGGCGATGATGGCCGTGCCACCGGTGGATTCAAGCGTGCCGGAGACGGGGATCAGCGCGCCGATCAGCACCAGGATCGGCCACTCGACGGCGTCGTACGCCTCCTCCGGCTTGAGCACGCCCGTGACGATCATCGCCGTCGCCGCGCACAGAAAGGCGATGGCGACCGGCACGACCTGCGCGGCCAGTGCCACGACCGTCGCGACCAGGATCGTCGCGGGGACCCAGATCGGCCGGCGCTTGCCGATCTGCAGCCGCCGTTCGGCGAGCGGGAACAGCCCGGCGGCGGTCAGCCGGTCGGACAGCCCCTCCTCCGCGCCGCGCAGCAGCAGCAGGTCGCCCTCGCGCAGGGCCACGCGGCGCAGGCGGCGGCGCAGGCGGTAACCGCCGCGGCTGACCGCCACCACCGCCAGCCCGAAGCGATCAGCCAGCCGCGCCGTCGCCGCGCTGGCGCCGATCAGCGGCGATCCCTTCTGGATCACCGCTTCGGCAATGGCGAGCTGGCCGCCGTCGCCCTCGCGCGCGTCGGCGGGCTCCAGGCCCCCACCGATCACCAGCCGCTGGATGGCGGGCGCGTCGCCTTCGATCAGCATCACGTCGCCGGCGTGCAGCGTCCAGTCGGCGTCCGGGACCAGACGGCGATACTGCTCGCGCACCAGCCCGATCACGCGGGCGTCACCCTCGGCGAGTTGCTCGAGATCCGCTACCGTACGTCCGGCAAAGGCGGAGCCGGCGGCGAAGCGGAGCTCGGAGACGTAGTCCTCCACCGAGAAACTGTCCTCCGCCGAGCGCGTCCCCTGCCGATCCTTCGGCAGCAGCCGCCAGCCGACCGTCAGGAACGCCATGCCCGCGACCGTCAGGCCGAGGCCAACCGGCAGGTAATCGAACATGCCGAACGGCTCACCGCCCAGATCCTGGCGCACCCGGCTGACCACGAGGTTGGGCGAGGTGCCGACCAGCGTCATCAACCCGCCGAGCAGGCTGGCGAACGACATCGGCATCAGCACGGACGACACGCGCGTGCCGTGGCGGCGCGACAGCTGCGCGGCGACCGGCATGAAGATGGCGAGCGCGCCGATGTTCTTCATTACCGCCGACAGCACCGCCACCGTGCCACCCAGCCCCAGTATCTGCCGACCCGGCGTGGTCGCCCGCGCGGCGAACGGCCGCACCACCACGTCGACGATGCCGGAGCGCGCGATGCCGGCGCTGACCACCAGCGCGGAGGCGATGATGATGACGATATCGTCAGCGAACCCTTCGAACGCCTGCTTGGCGGGCACCAGCCCCATCAGCACGGTGGCGAGCAGCGCCAGTACCGCGACCACATCGTAGCGCAGGCGATCCCAGATCAGCAGGCCGACGACGCTCCCGATCACCGCGAACGACGCGATCTGCTGCCAAGTCATGCCGAACGTGTCTCCCCCTCTCGGGCATCCTCGCCCGATCCCCTCAACGAGAAGGTCGTCGCGGACGTTCCGCCGGGAGGAACCACGATGACCTCGCGCGTTGTGATGGAGTGAGCGATCGAGACGAAGCCGCACCTGGGCGGCCATGGTGGACGATGCTGGGCGCGACCGCCGCTGTCGGTGCGGCAACGGCGGCCTATGTCGCCCGAGCACGCCTGCGCGGCGGCGCCGATGCGATCGCCGTCGCCAGACGCGCGGAACGTGAGCGGCGCGAGAGCGAGGCGCGCTATCGATCGTTGATCGACGCGACGGCCGCCATCGTCTGGGTCACCGGACCGGACGGCGAGTTCCACGACGAGCAGGCGGGATGGACCCGATTTACCGGCCAGACGCTCGCCGGCATGCGGGCAGAAGGCTGGCTTGCGGCCGTGCATCCGGACGACCGCGGCGCGACGATCGCGGCCTGGCGGCGTGCGGCGGAATGCGGCGGCGTCTACGAGGTAGAGCATCGCGTGCTGCGCCACGACGGCGTCTACGTCGACATGCAGGTGCGCGCCGCGCCGGTGCGCGACGACCGCGGCGTGATCGTCGAATGGGTAGGCATCCATTTCGAGGTGACCGAGCGCAAGGCCAACGAACGCGCACTCGCCGCCGCCAAGATCCGCGCCGAGGAGGCGGCGCTCGCCAAGAGCCAGTTCATCGCCAACATGAGCCACGAGCTGCGCACGCCGCTGTCGGCGGTGATCGGCTATGCCGAGATGCTGGAGGAGGATCTGGACGACGTGCCGCCCGACGAGCTGCGCGCCGACCTGGGCAAGATCACCGCCAACGCGCGCCACCTGCTCGACCTCATCAACGCGGTGCTCGACCTGTCGAAGATCGAGGCCGGGCGCGACGAGCTGCACGTCGAGGCGGTCGATCTCGACGCACTGGTCCGCGGCGTCGCCGAGACGGCCGAGCCGCTGGTGCGGCGCAACGACAACAGGCTGGTGGTCGACGTGGCGGAACCGCTGGGCACGGCGCGTACCGACCTGACCAAGCTGCGCCAATGCCTGTTCAATCTCGTCGGCAACGCGGCGAAGTTCACCGAGGCGGGGACGGTGACGATCCAGGCGCGGCGCGAGCCCGGTCGGGTGATCTTCGCCGTCGCCGACACCGGCATCGGCATGACGGCGGAGCAGCGCGACCGCCTGTTCGAACGGTTCGTGCAGGCGGACAGTTCGGTGACGCGCCGGTTCGGCGGCAGCGGCCTGGGGCTCGCGATCACGCGCGCCTTTGCGGAACGGCTGGGCGGGACGGTGACGGTGGAGAGCGAAGAAGGTCAAGGGTCCACCTTCACGCTGGCGGTCGCCGACGTGCTGGAAGAGGCGCCGGGGTCGATCGAGCCCGTGGGCCAGAGGCTCGATGGCCCCGCGCCGATCCTGGTCATCGACGACGAGCGGCCGATGCGCGAGCTCATGGAACGTTTCCTGCGTCGCGAAGGGCTGGCGGTGGTCACCGCCGCGGACGGCGAGGCGGGGCTGCGCGCCGCGCGCGCGCGACGGCCGGCGGCGATCATGCTCGACGTGATGATGCCGCGCATGGATGGATGGGCCGTGCTGGAGACGCTGAAGGCCGATCCCGCGCTCGCCGAGGTGCCGGTGGTGATGGTGACGGTCAGTCCGGAGCGTGGTCTGTCGCTGTCGATGGGCGCGGTCGAGCATCTGGCCAAGCCGATCGACTGGCGGCGGCTGAAGACGGTGCTCGACCGGTATCGCGGCGCCGAACCGCGACGCGCGGTGCTGGTCGGCTCCGACGAGGGGACGGCGGCGGCGGTGCAGGCGGCGGCGCGGGCTGAGGGCTGGACGGTGCGGCACGCCGACAGCGCGCACAGGCTGGTCGCGGCGGACATGGACCTGCTGGTGCTCGACGTCGGCGCCGATACGGAGCGGCTGTGCGACCTGCCTGCGATCCGGCGCGAGCTGGGTGCGGGCGTGCCGATCGTCGCCTTGTCCGATGGCAGCGCCTCGCCGCCCTGGCGCGTGGTGCAGGCGGCGGACGTGGAATTGGTGGAGACCGCCGACGCGGCGGGTCTCGCGGACGAGCTGCGCGCGCTGCTCGCCGGATTGAAGGACGGTGAATGATGGCAAGGCTGCTGCTGGTCGAGGATCACGAGGAGATCTGGGATTTCCTGTCGCGTCGACTGCGCCGCAAGGGGCACGAAGTGGATTTGGCGCATGATGGGCGCGCGGGTGTCGAGGCGGCGCGGGACGGCGGCTATGATCTGGTGCTGATGGACGTGAACCTGCCCGTGCTCGACGGCTATGCCGCGGTGCGCGAGCTGCGCTCGAGCGAGGCGACCCGCGCGCTGCCGGTGATCGCGCTGACCGCGCACGCGCTGATCGGCGATCGCGACAAGGCGCTGGAGGCGGGATGCACCGATTACCATCCCAAGCCGATCGATTTCTCGCGCCTGCTCGAACAGATCGACGGCGCCTTGGCGGGCACGACCGCAGGCGGGAGCGCGTGAGCCGGGAGGCGCTGGCCTCAACCCCCGACGGCGTCGGTTCGCCGGACTGGGTGATGGACGTGGCTGAACGGGCGCGCGCGCCGGTCGCCGGTCGCGACACGCCGCCGCGCGAGCGACCGGACGCGCGGGACCAGCGACGGTCGGTGGTCGACGCGTCGCTCGCGGCCAAGCTGCTCGGCGCGCATCTCAGCAACCGGTCGCAGCTGATGCCGATCCGGCCGACGGACCTGTCCGGGCTGGACGAGGAGCGCGCGACGCTGCTGATCCGCGCCATGGCGGCGGCCGGCCACGCCGACGGCGGCGTCGCGGCGGACGAGCTCGCGAGGCTGGAGGAGCGGGCACACGCCAGCGCGATTTCGGGCGACCGTATCGCGGCGCTGCTCGCCGAGCTGAGGGAGCCGCCCTCGATCGAGGCACTCGTCCGCCAGGTCGCGGATGCGCCCACCGCCGAGCGTTTCTACGCGGTATCGGCCTGGGTCATCCGCCGCGACGAGCCGACTTGCCGCGCCTATCTCGATTATCTGGCGGTGCGGCTGGGGCTGGCCGGCGACGTGCGTATCCGCCTGGACGGCGACGTCGAGACGCTGGCCGGTGCGACCGTCACCGCCCGCTGAGCTCGTCCAGTGCGGTGCGAACCGTGCCGCTGTCGATGAGCAGACGGCGCGAGATGTCCGACAAGGTCACCCAGCCGACCACCGCATCGTGGCCGTCGCGAACCAGAAGGCGACGCACGTGGCGGCTCGCCATCAGGTCGAGTGCCGTCTCCACCCCGTCGTCGGCGCGACAATGATGGATCTCGGCAGTCATGACGTCGGTCACCGTCGTCGTCGTGGGATCGCGGCCGGCGGCGCAGACGCGCAGCAACAGGTCGCGCGCAGTGACCACACCCAGCGTACGCACGGCGCTTCCCACCGGCAGCGCGCCCACGTCGATCTCTCCCATCAACGTCGCCGCCTGCTGCACCGTGTCCCCGGCCGCCGCGAACTCGACGTCGCGGCTCATCACCTCGCCTACCTGCAATCTTCGTCCCCTCGACCGCTCGTCCTCCACCAACGCGTCATGGCGGCAAGCGATGCCGATCGGCGCGACCAGCGTAGCGTCAGCCGGAAACGGCGCCACATGATCCCGATGCTCCCGCGCTCGTGCGATGACCAGGTGGTGGTATAATGAGCGCTGCCAAGCCTGATCGATCCTGCTAGCGGACGTCCATGCTCAGGATGCGGATCAAACGCTTGAATGCTCGGACCGAGCGGGCGATCGACCGCCTCGCCGCCGTCGAGATGTCGGTGGCGGCGCTCGGCGACGAGGATCTGCTCGACCTCGCCGACATCTTCGCGGCGGGCGATCCGACGCCGCTGCGCGAGATGGCGGCGGCCGAGATGCATCGACGCGGCCTCACCTTGTGAAGCGGCTTCCGTCGCGCTTCCGGCGCCTCGACGGCGCGCTCGCCGACCTGCCGGTCGAGGAGCCAATGCTGCTCACCGAACTCGACGGTTTCCTCACCGGGCTGCTGGTCTGTCCCGAGGCGATCCCGCCGGCCGAGTGGATGACGGTCGTCTGGGGCATGGAGGCGGACGGTGTCCCGCCGTTCGAGGACCCGCTGGACGTGCAATGGTTCGCGGCCGCGGTGGCGGCGCGGCACGACGAGATCGCGCGCGACCTCGCCCGCGGCAAGCTCCAGCCGATCCTCGACGTTGACGAGCGCGACGGCGAGGTGTTGTGGGAATATTGGGTGGACGGCTTCGCCGAGGCGATCGGGTTGCGGCCGGACGCCTGGCAGGCGCTGGCGGACAATCCGGAACGGTCGGCACCGTGGTCGCGCCTGGCGACGCTGATCGAGGTGGCGCAGGGCGAGAGCGACCTCGACAGCGTCGCGGTCAACGCGTTGCATGACGGTGCGGTGAGCGACCTCACCGATGCCGTTCAGCGCCTGTACGCGGCGGCCGATGGCGTCGCGAGCGGGACCGCGATCGCCGCGGTCGCAACGCCCACGACGAAGGTCGGCCGCAACGACCCCTGCCCCTGCGGGTCCGGCCGGAAGCACAAGCGCTGCTGCGGCTGATCGGGCGTCGTACCGGCGGGAGCGTCGAGGCGGTCGCGGGCGTTGTGTGTCGCTCGAACCGGGAGAAGATGGATGGCGGATATGGCGGGCTGGGTCGCGCTGGTCGCGACCTGTGTCGCGGCACTGATGACCGCGTCCAACCTCGGCGCGCGCGTCACCGGCTGGGGCTTCGTCATCTTCACCGTCGGTGCGGTGGGCTGGATCGTCGTCGGGTTCGCGACCGGTCAGCAGCAGCTGCTCTACTCCAACCTGTTCCTCGGGCTGGTCGACCTGTTCGGCGTCTGGCGGTGGCTGGGCCGCCGCGCCCGCATCAGCGACGCGTCCCGCGCGGAGGAAGACCGCAGCACGGCCCGGCCCGGAGAAACGCTGTTCTCGGTCGCGTCGCTCGATGGCCTGCCGGTCAAGGCAGCTGACGGCACGGTCGCAGCCCACGCAGTGGACGCGCTCGCCAGCTGCGCGGGCGGCGGAATAGACTATCTCGTAGTGCGCGTCGGCGGCCTGGCAGGTATCGCCGAGACGCTGCACCGGCTGCCATGGTCCGACGTGACGGTGCGCGACGGCGAGGTGGTGACGAAGCTTCCGGCGAACACCTTTCCGAATCTCGCCGCAGCGGGACCGAGGTGACGCACGAGGGCCCGAGCCGGAGCAGTTTCGATGGTTATGCCTCGACCCCAAGAACTTCGCGAATGGCCTTGCTCTATCAGCTAATCGGACTACTTGTCAGGGAAAGTATCATGGTAGCAGCAAGGAATTAGCAGTGGCCCTGAAAGACATTATCGCCAAGCTGTCGCCGGACAACGAGAAGCTCTTCCACCACGATCCCGACGCCGACCGCCGGCCTGTTCTGGAGCGTATCGCCAAGAACCGCGAGGCATTCGCCGATCCCTCCAAGAAGGTTCGCGGCGGCAAGTGGTTCGAGATCGGCAACAACGCGATGGTGGCCTTTACCCCGACCCGCGTCGACGGGCAGCCGATCGTCATCGACGGGCAGTCGGTGACCTTCTGGCCAGCGGCCGACTTTCCCTCCATCCTCGACGCGTTCGAAGCTGCGGTGCGGGCCGGCGAGATCGACAACCAGTTGGAAGGCAGCACGCCCGCCGGTGCGAGCCTGCCGGCACGCGAGCTGAAGCAACCGCGTCAACGCGCCCGGCGATCGGACGCCGGCGTGTCTCGCGGCTGGTCCGACGAGCGACGCGCTAAGTTCGCGGAAACGATCGCGGCGCGCAACGCTGCCCGCCGCGATCCCGAAGGCTGAGCCGATCCGGGCATTGACTGACCTCGCCGACGTAACGCGCGCATCGGTGCCGCCGCTCCGGTAGCTCTTCCACGCAGCGCCACAGCTCGCGATCTCGGAGGGGTGCCGGTCTCCGGCGTCATCGCGTCTTCGAGATCGACTTCACGTCAGAGCGCCTGTCCGCGGGAACGGGCGGGGCGCCGAGCGGCAGGACGGCACCATTGAACCCGGCCAGCGGAGTGGCAGAGGGGCGGCCGGGTGAGATCGAGCGCGACATGCCCCTCGTAGCTCGCCGCAAGATCAGCGCGATCGACCGCAAGGCACACGGGCCGTAACGGCGACGAGTGGATCGCCCGCGCAGCCGTCCGCCAGCAGCGTCGCCGCGACGTCGTGGAAACCGGCCGCGTCGAGGTAGCGCCGGATGAGCGCGGCCTGACCCTCCATGTCGAGCGCGCGCCAGATCGCGACCGCCTTGGTCGGGAAGCAGCGGTTGGCGTAGCTGGCGATCACCAGGCCCCCCGGCCTGAGGACGCGGTGCACCTCGCGGAAGACGGCGAGCGGCTGCTGCAGGTACTGCACGCCGACGCAGATCAGGACGGCGTCGAAACCGGCGTCCGGTTCGGGGAGCGTCGGGTCGCGGTTGAGGTCCTGCACGAACCAGCGCCGGAGACGCGGGTTGGACGCGAGCTCCTGCGCGTTCATGCCGTGGCCGACGACGTCCGCGTCGAGATCGTCGGGCAGATGGCTGACCCAGCTCGACATCAGGTCGAGGACGCGGTCCCCGTCCTTCAGCAGCGCGGCATAATGGCGCGTGAGCGCTGCCACCGCGTCCTCGTCGATGTGCGTGACCAGGCGGGGCGGCGCGTAGAAATCGAGATCGGCGCCGTCGTCCTGCTTGTCGAAGGCATGTTCCGGCAAGCCGAGCGCGCGGGCGTCGCTCACGGCCGATCTGCCAGGTGCGCGCAACCGGCGGCGTGCATGGTTCGCCTGCTTGCGGCGGTGCCCGGAGCGACGATCGCGATCATGCCGGGACGACGCTTGCAGCCGGACGGGGTTCCGCGGGCGGCAGGCTGACATGGTCGCGGCGCGGCCGCGATCCCATATGCCTGCCATGGCGCTGCCGCGAACGCTGATCGATCCCAGACTGATCTACCTGGAGCCGGCTATCCGTGACTATCGCCGCGGGCGGGAGGTGCTGGCGCGCTTCCCCGATGCCGAGCTGGTCGAAGTGGCGAGCCATTGGAAGATCCCGCAGCTGGCCGATCCCGCACTTGCCGAAGATTGGCTGCGGGTGAAGCGCGAGATTCTGGTGCTGGGGGTCAAGAAGGGCATGCAGATGCGCCCCAACGGCCGGTCGGCGGACTTCATCGCACCATCGTCGTCGAACGGCTGCGCGATGGCGTGCGCCTATTGCTATGTCGGGCGGCGCAAGGGCTACGCCAATCCGATCAGCATCTTCGTCAACATCGACGACGTCACCCGCGCGCTCGCCCGTCACGCCGCCAAGCTTGGTCTCAAGCCGGAGCCGAACACGATCGATCCGGTCGACTGGGTCTACGACCTGGGCGAGAACGGCGACCTGTCGGTCGACGCGTCGCTGTCCGACAACGTTCGCGACCTCGTCGCCGCGTTCCGCGGCATCCCGGGGGCCAAGGGCTCGTTCGCGACCAAATACGTCAACCGCGACCTGCTCGGCTACGACCCGCAAGGGCGGACGCGCATCCGCTTCAGCCTGATGCCGGAGACGATCGCCAGGGTGGTCGATGTCCGCACCTCGCCGATGAGCGAGCGGATCGCCGCCATCAACGACTTCGTCGCCGCCAGGTACGAGGTCCATGTCAATTTCTCGCCCGTCATCGTCCACGAAGGATGGGAAGCCGAGTGGAAGGCGTTGTTCGCCCAACTCGACGCCGCGCTGTCGCCGGCCGCGCGGGCGCAGCTCAAGTGCGAGGTGATCTTCCTGACCCACAACGAAGGGTTGCACGACCTCAACCTGCGCTGGCACCCCAGGGCGGAGGAGTGGCTGTGGCGGCCCGACATCCAGGAGGCGAAGTGGAGCCAGTCGGGCATGCGCAACCTCCGCTACAAGGCCGGCTGGAAGCGGCAGTGGCTCGACCGGTATCTCGGCTGGCTGGCCGAGGCGCTTCCCTATTGCGAGGTCCGCTACGCCTTCTGACCGGTGCACCAGCGTTAGCTTCGTCGCAGGTAGCCGCGCGCGGCCTGCAACCAACGGCGCCACCGCGCGTCCGACGAACGCAACGGCGCAAAGGATGGATGATGGCTGGCACGGCAGTGGTGACGGGCGGCAGCGCGGGGATCGGCCTGGCAACCGCGGAGCGACTGGCAAATGCCGGATGGAACGTCGCGATCATCGCGCGCGACGCGGCGCGGCTGGAGGACGCGCGCGCCATGCTGGAGCGGCAGGGCGGACGGGTGCTGGCGATCGGCGCCGACGTGGCCGACGCCGCCGCGATCGACGCCGCCGCCGAGCGGATCGAGCGCGAGCTCGGCCCCATCGACGCGTGGGTCAACAACGCCATGTCGACGGTGGTCGCGCCCGCCGATCGAATCAGCGCCGCCGAGTATGAGCGCGTGACCGCCACCACCTATCTCAGCCAGGTACACGGCACGCTGGCGGCGCTCCGGCACATGAAGCCGCGCGGGCGCGGCGCCATTGTACAAATATCATCGGGGCTCGGCATCCGCGCGGTGCCGCTCCAGGCGGCCTATTGCGCGGCCAAGTTCGCGGTGTCCGGCTTCACGGACTCGCTGCGCGCCGAGTTGATCGCCGACGAGGTGCCGGTGACGCTCACCGTCGTCTACCTCCCCGCGGTCAACACGCCGCAGCCCGGCTGGGCGCGCAATCACACGGGTCGGGAACAGGTGCTGCCCGATCCGCTGTTCGACCCACGACTGTGCGCGGAGGCGATCGTGTCCGCGATCGACCAGCCCCAGCGGGAGATCTGGGTCGGCCGCTCGACCTTGAAGATGGCCGTCGCGCAGGCGCTGGCGCCGGGCTTCGCCGACCGGCAGGCGAGCGGTTTCGGCGAGAGCCAGCTCGCCGGGCCGATCGGCGACAAGCCGGGCAATCTCGACCAGCCGGTACCGGGGCCCGCCCGCATCGACGGCGACGCGACCGACCGCGCGATCGACAACCGGCGCGAATTCTTCACCTCGCGGCAGCGCGACCTGCTCAAGCTAGGCGTCGGCGGTGGCATCGCCGGCATCGGCGCGCTCGCCGGGTTCGGCCTATCGCGCCTGCTCGCGCGGCCGAGCCGCTGAGGAACCGGGGACGCCGACGCGGCGCTTAGGCGACCGGGTGGCACTGCACTTCATCGGCTTTCGCGGGGACGAATACAGCCGTGCCGTCCGCGTCTTCGGCGAGCCCGACTTCATCCATATCGGCTGGGACCGCTGGGCGAAGCTGGAGGTGATGCCCGGCGACGTGGCAGTGTTCGCGCGCGGAACCGCCGATGACGAGCCGTCCGCGTTCGGCTTTCCGGATCTTCGCGAGACGTGAGCGTGAAGCGGGTGTCCGGCTCAGGCGATCAATCGAGTTGGGCCGCGTGCCGGTCGGCCCACTCCTTGCCCTCGTCGCCGCCCCATAGCAGCCAGGCGACGTAACCGGCGGACGGATCGCTGTCCGATCCCCACTCATGCGACTTACCCTTCTTGTCGACCTCGTGCCGCGCGAAGTAGCTGTGCATCGACTTGACGTCCTCCACCGTCAGCTCCTCCTGCGCGGCGAGCTGTTCGGCCCGGTGCTTGCCGACGTCCGTGCCACCGCGATGGAACTCCTCGCGGAGCTTCAGCCCCTTCTTGGCGTTCGCCGCCATCTTCGCCGTCGGCTTGAACGTGTCGGTCATCATCGTCCCCATGCATCCGCCTCGTCCGTCAAGGACGTCGCGGCGCTACAACGCACGTGCGACCGGTTGGACCGATGTCCTGGATTAATCATCGAGCGAAATCCCGCCAGGAGCTGCGCTTCGCAGAATCCTGACCTTCCCCGGAGCGCTGGTCCGTCGAGAGGGTTAACCAAGTGCCGGCAAGCCGCGCGACACGGCGTCGGCGGTGGCCGCGTCCACGTCGAGCCGCACGGTCGCGCCGGGATCGGCGCTCGACTGCGCGACGATCAGGTCGAACTCGCCGGACTCGACCAGGCGGCGGCCGTCGGCGGTGACGATCGCCAGCTCGGCGAGGGGCAGCGACAGGGTCTCCCGCGCGGAGGCGCCGCCCGCGACCTCGACGCGCGCGAGGGCGATGAGGCGGCGGCGCGGCTGGGTACGGCTGGCGACGCGGTCGTGGACAAAGAGCTGGAGCACCGCCGTCCCGGCCCGCGCAGTCAGGTTGCGGACCGTTACGGCGACCTCGGCAGTGCGCGACCGCACCGTCAGCTGCGCGTCGTCCAGTGCGAAGCGGGTATAGGTCAGCCCGTGACCGAAGCCGTAGAGCGGGCGGTCGGGTGCGTCGTTCCAATGGGCGCGGCCGGGCTGCATCGGCGCGTCGTCGGGGGCGGGCCGGCCGGTGGGCGGACGGTCGTAGCTCCAGGGCTGCTGCCCGGTCGCGAGCGGGAAACTGACGGGCAGGCGGCCGCTCGGCGCGACGCGGCCGGTGACCATGTCGGCGACCACGTCGCCGGTCGCCTCACCCAGGAACCAGCAGGCGAGGATCGCGCGCGCGTCGCGCACCGCGCCTTCCAGTGCCAGCGCGCGGCCGTGGCGCAGCAGCACGACGACGGGCGTGCCGGTCGCGGCGACCGCCTCCGCCAGGGCCTGCTGCGCGGGCGGGACGGTGATCGCGACGCGACTGTTGCCCTCGCCCGACATGTCCGCCGCCTCGCCGATCGCGAGCAGCACCACGTCGGCGGCGCGGGCGGCGGCGACGGCGCGGTCGATCCCGCCCGGTCGAGGATCGTGGATGCCGCTGCCGGGCTCCACCACGAGGTCACGAATGCGACGGCGCAATCCCGCCGCCAGCGACACGCCGTCCGTCGCACCCGCGAACGACCAGGGACCGTTGAGGTTCGCGGTGTCCTCGGCGAAGGGGCCGATCAGCGCGGCGCGCGTGCCCGGCGACAAGGGCAGGAGATCGCCCTCGTTGCGCAGCAGCACCATCGAGCGCGCGGCGACCTCGCGCGCCATCCGGCGGATCGCGGGCGCGCGCGTCTCCCGCCGCTCCGCCGAGATGTCGAGCGAGCGATAGGGATCGTCGAACAGGCCGAGCGCGGTCTTGAGCGCCAGCACGCGCCGCACCGCCTGGTCGACGCGCACCATCGGCACCGCGCCGGCGGCGACCAGGCCGGGCAGGTGCGCGTTGAACAGCCCGCTCTGCATCGACACGTCGATCCCGGCGAGGATGGCGAGCCGGGCGGCGTCCGCCTCGTCCGCGGCGACACCGTGCGCGATCAGCTCGCGATCGGCATCATAGTCGGAGACGCAAACGCCCGCGAAGCCGAGGCCCTCGCGCAGCGTGTCGGTCAGCAGCGGCCGATTGGCGGTGGCGGGCACGCCGTTGACCGCGGTGAAGGAGGCGATGGTCGCCGCCGCGCCCGCACGAAAGGCGGCGGCGAAGGGCGGCAGGAAAACCTCGCGCATCTGCGCGTCGGACAGGTCGACGGCGCCGTATTCCATGCCGCCCACGACCGCGCCGTAGCCAGCGAAATGCTTGGGCGTGGCGGCAAGGGCGTCGGCACGCGACAGGTCGGTGCCCTGAAAGCCGCGCACGCGCGCGGCGGCGAGCAGGCGGTTCAGGTAGACGTCCTCGCCCGCCCCCTCTGCCACGCGCCCCCAGCGCTGGTCGCGCGCGACGTCGACCACGGGTGCGAAGGTCCAGTGCAAGCCACCCGCCGCGGTTTCCCGCGCGATCGCCCGCGCCGTGCGCCCGGACAGATCGGGATCGAAGGCGGCGGCCTCGGCCAGCGGGATGGGGAAGATGGTGCGGCAGCCGTGGATCACGTCGGCGGCGAAGACCAGCGGTATGCCGAGGCGGCTCTCCAGCGCCGCCGCCTGCGCGCGGCGGGCACCGGCCACGCCGTAGCCGTTGAACAGCATGCCGACCCGCCCGGCACGGATCGCGGCGAGCTGCGCCTCGGCCCCGCTCGCGTTGACCACCGGGTTGAACACGGCGCCGACCGGCCTGATCTCGTCGTTGAAGCAGGACAGCTGCCCCGCCTTCTCCTCGATCGTCATGGCGGCGAGGAGGTCGTCGATCCGCCGCGCCGCCGCTCCCGCCGGCATCGGCATCGCCGCTCCCGCGGCGAGCCACCCCGCGCGGACGAGCAGCGATCGGCGATCGATGGTCATCGGGTGGACGTCATTGGGTGGGCGGGCGGAGCGCCAGGAACACCGTGCTCCACAGCTGCGCCGCGTTCGATTCGTCGACGTCGGCGCCCGAGGCACCGAAGGGCGCGACACGGTAGCGGCCGTCGGCATAGGCCCAAGACCAGAGTTCGGACGTCCGTACCTCCCCGGCCGCGCCGATGGCGCGCCACAGCCGGGTGCGCAGCGCCACCAGCCGCGCCCGCGTCGCCGCCGGCAGGTCGGCACGCGCCAGCTGCCGGTCGAGCCCGGCCGCCAGGATCGCCTGCTGCCACGACCAGACAACCGTACCGTGATAGGCGTTCGCCCCGAACCGCCCCTGCACCTCGGCCGAAGCATAAGCGGGATTGGCGACGAGCAGCCCGACATCGGTCATCAGCCCCGCCGGGAACGGCCGGGCGATCGCCTCCACCGACCGGTCCAGGCTACCGGCGTCCGGCCGGGTGAAGAGCAGCGCGAAACCGTCGTCGGAATGCACCACCGGCACCGGCCGTCCTGCCGCGTCGAGCGACAGCGCGTTGAACGACAGCGGTGCGGTGCCGAGCGCGGCCAGCGCGGGCGCGGCGGGCACGCCGACCTTGGCGGCGTAGCGCCGGACGTCCTCGCGCGCCTCCGCCGCGGGCAGCGTCAGCGCGAACAACGGTGGGGCAGCCCTTGTCCAGACCTGCGCCTGCGCCGCCGCACGGGCGATCGCCGCGCGCTCGGCCTGAGTGCCGTAGGGGCGGAGCAGCGGCGCCAGCTCGCCGATCGCGCCGAGCGCGGCCGGCACCCATACCGCGTTGACGTCGTAGGCGTAGCGACCGCGGCCCAGCCCCTCCTCGCTGTCGCGCCACTGCCCGGTCAGGCGACCGTCCTTGATCGCGACCAGCCGGCGATAACCGGGATCGGCGGCGAAGGCGGCGGTGCGGCCGACCACCCAGGCGAAATTGCGCGCGAGCAGGTCGCCGCGCCGCTCCCCACCCGCGGTACGGCTCGCCAGGAACGCCGCCGCACGCGGCCGCCCGCGCTCGAGCAGCCAGGCACGGGCGACGGGCGCCAGCATGAAATCGTCATCGACCATGGCATAGTCGTAGATCGGCGCGTCCGTGCGACCGCGCCCTTCCCTGGCATTGCGCAGCACCGCGAACTCGCCGATGTCTTCCTCGTGCGCGACCTCGCCATTGGCGGCGAGCCGGACGAGCACCGACGACAGTCCGTCCTCCACCGCGGCGGGTTGCAGCACCGGCATCAGCAGGCGCAGCGACATCAGCGTGTCGCGCCCGAAATAGGTATCGAACCGCCACGATCCCGCGAGATACTTCTCGCCGTAGGACAGGAATTGCAGCGCGTTGCGGGTGCGCTGGTCGTCGCGCGCGCGATCGTTGAGCAGCGCCGCGCCGGCCAGCGGCGTCAGCGGCGTCTCGCCGGTTTGCGCCACGACGTCGATGCTGATCCGCCCCGACGTCCCGGCGGTGATCCCGCTCTCCGTCACCACCGTGTCGCCACGGCCGATGATCTGGAGGAGATAACCCGGCGCACCGTCCAGCCGATCTCGCGCCCAGGTCACGGAGGCGCCGCCGCCGTGCATACCACCGAGCAACCTCGGCGCGACGATCACCTCAGCCGGTGCACGGCGGAGCAGTTCATAGTCGCGCAGGATGCGGATCGAGGTGCCGAGTCCCTGCCGGAACCGCAACTCGCGCGCGTCGACCGAGACACTGGCCCGAATGCCCCGTAACGGCCGGCCACGGGCATCGCCGGCCGGCCACACGCGCGGCGGCGCGTCCAGCGTCCACGTCACCGGTCGGGCCGTCTTCTCGAACCACAAGGCCACACCACTGTTGCCGGCGGGGAACCCCACCAGGATGCGCGGATCGGTGCCGGCGCGCAGCAGCAGGTGCGCGGCGATCGGGCCTTGCCGGAAGAAGGCGTTGATGTTGCGCCCCTCGTCGATGCGGAAGGCGAGCGGCGCGGACGCGGGACGCTGCGCCGACCCGGCGACCCCGGTTCCGATGAGGAGAAGCGCGGCGGCGAGACGGATCATGGAAGCTCCCGAATTGCTATAACGAGACGCGACACGATACCACTCGCCCCGCTACGAAAGGATCGATCGCCTATCCACCATCGTCACCCCGGGCTTGTTCCAGGGGTCCAGGGCCAAGCGGCGGCATTGGCTGCCGCGCTGGATGCCGGACGAGCCCGGCATGACGGGGGCCGGTAGCGATCATCAGAAATCGAAACGCAGGCTCGCGATGGCGTTGGTGCCGTTGATGGGCCGTGCGAAGTAGAAGTTGGAGCCGGTGTTCTCGACGAAGCCGGCGCGCGGATTGCCCTCCGTCAGGCCGACCGCGTTGCCGATGTTCTCGACCGAGGCGTTGAACGTCACCCCTTGCGTCACCTTGAGCAGCACGCCCGCGCCGAACACGTCGTAGCTGGGCAGCACCAGCGAGTTGGAGATGTCGGCGTAGATCTTCCCGATATGCTTCCAGCTGCCGTAGATCTCGCCGATGTCGTTCGGCAGCACGATGGAGGGCGTGACGTTGACGTTCACCGCCGGCGTCCGCTCCGGCTTGTTGCCGTCGAAGCCGTTGACCTGGTCGCGCAAGGATTGCGCGATCTGGCCGACGTCGATCGGGTTGCCGGCCTGGAAGGCGGTAAGCGAGCGGATGTCGATGCTCGAATCCTGGATCACGCCGGTCGCCTGGATGCGGAACCAGTCGACCGGGCGCAGCGTCACGTCGAACTCGCCGCCATAGACCTTGATGCCGGCGTTGGCGGTGAGCTGCTGGAGCACGCTGGCGCCGTTCACCACCGTCTGCACGTCGCGCGACTGCGGGTAATCGAGGAACTTGGTGTAGAAACCGGTCACCGATGCCTGGACCAGGCGGCTCGCGTAGCGCACGCCGCCCTCGGCGAAGCGCAGGTTGGTCGGGCGGTTCTGCTCCTGCGCCTGGAAGCCGGTGGCGTAGCGGCCGTACACCGCCAGCCGATCGGTCAGCAGGTAATTGGCGCCCAGCGTCCAGGCGATCTTGTTGAACTCGCGCCGCTGCCGCGAGAAGGTCCCGTCGAAGCTGCCGCCGCCGAACTGCGCGATACAGTTGTTGGCGATGATGTTGTCGTTGTCCTGGATGATCGCGCAGCCGGGTCCTGGAGCGAACGTTCCCGCCGTGACGATCGGCGTCGCGCCGACCGTGTTGCCGCCGCGGCGGTTGAAGACGAAATGCTCGAAGCGGATGCCGCCGTCGATGCGCAACCGGTCCCACAGGGTCAGCTGATCGGTCGCGTAGCCGGAGATCGAGGTGAATTTGGCGATGCTCGCCCCCTCGCCGAAGGTGCCGTAGTTGAGGAAGCCGTTCTCCGTCAGCGACCCGACGACGCCGCCCACCGCGTTCAGCGCCACCACGTCGACCCGGCGCGCACGGTCCTGCACGTCGGAGAGGAACGTCGCTGCGCCGATCGCGTCGTTGTAGCGGCTGGAGCGAGTGAACAGGCCGCCCAGCGTCAGCGAGTTGCTGACGCTGTCGCCGCGCGTCTCCCACGTCACGCCGGTGTCGCTGTTGAACTCCTTCACCCGCGCCTTGTTGTCGCCGATCACGCTCTCGGCGATCAGGCCGTTGCCGTTGAGCGCGTTGAGCGCCGCCGTGCCCTGGATGATCTGGCCGGTGTCGACGTAGCGGAGCGCCAGGCTGCCCGCCCCGCGCGGCGCGAAGGTGCTGAGCGCCAGCGCCGAGGTGGCGTTGACCGACCCGGCGAGCGGGTTGGTGTTGAGCCGCTCCGAGGCGAGCTGGAGCGCGGAATTGTCGTAGGAGAAGATCGAGTTGAAGTTGGTGCGGAACCGCGTGTAGCGGCCGCGCGCGAAGAAGTTGACGTCCTCGCCGAAATCCTGCGTCAGGTCGTAGCCGTAGGATTGCGAGCGGGTGTGGACGCCGTCCTCCAGGTCGATGTCCTCGAACGATCGCCCGGTGGTCGGCGTTGTGCGGGTGCGGACCAGCGCGAAGTCGCGGCTCTGGAGCAGGCCGTGCTGCGCCGACAGGCCGGGGATCGAGCGGGGGTTGCCGACGCCGGTGACCGGGATCGGCACGAAGAAGGTGTTGTGGTCGTCGACCACTTTCGCCGACAGCGTCAGCTTGCCGGTGTTCCACCGCTGCGACACCGCCCCGCGGAAGATGAAGCCGTGATTGGCGTCGTAGCCGGGATCGCGGATGCCATCGTCCTTGCGGTAGAAGCCACCGAGCGCGATCGCGGTGTTCTCGCCGATCGGCTTGGTCATGAACGCGTCGACGCGCGCGGTGCCGAAGGACGAGGTGGTCAGCTGGAACGTGCCGCCCGCCCTATCGAAATCCGGTTTGCGGGTGATGAAGTTGATCGTCGCGCCGGCGCCGTTGACCGTCAGGATGCCCGACGAGCCGGAGCGCACCGCCTCCAGCCGGTCGATGAACACCTCCTGCTTCAGGATCGTGTCGCTGAGCGCGTTGATGTAGAAGACGGGCAGCCCGTCCTCCTGCAACTGCACGAACTGCTGGCCGCCGCCGGCGAGGCCGCGGACCGAGAAGTTGTTCGACACCTCGCCGCCCGACCCCTCGACGAAGATGCCGGGGATCAGCTCCAGCGCCTGGGCGGTCGAGCGGGGCGCCTTGCGGTCCAGGTCCTCGCGCGTCGCCACGGTGATCGCCGAGGAGGAAGTGAGCACGGTGGTGCCGCGTGCGCGGGTGCCGGTGACGACGATCTCGTTCAGCTCGTCGTTGACCTGCTCGGTCGGTGCCTCGCCCGGTTGATTGACGTTGTCGGCCTGCGGCTGGGCGGCGTTCTCGGCCGGGCTGGTCTGCGTCGCGCTCTGTGCCGGCGGCTGCTGCGCGGCGACACGGGGGGCCGCGGCGGCGAGCACCGCGGTGCGGCCGTCGAACGAGACCAGGCGCAGGCCCGCTCCCGCGGTCAGCCGGCGCAAGGCGGACGCCACCGGCATGGTGCCGCGCAACCCGGCGACGCGGCGACCGCGCGTCGCATCCTCCGGCGCGATGATCTGGATGCCGGCCTGCCGCGCGAAGCTGACGATGCCGCTGGCGGCGGCCTGCGAGGCGACGTCGAAGCTGCGCGACTGGGCATAGGCGACGGCCGGCGTCGCGGCGACCATGGCGACGACGGAGGCCATGGTGAGCGAGGTGTGAAGGCGCATGATATAGACTCCCCGTTGTTCGGCGCGTCTGCGGCACGCCTGTCGTTGCTCGGATGCGCGGGGGCCGCATTTCCGTCGGTGCCGACCGAGATTTATTGCACGATACGGATCGCCTCGGCGTGCTGCTCGATGCGTGCGCCCGTCATCGCCGCGGCGGAGCGGGCGAATCCCTCCACGTCGCGTGTCCGGAACCAGCCGACGATGCGTCGCTCGGCCAGCGCCGCCTCCACCGCCAGCTGCCGGTCGTTGTAGCGGTTGAACTCGGCCGCCGCGTCGCCCAGCGTCATGCCGTCCAGCACGATCTCGCCGCGCCGCCAGGCGAGTGCGTCGGCGACGCCGCCGTCGCGCACCACCGCCGCGCCGGCGCCCGCCTCCTCGGCGACGCTCGCGCGGCGGCCAGCGTCCAGGAACAGGAAGCGCGCCGGGTCGGCGAGCGACCAGATCCGCACCCGCCCCTCGGTCACCGCCACCTCGGCACGGCCGGCGATGCGGCGGACGGCGAAGGCGGTGCCCACCGCCTCGACGCGCACGGCCCCCACCTCCACCACGAACGGCCGGGCACGATCCTTGGCCACCTCGAACCACGCCTCGCCGCGGTCGAGCGTCACCTGCCGCCGCTCGGCCGTGTAGGCGACGCGCGAGCGGCTGTCGGTGTTGAGCAGCATGGTCGACCCATCGGCGAGCCGAGCGCGACGCTGCTCGCCGCGTAGCGTCGCCACCACGTCGTCCTCGCCCGGTTGCCACCACAGGAACGCCCCCACCGCGGCGACCGCCGTCAGCGCGGCACCGCGCATCGCACCGGCCAGCCAGCGGCGGCGGTCGGGCGCGCGCGGCTCCTCGGCCGGCAGCGGATCGGGCACCAGCGTCGCCCAGGCGGCCTGCGCGCGCAGCAGCGCGCCGCGATGGCGCGGATCGTCCGCCAGCCACGCGTCGAGCTCGGCGCGCGCCTCGTCGTCGAGCGGCGCGCGGTCGAGCCGTACCGCCCACTCGGCGGCGCTCGCGTCAACGGCGGACACGAACGCGCCTCCCCGCGCGCGGGCGCATCGGCAGTTCGGCCCGCTCGCCCTCGCTTAGCCCGGCGAGCAGCGCGCGCAGGCCGCGCGACAGGTCGTTCTCGACCACCGTCTCGGTGACGCCCAGCCGCTCGGCGATCTGGCGCTGCGACAGGCCGTCGAGCTTGCGCAGGCGGATCGCGGTGCGCGCCCGCTCCGGCAGGGCGGCAAGCAGCGCGTCGACCCGCTCCAGCAGCCAGCGCCCGCCGACGACGCGATCGGGCGACAGCTCGTCGGCGGCGAGCGCGGCCTCCATGTCGGCGGCCGACCCCGCCGCCTCGATCCGCACCACCCGCTGGCGCCGCAGCTCGACGAGCACGACGTTGCGCGCGGTCTGGAACAGGTAACGGCGCGGATCCTCGATCCGGTCGAGATCGCGGACGGCCGCCAGCCGGCAATATGTCTCCTGCACCACGTCGTCCACGTCACATCCCGGAAAGACGCCGCGCAGCCAGCGGCGCAGGGCCGGCTCCGCCGGCAGAACGTGCCGCGCCACCCATGCCACCAAGACCGTCGACGTGCCCATTCGCCCCTCTTGTCCGGGTAGATGCGCGACGCGCACGCTTCCGTCGCGGCCTGGGCAGCTAGGGCGGATCGACATTCAACGCTTCACCTCATCATCCACCCCGGCGAAGGCCGGGGTCCCGCTGGGAGACGCGAACAATCGGTCGTCGCACCTCTTCCACGACCTTCCCGACTGGACCCCGGCCTTCGCGAGACCTCTGCGAAAGTAGCTGACGAATGTAGACGGAAGTGATTCGATGGTCCGTGGAGTGGAGGGCTGGGTCATGGATCAGCGACGGTTTGTTGAGGCGTTTCTGCCGACAGGCTTCGGGCGCAATGCGCGGCTGGAGCGGATCGCGGCGCTGATCGACTGGGCACCGCTGGAGGCTTTGGTGCGACAGGTGCGGCCTGGGGAGACGGGGCGCCCGCCTTACAGGGCGCTCGCGATGCTGCGGGCGCTTTTGCTCCAGCAATGGTACGGCTTGTCCGACCCAGGGCTGGAGGAGGCCTTGTCCGACCGGGTGTCGTTCCGGCGCTTCTGCGGGCTAGCGCTGGAGGAGCCGACGCCGGACGAGACGACCTTGTGCCGGTTCCGGCTGGCGCTGGTGAAAGCGGGTCTGGGCGATGCCTTGTTCGCCGAGGTGTCGCGCCAGCTCGAGACGGCAGGTTTCATGGTCAAGGCCGGTACGCTGATCGACGCCTCGCTGGTCCAGGCCACGGTACGCCAACCGCCGAACGGCTCGAGCCCCATGGGGCAGGAGAGCCGTTCGCCGCATGACCCGGATGCCAACTGGACGCGCACGGCATGCGGCACGAAGCGGTTCTTCGGCTACAAGGTGCATGTCGGCGTGGACCAGGGCTCGGGGATCATCCGCAGCCGGACGGTGACGCCGGCCAAGGTCTATGAAAGCGAGGTCGCCGATGATCTCGTGATCGGCGACGAGAAGGCGGTCTACGCCGACAAGGCGTACGAGAAGCGGGCACGGCACGAGACGCTGAAAGCGCGCGGCATTAAGGACCGCATCCAGCATCGCCGCGTACGCGGCCAGCCCGCGCTGCCGCCCTGGCAAGCCATTCGCAACAAGCTCATCGGCCGTGTGCGCACCGCCGTCGAGCGCACCTTCAGCGAACTGAAACGCGGACCTTACGGCTTTGTGCGAATGCGCTATCGCGGCCTGACACGCTGCCGTCTGCATTTCGACCTTTCGGTCATCGCCTACAATCTGCGACGTGCCGCCGGGTGATCGCCCGAACACGCCACCCAACTGACGCCACCCCCCATCAAGACCGAGGAACCAACTCGCAGTACTCCTCCTGGCAAATGCAACGCTCGCCCATCTCGCCCAAAACGCCAGACACAACGTCTTTCGCAGAGGTCTTGCCTTCGCCGGGTTGGAAAAATGCCGAATGTCGATCCGACCTAGAGCATGATGACCTGACGTCGATCCACTCTCACTCCTTCGCTCCGATCCTGTTCCCCGGTAAAGGCCGGGAAACAGGACCGTCTCCTCAGTTCCCCGCGGCGGATGCGCCCGCGGGCTGCGCCGGCACGCCGGCCACCGCGCTCGCCGGCATCAGCTCGACCGGCAGCCCCACCGCGTCGAGCTGCGGCCGTACCGTCTTGGCGTCGCCGACCACGACCCAGATCGTCTTGGCCGGATCGAGGGCACCCTGGATCGCGGCGTTGAGCTGCGGCAGCGTGAACCCGCGATAGCGCTGCGTGATCGTCGCGTAATAATCGTCGGGGCGCTTGAAGCGGTCGTTGGCCTGCATCGCCGAGAGCACCGCGCCCGCGGTCTCGAAATTGCCCGACAGCGAGCGCGTCGCGCCGGTGATCGCGCGGTCGAACTCGACCCGCGTCATCGGCTCCTTGCCCAGGAACGCCACGATGTCGTCGCGCGCCGAGACGATCGACGGGCCGGTCTTGTCGGCCTGAACGGGCGCGTTGAGGAGGAAGGGCGCGGCCTGTTCGGACTGCACGAAGCTGCCGCCCGCGCCGTACGACCAGTGCCGCCGCTCACGCAGGTCCATGTTGATGCGACCGAGGAAGCTGCCGCCGAGCGCGTCGTTGGCGGTGGCGACCGGCAGCAGGTCCTGCGTGCCGCGCAGCCCCGTCGGGATCGCCGCGGCGATCAGCGACTGCGGGCTGTCGGGACGATCGATCAGCACCACCTTGGGGCTCGTGGGCCGCGACGGTGCCGAGAAGTCCTTGGTCCCCGCCGCGCCGGTCGCGCGCCAGTCGCCGAACCGGGCATCGAGCGCGGCGCGCACCTCGGCGAGCGGCCGGTCGCTGACCACGAAGACCTTGGCCTTGTCGGGCCGCAGCCACGCCTGCTGGAAGGCGCGCAGGTCGGCGGGGGTCAGCGTCGCCACCGCGCGCGGATCGCCCGCTCCTTGCGCCTTCGCGTAGGGCGAGGCGGCGCCGTAGACGAGCTTGGGAACGACGCGGCCGCTCAACCCTTCCGGGCTGGTCAGTTCCTGCTGGATCTGCGCCAGCTGCTGGTTACGCACGCGCGCGGTCTCGGCCGGATCGAAGCGCGGGTTGCGCGCGATGTCGGCGAACAGGTCGAGCGCGAGGCCGAGATTGGCGCTCGGCACGTCCAGGTTGAGCGTCGTCCGGTCGCTGTTGAAGCCCGAGCCGATATTGGCGCCCAGCCGCTCCTTCTCCTCGGCGATGCGGATCGAGTCGCGGGTGGTGGTGCCCTCGTCCAGCATGCTCAGCGCGAGCTGCTGCGTGCCGAGCTTGCCGGTCACGTCCGCGGCGACGCCGGCGTCGAACGACAGCGCCAGCTGCGTGACCGGCACGGCGGTGCGCTGCGCGTAGACCAGCTCCATACCGTTGGAAAGGCGCGCGCGCTGCACCGCCGGGAAGCTCAGCCCGGCGATCTCGCCGACCGCCGGCAGCGGCCCGCGCGTGCCCTTGACCGGCGTCTCCGGCGCGACCGCGACCTCCGCCTTGGCCGGCACCTCGGCCTCCTCGTATGCGGCCCGCGGCCCTTGAAGCACGGTGAGCGCGTAGGGGGGGCGCGACAGCCACTTGTCGGCCGCCGCCTTGACGCTGGCGGGCGTCGCGGCGGCGAGCTGCTCCAGCTGTTTCTTGTAGAAGCCCGGATCGTTCGAGTAGAGTGCCCCCTCGGCCAGCGTCACCGCCTTGCCCTGGAAGCCGCCGACCGACTCCAGCCCACGGATCGTCCGCGCCGCCGAGGTGGTGGCATAGCGACTGACCTCGTCCGCGGTGGGACCGTTCTTCAGGAAATCGGCCATGATCTCGTCCACCCGGCGCGACACCAGCGCCGGGTCGACGCCCGGCCGCACGATCACGTTAACGCCGAAGGTGCCGACCTGCGCGTAGCTGTTGTTCGACGCGCTGGCGCTCACCGCCAGCTTCTCCTGCTTGACCAGGATGTTGTCGAAGCGCGACGACGACAGGCCGCCGAGCACGCCCGCGGCGACGTCCAGCAGTACCGCGTCCTTGTCGTTCAGGCCGGGGACCGCCCAGTTGCGGGTAATCATCACCGCCGCGACCCGGTCGGTCATCGTCTCGGCCTTGGGTGCGGGCAGCGTCGGGATCGGCGCGGGCGGCGCCTTGCTCTGCGGGCCGCGCTTGATCGCGCTGAAATATTTCTCCACCAACGGCCGCGCGGTCGCGACGTCGATGTCGCCGGCCAGCACCAGCACCGCGTTGTTGGGGCCGTAATGGTCGGTGAACCAGTCCTTCACCGTCTGCAGCGACGCCGCGTCGAGATCGGCCATCGATCCGATCGTATCGTGGCCGTAAGGGTGGGTCGCCGGGAACAGCCCCTCGGTGATCTTGTAGTCGACCAGGCCATAGGGCTGGTTGTCGCCCTGCCGCTTCTCGTTCTGCACCACGCCGCGCTGCTCGTCGAGCTTGGCCTGCGTCACCGCGCCGAGCAGATAACCCATCCGATCCGATTCCAGGAACAGCGCCCGCTCCAGCGCCGCCTTGGGCACGGTCTCGAAATAGTTGGTCCGATCGTAGAAGGTCGTGCCGTTATAGTTGGTGGCGCCGACCTGCTTCAGCGGCTCGAAGAAGTCGTCGGGCGCGTTCTCCGACCCGTTGAACATCAGATGCTCGAACAGATGCGCGAAACCGGTCTTGCCCTTCGGCTCGTTCTTGGAGCCGACGTCGTACCACACGCTGACCGCGACGACCGGCGCCTTTCGGTCGGTATGGACGATGACGCGCAGGCCGTTGGACAGCGTGAACTGCTGATATGGAATGTCGACCTTCGCGACCAGCGACGCCACCGGCGCCGGCTTGCCCGCCGCCGGAGTGGCGGCCCGCTGCTGGGCGACGGCCGGTACGGCCAGCGCGATCACGGCGGCACCCGACAGTGCGGCGAACTTCGACGGCATGCTTCTCTCCTCGGTGTTGTACCAAGGTATAGCAGCACGACGAGCCGGGGCAATATGCGGGTGAGCCGAGGGCGCGGCGCACCACGGCGCGTCCTCCGCCCGTCAGCCCCGATCAGTCATAGGCGTAGCGGATGCCCAGGGCGAAGGTACGCGCGAGGAGGACGGTGCCGAGATTATACTGCTCGAACCCGCCGGCTTCCTCGAACTTGTAATATTCCTGCTGCTTGGCCTTGGTCAGGTTGACCGCGTCGAACGTCAGGCCGAGCCGATCGGTGAGGTTCGCGGTCAGCTGGAAATCGAGGCTCTTCTCCGGCCGGCGCCACACGCCGATCGGATTGGCGAACAGCCGCGCCTCGTTACGCGTCAGGAACGCCTTGCGCCACACGTAGGACAGGCGCGCGCCGATCGGCCCGCGGTCGTAGGCAGCCGTCAGATTGTACGAGAAGTCCGACACGTTGAAGAAGGCGGAGCTGGTTTGGCCGGTGATGTTGCCGGCGCTGTCGACCTGCGGAATGTTCTGGCGCGAGTCGAGGAAGGTGAGGCTCCCCTGCGCGCCGAACCCCTTCAGGATACCGGGCAGCCCGCGCGGGAACAGCGTGAAGCCCACCTCGGCGCCCTTGAGGACGCCATTCGAGGCGTTCTCCGGCCGGGTGATGACGAAGCGGTCGGTATTGAGGCCGGTGTTGGGGATCACGAACAGCGAGCTGATCGGCACCACCAACCCCTGGATCTCGCGCCGGAACAGCGTCGTATAGATCGCGGCGTCACGGTCGAAATACCATTCGGCGCCGAGATCGTAGTTCTTGGACCGGGTCGGCTGAAGCGTGGGGTTGCCTTGCGACCCCGTCCCGCGGCCGATCTGCGTCAGGTCGCCGGTCAGCGTGAAGTTCGGATTGAGGTCGCCGAACGCCGCGCGGCGCAGCGTCTCGCCGTAATTGGCGCGCAGCCGCACGCCGTCGAACGGCTCGAACCGCAGCGTCACCGCGGGCAGGAAGCGGTTGGCGTTGACCGACGTCTCGGTGGTCGCCCGGGGCGGCAGCCGATCGGTAAAGGTAACGTTCGTGTCGACGTCAACGTAGCGCAGGCCGAACTGCCCTTGGAGCGGCCGGCCGAAGATCGACACCTCCGTATCCGCCTGGATGTAGGCGGCCATGTTGACCTCGCTCACCCGGAACACGGGGATGAAGTCGAGATTGTTGCTCAGGCGAAGGTTGTTGACGCGGATGCCGCCCGGATTGGTCGCGGTGGCCTGGCGATCGAGATAGAGCTGGCGGATCGCGTCGGCGTTCGCGGAGAGCGCGTAGCCGTTGGGGGCGATCCACGACGTCGGGATGTCGGCGCGGCCGTCGAAGAAGCCGCTGTTGGTGTATTGGAACTGCGGGTCGAGCGTCGCGAAGTTCACGCCCAGCACGCCCGCATCGGCGGTGCGCGAGAAGGAGCGCGCGCTGCGATCGTCGTAGCGGATGCCCGCCTTGACCTGCCGTACGAAGCCCTGGTCCCACTTGTACTCGCCGTCCAGGTGCAGCGTGTAGGCGCCGCCCTTGTTGGTATCGGCGTTGTCGAACAGCTCGCCGACCGTCCACGTCCCCGGCTGGGTCAGCAGCGCGTCGTCAGCGAAATGGTACGACGGAATGCCGTTGCCCGTGTTGAAGTTGACGTCGATCCGGTCGGCGACGCGCGTCAGCCGCTGCGCGATGAAGGTCGTCTTGTTGGTGCTGGTCTGGCGCGACAGGTCGGCGACGATCTTGCCGCCCTCGCCCACGTCCCATTTGCCGTTCAGCGCGTAGACGAAGCCGTCGGTCTTGTTGCTGGCATAGTCGCCGCTCTGGAAGCCGAACACGTTGAACGCGTTGCGGGCGCGGACGATGTTGGTGCCCTCGTACAACTCGACCGAGGTGGGCGGCGGCACCCAGAAATCGACGAAGCTGAACTGCAGGCTGTTGAAGGTGTTACCCCGGAAGCCCGAGTAGAACATCTCGGCGGTGTAGACCGACGAGCTGTTCGGCGCCCATTGCAGCGCGATGTTCGCCGACGGCCGCTCGCGCTTGCCGCGCAGGTCGGACGAGAAGATCGCGTCGCGCGACAGCAAATAGGGCGTGGAAATGCCGTTCACGAGCATCGTCGAGCCGGCCGTGTCGGGAAGACCGCGTTCGCTTCCAGGCATCCAAGCACCCAAGCCTGGTCCCTCGCCTGGGAAGATGCGCTGGAACGGCACCAGCCCGGTTCCGGCGGTCGGCGTGGCGTTAGCGAACGGGACCTGGGCGCCCGACGTCACCGCCATGTCGCGATATTTGGTACGCGCGTAGCTGGCGTTGACGAGGATGCCGATGTCGCCGATCGCTGTGGTCCGTCGGTCGCTGACGAGCGCGGAGACGTTGGGGTTATAGGTGTCGGCCTGCTCGTTGTAGATGCCGCGCGCGAAGCCCGAGATCGCGAAACCGTCGAAATCGAACGGTCGCCGCGTAAACACGTCGATCTGCCCGGCGATGCCCGTCTCGATCTGCTCGGCGGCGCGCGTCTTGTACACGTCGATGCGTTTGACGAGGTTGGCGGGGATGTCCTGCAACGCGAAGGCTTGGCCCGCCGCGGTAAAGATGTTGCGTCCGTTGAGCGTCGTCAGCGCGTCGGGCAGGCCGCGGATCGCGATGCCTGCCGCCTCGCCGCCGGAACGGTTGGTTACCTGGACACCGGTAATGCGTTGCAGCGCCTCGACGACGTTATTGTCGGGCAGCTTGCCGACGTCCTCCGCGACGACCGAGTCGACCACCTGCACGGCGTTGCGCTTGACGTTGAGCGCGCCGACGATGGACGCGCGCACGCCGGTGACGACGATCTCGTCGCCCGTTTCCGCCGCCTCCGGCGCATCGGCCGCCGCCGCGGCGGGGTTCGCGGCCTGGCTGGCGGCGGCGTCGCTGACCGCGCCGCCCGCCTGATCCTGCGCGGCGCTGCCGGTGCCGCGCGCGGGCGTGCCGTCCGACGGCTGCTCGGCGCCGTCGCGAACGACGCCACCGGTCTGCGGCGGCGTCTGCGCGGCCGCGCCGTTCGCGATCAGCATTGCCATCGCCGAGGCGGTGCCGAGAATGAGTGATGTGCGTGCCATGCGGCCTACCCCTGCCCTTGATTGCCGTCGATCGCGGCTATTGATCGGACATATGTATGAGGAAGATGCAGATGAACGCAAGCCTTGTTAACGGCTTGTACGACAAGAGGAGGCAGCGCCGGGCGGCGGCGCGGATCGCTAGAACAGCTTCGCCTCGACCAGCCGCAGCGCCCGGTTGGGCTGCTGGTCGAAGAGGATGCGGACGCGGGTCGTCGTCATGCTCGGCCAGCGCGCGTGGGTGATGCCGTTGGCGACGGGCGCGTCGGCGCGCGCGGGCAGATCCGCCCAGTCGCGGCCGTTCCACGCCTGCAACCGGTACGCGGCGGGCGCGGCGAAGCGGCCACCGTCGGCGAAGAAGGCGAGCTCCGCCCGTTCCAGCCGCATCGCTTTGCCGAAATCGATCGCGTACCATTGCCGCACGGGACCAGGCTCGGACGACCAGCCATTGCCGAGTTCGGGAAAGAACCAGACGCGTCCGTCGATCGCGTCGTGGACGTTCTCCTCGCCCGTCGCGGTGGAGGCGCTTCCCTTGGGGAACTGACCGCGTACCAGCTGCACGGCACGGTCGATCGGCCGCGCGATCGGCGGCGTCGCGGCGCGAGCGACCGGCACGGTCAACCGGCCGAGCGTCGGACGACGCGCGACCTCGACCCCGTCGACCTCGATCGCCAGACCGGCTCCACGACCGTAGTGCCGCCCGTCGGCGTCCCAGGTCACGGCGACGCGGCGCCCGTGATAGGGCACGTCCTGCACGCGGAACCACGCCAGCGCCTCGCGGTCGCCCGCGTCGGGCAGCAGCGGGTTCACCTCCAGCACGTCGTCCGCGCGCGGTCGGATGCCGACGAGCCCGCCGAGGACGAGATCGACATAGCCGGAGTGGAAATAATGGTGGCTGCGTCCCAGCCCGACGATCGGCCGGCCGGTATCGGGATGGTAGTCCTCCTCCAGGTCGAGCAGCGCACCCTGATAGTGGAGGCGGGTATATTGGCGCAGCAGCCGCAGGTAATCGCCCCGCGTCACCACCGACTGATCGTAATGGTCGAGCAGGTTGGCCATGCCGAGCAGGACCTGTGTCGTCTGGAACGGCCAGACGGGGCCGTTCCACTGGCACTCGCGGGAGCCCCCGGTATGGCCGCCGCCCTCGTACCGGTACTGGCGCATATAATGCTGGTAGCTCGGCTCCACGGTGCGCATCCCCGCCGCGCCGCCCAGTTCGGCGGGTGACAGCAGGTGCGACCAGGCGGCGGCATGGCGGCGGTCGTCGTCCGCCATGTCGAAGGTCCAGGGCAGGTAGCCGACCAGCTCGCGCCCGCGGATCGGCTGCCAGGCGCGGACGAACGGCGTGGTCTTCTGGTGCCGGTCGATAAAGTGGCCGAGCGCCGGGCTCCACAGGTCGCGGTCGACGCGCGCCTTGATCGCCGCGGCACGCGCGTCGAAGTCGCGCTGGGCGGCACGGTCACCGCTCAGCGTCGCGATGCGCGCGATCGCCCGCGCGTTGGCGTACATATAGGCGTTGATCGAAGGGCGGAACGCGTGCCCGCCCAGGAAACCGTCCTGCCCCCCCGACGCGTCGATCGAGGAGATGGTGTACTCGGTCGCGTCGGCGATCGGTTCCACCCAGTAGAGGCCGCGCGCGCGATCGAGATGGTCGTCCCACGCGGCGTACAGCCGGCGCATCGCCGCCAGGTGCCGCGTCGCCGCCGCCCGGTCGCTGTCGACGAGGTAGCGGCCCCATACCGAGTCGGCCATGTAGTCGCTGAAGTGGCGGTCGTTGCCGCCATTGTACATGTGCGCGATGTAATCGTCGGCAAAGCGCCGGTCGCGCAGCCAGCGCCCCTCACCCAGGTGAAAGCCCGTCGCGTCGTTGAGGCTGGCCCAGGGTTCGAGCTGCCACGACACGTCGTCGAGGAACTCGGTGGAGATGTAGCCGCGCTCGCCCAGGTCGCGCTGGTGCGCGCGGAACAGCGACCAGCGATAATAATAGACCGCGTCGATCGCCGGGTCGGCGGACTCGAAGAAGGGAATGCGGCCTTCGTACCAGGGCGCGTCGTTGCCGAACCGTTCGAGCGCGATCGCGTGCGCGTCGAGCACCGGCGGCGGCACCGGCGCCACGCCGAGCAGCACCGTCGCCGCCACGGCCGCCACGACGCGCCAAGCGCGCATCAGGCGAGCGGGCCGTTGGGCAGCGGCGGCTCGAAATCCGGCGTGCCGTCGGCACGGTAGCGGATCGGCTGAACGCGCGTGTGACGGTTGGGATCGAACAGCGGGTCGCCCTCGATCTTCTCGTAGTCGCGGGCGTGGAACACCAGCATGTCGCGCCCGCGCTCGTCGACGGTGAAGCTGTTGTGGCCGGGTCCGTAGATGCGGTTCTTCACGTTCGTCTTCAGCACCGGCTCGGGCGACTTGGTCCAGGCGGCCGGGTCCATCACGTCGGCATCGTCGCGCGCGGTCAGCATGCCCAGGCAGTAGCGCGCGTCGGTAGCGCTCGCCGAGTAGGTCATGAACAGCCGCCCGTTGCGCACGAGCAGCGCCGGCGCCTCGGCGACCTTGAAGCCGCGGATCTCCCACGGCAGCGTCGGCACCGTCAGGCGGGTGGGCTTGGCCGCCAGCGTCAGCGGCGTCGCGAGCGGGGCGATGTACAGGTTGGAATTGGTCTCGATCCCCGGCTCGCGCTGCGCCCAGGCGAGATAGCGCGTGCCGCGATGGACGAAGCTGGTCGAATCGAGGTTGAAGCTATCCCACGGCGTCTGCAACTGGCCGAGCACGCTCCACTTGCCCGTCATCGGATCGGAACCGTCGCAGGTGATCGCGTAGGTGCGGATGCGGAACACGTCCTCGCCGCCGCCGCTAGGGCCCGCAGCGAAGTACATGATCCAGCGGCCGTCGATCAGCTGCATCTCGGGCGCCCATAGAAAGCCCGACATCGGCCCGCTCGCCTGGTGCCGCCACAGCACCGCCTCCTTGGCGGTGGAAAGGCCCGCGATCGTGCGCGACCGGCGCAGCACCAGCCGGTCGTACTCCGGCACCGACCCCGTCATGTAGTACCAGCCGTCGGTATGGCGGAACACCTGCGCGTCGGCGCGCTGACGGACCAGCGGGTTGACGATGGTCGGCACGGCCGCGCGCGGGCGGCGGCGCTGCGCCAGCGCAGGCACGGCGACGGCCGCGGCGGCACCGGCGAGAAAGAGGCGGCGGGAGGGGGTGTCCATGGAAAGATCCTCGCGGTTATTGCTTCACCGTCGGCCAGCCGTCGGCACCCCAGACGATGGGGGCGATGCGGAGCGTCGGCGCGCCGTTCTTCTGGCGGTCATAGGCGTGGTAGACGACAGTGTCGGTACCGTCGCGGTCGCGGAACGCACCGGCATGGCCGGGCCCGCGGAACCGCTCCTTCTCCTGCAGGTCGGCGCGCAGCAGGATCGTGCCGCCCCCTTCCATCATCGCGCTGCCGTCCTTGCCGCGATAGGGGCCGGTCACCGCCCTGGAGCGGCCGACCACGGTGTAGTAGGTGCTGTTCACCCCCTTGCAGCAGTAATCGTAGCTGGCGAGCAGCCAGTACCAGCCGCCGTGATCGATGATGAACGGCGCCTCCACCGGCGCCGGCCCGCCCGCGGGGGCGGGGCGGCGGGCGATCGACACCGGCGCCTCGCCGGGACGGAGCAGCTTGCCCGTCTTCGGGTCGAGCGCGAACAGCTTCAGCCCCGTCCAGAAACTGCCCAGCGCCAGCCAGTGGCGGCCATCGCGATCGGCGATGAAATTGGGATCGATCGCGTTGAAGTCGTCCCGCGTGGTCGACATCACCACCGGCCCCTCGTCGCGCCAGCCGTAGTTCGGCGCCGCGGAATCGAGCGTCGCGCTGGTCGCGAGCCCGATCGCCGATCGGTTCGAGCCGAAGGTCGAGACCGAGTAATAGAGCCGGTACCGGCCGTTCACGAACGAGATGTCGGGTGCCCACATGTTCTTGGCGCCCGGGATCGCCTTGGCCGCCCAGTCGGGCAGGCGCGCGAACGGCGACCGTTCCTCCTGCCAGCGGACCAGGTCGGGCGACGTCCGCGCGTCGAGCATCCGCCCGCCCAGGCCGGTGCTGAACACGTGAAAGGTCGCGCCCTCACGGATGATGACGGGATCGTGGACCGGAGAGATCGCTCCCTCCAGCGGCGTGTCGGGCGACGCCGCCGGAGCGGCGCCCGCCAGGGCGACCGCCAGCGCGGCGGCGATCGTGACCATCCGTCCCGTCATCTCTCCGCCTCCCTCAGCGCAGGTCGAGCATGACCACCGACTTGGCCGGCAGCGTCACGGTCAGCGTGTTTCCCGCGACCTGCGCGCCGGTGAAGGCGGCGGGCACGACGGTGTTCGGCGCGTCGAAGGTGTTGATCGCGTTCATCGCCGGTGCGGTGACGATCTGTCCCGACACGGTGCCCGCGGTGACGCCGGTCAGCGTCGCGGTGACGGTGATGCTGCGGTTCGGGTCGGCATTGGCCAGGCCGACATGGACCTGCCCCGCCTTGTCGCGCACCGCGCTCGCGCTGATCGCGGGCATCGTCCACTGGTCCTTGTTGTACCAGGGCGACTTGATCTCGATCGGCAGCACCGCCGCGTCCATGTACGGCTTGTACATCTTGAACACGTGATAGGTCGGCGTCTTCACCATGCGCGGTCCATCGGTCAGAATCATCGCCTGGAGCACGTTCACCATCTGCGCGATCGCGGTCATCTTCACGCGATCGGCGTGCTTGGCGAAGACGTTGAGGTGGATCGCCGCGACCAGCGCGTCGCGAAGCGAGTTCTGCTGGCGCAGGAAGCCCGGATGCGTGCCGGGGTCCTGCGCGTACCAGGTGCCCCACTCGTCCACCGCCAGCCAGATGCGCTTCTGCGGATCATATTTGTCCATGATCGCGGTGTGCTTGGTGATGAGCTCGTCCATCTTCCACGCGCCCGCCAGCGTCTCGGCCCAGCCGGCCTCGTCGAACACGGTCGGCGAGCCGCGCGGCGGCCAACTGCCCGGGATGGTGTAGTAATGGAGCGACAGGGCGTCGATCTGGCCCGCCGCCTCGCGGATCATGGTTTCCGTCCACTTGTAATCGTCGACGTTGGCACCCGCCGCGATCTTCAAGATGCGGGTGCCCTCGGGCGCCTTGATGAAGGTGGCGTAACGGCGCGTCAGGTCGGCGGCATATTCGGGCCGCATGTTGCCGCCGCAGCCCCACAACTCGTTGCCGACGCCGAAATAGGGCACCTTCCACGGCGCCTTGTGGCCGTTCCTGGCGCGCTCCTCGGCGAGCGTGCCGGCGGGCGAGGTCATGTACTCCACCCACTCCGCCATTTCCTGCGGCGTGCCGTTGCCGACATTGCCCGCGACGTACGCCTCCGCGCCGATCTGCTCGGCCAGGTCCATGAACTCGTGCGTGCCGACGGTGTTGGGCTCGGTCACGCCGCCCCAGTGGGTGTTGATCTTGACCGGGCGCTTGTTCTTCGGGCCGATGCCCTCGCGCCAGTGATATTCGTCGGCGAAGCAGCCGCCCGGCCAGCGGATCACCGGCACCCCCAGCTCCTTCAGCGCGCCGACCACGTCGTTGCGGAAGCCGCGCGTGTTGGGGATGCGGCGATCGTTGCCGACCCACAGGCCGCCGTAGATGCCGGTGCCCAGATGCTCGGCGAACTGGGTGAAGATGCGCCGGTCGTAGGTCGGACCGGGCGTGTCCGCCCGCACGGTCGCGGTCGCCGCCTCCGCCGTGGTGGCGAGAGGCGCGGGCGCCGTCTGGGCGTTGGCCGCTGCGATGCCGACGATCATCGACACGGACGCGAGCGCGCGCTGGAGCAGGTGCATCATCTGGGATCCTTCTGTGACGAGATCGAGGCGCGGGGCGCGCGAACGGCGACGTGATCGAGGGTCGTGGCAGGTGATCGCTGCGACACTGGCACTCTCCTCCCGCATCGGCGCCGATCGGCGCACGTTTCGCCGCCGATATCCTCCGGCTGCGCCATGGCTAGCACGATGCGCGGTCAGGTCAAATAGTCTGACAACATAATTGATTGAGCGGCACCTTGGCCGCGCGATGCTTGCGCCCGGTGCGCGCATGCGCCTACAAGACGGCACGGGAGGGAGCCGAGGACACCATGGTCGCTGCAAGACGGAGCCGACCGGCGCATTCCTCCCTGGCGCAACGGCTCGGCGTCGCGATCGTCACCGGCCGGCACCCGCCCGGCGGACTGTTGCCGGGCGAGATCGAATTCGCCGAGAGTTTCGGCGTGTCGCGCAGCGTGATTCGCGAGGCGCTGCGCACGCTGGCGGCCAAGGGATTGGTGGAGAGCCGCCCCAAGACGGGCACGCGGGTCCGCGATCGGCGCGACTGGAACCTGCTCGATCCCGAACTGCTCGGCTGGATGTTCGAGGGCGCGCCGTCGCTGCCCTTCGTGCGCAGCCTGTTCCAGCTGCGACTGATCGTCGAACCCGCCGCCGCCGAGATCGCTGCCGCGCGCCGCAGCGCCCGGCAATTGTCGGCGATGGGCCACGCGCTGGAGACGATGGCCGAGCACGGCCTTGCCAGCGAGATCGGCCGCGCCGCCGACCATCAGTTCCACGCCCTGATCCTGGAGGCGACCGACAACGAGCTGCTGGTCAGCCTGTCCGCCAGCATCGCCGCGGCGGTGCGCTGGACGACGTTCTTCAAATATCGCCACGAGAAGCAGCCGCGCAACCCGATGCCCGAACACCACGCCCTGTTCGAGGCGATCGCCAACGCCGACACGCCCGGCGCCCGCGACGCGACGCTGAAGCTCGTCCACCAGGCGCAGCTCGACACCGAAGCCGCGATCAAGCTGGGCGAGCGCCGCAGCAAGGAGTGAGGGTGACTCACCCTTGGTCGGGTGCGTCGAGCGCCGATCCTGGATCAAGGCCCCCGGCTCGACGTCATACCGCTGGTAGGCGGACGTGCGCTTTCCCCGCTCCCCGCCTTCGTGGAAGGCCGGCACGATCAGGATTGTAGGAACCTAGAGCATCGGGCCTAGGGCGGATCGACATTCAGCGAAGATGCCGCTGTTTCCCAGCGTTTCTTACCCCGGCGGAGGCCGGGGCCCAGTTGGGAGGGGGCGGTTGAAGCAGCGCCACGACTCTCATGCACCTTTCCCAACTGGGCCCCGGCCTCCGCCGGGGTGAGAAAAACGTAAATGTCGATCCGCCCGAATACCTGATCCGTTCGTGCTGAGGAGGCCCTTCGACTGCCTGCAAGGCAGGCGCTCAGGAGAGCCATT
The DNA here is from genome assembly GCF_900115745.1 of Sphingomonas rubra. Taxonomy (GTDB): domain Bacteria; phylum Pseudomonadota; class Alphaproteobacteria; order Sphingomonadales; family Sphingomonadaceae; genus Sphingomonas; species Sphingomonas rubra. The sequence goes on along the minus strand of NZ_FOXP01000003.1, from coordinate 226,232 downwards.
GAGCTTGTCGAAATGCCGTCTCGAAGCCTGTCCTGAGCGGCCGGCCGTGCCGGCCAGCCGAAGGGCACATGCCCTTCGAGACGAGCCTTCGTGGAAGGCCGGCACGATCAGGATCGTAGGAATCTAGAGCATCAAGCGTGAAATCCGACCCACTGCCGTTCGCCCTGAGGAGAGGCTGAGCGAAGTCGAAGCCTCGTCTCGAAGGGCATGTGCTTCGAGACGGCATTTTGACAAGCTCAATGCCTCCTCAGCACGAACGGGGGCAGGTATAAGGCTCGATGCTCTAGCCCCTTCCCTCAGGGGGGATCGTCGCGAAAGCTCTTCGTCATGTCGGACTTGTTCCGGCATCCACCACACCGCGAAGCAACAGGCCGTCGAACTCGCCGCGCAAAGGACCCCGGAACAAGTCCGGGGTGACGGAGGGCGCGCGTGCAAGTTACAGACCCGCTGCCCTCAGTGATTGTCGCGCGGCAAGCCCATCGTCTGGGCGATGCGCTGATACTTCTCCGCGCCCTCCAGGATCGCGCCGGTGTTCATCTGGCCCACCGTGGCGCGCTGGATCTCCTGCCACGGCGTCTGCGAGGCGGGGAAGCGATAGCCGCCCGCCGCTGCCAGCGCGGCACGCCGCTCGGCCAGTTCCGCCTCCGGGATCAGCACGTCGACGGTCGCCTTGCCCAGGTCGACGCGGACGCGGTCGCCCGTCTTGAGCAGCGCCAGGCCGCCCATCGCCGCGGCTTCCGGGCTGGCGTTGAGGATCGAGGGGCTGCCGCTGGTGCCCGACTGGCGGCCGTCGCCGATGCACGGCAGCGCGTGGATGCCCTCGGTGATGAGATAGGCGGGCGGGCGCATGTTGACGACCTCGGCCGCGCCCGGATAGCCGATCGGGCCGGCGCCGCGCATGAACAGCAGCGTCGCGGGCGTGATGCCGAGCGACGGATCGTCGATGCGATGATGGTAATCCTCCGGCCCGTCGAACACCACCGCCGGCCCCTCGAACGCGTCGGGATCGTCGGGATTGCACAGGTAGCGCTCACGGAACTCGGGGCCGATCACGCTGGTCTTCATCACCGCCGCGTCGAACAGGTTGCCCGACAGGACGAGGAACCCGGCCTCCTCCTTTAGCGGCCGTTCGAATGGGTAGATGACCTTGTCGTCCTCGATCGGCTTGCCGCGGCAATTGTCGCCGATGGTGCGGCCGTTGACCGTCATCGCGTCTTCCGCGATCAATCCCTGTTCCATCAGCTGGTTGACCACCGCGGGCACGCCGCCCGCGCGGTAGTAATCCTCGCCCAGATACTCGCCCGCGGGCTGCAGGTTGACGAGCAGCGGCACCTTGTGCCCCTCCGTCTCCCAGTCCTTGAGCGGCAGGTCGACGCCGACGTGGCGCGCGATCGCCGCCAGGTGGATCGGTGCGTTGGTCGACCCGCCGATCGCCGAATTGACCTTGATCGCGTTGTGGAACGCGTCGCGGGTCAGGATGTCGGAGGGCTTCAGATCCTCCGCCACCATCTCGACGATGCGCTTGCCCGTGCGCCACGCCACTTCTTGCCGGTCGCGGTACGGCGCCGGGATCGCGGCCGAACCGGGCAGCGACAGGCCCAGCGCCTCGCACAGCGAGTTCATCGTCGTCGCCGTGCCCATGGTGTTGCAGTAACCCGTCGACGGCGCCGACGAGGCGACCAGGCGGATGAACTCCGCGTCGTCGATCTCACCCGCGGCGAGCAGCTGGCGCGCCTTCCACACGATGGTGCCCGATCCCGTTCGCTCGCCCTTGTGCCAGCCGTTGAGCATCGGCCCGACCGACAGCGCGATCGCGGGGATGTTGACGGTCGCCGCCGCCATCACGCACGCCGGCATCGTCTTGTCGCAGCCGATCGTCAGCACCACGCCGTCCAGCGGGTAGCCGTAGATCGTCTCCACCAGCCCCAGATAAGCGAGATTGCGGTCGAGCCCCGCGGTCGGCCGCTTGCCCGTCTCCTGGATCGGATGAACCGGGAATTCGAGCGCGATGCCGCCCATGTCGCGGATGCCCTCGCGCACCCGCTCGGCCAGCACCAGATGGTGGCGGTTGCAGGGCGACAGGTCGCTGCCGGTCTGGGCGATGCCGATGATCGGCTTGCCCGAGCGCAGTTCCTCTAGGCTCAGGCCGAAGTTCAGGTAGCGCTCCAGGTAGAGCGCGGTCATGTCGATATTGTCGGGATTGTCGAACCACGCCCGGCTGCGCAGCTTGGTCGGAGAAGTGCTCACCAGTTTTTTCCTCGGCGTAAACGGTTCAGCGCGCGACGGAGACGCGGTAGATCATGCGATGGCGATAGGGCTTGCCCGGCTCGACCCGCGCCGATCCGAAGGCGGGCCGGTTGGGCGTGTCGGGGAATTTCTGCGGCTCCAGCGCCAGCCCGTCGCCCATGCGATAGACGTGGCCGGACTTCCCGATCAGCGTACCGTCCAGGAAATTGCCCGAGTAGAACTGAACGCCCGGCTCGGTCGTCAGCACCTCCAGCACGCGGCCCGAGGCGGGGTCCTCCATCCGCGCGGCGAGGCCGGGTTCCGCGGTGGCACCCTTGTCGAGCACGAAATTATGGTCCCAGCCGCGGCCGATCACGATCTGCGGGTCGCGCCCGTCGCGGATGCCGTCGCCGAGCGACCGGCCGCGCGTGAAGTCGAACACCGTGCCCGCGACCGGCCGCAGTTCGCCGGTCGGGATCAGCGCGGGCGTGACGGGCGTGTAGCGTGCCGCGGGGATGGTCAGCCGCTGGGCGTAGATGCCGCCCGGCGACCCCTCGCCTGCCAGGTTGAACAATGCGTGATTGGTCAGGTTGACGATCGTCGGCGCGTCGCTGGTCGCGCCGAAATCGATGACCAGCGCGCCGCGATCGTCGAGCGCGTAGGTGACGGTGACGTCGAGCTTGCCGGGATAACCCTGGTCGCCCGCCGGGCTGGTCAGCGCCATGGTCACGCTGGCGACGCCGTTCTTCTCGCCCACCGACACGATGCGCCACACCCGCTTGTCGAAGCCCTCCGTGCCGCCGTGGAGCGAATTGGCCTTGTCGTTCAACGTTAGCTGATACGCCTTGTTGTCGAGCGTGAACTTGCCGCCGTCGATGCGATTGGCGTAGCGGCCGATCGTCTGCCCCCAATAATTGGGATGCGTGACGTAATCGGACGCCTTGTCGTAGCCGAGCGTGATATCCACCGTCTTGCCGTCACGACCGGGCACGTTGAACGTCTGGAGCGTCGCGCCAAGCGTCATGATCCGCGCGCTGACGCCGTTCGCGCCGGTCAGCGTCACCGCCTCCACCGCGGTGCCGTCGGACAGCGTACCGAAGGGCGCGCGCTTCGCGGTCGCCGCCTCTGCCGCCGCGGGCATGCAGATCGCCGTCGCCAAGCCGGTCGCCAGCGTCCATAACCTATCCATCATACCCCTCCCGGTCGGCCTTTGTCGCGGGTTGCGGATTGACCGATCACCGCCGACGAATATAGTCGGACATATTGAAACGATGCAAGCGCCCCGACGGCGAGGACGCTGCGAAGAGGAGAGCACGATGGCGGGACCGATCGCATCTGGGGGCCGGGCGACCGCGGCGCCGCCGGGAGCCTCCTACGGCCGGGCGCTAGGGCTGCTCGCCAGCCTGTTCTTCATGTGGGGGTTCATCACCGTCATCAACAACACGCTGCTGCCGCACCTGCGCAGCGTGTTCGACCTCAACTATACCCAGACGACGCTGATCGAGAGCGTGTGGTTCATCGCCTATTTCTTCGCCTCCATCCCCGCGGCCAAGCTGATCGAGCGGGTCGGCTATCAGAAATCGCTGGTGATCGGCCTGCTGACGATGGCGGCGGGCGCGCTCGGCATGGTGCTGGCGGCCAGCCTCCCCTCCTACGGCGTGACGCTGATCATGCTGTTCGTGATCGCCAGCGGTATTACGCTGCTCCAGGTCGCGGCCAACCCGTACGTCGCGGTGATCGGGCCGAGCGAGACCGCCTCGTCACGGCTCAACCTGGTACAGGCGATGAACTCGGCCGGCACCATGCTCGCGCCGCTGTTCGGCGCCTATCTGATCCTCGGCCGGTCAAAGGGCGGCACCGCCGCCACCGGCACCGTGCTGACGGAGGCGGAGCGGCTGGCCGACGCGCAGTCGGTGATCCTGCCCTACGTCATCGTCGCGGTGGTGCTTGCCGTGCTGGCGGTGGTGATCGCGCGCTTCCCGCTGCCCGCGATGGGCAGCGCCACCAGCCGGGTCGCCAAGGCCGACCGCAAGAACCATTCGTTGTGGAAGCACCGCAACCTGGTGTTCGGCGTCCCCGCCATCTTCATCTACCTGATCGCGGAGATCGGCGTCGCCAACCTGTTCGTCAATTTCGTCAGCCAGCCGGAGATCGCCAACCTGACCAACGAGCAGGCGGGCCGCTATCTGGCGCTGCTGTGGGGCGGCATGATGATCGGCCGCTTCGCCGGTTCCGCGATCATGCAGCGCATCCGCGCCGAGACGGTGCTGGCCGTCTTCTCGATCGGCGCGTTCGTGGTGATGCTGATCACCGTATTCACCACCGGGCCGATCGCCATGTGGTCGCTGATCCTGGTCGGGCTGTTCCACTCGATCATGTTTCCGACGATCTTCACGCTGGGGATCAAGGGCCTGGGGCCGCTGACCGAGGAAGGGTCGGGCCTGCTCATCATGGCGATCGCGGGCGGCGCGCTGGTCGTGGTACAGGGCTGGATCGCCGACGCCTATGGCCTGCAGACCTCGTTCCTGCTGACCGCGGCGTGCGAACTCTACATCCTGTTCTACGCCGTATGGGGCGCCAAGGTCACCGCGCCGCTGCCCGACCCGGTCGCCGAAACCACGCACTGAGCTTGGTCGATCCTTCCCGTCCTGCCAGGACGGATCGACCTCCGACTTCGTGACCGCCCCGGCGAAGGCCGGGGTGGATTATAGGGCGAAAGATCCTTCTGCGCTGGATGGGTCCGACGCGAGGCGAGGGTCGCGCGATCAACCGGAACTCGCCCCGGCTGATCCGATGACCTCGCCGCCTCGGCCGCCTGTCACACCCGCGCCGGCGGCAATGCCTGGCCGGGCACCTCGACCTCGAACGAGAACAGGCTGCCCGCGTCCGGCTGATCGGCGAGCGCGGCGTCGTCCAGCCCGATCCGCGCGGTGGTGACGAAGGCGGTGCGCAGGTCTGGTCCGCCCAGCGCCACCTTGGTGACGTTCGCCGCCGGCAGCCGCACCTCACGCAGCACCGCGCCCTCGGGCGAGTAGAGCCGCGCGCGCCAGCCGCCCCACAATCCCACCCAGACGTTGCCGCCCGCATCGACGGTGACGCCGTCGGGATGGCCGTCCGCGGCATCGATCCGCGCGAAGAGGCGCGGGCTGCCCGTCCGCCCTTCTGCGTCGATCGGCACCGCGTGGATCATCCCGCCCGTCGTATCGACGTGGTAGAGCAGCCGCCCGTCCGGGCTGCTCGCCGGGCCGTTGGTGATCGTCACCGGATCGATGCCAGTCGCCGCCACCGCCTTCCCATCGAAGTGGAACACGCGTCCGGTGGCGCGCTGCTGTTCGTCGTCCATGGTGCCGAACCAGATCGTGCCGTCGGGCGCGACCGTGGCGTCGTTCAGCCGGTTATGCGCGGGATGCGGGTCTGGCGCGGCGAGATGGTGGAAACGGCCGGTCGCGGGATCGAAGCGGGCGGGCCCGCTCCGCAATCCCGCGATCAGCGTGCCGTCGGCGGCGGGCAGCACCCAGCCGACCTGCGTCGGTGCCTCCCACGCCTCCACCCCGCCCGTCACGGGATCGTAGCGGTGGACGCGCGGCGCCTTGATGTCGACGAACCACAAGCAGCCGGCACGCACGTCCCAGGCCGGCCCCTCGCCCAGCAGCATCTCGCCGCGCCACAGATTGCGTACGTCGCCCATCATCGCCTCTCCTTCGCGACCGGCGGTTGCCGGTTCGACAGGCGGCACCTATACCCCGCCTCAAGTCAGACATTAAAGGATCAAGTCATGGCCGAGGCCGACGCACAGCGTTTCCGCGGGATCGAGGCCGCCACCGGGCAGCCGATCGAGCCGGATTACCCGATCAGCACCGTCGCCGACGTGGACGCCGCCTGCGCCGCCGCGACCGCCGCCTTCGACGCCTATCGCGAGACGGACGCCGAGGCCCGTGCCGCCTTCCTGGAGGCGATCGGCGAGGAGATCATGGCACTCGGCGACGCGCTGCTCGACCGTGCGGCCCGCGAGAGCGGGCTGCCGCTCGCTCGACTGACCGGCGAGCGCGGTCGTACCGTCGGCCAGCTGAAGCTGTTCGCCCAGGTCGTCCGCGACGGATTGTGGCGGCAGGTGCGGATCGACCCCGCCATGCCCGATCGCCAGCCGCTGCCCCGCGCCGACCTGCGCATGCGCATGGTGCCGCTGGGGCCGGTGGCGGTGTTCGGCGCCTCGAACTTCCCGCTCGCTTTCTCCACCGCCGGCGGCGACACCGCCGCGGCGCTGGCGGCGGGCTGCCCGGTGGTCGTCAAAGGCCATCCGGCGCATCCCGGCACCGACGCGATGGTGGCGGGCGCGATCCGCGCCGCAGCACAGCGCACGGGGATGCCCGACGGCGTGTTCGGCCATGTCGCGGGGCCGGGCAACGCGCTCGGCACCGCGCTGGTCCAGGACCCGCGCATCGCCGCGGTCGGCTTCACCGGATCGCGCGCGGGTGGCCTCGCGCTCGTCCGGCTGGCGCAGGCGCGCGACGTGCCGATCCCCGTCTACGCGGAGATGTCGAGCGTAAACCCGGTCGTCGTCATGCCCGCGGCGCTCGCCGCGCGCGGCGCGGCGCTCGGCACCGCGTTCGTCGGCTCGCTGACGATGGGCGCGGGCCAGTTCTGCACCAATCCGGGGCTGGTGCTCGCGGTCGAGGGCGACGGCATCGACGCGTTCGAGGCGGCGGCGGCCGAGGCGCTGGGCGGCCACGCGCCGCAGCCGATGCTGACCGGCGGCATCCGCGCCGCTTATGCCGAGGGTACCGCCGCGCTCGCCGGCAACGCCGCGGTGCGCGAACTCGCCTGCGGCCAGGCCGGCGACGGTGTCGCCAGCGAGACGGCGCGCCTGTTCGTCACCGACGCCGCCGCCGTCCGCAGCGACCCGGCCTTGACCGAGGAGGTGTTCGGCGCCTCGTCCCTCATCGTCCGCTGCCGCGACCTGGACGAACTCGCCGCCATCCTGGACACGGTGGAGGGACAGTTGACCGCCACCATCCTGCTCGACGAGGCAGATCACGAGCCCGCCCGCCGGCTGGTGCCGATCCTGGAGCGCAAGGCCGGTCGCGTGCTCGCCAACGGTTGGCCGACGGGTGTGGAGGTCGCGCCCGCGATGGTCCATGGCGGCCCCTTCCCCGCCACCTCGGACGGCCGTTCCACCTCGGTCGGAACGCTGGCGATCGATCGGTTCCTGCGGCCGGTCTGCTACCAAGACCTGCCCGAGCTGCTGCTCCCGCCCGAGCTGCGCGACGGTGCGGCGGGGCCGCGGCTGGTCGACGGCAAACCGGCTTGACGGTGACCAGCACCGCGATATTGTCCAACAAATAAAAGAGAGAGGAACGCCGGGTGCCGTCAGCGGCCACCTACATCGCCGTCGACTGGGGCACCACCAACCGCCGCGCCGCGCTGATCGGCGACGACGGCGTGGTGCTGGACGGCTTCTCCGACGATCGCGGCGTCCTCTCCCTCTCTCGAAACGACTATCCCGGCGAGTTCGCCGCGATCCGCGGACGGTTGGGCAACCGACCGATCGTCGCGGCCGGCATGATCGGCTCCAATCGGGGCTGGCGCGACGTGCCGTATGTCGACGTGCCCGCCGATCTCGACACACTGGCCCGCGGCGCGTGGCGTGACGAGGCGCACGCGGTCACAATCCTGCCCGGCGTGGCCCAGCGCCACCCCCGTGCCGACGTGATGCGCGGCGAGGAGGTGCAGGTGGTGGGGGCGGTTGCTGTGGGTGTGGCGCGGGCCGAGGCAGACGGCGCCGCGCTGTTCTGCCAGCCGGGCACGCACAACAAGTGGATCGACGTGGCCGGCGACCGCATCACCGGCTTCGCCACGACGATGACGGGGGAGCTGTTCGCGCTGCTCCGCCGGCACGGCACGCTCGCGGGGATGCTCGACGCGCCCGTGACCGACGGCCCCGCCTTCCGCGAGGGGCTCGCGCGCGCGCGGAGCGAGGCGGGGCTCGCCACCGCCTTGTTCGGCGTGCGCGCGGGCGTGCTGCTCGGAACGGTCGCCCCGGCGGACGCCGCGTCGTTCGCCAGCGGCCTGCTGATCGGCGCCGACGTCGCCGGGCGAGCGCCGGGTGGCCGCGTCCACCTGCTCGGCAACGGTCCTCTCGTCGATCTCTACGCCGCCGCCATCGGCGAGAACGGCGCGGAGGTCGTGCCACTCGACGGCACCCACGCCTTCGCGGCGGGGCTCCGCCTCTTGTGGGAGAAGACGCGATGACCCGCCGTTTCGACGCCGCGCCGACGTTGTTCCCTGCCGAGGGGGCCGCCCCCGCCTCTCTCGCCGCGCAGCGCGCGGGAAAGCCCGCATCCGCGGTGGCGCGCGACGCCGCCCGCTTCATCTCCGTTTCCGAGGACCCAGCATGACCGCGACCCGATTGATCCAGCACCGCGCACCCGACGGCATCCGCCGCGTGATCCTGGCGGAGGGCGACGCCGCCCACTCCCTGCGCGAGGTCGCGACCACGCGCGACCTCGCGCTGGCCGCGGTCACCGACGGCATGTCGCTCGCCGACGCCGCTCGGGCACGGCGCGGGGACGAGACCGTCGACCTCGCCGCCGAGCTCGCCGCCGGCCGCCTGCTGCCGGCGATCGACCATCCCGACACGGCGCGGCTGATGCTGGCCGGCACCGGCCTGACCCATCTCGGCTCCGCCTCGGGACGCGACGCGATGCACAAGGCCGCCGCGGATGCCGAGCACCAGACCGATTCGATGCGCATGTTCCTGGAGGGCGTCGAGGGCGGCAAGCCCGTAGCGGGCGAGACGGGGCAGCAACCCGAATGGTTCTACAAGGGCGACGGCCAGGCGCTGGTCGGGCCGGAACAGCCGCTGCTGTCCCCCGCCTTCGCGCAGGACGGGGGCGAGGAGCCGGAACTCGCCGGTATCTACCTGATCGGCGAGGACGGCACGCCGCTGCGCCTTGGCGTCGCGCTCGCCAACGAGTTCAGCGACCACGTGACCGAGCGGCACAATTACCTGTGGCTCGCCCATAGCAAGCTGCGCCAGGCGGCGCTGGGCGCCGAACTGCTGCTCGGCGACCCGCCCAAGGACATCCGCGGCACCAGCCGCATCGTCCGCGCCGGCGAGACATTGTGGGAGAAGCCGTTCCTGACCGGAGAGGACAACATGTCGCACCACCTGGCCAATCTGGAGGCGCACCATTTCAAATATGCCGGCTTCCGCCGACCCGGCGACATCCACGTCCACTTCTTCGGCACCGCCACCCTGTCGGTCGCCGATGGCGTGACCACGCGCGAGGGAGACGTGTTCGAGATCGACGCAGCCCCCTTCACCCTCCCCTTGCGCAACACGCTGGCGATCGCCGCGGCCGAGACCGTCACGGTGCGCGCACTGTGACGGCGCCGATCCGCATCGCAGTCGTCGGCCTGGGCAAGATCGCTCGCGACCAGCACCTGCCCGCCATCGCCGCCACGTCGAACTTCGACCTGGTCGCGACCGTCAGCCGTCAGGGCGACGGCGTCGACGGCGTGCCGCATTTCCGCGACATCGAGCAGCTCGCCGCCAGCGGCACCGTCGTCGACGCCGTGGCGCTTTGCACGCCGCCGCAGGTCCGCCGCAGCATCGCCCAGTTCGCCATCGCGCAAGGGTGGCACGTGTTCCTGGAGAAGCCCCCCGGCGCGACGCTCGCCGAGGTGATCGCGCTGCGCGACGCGGCCGCCGCGGCGGGCGTCAGCCTGTTCGCCAGCTGGCACTCGCGCTACGCCGATGGAGTGGAGCCGGCGCGCGACTGGCTGGCCGGCCGCACGATCCACCGCGCGACGATCACCTGGCGCGAGGACGTGCGCGTCTGGCATCCGGGCCAGGACTGGATCTGGGAGCCGGGCGGCTTCGGCGTGTTCGATCCCGGCATCAACGCGCTGTCGATCGCGACGCGCATCCTGCCGCACCCCTTCTTCGTCGAGACCGCCGAGCTGGACGTGCCGGAGAACCGCGCCGCCCCGATCGCCGCGCGCGTCGCCTTTCGCGACACCGCCGGCGCGCCGATCGCGATGGACCTCGATTTCCGGCAGGAAGGCCCGCAGAGCTGGGACATCGTGGTCGAGACCGACGCCGGCACGCTGACGCTGGCGCAGGGCGGCGGCGTGCTGTCGATCGACGGCGGCACGGCGCCCGCGGCGGACACCGATCTGCACGGCGAATATCCCGGCCTCTACCGCCGCTTCGCCGCGATCGTGCGCGCCGGCGTCTCCGACGTCGACGTCAGCCCGCTGCGCCTGGTCGGCGACATCTACCTGCGCGCGCGTCACCACGTCGTCGATCCGTTCCACGAGTAGCGTCACCGGAGCCCGATCCGGGCACGAGGCCGAGGCGACGAAGAGCGGAACGCGCGACGGACGTGGGGGCGGTCGCCCGTGACAGGTGCCGAGCGGTCGAGCGCCCCTACACCGTCATGACCGTCGCGCCATGCGTTCCCCGGCCCTCGATGGCGCGGTGAGCGGCGGGGGCGTCGTGCAGGGAGAAACGTTGGCCGATGGGGAAGGGCAGCCCCGCGGCCATCATCGCGAACACCCGCTCCGCCAGATGGCGGCGCTGCGCCGCCGTGGCGCCGTAATGGGCGAGCGTCGGGCGCGTCACGAATACCGATCCCGCCTTCATCAGGTCGAGCGCGGTGAAGGGCGGGACCGCGCCGCTCGCATTGCCGTAGCTGACCAACAGCCCCGTCGGCGCGAGACTCGCGAGCGATGCGTCCCAACTCGCCGCCCCGACGCCGTCCAGCACCACCTCCACCCCCGCCCCGCCGGTCAGCGCCCGGACCTCCGACGCGAGCGTCGCCATCGGGCAGGACAGCACGTGCGCCGCCCCCGCCTCCCGCGCCCGTTCCGCCTTCTCCGCCGTTCCGGCATGAGCGATCACCACCGCGCCGCGATGCGCGAGCCACGGCACCAGGATTGACCCCATGCCACCCGCCGCCGCGTGGACCAGCACCGTTTGGCCGGGTCGCACCTCCGCGCACTGCTCGATCAGGTAGCAGGCGGTCATCCCCTTCAGCATCGCCGCCGCGGCCGCCTCGTTGCCGACGTCGTCGGGCAGTGGCACCAGATGCTCCGCGGGGATCAGCCGCACCGTGGCATAGGCGCCGAGCGGCCCGGTGCCGTACGCGACGCGACGTCCCACCGCCAGGTCGGTGACGCCGTCGCCGACCGCTTCCACCACGCCCGCGGCTTCCGCCCCCAAGCCGCTCGGCAGCGCGACGGGGTAGAGGCCGGATCGCTGATAGGTATCGATGAAGTTGAGGCCGACGGCCGTCTGGCGCACCCGCACCTCGCCCGGACCCGGGATCAGGGCGGCGGCGTCGACCGGCTCGTTCCGCATCACGTCGGGGCCGCCCGTCCGGTCGATCGTCACGCGGAAATCGGTCATGCTGGTCTGCTCCATGCTGTCGGCGGCAACGTCCCGGTGCGACGTTCGGCTCCCCGCACGGTCTTTGCGCGTTCATGGCGTCATGGTCCGCGCGCTCAAGGTGTTCCGTACACCCATCGGCTTTCACGACGCCTATGTCGCCGCACCCAGCCGCAAGGCCGCGCTCGCCGCCTGGGGTGCCGACGCCGACCTGTTCGCCCGCGGCCTCGCCGAGCAGGTGACCGACCCGGCGCTGACCCGCGAGCCGCTCGCCTCACCGGGCGAGGTCGTCCGCAAGGTGCGCGGCACGATGGCCGAGCACCTCGCCGCCCTGCCACCATCGACGCGCCGACCGCGTGCGAAGGCCGCCGAGACGAAACCGTCGGCCAAGCCGCGCCCGACCCGCGACGATCTCGACGCGGCGCAGGCGGCACTCGACAAGGCCGAGAGCGACCACGATGCGGCCTCGCGCGAACTGGCCGACCGGGAAGCCGCGCTGGCCCGCGAGCGGCGTGCGCTCGACCGCGCCCATGCCCGCGTCGTCGCCCCGCTCGAACGCGCGCGGGACGAGGCGGATGCCCGTTATCGTGCGGCGATGGACGCGTGGCGCGGCTGATCGTCGCGATTCGGACCTATGTGGCGTCATGACGCGTTGACGTGGGGGAGGAGCCATGATGCGCCGTTCGCCGTTCCTGCAAGACCCCCGCGACCTGTTGACTCATCATGTCGCGCTGGCGGTCGAGTCGCCGATGGAGGAAGTCCGCGCCATGCACATCCGCGCGGCCGAGCATCAGGCCGAACTGGCCAAGGCCAGCGGACTGACGATCGCGCCACCCTTGCTCAATCCATCCGTTCCGCGCCGCCGCTGATCGTTGCGGTGGCGGTCTCGACCCGTCAGGAGTAGGATGCCGTCATGAGCGATCTGCGGCCCCCCTCCCTCGCCCGGCAACTTCCCTGCCGTTCGCCCTCCGGCGCGGCGGGCGATGCCGGCCCCGTGACACGAGGATCGGTCGCATGACGACGCTGGAGCGCGCGTTCGAACTGGCCGACGCCGGCAGCTGCCGCACGGTGAGCGACATCCGCCGCCAGCTGACCAAGGAGCGCCACGACCAGGTCGACGCGCACCTCGCCAGCGGCGCGCTGAAGAAACAGCTTCTCGCCCGGATCGCCGCCGCGGCCGCGCGGTAGCGTTCGACAGGTCACGTCGAAGCGCCGGGCGTGCTCCGGCAAAGGGGATGCTTCTGCGAAGCTCTTCCGAGAGCAGTTCTTCCCGTCACCCCGGACTTGTTCCGGGGTCCACGATGCCGCGAAATCAACAGCTTGCTGATTTGCGGCACGGTGGATGCCGGAACGGGTCCGGCATGACGGAGGATTTTTGCAGAGGCCCGAACTCAGAACGCCGCCGATAGTCCCGCGAATGCCGTGACGCTGTCGCGATCGTCGCGCAGCGCATAGCCGGACACGCCGGCACGCACCGACAAGGGGCCGGCGACCCGGCCGTCGACGCCGAAAGCGTAGCTCATGTAATCGCGCTTCGCCCGCTCGACGTCGCCGGTGAAGCTGATCGGCGCCCCCGTCGGCGTGATCGTGATGGCGCGCGGATCGTCGTCGAACTCGCGCTCGTACCCAGCGCGCGCGAACATCCGCACCGGCTGCCCCGGCAGCGACCGCACCACCGCGCCGAACCGGCCGGTCAGGCTCTCCACCTCCTGCCGGCCGAAGGCCGCCCCGGTCGAGAAGCCGCCGCTCTCGGCATAGCCGGCCAGCCGCACCCGATCATACTGCACCGCCACGTCGGGGCCGAGCGCGACGCCGCCGGCGGTCAGCAGGTCGGCCGCGGCGGTGAGCCGGCCGGCGACGTAGTTGCCGTCGGTGTTGCCGTCATGACGCCGGATCGCCGGGCCGAGCTGCACCTGCCGCGTGATCCGGCGATAGTCGATCTCGCCGTAGGTCCCGTCCGCCAGCAGCCGTACCGGCCCCAGCTCGCCGCGGGCATAGCCGCTGGCCGACCACGCGCGCGGCTTGTAGCTGCCTGCGCCCGCGTCGAACCGGCCGGTTCCGTCCGAGTAGCCGCCGGCCACGCCGATGCCGGACGCGTCGCCGATCGCCAGGTCGACGCCCCCCGCCCCGGTGAAGCCGCGCTGATTGATGCCGACGCGCTGCGCCGACCCGTCATTGCCGTAGTAATGATAGGCGGCACTGCCGAACACCGACAGGCCGCGCCCGATCCGCTGCGATCCGCCGCGCTCGGCCGCCTCGAACAGGTCGCGGTGCGCCCGGAACGTCGCCTGCGCGGCGTAGCCGAGCCCCGCGATCTGCTCGGGCGCCTGCACCAGGCTGGCGATCGCCTGCCCCTGGATGCGCTGGGTGATGCCGGCGGGGTGGACGGAATCGGCCAGGATGTACGTCTCGTTGGCATTGGGCGAGACCAGCGTCGCGCGCGTGCAGGCGAGCGAGGAGGGCACCGTGCAGGCGACGCCGGTGATGTTGGTGTAGCCGTAGGTGGCGGGGCTCGCGACCAGCTCGTTGAACAGCCGGTCGGTGTCGAAATACAGCGCGTTGACGTTCGCCGAGGCGAGCGCGGCGGCATAGGTGCGGTTGAACAGCTGGAGGCCGGCCTGCCCGCCCGACTGCACCGCCAGCGTGACGATGCGGCTCGCCCCCGCCGTTTGCAGGCGCGTCACCTGCGCGGCGAGCTGCGTCGCCGCGGTCGTCAGGAGACCGTTGTTGGTGCCGCCGCCCGCCTGGAACGCGAAGAAGTCGTTGCCGCCACCCTGGATGTAGACCAGGTCGCGCGGCCCGAAGCTGCCGCCGGCGGCGAGGAAGTTGTTGATCTGCGTCGCGATCGGGATCGACAGCGCGTTCGCCGCCGTTACCCGCGCGCCGCCCACCGCGTAGTTGGTGCCCCCCTGGCCGTAGACGGGCGCGAGCGGCAGCCCCAGCCGTGCTGCCATCACCTCAGGCGCGACCGGATCGGGGTTGGTGGTGAAGCTGCCTGCGTCGCGCGGCAACCGCAGGTCGAGCGTCAGGTAATAGCCGCCGTCGGACAGGCTGTCGCCGAACACGACCACGCGGCCGACCGGATCGGCCCCGGCATCGGCCGTGGCGCCGGTCTGCGCCTGTGCCTGTGCCTGTGCCTGCGCGGCCGGGACCATGACATTGCCCAGCAGCAGGGCGGCGGCGATACGCGTTCTCATGATCCCTCTCCCTTTCGGCAGGAGATCGCTGTCTCCGGCCCGTGCCGCACGATCGATCCGCCGGCGGATCAGGTCAAGCCGCTATCGCGGCTTGTTGCGGACGAGTTGTCCGCTTATCTGCGCGCCCGTCTTCATGAGGGATTCGACGTTCGATGAGCGACCAGCAGCCACCGCGCGACGTGCCGCCCGGCGACGATGCCCCACCGGCACGCGCGCTGAGCCAGCGCGCCAAGCTGATCCTGCTGGTGCTCGGCCTCGCCGTGCTGGTCGTGGGCGGGTTGTGGTTCCTGCGGTACGAGACGCGCGGCCGGTATCTGGAGGAGACCAACGACGCGACGGTGCAGGCCGACATGGTCACCGTCGCGCCGCGCGTCGCCGGCTACGTCGCGCAGGTGCTCGTCACGGAGAACCAGGACGTCGCGGCGGGCCAGCCGCTGGTCCGCATCGATCCGCGCGACGCGCGCGCGCAGGCCGCACAGGCGGAGGCGCAGATCGCGGTCGCCGGCGCGCAGGCGGACGCCGCCCGCGCCCAGATCCGCGAACAATATGCCACGATCGAGCAGGCGCGCGCGCAGCTGGCCGCCGCCCGCGCCAAGGCCGCTTTCGACGCCGCCGAGGTCGCGCGCTACCGCCCGCTCGCCGCGTCGGGCGCGGAAACGCGCGAGCGGCTGGCCCAGCTGGAGGCGACCGCGCGGCAATCCGCCGCCGACGTCCGCGCGCAGGCCGCCGCGCTCGACGCGCAGCAGCGCCGCGTCGGCTCGCTGGAGAGCCAGGTGGCGCAGGGCCGCGCGCAGGGGCGGGCGGCGCAGGCGCAGCTCGAATCGGCGAACGTCGACGTCGGCGCGACGGTGCTGCGCGCGGCGATCGGGGGGCGGATCGGCGACAAGACGGTGACCGTCGGCCAGTACGTCCAGGCGGGCACGCGGTTGATGTCGATCGTGCCGCTCGACAGGCTGTACATCACCGCCAACTTCAAGGAGACGCAGCTGGCGTTGATGCGGCCCGGCCAACCCGCGTCGATCCACGTCGATGCGCTGGACGGTGTCGAGCTGAAGGGGCGGGTGGAGAGCCTGGCGCCCGGCACCGGCGCGCAATTCTCGCTGCTGCCGCCGCAGAACGCGACGGGCAACTTCACCAAGATCACCCAGCGCGTGCCCGTGCGTATCTCAATCGAGGCGACCCCGGCCGCGCGCCGGCTGCTGGTGCCCGGCCTGTCGGTCACTGTGACCGTGGACACGATCGGCGCCAAGGGGGCCATCGATCGCCTGCGCGACGAGCAGCAGCGGGCCCGCTGAGATGGCGAGCGCCGCCCTGCCCCTCGCACCCCCGGCACGCCCCGCCCGCGCCGACGCGGCCGCGTGGCTGGCAGTGGCGGCGGGGACGCTGGGCGCGCTGATGGCGACGCTCGACATCTCCATCGTCAACTCGGCGCTGCCCACCATCCAGGGCGAGATCGGCGCCAGCGGCACCGAGGGGACGTGGATCGCCACCGCGTACCTGGTCGCCGAGATCGTCATCATCCCCATGTCCGCCTGGTTGCAGCGGATGCTGGGCCTGCGCACCTTCCTGCTGATCGCGGCCGGGCTGTTCACCGCCTTCTCGGTGGTGTGCGGCCTGTCCACCAACCTGTCGATGATGATCGTCGGTCGCGTCGGCCAGGGCTTCACCGGCGGCGCGATGATCCCGACGGCGCAGACCATCATCGCCCAGCGCCTGCCGCGCGAGCAGCAGCCGATCGGTATCGCCGCGTTCGGCGTCACCGCCATCCTGGGACCGGTGCTCGGCCCGCTGGTCGGCGGCTGGCTGACCGAGAACGTCAGCTGGCACTATGCCTTCTTCATCAACGTGCCGATCAGCGCGGTGCTCATCACCCTGCTGCTGCTCGGCCTGCCGCACGAGCGGGCCAAGCCGCACCTGTTCTGGCAGGCCGACTGGTTCGGCATCGCCGGCCTGGCGTTGGGCCTGGGCGGCCTCACCGTCTTCCTGGAGGACGGCCAGCGCGAGCAATGGTTCTCGTCGGAGCTGATCCGCTGGATGGCGCTGGTCTCCGTCACCGGCTTCGGCCTGCTCTTCTACGGGCAGGCGACCGCGCGGCGGCCGATCATCAAGCTGTCGCTGCTGCTCGACCGGCAGTTCGGCGCGGTGGCGCTGATGGGCGTGGTGCTCGGCGTCGTGCTGTACGGCACCAGCTACGCCATTCCGCAATTCCTGGCGGCGCTTGCCGGCTACAACGCGCTGCAATCGGGCAAGGTGGTGCTGCTGTCGGGCATCCCCAGCCTGTTCATGATGGCGATCGTGCCGATCCTGCTGAAGAGGATCGACATCCGCATCGCGGTGGCGGCGGGGCTGGTCATCATGGGCAGCTCCGCGCTGCTCGACGCGAACCTGACGGTGGCGTCGGGCGGCGCGGACTTCACCGTGTCGCAGCTGCTGCGCGGCGTCGGCCAGATCCTGGGCATGCTGTTCCTCAGCCAGGCGGTGGTCCGCTCCGTCCCGCCGGAGGATGCGGGCGACGCGTCGGGCCTGTTCAACGCGATGCGCAACCTGGGCGGCAGCTTCGCGCTGGCCGGCATCTCCGTCCTCCAGGATCAGCGCAGCTGGTTCCACGCGCGCCGCATCGAGGAGTCGCTCAACGCCAACAGCCCGGCGGTGCAGGACTATGTCGGCGGCCTCGCCCGCGCGACCGGAAACGACACGGCGGGCCTGCGCCTGCTGTCGCAGCAGATCTCGGCCCAGGCACTGACCATGACGTTCAACGACATCTTCTGGATCATGGGCGTCGGCACGCTCGCGGTACTGCCGCTGATCCTGTTCCTGAAGCCCCTGCCGAAACACGCCGAGCCGGCGATGGTGCACTGATGACGCGATCTTTCCCCACCCTTTCCGCCGTGCTGCTGCTCGGCGCCTGCACCGTCGGGCCGGACTATGCCGGTCCACCCGCCGCGCCGTCCGACGCCGCCCGCTTCGTGCGCGCCGAGCCCGGGACGACGACGCCCGCCCCCGCGCTCGCGCGCTGGTGGGAGGGGCTGGGCGACCCGCTGCTCACCCGGCTGGTCGACGACGCGCTCGCCCACAGCCCGACGATCGACCAGGCCGCCGCCCGCGTCCGCGAGGCGGAGGCGCAGCTGCGCCAGCAGCAGCGCGGCCGGCTGCCCAGCGTCAGCGCCAACGGCACCTACATCCACGCGCAGCTGCCCGGCACGGGGATCGGCGGCGGCGGCGGGATAGGGAGCGGAGGCGGCGAACAGGCGGAGGCGGGGAGCGGCGGCACCGGGCTCGACTTCTACAATCTCGGCCTCAACGCGTCGTGGGAGGTCGACCTGTTCGGCGGCGGTCGCCGCGGCAACGAGCAGGCGACCGCCACCGCCGGCGCGCGCGTCGCCGACCTGGCCGACGCGCAGGTGTCGCTGTCGGCGCAGGTCGCCCAATCCTATGTCGGCCTGCGCGAGGTGCAGCAGCGCATCCGCCTCAACGCCGAGGCCACCGCACTCCAGCAGCGGCAGCTCGACCTGTCGCGCCAGCGCGAGGCGCGCGGTACCGCCTCGCGCCTCGACCTCGAACGGCTGCGGGTGCAGCTGGAGAATACGCGGGCGGACGCCATCCCGCTTGCCGCGCAGAGCGACGAGTATCTGAACCAGCTCGCCATCCTCACCGGCCGCACCCCCGGCGCGCTCGACGCGACGCTGGCGCCCGCCGCCGCCATCCCGCTGCCGCCCGCGCGCGTCGCGATCGGCGATCCCGCCGCGCTGATCGCCCACCGGCCCGACATCCGCGCGGCCGAGCGCGAACTCGCCGCCGCCACCGCCGGCATCGGTGTCAGCAAGGCGAGGGAATTGCCCGGCATCCGCTTCCTCGGATTGCTCGGGCTGGGCGGCACCGCGCCCGGCGACGTGTTCGACCTGGGCCAGCTGACGACGCTGGCGGCGCCGTCGCTCAGCTGGTCGTTCCTCGATTTCGGCCGCAACCGCGCGGCGACCCGCGTGTCGGAAGCGCGGCGCGACGGGGCGGAGGCGACCTATCGCCGCACCGTGCTGGAGGCGCTGGCCGACGCGGAGACCGCGCTGTCGCGCTTCGCCCGCACGCGCGCGCAGCTCGGCCAACTCGCCCGAGCCGAGGCGACCGCCACCCGCGCCACCACCCTCAACCGCCAGCGCGTCGCCGCGGGCACCGCGACGCTGATCGACCAGCTCGACGTCGAGCGGCAGCAGCTTCAGGCGCGGACGGCGGTGGTCCAGGCCCGGTCGCAGCTCAGCCAGCGCTTCATTGCCGTCAACAAGGCCCTGGGGCTCGGCTGGCGCGATCGCTGATCCCGCGCGACGGCCCCGCTCGGCGGTCCATCGCGGGGCGGACTCTTAGCGGCAGCGGGCGGTGGAGGATCGCTCCACCAGCCCCAGCGGCACGTGATGGGGCGAAAAATCCGGACGTTCGCGATCGTCGATCATCGCGATGAGGCGCCGGGTCGCTTCGTGCGCCATGTCCAGCAAGGGCCGGCGGATCGTCGTCAAGGCGGGGGAGATCATCGACGCCAGCTCGCTGTCGTCGAAGCCGACGACGGAGAGATCGTCGGGCACGCGCAATCCCCGGTCATGCGCCGCCTTGATGACCGCGGCCGCGGTGATGTCGTTGCAGCCGAAGATCGCGGTCGGCGGCACCTCCAGCCCGAGCAGGTGCGAGGCGTGCGCGTGGCCGGTGGCGAAGCCGTAGTCGCCCTCCATGACGTAATGGTCCGGCAGCGTCACGCCGTGCCGATCGAGCGCGCTGCGAAAGCCCCGTTCACGCTCGGTGGCGGAATGGAAGCAGCGTGGTCCCGTGATGATGGCGACGCGGCGATGGCCCAGCGCGATCAGATGTTCGCCGAGCAGCGCCGCCGCCGACCGTTCCTCGCTGATCAGGGCGCCGCTGTAACCCGGCACGCCGACCGCGGCGATGCCGATGGCCGGCACCTTCAGCCTGGCCAGCGCCCTGGGCAGCGCCGCCACCTCCGATACCGGCGGCAGCACGATCAGCCCGTCGATACGGGAACGCAGCGCGAAGTCGCGGATGTTGTCGACGAGATCGGGCGCCGCGAAGCGGGCCGGGTGGACCACCAGTTCGTAGCCCGACGCGGCACATATATCGACGATGCCCCGCTGCAAGACCCCGATCACCTGCGCGTTGGGGTCGTCCTGAACCACGCCGATCAGCGACGAACGCCCCGACGCCAGGGCCCGCGCGCGACTGCTGGGGCTGAAGCCGAGATCCCTGATCGTGGCTTCGATCCGCTCGCGCGAATCAGCCGCTACTTTGTCCGACTTATTGAGAACGCGTGAAACGGTTCGAATGGACACACCGGCAGCCGACGCCACGTCGCTGATCGTCACAGGTCGGTAGCCGTCCAAATATCCCACTCCCAAAACCGCAGCAGGCTATAACCCAAGTGCAGTTAGGGGCCATATATTCACGATGTCGATCGACCAATTCGACCGAGGATCGACAGATCATGGGCACGCCCGTGCGCGGACCGTCTATGTGCCCGGTACGAACGCTCCTTGATAGAGTTGTCCGGCTCCTCGCCGGTAGAACTGAAGCACATTGTGCCAGCGGTGGCACAAATTCGTTGACGGGGCGGTCTTTAATCGGACAAGTGCGTGACAAGCGGCGCGGGCACCTCGTCCGACGGCGCCGACGGCAAAGCACCAGGGAGAACCGAGTGGGCGAAGAACCACGGGTTCACCGAGCCGAACGGAGGGGAACATGAAGGCGAATCGATCGAAGTTGCACCTGATGGTCACCGTGGCCGCGACGGCGTTCGCGCTGCCGCACGCCGTCGCGCCTGCGCTGGCGCAGGATGCAGGCAGCGTACCAGCACCGAACAGCACCGTGCCGGCCTCGAAGGCTAGACCGGCCCAGAAAGAGGCTAGCGGCGATCGCAATGCCGCGTCCGCGGCTCGGCCGTCCGACACGGACGCCAGCACGACCGGCAGCGTGTCCTCCGAGGGGGACCAAGTCGGCATCTCGGCGTCGGCCGGCACGCCCGTTCCCGCCAAATCGCCGGTGACGGCCGTGCCGGGGCCGGGCGATCTCGACCCGACCGACGTGGTGGTCACCGGTTATCGTGCCAGCCTGAGCAGCGCGCAGCAGATCAAGCGCGACGCGGATGCCATCGTCGACGTGGTCGTGGCGCAGGACATCGGCAAGCTGCCCGACAACACCGCCGCAGAATCGGTCGCCCGCGTCGCCGGCATCCAGGTGGACCGGTTCGGCGACGAGGTACGCCAGGTGCTGGTCCGCGGCCTGCCCGACCTCGCCACCACCTTCAACGGCCGCGATATCTTCACCGGCGAGCTGCGCCGCTCGCAGCTTCAAGACTTTCCGGCGGGCGCGCTGGCGGGGCTGGAGGTCTACAAGTCGGGCACCGCGGACCTGCTGGAGCCGGGGCTCGCCGGCCTCATCAACGTGCGCTCGCGCCGGGCGTTCGACTTCAACCAGCCGTTCACGATCGCCGGCGGGTTCCGCGGCACCTACAACGACCAGAGCAACAAGTACGACCCTAACGGCAACCTGCTGCTGGCCGTGCGCAAGGACACGCCAGTCGGCGAGATCGGCATCCTGGTCAACGGATCGTACAACCAGTCGCGCTACCGCAACGCCATCCGCGTCGGCAGCGGCACGATCACCACGCTCAGCGTCAATCAGAGGCCCACGCCGGTCGAGGTCGGCCGCTCGTTCCGCTATCCCGATCGCGTCTCCGTCGCCAACCCCAGCGGCAAGCGCGTGCGCCCGTCGGGCAACATGAGCGTCCAGTGGAAGCCGGCGTCGAACCTGGAGGTCTATTACGACTTCCTGTTCCAGGGTTTCCGCCAGGACGGCTACAACGATCAGTTCGACGTGTTCCTGCGCAGCGGCAGCCCGCCGCCGGCGCTGAGCGACGTGGTGCTGGTCGAGGGCACCGACAATCTGGTGGAAAGCTTCACCAAGACCGGTGGCGACCGGGCGCAGACGTTCCGCAGCACCAGCAAGAGCTACACAAACACGTTCCAGAACGCCCTCGGCTTCAAGTGGCAGGCGGGACGTGCGCGGATCAGCGCCGACCTGGCCTATACGCGCAGCGAGTACGGCATCGACGAGTGGAGCTTCGACACCGCGACCACTGTCGTGCCGGTGGCGACCGTGCAGTTCTTCGCCGACGGCGGCAACGCCTTCGCCCTGCCGGGCTTCGACGCGCTCGACCCCAACAACTACAAGTGGCGCGGCTATTTCGAGCGGACCAACCGTACCAACGGCAAGGGGTGGCAGGGCCGCACCGACCTGGAGCTGGAGACCGACGTATCGATCCTGCCCAAGCTGCAGTTCGGCGTCCGCTGGTCGGACCGGGACGGGTCGCTGCGCAACGGCACGCGCTACGCGTTCACCGAACGGTTGAACATCCCGCTCACCGGCCTGGGTCTGGGCGACCTGGTGACCACGCAGGACGCGTTCCGCACCGACGTGCAGGGCTTGCGCAGCTGGTTGGCGCCGGCGCGCGGTGCGATCATCGCCAATCAGGAGGCGTTGCGCCTACGCTCGATCGCGGCGTTGCAGCAGCTGATCGCGACGACGCCGGCGACGGCCGCGAACGACGCCGCCATCCGTGACTGGCGGACCAACCTGCCGCTGCTCGCCACCGAGAACGTCCAGCTCGACCCCACCCAGGGCTTCCGCGGAGAAGAGACGACCTACGCGGTCTATGGCCAGGGGCGTTACGACCTGTCGTCGCTCGGCCTGGATATCGACGGCCTGTTCGGCGTGCGCGTCGTCAACACCGTCGGCCGGTACAGCGGTGTCGGGCGCGTCACCTCGGGCGGGGTGACGACCGCGGTGGAACGGTCGACCGACGCCAACTACCTCGACATCCTGCCGAACGTCAGCATGCGGATCAGGCCGACGGACAAGCTCCAGCTACGGCTAGCCGCGACCAAGACGCGCACCCGGCCCGATTTCAGTCAGCTCAATCCGGCGGTCACCATCACGGAGGCTGCGCCGCCGCCGCCGCCGACGCCGGGCGTGCCCGTCGAGGAGCCGTGCGATCCGCGCTTCCCGGTCAATCTGTGCGGCCGGGTCAACGCCACCGGCTCGGGCGGCAACCCCAATTTGCGGCCCCTGGTGGCGCACAACTACGACGCGACGATCGAATATTATTTCTCGCGCACGGCGTCGATCACGGGCGCGGTCTTCTACCGCGATCTGGACGGCTTCATCTCGAACTACCTCCAGCGCTTCATCGATCCGGTCTACGGCCTAATCCAGACGACATCGCCGCAGAATGCGGGCGCCGGCCGGATCAAGGGCTGGGAACTCGGCGGGCAGACGTTCTTCGACTTCCTGCCCGGCGCGCTGAAGGGCATCGGCGTCCAGGCGAACGTGACCTATGTCGACGGCAAGACCGCCTATCCGCTGGCGACGAACGCCGATGGCAGCGTGCCGCCGACGCCGCCGCTGGTACGGATCCCGTTCGTGTCGAAATGGACGTACAACGCGGCCCTGTTCTACGAACGCAACGGCATCTCGTCGCGATTGTCGTACAATCGGCGCAGTCCGTTCGTGACCGGCAACCTCTACACCAATGGTATCTACACCGGTGAGGGCGTGCTCGCGATCGAGCGGCTCGATTTCTCGATCAGCTACAACCCGATCAAGCAGCTGACGCTGACGATCGACGCGACCAACCTGCTGGCGAAGCCGTTCCGCAGCTACATCGACTATCTGCCGGAGCGGCGGTACACCCGCGACGTCCGCGACGAGGGCCGGTATTTCGGCATCGGCTCGCGCTTCCGCTTCTGAGCGGGAAACGGGCGGGCACGCCGTGCCCGCCACAGCGCCACCATGGGAGATCGGGGCGACATGACGGCGAGCCTGCGGGGAATGACGGTGGCGGCGGTCCTGCTCTGCGTGGGGGGGACCGCGGCGGCGCAGGTGAACGATCCGCGCGTCGCGCCGGTGCAGGTCGATCCTGCCCGTCCCGACTGGGAGAACCCGGCGGTGTTCGCGCGCGGCAAGCTGCCCGCGCGTGCCACCGGCTTCCCCTATGAGAGCCGGGAACGCGCGCTGGCGGGTGTGCCCGCGCGATCCTCCCGGTTCCTGTCGCTTAACGGGGCTTGGAAGTTCGCCTTCTCGCCCAGTGCCGACGCGCTGCCGACCGGGTTCGAGCGGCCCGGCTTCGACGTGTCGCGGTGGAAAACGATTCCAGTGCCCGCGATGTGGCAGGCGCACGGGTACGATCAGCCGGTCTACAACAACTGGCGCTATCCCTTCCCGGCCAATCGGCCGCTGATCCCGCACGCGACCAACCCGGTCGGCTCCTACCGCCGGGACTTCACCCTGCCCGGCGGCTGGCAACGCGAGCGGACGGTGCTGCACATCGGCGCGGCGGGATCGGCCTATCGCGTTTGGGTGAACGGCGCGGAGGTCGGCTATTCGGAGGACAGCAAGCTGCCGTCCGAGTTCGACGTCGGCGATCATCTCCGCCCCGGTCGCAACACGGTGGCGATCCAGATCTTCCGCTGGTCCGACGGATCGTACCTGGAGGATCAGGATTTCTGGCGCGTGTCGGGAATCGAGCGCGACGTGTTCCTGATCGCGGCACCGCCGACGCGCGTGCGCGACGCGTTCATCCATGCCGGGCTGGACGAGACGTTTCGCGACGGCGTGCTCGCGGTCGACCTGGCGGTGACGCCCGGTGCGGCGGGCCGCGCGCGGATCGTGCTGATGGATGGCGATCGCACCGTGCTGACCCGCGACGCGGCCCTGCCCACCGGCCAGGCCGAGCGCGCCGTGACGCTGCGGGCCGAGGTGCCGGCGGTGCGCCCCTGGAGTGCGGAGACGCCCCATCTCTACACGCTGCTGGTCGAGTGGGAGGACGCCGCGGGGCGCCTGATCCAGTCGACGCCCTGGCGGATCGGCTTCCGCGACGTGGCGATCAGGAACGGCGTGGTCACCGTCAACGGGCGGCCGATCAACATCCGCGGCGTCAACCGGCACGAGCACGATCCGGAGACCTTCCACGTCATCAGCCGCGCCTCGATGGAGCGGGACCTGCGGTTGATGAAGGCGAACAACGTCAACGCCATCCGCACCGCCCATTATCCCAACGATCCCTATCTCTACGAACTCGCCGACCGCTGGGGCCTCTACGTCATGGATGAGGCAAACGTGGAGAGCCACGGCTATATGGAGATCGGCAACCGCCTGCCCGACCAGCGGGCGCGGTATCAGATCGGCTTCGACCCCGCGTGGAAGGACGCGCACGTCAGCCGCATCGTCAACATGGTCGAGCGGGACAAGAACCATCCTTCGGTGATCTTCTGGTCGCTCGGCAACGAGGCCGGGATCGGCCCGACCTTCGAGGAGGCGGCGCGGATCGTCCGCGCGCGCGATCCAGGCCGCCTCGTCAGCTATCTCGGCTGGGGGCCGCTGCCGCTCCACGACCACCGCGTGAACTGGTACGCCGACATCTACGCGCCGATGTACGATCCGGCCGCCAAGATGGCCGACTACGCCCGTAACTGGACGTACCGGCAGCCGATGATCCAGAGCGAGTACGCCCATATGATGGGCAATTCCGGCGGCAACCTGAAGGAATATTGGGACACGATCTACGCCCATCCCGAGAAGTTGCAGGGCGGCTTCATCTGGGACTGGGTCGATCAGTCCATGTACGGCTATACCAAGGACGGCCGCCGTTACTGGGCGGATGGTGGCGCCTACGGCAAGAACTACTCCGGCGACATCGAGTTCGGCGATGGCCTGATCCAATCGGACCGGACGCCCAATCCAGTGCTGCACGAATTGAAGAAGGTGTCGGAGCCGGTCCAGTTCACCGACTTCGACGCGGCGACGGGATCGGTCCGGGTCCACAACCGCCAGGATTTTTCCGACCTCCGGCGATACACGTTCGACTGGGAGATGACGGCGGACGGTCGCATGGTGGCGCGAGGGGCGCTCGCCGCGCCCGACGTTCCGGCACGCGGCATCGGATCACTGACCCTGCCGATCGCCGGCGGCACCTATGGCCCGACGGCCGAGATGCTCGTCACCGTGCGCGCGCGAACGACCGAGGGCCTGATCCCGACGGTCGCTGCCGGGACGGTGATGGCGTGGGAGCAGTTCGTCGTGCGGCCGGGCGTCGCCGCGCCGGCGCCGCGCCCGCGGGGTACGGTGTCGGTCGACGAGGCGGCGGGGGCCGTACGCTTCGCGGCCGGTGACGCGACCCTGACGATCGACCGCGCGACGGGGCTGGTGCGATCGTACACGCGTGGCGGCAAGCCGCTGCTGTCCGGGGGCGCGCCCAATTTCTGGCGCGCGGAGACCGACAACAGCATCGGGACGGGAACGGCCAAGCAACTCGCGATATGGAAGGAGCTGAGCGCCACGCGCACCCTGGCCGACCTGACGCTGCGGCAAGGGGCGGATGGCGCGCGGGAAGCGGTGGCGACCTTCACGCTCGGCACGGCGGCGGTGCCCGGGGCAGCCACCTTCCGATCGACCTACCGGATGGCGGGGGACGGCTCGGTCACGATCGACGCACAATTCACGCCACTGCGCCAGGACCTGCCGCCGCCGTTCCGCGTCGGCTTGGCCTTCGAACTGCCCAAGGCGCTGGACACCGTCGAATGGTATGGCCGCGGCCCCCACGAGAGCTACGTCGATCGCAAACACTCGGCCGCGATCGGCCTGTGGCGCGGCAGCCTCGCCGAACAGCCGCACGATTATATCCGGCCGCAGGATACCGGCAACAAGGTCGACGTGCGCTGGATGCGGCTGCTGGGCAGCGGGCGCGGGCTGAAGATCGCCGGCACGCAGCCGCTGATGATGAACGCCTTGCCGTTCGATTACACCGACCTGTACCGCCGCCCGCCGGGAACGTGGAAATGGACGGATATCGAATCCAGTCGACGCGGCAGGCTGCTCGTCGATGTGGCGCAATGGGGGATCGGCGGCGACAACCAGTGGAGCGAACTGGGCCGTCCGCTCCCGCAATATCGTTTGAAGCTGGAACCGGCTGCTTTCACGATCCGGCTCACACAGGACGACGGCTGAAGGAGATGGTCGGCCGCCGCGCGGGGTCGATGGCGTCGCGACAACGCCGCTCGCCCCAGGCGGCTATCGGTTGATGAAGACCGCCGGCTCTCCGAAGTCCGGCACCCAGCTGCCGCCATGTTCCGCATGGCGGAGCGCGGCCTTCTTCGCAACGGCGACATCGCCGCCGCTTGAACGGAGTAATCGGCTCCACGCCTCGATCTCGATCAGGACGACGAGCGAACCCTTTTCCCAATTGGCAGGAATACAGACGTGCGGCGATTGGAACCATGATCCGCGCTTCGAGACGGTCAGCATCGGCAGTCCGGCTGCGGACACCGACGTCGCCGCACCCCCAATCGGATTGTCGGCGATGGCCGTACCGGGTGTTCGCTGTGTCTGCGCCAAGTCGCTCTCCTGCATTCTTCACGCCGTAGACACGATGTCGGACGTAGTTTGACGCAGGATCGTCTTGCGATCTCAGATTAAATTGGATCAGTATCCGGGCGATCGTTCCAGAACGAGACGAGTTCGGCGATACGCCATTAACGGTCGGTCCGTCTCCATTGTGGTGCATCTCAGCGTAAGGGTCATCCAGATCAAGGAAATCATCCCAAAATGGGTTGATGAAATGGGTCGTCCATCTCCCTCGAACGAGATTGGCTATCCTTCGGGGCGTGTCGCGGCCACGCGGCACGTCCCTCTTTTTCCGGCTCTTGATCGCACGACGCGATCACAGAATCGTCCAATGATCGTTGGCTGACGGTCCGACGCCGTGGCACTGGCTCGTCCACACCGCGCCGGCGACCTGCTACGTCGGATGCTCGTTCCACCTCCCTGGCGAGTGCGGTGAGGCGAGCGGCCAACTCTCCCGCACAGTGGCCGCTCGCCTGACATTCGGCGCATTCGTTAGATTCGCTCAAGGCCACCGCAAGCACTCCATCCAATGGCGAGATCCAATGGCGAGCGCGAAAAGGTAGGAGGCCGTCGTAGCCTTGCCGGTGCTACTTGTCGGGTAAGCTCGACCGACACGCTCCGGATCGCCACCCGTTTCCATGATCGCGTCCTCTCCCCATCTGAGTCGGCATGAACGAAGACCTTCACCGCCTCGGCCTGATCGACGAGGAAGATATCGCCCTGGACGAGGCCGCCTTGTCGTTGGCGTCGCTCGACCATCCCGACACTGATCTCGCGGCCTATCGCGACCTGCTCGACGCCATCGAGACGCGGTTGGATAGGGTCGGTAGGGACACCGAGACGCCGGCCGGGCGTGCCAACGCCCTGGCCGAGGTGCTCGCCGGCGAGTTCGGCTTCACCGGCGATGCCGAGACCTACGACGATCCTGCCAATGCCGATCTCCTTCGCGTTCTCGATCGTCGGCGCGGATTGCCGGTGAGCCTGTCCATCCTTTGGGTGGCGATGGCGCGGCGGCTCGGCTGGAGCGCCGATGTCCTCGACGTTCCCGGTCACGTCCTCGTCGTGATCGGCGCAGAGGCCGTGCCGGTGATCGTCGACCCGTTTGCGGGCGGCGTACGGGTCGGCGCCGAGCGGCTGGCCGCGTTGGTCGAGGCGGTCGCGGCTCCCGGGCGCGCGGTGACGCACGTCGCGGCGATGCCGAACCGCGCCGTGCTCGTCCGCCTTCTCCGGAACCAAGCGTCGCGCGCCGAGCAGGCGGGGCGCGGACGCCGTGCGCTCGAACTCTACACTCGCATGACGACGATGGCGCCCGCCTACCCGCAGGCGTGGTGGGAGCGTGCCCGGCTCGAACTCGTCGACCATGCGATCGCTGCGGCGCGGGGCAGTCTGGGCGCGATGCTGGAGATCACGAGAGATCCGGCACTGCGTCGCCGCGTAACGGAGACACTAGGCGCGCTGCCGGAGGCTTGACTGGGGCAGCGCTCGCTATCGCGGCCGCAATCCGTCCAACAACATCCGCAGCGCCGCCTCTACCCGCGCGGCGACCTGCGCCTCGTCCATGAAGGGCAGCAGCAGCCCGCCGGCCATGCGCATCGCCAGCACCAGCTGATCGGGCGTGACCGCCGCGTCGAGTTCGCCGCGCGCCTTGGCCCCCGCGACCAGCGGCGCCACCACCCGTTCCAGCCGCTCGCCGAGCAACTGGAACGCGGAAAAATTGGGATCGTCGAGGTGCAGTTCCACCGCGATGCGGGTGAACAGCGCCGACGCGGCGGCCCCGTCGCGCACCATGGTCGCGATCGTCTCGGCGATCGGCGCGGCGGGGTCGAGCACCGCCTCCAGCCGGTCGATCTCGCGCGAGAAGATGGCGAGCGCCAGCGCGCCGCGATCACGGAAATTGCGGTAGAGCGTCCCCCGCCCCACCCCTGCCCGATCGGCGATCGTCTCCAGCGCCACGCCGTAGCCGTCGCACGCGAACGACGCCGCCGCGGCGACGATCAGCGCCTCGCGCCGCGCCTGCGCGTCGCGCCGGGGGGCACGGGTAGGCTTCGCCGGATCGGTCATCGCCCTCCTGCTACAGCGTCGCGCCCGTCTCGTCATCGGGCGTGCTCGCGCCGATCGAAGCCCCAAGATTTTCTTGTCCGTGTGCAGCGTTGCCAGCCCCTATCTGCCTTTTCCGGATCGGCGATCGTCGCCGGAAAAAGGGTTCGTCATGCATTCGCTCCGCTTCGCCGCGCTGATCGGCGCTTCTTCGCTCGCTCTCCTCTCCGCCTCCGCTCATGCCCAGACGGCGCCCGGTCCCGTGCAGGAGAGCGAGGCGGCGCCCACCGCCGACGCCGCCACCGTCGCCGACGAGGGTGACGACATCATCGTCACCGGCACCCGCGCCGCCGGCCGTACCCGCCTCGACAGCGCCTCGCCCGTCGACGTGCTGAGCGGTGCCAGCCTCCAGCGCCAGGGCACGACGGAGCTGGCGCAGGCGCTGTCCAGCGTCGCGCCGTCGATCAACTTCCCGCGCCCGTCGGCCAACGACGGCACCGATTCGATCCGTCCGGCGACGCTGCGCGGCCTATCGCCCGATCAGACGCTGGTCCTCATCAACGGCATCCGGGGCCACACCTCCGCCTATCTCAACACCAACGGCGTGGTCGGGCGCGGATCGGCGGCGGTCGACCTCAACACGGTCCCGACGGCCGCACTCGACCGGATCGAGGTGCTGCGCGACGGCGCGTCGGCCCAGTACGGGTCGGACGCGATCGCCGGCGTCGTCAACCTGCGCCTGCGCGAGGCCCGGTCGGGCGGCGGCGCGCAAGTCAATTACGGCTTCTACGACACGCAGGTCGACACCGCCCGCGGCCGCCGCCACGTCACCGGCGAGAACGCGGTCACCGTCTCCGCCTGGCAGGGCTTCGGCTTCGGCACCGACGGCTACGTCACCGTCACCGGCGAATATCTGAAGCGCCAGCCGACCAATCGCGCCGACTTCGACCCGCGCGTCACCCCCACCCGCGTTACCGGCCGCTACGGCGATCCGGAGGTCGAGCAGGGCACCGGCTTCATCAACGCGGGCACCTCGCTGACCGATGTCTGGAGCCTCTACGGCTTCGCCGGTTACCAGGAACGCGATTCGAGAAGCGCCGCCTTCCCGCGTATCCCCACCGCCGCGGCGCAGCCGGCGCTGAACCGTGCGGGGCTGCCCGGCGGCTTCCTGCCGATTATCAACGCCAAGACCAGCGACATCAACTCGGCCGTCGGCCTGCGCGGCCGGGTGGCAGGCTTCGACGTCGACCTGTCGGGCAGCTACGGTCGCAACCGGATCGGGTTCCGCACGCTCGGATCGGCCAACTACGCCTTCGGCACCGCCACCCCGCGCGACTTCGACGACGGCGCGGTGATCTACGACCAATATGTCGTCGGCCTGGACGCGACTCGAAAGTTCGATGTGTTCCAGTCGTTGAACGTCGCCTTCGGCGTCGAGGGACGGCGTGAGGGCTACAAGATCGAGGCAGGCGAGCTCGCCTCCTACGGCGCGCCGCCGGCGGGCACCGTAACCGGCATCCCCGCGGGCACCGCCGCGTCGCTGGTCTCGCCGGGCGCGCAGGGGTTCGGCGGCTTCTCGCCCGGCAACGAGGTGGAGCGCAGCCGCCGCAACGGCAGCATCTATCTCGACCTGGAGGCACAGGTCACCGACAAGCTCCTCGTCGGCCTGGCCGGACGAGCCGAGGATTATTCCGACTTCGGCAGCACGGTGAACGGCAAGCTGTCGGCGCGCTACGACCTCGCCCGCTGGCTCGCGCTGCGCGCCACCGCCTCCACCGGTTTCCGCGCGCCGTCGCTGCAGCAACAGTTCTTCACCCAGACCGCGCAAGTGGTGCAGAACGGCGTGCCGATCGAGACGGGTACTTTCCCCTCGACCAACCCGGTCGGTCGCGCGCTCGGCGGGCTGGCACTCGACGCGGAGAAGTCGACCAACCTGTCGGCGGGCGTCGTCGTCCGCGCGGGCGGCTTCGACCTGACCGTCGATGCCTATCGCATCCGCATCCGCGACCAGATCGGCCTGTCGGAGAACATCCAGGCGAGCTTCAGCCCGCAGGTCGCCGCGCTGCTGGCGCCGTTCAACGTCTCGGCGGCACGCTTCTTCGTCAACGGGCTGGCCTCCACCACCAAGGGGATCGACGCGGTCGTGCACTATCGCCTGCGCACCGCGGCGGCAGGCTCGTTCGACCTCACCCTGGCGGGCAACGTCAACGACGTGGACGTGACGCGCGTGCCGGCCAACACCGCAGTCGCGCTCAACCCGACGCCAACGTTGTTCGCGCGCAGCCGCATCCTGACGCTGGAGGACGGCACGCCGCAGACCAAACTGACCGGCACGATCGACTGGTCGCTCGATCGGCTCGGCGCGCTCGCGCGCGTCACCTATTACGGCAACGTCAACCAGCCCGGCACCGTCGCGACCGCCGATGTGTTCACCGGCCGTCACGCGATCACCGACCTGGAACTGCGCTACGGCGAGGCGAAGGGAGCGCAGATCGGCCTGGGCGTCAGCAACCTGTTCGACATCTATCCAGACCGGATCATCCCCGCCAACAACTCCACCGGCGTGCTCGGCTTTCCCTATTACTCGCCATTCGGCTTCAACGGCCGCTACCTCTACGTGCGCGCCGGGTTAAACTGGTAGGTCAGATCGCCTCGCCGGTCAGCCGCTGGCACACCATGTCGAGTTGGTCGAGCGTGGCATAGCCCAGCGACAGCGTGCCGCCCTTCTCACCGTGCGTGATCGTCACCACCACGCCGAGTAGGTCGGCCAGCTGCCGCTCCAGCGCCGCGATATCCGCGTCGCGCCCGTCGCCGCCGGAATCCTCGTTACCGCGCGTCGTCGCGGCGTGGCGCGGCGCCTTGCGCTCGCGTGTCAGCCGCTCTGTCTCGCGCACCGACAGCCCGCGCGCGATGACCTGCTCGGCGAGCCGCTCCACCTCCGGCGCGCCGAGCAGCGCGCGGGCGTGGCCCATCGACAGCGACCCGTCGACCACGCTCGCCTGCACGCCCTCCGGCAGTTCCAGCAGGCGCAGCAGGTTGGCGACGTGGCTGCGTGACTTGTGGACGATCTTGGCCAGCGCGTCCTGCGTGTGGCCATACTCGCCCGCCAACCGCTGATACGCCTGCGCCTCCTCGATCGCGTTGAGGTCCTGACGCTGGATATTCTCGACTAGCGCGATTTCCAGCGTCTCCGCGTCGCTCAGCTCGCGGACGACGACGGGCACCTCGTGCAGCCGCGCGCGCTGCGCCGCCCGCCAGCGCCGCTCGCCGGCGACGATCTGGAACTGGTGGCCGTTGGGGCGGACGACGATCGGCTGGATCAGCCCGCGCGCTGCGATCGAGGCGGCGAGCTCGTCGAGCAGCGCGTCGTCGAAACGTCGGCGCGGCTGGTCGGGATGCGGCGCCAAGGCGCTGACCGGCAGCAGGCGAACCCCGTCCGGTCGATTGGCATCGGGCGCGACCGGCGCCTCGCGCGCCATCTCGCCGAGCAGCGCGTTGAGACCGCGACCCAGCCCGCCGCGTGGCCGTCTGCCGACGTCGGTCATGCCGCCGCCGCCGTGCCGCCCGCCAGGCCGGGGAGCCGCGCGATCATCTCCCGCGCGAGCGCGATATAGGCCTGCGATCCCGAGCAGCGATGATCGTAGATCAACGCCGGCATGCCGTGGCTCGGTGCTTCGGACAGGCGCACGTTGCGCGGGATCACCGTGTCGAACACCACCCGGCCGAGCACCGCGCGGACATCGGCCGACACCTGATCGGTCAGCCGGTTGCGCCGATCGTACATGGTCAGCGCCACGCCCAGGATCGACAAGCCCGGATTGAAGCGTGCACGAATGCGCTCCACCGTGGTCAGCAGCTGCGACAATCCCTCCAACGCGAAGAACTCGCATTGGAGCGGCACGAACAACGCATCCGACGCGATCATGGCGTTGATCGTCAGCAGTCCCAGCGATGGCGGACAATCGATCAGCGTCACGTCCCACGTGATCGCCGCATTGTTGAGCGCGGTGTCGAGGCGATGCGTGCGTGCGTCGAAATCGACCAGCTCCACCTCGGCGCCGGAAAGGTCGACGGTGGCGGGGACGATGTCGAGCCCCGGCACCTCGGTCGCCACCACCGCGTCGGCCAGCGTCGCGTTGCCGATCAGCACGTCGTAGCTCGACTTGTCACGCTGCGCATGACTGATGCCCAGCCCGGTCGACGCGTTACCCTGCGGATCGAGATCGATCAGCAGCACGCGCTTGCCCGTCGCGGCGAGTGCGGTGGCGATGTTGATCGCGCTGGTAGTCTTGCCCACCCCGCCCTTCTGATTGGCGATAGCAATCGTAATCATCGTGCCTCCAGGACTACGATCGACGATCCGGCATGCGTCAGACTTTGTTCCACGTGGAACACCATCCGTTGAGCGGCCGCTGCAACGGACAGCTCTGCACGATCGATCGAACCGCGCGGCAGCAGCCAGCGCGTTGCCGGTGTGGCGCAATGCATGGCCGCACGCAAAAGATTTTCGACGCTGGCAACCGCACGGGCGGAGATCACCGCCGCCGACGCCTCAACCCGCTCGACCTTGGACGTCTCCACCCGCACGTGGGAGAGGTCGAGGGCAGCCGCGCACTCGTCCAGGAAGGTCGCGCGCTTGCGTCGTGGCTCGACCAATATGATCGGTGCCGCTCGCGCGATCGCCACGACCATTCCCGGAAAACCTCCGCCCGTCCCGATATCCATCCATGTCCCCTTGTCGGGAGCTAGAGGCAGCAGCTGCAACGAGTCGACGATGTGGCGCGACCAGATAGCAGGGATGGACGCCGGCGAGATCAGGTTCTGACGCTCGTTCTCCGCGATCACCATCGCCGCGAAGGTGCGCAGTCGTTCGACGACCGTTTCGTCGAACCGCTCCGTCGTCCAGGCGAGCGCTTCCTCCTCGGTCATGCCGCGCGCTTGCGGACATGGAGCAGCACTGCCGACAGCGCCGCCGGGGTGATCCCCCGCACGCGTGCCGCCGCACCGAGCGAGATCGGCCTCACCGCGCCGAGACGGTCGACCATCTCGTTGGACAGGCCGGGAACGGCGGCATAGTCGAGGTCGGACGGGAGGGCGATCCGCTCTTCGGCACGCAGCCGCGCGATCTCGGCCGCCTGGCGCTCTATATAGGGTGCGTAGCGGGCATCCTGCTCCATCTCCGCCGCGACCGTCGGATCGGTGTCGGCGGCGATACCGGGCAGCACTTGCTCCAACTTCACCGTATCGAAGCGCAACCACTCCCACGCCGATCGACGCGACCCGTCGCGCACCACCTCTGCTCCGGCATCGGCCACCTCACCCACGGAGCGCACCGTATCGAGCCGTGTCCGCAGCGCCGCGCGCTCCTCCTCACGGCGGAGTTGGTGCGCGGCCCGCTTCGGCCCCAGGCATCCCAGCGCTCGCGCGGTCGCCCCCAGCCGCGTTTCGGCATTGTCGGCGCGCAGGCTTAGCCGATATTCGGCGCGCGCCGTCAGCATCCGGTACGGTTCGGTCACGCCCTGCAACACCAGATCGTCGATCATCACCCCGATATAGCTGGAGCCCCGATCGAGCACGAGCGGCTCGCAATCGAGCGCGATCGCGGCGGCGTTGATGCCCGCGACCAGCCCCTGCCCCGCCGCTTCCTCATAGCCGGTGGTTCCGTTAATCTGCCCCGCCATGAACAGGCCGGGAATGTCGGCCACCTCCAGCGTCGGCTCGAGTACGCGCGGATCGAGATGGTCGTACTCGACGGCATAGCCCGGCACCGTGATACGGGCGCGTTCGAGACCGGGGATCGACGCGATCATCGCTGCTTGCGCGTCCGCGTCGATCGAGGTGGAGAGACCGTTCGGATAAACGGTAGCGTCGTCCAGTCCTTCAGGTTCCAGGAACACCTGATGGCCATCGCGATCGCCGAACCGCGCGACCTTGTCCTCGACCGAGGGGCAATAGCGTGGCCCCGCCCCGTCGATCGCGCCAGAAAACAATGGCGAGTCCGGCGTGGCGGCACGGATGACGGCGTGGGTCCGCTCGGTCGTGCGGGTCACCGCACAGGCGATCTGCGGGCATGGCCGCGTGCGGGTGAGTGCGGAGAAGGTCCACGGTTCGGCATCGGACGGCTGCTCGGCCAACAACGCCCAGTCGATCGTCCGACCGTCGAGCCGTGGTGGCGTCCCGGTCTTCAATCGCTCTATCGGCAGGCCTAGGCTGCGGAACTGTGCTGCCAGGCTGCCGGAGGGTCGCTCTTCGATCCGACCCCCCTCCCCTCGCCATCGGCCGCGGAACAGCCGCCCGCCCAGGAAGGTGCCGCTTGCAACCACCACCGCACGCGTCGTCAACGCGGTGCCGTCCGCCAGATCGATCCCGACGACGCGGCCGCCGCTCAGACGGAGGCCCGTCACCTCTCCCTCGACCACCGATAGGCGCGGCTCCGCTGCCACCATGGTGGCGATCACCGCGGCGTAGCGCCGCCGGTCGGCTTGGACACGCGGACCCTGCACAGCCGCGCCCTTGCTACGGTTGAGCAGCCGATAGTGGATCGCTGAGGCATCCGCCGCCCGCGCCATCAGCCCATCGAACGCGTCGACCTCGCGGACGATGTGCCCCTTCCCCACGCCGCCGATCGACGGATTGCACGACATCGTACCCAGATTGTCGCGCTTCATCGTCACCAGCACGACAGCCGCTCCGCGCCGGGCCGCGGCTGCCGCCGCCTCTACACCGGCATGACCTGCACCGATTACCACCACATCGAACATGGGTCCGCTTTGCCTCAGATCGACAACGGCAAGCAATCATGTTCCACGTGGAACATCACTTACCAAGGCAGAAACGGGAGAACAGCGCGTCGAGCATCGCCTCGGTGGCGTCGATCCCGACGATAGCCGCGAGCCGCACCCGCGCCGTGCGGCAATTCTCCGCCAGCAGCACCGGGTCGTTACTCCCCTGTAGCAGCGCCGCCGCCGCTTCGCCGCAAAGTTGCTGGTGACGCTGCCGCCACGGCAGACCATCGATCCGCGGCAGCAGCGCGCTCGCGCGTTCTTCGATGACATTCCACAATGACTCGATCGATCGTGGCGCGTCGCGACTGATCGCCAACCTGCCCGCAGGCACCACGCGGCGTTCCGCCGCATCTGCGCGGGAATGAATGGGAATGGCATCGTCGCGCGGTGGCGGCTCGTCGCCCAGCCACAGCAGGATGTCCGCCGCCTCGATGGCGTAGCGCGCGCGGTCCACCCCGATCATCTCGACCACGTCGTCGCTGCGTGTCAGCCCCGCGGTATCGGTCAGCACGAAGGCACGCCCTCGACGGACCACCGGCGCCTCGACCATGTCGCGCGTCGTTCCGGCGATCGGCGACACGATCGCCGCTTCCCGTTCTCCCAGCAGGTTGAGCAGCGTTGACTTGCCCGCATTCGGTGGCCCGGCGATCACCACCCGCACCCCGTCGCGCAGTCGCTCCACCGGGGGAGCCTCGACCGCGAAGGCGATCTCCGTACCGAGTACCGCCGCGTCGGCCATGATCGCGGCGAGCACCTCCTCGCCCGTCTCCACGTCGCCCTCGTCATCGTGATCGATCAGCGCCTCGATCCGGGCCGAGATGGCGGCGGCGCTCGCCATCCACGTCGCGACCTGGCGACTGATCCGACCTTCGGCCGCCGCCAGCGCCGCCACGCGCTGCGCCTCCGTCTCCGCCTCCAGCAGGTCGGCCAGCCCTTCCGCCTCGGCCAGGTCGATCCGGCCGTTGGTCAGCGCGCGGCGCGTGAACTCGCCCGGCAACGCCGCCCGACATCCTGTTGCTGCGACCAGCGCCGCCTCCACCGCCGCGATCACGGCGCGGCCACCGTGACAGTGGAACTCGACCAGATCCTCCCCCGTCGCCGATCGCGAACCGGGGAAGACCAGCACCAGGGCCCGGTCGAGCATCGCCCCATTCGCGTCGCGCAAGGCCCGCAACCCGGCGATCCGCGGCGGCGGCAGCGTGCCCGCCAGCGTGGCGGCCGCGACCAGGGCGGCGGGCCCGCTCACCCGGATCACGCCGATCGCGGCGGGCGGACGCCCGCTCGACAGGGCGACGATCGTGTCGGTCACGCCGCGGGCTTCGTCGTGCCTTCCAGCAGCCGTCGCCATATCGCCATCCCGGCCTCTCCCATCGGAGCCCAGCTGCGCATCATCTGTTCGACCAGTTCCGGTCGGATCGTGCCGTCCATTGCCTCGGTCATCGCCTGCAGATAGCGGTCGTGGAGCGGTGACAGGTCGGGCAGGCCCAACATCGCGCGCGCCTCGTGCGGGGTGCAGTCGATCTCGATCGTGACTTTCATGCGTGATCCTTGAACGACGGTCGGTCGACCGACATAGCGGTGCTCTATCACCCCTGAGGGAGTACTGTCATGACCGCCACGATCACCGTCGCCGCGCTGGACGGCAGCGGCGCATTCGCCGCGTACCGCGCCGATCCCGCCGATACACCTCGCGCCGCGATCGTCGTCATTCAGGAGATTTTCGGCGTCAATGCCGGCATCCGCCGCAAGTGCGACACGCTGGCGGAGGCCGGCTATCTCGCCTTCGCCCCCGATCTGTTCTGGCGTTTCGCCCCCGGCGTCGAGCTCGATCCGGATGTCGAGCCGGAGTTCCAGCGCGCCCTGTCGCTGATGGGCGAGCTCGATCAGGATGCCGCCGTGGCCGATCTGGAGGCCACGATCCGCGCCGCCCGCGACCTGCTCGACGCCGACCAGAAGGTCGGCGTCGTCGGCTATTGCCTCGGCGGTCGCCTCGCCTTCATGACCGCCACCCGCACCGACGTCGACGCCAGCGTGGGTTATTACGGCGTCGGCATCGATGGCCTGCTCGGCGAAAAGCACGCGATCGCCCATCCGGTCCTGCTCCACGTGCCCGAGGAGGACCATTTCGTCGACAAGGACGCGCAGGCGCGGATGCACGCGGGGCTAGACGATCATCCGAAGGTGACGCTGTTCGACTATCCGAACGAGGACCACGGCTTCGCCACCGAGTTCGGCGAGCGCCGCTCGGACGAGGCCGCGCGCCTCGCGGACGAGCGCACCGCCGCCTTCTTCGCCCAGCACCTCGGCTGACACGACGAGGCCCGCCGCTCGCGTCCGAGCAACGGGCCTTTTCAGCGTCGTCAGGACATCAGAACAGGCTCGCCAATCCCAGCGTCCCCTCGCCGCCGACCCAGCCCTCGTAGATCATCCGGAACGCCACGAACACGATCACCGCCAGGCCGATATAAGCGATCCAGCGATGACGCTCGATGATCCGTGCGATGAGGTTGGCCGCCAGGCCCATCAGCGCCACCGAGAGCAGCAGGCCGACGACGAGGATGCCGGGATGCTCGCGCGCGGCGCCCGCGACCGCCAGCACGTTGTCCAGGCTCATCGACACATCCGCCACCGCGACCGCCCAGGCGGCGCCAACGAAGCTCTTGACCGGCTTGATGCCCTGCTCCGCCCCCTCGACGGAATGCTGGTTGCCTTCGCGGATCTCGCGCCAGAACTTCCAGCTGACCCACAGCAGCAGCAGGCCGCCGGCGAAGATCAGTCCGACGATCCCCATCAGCCAGGTGACGATCAGCGCGAAGAAGATGCGCAGCACCAGCGCCGCGCCTATGCCGATCAGGATCACCTTGCGCCGCTGGTCGGTGGGCAGCCCCGCCGCAAGCGCGCCGACGACGATCGCATTGTCGCCCGCCAGGACAAGGTCGATCATCAGCACCGAGCCGAACGCGGCGAGCGCGGCGGGCTCGGTGATGTTGGAGAAATCGGCGACGATGTGCTGCCAGATGTCGCCGAGCGAACCCGGACCGGCGGTGGCCGCGGCGGTCGCCAGCATGGTGAGGATGGTCAAGTGAGGCTCCCGGTTGTTCCTGCGTCAACCAAGGGCCGGCGCGGATGTTTCCCGGAGAGGCTGTACATACGAAAGCGGCTCGGGCGAAGCCCGAGCCGTGACGTCGGTCGTGGCGTTGCCACGCCGGCCGAGCCGGTGCGAGTCCGGCGGCAGGATGCCGCCGGCCGCACTCGGCTACTGATTCATGCTGTCGAAGAAATCGGCGTTGGTCTTCGAGTTCTTCATCTTGTCGAGCAGGAACTCCATCGAATCGATCGTGCCCATCTGCATCAGGATGCGGCGCAGCACCCACATCTTGCTGAGCTTGTCCTTCTCGACCAGCAGTTCCTCCTTGCGCGTGCCGCTCTTGCCCACGTCGAGCGCCGGGAAGATGCGCTTGTCGGCCACCTTGCGGTCGAGCACGATCTCGGAATTGCCGGTGCCCTTGAACTCCTCGAAGATCACCTCGTCCATGCGG
Source organism: Sphingomonas rubra (assembly GCF_900115745.1). Classification (GTDB taxonomy): domain Bacteria; phylum Pseudomonadota; class Alphaproteobacteria; order Sphingomonadales; family Sphingomonadaceae; genus Sphingomonas; species Sphingomonas rubra. The sequence goes on along the minus strand of NZ_FOXP01000003.1, from coordinate 186,607 downwards.
CTGCCGGTGTCGATCAGCGCGGTGGCGATGATCGACAGCGAACCGCCCTCCTCGATGTTGCGCGCCGCGCCGAAGAAGCGCTTGGGGCGCTGGAGCGCGTTGGCGTCGACGCCGCCGGTCAGCACCTTGCCCGACGACGGCACGACGGTGTTGTAGGCGCGGCCCAGGCGGGTGATCGAGTCGAGCAGGATCACTACGTCCTTCTTGTGCTCGACGAGGCGCTTGGCCTTCTCGATCACCATCTCGGCGACCTGCACGTGGCGCGTGGCGGGCTCGTCGAAGGTGGAGGAGACGACCTCGCCCTTCACGCTGCGCTGCATGTCGGTGACTTCCTCGGGCCGCTCGTCGATCAGCAGCACGATCAGGAACACCTCCGGGTGGTTCTCGCTGATCGCGCGGGCGATGTTCTGGAGCATCACCGTCTTGCCGACGCGTGGCGGCGCGACGATCAGCGTGCGCTGGCCCTTGCCCTGGGGCGAGACGATGTCGATGACCCGCGCCGACTTGTCCTTCTGTGTCGGATCGAGCGTGTCGAGCGTCAGTTTCTGTTCGGGATAGAGCGGCGTCAAATTGTCGAAGTTGACGCGGTGGCGGACGGCGTCGGGGTCGTCGAAGTTGACGGCGATCAGGCGGGTGATGGCGAAATAGCGCTCGCCGTCCTTGGGCCCGCGGATCTCGCCCTCGACGGTGTCGCCGGTGCGCAGGCCCCATTTGCGGACCTGGTTGGGCGACACGTAGATGTCGTCCGGCCCGGCGAGGTAGTTGGCCTCCGGCGAGCGGAGGAAGCCGAAGCCGTCGGCGAGCACCTCGATCGTGCCGAGGCCCATGATCTGGTCGCCCTGTTCCGCCTGCTCCTTGAGGATGGCGAACAGCAGGTCCTGCTTGCGGAGCGTGGAGGCGCCCTCGACGCCGAGTTCCTCGGCCAGCTGCACCAGCTCGGCCGGCGTCTTCTTCTTCAGGTCTTTGAGATGCATGCGGGGATGGTCCGGGTGCAGGAAGCTCGTCGGCGAAGGGATCGCGGCGGGAACGAAGCTGGGAGAACGCAGGGAAATGCGGCAGGACGCCGCTCTACGCGTTACGAGGACGTAAGAGCCTCGCGACGCGCCGTCAAGCGCCGGGCTTGACGATGACGAGGATGACGATCGCGATCGTCGCGAAGGCGGGCACCTCGTTCAACAGCCGCAGCCGCTTGCCCGACAACGTCGGCCGCCCGGCGGCCAGCTTCCTGGCGTAGCCGACCATCCAGCCGTGATAGCCCGACAGCAGGAACACGATCAGCAGCTTGAGGTGGAGCCAGCCGAGCCCCCCTGCCCCGTCCAGCAGCCCGATATTGACCGCCAGCGCCAGCCCCAGCGCCCACACCGCGATCATCGCCGGCGTCAGGATGATGCGCCGCAGCTTACCCTCGCGATCGATCCAGGTGCGCGCCTCCGCGTCGCTGCCCGCGGCGAGCGCCTCCTGATGATAGACCAGGTAACGCGGCAGCATGAACAGCCCCGCCATCCAGAAGATCACGAAAATCAGGTGCGCCGCCTTCACCCAGTCGTACGCAGCGCCGAGCCAGCCGATCATCGCCCCGCTCCTCCGTCATGCCGGGCTCGTTCCGGCAGCATCCAGAGCCACGAGCGCTGGTCCTGCTTGGTCCTGGATGCCGGGACGAGCCCGGCATGACGGATGTGGTGGATGGTCACGCTCCCCTCACCCGGCGGATCAGCTGCTCGACATGGGCGATCGGCGTATGCTGGCCGATGCCGTGGCCGAGGTTGAAGACGTGCGGGCGTTCGCGAAAGGCGGCGAGGACGCGGTCGATGCCGGCGTCGAGCGCCGCACCGCCGGTCAGGAGCGCCAGGGGATCGAGATTGCCCTGGACCGGCATCCCGATCGGCAGCGCCGCGTCGGCCCAGGCCGGGTCGAGCGTCTCGTCCAGCCCGATCGCATCCGGCTTCACCCCGGCGGCATAGTCGACCAGCTTGGCGCCAGCACCCTTGGGAAAGCCGATGATCGGCACGGAGGGATACCGCACCCGCAAGCGGCGGACGATCTCCGCATTGGGCGCGATCACCCATCGTTCGAACTGCGCGGGCGACAGGCTGCCCGCCCAGCTGTCGAACAGCTGTACCGCCTCCACGCCGCTGTCGATCTGACCCGACAGGTAGGTGACGGTCAGGTCGACGATCGCCGCGACGATCCGGTCGAACGCGGCCGGATCGCGATAAGCGAAGGCGCGGGTCTCGGCATGATCCTTGGACCCCTGTCCGGCCACCATATAGGTCGCCACCGTCCAGGGAGAGCCCGCGAAACCCAGAAAGGTCGTCGCTGACGGCAACTGCCCCGCGACCGTGCGAACGGTCGCGTAGACCGGCTCCAGCCGCTCATGAGCCGCCTCCAGCTCACCCAGCGCGTGATCCACCAGCGGCGGCTGGAGCCGCGGCCCCTCGCCCGCGCCGAACGACAGGTCCTGCCCCAGCGCCCAAGGCACCATCAGGATGTCGGAGAAGAGGATCGCACCGTCGAAGCCGAAGCGCCTGATCGGCTGCATCGTCACCTCCGCCGCGGCTGGCGGATCGGTGGCGAGCGCGAGGAAGCCGCCCTTCTCCGCCCGGAGCGCGCGATATTCGGGCAGGTAGCGCCCGGCCTGACGCATCAGCCACATCGGCGGGATCGCCTGCCGCTCGCCCCGCAGGGCGGCGAGCAGGGGCTTGGATGACGGCGGGGAAGACTGGGTCAGCGTCCTTCTTCCTATTAAAGAAGATTCAAGAATGGATGTTGAAGGGGTAGGCGCGTGGAGCGCGGGGATTACCGATCCGTCCCCGAAATGCCAACAGCTTGACCGGCGCGGACCCGCGGTCTTCCAATGATTCGACGGTGCCGTTCCCGCTTTCCACAGGCTGTGGATAAGCTTGTTCCCTGTGGATGGCGGTGTGGATCGACGGTCGCTTGTCCACCGGCGGTCGTCCGCTTGGCCGGTTTGGCCGGTTGCGCTACCGCTTGCCCCCATGTTGTCCACAGTTTCGTACCGGAAGCCGGATTGATGCGGCTGCACCTCCACCTGCTGTCGGATTCGACCGGCGAGACGCTGGAGAACATCGCCAAGGCGGCGCTCGCCCAATATGACGATGTCGAGACGGTGCGGCATTTCTGGCCGATGGTGCGGACCGAGGCGCATCTGGAACGCATTCTGGCGGAGATCGCGCAGAACCCCGGTCTGGTCGTGTTCACGCTGGTCAACCCCGCCACTCGCCGCATCCTGGAGGCGCGCTGCGCCGCGCTCGGCCTGCCGGCGGTGGCGCCGCTCGACCCGGTCAACGACGCGCTGTCGGCGATGCTGGGGCAGCCCGCCAAGGCGCGGCCCGGCCGCCAGCACGCGCTCGACGCCGCCTATTTCGCGCGGGTCGACGCGATCCAGTGGACCATCGCGCACGACGACGGCCTGGCGCACGAGGAATGGGAGGAGGCGGACATCGTGCTGGCCGGGGTGAGCCGGTCGTCCAAGACGCCGACCAGCATCTACCTCGCCAATCGCGGCTACAAGACCGCCAATATCCCTGTGGTGGTGGAGAGCCCGCCGCCGCCGATCCTGTACGCGCTGCGCCGGCCGCTGGTCGTCGGCCTGACCACCAGCGCCGATCGGCTGATCCAGGTGCGCCGCAACCGCCTGCTGTCGATGGGCCAGCGCGCCGATACCGATTACGTGCAGGAAGAGGCGGTGCTGCGCGAGATCGCCTTTGCGCGCCGCATGTTCGCCGACCATGGCTGGCCGGTGATCGACGTGACGCGGCGATCGATCGAGGAGACGGCGGCGGCGATCGTCTCACTGGTGCGCGAGCGGAGACCCGAATGACCCAGCTGATCCTCGCCTCGCAGAGCGCCTCGCGCCGGGCGATGCTGACCGACGCGGGCGTGCCGTTCGAGGCGGTCGCCGCCCAAGTGGACGAGGACGCGGCCAAGGCGTCGCTCGCCGATCTGGGCCCCCGCGACCTGGCCGATGCGCTGGCCGAGCTGAAGGCGCTCAAGATCGCGCGCATGGTGCCGGGGGCGCTGGTGCTCGGCTCCGACTCGCTGGTCGCGCTCGCCGACGGCACCCGGCTCGACAAGCCGGAGAGCCGCGACGAGGCGGCGGCGCATCTGCGGGCGATGAGCGGCGGCACGCACGAGCTGTGGAGCGCGGCGGTGATCGCCGAGAACGGCCACGCCGTCTGGCGCCATGTCGAGCGCGCGAGGCTCCACGTCCGGCCGCTGTCGCCCGCCTTTATCGACCGCTATCTGGACGCGGAATGGCCCGCGATCGCCGGCTGCGTCGGCTGTTTCCGCGTCGAGGGACCGGGGGTGCAGCTGTTCAGCCGGGTTGATGGCGATCATTTCACCGTGCTCGGCATGCCGCTCCTGCCGGTGCTCGGCTATCTGCGCGAGCGTGGGCTGATGCCGAGTTGAGGAGGGGTATGACCGCTTATGCCGAGGTGATCGGCGATCCGATCGCCCATAGCAAATCGCCGCTGATCCACCGTTTCTGGCTGGAGGCGCTGGGCCTGGACGGTGATTACCGCGCCACCCGTGTCGCGCCGGACGAGCTGGGTGCGTTCTTCGCCGAGCGGGCCGCCGATCCGGCGTGGCGCGGCTGCAACGTCACGGTGCCGCACAAGGTCGCTTGCCTCGACCACCTCGCCGATCCGGGCGGGGTGCGCGCGTCGATCGGCGCGATCAACACGGTGTTCCGGGCCGAGGACGGCAGCCTGGCGGGCACCAACACCGACGCGGCCGGTTTCTGGGCGCCGATCGCCGACCTCGATCTCGCCGGACGGCCGGTGACGGTGATCGGGGCAGGGGGGGCGGCGCGGGCGATCCTGTGGGCGCTGGCGCGGGTCGGCGTCGGCCGGGTGACGCTGCTCAACCGCAACCCGCTGAAAGGGGCGGCGCTGCTCGCCTCGTTCGGGCTGAAGGGGGAGGCGCTGCCGCTCGCCGCCGGCACGCCGCCCGCCGCGCTGCTTGTCAACGCCACCAGCCTGGGGATGACGGGGCAGCCGCCGCTCGACCTGGACCTGTCGCCGCTGCCGGCGGAGGCGCTGGTCTACGACATCGTCTACGCGCCGCTGGAGACGCCGGTGCTCGCCGCCGCGCGCGCGCGCGGCCTGGATACGGTGGACGGGCTGGAGATGCTCGTCGGCCAGGCCGCGGTCGCCTTCGCCATCCTGTTCGGGCAGGAGCCGCCGCGCGACCGGGACGACGAGCTGCGTGACCTGTTGACGGCGTGATGCCGCCCGTCACCTGTCAGCACCCCGGCGAAGGCCGGGGCCCAGGTGGGAAGGCTCCTCCTGAAGAGTGCTGCGGCTGGTCACGATCGTTTCCCGACTGGGCCCCGGCCTTCGCCGGGGAGGTGGTTCGGAAATGCTGACGGTGGGGCTCACCGGATCGATCGGGATGGGCAAGTCGACCGTCGCCGCCATGTTCGCCGAACGCGGCGTGCCGGTGTTCGACGCCGATGCCGCCGTCCACCGGTTGCAGGGGGCAGGGGGCCGCCTGCTTCCCGCGATCGAGGCGGCGTTCCCCGGCAGTACCGGCCCCGGCGGCGTCGATCGCGCGGGCCTCGGCGCGGCGGTGCTCGGCGACGATGCGGCGATGAAGCGGCTGGAGGCGATCGTCCACCCCGCAGTGGCGGCGGAGCGCGCCGCCTTTCTCGCCGAACACGCCGCCGCGCCGCTCGTCCTGTTCGACATCCCCTTGCTGTTCGAGACGGGCGGGGAGGGCCGCGTCGACCTGGTCGTCGTCGTCTCCGCACCGGCCGAGGTGCAGCGCGCCCGCGTCCTGGCGCGACCAGGGATGAGCGAGGCCAGGTTCGCGGCGATCCTCGCGCGCCAGATCCCCGACGCGGAGAAGCGCGCCCGCGCCGACCGCGTCGTGCCGACCGGCGGCAGCCTCGCCGAGACGCGCGCCGCGGTCGACGAGGTGATCGCCCATGCCCGCCGGCTCGCTTGCACGGACCCGTCGGAGCGCCGATAATCGCGCGATGCGCGAGATCGTGTTCGATACCGAGACCACCGGCTTCAAGTTCAGCGAGGGCGACCGGCTGGTCGAGATCGGCTGCGTCGAGCTGGTCAACCGGGTCGAGACCGGGCGCACCTTTCACGCCTATTACTGTCCGCAGCGCGACATGCCGGCCGAGGCGTTCGCGGTGCACGGCCTGTCGACCGCCTTCCTGTCCGACAAGCCGCTGTTCGCCAGCGGCGTCGCCGAGCTGCTCGACTTTCTCGGCGACGCGCCGCTGATCGCGCACAATGCGGGGTTCGACTTCGGCTTCCTCAACGGCGAGCTGGGCGCCTGCGGCTTTCCCCCGATCTGCCACAAGACGCGGATGGTGGACACGTTGCAGATGGCGCGCGGACGGCATCCCGGCGCCAAGCATACGCTGGACGCGCTGTGCAGCCGGTACGGCATCGACCGCTCGCACCGGGTGCTGCACGGCGCGCTGCTCGACGCGCAGCTGCTGGCGCAGGTCTATGTGGAATTGATGGGCGGGCGGCAGATCGGGCTGGGGCTGCTGTCCGGATCGATCGTCGCGGATACGGGGCCGGTCGTCGCCGCGGCGCCGCGTAAAGCGCGCGTCCCCCGTGTTTTCGCGGCGACCGAGGGAGAACTTGCCGCCCACGCGGCGTTCATGAAGGGGATCCCCGACGCGCTCTGGGGTTCCGCCGACGGCCACTAGGCCTCGGCACGACGGCCGGGCGGAGCCAACAGGACCGCCCCTTTGATGGAGAACATGATGGATATCCGGATTTCAGGTCACCAGGTCGACGTGGGCGACGCGCTCAAGACCCATGTTCAGGACCGGCTCCAGGGTATCGCCGACAAATATTTCAGCCGCGCGATCTCCGCCGAGGTGACCTTCGGCAAGGGCCCGCACGACGTGGGATTCCGCTGCGACATCGTCGCGCACGTGATGAAGGGTCTGGTGCTGAAGGGCAGCCATCAGGCGCAGGAGGCGCACCCCGCCTTCGACGGCGCGGCCGAGAAGATCGAGAAGCAGCTGCGCCGCTACATGCGTCGCCTGAAGGACCGTCACGCCGCCGAGACGATCGAGATCGCGGAGGCGGGCGCCTACGACAATGCCGGCTACACGCTGTTCGCCGAGTCGACGCACGACGAGGAGCAGGAGGCCGATGCGCCGCTGATCGTCGCGGAGACGCGCGTCGACGTGCCGGACGCCTCGGTGGGCGACGCGGTGATGATGCTGGACCTCCGCAACACCGCCGCGCTGCTGTTCCGCAACTCGGGCACCGGCGCCTACAACATGGTCTATCGCCGCGGCGACGGCACCATCGGCTGGGTCGAGCCGCAGCGCGGCCAGCAGATGCCCGCCGCGAGCTGATCGCTTGCCACCCCCGTGCGCGCCGTTAGTGGGGCGCACGGGTAGTTCTCGAGTATTCACCATGGTCGATCTCAGCGACCTGCTGCGTCCGGAGGCGGTGGCCACGGGCGTGGCGGCGGTATCGCGCAAGGCATTGCTGCAGCAGCTGGGGCTTCTCGCCGCACCGCTGATCGGGGTCGACGCGCGCGCGATCACCGACGCGCTGGCCGAACGGGAGCGGCTGGGCTCGACCGGATTCGGCGGCGGTGTCGCGCTACCCCATGCGCGGCTGCCGACGCTGACGATGCCCGTCGGGCTGTTCGTGCGCCTCGCCCATCCGATCGACTTCGACGCGGTGGACGGCGTGCCGGTCGACCTGGTCTTCGCGCTCTTCTCGCCCATCCCCGGCGGCGCCGACCATCTGAAGGCGCTCGCCCGCGTGTCGCGGCGACTGCGCGACCGACCGTTCCTCACCAAGCTGCGCGGCGCGGGCTCGCCCGACGCGCTCTACGCGCTGCTGACCGCCAGCGAGACGCGCGATGCCGCCTGAGGATCGTGGCGAGCACGCGCATTTCCGTGCGCTGGAGGCGCTCTACGCCGAGGCGCCGATCAATCGCTTCTTCGAATCATCGCTCACCATCGTCGCGCCGGGCGCCGCGACCATCCGCTTCGTCCTCGACGAGCGTCACTTCCACGCGGCAGGGGCGGCGCACGGCACCAGCTATTTCAAGATGCTCGACGATGCCGCCTTTTACGCGTGCAACAGCCTTGTCAGCGATCGTTTCCTGCTGACGACCGCGTTCAACCTGATCTTCACCAAGCCGCTCGGCCCCGGTCCGGTGGTGGCGGAGGGACGCTGGATCAGCGGTCGGCGCCGGGTGCTGATCGGCGAGGCGCGGCTGATCGATGTGGAGGGCGAGGAGGTCGCGCGCGGCACCGGCACCTTCATGCGGTCGCGCATCCCGCTCGCCGGTCTGCCCGGCTATGTCGGGCGAGCGGCGTGAGCGGGCGGTTGCCGTCGGGCGTGCTCGTCTCGGCGATGCTGCGGCGGACCAACGATGCGGGCGGCTTCGGCGTGGTGCTGGCCCGCGGCGACGAGCAGGGCGGGGCGATCCTGGCGATCGTGGCCGAACCCGGCGGTGCCGAACGGCTGGTCGAGCGCGGTCTGGGCGCGACCGGGCGAGTGGCGCTGATCGACTCGACTCCGGCCGAGGACCTCTCCGGCTACTGGCGGCGGCGGCGCGCGCGCGATCCCGATCTATGGGTAATCGAGCTACAGGTCGCGGGCGCGGAACGGCTCGTCGCCGAAACGATCGCGGCGGATTGACGCGACGAGGAGGTTGGAAGAGGCGGCGTCATCGCAGTAGCGTTGGGCCGTTTCGGACATGATCCGGGCGGCGACGCAGTCGGGGGGACCGGCGGACGATCGGCTTTCGCGGCGAGATCTACCCGTCATCTCACCGCATCGGTTGTCGGATGAATGCTCTTTTTCAAGCGGATCACGTCGGTCGCAGTCGCCACGCTCGCGCTGGCCAGTCTCGATACATCCGCTTACGCGGCCGACGCCGCTTCCGCCGTCTCGACGATCAAATCGACGAGCCCGGCAAAGGTTCCCGCTACCATCGATGACGCGCAGGACGAGGCGGTGGAGTTCGCGAGCCTCGACGCCGCCGTCGCCGCGCAGGATCGAGAGGTCGCCGACGAGGCGACCCGCTGCCTGGCGAGCGCCGTCTATTTCGAATCGAAGGGCGAGCCGCTTCCCGGCCAGCTCGCCGTGGCACAGGTCATCATCAACCGTGCCAAGTCGGGCCGTTTCCCCGCCGACGTGTGCGGCGTCGTCACCCAGCGCGGGCAGTTCGGCTTCGTCCGGGGCGGTCGCATCCCGTCGATCGACGAGGAGCGCGCGGCCTATCGTACCGCGGTGGCGGTCGCCCGCGTGGCGCTCGCCGACGCGTGGGACGGCGCGGCCGAGACGGCGCTCTATTTCAACACGCCCGAGCGGGCGCCCGCACCGCGCCTGCGCCGCGTGGCGATGATCGGTCACCACGTTTTCTATCGCTGACCGTCGGCCGGGGCTTGGCCCCGTTCCTGTACTGTTCTAGAAGAAGCGGTGCTCGACACTGCTCCTCCTTCCTGCCGCGACGGCGGTGATCCCGCGCTGTGCGCCGCCGACGTGGCACGCGGCGTCACCCGCATGCTGCTGCGCCACGACCTTGTCGCGCTGGCGGAGGTGCCGCTGGAAGGCGGTCGCCGGGCGGACCTGATGGCGCTCGACGCCAAGGGCCGGATCGTCGTGGTCGAGATCAAGGTGTCGCGCACCGACCTGCTCGGCGACGGCAAATGGCCCGATTACCTGGCGCATTGCGACCGGTATTTCTGGGCGGTGCCCGCCGGGTTCGATCCGGCGCCGCTGGACGGCCCCGCCTTCCTGCCCGAGCGGACCGGCGTGATCGTCGCCGACCGCTACGATGCGGCGATCATGCGCGAGGCCGCGACGGTGCCGCTGGCCGCCCATGTTCGCCGGCGCTGCACCCTTGCCTTTGCCCGTCGCGCCGCCCGGCGGCTGACGACGACGATCGATCCCGATGCCGCGGCCTGCTGATCCGGCTCAGTCGAGCGCGGTCAGATAGGCGTCGATCGCCTGCAACCCGGACTCGCTCAGCGTCACCTCGATCCGGCGCCGATCGGCCGGATCGACGACGCGCGTCACCAGGGCCAGTTTGGCGAGATGGTCGATCCAGCGCTGCGACGTGGTGACCGGGGCCTCCGAGTTGCTCACCAGCGTCTTGACGTTCATCGTTCGCCCTTCGTGCCAGGCGAGGTACAGCGCCAACAGCATGTCCCAGGCCGGCTCGTGAAACAATTCTTCCGGCAGGAAATCCCGACGTTGCCGACGCTGGTCAAGCAGCGTGCGGACCATCGCGAGACGAGCCGATTGGTCGCGTGTGGAAGAAACGGCCGTTTCGGGATAACCGATCTGCTCCGCGCGCGTGGTGAACTCCTCCGCCACCGCCGATAATTTGGCGGTGAGGTCCTTGATCAACGTAACTACCGTCTCGTCGGCCATCTCGACGCGTCCCCCGGTACTTCCTTGAACCATCGGTGATAACCGAACTCTCGGAATCCCAATGGTTTCCCGACAAGCGTTCCTGCGTCGCGAAAGCAAGAGAAAAGATATCATTAATTGACGATGTACTGTTATTTAGCACCGGTATGCATCGATCCTCACCATTTCGGTGCGGATCGTCGGCGATGTATCGTCCACCGATCGTCCCTGCATGGTCGACGGGGAGCGTTGGGCGCGCTCGCGGGTTGAGCGGCAACCCTCTGGGGATTAAGGAAAGCGACGTGGCAGCCCATCTTCTCGCCGTCGGCTCGGCGACGCCCGGGCACGACGTGCACGCGGCCTTTATCGACTGGGCGACGCATCGTGTCCGCGCCGATCGCCGGGCGCTGTTCGCGCGCATGGCGGCGCGGGCGGGGATCGAGCATCGCTGGTCGGTACTGCCGACCGGTCCCGACGGTGGCGGTCCGACCGCGCCCGGCGGCTTCTACGCGGACGAGCGGCTGCCGGGCACCGCCGCACGCATGGAAATCTACGCGCGCGCCGCCCCCGACCTCGCGCTGGCGGCGATCGCCGCGCTGGAGCGTCAGCGGCCGATCGGCGCGGTCACGCATCTGGTGGTGGCGAGCTGCACCGGCTTCGTCGCGCCCGGCCTCGACCAGATCATCGCGCGGCGATTGGGGCTGCCGGGATCGGTGGAGCGGCTGCTGATCGGGTTCATGGGCTGCTACGCCGCGGTGGCGGCGCTGCGCACCGCCCGTCACCTCGTCCGGTCGGAGCCCGGCGCGCGCGTGCTGGTGGTGTGCTGCGAATTGTCGACGCTGCACCTGCGCGACACCGACGAGGTGGAGCCGCTGCTCGCCATGCTGCAGTTCGGCGACGGCGCCGCCGCGGCGCTGGTCGCCGCGGAACCCGGCGGCTTCGCGCTGGAGGCGCCGTTCGCCGCGACGTTGCCCGACAGCGCCGACCTGATCCGCTGGACGATCACCGATCAGGGCTTCGCCATGGAGCTGTCGGGCGAGGTGCCGCGCCGGATCGCCACCGCGCTGGCCGATCCCGATTTCGTGGCGGTGACGACGGCCGGGCGGGGGGCGGCGGGGATCGACGGATGGGCGGTACATGCCGGTGGCCGGTCGATCCTCGACGCGGTGGAGCAGGCGCTCGACCTGCCGCCCGACGCGCTCGCCGCCGCGCGCGACGTGCTTCACGGGAGCGGCAACATGTCGTCGGCGACGCTGATGTTCACGCTGGAGCGGCTGCTCGCGGGACCGCCGATCGAGCACGGCGTGGCGCTCGCCTTCGGGCCGGGCCTGGCGGCCGAGGGCCTCGGCTTCCGGAGCGCGCGATGACGCTGGCGACGCGCGCCGACGGACCCGAGCTGATGGACGCCGACGATCTCGACGCGCGCGTCTACGCCGACGTGGTCCGCGATCTGGCGCGCGTCAACGTCGTGACCCTGGCGATCCGCCCGACGCTCGCCTTTCTCGCCCGCGCGAGCCGGAACAAGGATCGGCTGCGGCTGCTCGACGTCGGGTTCGGCGACGGCGACGCGCTGAGAGCGATCGAGCGCTGGGCCGACCGGCGGGGTCTCGCCGTCGATCTGGTCGGCGTCGACCTCAACCCGCGCAGCGAGCGCGCGGCGCGGGCGCGGACGCCGGCGGGATCGCGTATCCGCTGGGTCACCGGCGATTACGCGGAGATGGGCGGCGGCTGGGACGCGATCGTCAGCAGCCTGGTCGCGCACCACATGACGGAGGGGGAACTGGTCGCCTTTCTGCGCTTCATGGACGCGCACGCGCGCTGCTGGCTGGTCAACGACCTGCATCGACACCAAGTCGCGCATCGCGGCTTTCCACTGCTGGCGACGATCGCGCGCTGGCACCCGATCGTCCGCCATGACGGCACCCTGTCGATCGCGCGCGCCTTTCGCCCCGCGGAGTGGCCGCCGCTGCTCGGCGAGGCCGGAGTCGACGGCGCCCGCGTGTTCCGCGCCTTTCCGTTCCGGCTGTGCGTCGAACGGCTGCGCTGATCGTCGGTGGCGGCCCGGCCGGATCGGCCGCCGCGATCGCGCTGGCGCAGGGCGGCACGCGCGCGGTGCTGCTGGAGCGGAGCCGCGACGACGAGGATGCGCTGTGCGGCGGATTCCTCAGCTGGCGGACGCTGGCGACGCTGGGGCGGATCGGGATCGACGCCGATCTGCTCAACCCTGCCCGGATCACCCGCGCGCGGCTGTTCGCGGGCTCGCGCCGGGTAGAGGCGGCGTTGCCCTTCGCGGCGCTGGCGGTGTCGCGGCGGCGGCTCGACGCGCTGCTGCTGGCGCGCGCGACGGCGCTGGCCGGGGTCGAGCGCGGAGTCGTCGTACGGGCGGTGGAGGCGGGCAGCGTCCGCCTCGCCGACGATACCCGCGTCTCGGCCGACGCGCTGTTCCTCGCTACGGGCAAGCACGACCTGCGCGGCGTCGCGCGGCCGGCCGGGGCGAGGGGGGCGGACCCGACGCTGGGCCTGCGGGTGCGCCTCGATCCGCATCCGCGCCTCGCCGCCATGATCGGCGACGCGATCGAGCTTCACCTGTTCCGCGGCGGCTATGCCGGACTGGTGGTACAGGAGGACGGCAGCGCCAATCTGTGCCTCGCCGTGCATCGCTCGCGGTTGACCGAGACGGGCAACCCGGGCGCGTTGCTGGGCGCGCTCGGCCGCGAGGCACCGATGCTGGGCGAGCGGCTGGCCTTCATGACGTCGCTCGCCCGGATCGATGCGATCGCCAACGTGCCTTATGGCTGGCAGGCGCGGCGCGGCGACGCCGGCCTGTTCCGGCTGGGCGATCAGGCCGGCGTCATTCCGTCGCTGGCGGGCGAGGGGATGGGGATCGCGCTGGCGAGCGGCCTGTCCGCCGCCGCGGCGCATGCGCGGGGCGGTCCCGCCGCGGCCGCCGGGTGGCAGCCGCGGTTCGCGCGCGCGATCCGCCGCCCGATCATGGCCGCCGGGCTCGCCCGCGACCTGGCCGAGAGCCGCCTGGCGCCGCTGCTCGTCGGGCTGCTGCCGGCCGCGACGATCCGCGCCGTCGCCCATGCCACCCGGTTGCCGCGGGATGCGGAGGACGGAACCCGTCCGTCGCTTGTCGCGGGAGCGGTTAACGCGTAATTCGAGGGCGTCCATGGCCCGTCAGCGTCCCGCAACCCGATCGTCCCGCTCCGCCCCCGCGAGGTCGCCGTGGCGCCGCCGCGCGATGCTGGCGCTCAAGGTCCTGGTCGGGCTGGCGGTGCTGCTGTTCGGCGCACTGCTGGTCGCGGTCTACGTCGCGCGGTCGCAATTGCCGAGCTTCGAGGAGCTGAAATCGTCGCCCAACGGGCAGATGATCCGCGTCCACGCCGCCGACGGGTCGCTGCTCGTCTCGCTGGGGCCGAGTTACGGCGAGTGGCTGCCCTATGCCGACATCCCGCGCGTGATGCGCGAGGCCACGGTCGCGGTGGAGGATCGCCGCTTCCGCTCGCACCCCGGCATCGATCCGATCGGCATCGCCCGCTCGGTCGAGGTGCGGTTCGCGCGCGGTCGCTGGGTACAGGGCGGCTCCACCATCACGCAGCAGCTGGCGCGCAACGTCTTCCTCAACAACCAGAAGAAGTTCGGGCGCAAGTTCCGCGAGTGGATCCTGGCGCTGGCGCTGGAGCGGAAATTCACCAAGGCCCAGATTCTCGAACTCTACCTCAACAAGGTCTATTACGGCGGCGGCGCGTACGGCATCGACGCGGCATCGCGGAAGTTCTTCGGGCACGGGGCCGAGCGGTTGAGCCTGGCCGAGGCGGCGGTGATCGCGGGGCTGGTCAAGGCACCGTCCAACTACTCGCCGACCGCCGATGCGGAGGCGGCGCGGGGTCGCGCGGGCGTCGTCATCCGCCAGATGGTCAGGAACGGCTATATCAGCCAGGCCGAGGCGGCGCGGGCCGATCCGGAGAGCCTGAAGCTCGCCTCGCCGGCGCGGCAGAACAGCGCCCGCTACTTTACCGACTGGGCCTTGCCGCTGCTCGACACGCTGATCGACGAGACGGAGGCGCCGCTGGAGGTGTGGACGACGATCGATCCGGCGATGCAGCGCGCCGCCGACCTCGCGATCCGCGCCAACGCGCCGCCGGGCGTGCAGGGGGCGCTGGTCAGCCTCGATCGCGACGGCGCGGTGCGCGCGATGGTCGGCGGCAAGGATTACGTGTCGTCCATCTACAATCGCGCCACGCAGGCGGTGCGCCAGCCGGGATCGGCGTTCAAGCTGTTCGTCTACCTCGCGGCGCTGGAGGCGGGGCACAAGCCGGAGGACACCGTCGTCGACGAGCCGGTGACGATCGACGGGTGGAGCCCGCGCAACGATTCGCGACGCAATTCCGGGCCGGTGTCGCTCCGCACCGCCTTTGCCTACTCGCTCAACACGGTGGCGGCGAAGCTGGGGCAGGAGGTGGGGTTTGCCACCATCGCCGACATGGCGCGGCGTTTCGGCATCACCACGCCGGTCAACACGCACCCCTCGATGGTGCTGGGCACCTCCGAGGTGCGGCTGCTCGACATGACGCGCGCCTTTGCCAGCGTCGCAGCGAAGGGGGTGGCGGTGACGCCTTACGGGATCACGCGGGTCACCGCCAACGGGCAGACGATCTACCAGCACGAGGTCGATCGCAGCCACGTGCTCGTCGCACCCTATGTCGCGGCCGAGATGACGGACCTGCTGCAGACCGCGGTCAACACCGGCACCGGGCGCCAGGCGCAGATCGGGCGGCCGGTGGCGGGCAAGACGGGGACGACCAGTTCGCAGAAGGACGGCTGGTTCCTGGGCTTCTCGTCCGGGTTGACGACGGGCGTGTGGATGGGCCGCGACGATGCGCGCCCGATCAGCGGGCTGCACGGCGGCACCGCGCCCGCGCGCGCCTTCGCCGCCTTCATGCGCAGCGCCACCGCCGCGCGCCCGATCGAGCAGTTCGAGACGCAGGTGACATTGCCCGAATGGCAGATCGAGCCGGACGAGGAGAGCTATTACAGCGCCCCCGACCAGGGCGCGATGGTGGACGAGAACGGCGTTCCGCTCGATGCACCCCAGCGCGACCCGACGCGGAGCGACGATCCCGCCGCCGCGGCGCCGCAGCAGCTCGACGAATTGATCGACCGGGTGACCGGCCGCGCGCCGGTGCCCGAGCAGACGCCGCGTGACATCCGCGAGCCGCGCAACGCGCCGCCCGAGCGCGATCAGGAACCCTTGCCGAACCAGTGAAGCGCGGCACCGTTGGCGCGCAACCACGCGCGCGCGGCGGCGGGATCGCCCTCGAACAACCGAGCTACCAGCGCGTGGAAGGCTGGGCCATGGTTCATGTGCACGCGGTGCGCCACTTCGTGCGCCACCGTGGCGCGGCGGACATGGCCGGGCGCCAGCAGCAGCCGCCAGCTGTAGCGGATCGTGCCGGACGAGGCGCAGCTTCCCCAACGGCCCTTGGCATCCCCGACCGCGACATGGGCGACGGTGACGCCCGCCTTTTCCGCATATTCGCGCGTCTCGGCGGCGAGGAGATCGAGCGCCTGTCGTCGCAGCCATGCCTCTACCCGGCGGGCGACGGTGTCCTCCGGGCCGGCGATCAGCAGCCGGTCGCCGTCGCGGATCAGCGCTCGCCGACTACCTTCTTCGCGGACGAGGAGCAGGTCGCGATCGGCGACCGGCAACACCGCGCCGTCGACGAAGGGGCGGGGGGTGGGCAATCGTGCGCGCTGTTCGGCGATCCATTCCGCCTTGCCGCGTGCCCAGGCGAGCGCGGGCTTCAGCGCGGCGCGGGCAGGCAGCGTCAGTCGCGCCCGCCCGCTCGCCGGATCGATCGACAGTCGGTATCCTCGCGCCCGCGCGTGGCGGACGACCTCGATCTCAGAGGATGCGGTCGACGACATGATCCTCGAGATCGCCGACATCGTCCTCGCTGACCGTCCAGCCGCGCACCGACTCGCCGGCGGCGTGCACCGCCTCCCGGTCGCCACAGACGAGATAATGCCACCCCGGCAGCGGCTCCCCGGCCGCGCGCAGGCGATAGGCGCAGGTGGACGGCAGCCAGTCGATGCCGCGGACGTTGCCGTTGGTCAGCCGTACGCACTCCGGCACATAGGCACGGCGGTTGCGATAATCCGAGCAGAAGCCGCTGCGCCGGTCGAGCAGCCGGCACGACACGTTGGTGGCGACCAGCTCCCCCGTGTCCTCGTCCTCCAGCTTGTGGACGCAGCATTTGCCGCAACCGTCGCACAAGGCTTCCCACTGGCCCCGATCGAGCCGCTCGATCGGCGTGTCCTCCCAGAAGCGCGCGCTCACGACACCCACCGCTCGATCTCGTCGGCGACGGCGCGGGGGCCCTGGTCGGCGGGAATCAGCGCCACCGGCTTGCCCGCGGGGTCCATCAGATAGGCCTGGCGGCTATGATCCATCACGTAGCCGCCGGCGGGGCTCGTCTCACCTTTGCGCGCGTACACCGCGTACGCCTTCTCCGCCGCCGCGATCGCCTGCGGAGAGCCGGTCAGCCCCACCATGCGCGGGTGGAACGCCTGCGTGAACTGCCGCACCACGGCGGGGGTGTCGCGGGCCGGATCGACGGTGACGAAGATGGGCACCACCTGGGCACCCTGTTCGGGCCGTTCCTGCTCGACGAGCTTCAGGCCCGCGCCGATGTTCTGCACGTCGGTCGGGCACACGTCGGGGCAGAAGGTGTATCCGAAATACACGACCCGCCACTTCCCGGCGAAGCTGCGATCGGTGACCGCGCGGCCATGTCCGTCGATCAGCGAGAAGGGGCCGCCGATGCGCGCGCCCTGGAGCGGCGGCGTCGCGGCGGGAGCCTGCTGACAGGCGGCGAGCGCCAGCGGCGCGAGAAGGGCCGGGGCGATCCAGCGCATGTTCATGATCGGGCCACCCTTGATCTCTTACCGTCGCTCGCGCAAGTCGAGTGCACGAGATGAGGACCCTTCGATGATCCGCAAGCCCCTGATCGCCCCCGCGATTGCCCTGGCGTTCGCCCTGGTCGCCGTCCCCGCGACGGCGCAGCAGCAGTCGGACAGCTACAAGTTCCTCACCGCGGTGAAGGACGCCAAGGGCAACGACGTCATCGCCATGCTCGACAAGCCCGGCAGCAGCGTGGTCAACGCCCGCTCGCTGGAAACGGGGGAGGGCGCGCTCCACATCGTCGTCAAGCGCGCCGACATGACCTATCTGCGCTACCTGCTCCAGAAGGGTGCCGACGCCAATCTGCGCGACAAGGACGGCGTGACGCCGATGCTGCTCGCCGTGCGGCAGGGCCAGGCGGAGATGATCCCGGTGCTCGCCGCGGCACGGGGCAATCCCAACGTGGGCGATCAGTCGGGCGTGACGCCGCTGATCCTGGCGACGCAGCTGCGCAACATCGACATGGTGCGCCTGCTGCTCGCCGCGAAGGCCGATCCCGACCAGGCCGATCGCGTTGCCGGCCAGTCGGCGCGCGACTATGCCGACAACGATCCGCGCAACGCCGCCATCGCCAAGCTCTACGCCGCGACGCCCAAGCGCGCCAAGGCGGCGGTGGCGGGGCCGAAGTTCTGAGATCAAGCCGGCGAGTTCAGGCGACCGTCACTGCTGGTGCGCGCGACCGAAATCCTCGCGCGCGTCGTCCTGGCCCTGCTCGACGATCGACCGGCGCACCGCGCGCGTGCGGGTGAACAGGTCGAACAGCACGTCCCCGTCGCCCCAGCGGATCGCGCGCTGTAGGCTGGCGAGATCCTCGGAGAAGCGGCCGAGCATCTCCAGCACCGCCTCGCGATTGTGGAGGAACACGTCGCGCCACATCGTCGGGTCGGACGCGGCGATACGGGTGAAATCGCGGAAACCTCCGGCGGAATATTTGATGACCTCGCTCTCCGTCACCGCCTCCAGGTCGCTGGCGGTGCCGACGATCGAGTAGGCGATCAGGTGGGGCAGGTGGCTGGTCACCGCCAGCACCCGGTCGTGATGCTCGGGCGTCATCACCTCCACCGCCGCGCCGAGCCGCCGCCAGAACTCGGCGACCCGCTCCACCACGGCCGGATCGGCGTCGGCGGGCGGCGTCAGGATGCACCAGCGGCGCTGGAACAGCGTCGCGAAGCCTGCTTCCGGGCCGCTCCGCTCGGTGCCGGCGACGGGATGGGCGGGTACGATCATCGCGTCGGGCAGCGCCGCGGCGAGGGCGCGGGCGACCTCGGTCTTGCAGCTGCCGACGTCGCTGACGATCGCGTCCGCGGGCAGGTCCGCCGCCAGCGCGGCCGCCGCCTCGCCGATCGCGCCGACGGGAACGCACAGGATGACGAGGTCGGCGTCGATCACCGCGGCGCCGGGGTGATCCGCCACGTCATCGACCAGATCGAGCGTCACCGCTGCCGCGCGTACGGCGGGATCGGCGTCGTGACCGGTCAGTCGCACGGTCGGCATCGTCTGGCGCACGCCGCGCGCGATCGACGAGCCGATCAGGCCCAGCCCGATGATCGCGACGCGCGCGAACGGCAGCATCAGCCCGCCCGGTCCACCAGCGTCCTGAGCGCCGCGACGACGCCGCGCGTCTCCTCCTCGGTGCCGATGGTGATGCGCAGCGCGTGCGGCAGGCCCTGACCGGGCAGCCAGCGGACGATATAGCCCGCGTCCATCAGCCCCTTGTACGCGCTCTCCGCCGTCAGCCTGCCCTCGAACAGCACCAGCACGAAATTGGCCTTGGAGGGAACGCAGCGCAGCCCGGCGTTGCCGAGCGAGGCCAGCTCGCGCTCGAACCAGCCGCGCCACTCGTCATTGTGGGCGCGGGTCGACGCGACGAAGCTGGCGTCGCCGATCGCCGCGATCGCCGCCTGCTGGCCTGCGATGGTGACGTTGAACGGCGCGCGGATGCGGTGCATCGCGTCGATGATCGGCGCCGAGGCGTAGCCCCAGCCAATCCGCTCGGCGGCGAGGCCGTGGATCTTGGAGAAGGTGCGCGTCACCAGCACGTTGCCGGCGCTCGCCGCCAGGGCCAGGCCGCCATCGTCCTCGCCGTCCGCCAGATACTCGGCATAAGCCTGGTCGAGCACCAGCACCACGTGCGGCGGCAGGCCGGCGTGGAGGCGGGCGATCTCGTCCCGGTCCGCGAACGTACCGGTCGGGTTGTTGGGATTGGCGACGTAGACCATCGTCGTCCGCTCCGTCACCGCCGCCAGGATCGCGTCGACGTCGGTGGCGTAGTCGCGATCGGGCACGATCACCGGTTCCGCGCCGACGCGCCGCGTCGCGATCTCGTACACCGCGAAGCCGAAGCGGACGTGGATCACCTCGTCGCCGGGCCCCGCGAAGGCGCCGGCGACGAGGTGGAGGATGTCGTCCGAGCCGGTGCCGTAGATCACCCGCGCCGGATCGAGCCCGTGCGCCGCGGCGATCGCCTCGCGCAGGGCGGCGGCGCCCGCGTCGGGATAGCGTTCCAGGTCGCCGCGTGCCGCATCGAACGCGGCCACGGCCTTGACGCTGGTGCCGAGCGGATTTTCGTTGGACGAGAGCTTCACGACCTTGCGGCCGTCATCGGTGGTGGAGCGGCCGGGCACGTAGGGCGCGATCGCCATGACCCAGGGCTTGGGCGCGGGAGCGGAGGTCGACATGGCCGCGCCATAGCCGCACCGCCCGCGTCCTGCCAGAGCGGTGGCTTGCCTCCGTCGCGCCCGCGCCCTAGCGACGCGGGCCATGACGGATCAGCGCTTCGGCTTGTCGCGACACGCGCGTCTCGGGCCGCTCCGGCTGGACGGCGGGGCGACGCTGGACGTCGTCGAGATCGCCTACGAGACTTATGGCACGCTCGATGCCGAGGCGGGCAACGCGGTGCTGATCTGCCACGCGCTGACCGGCGACCAGCACGTCGCCAGCCCGCACCCGCGCACCGGCAAGCCCGGCTGGTGGACGCGGCTGGTGGGCGAAGGAAAGCCGATCGACCCCGCGCGGCACTTCGTCGTCTGCGCCAATGTGCTCGGTAGCTGCATGGGATCGTCGGGGCCGGCTTCGACCGATCCGGCGACGGGGCGCGCCTATGCGATGGCGTTCCCGGTCATCACCATCCGCGACATGGTGCGGGCGCAGGGCCTGTTGGTCGATCATCTCGGCATTCGCACGCTTGCCGCGGTGGTGGGGGGATCGATGGGCGGGATGCAGGCGCTGTCCTGGCCGGCGACCTTCCCGGACCGGGTACGCGCGGCGGTGGTGATCGCCTCCACCGCGCGGCACACGGCGCAGAACATCGCTTTTCACGAAGTCGGACGGCAGGCGATCATGGCGGACCCGCGCTGGCGAGGCGGCGACTATCCCGCCGACGAGCCACCCGCGGCAGGGCTGGCGGTGGCGCGGATGGCGGCACACATCACCTACCTGTCGGAGATCGGCCTGACCGAGAAGTTCGGGCGCAAATTGCAGGGGCGCGAGGCGAAGGGGTTCGGATTCGACGCCGATTTCCAGGTGGAGAGTTACCTGCGGCACCAGGGGCTGAGCTTCGTCGATCGCTTCGACGCCAACTCCTACCTCTATATCACGCGCGCGATGGATTACTTCGACCTGGCGGAGGAGCATGGCGGCACGCTGGCGGCGGCGTTCCGGCCGACGGCGGCGCGGTTCTGCTTGGTCAGCTTCGACAGCGACTGGCTGTACCCGACCGTGGAGTCGCGCCACATCGTCCACGCGCTCAATGCCGCGGGTTGCCCGGCGAGCTTCGTCGAGTTGTCCAGTCCCTATGGGCACGATGCCTTCCTGCTCGAGAGTCCGGCGATGAACCGGGTGGTCGACGGTTTCCTGCGAGGCGGCGCATGATGCTGCGGCCCGACCTGGCGCTGATCGCCGAGCATGTGGTGCCGGGCACGCGGGTGCTGGACATCGGTTGTGGCGACGGAGCGCTGATGGCCGCGTTGCGCAGCCGGTCGAAGGTCGATGCGCGCGGGCTGGAGCTGGACGCGGCAAACGTCGCGGCGGCGGTGGCACGGGGATTGCCGGTCGTGCAGGGCGACGCGGATATCGACCTTGGAGGATACCCCGACGGCAGTTTCGATTACGCGATCCTCAGCCAGACGTTGCAGACGACGCGAGGCCCGCATCTGGTGCTGGATGAGATGCTGCGGATCGGCCGTCTCGCCTTCGTGTCCTTCCCCAACTTCGCCCACTGGCGGGTGCGGCTGTCGTTGCTGTGGGGAGGGCGGATGCCGGTGACGGAATTGCTGCCGGAGCAGTGGTACGACACGCCCAACATCCATCACGTCACCATCGGCGATTTCCGTGCCTTCGTGGGCGAGCGCGGCCTGGTGGTGGAAGGGGCGTGGTTCTTAGGCGGCGGACGTCGGCGCGGGGCAGGGGGCGCGAACCTGCTGGCGGAGCACGCGGTGTTCCTGCTGCGGAAACGATGATCCACGTGGAACAAAGGACCACTTCGGATGTTGTCAGCGCTCATGTTGTGAGTGGACCGATGAGCAAGACGGCCCTGATCGTTGAGGACGAGATTTTCGTGGCGCTCGACCTGGAGCGCATTCTGATCGACGCCGGCTACCATGTGGCGGCGATCGCGGCCGATCGCGCGAGTGCATTGGAAGCTGCGCCCGATTGTGGCTTCGCCTTCGTCGACGTCAACCTGCGTGACGGGCCGACCGGGCCCGATATTGCGCGTCGCATTGCCGCGGATCACGGTATCAAGGTAGTGTTCGTCACCGCCAATCCCACGCAGATCGGCGACGGCAACGGCGCGCTCGGTTACGTGCGCAAGCCGTTCAGCGAGGCGGCGATCCTGGCCGCCGCGGCGATCGCTACGCAGACGGACGCGCCGGCCAATGCCGAGGTCGTGCCGTTCGAGCGGCCGGCCGCCGCGGCCTGACGATCAGGAGCGGCTGAACGCGGTCGACGGCACGTCGATGGTGACGGTGACGCCGCTCTCCGCCCAGTCGCGCGCGATGGTGCCGCCGAGCTGTCGCACCGCACTCAACTCGATCAGCTGACTGCCGAACCCATTCGCTGCATCCGCAGGTGCGACGACGCGGGGTCCCCCCTGTTCCACCCAGCGCAGGATGACGCGTCCATCGGCCTGGTCGATCGACACGCTCGCCTCACCGAGTTCGGTCGACAGCGCACCGTATTTCGTCGCATTGGTGGCAAGCTCGTGAAAGAGCAGCGACAGCGGCGTGGCCGATCGGTCGTCGATCAGCACGTCGGTGCCCTGCACGCGGATGCGGTCGCGGTCGGGCTGCTGATAAGGTTCGAACAGGTCGGCGAGCAGGCCGGTAAGCGAGTCCTGCTGCGCGGAGGGACGCGACTGGGCGCTGTGCGGCCGGACGAAGTCGTGCGCGCGGCCGAGCGCGGTGATGCGCTGGCGCAGATCGGTCGCGGCGGGGGCGAATTCCGGCCGGGCGCGCGCGGCGAATTGGATCAGGCCGGCGACCACCGCGAAGATGTTCTTGATGCGGTGGCTCAGTTCCTGGCTGATGATCTCGCGCTCTTCCAGCGCGAGCTTCTGCGCGTGGATGTCGGTGCAGGTGCCGAACCAGCGCGTGATCGCACCGCTCTCGTCGCGGATGGGTAGGGCGCGGCCGAGCACCCAGCGATAGGTGCCGTCGAAATGGCGCAGGCGATACTCGATCTGGTAAGGTTCGCCGGTTTCCAGACTGTGGCGCCAGACACCCCAGGCCCGCTCCTGATCCTCCGCATGGAACATGTCGTTCCAGCCCGCGCCATCGGTGGTGCCCGCGGGGACGCCGGTGAACTCGTACCAGCGTGCGTTGTAGTAATCGTGGAAACCGTCCGGTAGCGTCGACCAGACCATCTGCGGCATGGTGTCGGCGAGCGTCTGGAAGCGGCGCTCGCTATCTTCCAGCGCGCGGGCGTTCCGCGCGCTGGCCATGCCTTGCTCGCGCGCGACCCGCCGATCGTCGAGCCGGGCCATTGCGGCACGGGCGAGCACCGCCAGCCCGTTGCGCTGGAGATCGGTGAGGCCGGGGCGCGGCACCATGTCGATCACGCAGAAGGTGCCGATGGCGCTGCCATCGTCCGCCACCATGGGCATGCCGGCGTAGAAGCGCGCGTGGGGATCACCCGTGACGAGCGGATTGTCCGCGAAACGCGGGTCCGCCGTCATGTCGCCGACCTCGACATAGCTGTTGGCCGCGACCGCGTGCGCGCAGAAGGCGATCCCCGCGGGCGTGCCCCGCAGGTCGGTGCCGGTGCGGCCGATGAAATGCTGGTCTTCTTCTTCGAGCAGCGTGACGAGCGACACCGGTGTATCGCACAGCCGCGCCGCAAAAGAGGTCAGGTCGTCGAGCGCGCCGGCATCGCGGAGATGCTGGGCGTCGTACCGGGACAGGATACGCATAGACGGGTGAACGACCGAGGGGACTGGTTGATCCAAGTTGGTGAGGTCGATCAGAACGGCACGTCGTCGTCGAGGTCGTCGGCGAAGCCGCCGCCCTGGCCGAAGCCGCCCTTGTTGCCGCCGCCGGACGATCCGCCGCGACCGCCGCCATAACCGCCGCCGCTGCCACCGCCGAAATCGTTGCCGCCGCCGCCGCCGGCCCAGTCGTCACTGCCGCCGCGCTGGCCACCACCGCCGCCGCCACCCTGGCCACCGCCGGGCCCGTCGAGCATGGTCAGGACGCTGTTGAAGCCCTGGAGCACGATCTCGGTGGAATATTTGTCCTGCCCCTGCTGGTCCTGCCATTTGCGGGTCTGCAGCGCACCCTCGATATAGACCTTCGATCCCTTGCGCAGGAACCGCTCGGCGACGTTGGCCAGACCTTCGTTGAAGATCGCCACCGAATGCCATTCGGTCTTTTCCTTCCGCTCTCCGGACGACTTGTCCTTCCACGATTCGGAGGTGGCGATGCGGAGGTTGACGACCTTGCCGCCGTTCTGAAAGCTGCGGCTCTCCGGGTCGCGCCCCAGATTGCCGACGAGAATGACCTTGTTGACGCTGCCCGCCATGGGAGAACTCCGCTAGAGGCCCAGCGCGACCGCGAGCCAGTATGTGATGCCGGCCATGATGTACGCGGCGGCGAACAAATAGCCAACCATGAAGGCGGGCCACTTCCACCCGTTGGTCTCGCGGCGGGTCACCGCGATCGTCGAGATGCATTGCGGCGCGAAGACGAACCACATCAGGAAGGCGAGTGCGGTGGGCAGGCTCCAGCGGTCGCGCAGATTCTCGGTGATCGCCTTCTGGCCGCCCTCCGCTTCGGGATCGTCGATCGCGTAGACGGTGCCGATCGCCGCCACCGCCACCTCGCGCGCGGCCATTGCCGGGATCAGCGCGAGCGTAATGTCGCGGTTGAAGCCGATCGGACGGACGATCACCTCCAGACCGTTGGCGATGCGGCCGGCGACCGAGTAATCGACCTGGCTGACCGGGCTGCCCTCGGGCGGCTTGGGATAGGAGAGCAGCGCCCATAGGATCACCGTGGTCAGCGCGATGGTGGTGCCGGCGCGCTTCAGGAAGATCTCGACGCGGCTCCACAGGCCGAGCGTCACGTCGCGCCATTGCGGCCACTGGTATTTGGGCATCTCCATCATGAAGCCCGACGAGGCGCCCTTGGTCACCGTGCGGCGGAGCGCCAGCGCGGCGACGAAGGCGCCGAGGATGCCGAGCACGTAAAGGCCGAACAGCACCAGCCCCTGCAAGCCGACCCAGCCGCCGACGGTACGGTCGGGAATGAAGGCGCCGATGATGATGGTGTAGACGGGCAGCCGCGCCGAGCAGGTCATCAGCGGCGCGATCAGGATGGTGGTCAGCCGGTCCTTCTCGTCGTCGATCGTGCGCGTCGCCATGATGCCGGGGACGGCGCAGGCGAAGCTCGACAGCAGCGGGATGAAGGCACGGCCGGACAGGCCGACGCGCGCCATCATCCGGTCCATCAGAAAGGCGGCGCGGACCATGTAGCCCGACGCCTCCAGCACCAGGATGAAGAGGAACAGGATCAGGATTTGCGGCAGGAACACGATCACCGCGCCGACCCCGGCGATCAGCCCGTCGGTGATGAGCGAGCGGAAGAAGCCGTCGGGCAGCAGGCCGCTGACGAACGCCTCCAGCGCGGTGAAGCCTTCCTCGATCCAGCCGATCGGTGCTTCCGACCAGGCGAAGACCGCCTGGAACATGACGAACAGCAATGCGAGCAGCAGGAGCGGGCCGAACAACGGGTGGAGCGCCACCGCGTCGAGCGCGTGGCCCCAGCGGCGGCCGGGCGTCTCGTTCACCACCGCTCGTTGCGCGATGGTGCGGGCCCGGCGCTGGAGGACGACCATGTCCTCTTCCACCTCGGCCGGCGCGGTGACGGCGTGGCGGCCGACCAGATCGGTGAGCGCGGCGCGGAGGTCGTCGAGGCCGCGCTTGCGGACCGCCACCGTCGGGACGACGGGGACGCCGAGTTCGCGCGAGAGGATTGCGGGATCGAGCGTCAGACCGTCGCGCTCCGCCAGATCGACCATGTTGAGCGCGACGACGACGGGGCGGCCGAGTGCGATCAGCTGGAGCGCGAAGCGGAGATGGTTGTCCAGATTGGCGGCGTCGACCACCACCACCAGCGCGTCGGGCGCGCGCTCGAACTTGCCCCGGCCGGTGACGACGTCGCGGGTGACGCGCTCGTCGGCGGAGGCGGGGTCGAGGCTGTAGGTGCCGGGCAGGTCGACCAGCTCGACGGGGCGGCCGTCGTCCAGTGCGAGGCGGCCGGAGTGACGTTCCACCGTAACGCCGGGATAGTTGCCGACCTTCTGCCGGGCACCGGTCAGCGCGTTGAACAGCGCGCTCTTGCCGGCATTGGGATTGCCGACGAGCGCCACCAAGGGCGCTGCGTGCATCGTCAGCGCTTGGAAACGGAGATCGCGGCGGCGACGGTGCGCCGCAGTGCCACCGTCATGCGACCGATACGGCAGGCGACCGGGCCGGTGCCGAAGCGAGCGCGGTGCAGCACCTCCACGTCGGCACCCTCGTCGAAGCCGAGTTCGCGCAGGCGACGCGCCTCGGGCACCGCGAGGCGTGCCCAGTCGATCGTCGCCACGGTGGCGCGGGTCTGGCGCGGGAAGGTCGCGAGATTGTCGATGATCGTCGCCATGGCGGGCATATAGCGGTGCTGCGACTGATTATCAATTATGGGCGGCAGGGTGCAATCACAGGAAATTACCATCACCCCGTCATGCCGGGCTTGTCCCGGCATCCAGAGCCAAGCAGCGATATCTTCCGTAAATCTGGATGCCGGGACGAGCCCGGCATGACGGGCACATCTTGTATCGATCATACCGCCGGGTAGCGGAGGCGGCCGACGAAGCGGGAGAGGCTGGGCCGGTGTTCGGTACGCTTGAGGAACCCGGCCTTGGCCTTCTCGAAACGCATGATGCCGTCGATGCGGCGCGACAGGAAGCCACGGGTGTCGGCCAGCCCCTCGCTCTCGTCATCGAGGAAGACGGTCGCAGTGGCGGTGTAGACGGCGAGCAGCATGGCGCGCTTGGTATAGTGGTTATAGTCGACGGCGGTGTCGCCGGCGCGGCGCCAGATGCGGTCGACGCTGCGCCAGCCGAGCTTGGCGGCGAGCCCCAGATTCTGCGGCAAAGCGAGGATCGCGCGGGCGCGGCGCAGCGCCTCGCGGTCGGGGAGCATCGCGTCGAGCCGGGCCTGGACGAGCGCCGAGATACGCTCCCGGATCTTCATCGCCGACAGGCGGTCGGCGGGGATCGCCTCGACCATCCGGGTGTCGATGTGCGCGAACCAGGCGTCGATCATCGCCACCGCGCCGCCGTCGAAGGCGAGGCGGGCGACGTCGCGGTCGATGCCGGCGCCCTCCGCCGCCAGGTCGAGCGCTTCGTCGCTCCAGCCGTCGAAGGCGGCGTTGGCGGCGATGATCGGGGCGAGCGTCTCGCGCACCTCGTCCAGGGTCAGGTCGGCGGGGTCGGTCATGACAGGCTCCTCACGTGTCCAGATGAGGCCGCGGGGCGGCCGGCGCAACGGTGGGATTGCGGCGGACGAGGACGAGCGCGACCGCCACCATGGCGACGCCGACCAGGTCGGGCGCGCCCAGCCGCTCGTCGTACATGATCCAGCCGATCGCGCCTGCCACCACCGGCTGGATCAGTAGCGCGATGCCGATCACCAGCGGCGTCAACTTCCCCAGCGCGTAGATCATGCAGCCCTGCCCCAGCACCTGTGCGACGAGCGCGACGCCGATCAGCGGCGTCCAGTTGGTCGGCACGATCCGCTCGCCCAGCATCCAGGCGAAGGCGAGCAGCGGCAGAATGCTGGCGACGCTCGACAGTGCCAGCGACGACAGCGGCGCCATGACGGCGCGGGCGCGCGCCATGGCGATGAAGTAGACGGTGTAGAGGATGCCCGCGGCGAGGCAGAGCAGGTCGCCGACGAGATGGCGGGGATCGAGCTGGTACGATCGGCCCATCAGCAGCCCCGCGCCGAGCGCCGCCAGCAGCAGCGCGCCGCCTTGCGTCCGCGTCGGCCAGGCGCGCGCGACGAGAAAGCCGTAGATCGGGAAGATCAGCGTCGCGCAATTGCCGAACAGCGTCGCGTTGGCGAGTGTCGTGCGCAGGATGCCGAGATGCCAGCTGCCGAGATCGACGGCGAAGGCGATGCCGGCGAACGCCAGCGTCGCCCACAATCCCGTCGACAGCCGCGCCGGCCGCGCGCCCGCGGCGAGCGCCAGCGCGCACAGCATCGGCGCGGCGAGGGTGATCCGCCAGAAGCCCGCGGCGACCGGACCGGTATCGGCGAGACGCACGAACAGCGGCCCGAACGCCAGCGCGACGTTGGCGACGATCAGCGCGGCGAAGGCGACGCCGGTGCGCTCGCTTGGCGGCGACGGAGTTTTTCTTGGGGACGCGGCGGGCTGCATGCGGCCCCCTAGCACCTATCTGCGCTTCCGACAGTTCAGTGCTGCCGTACCATCCGACAGGAGCCACGATGCCCAGCCTCTTCGACCCCATCGACCTTGGCGCGATCCGCGCGCCCAACCGCGTGCTGATGGCGCCGCTGACCCGCGGTCGCGCCGACCGGCAGGCGGTGCCGCAGCCGATCATGGCGGAATATTACGCGCAGCGCGCGAGCGCCGGTCTCATCATCTCCGAGGCGACGGGGATCAGCCGCGGCGGGCTCGGCTGGCCCTATGCGCCCGGCCTGTGGTCGGACGAGCAGGTCGAGGCGTGGGCGCCGGTGACGAAGGCGGTGCACGACGCCGGTGGGCGCATCGTCGCGCAGTTGTGGCACATGGGCCGGCAGGGTCATTCCAGCGTGTACGAGGCGCAGCCGGTGTCGTCCTCGGCGACGGCCACCAAGGGCCAGGCGCATACCTATGACGGCAAGAAGGATTTCGAAGTGGCGCGACCGCTGACCACCGACGAGATCCCGGCGCTGCTCGACGATTACGAGCGGGCGACACGCAACGCGCTCGCCGCCGGGTTCGACGGGGTGCAGGTGCACGCGGCGAACGGCTATCTGATCGACCAATTCCTGCGCGACAACGCCAATTTCCGCGATGACCGCTACGGCGGATCGCCCGAGAATCGCATCCGCCTGTTGCGCGAGGTGGCGGAGCGGGTCGCCTCGATCGCGGGGGCGGATCGGACGTCGGTGCGGTTGTCGCCCAACGGCGATAGCCAGGGAGTGGACGACAGCGATCCCGCGTCGGTGTTCGTGCCGGCCGCGAAGGCGCTGTCCGACATCGGTGTCGCGTTCCTTGAATTGCGGGAGCCGGGCCCGGACGGCACCTTCGGCAAGACCGACGTGCCCAAGCTCAGCCCGCAGATCCGCGAGGTGTTCACGCCGCCGCTGGTGCTCAATTCCGATTACTTCACCGCGGAGGAGGCGCAGGCGGAACTGGACAAGGGTGTGGCCGACGCGATCAGCTTCGGGCGGACGTTCCTGGCCAACCCCGATCTGCCGGCGCGGCTGGAACGCGGCGCGCCGCTCAACAAGGACGACATGCGGACTTGGTACAGCCAGGGGCCGGAGGGATATGTCGATTATCCGGCGCTGGAGCAGGTAGCGGCGTAAGCCCCCTCCGTCACCCCGGGCTAGTCCCGGGGTCTAGGGCCAAGCAGCGCCTCGTCGGTGACCCTGGATGCCGGGACGAGCCCGGCATGACGGACATGCGAGGGTCAGCCGCCCAGACGCTCGCGCAGGTCGAGCATGGCGAGCGCGGCCTTGGCCGCCTCGCCGCCCTTGTCCTTCTCCGTCGGGCGGGCGCGGGTGAGGGCCTGGGCCTCGTTCTCAACCGTCAGGATGCCGTTGCCGATGGCGAGGCCGTCCATCGACAGCGCCATCAGCCCGCGCGCACTCTCGCCGGCGACGATCTCGAAATGATAGGTTTCGCCGCGGATCACGACGCCCAAGCCGACAAAGGCGTCGTAGCGCTCGGCCGCCAGCGCCACCGCACCGGGGATCTCGAGGGCGCCTGGAACGGTGACGGTCTCGTGGGTGTGCCCCGCCGCCTCGATCGCGGCGCGGGCGCCCTGCAGCAGCAGGTCATTGAGGTGGTCGTAGAAGCGCGCCTCGACGATCAGGATATTGGCCATGTCTCTCTCCGGCAGGGTTGGATAGACGTCACCCCGGCCCCGTCCCGGGGTCCGGGGTCAAGCAGCGCCACGTTCGCGGCCCCGGATGCCGGGACCTGCCCGGCATGACGGAAACGAGCTATTCTGCGATTGTCCGCTCGCCGACGATGGACAAGCCGTAGCCGTCGAGGCCGACCAGCGTGTGGTGGGTGTTGGTGAGCAGGATCATGTCGTGGACGCCGAGTTCGGCGAGGATCATCGCGCCGACGCCGTAGTCGCGCAGTTCCTCCATCGGCAGCTCGACCTGCTCGCCGGCGGCCAGCCGTACCGCGGTGGTGAAGGCGTCGGCCCGCGGGCGGTTGATGACGACGATGACGCCCGCGCCCTCCTCGGCGATGATCTCCATCGAGCGGGCGAGCAGGCTGCCGCGCGTCGACGCCTCGCCGAAGATGTCGGGCAGCGCGGACAGCGCATGCATGCGGACGAGCGCCGGCCTGGCCGGGTCGATCTGCCCCTTGACCAGCGCCATCTGTTCGGAGCCGGTCGCCTTGTTGCGATAGGCGCGCGCGGTCCACTCGCCGCCCCAGCGGCTGGCGAAGCGCGCCTCGGAGACGAGCTCGACCAGGTGATCGTGGCGGCGGCGATAGGCGATCAGGTCGCGGATCGTGCCGATCTTGAGGCCGTGGAGTTGCGCAAAGGCGACGAGGTCGTCCATCCGCGCCATGGTGCCGTCCTCGTTCATGATCTCGCAGATCACGCCGGAGGGGTTGAGCCCGGCGAGCCGCGACACGTCCACCGCCGCCTCGGTATGGCCGGCGCGCACGAGCACGCCGCCGTCGCGCGCGACCAGCGGGAAGACGTGGCCGGGGGTGACGATCTCGCTCGCGCCCTTGCCGGCGTCGATCGCGACGGCGACGGTGCGCGCGCGGTCGGCGGCGGAGATGCCGGTGGTGACGCCCTCGCGCGCCTCGATCGAGACGGTGAAGGCGGTCTCGTGCCGGGTACCGTTGTGGCGGCTCATCAGGTCGAGGCCGAGCTCGTCGACGCGCGCCTTCTCCATCGCCAGGCAGATTAGGCCGCGGCCGTGGCGGGCCATGAAGTTGATCGCGTCGGGCGTCGCCATCTGCGCGGGGATGACGAGGTCGCCCTCATTCTCCCGGTCCTCGTCGTCGACCAGGATGAACATGCGCCCGTTGCGCGCCTCGTCGATGATCTCCTCGGGCGCGGAGAGGAAGCCGTGCTTGAGCCGGGCGAGCGCGGGGTTACTGGCCACGATAGGTCTCCATGCGCCGCAGATAGCGCGCGAGCACGTCGATCTCGACGTTCACCGCCGCGCCGGCGGCGAGCCCGCCGAGCGTGGTCGCGCCGGCGGTGTGGGGGATGATGTTGAGGCCGATCACGGTGCCGTCGGTATCGTCGTCCACCGTGTTGACGGTCAGCGACACGCCGTCGATCGTCACCGATCCTTTGGGTGCGAGGTACGGCGCGAGATCGGCGGGCATGCGGATCGCGACGCGGCGCGAGTCGCCCTCGGGCGTCACCGACACGATCGTGCCGACGCCGTCGACGTGACCGGTGACGATGTGGCCGCCTAGCTCCTCACCGAGCTTCATCGCGCGTTCCAGGTTCAGTCGGGCGCCATCCCGCCACTGATCGGCGGTGCGGCTGATCGTCTCCGCCGACACATCGACCGTGAAGCGGCCGGGCGCCTTGTCGACCACGGTGAGGCAGACGCCCGAGCAGGCGATCGAGGCGCCGAGGTCGACGGTTGCGACGTCGAAGGCGGTGGCGATCGTGACGCGCGCGTCGCCGCGCTGCTCGACGCGCTCTACGGTGCCGATGTCGGTGATGATGCCGGTGAACATGGCTGGCGCTCGTAAACCTCCAGCCGGTCGCTGCCAAGCTGGCGGGCGTCGGCGAGCCGCCAGCGGCCGTGCGCGTCGGCGAGGCGGCCGAGACCGACGTCGCCGAGCGCGGGCAGGCCGCCGCCGATCAGGATCGGCGCGCGGTAGAGGAGCAGGCGGTCGACCAGTTCGGCGCGCAGAAAGGCGGCGGCGGTGGCGGCACCGCCTTCGACCAATAAATGGTCGGCGGGAAGGGTGGCGATGGCGGTGGGGGAGTTGATCCAGATGGGATCGCCCATCGCACCCGGCTGCGCCGAGAGGGAGGGAGACGCTTCGGCACCGGAAGTGTGGGGGCGACCGGAGAGCACCACCCGCGTCGGCGAGCGACCCTCCAGTCCCGGCAGCCGTACGTCGAGGCTCGGCGCGTCGGTTTCCCACGTGCCCCGTCCGACCAAGATCGCCTCGTGCCGGGCACGTTCCCCATGCGCGTGGGCGCGGGCCGCGGGACCGGTGATCCAGCGGCTCTCACCGTCCGCACGGGCGATGCAGCCGTCCAGCGAGGTGGCGAGCTTCAGCGTCACGAAGGGACGGCGATGGGCGCGACGGGTGAGAAAGCCGGCCATCGACGCCGTCGCGGCGGCCGCCTCGACACCGACGGTCACCGCGATCCCGGCGGCGCGCAGGCGGGCGATGCCGCGGCTGGCGGTGCGCGGATCGGGGTCCTGAAGCGCGATCACGACGCGCGCGACCCCCGCGGCGACCAGCAGATCGCTGCATGCCGGGCCGCGCGGCGATGCGTGAGCGCAGGGTTCGAGCGTGACGACACAAGTCGCGCCGCGCGACTCCGCCCCGGCCTGGGCGAGCGCCATCGCCTCGGCATGGGGTCGCCCGCCCGGCTGAGTCCAACCGCGGCCCACGATCCGGCCACCCCGCACGATCACGCAGCCGACATTGGGATTGGGGGTCGTCCGCCCGCGCGTCCGCCCGGCAAGGGCGAGCGCCGCGCGCATCAGCCGGTCGTCGGTCAGAAGCCCCACTTGGTCAGCTGATCGTCGAGTTGCTTGAACTCGGCTTGCCGACGCTCCTGCTTGGCCTTCTGCTCGGCGAGTGCCTTGGCCTTGATCGGGCCGTCGATCGCCTGCTGCGCGCGGATCTGCGCGTCGGTGCGGTCGGCGGTCCACTGCTCGACATAGATGATGTCGCGTTTGTACGGCACGGCGACGGTCGAGTCCTTGTAGAAGGCGTAGATCACGAAGCCGGTGATCGCCATCGCCGCGGTGAGGAAGCCGAACTCGTATTTCTCGCGCGTGGCGAGGAACAGGCGCAGGTCCTTGTAGGCGCGCACCGGCGACATGCGGGAGAAGAAACGCATGGTGGCCAAGATAGGCGCGCGGGGCGGCCGTCGCCAGCCCCGCCCGTCCGTCATTCCCGCCTAGTCGTCAGTCCTCCAGCGTGAACGTCACCGTTATCGTCCGCCAGGCCTCCTGCGCGACGCCGTCGCGGGTGCCGGGCCGGAAGCGCCAGCGGCGGAGCGCCTGCGCCTGCGTGACGGCGAAGAAGGCGTCGCTGGTCGCCGACACCCGCTCGACCTGACGGACGCGGCCGTCGGAGCCGACCAGGACGCGCACCGTGACGCGCCCGTCACGGCCGAGTCGCTGCTCGCTGGGCGGGTAGGAGGGCTGGAGGTCGCCGGCGTAGCGCGGGTCGACGCTGGGGCCGACGATGACCGGCGCGGGGGCGGGTGGGTCGGCCGGAGCGGTGCCGGTGCCTGCGGCGCTGCCGCCGCCGAGGTCGAGGGTGGGGAAGGGCAGCGGGTCGAGCCCAACCGGGCGGTCCGTGCTGGGGAGGGTGTCGACGAGCGGCGTCACCGTCTCGATCCGCTCGGCCGCGGGGGCGGTGGATTGCGCCTTCTTGGGGAGCGGCTGCGGTTCGGGCGGGGGCCGGTCGGGCGGAACCTGGTAGATCTCGATCGAGCCTTCGGGCGGGTCGCCGATGCCCATGTGCGGCGCGGCGAGCATCAGCGCCGCGACGACCGCCGCGTTGATCCCGATCGCGGCGACGAGGCCGGCGGGATGGAACCGGGACCGGCCGGTGAAACGATCCGCGTACATCCGTCTTCTCCTTCGCGTCTCCTGAGCTAGGTGCGAGTCGGCCGGTCGCATTGTTGATGTTACAACATTGCATTTAGGGTGCAAGTCGTCTTTCGTGCGGCACGGTTGGTCGCCTGACGGCAGAACGGGGCTCTCCCCCGACTTGTCATCTTTGAAGGATGTGATCGCAGACTGGCGGTTGTTCTTCTCCGCGTCTCCGCGTGAACCGGTCTTGCTACGCTTCCGCAGCGCGGCGCAGGCGGGCGACGGCGCGCTCGCGCCCGATCAGCGGCAGGAGCTGCGCCATGTCGGGGCCGTGGTCGAGGCCGGTAAGGGCTCGGCGCAGCGGCAGGAACAGCGGCTTGCCCTTGCGCCCGGTCGCCTGTTTCAGGGCGCCGGTGAGGACGTGCCAGGGGTCGGCGATCCAGTTGATTCTCCCGGCCTCGTCGGCGGCCTGGATCAGGAAGTCGCGGTCGTCGGCGGCGGCGGGGGCCTCGATCGGGCCCTCGATCACCTGCCACCAGTCGGCTGCCTCGGCGACGCGGGTGAGGTTGGGGCGGACGGCGTCCCACTCGGCGGCGCCCATGCCCGCGGGCAGGCGGTCGGCGACCCGGTCGAAGGGCAGCTGGTGGACGATCCGCGCCGACAACTGTGCCAGCTCGCCCTCGTCGAAGCGGGCGGGGGCGCGGCCGAAGCGGGCGAAGTCGAACCCCTCGACCAGCGGCGCGCGCGTCGCGAAGGGTTCGACCGGGTCGCTGGTGCCCAGCCGCGCGAGCAGGGCGACGACGGCCTGCGGCTCGATCCCTTGTTCGCGGAAATGATCGACGCCGAGCGAGCCGAGCCGTTTCGACAGCTTGCCCTCCGCCCCCGTCAGCAGCGCGGCGTGGGCGAAGCGCGGCGGGGCGGCGCCCATCGCCTCGAACATCTGAAGCTGGAGTGCGGTATTGGACACATGGTCCTCGCCGCGCACCACGTCCGTCACCCCCATCTCCACGTCGTCGATCGCGGACGGGAGCATGTAGAGCCACGAGCCGTCGGCGCGGCGGACGACGGGGTCGCTCATCGTCGCCGGGTCGAACCGCTGGGGCCCGCGGACGCGGTCGTCCCACTCGATCGGCGACGCATGGTCGAGGCGGAAGCGCCAGTGCGGGGCGACGCCGTCCGCCGCCAGCCGCGCGCGATCCGCGTCCGACAGGGCGAGCGCGGCGCGGTCGTAGACGGGGGGCAGGCCGCGGCCGAGCTGGATCTTGCGCTTGAGGTCGAGCTCCTGCGCGCTCTCATAGGCCGGGTAGATGCGCCCCGTGGCGACCAGCGCGTCGAAGCGGGCCTGATAGAGCGCGAACCGTTCGGACTGGCGCACCTCCGCGTCCGGCGACAGGCCGAGCCAGGCGAGATCGGCGCGGATCGCGTCGACGAACCGCTCCTCGCTGCGGGCGGCGTCGGTGTCGTCGATGCGCAGCAGGAAGCGGCCGCCGTGCTTCTCCGCCCACAGGCTGTTGTGGAGCGCGGTGCGGATGTTGCCGACGTGGAGATTGCCGGTGGGCGAGGGGGCGAAACGGGTGACGGTCGCGGGAGGAGGGGTCATGCCGTCGTCCCTAGGCGAGGCGCGAAGGGACGGCCAACCCTCTTCCGCTTCCCAGGCGCGGCGATTAAGGCGCCCGGCAAAGGGGAGTGTCCACCATGAAGCTCATCACCGGCAACTCGAACCTGCCGCTCGCCCGCGCGATCGCCGCTTATTGCGAGCTGCCGCTGACCGACGCGCTGGTCCGCCGCTTCGCCGACGAGGAGATCTTCGTCGAGATCATGGAGAACGTGCGCGGCGAGGACGTGTTCGTGCTCCAGTCCACGGGCTTTCCGGCCAACGACAATCTGATGG
Source organism: Sphingomonas rubra (assembly GCF_900115745.1). Lineage (GTDB taxonomy): Bacteria > Pseudomonadota > Alphaproteobacteria > Sphingomonadales > Sphingomonadaceae > Sphingomonas > Sphingomonas rubra. The sequence goes on along the minus strand of NZ_FOXP01000003.1, from coordinate 150,872 downwards.
AACTGCTCATCATCATCGACGCGCTGAAGCGCGCGTCGGCGAAGCGGATCACCGCGGTGGTGCCGTACATGGGGTACGCCCGGCAGGACCGGAAGCCGGGGCCGCGCACGCCGATCTCGGCCAAGCTGGTCGCCAACCTCATCACCGTGGCGGGCGCCGACCGGGTGCTGTCGGTGGACCTGCACGCCGGGCAGATCCAGGGCTTCTTCGACATCCCCACCGACAATCTCTACGCCGCGCCGGTGATGTCGGCGGACATCCGCGCGCGCTTCAAGGCGCGCAACCTGACGGTGGTGTCGCCCGACGTCGGCGGCGTGGTGCGCGCGCGGGCGCTGTCCAAGCGGCTCGACAACGCGCCGCTGGCGATCGTCGACAAGCGGCGCGAGCGGGCGGGCGAGTCGGAGGTGATGAACATCATCGGCGACGTGGAAGGCCGCTTCTGCGTGCTGATCGACGATATCGTCGATTCGGCGGGCACGCTGTGCAACGCGGCCGCCGCGCTGCGCGAGGCGGGGGCGGAGGACGTCGTCGCCTACGTCACCCACGGCGTGCTGTCGGGCGGCGCGGTGGCGCGGGTCGACGGGTCGGCGCTGCGCGAGCTGGTCATCACCGATTCGATCGGCAACCACGAGGCGATCGGTACCACGAGCAAGATCCGCCACCTGCCGATCGCGCCGCTGCTGGGCGAGGCGATCAAGCGCATCGCCGACGAGACCAGCGTCAGCTCGCTGTTCGACTGATCGCCGGAGCGCAGGCGCGGCCACGCCCGTGCCGGTGCGCCATCGGCGCAGCGCCCGGCCCGGCCGGCGGGTCGCAGAGCGAGCCCGTTCGACGGCGGCTTTGCCGCCGGCGTCTCCTCGCACGGCTGATCGGCTGATCGTTCGGTGATGTTCGTTTGGCACGCAGCGCAACGACCATTCGCTTGACTCGATTGACCCCCAGACGGAAACGCGAACGCCCGATCGTTTCCATTCATGCGGCGATGAGAAAGAGCGGAGTCGATCCGGTCGACCATTATAGTCGGGTGGGGCGTTGTAGGACAGCGGCCACTACCAGGGCGCGATGATATGCCCGCTGCGCCGCTATGTCTGGCCCGTGCGGCAGGCATGGAGGATCAGCGCGCCGACGATGCCGGTCGCGAACAGCGCCCCCTCCAGCCCGGCCACGGCCAGGCCGGCGACCCATCCCTCGCCTCCGATCGAGAGCGCCGCGAACGGTGTGATGCCGAGACGCGATGCCGGAAACGCCTGCGCCAGTGCCCCGAGGCTGCCGGCCATCAGGCGGCCGCCAATGGCTGCGACCGCGATCCCGCCTGCCGCACCGCACAGCGCGACGCGGCCGAGCTGCCACGACATCGCCCCCGTCCGCGCCGCGGCTCCCCAGCTACCCAGACCGACGCCCATCCCCAGCAGCAGCCCCTCGCCACCTCCCGCAATGCCGCCGGGCGATCGGCCGAGCAGCAGGTGAAAGGCGTCGAGGCCGACGACCTTGACCACGGCCCCCACCACCAGTCCCCCAATCGCCCCGCCCGCGACGCGCCACACCGGTGACCGGGCCAGTCCGGCGGTCGCGATGCCGATGCTGACGCCGGCCCCGCCCACCATGGCGGTGACGATCGTCAGCCAACAGAGCACCAGGAAGATCGACGCGCCCGCCGATCCCCCGGGGTTCTGCGATGCCCCGACCGCGCCGAACACGATCCCGCCGACCACGCCCGCGACGGTGGCGCCGAGCGTGCCCGCGCCGCCCTCCGCCAGTACCCGTCGCCACGAGGAGGGCGCGCCGGTCGGGGCCGATACGGCCGATCGTTCGCGCCGCACCGACGCGGTGAAGCGATAACCGTGGCGCGGCACCGTCTCGATGAAGCGAGGCATGCCGGCATCGTCGCCCAATTCGCGTCGCAGCGTCTTGATGGCCTGCGTCAGCGCCTCGTCCGTCACCGGCGTGCCCCGCCACACCTCCGCCAGGAAACGATCCTTGGTGACCAGTCGGCCGGCCTCCGCGACCAGCAGGATCAGCACGTCGAGGCAGCGGGCACCGAGCGCCACCGGCACGCCGCCGCGACGCAGCACGCGCTGGTCGGCCGCGAGCGCGAAATCGCCGAAAAGCCACACCTCCGATGCGTTCTTCATCTCGATCTCACCCGCCCGTCATGGCTTTCACCGCCCGTACCGGCACGCTCCAGCACTTCAGACATGGAGGTAAATCGATGAACAGGAAAGCGCTCGCGGCACGGACGGCGATCAACTGGTGGCGGGTGACCGGCTGGTCGATCGCGGGCCTTCTTGTCCTGTTGCCGCTCGCCGCGATGCAAGTCACCCGCGAGGTCGCGTGGACCCCCGCCGACTTCGCGTTCGCGGCGGTGCTGATCGGCGCGGTCGGCCTCACCATCGAGTTCGCGTTCCGCCCGCAGGTCTCGCGTGCCCAGCGCCAGGGTGCCGTGATCCTCGCCCTGACCTGCTTCGCGCTGATCTGGATCAACGCCGCCGTCGGCATCATCGGCGCGGAGGACGATCCCGCCAATATCGCCTACTACGCCATCGTCATGGTCGCGTTGCTGATCGCGGCGATCGGACGTTTTCGTGCGGTCGCCCTGGAACGTGGCGCGGGCGTGGCGGCGGTCGCCATGCTTGTCGCAGCGGTGTTCGCGACCGCGGCCGCGGCACCCGGTTACGCGCCCGGCACCATCGCCTTCCACATCGTGCCGGCCGCGGCCTTCGCCTTCGCAGCCATTCTCTTCCGCCGAGCCGCACCGCTCGCGCAACCGTCGGGCGAGAAGCGGAACTGAGGCCGTGGCCCGGCCGCACTGGATTCGGGGAGCCCCCTGTGCTTTACGCGGCCGCAAACCTCTCGCGGAAAAGGTGCTCCCCATGAACATCCACGAATATCAGGCCAAGGAATTGCTGGCCAAGTTCGGCGTGCCCGTTCCCGCCGGCTTCGCCGCGCTGTCGGTCGAGGAAGCCGTCGAGGCGGCGGGCAAGCTGCCCGGGCCGCTCTACGTCGTGAAGGCGCAGATCCACGCGGGCGGGCGCGGCAAGGGCAAGTTCAAGGAACTGGGGCCGGACGCCAAGGGCGGTGTGCGCCTCGCCAAGACCGCCGACGAGGTCCGCGCGGCGGCGACCGACATGCTCGGCAACACGCTGGTGACGATCCAGACGGGCGACGCGGGCAAGCAGGTCAACCGCCTGTACGTGACCGACGGCGTCGACATCGCCAAGGAGTTCTACCTGGCGCTGCTCGTCAACCGCGCGACCGGCCGCATCTCGATGGTCGCCTCGACCGAGGGTGGCATGGACATCGAGACGGTGGCGCACGACACGCCGGAGAAGATCCACTCGATCGACATTGATCCCGCCACCGGCTTCCAGGCCCACCACGGCCGCGCCGTCGCCGCCGCGCTGGAGCTGTCGGGCGATCTCGCCAAGCAGGCCGCCAACGTCGCGTCGAAGCTGTACGACGCGTTCCTGGGCACCGATGCCGAGCAGATCGAGATCAACCCGCTCGCCGTCACCGATGACGGCAAGCTGATGGTGCTCGACGCCAAGGTCGGCTTCGACGGCAACGCCATGTTCCGCCACAAGGACCTCGCGGCGCTCCGCGACGAGACCGAGGAGGACGCGATGGAGCTGGAGGCGTCGAAGTACGACCTCGCCTACATCAAGCTCGACGGCGACATCGGCTGCATGGTCAACGGCGCCGGCCTCGCCATGGCGACGATGGACATCATCAAGCTGAACGGCATGTTCCCGGCCAACTTCCTCGACGTCGGCGGCGGCGCCAACAAGGAGAAGGTGACGGCGGCGTTCAAGATCATCCTGTCCGATCCGGCGGTGAAGGGCATTCTGGTCAACATCTTCGGCGGCATCATGCGCTGCGACATCATCGCCGACGGCATCGTCGCGGCGGCGCGCGAGGTGAACCTGTCGGTGCCGCTGGTGGTGCGCCTGGAGGGGACGAACGTGGAGAAGGGCAAGGAAATCCTCGCCAACTCCGGCCTCGCCATCGTGCCGGCCAACGACTTGGGCGACGCGGCCAAGAAGATCGTGGCGGAGGTGCAGAAGGCGGCGTAACATCCGCGACGGAGGGCGAGGCATGGCCGAGGTCGAGAACCTGATGCTGGAGCATTTGAAGCGCTTTCAGGCGACGCTCGATCGCATCGAGCGGAAGTTGAACGAGCACACCGGCCGCCTCGCCAATCTGGAAGGCGGCCAGTCGGCGATCGTACAGCACCTCGCGCACTTCTCCGCCGCCGATGCGCAGCAGCAGGTGGCGATCGATCACATGAGCGATCGTCTCGACCGGATCGAGCGGCGCCTGGAATTGACCGATGGTTCGTCGCGGATCTGATGCGGGGTTGAGTTGTTGCAAGAAAGGGCTCGGACGGAAACGTCCGGGCCCTTCTTCGTTATGGCGATGACATTGCCGCTACGGCACCGGCGCGCGACCATACCGCACTTGCGAAAAGGTCGTGAGACGGCTTACACGGCGGGCATAAACGGCCGTCCGACATTTCGAGAGGAGCCCCGATGAAGGTGCTGGTCCCCGTCAAGCGCGTGCTTGACTACAACGTGAAGCCTAGAGTGAAGGCGGACGGGTCGGGCGTCGACCTGGCCAACGTCAAGATGTCGATGAACCCGTTCGACGAGATCGCGGTCGAGGAGGCGATCCGCTTGAAGGAGCGCGCCGGCGTGACCGAGATCGTCGTGGTGTCGATTGGCGAGCCCAAGGCGGCCGAGACGATCCGCACCGCGCTGGCGATGGGCGCCGATCGCGGCATCCTCGTCACCTCCGAGACCAAGGTGGAACCGCTGGGCGTCGCCAAGCTGCTCGCCAAGATCGTCGAGGAGGAGAAGCCCGACGTCGTGATCCTCGGCAAGCAGGCGATCGACGACGACAACAACCAGACGGGCCAGATGCTCGCCGGGCTGCTCGGCTGGGGGCAGGGGACGTTCGCGTCCAAGGTCGAGATCGCGGATGGTACTGCGACGATCACGCGCGAGGTCGACGGCGGGCTGGAGACGGACGCGCTGAAGCTGCCGGCGATCGTGACGACCGACCTGCGGCTCAACGAGCCGCGCTATGCGTCGCTGCCCAACATCATGAAGGCCAAGTCGAAGCCGATGGCGACCAAGACCGCGGCCGACTTCGGCGTCGACGTCAGCCCGCGTCACACGACGCTGAAGGTGGTCGAGCCGGGCAAGCGCTCGGCCGGCATCAAGGTCGCCGACGTCGACGAACTGGTCATGAAGCTGTCAGCCATGGGGATCGCCAAGTGAAGACGCTGGTCTGGGTCGAGCATGACGGCTCGAGCGTGAAGGACGCCACGCTGTCCGCGGTGACCGCCGCGGCGAAGCTGGGCGAGGTCCACCTGCTGGTCGCGGGCGAGGGTGTCGGCGGCGTCGCCGAGGCGGCGGCGAAGATCGCGGGCGTGGGCAAGGTCCACGTCGCCGACGACGCGGCTTACGCGCACGCGCTGGCCGAGAACGTCGCGCCGCTCGTCGTCGAGCTGATGGGGCACCACGACGCGTTCGTCGCGCCTGCGACGACGACGGGCAAGAACATCGCGCCGCGCGTCGCCGCGCTGCTCGACGTGATGCAGATCAGCGACATCCTGTCGGTCGAGGGGCCGGACAGCTTCACCCGGCCGATCTACGCCGGCAACGCGATCGCGACGGTGCAGACGTCGGACAAGAAGCTGGTCATCACCGTGCGCGGCACCGCCTTCGACAAGGCGGCGGCCGAGGGTGGAAGCGGCACGGTCGAGGCGGTAGATTCCACTGGCGACAAGGGTTTGTCGACCTTTGCCGGCTCCGAGATCGCGGCCAACGCGCGTCCCGAGCTGACCAGCGCCAAGATCATCGTCTCCGGCGGTCGCGCGCTCGGCTCGTCGGAGCAGTTCCACGCGTTGATCGATCCGCTCGCCGATAAGCTCGGCGCAGGCGTCGGTGCCAGCCGCGCGGCGGTGGACGCAGGGTACGCGCCCAACGATTATCAGGTCGGGCAGACGGGCAAGATCGTCGCGCCGGAAATCTACGTCGCGGTGGGCATCTCCGGCGCCATCCAGCATCTCGCCGGCATGAAGGACTCCAAGACGATCATCGCGATCAACAAGGACGAGGACGCGCCGATCTTCCAGGTCGCCGACCTCGGGCTGGTGGGCGATCTGTTCAAGGTCGTGCCGGAACTGACGGAGAAGCTGTAAGCCCGCGGAAGGCGTGCAGCGCAGGCTGCACGCCGGTGGAGCAAGAGCAGCGACGCTCCATCCGCGAGGCCGGCCTTCGTCACAGCACGCGGATGCCAACGCTGAATTACGATCAAGATGGCGCGGCGCTTCATCATCGTCGCGCGGCATCGTTGCTGGGTAAGCTGGAGCAGGTACTCACCACTTGTTCGCGAGACCGGGCAGGTATCAGGTTAGCCGGTATCACCGGCTTGGCCGCCCTGCTGAAGCACGACACGGCGATCGGTAGTGTCGCTGCCGCCCACTTAGGCAGCTCGGCAAGGCCGGTGCGGGCCATCCTATTTGATAAGTCGCCAACAACGAATTGGGCGCTCGGCTGGCATCAGGACCGCACGATCGCTGTTCAGGCTCGTCACGAGATCGACGGCTTCTCGCCTTGGTCGGTAAAGGCGGGCATCCCCCACGTGGAACCGCCCTTCGCGCTGATCGAAGGGATGGTGACGTTGCGTATCCATTTGGACGACGTGCCGCCTGACAATGCTCCGCTGCTTGTCGCACGGGGATCGCACCGGCTGGGACGCATCGCTGAAGCGGATGTGGATGCCACGGTTGCGCGATGCGGCGTGGCGATGTGCTGCGCGGTTCGCGGGGACATCTGGTGTTATGCCACACCGATCCTGCACGCGTCCGCAGCAGCATCCGGCCATGCCCATCGCCGCGTCCTCCAGGTGGATTTTTCCGCGACACAGCTTCCAGATCCACTTGTTTGGTACGGTATCTGACATGCCGGCTGATCGCCTCCACATCGTCACCGGTGGTCCGGGATCGGGCAAAACCACGCTGATCGACGCGCTCACCGCGGCGGGGGTGGCGACGAGCCCGGAGGTGGGGCGGCGCATCATCCGCGAGCAGATCGCCGTCGGGGGCGACGCGTTGCCCTGGGGTGACGAGCGCGCCTTCGCCAGGCTGATGATCGAGGGCGAGATCGCGGCGCATGTCGGCGCGCTCGCGCGCGGCGCCGCGGTGGTGCTCGACCGGGGCGTGCCCGACGTGATCGGCTTCCTGCGCGTGTCCGGCCTCACCGTTCCTCGCGACATGGCGGCGGCGGCGGAGGCGTATCGCTACAACCGGCGCGTGTTCCTGGCGCCGTTCTGGGCCGACATCTACCGCCACGACGCCGAGCGTCGCCAGCCGCCGACGCTGGCCGAGCGGACGGAAGCGATCATGCGCGAAACCTATGCGGCCTGCGGGTATGAGCTCGTCGAATTGCCTCGCGTGCCGGTGGCGGAGCGGGTCGCCTTCGTCATCCGCCATCTGAAGGAACCCGCATGATCCGTCGCCGTCTGGTCGTGACCGGCCGTGTCCAGAACGTCTTCTACCGCGACTGGTTCGTCGGCGAGGCACGTTCGCTCGGCCTCGACGGCTGGGTCCGCAACCGCGCCGACGGATCGGTCGAGGCGGTGGTCGAGGGAGCGGCCGAGATGGTCGAGGCGATGATCGCCAAGGCGGCGGAGGGATCGCCCGCCGCGCGCGTCGCCGACGTAGCGGTGTCGGAGGAAACGTCGGTGGAGCCGCTTCGCGGCTTCGAGAAGCGGCCGACGCGGTAATGCCCCGCTAAGCTGTTGGAACGGCAGCGTACCCGTGCGTGTTCGGGTTGCATGCCGATAATGACCACCGACCATCTGCTGATCGACTATGCCGAGTTCGGCCCGCCGGTCGGGCAGGCCGTGCTGCTGCTGCACGGCTGGCCCGACGACGCCTCGACCTGGGACGAGGTGGCGCCCGTGTTGGCGGATGCGGGCTTTCGCGTGATCGTGCCGACGTTGCGTGGATTCGGGAATACCCGCTTCGTCTCGGCGGAGGAGCCGCGCACCGGCAACAGCGCGGTGCTGGCGCTGGACGCGATCGCGCTGATGGACGCGCTCGGCATCGATCGCTTCATGGTGGCGGGCCATGACTGGGGCTCGAACGCGGCCGAGGCGCTGGCGGTCGGCTGGCCCGAGCGGGTGGAGCGGATGGCGATGCTGTCGACGCCGCCACGGCTCGGCGGCATGCCGACGCCGCCGTTCGAGCAGGCTCAGCGGCAATGGTATCACTGGTTCATGGCGACCGCGCGCGGCGCGCAGGCGGTGCGTGACGACCGGAAGGGGTTCGCGCACCTCCACTGGACCAATTGGTCGCCGCCGGGTTGGTTCGACGAGCAGACCTTCGCACGCGTGGCGCGGTCGTTCGAGAACCCCGACTGGGTGGATGTGACGCTGCACAGCTACCGTGCGCGCTGGGACGAGGCGGAGTCCGACCCGCGCAGCCGCTGGCTGGAGGAGAATGTGAAGGCGACGCAAACGCTGTCGCTGCCGATGATGTACGTCCAGGGCGACGCCGACGGGGTCAACCTGCCCTCCGCCGCCGCGCAGGTGCCGGGCAAGTTCACCGGCCCGTTCGCGATGATCCACCTGAGCGGCGTCGGCCATTTCCCGCAGCGCGAGAATTCCGACGCGGTGGTGCGCCACCTGCTGACCCTGTTCACCGGCGATCCCGCCACCCTGTCCGACCACCATGACCGGAGCCTGTTCATGAAGAAAGCCACCCCCCTTCTCGCCGGCATCGCCGCCGCTGGGCTGATCGCCGTCGCCGCGGTCGGCGTCGCGCAGGCCCAAGGAGGACCGGGACGCAGCAGCCAGCTGACACAGGTCGCGCAGTTCGACCATCAGGCGACGGGCGTGGCGGTGACGGAGGACGGCCGCCGCTTCGTCAACTTCCCGCGCTGGACCGACGACGCACCGATCTCCGTCGCCGAGGTGAGCAGGGACGGTAGCCTGACGCCCTACCCGGACGCCAAGTGGAACAGCTGGCGCAACGCGCGCGCCAACGAGCTGCCGGTGGGCGAGTATTTCGTCTGCGTGCAATCGATCGTGCCGGACGGCCACGGCAATCTGTGGGTGCTCGACCCCGGCGCGCCGGGCAACGAGAAGATCTTGGAGGGCGCGCCCAAGCTGGTCCGCATCGACCTGGCCAGCAATCGCGTGACCAAGGTGATCGCGGTGCCGGGCGACGTCGCGCTGCAGGGGACGTACCTGAACGACATCCGCTTCTCGCCCGACGGCAAGACCGGTTACATCACCGACTCGGGTACGCGCGGCGCGATCATCGTGGTCGACCTGGAGAGCGGCCGCGGGTTCCGCGCGCTGGACGGCCATGCCTCGACCCAGATCGACAAGACGGTGCAGGTGACGCTCGACGGCAAGCCGCTGGTTCGCCCCGACGGCCGCCAGCCCGCCTTCGCCGCGGACGGGATCGCGATCTCGAACGACGGCAAGACGCTCTATTACCAGGCGCTGACGGGCAAGACGCTCTACTCGATCGACACCGCCAAGCTGCGGCCTGAGGTGAGCGAGGCGGATCGCGCCGCGGCGGTGCGGACGGTGACGCAGACCCACGTCGCCGACGGTTTGTGGATGAGCAGGGCCGGCGTGCTCTACCTGACCTCGCCCACCGATTATTCGATCAAGCGGCTGAACGGCGCGACCGTGGAGACGGTGCTGACCGACCGGCGGCTGCGCTGGCCGGACACCTTCTCCGAAGCGAAGGACGGGACGATGTACGTCACCGCCAGCCATATCCAGGACACCAACTGGTTCACGCCGGGGGCGCCGCCGTCGATCAGGACGCAGCTGTTCTCGTTTCCCCCGGTGAAGTGATCGGCGCGCGGCCTTCCAGCTTCGACCGGAAGGCCTGCTACGCCGCGTCTGCCATCAATCGACGATGTTAAGCGTCGACGCCGACGACGAGCGGCAATTGATCCGCTTGTTGACCACGTCGATCGCCATCGACACGTAGGCGGCGGCGACCAAGTCGCCTTCCTTGTCGAGCGCCCTGAGCGCGGCGATCAGCCAGCGTCGTGAACAGGGATTTTGATCGGGGTCGGTGACCGGCATGACGGGTCCGTCGGCTTGGTGACGATTCGTCACTTAAGCCACTTGTTCCTGACACGAGCCTGACCGCCGGATGAATTCAACCCGAATGAGGGGGTTGATCGACCAGTCGAGCCGTGACGTCACGCTGCTCGGTCAGGATCTGCCACCCGGTGATGAACAAGGCGCCGGCCAGCGGCCCGACGACGATTCCACTCAATCCCAGCAGGTCGATGCCGCCCAGCGTCGTCACCAGCACCAGCCAGTCGGGGATGCCGGTGTCGCGGCCGACTAGGATCGGCCGGAGGACGTTGTCGGCCATGCCGATCACCAGCACGCCCGAGACGATCACCACCACCGCCGGGCCGATCGCCCCCGTCGCCAGCAGGTAGATCGCGACCGGCGCCCAGATGATCGCCGGGCCGATCGCCGGCAGCAGCGCCGCGATCGCCATCAACAGGCCCCAGAGCAGCGCCGCGGGCAGCCCGACGATCCAGAAGGTGATCGCACCCAGCGCGCCCTGGACCAGCGCAACGACGCCCGAGCCCTTGATGGTGGCGCGCACCACCGCGACGAACTTCTCCGCCAGGCGCGCGGCGACGCCGGGTTCCAGCGGCAGGGCGCGGACGATCGCCGGGCCGATGCGGTCGCCGTCGCGCAGCAGGAAGAAGGTGACGTAGAGGCCGACGCCGAAGGCGAGGAGGAACGCCGCCGCGTTGGCACCGATCGAGAAGGCACGCTGCGCCAGCATGCTCGCCGAACTGCCCAGCGCCTGCGTGATGCGCGCCTGCGCCCGTTCGAAACTGCCGAAGCCGGCATGGTCGATCATGTCCTGGATGCGTACCGGCAACGCGTCGTGCACCTGGGTGAAGTAGGACGCGAAGTTGATCCGCCCCGACCGCATCTGGTTGTACACGCCCGCCGCCTGCTCGACGACCAGGCTGCCGATCACCAGCGCGGGGATCACCACCGCGACGGTGATGATGAGGAGGGTCACGGCCGCTGCGACCGTGCGCCGCCCCGGCCAGCGCGCCAGCAGCCGCTGGAAGAGCGGCTGGAACAACAGCGCGGCGAGCGCCGCCCATAGCAGGGCGCCGGCGAAACTGAACACGATGGCGAGCAGGCCGAGCGTCGCCAGGAAGAGGAACAGGATCAGGCCGCCATTCTCGACGCGTGCGCGATCGATCATCGTGTCAACTTTCCGGTACAGCCCCGCGGCAATCCGCGGACGTGGTGGATAACGCGGCGTTCCCCGGAAGGATCAGGGGAGACGCGCACGATCGTTCCGGGCCATGACGGCGGGTGGCGCGTGTGGCAAGCGCGGTGGGCGCCGTGATCGTTTCCGTCCCTCGCCGGTTTTCCCTGCCATGATCGTCATCATCCGTCTGCTGTTCCTCCTGCCCCTGCTGCTGGCCACCGCCGCCGTCGCGCAGCAGGCGCCGGTGCCGAGCGCCTCGGCGCAACTCGCGCAGGCGGAGCGCGACATCCGCGCCGCCGACCGCGCGCTGGACGGTCGCGTCGACGACGACGCGCGGCGATCGCTGCGCGCCCAGGTGGTGGCCGCACAGCAGGCGACGATCGCCGCCGCCGCGCAGCTGACCGCGCAGCTGGCGCTGGTCGACGCGCGCGTCGCGGCGCTCGGCGCCAAGGCGCCGAACGAGGCGCCGGAGATCGTGCAGCAGCGCGCGCAGCTGTCGCGCGAGCACAGCGCCATCGACGCCGCGATCCGCCGTGGCGGGCTCGCCAAGGTGGAGGCGGACCAGCTGGTCGCCGAGCTGGACCGGGGCGAAGCGGAGCAGTTCGCGCAGGCGGTGTCGACCAAGGTGCCGTCGCCGCTGGCCCCCGCCTTCTGGCGCGCGCTGCTGGGCGCGATGCCGCGTGATCTGCGCCGCATCGAGCTGTTCCTGATGCAGGGGACGACGCAGATCGAGGAGCAACGGCGCGGCGGCCTGCCGTGGCAGGCGGTGCTGGGTGCGGGGCTGGCGCTGGTGCTCCTGTTCCCCGCGCGCGTGCTGCTGCGCCGGCTGGGCCAGCGATACCTGATCGAGGGGGCGCCCGGCCACCGCGTGCGGCGATCCGGCTTCGCGGTGTGGCGGATCGCGACGGGAACGCTGTCGCCGCTGCTCGCCGCGGCCGCGCTGGTCCAGGGGCTGCGCTGGGCGGGGTTGCTGCCGGAACGGTGGAGCGACCTGCTCGACGCGCTGGTCGGCGCGTCGGCCTTTGCCGGGTTCGCCGCGGCGACCACGGGGGCGCTGCTGATGCGGACGCAGCCGTCGTGGCGGATGGCGCCGATCGACGATGCCACCGCGGCGCGGCTGCGGCCGCTGTCCTGGCTGCTCGCGGCGCTCGCCTTCGGCGCGATCCTCATCAACGGCTTCAACACGGCGGTGGGGGCGAGCAGCGCCGCCGACGTGGCGACGCAGGCGGTACTGGCGCTGCTCCACCTGATGCTGATTGCGGCGTTCCTGCTCGCCCTGGCGCGCATCCGCGGCGAGCGGGCGGCGGAGGGCGCGGCGGGCGACCTGTCGACGCGGGCAGGGCTGGGGCTGGTCGAGCTGATCGCCTGGATCGCGGTGGTGGTCGCGGTGGTGTCGCTGCTGCTGGGTTATATCGGCCTCAGCTACGCCATCGTGCAGTTCGTCGCCTGGGCGACGCTGCTGGGATCGGCGACCTACATCCTGGCGGGTGCGCTGGACGACGTGCTGACCACGGTGTTCCGGCGCGACGGCCGCTTCGGGCAGATGCTGACCCGCGGCGTCGGGTTGAGAGGGAGCAGCGTCGACCAGATCGGGCTGCTGCTGTCCGGCGTCGGGCGGGGGGTGCTGCTGGTGGTGGCGCTCGGCCTGCTGGTGTCGCCGTTCGGCGCGGGCGGCGGGCTGGTGACGCTGTTCGGGCGGCTCGGCGCGCTGGCGCAGGGCGTGCAGGTCGGCGGCGTCGCGGTGTCACCCGGCACCATCCTGCGCGGGCTGGCCGTGCTGTTCATCGGCCTGGCGCTGGTGCGCGGCTTCATGGGCTGGCTGGAGAACAAATACCTGCCGGTGACCGACCTGGACGGGTCGGGGCGCAACTCGGTCAGCTTGGTCGCGCGTTACCTGGGGATCGCGCTGGCGGTGATCTGGTCGCTCGCGTCGCTGGGCGTCGGGGTGGAGCGGATCGCGCTGCTGCTGTCGGCGTTGTCGGTGGGCATCGGTTTCGGCCTGCAGGCGATCACGTCGAACTTCGTCTCCGGCCTGATCCTGCTGGCCGAGCGGCCGATCAAGATCGGCGACCTGATCCGCGTCGGGCTGGACGAAGGCGACGTGAAGCGGATCAGCGTGCGATCGACCGAGATCGAGCTGGCCGACCATTCGACGCTGATCGTGCCCAATTCGGAGCTCATCACCAAGTCGGTGCTCAACAAGACGCTGGCGAACCCGATGGGGCGCATTCAGGTGCAATTCTCCGTGCCGATCACTGCCGACGCGGGCACGGTGCGGCAGATCCTGCTCGACGCCTATGCCGCCGAGGAGGAGGTGCTGGCCGATCCAGCACCGGTGGCGTTCGTCGATTCGATCGTCGACGGGCGCATCCTGTTCAACAGCTTCGCGCACGTGTCCGGCCCGCGGGCGGTGTATCCGGCGCGCAGCAGCGTGCTGATGATGCTGCTGACCCGGCTGCGCGACCACGGGATCGAGATCGGCACCGTGCCGCAGAAACTGGAGCTAATCGACGCGCGCCCCGCCGCGCCCGCGGAGGAGCGTCCCGCTACGACCTGAGGAGCGCGATGCCGAGCGCGAGCATGCCGAGCACCGCCAGGGCGAGGCATGCGAAGCCGACCCGGATCACGCGGCGGGCGAGTCGCTGGTCTGACCGGTCGGGATCGGGGCCAGAATCGGGATCGGGATCAGCCATGCAGGCCCCGATGTTCGATCTCGGCCAGCAGCGCGTCGCGCTCGGCCATTTCGCCCTGCCCGATCGCGGCAGCGTGCGCGGCCTGGAGCCGCTCGTCCGGCCACGCCTGCTCGATCATCCGGATGGCGGAGCGGGTGCCGGCGATCGCCTGGTCGTTGGCGAAGCCGAGCCCGGGTCGCTCCATCTCCGCCAGGGTGGTGCGCAGGGTGGCGAGGCGGGCGATGTCGCTGCTCATGCGTGAGGGGCGTAGGCCGGCGGGGCGGGGCGTGTCTACCGCCCAGGTCGATCGAACGCGGCGCCGATCGCGGTGATGACGTAGAGGCCGAGGTAGAAGGGCGCGACCAGCGCGGCGACCGCCAGGTGCCACCACCATGCGCGGCCGGCGTTGCGGTGGTCGGGTGGGGACATGCGGTTCCTCGGGTCGGTACGACGTCACCTTTACACCCGATCGACGGTCGCGCGAGATCCTGTCCCGGTAGGAGATCGTTCTTCCGGGGCGAGAGCCAGGAAAGGGATCACGGCTGGGCGAGAAGGTGGTGGAGGACGCTGACCGCCAGGGGACGGTCGAAGGTGATGCCGGACGACACCCCGTCCGACCAGGCGACGCGTCCTCCGATCGGCGAGAAGCCGGGAAAGGTCAGCATCACGAACTGGCCGCGGGTCATCCGGCATTGCAGCACGATGCGGCAGCCGCCGAGCGACAGGTCGAGCGCGCGCGCGGTCAGGTGGCCGAGTGCGGAGCTGCTCACCACTAGGCCGATCGCCACAGGACGCCGCAGCGCCTTGCGATCGGCAGCGCTGGGCAGGGTGGTTGGAGACGAGAGGCGCGGCATTGAAGACTTGACCTTGATTCGAGGGGATAATGCCTCGATCTGGTGCCAGTTTCGACAACATAAGTTACCTAACCAAATAAACATCATCTTCGTTCGACGTGGCTGCCGCCAAGTCCGTCGCGCAGCTTGTTTCGGCATCCACCGGGCCGCAAACGAACAATCTCTTGATTTCACCGTGGTGAAACCCGGAGCAAGTCCGACTCGTCAAACAAGACGTGCCGTGGCGGGGGTGCGCAAAGGTATCGCACAAGGCCGGGGTTACGGTAGCAGCGGATGTTCGTTACGATTTCGGTGGAAGCCGTGGTCATGTCGGAACGCGACCGGCATTGGCCTGCCCGGCTTTCGCCCCTAAGCGGGCGCGATGAACGGCAATCCTCCTGACACATCGGCGCGGCCGGCGCCGCCGGGCATGCGCCCGGGCGAGTTCGTCGCGTTCGTCGCCGCGCTGATGGCGGTCAATGCGCTGGGCGTCGACCTGATGCTGCCGGCCCTGGCCGATATCGGCGATCAGCTGGGCATCGCCACGGCCAACCACCGCCAGTGGATCATCACCGCCTATATGCTCGGCTTCGGTGCGGGGCAGCTGGTCTATGGCCCGCTCGCCGACCGGTTCGGGCGACGGCCGATCCTGTTGGCGACGCTGGCGGGCTTCGTCGCGGCCAGCGTGTTCGCGGCCGGGTCGCAGAGCTTCGCGGGGCTGCTCGGCGCGCGCGTGCTGCAGGGGTTGATGTCGGCGTCGACGCGCGTGCTGGCGGTGGCGATCGTGCGCGACCGCTTTTCCGGGCGGCAGATGGCGCGCACGCTGTCGGTGGCGCAGATGATCTTCTTCATGGTGCCGATCCTGGCGCCGAGCCTGGGTCAGCTGCTGCTCGCCGTCGGACCGTGGCGGTTCATCTTCTACGCGCTGGCTGGGTTCGCGGCACTGGTGCTCGCCTGGTCGGCCGGGCGGCTGGCCGAGACGCTGCCCGCGGAGCGGCGCTCGCCCCTGTCGCTCGCCGCACTGGGGCAGGCGTACCGGCTGACGCTCACCAACCGCTTCTCCGCCGGCTATGCGGTGGCGGCGTCGATGACCTTCGGCGGGATCATCGCCTTCGTCTCGTCCGCGCAGCAGATCTTCGTCGACGAGTTCGGCATGGGCGATCGGTTCACCATCCTGTTCGCGGTGTGCGCCTTCGCGATGGCGTGCGCGTCGTTCGCCAACAGCCGGCTGGTCGAGCGGCTGGGCACCCGGCTGATCTCGCAGGGGGCGGTGCTGGCGCTGATCGGCCTGTCGGTCGTTCATATCGGCGTGATCGCGAGCGGGGCCGAGACGCTCGCCACCTACATGGTCTTCCAGGCGCTGAGCATGACGTGCATCGGGCTGTGCGGATCGAATTTCGGTGCGATGGCGATGGAGCCGGTCGGCGCGATCGCGGGCACCGCCTCGTCGATCCAGGGGTTCATCACCAGCGTCGGCGCGGTGGTGGTCGGCTCGCTGATTGGCCAGTCGTACGACGGCAACACCTATCCGCTGGCGATCGGCTACCTGGCGATCGGGCTGGCGGTGCTGGGGGTGGTGTACTGGGTCGAAGGCGGGCGGCTGTTCCACGCGCATCATGGCGGGGCGGGCGGCTGATGGTCGACAAGAGCTGGGGCGTGCCGGGCGCGACGGGGTTCCGCGTACGGAGCAACCTCAGTCCCGCCGACCGCGCGGCCGAGCGCGCGCGGGCGCGGGAGGAGCGGGTGCGCGAGCGAGCCGGGGCGGTCACGGCGATGATGGAGGAGCGCGCCGCCGCCCGCGCGCAGGATGCGGTGGCGCGCGAGGCGGCACGGGTGGCGCGGCGGGAGCGCGAGGAACAGGCGTCCGCGGGCGATCCGCACGCGGCCGCGGCGAAGCGGCATCGCTCTTCGGGGCGAAAGGACGTGGTGCGCGAGCAGCGCGATACGCGCGGCTACACGACGGTGGTGGATGTCGAGCGGCTGCGCGCGCTGGCGGAGAGAGGCACTTCGATCGCCGGATTGGCGGGCGCGTTCGGCATCTCCCAGGAGGAGGTCGAGGCGGCGCTCGCCGCGAAGTAGCGCGGCGCTACTTCGACCATTCCCGACTTCCTCCGTTGGCTCAGCACGGACGGCGTGAGGCGCTTACTTCGTCCGATACCGATCGAACCAGGCGGTGATCGCCGACGCCTTGGCCGCCGATTGCGAGGGGCGCGCGGTGAAGCCGCCATGGCTGGCGCCCGGCACCTTGACGAGCGCGGTGGGCACGCCGCGGATCTGGAGCGCGGCGTAATATTGCTCCGATTCCGATACCGGCGTGCGGTAATCGTCGCTGCCGACCACCACCAGCGTCGGCGTCTTGACGTTCCCCACCAGGCTCAAGGGCGAGCGGTTCCAGTAGCTCATCGGGTCCTCCCACGGCAGCTTGGCGAACCAGTAGCGCGAGGTGAACAGCGTGTTGTCCATGGTCAGCGCCTCGCTGACCCAGTTGATGACGGGCTTCTGCGTGGCGGCGGCCTTGAACCGGTCGGTCTTGCCGACGATCCAGGCGGTGAGCACGCCGCCTCCCGAGCCGCCGGTGACGAACAGGTTGTTCGGATCGGCGGTGCCTTCCGCGATCGCGGCGTCGACGGCGGCGATCAGGTCGTCGTAATCGGCGGACGGATAGTTCTTGTCGATCAGATTGGCGAATTCGGCGCCGTAGGAGGTCGAGCCGCGCGGGTTGGTCCACAGCACCGCGTAGCCGGCGGCGGCGTAGAGCTGCACGTCGGTCGAGAAGCTGGGGCCGTAGGCGCTGTTGGGGCCGCCGTGGATCTCCAGGATCAGCGGCACGCGCTGGCCCGGCTGGCGATTGGCGGGGGTGGCGATCCACGCGTCGATCGGGCGGCCGTCGGGCGCGGTGACGGCGATCTTGCGGACGGGGGCGAGCGCCTTGGACGCGGTCATGACGGCGTTGAGCTGGGTCAGGCGGCGCGGCTTGCCGCCGCTCCACACCCACACGTCGGCGGGCGTCCCTGCGTCGCCGCCGGTATAGGCGACCGTGCCGTTCTTCGAGACGGAGAAGTCGCCGCCGGTGTAGGGCCGGTCGAGGCCGCCGCCCTCGACATTGTCGATCAACGGCGTGAGCCGGCCGTCGAGGCCGACCCGCGCGATCCGGCGCGCGCCCTTGTCGTCGTAGCTGGCGTAGAGGCTGCGCCCGTCCGCCGCCCAGATCGCATCCTCGATCCCGCGGTCGAGCGGGGCGGTGAGCGAGCGGGGCGAGGCGGCGTTCCGGTCGCCGACGTAGAGCTGCGTGTTCTCGTAGCTGCGGCGCTTGTCGTCGAAGCCGAGCCAGGCGACGCGTTGGCCGTCCGGCGACACGCGGGGTTGCGCGTCGGGGCCATCGCGCGTGGTGAGCGTGCGCATCGCGGCGGTGTTCACGTCCACCGCGATCACGTCGGAGTTCATCACCTGCCGCTCCGCGTCCGGGCCCCGGATGGCGGCGAAGACGATCTCGCGCCCGTCAGGCGTCCACGACAGCGGGCCACCGTCGTCGAAGGCGCCGAAGGTCAGCTGCCGCGCCGCGCCGCCCTCCGCCGCGACCACGAACAGGTGGTCGCGGCCGGGCTTGACGTAGCCGGGGCCGTCGTTGCGATAGTTGACGCGGTCGATGACGGTCAGCGGCTCGGCCCATTTCGCGCCTTCCGGCTTGGGCGGTGCCTTGCCCAGCGTCGTCGCCTCGCCCGCGACCGTCGCGACATAGGCGAGGCGGGTGCCGTCCGGCGACCAGGCGAGCGCCTGCGGATCGCCGGGGAAGCTCGTCACGCGCGCGCTCGCCCCCGTCGAGAGCCAGCGGACGAACAGTTGCGAGTTGTCGCCGTCCCCCGCGGTGTAGGCGACGCGCGTGCCGTCCGGAGACCAGCGCGGGCTCGATCCGGTCGCGGCGAACGGCGACTGCCGGCCGCTCGCCACGTCGATCAGCCACAAGGACGACTGCATCCGGTCCGTCATGACGTCGGCGGAGCGGCGAACGTAGACGATCGTGCGCCCGTCGGGGCTGATCTGCGGGTCGGCGGCGATCGACAGGCCGAACAGGTCGGCGCCGGTGAAGGCGCGGGTCGGCCCGTCGGCGGGGGCGGCGTTGGGCTGCTGCTGCGCGAGCGTGGGTGCCGACACGGCGAGCAGCAGGAGGGCGAGGGAGAGGCGCATGCGGGAACTCCGTGGATCGGCGGTCGCGGCGATCATGCCCGATCGCCACCGCGACGCAACCGCCGCGTCGCCTAGATCCCCCGCCCCGCCCAGCGCGGCGGCGGGTATTGTCAGACCAACGTGGCAGACGCTCGAATGACATGATCCTGGCGCGAGCCGCGGATCGAGAGCCAAGTCGCTCCCCCCGTTCACCACTTCAACTCGTCGCCCGAGATGATCCGGCTGGTCGTGCTCATATCCTCAAGCATCCCCCCGAAGCCGGTATCCGACGCCCAATTCGTTGGCGATGACGCTGCCGACCGGACCTGGCGCCTCAAGCTTCTGACGCAGGTTGCGGATAACGATGCGCAGGTACTCGACACGGCCATCTTCGCCAGCACCCCAGCAAAGGGAGAGGAGACGGTCGTGGGTCACGACCCGGCCGATATGGCGCGCGAGGGTGCCCAGAACCTCGTGCTCCTTGCGGGTAAGATGAAGTTCTTCGCCAGCCCGGCGGACGGTCCGCCGATCCAGGTCGATGGTGAGATCGCCGCGACTGACGACCTTGGGGATCGTCTCCGAAAGCCCCTGATGCCGGAGCGCGACCCGGAGGCGGGCCAGCAGCTCGTCGGTGTCGAACGGCTTGGTCACGAAATCGTCAGCCCCGAGGTCGAGTGCCGCGACCTTCTCATCCACCGCCTCGCGCGCCGACACCACCAGGATGACGGCATCGCCCTCCGCACGCAGCAGAGGAATAAGGCTGAGCCCGTCCCGATCGGGCAGGCCAAGATCGAGCAGAATGGCGCTGGGATACTCGACCGCTGCCTGTCGCAAGGCGCTCTTGGCGTCCTCTGCCTCGACCACGGCATAGTCGGCGCGGACCAGCGTGTTGCGGAGCAGGCGGCGAATGGCGGCGTCGTCATCTACGACGAGGATCTTGGTGGGCATATCAGGACACGCTCTCGGTCGAAGGGGCACGAACGATCAGCGGTGGGGGAAAGACCAGGGTGAAGGCGGCGCCTTTGCCGTCCGGGCGATTGCCGGCCTCGACGACCATTTCCATCGCTTCGGCGAACGCCTTGACGATCGCGAGCCCGAGCCCCGTTCCGCCGATCGCGCGATCGGAACCCTCCAGGCGCTTGAAGGTCTCGAACACCTCCGCCTCGCGCCCGGGCGGGAGCCCCGGACCATGATCGAGGACGGCGAGGCGGACCTCGCCGAACCTGTTGGTGCCCTTGATGACGATCTCGGCGCCGGGGTCGCCATAGCGGCCCGCATTGTCGAGCAGGTTGAGGAGGCAGTGATGAAGGAGCTGCGGATCGACGCGGACGAGCGGCAAGTCCGGCGGCACGTCGAGCCGGACGTCGTGCCCCTCGAGCGCTCGCCGCGCATCGTGCGACGCGCCGGTGACGGCATCGCTGAGATCGGTCGCCTCGACGTTGAGCTTGAGCGCGCCGGCTTCCACGCGCGCCATGTCGAGAAGGTTGGCGACGAAGCGGTTGAGGCGCTGCGCCTCGCTCTCGATCGTGCCGATCAGCTCGGGAGTGGCGCCGTGACGAAGCTGCGCCGCCGCGGCGATCACCGCGGTCAACGGCGTACGCAGGTCATGGCTGACCGAGGACAGCAAGGCCGCGCGCAGCCGATCGCGGGTCCGCACAACCTCGACGTCGCGCATCTCGGTCTGGAGACGCAGCCGTTCAAGGACCAGCGCCGACTGATCGATCAGGCTGCTCAGCAAGGGAAGCTGGTCGGCGCGCACCGGGTTGCCGACGGTATCGCTCGCAACGCCGAGCACGCCGAGCACGCGATCGCCCGCCTTGATGGGGTGGAACAGCCACTCGGACGCGGTGAGCGTTCCCGACCCTTTTCCCGCCGGCTTGCCGGTGTTGAACGCCCAGCTCGCCGCGGCGTTGTCCATCGTGTCGAGACGATAGGTGGGATCGCTGGCGGCGAGAATGTCGAGATCGGCTCCCGTCGTGCCGAGAAGCACGACCTGGACGTCGAGCAGGCGGCGAACGTCGTCACAGATCATCTGAGCGGCGACGTCGGAATCGTTGACCCCCGCGATCTGCCGCAGGAAGCCGGCCAGCGTCGCGTTGGTCCGGGCGCTCGCCGCGGCAAGGTCGGCTTGCGCCCGCACCCTGCCGGTGAGCTGACTGGTGGCAAAGGCGACGCCGAGCAGCACCACGACGGAGATCAGATTTTCCGGGTTGCTGATCGTCAGCGTGCCGGTCGGCGGCAGAAAGAAGAAGTTGTAGGCGAGGCTCGAGGCGAGGCCCGCGTAGAGGCCGGTCCGCAGCCCGAACAGGCTCGCCGCGGCCATCACCGGCAGCAGGTAGAGCAGGGCGACGTTGCCGAGATCGAGAACGTGGAACAGCGCGCTGGCGATCGCGGTGACGGTCCCGACCAGCGCCGTTACGATCGCGTAGCCGGTCGGGGTTCCCCAGCGCGCCGGCCGCCGCTGCCCGTGCGGCCCCTTCTCGCCGCCCGCCGGAACGGGGAGGACGTAGACCGTCACGTCCGGCGTGTCGCGGATCAGCCGGTCGACCACCGACCCGTGCCGCAGCTCGAACCACCGCGAGCGGCGCGACTTGCCGAGGATGAGCTGAGTGGCGCGCGCGTCGGCGAGGAAGGACTGGATGCCCGCGACCACGTTCGGCGCCGGCACCGTCGCGACCGCCGCGCCGAGCTGGGTGGCCAGCGTCATCGCCGCGGCGACACGGCCGTGCTGCTCGTCGGTGAAATGCGCGGCGCGCGGCGTTTCGATGAACACGGCCGTCCACGGCCCGCGCAGACCGTCGGCGACGCGCTTGGCGGCGCGAACCAGCAGGTCGGCACCCGGCAGCTCGTTGATCGCCACCACGATCCGGTCGCCGCCCGCCCAGGTACCACCGAGGCCGAGCGCCCGCACATCGTCGAGCATCCGCGCATCGACCGCCTGCGCGGCGCGGCGCAGCGCCAGCTCCCGCAACGCCGAGAGGTTCGACTTCGAGAAGAAATGGCCGAGCGCGCGGGTCGCTTCCTCCGGCAGATAGACCTTGCCCGCCTTCAGACGCTCGATCAGCTCGTCGGGCGGGATGTCGACGACCTCGATCTCGGCCTGCTCGAGGATGCTGTCCGGCACCGTTTCCCGAACCCGAACACGGGTGAAACTCGCCACCACGTCGTTCAGGCTCTCGACGTGCTGGATGTTGACGGTCGAGTAGACGTCGATCCCCGCCGCCAGCAGCTCTTCCACGTCCTGAAAGCGTTTCGGGTGGCGGCTGCCCGGCGCATTGGTGTGCGCCAGCTCGTCGACGAGGGCGAGACGGGGTGCGCGGGCGAGGATGGCGTCGAGGTCCATCTCGCGCAGCGTCCGCCCCTCATAGGCGACGTCGCGCCGGGGCACGATCTCGTGACCACGGGTGAGCGCTTCGGTCTCGACGCGGCCGTGCGTCTCCACCACCCCGGCGACGACGTCGATGCCGTCGCGGCGTCGCGCCGCGCCTTCCGACAGCATCTCGTAGGTCTTGCCGACACCCGGGGCGGCGCCGAGGAAGATCTTGAGGCGGCCGCGGCCCTCCTGCGCGGTGGCGCGCAGGAGGGCGTCCGGATCGGGGCGCCCGTCACCGATCACCGGCGTCACCCCAGCGTCGCATCAGCGCGCGCGATCATCCGCCGCGCCGCTGCCCGCCGCGTCGAGCGCGCGATTGAGCGCCAGCACGTTGACGTGCGGTTTGCCGAGCAGCGAGCCCTTGGTCTGCGCCGCGACGAGCGCCCGCACACGCTCGACGGGAAGACCACGGACGCGCGCGATGCGCGGCGCCTGGGCCAGCGCGGCGGCCGGTGACAGGTCGGGATCGAGCCCCGAGCCGCTGGCGGTGACGAGATCGGCGGGTACGGCGCCGGTCACGCCCTCGCCGCGCCGCGTCTCGACATCCGGCTTCACGCGGTCGACCAGCGCCCGTGCGGTCGGGCCGAGGTTCGATCCCGAGGACGCCAGCCCGTCATACCCCTTTCCGGCTGCCGAGGGCCGGGTCTGGAAATAGCGGTTCGACGTGAACGCCTGACCGACGATGGTCGAGCCGATCACCGTGCCGTTGCCGTCCCGCACCAGGCTGCCGTTCGCCTGTACCGGGAACAGCACCTGACCGATGCCGGTCATCGCCAGCGGATAGGCGAGACCCAGAAGGGCCGCGAACAGGATCGTCATGACGATCGCGGGACGCAGCGCGGAGGAGAAATCCTTGCCCATGTGCTTGATCCTTTACGCGAGGCCGAGGCCACCGACCACGAGGTCGATGATCTTGATGCCGAAGAATGGGGCGACGAGGCCGCCCAGGCCGTAGATGGCGAGATTGCGCGCGAGCAGCGGCCCGGCCGGCATCGGCTTGTAGGCGACGCCCTTGAGCGCCAGCGGCACCAGCAGCGGGATGATGAGCGCGTTGAAGATGATCGCCGACAGGATCGCGCTCTCCGGCGTCGCTAGCCCCATGACGTTGAGCACGCCCAGCCCTGGATAGAGCGTCACGAACATCGCCGGGATGATCGCGAAATACTTGGCGACGTCGTTGGCGACCGAGAAGGTCGTGAGCGCGCCGCGCGTCATCAGGAGTTGCTTGCCGAGGCCGACCACCTCGATGAGCTTGGTCGGATCGCTGTCGAGGTCGACCATGTTGCCCGCTTCACGCGCGGCCTGTGTGCCGGTGTTCATCGCCACACCCACGTCGGCCTGCGCCAGCGCCGGCGCGTCGTTGGTGCCATCGCCGCACATCGCGACGAGCTTCCCACCCGCCTGCTCCTTGCGGATCAGCTCAAGCTTGTCCTCCGGCGTCGCTTGGGCGAGGAAGTCGTCGACCCCCGCTTCAGCCGCGATCGCCGCGGCGGTCAGGGGATTGTCGCCGGTAATCATCACCGTGCGGATGCCCATCGTGCGGAGCTCGCCGAAGCGTTCGCGGATGCCGGCCTTCACCACGTCCTTCAGGAAGATGGCACCGAGCAGCCGCCCGTCCTTGGCGACCGCCAGCGGAGTGCCGCCGGCGCGGGCGATCTCGTCGGTGATGCGGCGCAGCTCGGTCGCCGCGGCGGTCTCGCCGCTGCCCGGATTGGCGCGCAGGATCGAATCCACGGCGCCCTTCTGGATCAGCGTGTCGCCGCTCCTGATGCCCGATACGCGGGTCTGCGCGGTGAAGGGGATGATCTCGGCCCCCGGCGGCATCGGCCGCTGGAGATCGAACTTCTCTCGCGCCAGCACCACTACCGAGCGACCCTCGGGCGTCTCGTCGGCGAGGCTGGCGAGCAGCGCCGCCTCGGCCAATTCGGCGTCACTGGCGCCGCCGACCGCGCGGAACTCCGATGCCTGTCGGTCGCCGACGGTGATCGTGCCGGTCTTGTCGAGGAGCAGCACGTCGACGTCGCCCGCCGCCTCCACCGCGCGGCCCGATTTCGCCAGCACGTTGAAGCGAACGAGGCGGTCCATGCCGGCGATGCCGATCGCGGAGAGCAGGGCAGCGATGGTGGTCGGGATCAGCGTGATGAGCAGCGCCGCCAGGATGGCGACGGGGATGCTGCCGCCTGCGTAGGCGGCGAAGCCGGGGATGGTGCCGACCGCGATCAGGAAGACGATCGTCAGCCCTACCAACAGGATGGTGAGGGCCACTTCATTGGGCGTCTTCCGCCGCTCTGCGCCTTCCACCAGCGCGATCATGCGATCGAGGAATCCCTGGCCCGGGTCAGCGGTGACGCGGACGCGGATCTCGTCGGAGATGACGCGCGTGCCCGCCGTCACCGCCGAGCGGTCGCCTCCCGCCTCGCGGATGACGGGCGCGCTCTCGCCGGTGATCGCCGCCTCGTTGACCGAGGCGACGCCGGCGATCACCTCGCCGTCCGCCGGGATCAGGTCGTTCGTGCTCACCAGCACGACATCGCCGGTACGCAAATGGCTCGCCGGCACCTGTTCCACCCGATCGCCCTTCATGCGCCGGGCGACAAGCTCCGCCTTGGTGGCGCGCAGGCTCGCCGCCTGCGCCTTGCCGCGTCCCTCGGCCAGCGCCTCCGCGAAGGTGCCGAACAGCACGGTGAGCCACAGCCAGGCGGCGAGCTGTGCCTTGAAGGCAACGCGCAGATCATCGTGGCCGACGACCAGCAGCACGGTCATCAGCGCCGCGACCGCGGCGGTGACGAACATGACCGGATTGCGGCCCAGCTCGCGCGGGGAGAGTTTGAGGAACGACGCCTTGATCGCCGGCATGACCAGATCGGCCGTGAACAGGCTCTTGGATGGGGCTTGTGCCATGATGGCTTCCGATCAGAAAAGCTGGCCGCGTATCATCGCCAGATGATCGGCGATGGGACCGAGCGCGAGGCCGGGCATGAAGGTGAGGCCGCCCAGGATGAGGATGATGCCGACGAGCAGGCCGACCCACAGACCGCCGGTGGTCGGGAACGAGCCCGCGCTTTCCGGCGTGTATATCTTCGCGGCTAGGCTGCCGGCGATCGCCAGCATCGGCACGATGACGAAGAAGCGGCCGATCCACATCGCCACGCCGAGCAGCCCGTTGTAATAGGGCGTGTTGGCCGTCAGCCCGGCAAAGGCGGACCCGTTGTTCCCGACCGCGCTGGTGAAGGCGTAGAGGATTTCCGAGAAGCCGTGCGGCCCCTTGTTGAGCGGCCCCGCCAGCCCCTGCTCCAGCACAGACGACAGCGCGGTCAGCCCGAGGATCATGAGCGGCAGCACGGCGATCGCGAGCACCGCCAGCTTCACCTCCCGTGCCTCGATCTTCTTGCCGACATATTCCGGCGTGCGGCCCACCATCAGCCCGGCGACGAATACCGCGAGGATGGCGAACAGCAGGAAGCCGTAGATGCCCGCGCCGACGCCGCCGATGACGACCTCGCCGAGCTGGATGTTGAACAGCGGGATCATGCCACCGAGCGGGGTGAAGCTGTCGTGCATGGCGTTGACCGCGCCGCACGAGGCGGCGGTGGTGACCACCGAGAACAGTGCGGAGGCGGCGATGCCGAAACGCACCTCCTTGCCCTCCATGTTGCCGCCCGCGATGTCGAGCTGGTGGAGGATCGGGTTGCCCGCGGCCTCCTGCGCATAGGTCACGGTCACCCCGGCCAGGAACAGGATCGCCATCGCCGACAGGATCGCCCAGCCCTGCCGCGTGTTGCCGACCGCCTTGCCGAAGCACCAGGTCAGGCCAACGCCGACGACGAAGATCGAGAGCATCTGGACGAGATTGGTGAGTGCGGTCGGATTCTCGAACGGGTGCGCCGAGTTGGCGTTGAAGAAGCCGCCACCGTTGGTCCCGAGCATCTTGATCGCCTCCTGGCTGGCGACGGGGCCGAGCAGGATCGACTGCCGGGCGCCCTCCAGCGTAGTCACGTCGACCACACCGGCGAGCGTCTGCGGAACGCCGCTCGCGATGTAGAAGAGGGTCAGCGCGACGCAGAGCGGCAGCAGCAGGTAGAGCGTGATGCGGGTCACGTCCGCCCAGAAGTTGCCGACCGTGCTCGCCTCGCGCCGCGCGAAGCCGCGGAACAGCGCGAAGGCGAGGGCGATGCCGGTCGCGGCCGACAGGAAGTTGTGGATCGTCAGCCCCAGCATCTGGCTGAGGTTCGACATGGTGCCCTCGCCGCCGTAGCTCTGCCAGTTGGTGTTGGTGGCGAAGCTGACCGCGGTGTTGAAGGCGAGGTGCGGGCTGAGCCCGGCGAGGCCCTGCGGGTTGCCGGGGAGCACACCTTGAAGGCGCAGCACCGCGTAGGTGAACGTCATCAGCGCCACGTTGAACAGCAGCATGTGCAGCGCGTAGCGACGCCACCCCTGCTCCTGCACCGGCTCGACCCCGGCGAGCTTGTAGAGGCCGCGCTCGACCGGACCCAAGACGATGTGGAGCGGCGTGCGCCTGCCTTCGTAAAGGGTGAACAGCCATGCGCCGATCGGCTTGGCCAGCACCAGGAGGATGGCAACGAAGCCGAGGATCAGGATCCAGCCCTGAAGTGTCATGTTCGCCTCCTTCAGAAGCGTTCGGGGCGGATCAGCGCCGCCACCAGGTAGACGAGGAGGCCGAGCGCGGTGAGCGCCGCCAGCCAGAGGTCGAGGGTCATGGTCGGCGCTCCCTCAGGCGTTGTCGCACAGGCGGGCATAGGCGAGCGTCAGCGCCACCAATCCCACCATGATCGCGATCCAGAGCAGGTCCTGCATGGTTGTTCTCCCGCGCTCAGAAGGCCGCCGTCAGCGAGACCACGACGGCGCCGCCGGCGATGTTGCCGGTGCCGTCCTGGCCCTTGCTGAAGCTCGGGCGGAGGTAGGTCGCTTCGCGGTTGGAGATGTCGGTGTCGACGTAGCTGACGTTGAAGATCAGGTTCCGGTAGGTGACGTCGGCACCGAGCGACCAATCCCAATACCGGCCCGTCGGCGATACCGCGGTCGCGTTCGGACCCAGGCCGTTCTGCCCCCAGCTATGGCCGACATGCGCCTTCGCGGTGACCGGCGTGCCGGCGATCGCCAGCGCGCCGTCGCCCCACAGATAGAAGTTGTCGTCCTTGTCGCCGGGATCGGTGTAGACGCCGGCCACCGCATCCGCGCCGGTGTTGTACCATCTGCCGATCGCCTGCTGGTTGGGCGCATAGGCGACACCCGCCGTCAGCGTCGCCGGACCGGTCGTGCCGGTCAGCCTGGCGTAGGGTTCGGCGAAATCGGTCTTATCGGCGCCACCCGGGTACATGTACCATGTCAGGCCGACGTCGAGCGTCGCGTTGTCGGCGAGCTTCGCCCTGTAGCCACCGATCAGGTCCAGCTCCATGTTGGCGCCGCCGAACGTGCCCCATCCGGCCAGGTTCGAGGCCCATATGCCCGCGTAGAGGCCACGGGCGTGCGCGACGGTGATGCCGCCCTGTACCGCCATCTCCTTGTCCGATTGCGAAATGCCGCGGAAACGATAGTCGGACGCGATCGCGGCGGAGCCGCTGACGGTCGGCACCGGTGGAGGAACAGTCTCCTCCGCCGCTTCGGCCTTGTCGTTCGGCGTCGACTGCGCCTGAGCAGTGACCGGACATGCCAGCAGCGTGGTAGTCACGATCGCGTAACGGAACTTCATCGTTGCACCCCTCAGGAGCGGCGAAACGTCCCGTGACGTCGCCTTCAGGGATGCGCGATTAGGCGCATGTCGCGTAGCAATTCGAGATCGATTCCGGCCAAATGCATAGTGCGCGCATATAGTTGGCACTTTGGTCGAGCTGCCGGCGCCAGGATGTCGACATCGTTAGCGCGGGATGACATCACCCAAACTCGTTCGTGCTGAGCCCTTCGACAAGCTCAGGATAAACTTCGGCGCATGGCGCCGAAGTCGAAGCACAGGCCACGACCGGCTCGCTTGCGGCCTGCCCTTCGACGTCGCTCAGGGTGAACGGCGGCAAGTCAATCGTTCGTCGTCATGCTCCAAGCCGCGCGGGTGGAGACGCTCCCGGTCCCGGGCCTGGATCGACGCGCCGGAAGCCGGGACGACCTGCGCTAGGCGCGCAGGGCCGCCTCTATGCGCTTCGCACTCTCGCTCCAGTCGACCGCGTGCCGCTGCAGCCAGGCGTCGTCGTAATAGGTGCAGCCGTAGCGGTCGCCGCCGTCGCACAGCAGGGTAACGATGCTGCCGGTCTCGCCCGCCGCGGCCATCTCGTCGGCGATCGCCAGGCAGCCGATCAGGTTGGTGCCCGTGGACCCGCCGACCCGCCGCCCGAGGGTGATCGACAGCGCGCGCATTGCCGCGATCGACTGCGCGTCCGGGACCGGGATCATCCGGTCGATTACGCCGGGCACGAAGCTCGGCTCGACGCGCGGGCGGCCGATGCCCTCGATCCGGCTGGCGCATCCTTCGGGCAGAATGGTCACCGCAGCGTCGGCATAATGGCGGTGGAAGACCGAATGCTCGGGATCGGCGACGCACAGCCGGGTGGCGTGGCGTTGAAAGCGGATGTAGCGGCCGATCGTCGCCGAGGTGCCGCCGGTGCCCGCGCCGCACACGATCCATGAGGGGACGGGATGCTCCTCCTGCGCCATCTGCGCGAAGATGCTCTCGGCGATGTTGTTGTTGCCGCGCCAGTCGGTGGCGCGCTCGGCATAGGTGAACTGGTCGAGATAGTGGCCGCCGGTCTCGCGCGCGAGCCGATGTGCGGCGTCGTAGACGGTGCGCGGGTCGTCCACCGCGTGGATCTCGCCGCCGTGGAAGCGGATCGCGTCGAGCTTGGGCGCCGCCGTCGCCGCAGGCACGACCGCGATGAAGCGCAAACCCAGCATCCGCGCGAAATAGGCTTCGCTGACCGCGGTCGATCCCGACGACGCCTCGATCACGCAGGTGTCCGGCCCGATCCACTCGTTGCACAGCGCGTAGAGGAACAGCGAGCGGGCGAGCCGGTGCTTGAGGCTGCCGGTCGGGTGGCTGCTCTCGTCCTTCAGGTACAGCGTCACCCCCGGATGGCGGGGCAGCGGCAGGCGGATCAGGTGGGTGTCGGCCGAGCGGTTATAGTCCGCCTCGATCCGGCGCACCGCCTCCGCCAACCAGGCGCGATCCCCCGCCATCAGGCGAGCCCGTGGCGCAGGAGCATCGCCTGCGGGTCGGCATCGCGCCCGCGGAACGCGCGAAAGCTCTCGCGCGCGGGACGCGTTGCCCCGCGCGACAGCACCTCGGCGCGCAACCGGTCGCCGGTCGCGCGATCAACCAGCCCGGCCTCGACGAACGCCTGGAAGCCGTCGGCGGCCAGCACCTCCGCCCACAGATAGCTGTAATAGCCCGACGCATAGGGGCCCGCGAAGATGTGGCTGAACGCGTGGGGGAAGCGATGCCATTCGGGCGGGCGGATCACCGACACCTCGTCGCGCACCGCCTCCACCACCTCCATCGGATCCGATCCCATCGTCCCCAGGTGGAGCAGCAGATCGAACAGCGCGAACTCCACCTGCCGGACGATCGCCAGGCCGGACTGGAAGCGCCGGGCCGCGAGCATCCGCGCGTAGAGGTCGGCGGGCAGCGGCTCGCCGGTCTCGCAATGACCCGACATGCCGGTCAGCACGTCGCGGTCCCAGGCGAAATCCTCCATCAGCTGGCTCGGCAGCTCGACCGCGTCCCATTCGAAGCCGCTGGTCCCCGCGATGGAAGGACGCTCCACGCGCGTGAACAGGTGATGAAGGACGTGGCCGGTCTCGTGCAGCAGCGTCACGACGTCGGCGTGGCTCAGCAGCGACGGGGTCGCCCCGCCGCGGGGCGCGAAGTTGCAGACGAGGTGCGCCACCGGCACCGTGCCGCCGCCCAGCCGGGGACGCGCCTGGTCCATCCAGGCGCCGCCCAGCTTTCCGGTGCGCGCATGCAGGTCGAGGTAGACGCCCGCGATCACCTCTCCGGCGGCATCGATCACGTCGAAATAGCGCGCGTCCGGATGCCACAATGCCACGTCGTCGCGCTCGGACAGGCGGATGCCGAACAGCCGTTCGAGCAAGACCTGCCAGCCGGCCATGACCCGCTCCACCGGGAAATAGGCGCGCACCGCCTGCTCGTCGACGTCGTAGCGCGCCTGACGCAGCCGGTTGGCGGCGAAGCCGACATCCCAGGGCTGGAGGTCGGCGATGCCCAGCTCCTGCGCGGCGAAGGTCTTCAGGTCCTCATGGTCGCGCGTCGCCGCCGGCTTGGCACGGGCCGCGAGGTCGCGCAGGAAGGCGAGGACCTCGCCCGCGTTCGGCGCCATCTTGGTCTCGAGCGACCAGGCGACTGGGTCGGGAAAACCGAGCAGCCGGGCCGCCTCGTGGCGGAGTTCGAGGATGCGCGCGATCCGCGGACCGTTGTCGAAGCGTCCCGCGTCGGGGCCCTGGTCCGAGACACGGGTGCCGTAGGCGCGATAGACCCGTGCGCGCAGGTCGCGATCCTCGGCGAACGCCATGATCGCGCCGACGCTCGGCCCTTGCAGCGTGACCAGCCACCCCTTCTTTCCCGTCGCGTTCGCCGCACCCGCCAGCATGTCCTTGCTGGCATCCGACAGCCCGGACAGCATCGCCTCGTCGGTCACGAGCTCGCTCCACGCCTCGGTGGCGTCGAGGACCGCGGCATCGAAGTCGGTCTGCATCTGGGCCAGCTCGACGACGATCGCCTTGAACCGGTCGCGCGCGTCATCGTCCAGCGCCACGCCCGATAATTTGCAATCGCGGACCGAATGCTCGACGGCGACGCGATCCGCGACCGGCAGGTCGGCGAAGCCGGGCGTCGCCGTCAGTGCGACCAGGACGTCGTAGAGCGCGCGGTTCTGGCCGACATTGGTCTGATAGTCCGTCAGCCGCTGCTCGCCGGCGGCATAGGCTGCGCGCAACTCGGGGGTATTCGCGACGCGATGAAGATGGCTGGCGGCCGACCAGACGGCGCTGATCCGGTCGTCGGCCGCTTCCAGCGGCAGCCAGACCGTGGCGAAGTCCGTCGGGCGCTCGCCCACCAGCCGGTCGACGACGAGCGCGTGCGCCGCGAGCGCGGCATCGAGGGCGGAGCCGATCGTATCGGGCGTGATCGCGTCGAACGGCGAGAGCGCCCGCGGGTCGTCGAAAACAATCGTCGTCATCTTTGTCATCCTCTCCAAGCCTGTCCGCCGTTCCTCCGCTCAGCGGACGGCGACCACCGCATCGATCTCCACCGCCACGCCGAGCGGCTGGGTGGGGACGCCGCCCGCGCTGGGGGCGTGGCGCCCGTCGCGATCACCAGCACGTCGCCGGCGTTACCCGTGCCGCCGTCGCCGATCGCGATAATGGGCCGCTGGCCCAGGTAGACGCGGACGACGTGTCCGTCACCGTCCGCGTGCCGACCGAGTCGGCGTGGGCGCCCATTCGCGCCATCAGCGCGGGGCCGGTGACGCTGACGTGCCCGGCCAGTTCTCGACATCGGTCGCGATCGTCAGCTGGCCGCCCGGCTGCATGTCCGTGACCAGCGGCGGCTCCAGCACCGCGCGCGTGGTGCAGACGGCTGTCATGTGCGCCGCCGGGCCCGAGCCCAGGATCAGGACCTCGCCGTGCATCCATCCCTCCCCTTCACTGAACTATCTACATAGTTACACATTTACGTAAATAAAAGTTATGACCCCTGCCGATCCGCTGCAAGCCGCAACCGCGATTGTCCGTGCCGCTCTGGACGACCTTCCACAACGGCCGGCCGTCGCCAGCTTCTTCGATTCCGCGACCGCCAGCGTCAGCCACGTGCTGCACGACCGAGCGACCCGCGCGGCGATGATCGTCGATCCGGTGCTCGATTTCGATGCGGCGGCGGGACGGGTCTCGACCGCGAGCGCCGACGTGCTGTCGGCCTATGTCGCGGAGCACGACCTGACCGTCGGGTGGATCGTCGAGACCCACGTCCATGCCGATCACCTCTCCGCTGCCACGCTGCTGCGCGAGCGGCTGGGTGGCCGGATCGTGATGGGGGCGGGGGTAGTCGAGGTGCGGCGCCGGTTCGCCGACCTGTACGGCCGCGACGCGGAGGGCGAGGCCGACTTCGACGTCCTGCTCGCGGACGGCGCCCGTTTCGCGCTCGGCACGCTCGACGGCATGGCGATGCACGTGCCCGGGCATACGCCGGCGGACACCGCCTTCGTGGTCGGCGACGTCGTGCTGACCGGCGACACGCTGTTCATGCCGGACGTGGGAACGGCGCGCGCCGACTTTCCCGGCGGCGACGCGCATGCGCTCTACCGCTCGATCCGGCGGCTGCTGTCGCTGCCGGCGGAGACGCGGCTGCTGCATTGCCATGACTACCCGCCCGAGGGCCGGGGACCGGCGTGGGAATCGACCGTCGCGCAGCAGCGCGCGGACAACCTGCACGTCGGGGGCGATCGCGGCGAGGACGAGTTCGTCGCGATGCGGCAGGCGCGGGACGCGACGCTGAAGATGCCGGCGCTGATGCTCGCCGCGGTGCAGGTGAACATCGACGCCGGCCGTTTGTCCCCGCGCTGATGCGCTACGTCGAGCGCTACGGCATCGATCTGCGCTTGGGATCGAAGCTGGTGGCGGTGGACGGCCCCGCCAGGGTCGCGACGTTCGAGCGGGCCGGCGCCGACGGCGCGGTCGAGCGGACGGAAGAGCGGTTCGACATGCTCCACGTCTGCCCGCCGCAGGTCGCGCCGGCGGTGATCGCGGCCAGTCCGCTGGCCGGGGCGGGCGGCTTCGTGGACGTCGATCCCGCGACCCTCGCGCATCCGCGCTTCGCCAACGTGTTCGCGGTCGGCGACGTCGCGGGCACCAGCAACGCCAAGACCGCCGCCGCCGCACGCAAGATGGCGCCGGTCGCCGCCGCCAACGTCTTGGCGCTGCTCGACGGCGACCGGCCCGCGGCCGCCTATGACGGCTATGGCTCCTGTCCGCTGACGGTGGAGCGTGGACGGATCGTGCTGGCCGAATTTGGCTATGGCGGCACGCTGACGCCGTCCTTCCCGCGCTGGCTGCTCGACGGGACGCGGCCGACGCGGCTGGCGTGGCAGCTCAAGAGCCGGCTGCTGCCGTGGCTGTACTGGAACGCGATGCTGAAGGGGCGGGAGTGGCTCGCCGCACCGGCCGCGCATCCGGGGCGGGGCGCGTGACCCAGCTGCTGCTCGGCGCATTGTCGGGCAGCGGCGTCGGCTTCACGCTGGGGCTGGTCGGGGGCGGCGGGTCGATCCTGGCGGTGCCGCTGATGGTGTACGTTGTCGGTGTCGCCAACCCGCACGTCGCGATCGGCACGAGCGCGCTGGCGGTGGCGGCGAATGCCGGTGGCAACCTGATCGCGCACGCGCGGGCAGGGACGGTGAAGTGGCGCTGTGCCGCGCTCTATGCCGGAACGGGCGTGGTGGGAGCACTGGGCGGATCGACGTTGGGCAAGCAGATCGACGGGCAGCGGCTGCTGGCGCTGTTCGCGCTGGTGATGGTGGCCGTCGGGGTGCTGATGCTGCGTGGGCGCGGCAATGCAGGCGATCCCGGCGCGGACTGCAACCGTGACAATGCGCCGCGCGTGCTCGGCTACGGATTCGGCACGGGCGCGGTGTCGGGCTTTTTCGGGATCGGCGGCGGTTTCCTGATCGTGCCGGGGCTGATCGCCTCGACGGGAATGCCGATGCTGAACGCGGTCGGGTCCTCGCTCGTCGCGGTGACGGCGTTCGGCGTCACCACGGCGGTGAACTACGCGCTGTCGGGCTGGATCGACTGGCCGCTGGCCGCGATCTTCGTGTGCGGCGGCGTGATGGGCGGTGTGGCCGGCGTCGCCGCGGCACGGCGGCTGTCGGACACGACGGGGCGCCTGCGGACGCTGTTCGCGTGCCTGGTCTTCACGGTGGCCGGCTATATCCTGTGGCGCTCTACCGGTCGATGACCGCGAACATGGCGGCGGAGCGGGTGCCGCCGGGCGCCGGTTGCGCGGGTGCGTCGATCGCGTCGTGCGGTGCGGCGTCGCCGCCGAAGACCGCCGCGACGAAGCGGACGATCGCGGCGGTGCGATCGTCGGCGAGGCGATACAGCACCTGCTTCGATTCCCGCCGGGTCGCGACCAGGCCGGCGCGGCGCAACTCGGCGAGCTGCTGGCTGAGCGCGGGCTGGCCGATCGCGGTCTCGGCGTCGATCACTCCCACCGCCAGCTCGCGGCCGACCAGCGCCGACAGGATCATCAGCCGCTGCGGCTGGGCGAAGGCGCGCAACCGCTCGGCCGCGTCTGCGGCACGGTCGCGGGACAGCGGGACCGTCATGCGTCCGGTCGGCGGCGGTAGAACCACGGTTCGTCGCCGTGGAGGTCGGCGAGCGCCGTCGCATCCTGTGGAGCCGGCAGCAGCAGATCCTGCCCCGGTCGCCAACCCTCGGGCGCGAGCACGTCGCCCGCGGCGGTGCGGCGCAGCGCCGACAGCAGCCGCAGCATCTCCTCCACCGAGCGCCCGACCGACAGCGGATACCAGGTCATCGCGCGGATCACGCCCTCGGGATCGATGAAATAGACCGCGCGGACCGAGGCGCTGTCGGCGGCGCCCGTCTCGATCATCCCATAGGCCGCGCCGACCGCCATCGAGGGGTCCTCGACGATCGGAAAGGGGATCGCGACGCCGAACCGCTCGCGGATCGCCGCGATCCAGGCGAGGTGCGAGTAGAGGCTGTCGACCGACAGGCCCAGGAGCGCGCAATCCTGCGCCGCGAAGGCATCGGCAGCGCGGGCGAGGGCGACGAACTCGCTGGTGCAGACCGGCGTGAAATCGGCGGGGTGCGAGAAGAGGATCAGCCATCGTCCGCGATAATCGCGCAGCGACACGTCGCCCATGGTCGACCGCGCCGAGAAGCCCGGTGCGACGTCGCCGATGCGCAGCGGGCGTTGCCCCGATCCGGTCGGCTGTGCGGGTGGCGTGCTCACCGCGCCGCGTTAGCCGGGATCGCACCGGCAGGGAAGGTGACGGCCGGCCGCCCGCCCGGCGATCATTCGGCCGTGACGGCGTGAGATGGGCCGCCATGTCCCCCACCGCCCGGCGTGCCGATGACGATCCGGTCCCCGGGCATCAGCTCGGTCCGGCTGGTGCCGGTGAGCGTGTCGCGGCGGCCATCGACGCGCTCGACATGCTGGACACCCGCCGCACCGTCGCCGCCGCCGGTGAGACCGAAGGGCGGGACGGTGCGGCGCGAGGCGACGATCGTCGCGGTCATCGGCTCCAGCGCGGTGATCGCGCGGATGGCGCCGTCGCCGCCGCGGTGCCGGCCTGCGCCACCCGTGCCGCGCCGGATCGCGAACCGATCGAGCCGGACCGGGTAGCGCAGCTCGAGGATCTCGGGATCGGTGATGCGGGTGTTGGTCATGTGCGTGTGCACCGCGGAGGCGCCGTCGAACCCTGGCCCTGCGCCCGCACCGCCGCAGATCGTCTCGTAATATTGGTGGCGGTCGTTGCCGAACAGGAAGTTGTTCATCGTCCCCTGCGACGCGGCCGAGGCGCCCAGCGCGCCGAGCAGCGCATTGCACACCGCCTGGCTGACCTCGGTATTGCCCGCCACCACCGCGCTGCCCGGCGGCGGCGACAGGAACGAACCCTGCGGGATCACGATCGTAAGCGGCGCGAGGCAGCCTTCGTTGAGCGGCAGATCCTCGCCCACGAGGCAGCGGAAGGCGTAGAGTACGACCGCGCGGGTCACCGCGGGCGGCGCGTTGAAATTGCCCGCGCTGGCCGGGCCGGTGCCGGTGAAGTCGATCGTCGCGGCGCGGTTCGCGTGGTCGATCGTGACGCTGACCATCAGCGGCGTGCCGTCGTCCATTATATAGTCGAACGCCCCGTCCGACAGGCGGCCGAGCACGCGGCGGATGCTCTCCTCCGCATTGGCCATCACGTGTCCCATATACGCCCGCACGGTCGGCCAGCCGCGCGCGGCGACCAGCGCGTTCAGCTCGGCGATCCCAGTCGCGTTGGCGGCGAGCTGGGCCTTGATGTCGGCGACGTTGGTGTCGGGGCTGCGTGCGGGGTAGCGGGCAGCGGCGAGCAGGCGACGGAACGCGTCCTCGCGCAGGCGTCCGCCGTCGACCAGCAGGAAATCGTCGATCACCACGCCTTCCTGCTCCAGCGCGGTGGAATCGGGCGGGGTCGATCCGGGCGTCAGCCCACCGATATCGGCATGATGGCCGCGATTGGCGACGAAGAAGCGCAGTTCCCGGCCATCCGCGTCGAACACCGGTGCGATGACGGTGACGTCGGGCAGGTGCGTGCCGCCGTTGAACGGGTCGTTGAGCGCGACGACGTCGCCCGGCTTCAGCGTCGCGCCGCGTGCGGCGATCACCGCGCGCACGCTCTCGCCCATCGCGCCCAAATGGACGGGGACGTGGGGGGCGTTGGCGATCAGCCGGCCCGCCGCGTCGAACAGCGCGCAGGAGAAGTCGAGCCGCTCCTTCATGTTCACGCTGCTCGCGGTGTTGCGCAGCACCACGCCCATCCGCTCGGCAATGCCCATGAACTGGGTGTTGAAGAGTTCGAGCTGGACCGGGTCGGCCACGCCTGCGTCGGCATCGGCGCGCGCGGTGGCGCCGGTGTGGGCGAGCAGCAGCTCGCCGCCCTTGCCGACCGCCAGCACCCAGCCGGGCTCGACCATCGTCGTCGCGATCGCCTCGCGGATCAGCGCCGGGCCGGCGATGCGGTCGCCGGGGCGCAGACCGTCGCGGTCGTGGACGGGGGTCGCGTGCTCGGCCCCGCCGGTCCAGACGGGCACCGTGGCGAGCGGCGCGGGAAGTGGGCCATCGCGCGGCGGCAGCGACGGCGGCGTCACCGGATCGCCGGGCAGGATCGCCTCCACCACCACGCTCTCGACCATGATGTCGCGGTCCGGGCTGACGAAGCCGAAGCGGGCGCGGTGCGCCTCCTCGAACGCCGCTCGCATCGTCTCGGGTGAGCCGAGATCGACACCAAGCGCGGTATCGGTACCGGCATAGCGCAGGTTCGCGATCGCGACCCGGCGCGCACCGTCGCCGACCTCCGCCGCGGCCTCGTCGCCCAGCGCCGCGGCGAGCTGGGCGAGCGGCTCGCCCAACGGGCGTTCGACGGAGCGCTGGCGGATCGCCACCCGGTCGGCCAGCCCCATGCCATAGGCCGACAGCACGCCGGCGAGCGGGTGGATGAGGACGCGGCTCATCCCCAGCACCTCCGCCACCCGGCATGCGTGCTGGCCGCCCGCGCCGCCGAAACACTGGAGTGCGAAGCCGGCAACGTCCTCTCCGCGTTCCAGCGCGACACGCTTGATCGCCGCGGCCATGTTGGCGACGGCGACGTCCAAGAATCCTTCGGCCACGCGGCGCGGATCGTCCATGCCGATCGTCGTGGCGAGATCGGCGAAGCCGCGCGCAACCGCCGCCGCATCGAGCGGCCGGTCGCCGTCGGGGCCGAACACCGCAGGGAAATGTGCGGGCTGGATCTTGCCGACCAGCACGTTCGCATCGGTCACGGTCAGCGGCCCGCCGCGGCGATAGCAGGCGGGACCCGGATTAGCGCCGGCGCTGTCGGGCCCGACGCGAAAGCGCGCGCCGTCATAGTGGAGGATCGATCCGCCGCCCGCCGCGACCGTCTCGATCGCCATCATCGGCACCCGCATCTCGACGCCGGCGACCTCGGCGTCGAGCACGCGCTCGAACCGCCCGGCATAGAGCGCGACGTCGGTCGAGGTGCCGCCCATGTCGAAGCCGATGACGCGGTGGATCCCGGCGGCCTCCG
Source organism: Sphingomonas rubra (assembly GCF_900115745.1). GTDB lineage: Bacteria > Pseudomonadota > Alphaproteobacteria > Sphingomonadales > Sphingomonadaceae > Sphingomonas > Sphingomonas rubra. The sequence goes on along the minus strand of NZ_FOXP01000003.1, from coordinate 112,728 downwards.
CCGTCCGCGCCGCCGCCACCACGCCGCCGGCCGGGCCGGACAGGATCGCGTCCTTGCCGCCGAACGCGCGCGCGTCGGCCAGCCCGCCACTCGATTGCATGAAGTGCAGCGGCACGTCGCCCAGCGCGCCCGCGACCCGGTCCACGTAGCGGCGCAGCACCGGCGACAGATAGGCGTCGACCACGGTAGTACGGCCGCGTGCGATGAGACCGATCAGCGGGCTGACCGCGTGGCTGGCGGACACCTGCGTGAAGCCGGCCGCCCGCACCAGCGCCGCCACCCGCGCTTCGGTCGCCGGATGCGCCCAGGCGTGGGTGAGCGCGATAGCGACGGCCTCGAACCCCTCTGCGCGCTTTTCCCCGAGCAGCGCGGCGGTCTCCGCCTCGTCGAGCGGCATTACCACGCTGCCGTCGCGGTCGATCCGTCCGCCGACTTCGATCACGTCGTCGTACAGCGGTGTCGGCAGGCGAATGGCCAGGTCGAACAGCCGCGGCCGGGCCTGGTTGCCGATCGCGAGCAGGTCGGCGAAGCCGCGGTCGACCACCAGCAGCGTCCGCGTGCCCTTGCGCTCCAACAGCGCGTTGGTCGCGACGGTCGTGCCCATCTTCACCTCGGCGATCAGATCGGTGGGCAGCGCGTCGCCCTCTGCCAGCCCCAGGATGCGGCGAATGCCCGCGATCGCGGCATCGGCATATTGGTCCGGGTTCTCGCTCAGCAGCTTGGCGGTGGTCAGCGATCCATCGAACGCGCGCGCGACGATGTCGGTGAACGTACCGCCGCGATCGATCCAGAACGACCAACCCGCCATTGCGATCACCTCATCTACAAATCATCGACGAATCGTTATATACATGCCGGCACATGCCGATGCCAAGGTGAGCTTCGCGCCAGGACGGAGGGGGCGGGAATGACGGAACTGCGTGCGATCGTTTCCTCGGCGCATCTCGCCGACGGGTCGGCTCCGGCGCTGTCCGAGCTCGAATTCAGCCTGACGCTGGCGGCCTCGGCTTACCAGCGCTGGATGACGCGGTGTGCGGCCGCCGCCGGGCAGCCGCTCGCACCGCTGGAGGTGCTGATCCTCCACACCGTGCGCCACCGCGATCGTGCAAAGCGGATCGCCGACATCACCTTGGTGCTGGACATTGAGGATACGCACCTCGTCACCTACGCCATCCGCAAGCTGGAAAAGGCGGGGCTGATCGCCACGCGCCGTGCGGGCAAGGAGAAGCTGGTCGCCGCCACCGAGGCCGGGCGTGCCTTCTGCGCGGCGTATCGCGACATCCGTGAACGCCTGCTGGCGACCGCGGTCGAGAGCGACGGCCCGGACAGCGCGGCCTTGTCCGCGACGGCCGACCTGCTGCGCCGCCTATCGGGCCAGTATAATCAGGCGGCCCGTGCCGCCGCGACGTTGTAGGGATCCGCGGTTGCTGGCGCTGTAGGAGATCGCGGTTCCCATCGTCGACCCGCTCGAGCGCGCCGGCCTGCACGCGAGGGCGCGGAGGCTCGTCCGCAAGCCGCGCCGCTTGTCAGCGGCTTTCTCGATCAGTGTGGATGCGCTTGCATAGAAAATGGTGCCCAGAAGAGGATTGTGGCAGCGCCACGGGCACTCAAAGATTTCTGCGGGTTTCAGCCGTCGGGTATGTGCCCGTATGTGCCAGCCCGAGGGTCTGGGCGCAAGGGCCCCATGGACTGCGGCTACTCGGACAGGTGCGGCGGCAATTCGATCCCAAGCAGACGAGTCGATGGGCTGGCATCGGACAACCGGAGGCGTACGAACTGCTCTATTTGGAAGTCTTCAAAGTGCTCCACTGGAAGCGTGTCAGAGTTCAGGCAGCAAATGTACTGGAAGCCCAGTCGCTCCGCTTCCGCCGCAGCGAGCTTCAAGGCGCGCGCTTTCTGGCGAGCGTCTACGTCCGCAAATAGGCTGCTATCGTGTATTAGAAAGCTGGGGCTCATCGCATGAGCCCGCCACGCGTTTGCGAGTGTTAGGTCAAAGCAAAAAACCGTCATTTGGTCGACGCCGTCACTGCCCTCCCGATTGATTGCGACGTCGAATTTCAATCCTGCCTTCGATAGTTCGATGATCAGAAGCCCTGGCTGATCGTAGAGCGCCCCCGTGTAGGTCGAGAAAGACCGACGAGCTGCGTCCGTGACTTCCTGACGACCCTCGAAATCATTTCGGATGTCAATGCGCAGTTGACTAATTTGTAGCTCGATAAAGTCACGCTGCCGCTCATATCTGCGCCGTTCTTCTAGTTGAGCATCCACGCGCTCGCACTCTGCCGTCAGGTCGCGGTATTCCTGTTGTATTGCGAGGAACGTGTCTAAAGCGCCCTCTTTTGAAAGGATGCTTAAGAACTCCGTCTTTCGCGCTGATAGCCGTTCGATCTGGAGCGACCTCGCCTCAATCTGCTCTGCAATGCGAGAAGTTTCGCTCTCAAGAAATTGTCGCCGGTGTTCATACACCGTGTGATGGAAGGCGGCCACATCCTCGATGCTTCTTAGGCTCTCCTCTTTGAATACCGCCCCTGCTTGCCTCAAAAGGTTGGTTGCAGTGCCTTGAACGTAGCTGCCCAGCTCGTCCATGCTCTCCCGATAATGATCAAGTAGACGCCTATCGGTGAAGTTTTCGTTGATTAGCGCATGTATCTGACGGTCTGTCTGTCCAAGCTGACGTTCAATGTAGTGGTAGTCGTCGCGGACGCGGAACGATGCTATCTGTTGGCTCTTTCCTTCCAATCGGAGATGCAGAGCGGCGCTGGTTGCTTCCAAGTCTCCTAAGGACTCGCGCCCATGAGAGTCCTCTACTGCGTTTAGCGCCGCAATCAGGTTCTTGGAGTCCGTCAGCTGTGTGTGCAGAATGTGCCACTGATAGGTTTGACGCCAATTCAATCCAAGCAAGTACGCGATCTGGGTTCGCTTTACCCAAGCCTTCTGTTTTCCAACGTAATCGAAAGGATCGTTGAAGGCTTGCCGCCCTACTCTCGCGAAATACCCGATCAACCCTCGGAATGTAGGCGCGCTTTGCTCAACCTCCTTTTCCGGCAGCCCGAACATCGCGCGCCCTAATAGGTCAGTCCAATATTGGACCGGTATTCTTGCCTCTCCCGTAAGATCGCAAGCTTGGGTCAGCTCCGGTATCAGATTTGCCCCTTCCGTCACCGTCACCCATTTAGCGTCGCTGGTGCTACGCAGGACACTAACGCGCTGGCCAAACAGCTCGATCTCCAGGCCAAATCCGACACCATTCAGCTTGGGGTGTGTAAGCACCTTCTCGCGAGAAAAGTCGGAACCAAGGCAAAAGTGGATGATGCGCAGGAGCGTGGTTTTGCCAAGGCCGTTACGACTTTCCTTGTCACTCGACTCGTCGGCTCGATCAGCAAGGATGACGTTCATCCCAGGAGCAAGCACAACCTCCCGGAAAGTCGGCAGGGTGCTCCAAACGCGATAGATCATGGATGCGCCCGGAAGATGCGCCCGTCCTGCGCATCTATAACCTTGGTGGCGTAAAGCAGTGAGAGGCTGTCTGCGAAGCGGTCGAACGAACGAACTCTTAGGTCCGCCCGCACGTTCTGCCAAAGACTGGAGATAGACACGGGACGGTCAATCCACTCCATAATCGCCGCCGACGCACCCAGGAGAGTGAACTCTTCAGGAGTGTACTTGTCCGGCAGGATGTTCATGGAAGGCTAGTCTCAAACACGTCGCACAGGATGAAAAGATGAGAGAGGATGGCCAAACCGGCGTAGCGACGGCCCTCACTCGGCTCGCGCCGCCCATGGGCGAAGCTCAACATCCCGTCAAACAGATCGTCGCCCCAACAGCCTACTGCCCTTAGCCGCTGGTACTCATGTACAAACCCGGATCGCAGCCGCCTCCCAAAATCGTCGTCGAGCTGGGACTGAAGCGCGATGAAGCGGCCAACTTCTTGCGACTTAGAGGCACCAATGGTGAGGCTGAACTCGGCCTCCATGCCTAGATCGTTGAGCCTCATTTTGTCCGCCGGGGGAACCGTCACCAGCGTTCCTCCAGGCGCGCCGCGAAGAGCAAGCAGGCCGGAGGCGACGGCCTCAAGCTCCGGGAAGCTAACCCGGTTCATCTGGGCAGCCGCCTCTGTGCGCTTCTTCGCCCATGCGACCGCCTCGTGGTCCTTCTTCCACCCGATCAGCTGCTCCGCAGTGTAAGTGCTGTCCTGGACATCCACCAAGCCGTGGTGGTGCCGACAGAGTAGCAGCAGGTTGCGCGCGTCGTCGCGCTGTGCGGGGGTTAGGCCGGGATTGGCCCGAGGTCCCTTGTCACTGGAACTATAGATGTGAGCGATGTGGCCAAGGATTGCGGCAGGATCAAAGTCGGTTGCGTCTGCGATCAGCTCATGTCCGCAACTCGGGTAGGCGCACTGGTTTCCGGCGAGCCCCCAAAGGAGACCCAAAGTCTTCTGCGAGTAGCTACGCGTCGATTTGCCCGGCTGACTGGTCGCTTTCCGACGAGTTCGCTTCTTCTGCGGTTCGACCAAGCTCTCACCCCTGCACCTCTCACGCCTTTACGGCGCTTCGATCCCGACACATGGCATGCTTAGGAAGAAGCCGTCTACCAATGCTTTACCCCTCTTAAGGCAGCTCGGCAAAAAGCAGGGCATCGGTCACGCTTACGCCCCGTGAGGGCCATCACGGCTCCTTCGGGGCAATCGCGCGGTACACAGTGGCGCGGCTGACGCCCAGCCGCCGAGTGACGCGCGGCATTCGTGACCAGCCACCATGATGCTTGCAGGTCTCCTGCGGCGCACCCACATTTGACAAGGGTGCGTAACAGGAGGTGGAATTGCAAAACGGTATTTACAAAGCCTCTTTCGCGGTTGGGCCAAACGCGGGAGAGGGCATCGTTGTTATGCGGGACGGCTACCTAGGCGGCGGTGATTACGGCTTCACTTACGAGGGGCAATACCAGGACAACGGCGGGACCGTTGAAGGCACCTTGAGCGTCGTTCAGTGGGACGCGACTGTTCCGAACGTTTTTGCGGGCCTGACGAGCTTCGAGCTTCAGTTCTCGGGCCAAGCAGACGGCCAGGGCCTGCGATTGGCGGGCAAGACGCCAGCAGCGCTTGGCCAGACGGTGCATGTGGTCCTTCACCGCTTGCGCTGAATGTAGCGAGAGGAGCCGACGAGTTGGCGAAGGCGACAGAACCAAAACCACGGATGTTCATCGGCTCATCAGTTGAAGGCCTATCGGTGGCGTACAGCATCCAAGAGTCTTTGGAACATGACGTCGAGGCTACCGTATGGAATCAAGGCGTTTTCGAGCTGTCGCGCTACACGTTGGAAGCGTTGATTGATGCTCTCGCGGATAGTGACTTTGCGCTCTTCGTTCTTCAACCCGACGACGTGGTCCAGCTTCGCGACGCAGAGAAGCAGGCAGTACGCGACAACGTTATCTTTGAGCTTGGGCTATTTATCGGCAGGATCGGCAAAGAGCGTTGCTTCTTGGTAATGCCGCGTGGGGTGGACAACTTCCATCTTCCCACTGACCTTCTGGGCATAACTCCAGGGCAGTACGAACCAGAACGTGAAGATGGTAACCTTTTGGCGGCTCTTGGTCCCGCGTGTCAGCGGGTTCGGCGTTCCGTTAAGGCGCTCGGTCGATTGCAGATTCCTACTACCGAGAACGCAGCCGCGCTCACGACAGTTCAAGAAGCAGGCGACTTGACCGAAGACCCTGACGACTGTTTGAGCTTAATTCAATCTTGGATGGGCTCCCGTTCATCCCAAGAGAATGGAAGAGCGATCAGGTACTCTGACGTAGACCGCGAATTGAAGCTCGTTCCTGGTTCTGCGGAACGTTATATCGAGGAAGCCGCTAAACGCTGGCGGTATGAAGTTGAGCGTAGAGGTAAAGACACGATATTATTCAGCAAAACCTCTGGGCTCAAGAGAACTATAAAGGTGGTTTGAGGAAATGAGAGGCTACGGATACGGCTACGAGGATGAGCGCGACTGGTATGACCTTCAGCAAGTTTGCGTGACGGGCCATATAGTCACCAACTATGCGGAAAGTAAGCCTGACGGGCGGCGGGAGAGATGTGCGATCTGCGGCGAGGCGACTATAACGGCTTGTCCGAGCTGTAATGTGCGCATCAGAGGCTACCACCATATGCCAGGGGTGTACTATCCTAGTTCTCAAATACCCGACAAGTTCTGTGACTCGTGCGGAGCGGCGATGCCGTGGGTCGAGCGTGAAATACAAAGCATAATGGAGATTTGTGGGCTTAGTGAAGGGCTTTCAGAAGCTGACCTTGAGGGGTTGCGGGATATTAGCAAAGCTCTGACGACTGCCTCTAGTCAGACCGAGATAGCGGCTCTGCGCCTGCGAAAGATAGCTGCGAAGATGGATGACTTTGAACAGGCGGCGCTCATGCGCGCGCTCAAAGCGTCGGCAACTGAACCTGCGAAGGTGGCCTTAGGGTTGGCAGAGGACTCCCCTGCGGCGCGGAAGAAACGGTAGAGCCTTCCTCCTCCACAGCGGCGGTAGGCAACGCATCGGTGAGTTCAAAAAAGCAGGGCAATGGACCCGCTTAAGCCAACCGAGCGCCGGTCACCGTGCGGTGTTTAGGCGTATCAGCAGATTTCGGACGGACGAGGGGTGCCACGCGCCGCCTCTTGGGGTCACGATGCCACGGCTGTTCAGCTCCCGCGCTATGGCGGGCAAGGACGTGGCTCCGGTCGCCCGAATGTCAGAGATGATCGGTGACAGGTCTGCCGCCCGGTCCTGGGCATCCGCGCGGATCGCAGCGACTGCCGCCCCGTTGCCCTTGGCAGCCCTCTGGAGTGCCGCAGTACCGTTCGGGTTCCCCAGCTTCACCCCACGGGCCTTCGCTGCCGCTAGGGCTGCCTTCGTGCGCTCCGAGATAGCTTTACGCTCCTCACGGGCCACTACGGCCAGCATACCCACGGTCAGCTCGCAGGCCTCCGGCATAGAAGTCCATCTCGTTTCAAAGCGAGATGACGGCGGCGTTGTCTGGCACGGGCGGCGCGAGCCGTGCGCTCGCAAGCGCGGCACTCAAGTCGCAATCCGTCGTGTCGCGCGGGTCGGGCATCGAAGTCCGCGAGAGGGAGTACCTCTTTGCAGCCGAAGCAGTAGCGGCTGCCTTCAGACCCATCTTCACCCGCAGTGCAAGCGAGTGCTGGCGAAGTTCGTCCATGATCAGGCTGGGCATCATCTCATCATGACGGGCGGCGGGAACGCTGGTCAGCTTGTCCGTAACTCTCGCCTTCATCTCCGGCGACAGCATGGCGAAGGACGGTTCGGCGGTGATGCGGACGCTGTCGCCCGCCACGACAGGGCTAGGCGAGGATTGCGGGTCAAAGGAGGCAAGCTCCTCGACACTGGGAACGGGGAGCGCGTCAAAGCTGGGGGTTGAGATGTCGGACATAGTGAGCTTTCGTGGGGGTGCGCCAGCGGGGCGCTAGGGTGCTGGTGGGACGCCAGCAGCGGGCCATCGGGCCTTGCGGGGCACGACGGGTCTTTTACTCACTGATGAGTAAAACGGGATGAGGATGGTGCGCCCTGCCGTGCCCCGCTGGTCAGCAAGGCGCACCACAAGGGACCTCGACCCGCTACGTCGGCGGGGAGGTCACCTGTCTGGGGATGTGGGGAGGTGCGAGAGGCCTGAAGGTGGCCCTAGGTTTACCTTAGAGAGTTTCCTCCCTCCAAGGGTGGGTGTTAATTCGCCGGAACATCCTGCGCCAGGAATGGTCAATCTTGCTCACCTGTTTCTAGGTGACGCAACACTGCATCCAACACCTCGGCTCCCTTGGGGGTCAGGCGGAGCCATTTGATACGAAGATCATCGACAGAGCGTTCCTGCCGCAGCCAGCCCAAGTTTCTGACTCCGCGTCTCTCTTCGAAGAAAACGCCGTAGGTCGTGTGGATTGCGCCACCCGGAGCGCCGTCGAGCGCATCGTGCAGTTGGGTGAATGTCACGGGCGTCCCCATGCGATCACCAAGCGCAGCCAGGGCGAAGACCGCAAGCTGCGCTACAGACAACCGGACTGGCGTCTCCCGTGTGATATACGCGAGGGCATGGGCCCAAGCGGTCAGGATTCTGATGTTGGTCACGCTCGGCTTTCCTAAGTCGAGGGACGGGGGAGAGGTGCCGAAAGCGCCTGAAGGTGCACCTATAGGTATAACCCACCCCCGAGGATGGGTGTTAATTGCCCGAGGCGTCTTCCCGGAGCTGGACGACGTGCAGGTGCGAGAGGTCCAGTCCGGGATATGTGACTAGCGCCAGCGCGTCCGCGAGCTGCGTCGCTGGGTATCCGCTGCCGTAGGTGTCCCCGCTGTCGTTGCCCCCTTGCCGGGCACGACCGGCTAGAGCCCTGCCGATGTCGCTGCCTTTCAATCCAGCCGCCCTTAAGGCATCCTCGAAGTTGTGGCGGAACGAGTGGAGGCCGAGGCGCTGGCCAGTCAGCCGATGAGACGCGACTAGGCGCGTGAACCAGTCAGAAAAATTGTCGCCCCATTGTCCGTTGGCGTTGGGCTCGGAGCCAGGGAACAGTTCTGCGTGATCGCCGCGCCGCTGCTCATCGACGAAGGCCAGGAAGCCCATCCTCTCAAGCTGGGGATGCACGGGGATGATTCGACGGGCGTACATCGTCTTGGTTCGCCTGCCGGTCTCCGCATCCTTTCGGACACGCATTACCATAATGCCGTCCACCATCAGCACGTCTGACGTGCGCAGCTGGGCAATTTCCCCTCGCCGCATGCCGTGGAACAGGGCGAGGAGAGGGCCCCAGTAATGCAGCGGCTTGCCGCGCGGGGCGGGATCGCGAGGAGACCAAGGCGCGCCCCTGAAGATCGCTTTCAGTTGCTCGACGGAGAACGGGTCTCGCTTGTCCGCCGCATCGACGGCATCGACGACCGTCAAGCCTGCGACAGGGTTGGCCTTAAGCCACTGTTCTTTAACCGCCCAGCCGAACATCGACGACAGGAACGCCATGTAACTGCCATTGACAGTCTTCGGGCCGATGGTCGCCATTCCCTGCCTCGCGGCCCTCTCGACCGCCACGGGCACCGAAAGGCCGGCCAGCTCCTTGACCTTGGCCAACCCCTTCGGAAGAGCCTTTACGGTCTCGAACAGACGACGACCGTCGTCCCGTGTTAGCGTGGCCACATCGCGCGATGACCCCAGGACATCCCGCAGGACACGCCAGACAGGGCCGTGGGCTGCCTTGGTAGACGGAGACCAGCCCGGTGCCTTCTCGCGTTCGTAAGCGTCGATGAGGTCGTTGATGGTTCGCTTCGCTGTTGAAGGTGCGATTAGGGCGGACAGGAACACCGGATCCGTCGGGCGGTAACCGAAGTCGCCTTGGAGGCGCGCAAGGTCGATCCGGCCCAGCTCCTTGTTCGCCCGCGCCAACAGCTGAAGCATGGTTCGGTAACCGCCGCCTGCCGGATCGGCCTTGATGCCCTCCGCTTCCAAAACGCGCGCAGCGAGCGGGGCAAAACCCTCCACGGCGCTCCGGGAGAGCTTGTCGGAGGTGAAGCGTTCGATATCCGCAAGCTCCTGCCGCGCATCTTCGAGGCCTTCGGGTGGCGTGGGCTGGTGAAGGTGGCTGCGATCCAGCTCCTCGTTCCGCTGTAAAAACCAGCGGGACACGATGGCGACCGCCTCGACTTCCGTCAAAGCCCTTGGAGCAACCTCGCCCAGCTTCTTCCGCGCCGCGTCCACCGCCGCCCAGTAGCGTTGCTCCGCATGGCCTCGCATCCGCTGCGCCTGTTCAAGCGCATCGGTGTTCAAGGCCATACGAAAGGGCGCGCGGCCCACGACTGGCCATAGCTCCTTCGGGTACGCCTTGTTGAAATACCAGCGTCCACCGCGCTGGATCAGGTTGGAAGTGCGGGCCATCTCGGGAGCCTCGTCTGTGGCTGGTTTATGTGCCACCGACTGCCGAAACCTGCTGAAATCCTTGATAAACAACCCTCAAGAGGGTGTTGGTGCCCAGAAGAGGACTCGAACCTCCACGACCTTGCGATCGCCAGCACCTGAAGCTGGTGCGTCTACCAATTCCGCCATCTGGGCACGGGGTAGGCGGCGGCCTTTAGGGGGTGGGGCGGAGCCTTGTCAACAGCCGGTGCGAGGGGCAAAGGCGTGGCGACACGGATTGGCGAAACGGACACCCCATGAAGAACAAGCTGGTAACGCTGATCGGAGGCGGCGGCTTTCTCGGCCGATACGCGGTGCGGTCGCTGCTCGGCGCGGGCGCGCGCGTGCGGATCGCGCAGCGTGATCCGCGTGACGCGTGGTTCCTGAAGACGCAAGGCGGCCTCGGCCAGACGCAGTTCGTCGCCGCGGACGTGACCCGGCCGGACACCGTGGCGCGCGCCGTGGCAGGGGCGGACGTGGTGGTGAACCTGGTCGGCACCTTCGGCCCGTCGATGGAGCGGGTACAGGTGGGCGGCGCGCGCGTCGTCGCCGAGGCGGCGGCGCAGGCGGGCGCCGGCGCGCTGGTCCACGTCTCCGCGATCGGCGCGGACGCGGGCGCCGCCTCCGCCTACGGCCGCAGCAAGGGCGAGGGCGAGGCGGCGGTACGCGCCGCCTTCCCGACCGCGACGATCCTGCGGCCCTCCACGGTGTTCGGACGCGAGGACCAGTTCCTCAACCGCTTCGCGCAGATGATCGCGACCAGCCCGATCGTTCCCGTGCTGCGCGCGGACACCCGCTTCCAGCCGGTGTTCGCGGGCGACGTGGGCGAGGCGGTCGCCGCGACGGCGGCCGATCCGGGTCGGTTCGGCGGACAGGTGCTGGAACTGGGCGGGCCCGACATCGTCACGATGATGGAACTGCACCGGTTCCTCGCCGACGCGATCGACCGCTCGCCGCGGCTGGTGGCGCTGCCCGACATGGCGGGCGCGCTGCTCGCCGCATTGCCGGGCACGCCGATCGACCGCGACCAGTGGCTGATGCTGCAGCACGACAACGTCGTCGCGGGCGAGGACGGGCTGACGGCGCTGGGCATCGCGCCGACGCCGATGGCGGCGGTGGCGCCCGAGTGGCTGGTGCGGTTCCGCCGGCAGGGCCGCTTCGGCCGCCGCGCGCGCGAACAGGCCGCCTGACGCACATGAGCGATTGGCTGGTCGCGATCCTGCTCGGCATCGTCGAGGGGGTGACGGAATTCCTGCCGGTGTCGTCCACCGGCCATCTGGTGCTCGCCACCGAGCTGCTCGGCTTTCGCGCGGAGGATTGGGCGGTGTTCAACATCGCGATCCAGCCGGGCGCGATCCTGGCGATCGTGGCGCTGTACTGGCGGACCTTCTGGGCGGTGGCGGTCGGCCTGACGCGGTGGGAGGCAAACTCGGTGGCGTTCGTGCGCAACCTGCTGATCGCGTTCGTGCCGGCGGTGGTGCTGGGCCTCGCCTTCGCCGACCAGATCGACGCGCTGCTGGAGAATGCGACGGTGGTCGCCTGGGCGCTGATCGCGGGCGGCATCGGCATCCTGGTGGTGGAGCGGCTGGCACGGACGCACAATGTGCTCGGCATCGCCGGCGTGACCGTCGGCCAGTCGGTCAAGATCGGGCTGGTCCAGTGCCTGGCGATGGTGCCGGGCGTCAGCCGTTCGGGCGCGACGATCATGGGGGCGATGTCGCTCGGCATCGATCGGCGGACGGCGGCCGACTTCTCCTTCTTCCTGGCGCTGCCGACGTTGACGGGGGCGACGGTGCTGCAACTGTTCAAGCATCGCGACGCGATCACCGCCGACGGCATGGGATTGATCGCGATCGGGTTCGTCACCGCGTTCCTGGTCGCGTTGGCGGTGGTGAAGGCGTTCCTGGCGGTGGTGACGCGGCACGGGTTCGCGCCGTTCGCCTGGTACCGGATCGTGGCGGGCGCGGTGGCGCTGATCTGGCTCTATGGCCGATAGGGTTTGAAGCGGACCTTCTTCTCTGCTGGGAACGGCTGGCTAGCCACGAAGCAACAAAGTTTGTCGTAAATAGGTCAGCAAAGCTGACTTGAGATCGTCTTCTCGACGTGTAGAGGCTGCCGCACGAAATAATCGTGCGGGATTGCTCATGGCCGAGATGCCGATGCTGAAGTTCGTCGATCGGGCGCAGGCCTATCCGGGCAAGCGCGACGCGGATGCCCGTACACAGGACTTCCAGGAGATCGCCGACCGCTACGCCGTGCCGGCGGCCGAGGCGCAGGCGGGGCGCTGCTCGCAGTGCGGCGTGCCTTATTGCTCCGTGCATTGCCCGCTGCACAACCACATCCCCGACTGGCTGCGGCTGACCGCCGAGGGGCGGCTGCGCGAAGCGTACGAACTGTCCAACGCCACCTCGACCATGCCGGAGATCTGCGGCCGTATCTGCCCGCAGGACCGGCTGTGCGAAGGCAATTGCGTGATCGAGTTCTCCGGCCACGGCGCGGTGACGATCGGGTCGGTCGAGAAGTTCATCACCGACACCGCCTGGGCGGAAGGCTGGGTCGAGCCGGTCGCCGTCGGCCGCTCGCGCGGGCAATCAGTGGCGGTGATCGGCGCCGGGCCGGCGGGGCTGACCGCGGCGGAATATCTGCGCGGCCACGGTTACGACGTCCACGTCTATGACCGGCACGACCGGGCCGGCGGGCTGCTGACCTACGGCATTCCCGGCTTCAAGCTGGAGAAGCCGGTGGTGATGCGCCGGGTCGACCGGCTGAAGGCGGCCGGGATCGTGTTCCACGAGGGCTTCGCAGTGGGCGAGGACGCATCGCTCGACGAGCTGCGCGCGCGCCACGACGCGGTGCTGATCGCGACCGGCGTGTACAAGGCGCGGCAGGTCGAGGTGCCGGGCGCGGACGGCGCGGTCGCGGCGCTCGATTTCCTTACCGCTTCCAACCGCAAGGGCTTCGGCGACGCGGTAGCGGCGTTCGACGACGGCACGCTGGATGCCGCCGGTCGCCGCGTGGTGGTGATCGGCGGCGGCGACACCGCGATGGACTGCGTCCGCACCGCGATCCGCCAGGGGGCGGCATCGGTGAAATGCCTGTATCGCCGCGACCGCGCCAACATGCCCGGCAGCCAGCGCGAGGTGGCGAACGCCGAGGAGGAGGGGGCCGAATTCGTCTGGCTCTCCGCCCCGCTGGCGATCGAGGCCGGCACGGTGCGCGCCAGCCGCATGCGGCTCGGCCGTCCCGATGCCAGCGGCCGGCGCAGTCCCGAGCGCGATCCCGGCGGCGACGTCGCGATCGAGGCCGATCTCGTCATCAAGGCGCTGGGCTTCGACGCGGAGGAGTTGCCGACGCTGTGGGGTTCGCCCGACCTGTCGGTGAGCCGATGGGGCACGGTGCTGGTCGACGGCACCACGCTGATGACCAGCCTCGACGGCGTGTTCGCGGCGGGCGACATCGTCCGCGGCGCGAGCCTTGTGGTGTGGGCGATCCGCGACGGCCGCGACGTGGCGGCGAGCATGCACAAGTGGCTGAAGGCGAAGGCACGGGCTGAGAAGGTGGCGGCATGACGGACCAGCGCAGTTACTTGGCCGAACACGGCATGTACCGGCTCGATTTCGAGGGCGACGCGTGCGGCGTCGGGCTCGTCGCGGCGACCGACGGCACGCCGTCGCGCCGCGTCGTCCAGTCGGCGATCGACGCGTTGAAGGCGGTGTGGCACCGCGGCGCGGTCGATGCGGACGGCAAGACGGGCGATGGCGCGGGACTGCACCTCGACCTCCCGGTGCGGTTCTTCGACGATTGCATCGCGGCCTCGGGGCACAAGCCCAAGGACAACCGGTTGGCAGTGGGCATGATCTTCCTGCCGCGCACCGATCTGGGCGCGCAGGAGACGTGCCGGACCATCGTCGAGTCGGTCATCATCGAGGCGGGGTACACGATCTACGGCTGGCGGCAGGTGCCCGTCGACGTGTCGGTGATCGGGCTGAAGGCGCAGACGACGCGGCCGGAGATCGAGCAGATCATGATCGCCGGCCCGCTGCCGGACGAGCAGAGCGCGGCGGAGTTCGAGAAGAACCTGTACCTGGTCCGACGGCGGATCGAGAAGCGCGTGATCGCGGCGCAGATCAGCGGCTTCTACGTCTGTTCGCTGTCGTGCCGCTCGATCGTGTACAAGGGGCTGTTCCTGGCGGAGAGCCTGTCGGTCTTCTACCCGGACCTGACCGATCGGCGGTTCGAGAGCCGGGTCGCGATCTTCCACCAGCGTTACTCGACCAACACCTTCCCGCAATGGTGGCTGGCGCAGCCGTTCCGCTGCCTCGCCCACAACGGCGAGGTGAACACGATCCGCGGCAACAAGAACTGGATGCTCAGCCACGAGATCCGGATGGCCTCGATCGCGTTCGGCGACCACGGCGACGACATCAAGCCGGTGATCCCGGCGGGCGCGTCCGACACCGCCGCGCTGGACGCGGTGTTCGAGGCGATCTGCCGCTCCGGCCGGGACGCGCCGACCGCCAAGCTGATGCTGGTGCCGGAAGCTTTGGACGAGGGCGGCGACACGCCCGCCCCGCACGCGGCGATGTACCGTTATCTCGCGTCCGTCATGGAGCCGTGGGACGGGCCGGCGGCGCTCGCCATGACCGACGGGCGCTGGGCGGTGGCGGGGATGGATCGCAACGCGCTGCGCCCGCTGCGCTACACCCGCACCGCCGATGGCCTCCTGATCGTAGGGTCGGAGAGCGGCATGGTGCCGGTGCCCGAGTCGACCGTGGTCGAGAAGGGGCGGCTGGGGCCGGGGCAGATGATCGCGATCGACCTGGACGAGGGCGTCGTCTTCACCGATCGCGAGATCAAGGACCGGATCGCGGGCGAGCAGGATTATGCCGCCATGACCGGCGAGTTCCTGACGCTCGACGACCTGCCGCAGGCCACCGCCGAGCCGCTGCGCTATCCGCGCGCCGAACTCGCGCGGCGGCAGGTCGCCGCCGGGCAGACGCTGGAGGACATGGAGCTGATCCTGGCGCCGATGGTGGAGGGCGGCAAGGAGGCGATCGGGTCGATGGGCGACGATACGCCGCTCGCCGTCATCTCCGACAAGCCGCGGATCATCAGCCAGTTCTTTCGTCAGAATTTCAGCCAGGTGACGAACCCGCCGATCGACTCCTTGCGCGAACGGCACGTGATGTCGCTGAAGACGCGGTTCGGCAATCTCGCCAACATCCTCGACGTGAAGGACAGCCGCGAGCGCGTATTGGTGCTCGACTCACCGGTACTGACGAGCGGGCATTGGGACCGGCTGCGCGCGCATTTCGGCCGGTCGGCGGCGGAGATCGACTGCACCTTCGCGGTGGAGGGCGGGCCGGAAACGCTGCGCGCCGCGATCCAGCGTATCCGCAACCAGGCCGAACAGGCGGTGCGCGAGGGACGGAGCGAACTGTTCCTGACCGACGAGCACGTGTCGGAGGATCGCGTCGCCATCGCCGGCGTGCTCGCGGCGGCGGCGGTCCACACGCATCTCGTCCGGCGGGGCCTGCGCTCCTACGCGTCGATTAACGTGCGCTCGGGCGAGTGCCTCGATACGCATTACTACGCGGTGCTGATCGGCGTCGGCGCGACGACGGTGAACGCCTATCTGGCGGAGGCCGCGATCGCCGACCGCCACGCGCGCGGGCTGTTCGGGGCGTTGACGATCGACGAGTGCCTGACCCGCCACCGCGTGGCGGTGGAGGAGGGGCTGCTCAAGATCATCTCCAAGATGGGGATCGCGGTCATCTCCTCCTACCGCGGCGGCTATAATTTCGAGGCGGTGGGGCTTTCCCGCGCGCTGGTCGCGGACCTGTTTCCCGGCATGCCCGCCAAGATCTCGGGTGAGGGCTACGCCTCGCTCCACCTCAACGCGACGCTGCGGCACGAGAAGGCGTTCGACGAGGGCGTTGCGACGCTGCCGATCGGCGGCTTCTACCGCCAGCGCGCCGACGGCGAGACGCACGCCTATTCGGCGCAGCTGATGCACCTGCTCCAGACGGCGGTCGCGACGGATAGCTATTCGAGCTACCTCCAGTTCAGCCGGGGGGTCAGCGACCTGCCGCCGGTATATCTGCGCGATCTGCTCCAGTTCAATTTTCCCGACGAGGGCATCCCGCAGGACCAGGTCGAGGCGATCACCGAGATCAGGAAGCGGTTCGTGACGCCGGGCATGTCGCTCGGCGCGCTGTCACCCGAGGCGCACGAGACGCTGGCGATCGCGATGAACCGGATCGGCGCCAAGGCGGTCTCGGGCGAGGGCGGCGAGGACACGATCCGCTTCAAGCCCTACGCCAACGGCGACAACGGCAATTCGGGCGTGAAGCAGATCGCGTCGGGCCGGTTCGGCGTGACGGCCGAATATCTCAACGCCTGCGAGGAGATCGAGATCAAGGTCGCGCAGGGCGCCAAGCCCGGCGAGGGCGGGCAGCTGCCCGGCTTCAAGGTGACGGAGTTCATCGCCAAGTTGCGCCACGCGACGCCGGGCGTCACGCTGATCTCGCCGCCGCCGCATCACGACATCTACTCGATTGAGGACCTCGCGCAGCTCATCTACGACTGCAAGCAGATTAACCCGCGCGCGCGGGTGTGCGTGAAGCTTGTCTCGTCGGCGGGCATCGGCACGGTCGCGGCGGGCGTCGCCAAGGCGCACGCGGACGTGATCCTGGTGTCCGGCCATGTCGGCGGCACCGGCGCCTCCCCGCAGACCAGCATCAAATACGCCGGCACGCCGTGGGAGATGGGGCTGTCGGAGGTCAACCAGACGCTGACGCTCAACGGCCTGCGCGGGCGCATCCGTCTGCGCGCCGACGGCGGCCTCAAGACCGGGCGCGACATCGTGATCGCTGCGATCCTGGGGGCGGAGGAGTTCGGGATCGGCACGCTCAGCCTGGTCGCGATGGGTTGCATCATGGTGCGCCAGTGCCATTCCAACACCTGCCCCGTCGGCGTGTGCGTGCAGGACGAGCGGCTGCGCGCCAAGTTCACCGGCACGCCGGAGAAGGTCATCAACCTGATGACCTTCATCGCCGAGGAGGTGCGCGACATCCTCGCCCGCCTCGGTGTCCGTAGCCTCGACGAGGTGATCGGGCGGACCGAACTGCTGCGGCAGGTGAGCCGCGGGGCCGAGCATCTCGACGATCTCGACCTCAACCCGATCCTCGCCAAGGTCGACGCGACCGATGCGGAGCGGCGCTTCTCGCTCAGCACCTTCCGCAACGAGGTGCCGGACAGCCTGGACGCGCAGATCATCAAGGATGCCGCTGCCGTGTTCGGCCGCGGCGAGAAGATGCAGCTCACTTACTCCGTCCGCAACACGCACCGCGCCGTCGGCACGCGGCTGTCGAGCGAGATCACGCGCGCGTTCGGCATGTCGGCGCTCGCCGACGGGCACGTGACAATTCGGCTGCGCGGCTCCGCCGGCCAGTCGCTCGGCGCCTTCCTGTGCAAGGGCGTGACGCTGGAGGTGTTCGGCGACGCCAACGATTACGTCGGCAAGGGCCTGTCGGGCGGCGTCATCGTCGTGCGGCCGGCGGTGTCGTCGCCGCTGGTCAGCCAGGACAATACGATCGTCGGCAATACGGTGCTGTACGGTGCCACCTCCGGCAGGCTCTACGCTGCGGGGCAGGCGGGCGAGCGCTTCGCCGTTCGTAATTCGGGCGCGACGGTCGTGGTCGAGGGCTGCGGCGCCAACGGCTGCGAATATATGACCGGCGGCACGGCGGTGGTGCTGGGCGAGGTCGGGCAGAACTTCGGCGCGGGCATGACCGGCGGCATGGCCTTCGTCTACGATCCCGACGGCCGCTTCGACCGACGGGCGAACGGTGAGAGCATCGTCTGGCAGCGCGTGTCGACCGCGCACTGGGACGCGGTGCTGCGCGACCATGTCGCGGCGCACGCCGCGGCGACCGACAGCCGCTGGTCGCGCGGGCTGCTCGACGATTGGGACCGGATCGTCGGCGATTTCTGGCAGGTGGTGCCCAGGGAGATGCTGACGCGGCTCGCCTATCCGTTGACCGACGCGGAGCCGATCGCGGCGGAGTAGGGGTGACAGACGGGCGGCAGGGAGCCTAACAGGCAAGCATGTGGCAGCTCTACCAATTTCCCCTGTGCCCGTTCAGCCGCAAGCTTCGGCTGCTGCTGGGTGAGAAGGGTGTCGGCTACGAGCTGGTGCGGGAATCGCCCTGGGCGCGGCGGGACGAGTTCCTGGACATGAACCCGGCCGGCCAGGTGCCGGTGATGGTGGATGCCGGCCGTGACATCCTGCTGATCGACTCGACGGCGATCTGCGAGTATTTCGAGGAGACGGTGGAGCAGGCGTCGCTGATCAGCGGCACCGCCACCAGCCGCGCCGAGATCCGCCGGCTGGTCGCCTGGTTCGACGACAATTTCTTCCGCGAGGTGACCGGCCCACTGCTCTACGAACGGATGGAGAAGCGGGTCGCCCACCGCGCCGCGCCGGATGCCCGCGCGCTGCGCGAGGCGATGAAGGCGGCGATCACGCACCTCGATTACGTCGATTACCTGCTCGACCACCGGCAGTGGCTGGCGGGGGCGACGATGACGCTCGCCGATCTGGCGGCGGCGGCGCAGATCTCGATCACCGACTATCTCGGCGGCATCGACTGGAAGGGGCATGAGCAGACGGCGCGCTGGTATCGCGGGCTGAAGAGCCGCCCCTCGTTCCGGCCGCTGCTCGCCGAGCGGATGGAGCTGGTCAGCCCGCCCTCGCACTACGACAATCCGGATTTCTGATGCCCGAGCCGACGATCGCCTTCGACGATTTCCTGAAGGTCGATGTGCGCGTCGGCACGATCGTCGCCGCCGAACCTTTCCCGAAAGCGCGCAAGCCGGCGATCAAGCTGGTCATCGATTTCGGGCCGGAGATCGGGCGCAAGCGATCATCCGCGCAGATCACGCGGCATTACGCGCCCGAAACGCTGGTCGGACGGCAGGTCGCAGCGGTGGTCAACTTCCCGCCGCGGCAGATCGGGCCGATGATGTCGGAGGTGCTGACGCTCGGCTTTCCCGATGCGGACGGCGAGGTGGTGCTGGTATCGCCGGAACGGCCGGTGCCGGATGGCGGGCGATTGTTCTAGCGGCGGTCGGTCGAACGATCCGTGCTCCTGCATGAGCGGGAGCACGGGGGGCGCGTGGATCAGCCGATGCGAGTCGTCACCGGGCTGTTCGCGAACAAGGCGCTCGCCGACATCGTTTCGCCATCGAGGGACAGCGCCGTGTCTCCCCAATCGTCTCCGCCGCGCAGCGCGACGGCCACGAACAGGCGCTCGTCGCCCGCGGAGCGGGTGAAGGCGAGCAGGTCGGCGGCGCGGGTGCCGTTGGCGGCGACCGGCCGGTAGTCGCCGGTCGCGAACAGCTGGGGGTGGTCGCGGCGGAGCGTCAGCAATTCGGCCATCAGCGCGAGCTTGGCCGACGATCCGTCCGCGAGCGCCTTCACGCGGGCGGCGTAGTCGACCGGGCGGCGGTTGTCGGGATCGACCAGGCTGAGATCGGCGAACTCGGTGCCCTGATAGGTGTCGGGCACGCCCGGTACGGTCAGCCGCAGCGCCATCTGGACGAGCGTCGCAGCCTCGGCGGCCGGCGCGGCCTCGTCACGGAGCGCGGCGAGGTCGGCCAGGAAGGCGGCGGAGCGGGCGGGATCGAGCAGCGCCTTCGTCAGCGCGGCGCAGCGTGCTTCATAATCCTCCTGCGGTGCTTCCCAGGAAGAGCGTAGCTTGCCTTCGCGCAGGGCCTTCTGCTGCCAGGCGTTGACCCGCTCCGCGAAGGCGGCGAGCCCGTCGGCATCGTCGGTCGCCAAGCCTTCCGGCCAGGCGCCGTAGAGCGTCTGGTAGAGCATGTACGCGTCCGCCGGATCGACGCCGTCGAGCGCGTCCGCGGCGAGGTCGTTCCAGCGGGCGACGTGCGCTGCCCACGTGTCGGCCATGCCGCTCAGCACCGCCAGCCGCGCGCGCACGTCCTCGCCGCGCTTGTGGTCGTGGGTGGCGGTGGCGAGCAGCGCCCTCGGCCAGTCGGCCGCGCGCGCGGCCATGCGCGCGTGGAACTCGTCGGCGGTCATCGCGAAGCGCTCGGCGTCGAAGCCGACGTCGTTGCGCGAGAGAAGGCGGCCGTAGCGGTAAAAGGCCGTGTCCTCGACGCCCTTGGCGGCGACCGGGGCGGAGAGCTGCTGGAAGCGGCGGACCGCCTCCGCCGCCAGCGCCGCCTCGCCCGGCCCCTCGCCCGCCAGCCAGGCGAGCACCGCGTCGACCACGAAGTCCTCGCCCGGCGGGATCAGCGGCGCGACCCGCTCACGCGCGAGCGCGCGGATCGCCGCGTCGCTCGCCGGTGCGCCATCGCCGGTGCCGTAGGTGCGGTAGACGGGGAAGATCCAGAGCAGTCGCTGCACGGCGCGGCGCAGCATCTCGGGCGTCAGGACGTTGTCGGGATCGCTCTCGGCAAGGCGGACGAAGGCGCGAACGCAGCCCTTCAGCTGGCCCTCGAACTGCCAGGCGAGCTCGTCCTGGCGCGCCTGCAACTCCTCGGGCGCGAAATCGGCGGGACGGCCGGACAGCGCTGCCCAAGCCTCGCCGAGCGGTGCCTCGCCGGCGGGATCGTGGAGGAGGGCGGACACTTCCTCCATGAAGTCGTAGCCGCTGGTGCCGTCGACGCCCCAATCCTTGGCGAGCGGCTCGCCGGCGCCCAGGATCTTCTCGATCCAGATGATCGCATTGGGGCCCATCCGCTCGCGCAAGGTGCGGCAGTAGCCGGCCGGGTCGGTCAGGCCGTCGACATGGTCGACGCGGACGCCGTCGATCAGCCGCTCCTCCCACAGGCGCAGGATCAGCGCGTGGGTGCGCTCGAACACCGCCGGATCGCCGACGCGGACGCCGGCGAGTTCGTTGACGGTGAAGAAGCGGCGCCAGTTGAGCTCGTCGTCGGCCGTGCGCCACCAGGCGAGCCGATAATGCTGGCGGTCGAGCAAGTCGGCGACCGGGTCGGTGGTGCCGCGGTCTTCGGGGCGCAGCGGAAAGCGATGCTCGCCATAGGCGACGATCTCGTCCCCATCGACCGCGATCGCGCCGTCGGCGAGCGCCTTGGGCAGCGGATCGCCGAGGATGGGAAGGACGATCGGCGTCGACCAGTCGATGTCGAACACGGTGGCGAACTCGCTGTCGCGACCGCGGGCGAGGACGTCGTTCCACCAGGCGTTCTCGCCGCCGGCCACGCCCATATGGTTGGGAACGATGTCGATGACGACGCCCATGTCCCGCGCGCGCAGGGCGGCGACGAGCGAGCGGAAGCCTTCCTCGCCACCCAGTTCGGGGTTGATCGCGGTCGGATCGACCACGTCGTAGCCGTGGGTCGAGCCCCTGGCGGCGGTGGTGATCGGCGACAGATAGGCGTGACTGATGCCGAGATCGGCGAGGTAGGGGACGATCGCCTCGGCATCGGCGAAGGTGAACTTCTCGTGGAGCTGAAGCCGGTAGGTGGCGCGGACCGGAACGGGAGGGCGGGTCATCGGGAACGGGCTTCCTTGAGCGTGGCGACGTTCGCCGCGGTCACCGCGTCGTCGAGCATGACGGCGGTGTCGGCGGGCATGCGGCGGCGCCAATTGGGATGTTCGATGGTGGTGCCGGGCAGGTTGGGCTGCTCGACCAGGCCGGCGATGTCCTCCAGCGGGATCACCGCGACGTCGCAGGGGGTTCGGCCGACAAAGGCGAGCGCGGCGGCGACCACGGGAGCGGGATCGTCCGGTGGGGGCTGGTCGCCGGTGGCGACGCCCGCCTCGACGAAGCTGCGCCACCAGCCGGTGCGCTGGCGGGCGCGGTCGTCGATGCTCTCGGCGAAGACGCCCGCTTCCTCCTTCACCTCGATGTCGCGGCCGCGCCACCAGCCGGCGATCGTCGGCAAGTCGTGCGTGCCGGTCATCACCGCGGCGGCAGCGTCGTAGGCGGCGGGGGGCTTCAGCCGGTCGCCGTCCGCTTCGAACGGCATCACGCGCATGCCGAGGACGTGACGCTGGTCGAGCTTGGGGCGGAAGCCCTCGGGAACGGTGCCTAGATCCTCGCCGATGACGATCGCGCCGGCGGTCTGGCTCTCGATCGCCAGGATGCGGAGCATGTCGTCGACCGGGTAGGAGAGATAGGCGCCGTCCGCGGCCGACTTGCCGTCGGGCACGACCCACAGGCGCTGGAGCCCCATGGCGTGATCGATGCGGATGCCGCCCGCGTGCGCCAGCGCGGCGCGGATGGTGGCGATGAACGGCTCGAACGCCGAGCGCGCGAGGCCGAGCGGCGAGAAGCCGGTGATGCCCCAATTCTGCCCCGCGGGCCCGAGCAGATCGGGCGGCGCGCCGACCGAGAGGCCGGTGATGAGGTCCTGCGGGCGGCTCCACGCGTGGCTGCCGCCCGCGTCCATGCCGACGGCGAGGTCGGCGACCAAGCCGAGCGCCATGCCGGCGTCCTTGGCGGCGGATTGCGCCTCCGCCAGACCACGATCGGCGAGCCACTGGCAGAACAGGTAGAAATCGACCTCGTCCGCGTGCTCGCGCGCGAACCGCGCGACCGCGTCGCCGGCGGGATCGCGATAGGCGGTGGGCCAGTCCTGCCAGCCATGCGCGCCTTGGGAGAAGAAACGCGCGTGCAGCGCGTCGAAGCGGGCGTGGCGCTGCAACGCCGCGCCGCCTTGCTCGGCGAAGCGCGCGACGGCATCCGAGACGGCGTCGGGGCGTGCGTCGAACGCGGCGCGCAGGGCGGCGATCCGCTGGGGGATGGCGGCACCCCAGTCGATCAAGTCGGGCGCGGCCTCGCCCGTGATCGGATGCCCGACCAATGCAGGGTCGGCGTAGAGGATGTTGAGAAAGAGCCTGCTCGACGGCGCATAGGGGCTGTAGCGGCCGGGATCGGCAGGGAAGAGCGCGTGCACCGGGCTGATCCCGATGAGATCGGCACCCGCGGCGCCGAGGGCCGTCGCCGAGCGGGCGAGGGTGGTGAAATCGCCGAAGGCGGTGGCCCGCGTGTCGCGCAGGGCAGGAATCTGCACGGCCGGGCCCCAGGAGCGGCGGCCGGGGGCGGCATCCGCGACGGTGAAGCAGCGCGGCGGCGCCACCGCCACGGTCATCACGTGCGTGCCGAGGTCGAGCCGGTGATAGCCGAACTCGTCGAGCGGCGGGACGATACCGTCCACGTCGACCGCGCCGCCGCCTGCCAGGTGCAGCGTGCCGCGGCCGCCGTCCGGCAGTGCGATCGCCTGCCCCTGCTCGCCCGACACGAACGACCGGGCGGCGGCCGCCTGATCGGCACGGAGGCGATTGAGCGACGTGCCATCGTCGGGGTAGCCGAGTGCGGCGAGCACGTCGGCGAGCGCGTCGTCGGCGACCCGCTTCGCCTGGCCGCTCGCGTCGGTCCAGTCGATCTGGAGCCCCGCGGCGGTGGCGAGGTCGTGGAGCATGGTCATGCGAGCCACACCGCACAGCTGGAAGGAGCCAGCGGCCGGCCGGCGGCGAACAGCAGCGGACCGTCGGGGATGGTCGCGGCCACCGCCTCGTCGCTCAGATTGAGCGCGATCGTCAGCGTCGTACCGTCCGCCATCCGCCAGCGCGCGACCACCGCGGCGTCGCCGACCGCCTCCGCGCCGAGCGACGATGCGCCGGCGAGGACGGGAACGATGCGCTCGGCACGAAGCTTGAGAAGGCGGGCGTAGAGGTCGCGCCAGTGGTCGGCGTCCGGCCCGTCCTCGGCCCGCGACCGGTCGAACGTGCTCTTCGCGTTGGGATCGGGAATCGTCTCGCGCTTCGCCTCGTCCTGGAAGGCGGCGAACTTCTTGAACTCGCCGCGGCGACCTTCGCGCACGGCGTCGGCCAGCTCGTCGTGGAAATCGGTGAAGAACAGGAACGGGCTCTCCGATCCCGCCGCGTCGCCCATGAACAGGAGCGGGATCTGCGGCGACAGCGCCCACAGCACGGTGGCGGCGGCGAGCTTGGCGGGATCGGCGAGCTTCGTCAGCCGCTCGCCGAAGGCGCGGTTGCCGATCTGGTCGTGGTTCTGGAGGAACGACACGAAGCGGGTCGGCGGCAGGTGCGCGGAGGGCGTGCCCCGCGTCTCGCCGTCGTGATTGGCCGATCCTTCGCCCTGGTAGATGAACCCCTCGGCCAGGCAGCGGGCGAGGCGATCGGCGGGGCGGTCGGCGAAGTCGGCGTAGTAGGCGTCGGTCTCACCGGTCAGCAGGACGTGGAGGACGTTGTGGAAATCGTCGTTCCACTGCGCGTCGTACTTGCCCTCGGCGAGCCGCGCCGCGTCGTTCTTCTCGTTCTCGAGGACGAGGTGGACGGGGCGCTTGACCCGCTCGCGGATCTCGGCGGCCATGGCGTCGAGGAAGCCGTTATTGGCGATCGCGTGGACAGCGTCGAAGCGGAGGCCGTCGATACGATAATCCTCCAGCCACATCAGCGCGTTGTCGATGAAGAAGCGGCGCGGCGCCTCCTCGTCGACGGCCACGGCGCCGCCCCAGGGCGTCTTCACCTCCGGGTGGAAGAAGGCGGACGCGTATTCGCCGAGATAGTTACCGTCCGGGCCGAAATGATTGTAGACGACGTCGAGAAACACGCTGATCCCGAGTTGGTGCGCGCGGTCGACCATCGCCTTCAACTCGTCGGGCGTGCCGTAGCTCTCGGCCGGCGCGTAGGGGAGGACGCCGTCATAGCCCCAGTTGCGCGTTCCACCGAACGCGTTGACCGGCATCAGCTCGATTGCGGTGACGCCCAGGTCGACGAGGTGGGGGAGATGGTCGGCGACGCCGGTAAAGCCGCCGAGCAGGCCGGCATGGACCTCCTCGATTACCATCGACTCCCATGGGCGGCCGTCCCATTCGGTACGCCATTGATAGGCGTCGGGGTCGACGACTACGCTCCACCCGTTGACGCCGCCGTCTTGCCCGCGGGAGGCCGGGTCCGGCACCGCGAGGTCGCCTAGCCGGAAACGGTAACGGGTGCCGGCACCCGCGGGCGCATCGGCCGTGAACCAGCCGCCATCCCCCGCCGTCATGGTAACGTGATCGCCGCCGTCGATCTCGAGCGTCACCGCATCGCGATCGGGCGCCCACAACCGGAAGGTCGTGGTGTCCCCATGCCGTTCCGGCCCCCAGCGCACGGTCATTCCGCCGCCGCCCGCCAGACGACGAGCGCGGCACCGTGCGCGCCGAGTTCGTACGCATCGTCGAAGTCGACCTCGCCCTGATCGGGCTTGGTCGAATCGATCAGCACCGTGCGCGCGGCGTGCGGCGGCGGCAGGTGAAAGGTGATCGCGTCGTCCGATCCGTTGAGGAGCAGCGACACCGCCTCGACCTGGCCATCCTCCAGCGTGCTCGCACGGCGCATCAGCAGGGCGCGGCCCTCCGGATTGTTCCAGTCGTCGCCGGACAGTTGCTGCCCGCGCTCGTCCCACCATTCGATGTCGTTGACCGACACGTCGGACTGCGCCGCGATGCCGTCGCCGTACAGGAACGACTTGGAGCGGAGCACGGGGAAGCGGCGGCGGAGCTCGGTCAGGCGCGAGGTGAAGGCGAAGAGCGACTTGCCTTCCGGCGTGTCCATCTTCGACCAGTCGAGCCAGCTGATCGCGTCGTCGTGGCAATAGGCGTTGTTGTTGCCGCCCTGGCTGCGGCCGAACTCGTCGCCTGCGACCAGCATCGGCGTGCCGAGCGAGGTGAACAGCGTCGTCAGCATGGACCGCGCAACGGTGGCGCGGGTCGCAAGGATGCCCTCATCGTCGGTCTCGCCCTCGACGCCCCAGTTGCGCGAGTAATTCTCCGAGTGGCCGTCGCGATTGTCCTCCTTGTTCGCCTCGTTGTGGCGCTCCTCGTAGGCGACGGTGTCGGCCAGCGTGAAGCCGTCATGCGCGGCGAGCAGGTTGACGCTGGCCCACGGACGCCGCGCGCGCCGGTCGAACAGGTCGCCCGATCCCGACAGGCGGGCGGCAAGGTCGCCGCGCTGCGACGGGTCGCCGCGCCAGAACTTGCGCACGGTGTCGCGGTACTTGTCGTTCCACTCGGCGAAGCCGGGCGGGAAGTTGCCGAGCTGGTAGCCGCCGGGGCCGATGTCCCACGGCTCGGTCGACAGCTTGAGGCGGCCGAGAACGGGGTCCTGGCGCAGCACGTCGAAGAAGGCGTGGCCGGGGTCGAACCCCTCCGCCGTCCGGCCGAGCGTCAGGCCGAGGTCGAAGCGGAAGCCGTCGACGCCGTAGCTCGTCGCCCAGTAGCGCAGCGAGTCGGCGATCATCTGGATGACGCGCGCCTTGTCGGTGTTGAGCGTGTTGCCGGTGCCGGTGTCGTTGATCGAGTAGCGCGCATTGTCCTGCACGCTGCGATAGTAGGTCGCGTTGTCGAGGCCACGCCACGACAGCGTCGGGCCCTTCTCCGATCCCTCGCACGTGTGGTTGTAGACGACGTCGAGGATCACCTCGATCCCGGCGGCATGCAGTTTCCGCACCGCGCGGCGCAGCTCGTCCTGGCTGTCGGTCGCGAAATAGCGCTGCTCGGGCGCGAAGAAGGCGAGGGTGTTGTAGCCCCAGTAATTGGCGAGGCCCTTCTCGGTCAGGAAACGGTCCTGCGTGAAGGCGTGGATCGGCATCAGCTCCAGCGCGGTGACGCCCAGGCGCTTCAGGTGATCGATGACCTTGGGGTGACCGAGCGCCTTGTAGGTGCCGCGCTCCTGCGGGGGCACCAGCTCGAACAGCTTGGTCAGGCCCTTGACGTGTGCCTCGTAGACGACGGTGTCGGACCAGGCGGTGTTGGGGCGGCGGTCACCCGACCAGTCGAAATGATCGTCGACCACCATCGCCTTGGGCATCGCGGGCGCGGAGTCGCGCTTGTCGAAGCTCAGATCCTCGCGGCGGTCCTTGACCTTGTAGCCGTGCAGCGCGTCGGACCATTTGATCTGGCCGACGAGCTTCCTGGCATAGGGGTCGAGCAGCAGCTTGTTGGGGTTGAAGCGGTGGCCCTGCTCGGGCTCGTAGGGGCCGTAGGCGCGGTAGCCATAGACCAGGCCGGGACCGGCATCGGGCAGGTAACCGTGCCAGACCTCGTCGGTCCACTCGGTCAGCGGATAGCGCTTCAGTTCGCGCTTGCCCTGGCTGTCGAAGACGCACAGCTCGATCTTCTCGGCATTGGCGGAGAAGACGGCGAAGTTGACGCCCTCGCCCACGCAGGTCGCGCCGAGCGGATAAGGCGAGCCGGCTTCGAGCCGGTCGGGAAGTGACATGTGGTGGAGAGCCCCGTTGGTTGCGGGGAGATGAACCGGGCGCGGCCTGCGATGTTCCCGGATCGGACGGGAATGCATGCGTATGCAATGCACGTCATGCCGGGCTCGTCCCGGCATCCAGAGTTACGGGAGATGCGTCTCGTTACCCTGGATGCCGGGACGAGCCCGGCGTGACGATCATTCCCCCACCAACCTCTTGGCCGCGCGGTAGAGGCCGTCCACGGGCACCTCGATCCAGTCGGGGCGGTTGGCCGCCTCGTAGCCGACCTCGTACGCCGCCTTGGCGACGAGGAGCAGGTCGAGCAGCTCGGGCGATACCTCCGTGTCGCTCGCCGCGCGGTACGCGTCGAGGAAGGTGGCGCGCGCGTCGGTGCAGAAGCGCAGGTAGCGGCGCTCGGCGCGCAGGGCCTCCGTATCCGGGCCGGGCGGGCGGGCGCGGTCGGCGACGGCGGTGGCGTAGTCGAACGAGCGCAGGATGCCGGCGACGTCGCGCAGCGGCAAATCCTTGGCGCGGCGTTCGGCGAGCGGTTTCGCGGGCTGGCCCTCGAAATCGATCAGCATCACGTCCCCGCCGGTGACGAGCACCTGCCCCAGGTGGAGATCGCCGTGGATACGCGTGATGCGCTCGCCCGTCGCGGCGGCGGCGACCGCGTCGATCCGTGCGGCGACGGCATCGCCGTGCGCGGCGAGCCACTCGGCCGCCTCCCCCTCGATCCCGTCCAGGTGACGCAGCGCACGGTCGACGTCGCCGCGCACGTCGGCGGCGAGGCGGGTGGCCGCGTCGGCGTCCATCGTCTCGGGCGCGAACGCCGCGTCGTCGGTGGGCGCCGCCAGCACGGCGTGCATCTCGGCGAGGCGCCGCCCCAGCGTCTCGGCGAAGTGCGCGTAGTTGGCGAACGTCCCCTCCTCGTTGGTCGCCATCCGGTCGAGCGCGGCAAGCGTCCAGCTCCACGCGTCGCCCTGGTTGTGGACGAAGCGCTGCGCCAGCATCACCAGCGTGTCGTCGGCGATCCGGCGCACCTCGCCGAGCACCGGGGGCACCGCCTCGAACCCGCCGGCGACGAGGTGGCGGACCATCTCGGCGTCCGGGTGGATGCCCGCCTCCAGCTTGCGGAGGAGCTTGAGGACGACCGACTGGCCGAGGATCATCGAGCTGTTCGACTGTTCCGCGGTCAGCCATTCCAGTTCGGCATCGGCCTCGATGTCGAGACCGTCGGACGAGAAGGCGAGGGCGGCGTCGCCGTCGCCCGCCGTGACGTTGCCGTGCATCGCGGCGATCACCGAGCGTGCGAAGTCGGGCACCGCGAAGCCGTCGGTAAGCAGGCCGACCTGGCGGCCGCGGCGGACGCGGGCGAGCGCGAGGCCGCCGGCGAAGCGGCTCTGCGCGTCGCCCTCCCAGGCGATGCCGAGCGGCAGCGCGTAGCGGTAGGTGCCCGCATCGGTCGCGACCTCGATCTCGGTGAGGAGCAGGTCGTCGACGCCGGGCAGCGGGTCCAGCCGGAGCAGGCTGACGCTCTCGACACCCTCGTCCTTGGCGCCGAACCAGCGGCGCTGCGCGACATAGGCGGGCAGCACGTCGCGCTCCAGCACCGACCGGTTCGAGCCGACCGCGATGTCGGCGAAATCGGGACGCAGGACGAAGGTGTAGCGATCGGCCTCCAGCGCAGTCGGCGGCGTCGCCCAGCTCGGCGCGTCGGCCTGGGTCGACAGCGCGAACCAGAGAAAGCCGTAGGGCGGCAGCGTCAGCACATAGGGGGACGCGCCGATCGCCGGGAAGGGGGTGCCGCCGGTCAGCTCGATCGGCGTGCGGCCGTCGAATTCGGGAAGTTCGAGTTCGACGGCCTGCGCCGTGCGCGACAGGTTGAAGACGCACAGGATCGTGTCCTCACCCTGTTCGCGCAGATAGGCGAGGATCTTGCGGTTGGCGGGGCGCAGGAAGCGCTGGCTGCCGCGACCGAAGGCGGGGTGTTCGCGACGGACGGCGAGCATGCGCTTGACGGCGTTCAGCAGCGAGTGCTGGTCGCGCTCCTGCGTCTCCACGTTGACCGCCTCGTAGCCGTAGAGCGGGTCCTGGATCACGGGCAGCGTCAGCTCGGGCGGATCGCAGCGGCTGAACCCGCCGTTGCGGTCGGGCGACCATTGCATCGGCGTGCGGACGCCGTCGCGGTCGCCGAGATGGATGTTGTCGCCCATCCCGATCTCGTCGCCGTAATAGAGGACGGGGGTGCCGGGCATCGTCAGCAGCAGCGCGTTCATCAGCTCGACACGACGGCGATCGCGCTGCATCAGGGGTGCCAGGCGACGACGGATGCCCAGGTTGATGCGGGCGCGCCGGTCGGCGGCGTAGGTGTTCCAGAGATAGTCGCGCTCGGCATCGGTGACCATCTCGAGCGTCAACTCGTCATGGTTGCGCAGGAAGATCGCCCACTGGTTCTCCGGCGGAATGTCGGGCGTCTGGCGCATGATGTCGGTGATCGGGAAGCGATCCTCCTGCGCGACCGCCATGTACATGCGCGGCATCAAGGGGAAGTGGAACGCCATGTGGCACTCGGGGCCACCGTCGCCGACGCCTTCGCCACCGAAATATTGCTGCGTGTCCTCCGGCCACATATTTGCCTCGGCGAGCAGCATCCGGTCGGGATAATGCGCGTCGAGGTCGGCGCGGATCTTCTGGAGGACCTGGTGGGTCTCGGTCAGGTTCTCGTTGGAGGTGCCGTCGCGCTCGATCAGATAGGGGATCGCGTCGAGCCGGAGGCCGTCCACGCCCATGTCGAGCCAGAAGTGCATGACCCGCAGCACCTCGGCCAGCACCGCCGGGTTGTCGAAATTGAGGTCGGGCTGGTGGCTGTAGAAGCGGTGCCAGAAATAGGCGCCCGCCTCCTCGTCCCACGTCCAGTTCGACTTCTCGGTGTCGAGGAAGATGATGCGCGTGCCGGAATAGAGCTTGTCGTCGTCCGACCAGACGTAGAAGTCGCGCTCGGGCGAGCCGGGGGGGGCCTTGCGCGCCGCCTGGAACCAGGGATGCTGGTCCGACGTGTGGTTGATGACGAGTTCGAAGATGACGCGGATGCCCCGCTCGTGCGCCGCGGCGATGAAGGCGCGCGCGTCCTCCATCGTGCCGTAATCGGGCGACACGCCTTCATACTCGGCGATGTCGTAGCCGTCGTCGCGGCGGGGCGAGGGGTAGAAGGGCAGCAGCCAGATGCAGGTGACGCCCAGATCGGCGATATAGTCGAGCTTCTGGAGCAGGCCCTTGAAGTCGCCGATGCCGTCGTTGTTCGAATCGTAGAACGACTTGACGTGGACCTGGTAGATCACCGCGTCCTTGTACCAGAGCGGGTTCTGGTCGGGTTGCCCCGCATCGGTGTCGGTGATGGGCTCGCCGTCGTGGTTGCCGGTGATTTCGTCCATGCTGGTCGCGCTCACGCGGCTCCTCCAGGCGTCAGGCGCCAGATGCGATAGGGTTGGTCGGGCTCAATCCTGATCCACTGGTCGCGGCCGTGCCACTGGAAGCGATAGCCCTCGGCCAAGTCCTCGACTTGGACGGTGGCGTCGTCGGGCAGGCCGAGTTCCCATAGCGGCACGTGGAAGCCACATTCGTGGCCATGGTGCGGGTCCATGTTGACCATCACGCAGATGATGCCGCGGCCGTCGGGATCGGGCTTGCCGTACCAGATGATGTTGTCGTCCTCCGCCACGAAGAAGCGCGTGTTGAGGTGCGTCTGGAGCGCGGGATATTGCCGCCGGATGCGGTTGAGCATGGCGATGTCGAGGATGATGTTGCCGGGCGCGTTCCAGTCACGCGGCTTCACGATGTACTTCTCGCTGTCGTAATATTCTTCCTTGCCCGGAATGGCGGCGGCCTCGCACAGCTCGAAGCCGGAATAGACGCCGAACAGGCCCGACAGCGTCGCCGCGAGGACGGCACGGATGCGGAAGCCGGGGCGGCCGGATGTCTGGAGGAAGATCGGATTGATGTCGGGCGTGTTGACGAAGAAGTGCGGGCGGTAGAATTCGCGCGGCGCCTCCGTCGTCAGTTCCTCGATATAGTCGGTCAGCTCCGCCTTGGTGTCGCGCCAGGTGAAATAGGTGTAGCTCTGCGAGAAGCCGATCTTGCCGAGCCGGTACATCATCGTCGGCCGGGTGAACGCCTCCGCCAGGAAGATCGCGTCGGGATGTTTCGCGCGCACGTCGGCGATCATCCACTCCCAGAAGGGCAGCGGCTTGGTGTGCGGATTGTCGACGCGGAAGACCTTCACGCCGTGATCGATCCAGGTGAGGATGACGTCGCGCAACGCCACCCACAGGCCCGGCACCGCGTCGGGGCCGTAGAAGTCGACGTTGACGATGTCCTGGTACTTCTTGGGCGGGTTCTCGGCGTATTTCATCGACCCGTCAGGCCGCCACGCGAACCATCCCGGGTGCTCGGTCAGCCAGGGATGGTCGGGGGACGCCTGGATGGCGAAGTCGAGCGCGATCTCCAGCCCGTGCTCGCGCGCCGCCTTCACCAGCCGGCCGAACGCCTCGAAGCCGCCGAGTTCGGGATGGACCGCGTCGTGGCCGCCGTCCTTCGATCCGATCGCGTAGGGGCTGCCGGGGTCGCCCTCGCCGGCGGTCAGCGTGTTGTTCGGCCCCTTGCGGTTGGTGCGGCCGATCGGGTGGATGGGCGGAAAGTAGAGCGTGTCGAAGCCCATGTCGCGGATCTGCGGTAGCCGGCCGATCACGTCGTCGAAGGTGCCGTGCCGCTGCGCGTCGTCGGTGATCGAGCGGGGGAACAGTTCGTACCAGGAGGAGAAGCGCGCCGCGATCCGCTCGGCATCGAGCAGTTGGCGGGGGGAGCGGAGTGCGAAGGGACGATCGTCCGCCTCGGCCATCAGCGCCGCCAGATCGTCGTCGAGAAGCAGCCGGTGGTCGTCGGCGTTCGCCTCGACGCGCGCGTGCCAGTCGCCGAGCCGCGTCGCCAGGTCGCCGGACGCGCGCGCGGCGGCGGCCTCGACGAACTGGCGTCCCTCCGTCGCGTCCACCGCGAGCGCGACCCCGGCGTCCAGCTTCTTGCGGAAATCGCGGCGGAACCCACCCCACAGGTCTAGCCAGCCTTCGACCAGGAACTCGTGCCGGCCGAGCCGATCGGGAACGAAGTCGGCCTCCCACACGTCGGTCGGCAGCGCGGTCATCGGCTGGCGGCGCCATTCGGTCTCGTCGACCGGGCGCCACAGCAGTTCGGCGGCGAGCTGCTCGTGCCCGTCGGTGAACACCGTCGCCTCGACATGGACGACCTCGCCGACGATGCGCTTAACCGCGAAGTCGCCACCGTTGACGGTGGGGGACACCTCCTCGACCACCAGCCGCGGGTTGATCGTGGCGAACTCTTCGGCGGGGACCGGCGCGGGGGCGAGCACCGCCGCGGTGCGCCGCGCGGAGGGGGCGGCGAGGAAAGCGTCGACCATGATGTTCCTTACTTGGCCTTGCGCGGCTTGGCCGGGGCCTTCTCGGCAGGGGACGTCTTGGCGGCCGCCTTGGGCGCCGCCCGCTTGCGCGCGGGTTTCTCCTCGGGCGACGCGGCTGATGCTGCATCTCCGCCGGCGGGTTCGTCGGTGGCCGGGGAGGTCAGCGTCGTGCCGTCGGGCGCGGCGGTGGACGCTTCCTCCGCCTGGGTCGCAGCGTCGATCTCGGCGCTGGCGCTGTGCCAATGATCCTCGTGACGACCATGTTCCCCGCCCTGCTGCTCCCACATTTCGTAGGCGCGGCGACGGACGCGGTCGTTGCGATCATCGGTCATGGCACTCTCCCTCCTGTTGCGATGCGACGTAGGGGAAACCTCCGGCCACGCCCGGAGGTTTCATGCCGCGCCGCTTTGCTCCACGCAACGCGAGCGCAGAATATGCCTATTTCTCGACGGCGGCGGTCAGGGGCGGCGTCTGCTGGTGCTGGACGACCAGCCAGTCGTCATGGCCGCGCATCCGGAGCGTCGAGGTGCAATGTGCCTCGTACTTCTCGTCGCCCTTGGCGCAAGTCGCGGTGTAGGCGACGACGATCAGCCCTTCCTGCGGACGCGACACGCGCTTGTCCGACAGATCGACCGAGTCCCAGTCGGGCGTCTGCTTCACCGCGTCCTTCGCCTCCTGGCCCTGGAAGACGTAGGGCGGGCGGGGGAGGACCATGACGATCTCGTCGTCGATCCGCTCCTGATAATGTTCGTCGCTGGCATCCCACAGGCTGCCCTCGAATGCCCATACGCGTGCGTCGTCCATCATCGATCTCCTCTTCACCGTGCCAAGCGCCGGAGCGGGGGCGAACGTTCCGTGCTACAAGTCCGCGATGATCCGGATGCTGCTCCTCGCCGCCGCCCTGCTCGGCTCGCCCGCCGCGGCGGAGACGATCCTGTTCGTCGGCAACAGCTTCACCTTCGGCGCGACCTCGGCAGTGCAGGATTATCGGCCGGGCAGCGTCGCCGACCTGAACGGCGAGGGGGTGGGCGGCGTCCCCGCGCTGTTCGCGCGTTTCGCCGAGCAGGCGGGGCTGGATTATCGCGTGTCGCTGGAAACGGCGCCGGGCAGGAGCCTGGCCTGGCACCTGACGGAGCGCCGCGACCGGATCGACCGGGCGTGGGACCATGTGGTGCTGCAGGAATACAGCACGCTCGACCCCGACCGGCCGGGCGATCCGGCGCGGACGATCGCGGCGGCGCAGTCGCTGGCGGCGCTGTTGCGGGCGCGCAATCCGGGGGTCGACCTGCGGCTGACCGCGACCTGGTCGCGGCCGGACCTGGTCTATCGGCCGGGCAGCCGCTGGTCGGGCACGCCGATCGACCGCATGGCGCGCGACCTGCGCGTCGGCGCGGACAGGGCGGCGGAAGCGGCGCGGGCGCGGGTGATGCCGGTGGGCGAGGCGTTCACCTGCGCGATCCGCGGCGGCGTGGCCGATCCAAACCCTTATGACGGAATCGCGGCGGGTCAGGTCGATTTGTGGGGAGGGGATCATTACCATGGCAGCACCGCCGGCTATTACCTGGAGGCGCTGGTGGTGTTCGGCGCGGTGACCGGGCGCGATCCGACGGCGCTGGGGCGGGACGAGAAGGCGGCGGCCGATCTGGGCCTGTCGCCCGATCGGGCGGCGGCCTTGCAGCGCGTGGCGAAGGAGGCGCTGGCGAGCGATGGTGGGTGTGGTCGTTAGGCTTCCCGGCATGACGGAGCGGGGACGGCCTTTCCCCTACAGCAGCAATTCCTGCGGCGTCAGCCGGCCGACATGGCCGCCGCCCCGGCGCCGCGCCATCTCGGTCTCGGCGGTGAAGCGGATGTCGGGGTCGCGATCCGTCAGGAAGCCGGCCAGGCTCTCCTCCTCGATCTCGCGCCATTCCTTGCCGCGGTCGGGGCCGTAGCGGACGCGCGGCAGCAGGCCGGGCTCGTTCGACCATTGGATCAGCTGCGCGACCGACGCCTCGTTCAACTGGTCGCGCAGGTGGTGCGCGGTCACGTAGGCGTCGGGAAAGGCGCGGTGGATCGGCAGGCCGCGCTCGTGCACCATCCCCTCGGGCTTCCGCCAGTAGCGCAGCACCTGGTTGGAGAAGCTCGGGCTGTCGGGCCACAGCCTGAGCGCGCATTTCCACGTGCAGATCCAGTCGGCACCGCGGGTCAGGGCGGGCGTGCAGAACTGTTCCTCGAACGCGGCACGATGCGCGGCGAGCGCGACGCGACGGGGCCAGGGATCGAGCACGGGCCGCGCGACGTCATGCCACCAGCGCGCGTCCGCCACGTCCTCGTCGCGGATGTGGTGGATCGCCATGGTGATCGGCGGGATCGGGCGGCCGGGATTGACCATGATGTTGCCGCCCTCGCCATGCAGCTCCCAGCGCCCGTCGGAGCCGAGGGCCACGTCCTGCCAGCCGATCTCGATCACGGCGTGCGCGGGCGGCGCATTACCGGTGGTCTCCAGATCGATGACGCGGATGATGGAAGGCTGGGGGGCAGGCATCCCCGCCATGTGGGGGCGAACGGCCGCAAAAGCGAGATCAGCGGCGGACGCCGCTGGCGGCCAGCGCCGCATCCACCTCGGCGAGCAGCCGGTCGAGCGCCGGCTGGTCGCTGCCCTCCGCGCGCACCGTCACCGCGCCCTGCGTGTTGGAGGAGCGCAGCAGCCACCAGCCGTCGGCGGTCGTCACGCGGACGCCGTCGGTGTCGTCGACCCGCGCGCCCGCCTGCGTGAGACGGGCGCGGACTTCCTCGACCACCGCCAGTTTGCGCGTCTCGTCGACGGGAATCCGCAGGTCGGGCGTCGAGACCAGGACCGGCATCGCGTCGACCAGTTCGGCGAGCGAGCGGCCCGCCAGATGCACCGCGCGGATCAGCCGCACGGCGGCGTAGAGCGCGTCGTCGAAGCCGTAATAATGCTGGCCGAAGAAGATGTGCCCCGACATTTCGCCGGCGAGCGGCGCGCCGCATTCCACCATCCGCGTCTTGATCGCGCTGTGGCCGGTGCGCGCCATGACGGCATGGCCGCCGAGCGCCGCGACCCGGTCGAACAGCGCGGCGCTCGCCTTGACGTCGGCGATGATCGTGGCACCGGGCAGTTCGGCGAGCAGCGGCTCGGCCAGCAGCATCAGGATCTGGTCGCCCCACAGCACGCGGCCGCGCGCGTCGACCACGCCGATCCGGTCGCCGTCGCCGTCGAAGGCCAGGCCGAAATCGAGCCGCTCGTCCGCGACCAGCCGTTTCAGGTCGGCGAGGTTCGCCTCGTCGCTGGGATCGGGATGGTGGTGCGGGAAATTGCCGTCGGGGGTGGTGAAGAGCAGGTGGTGCTCGCCCGGCAGCCGCGCGCACAGCGCCTCCACCGCCGGCCCCGCCGCGCCGCTGCCGCAGTCCCAGCCGATCCGGAACGCGCCGCCGTCATAGCCGCGCATCAGCCGCTCGACATAGGCGGGCAGGACGTCGGCGTCGGTGACGGCGCCCGTGCCCTCGCTCCAGTCGCCGGCGGGGCCGAGCGCGGCCAGCCCGGCGATGTCGGCGCTCCAGAAGGAGCGGTGGCCGAGTACCATCTTGAAGCCGTTGTGATCGGCCGGATTGTGGCTGCCGGTCACCTGGATGCCGCCGTCGACGCCCAGGGTGGCCTCGGCATAATAGAGCATCGGCGAGGGGCCGACGCCGATCCGCACCGCGTCGACGCCGCCCGCCGTCAGCCCGCGGACCAGCGCCGCCTCCAGCATCGGCGAGGTGGTGCGCCCGTCGCGGCCGACCGCGACGCGGCTGCCGCCCGCCTGGCGCACGCGGGTGGCGAAGCCGCGGCCCACCGCGACCGCGTCGTCCTCGCCCAGCGTCCGGCCGACGATGCCGCGAATGTCGTACTCGCGAAGCACCGAGCGGTGGAAGCGGTGGCTCACTCGTCCGGGGACCGCCGCCCGACCAGTAGGTCGCGCGCGGCGTTGACGCGGCGCGCGAGCTCGGCCGAGCCGCCGCGGTCCGGGTGGACGCCCGCCAGCAACCGCCGGTGAGCGGCGCGGATCGCCGCGGCGTCGGCGCGCGGCCCCACGCCCAGCGTCTCGCGCGCGCGCGCCTCGTCGGCGGTCATCCGCCGCTTGCCGGAGGGTTTCAGATAATGCCACGCCGCCCAGATCAGCAGGGCGGCGACGATCCACTTCACGCGGCGACCCCGGTGGGCTGCTCGATTTCGGGCAGCTGGAGCGCGGCCATCATCTCGCGCAATTCCTGCCGAGCGGCGACATGGCCCAGGCCCATCGCGCCGAACTGCTTGGCGTCGATCATGGTCAGCCCCTGCGGAAACATCTCGCGGTAGATCACCCGCTCGCCGAGACCCGGAATGATGCGGAAGCCGACGCGCTTCGACAGGTCGGCGAGCGCGTCCTGCACGCGGCGCATGTTGCGCGCCTCGATATGCTGGAGGCGGTTGCGCAGCACGACCCAGTCGATCGTGGTGCCGTCGGCGCGGGCGCGCTGCTTCCTCGCGTCCCAGATCAGCTCGGCGTAGAAGGAGGGGCGGGTGACCTGATAGGTGTCGGGATGGACCTGGCCGATCAGGTCGAAATCGACGAAACTGTCGTTCATCGGCGTGACCAGGGTGTTCGACAGCGTCGCCGCGGTGCGCGCGAAGGCGTCGTCGCGGCCGGGCGTGTCGACGACGAGGAAGTCGGCGCCCTCCGCCAGCGCATGCCACGTATCCTCGAAGAAATCCTCGCTGACGCCGTCGTGCGTGGCGTGGCGCGGCATCGGCAGGTCGATGCCCTTGCGGCGCATCGTCTCCGCCCGGTTGTCGAGATAGCGGCCGACGGTGCGCTGGCGATGGTCGAGGTCCATGCACGACACCGCCGCGCCCTTGGCGGCGAGCGCGATGGCGACGTGGACCGCCGTGGTCGACTTGCCGGTGCCGCCCTTCTCGTTGGCGAAGACGATAACGTGCGGAGACGCCAACATGGTTTCCTTATTGATTAGGAGCTACCCCCTTCATAGAACCCCGCGCCCGCCGTTTCGAGAGGAGTTTTCTTTGCGTACCGTCCGTGATCTGAACGACTTGCGGCAAACGCTGGCCGAATGGCGGGACGCCAAGGAGCAGAATGGCGGCGCGCGGATCGCGCTGGTGCCGACGATGGGTGCGCTCCACGCCGGGCACCTGGCGCTGGTGGAGGCGGCGCGGCGTTCCGGTACGCGCGTGGTGGCGTCGATCTTCGTCAATCCGAAGCAGTTCGGGCCGAACGAGGATCTGGCCCGCTACCCCCGGCGCGAGGCGGCGGACGCGCGGCTGCTGACCGAGGCGGGGTGCGACCTGCTGTGGATGCCGCCGGTCGAGGTGATGTATCCGGACGGTTTCGCGACGACGGTGAGCGTGGCGGGCATCACCGACCATCTCGACGGCGCGGCGCGACCGGGCCATTTCGACGGCGTCGCCACGGTGGTGTGCAAGCTGTTCAACCAGGTCCGCCCCGACGCCGCCTATTTCGGCGAGAAGGATTTCCAGCAACTGGCGGTGATCCGGCGAATGGTCGCCGACCTCGACATGGACCTGGAGGTGGTCGGCGTGCCGACGCAGCGCGACGACGACGGGCTCGCGCTGTCGAGCCGCAACATCTACCTCGACGAGGAGCAGCGGGCGAAGGCGGTGGCCCTGCCGCGCGCGCTCGGCGTCGCGGCGCGCGCGATCGGCCGGGGCGAGGAGGCGGCGGCGGTGCTGGAGGACGCGCGCACGACGCTGATCGCGGCGGGGTTCGAGGTCGATTACGTCGCGGTGGCGGACGCGGAGACGCTGGTGCCCAACCCCGCCGCCGATCGTCCGCGCCGGCTGCTCGCGGCGGCCCGGATGGGGACGACGCGGCTGATCGACAACGTGCCTATCGAACGAGGTTAACTGCGTTAACCATTTGGTGACGCGACTCGGTTCAGACACATCCTCATGAACAATGGGGATTGTCATGGGCACCACTATCACCAACGCGCCGTTCCTGATCGATAACCGGCTGGCGGATGCCGCCCGCGGCGACACCGCCGCGCTGTACGATCTCGGCATCTGCTACCAGACCGGCACCGCCGGCGTGGCGATCGACCTGATCGAGGCGCACAAATGGTTCAATCTCGCCGCCGTGCGCGGCTTCGTCGAGGCGCAGGACGCGCGCTCCGAAGTCGCCGTGGACATGTCCCCGCGCGAGATCGCCTGCGCCCAGGCCGCCGCACGCGCGTGGCTCGGACAGGCGCAGCGCCGGGCGGCGTAACCTTCTCGGTAGACTGCATCCGCCTCACATCCGTCACCCCGGACTTGATCCGGGGTCCATCGTGCCGCGAGACAATCGGCCGGCGAGAGTGTGGAGCCATGGACCCCGGATCAAGTCCGGGGTGACGAAGAAGAAGCCATCTTCAACTATCCGCGAACCCGAACGGCGCCGTGCGGCGATGAACGTCGTCCGGCAGGATCGGCCGCCCGATCGGCGGCACCGCGCGGGCGGTGCAGCGGTCGCGCTGGCACAAATTGCAGGCGATGCCGATCGGCGTGAACACCGGCGCCTCGCTCGCGTAAACCAGCCGCTCGGCGTGCTCGGCCGCGCAGCCCAGCGCCACCGCGCGCTCGACCCGCGGCAGGCCGGCGCCGCCGCCGCCCGCGACCACCCTGCGCGCGATCGAGAAGAAGCGCTGGCCGTCGGGCAATTCCAGCCACTGCGTCACCACCTCGCCCGGCCTGCGGAACACGTGGTGAACCGACCACAAGGGGCATCCGCCGCCGTGCCCGGCGAAGGGGAAGCCGGCGCCGTCGAGCCGCTTCGACACGTTGCCCGCCTGGTCGACGCGGATGAAGAAGAACGGCACCCGCTCGTGCCCCGGCTTCTGGAGGCTGGTGAGGCGATGGGCGACCTGCTCGAAACTCGCACCGAATTGCCGGCCGAGCGCCTCCACGTCGTAGCGCTTGTCCTCCGCCGCCCTGGCGATCGCGGCATAGGGCATGACGATCGCCCCCGCGGCATAATTGGCGAGCGCGCGGCGGCCGAGCCGGCGGCCGTCGTCGCTCGCGAACTCGCCCTCCGCCAGCACCCGGTCGAGATCGCGGCCGAGCTGCAGATAGACGATCTGGAGCGCCATCTGGAACTGCCGACTCGCGTGATCGAGTGACTCGTCCAGGAAGACGGCACGGTGATGCGGATCGTAGCGGCGGACCATCCCCGCCATCACGTCCGACGGCAGCGGCCGGACGCGCAGGCCGAAGCGCGCGGTGATGTACGCCGCCATGCCGCCCCCGCTCCCTGCATCGCCGATCGCGTCGGCGAGCCGCTCGCCCGCGTCGTCGAGCGAGGGGAAGCTGTTGCGATGGTGGCTGAGAAAGCGGCGCGCATCGGCGACCGCGTCGATCGCGCCGCCCTCCTGACCCACGCGCGCCTGGCGATCGGCGAGCGCCGCCTGTTCCTGGCCGTATGCGGCGTGGAGGCGCAGGAACGCCTCCGTCATGCCGGGGTAGTTGGTCGCCACGTCCGCGGCCTGGAGCGCGGGCAGGTCGATGTCGGCGAACAGCGGGTCGCGTAGTGCCGCCTGGAGCCGGGCGGTATATTCCACCCCGCCGTCGCCCGCGAAATCCGCCACGTCGATCTTGTAGGTCCGCGCCAGCCGCAGCAGCAGATCGGCGGTCAGCGGTCGCTGGTTGCTCTCCAGCAGCGACACGTAGGATACCGAGATGTCGAGGTCGGCGGCCATGCCCGGCTGCGTGAGGCCAAGGTCGCGACGCAGGCGACGCAGGCGAGGGCCCATGTACACGCTGCGCTCCATCGCCATCGACAATTACCTTTGTAAAAGCTCGACAGCTTTACAGCGGATACCTGTCAATATCCACAGTTCGACGGTGCGGGCACTTCCGGGCAGCGCGGACGCGGACCTATCCCGGTGCCAGCATCACGGGAACCATCGACATGAGCTACGCACAACAGCTGTCCGACGCCGCCGCCACGATCCGCCGGGCGGGCGCGCCCTGGTCGGCGATCGACAGCGAGGCGGTCGCTCGCATGCGCCTCCAGAACCGTTTCCGCACCGGAGTAGACATCGCACGCCACACCGCCAAGATCATCCGCGCCGACATGACCGCCTACGACGCCGATCCGGCTGCTTACACGCAGTCGCTTGGCTGTTGGCACGGCTTTATCGGCCAGCAGAAGATGATCGCGGTGAAGAAGCATTTCGGCACCACCAAGGGCCGGTATCTGTACCTGTCGGGCTGGATGATCGCTGCGCTCCGCTCCGAGTTCGGGCCGCTGCCCGACCAGTCGATGCACGAGAAGACGAGCGTGCCCGCGCTGATCGAGGAACTCTACACCTTCCTCCGCCAGGCCGACGCGCGCGAGCTGGGTATGATGTTCCGCGACCTCGATGAGGCGCGCGGGGCCGGCGACTCGGCCCGGGAGCAGGAACTGACCGACGCGATCGACGGATATGAGACGCACGTCGTGCCGATCATCGCCGACATCGACGCGGGCTTCGGCAATGCCGAGGCGACCTACCTGCTCGCCAGGAAGATGATCGAGGCGGGCGCCTGCGCGCTCCAGATCGAGAATCAGGTCAGCGACGAGAAGCAGTGCGGCCATCAGGACGGCAAGGTCACCGTGCCGCACGAGGACTTCCTGGCGAAGATCCGCGCCTGCCGCTACGCCTTCCTGGAACTCGGGGTCGAGGACGGCATCGTCGTCGCGCGCACCGACTCATTGGGTGCGGGCCTGACCAAGCAGATCGCCTATAGCCGCGAGGCGGGTGATCTCGGCGACCGGTACAACGCCTTCCTCGACTGCGAGGAGGTGACCGACCTGTCTTCCCTGCGCGGCGACGTGGTGATCGAGCGCGACGGCAGGCTGATGCGGCCCAAGCGGCTACCGTCCAACCTGTACCAGTTCGCCCCCGGCACCGGCGCCGACCGCTGCGTCCTAGACTGCATTACCTCGCTGGAGAACGGCGCCGACCTGCTGTGGATCGAGACGGAGAAGCCGCATATCGAGCAGATCGCGTCGATGGTCGACCGCATCCGCGCGGTGATCCCGAACGCCAAGCTGGTCTACAACAACTCGCCGTCGTTCAACTGGACGCTCAATTTCCGCCAGCAGGTGTTCGACGCGTGGCGCCAAGCGGGTCGTGACGTGGCGGCGTACGACCGGGATGCGCTGATGAGCGTCATTTACGACACGACCGAACTGGCGGCGGAGGCCGACGAGCGTATCCGCACCTTTCAGCGCGACGCGGCGGCGCGTGCCGGCATCTTCCACCATCTCATTACGCTGCCGACCTATCACACGGCGGCCTTGTCGACCGACAATCTGGCACGCGAGTATTTCGGCGAGGCCGGGATGCTCGGCTACGTCCGCGACGTGCAAAGGAAGGAGATCCGGGAGGGGATCGCCTGCGTCCGTCACCAGAACATGTCGGGCTCGGACCTAGGCGACGACCACAAGGAATATTTCGCCGGCGAGGCCGCGCTGAAGGCCGGCGGCGTCCACAACACGATGAACCAGTTCGCCTGAACCCATTTGGAGGAGAGAGCATCATGACCATCGACACCCAGACCCGCCCCGCCGATACCGCGACCGACGGCCTGAAGCGCGGCAGCCCCGCCGCGGCGCGGCCGATCTTCTCCACCGCCGACTTCGCGCTGCTGCGCACCGCCGTCCTGACGCATCTCCGCACGATCGAGGACGATCCGGCGTCGGTCCAGTACAGCAATCTATACCACCGCCT
Source organism: Sphingomonas rubra (assembly GCF_900115745.1). GTDB lineage: Bacteria > Pseudomonadota > Alphaproteobacteria > Sphingomonadales > Sphingomonadaceae > Sphingomonas > Sphingomonas rubra. The sequence goes on along the minus strand of NZ_FOXP01000003.1, from coordinate 70,340 downwards.
CGGTCGGCTCGGCTGACGGCATGACGACAGTCGATCGCGCTGGCCTGACGGTCGCGTCCCCGCTCGCCGCCTTCGTGGAGGAGCAGGTGCTGCCGGGAACGGGGATCGCGGCGGACGCCTTCTGGCGGGGGACCGCCGCGCTGTTCGCCCGGTTCGCGCCGGAGAATGCGGCATTGCTCGCCCGGCGGGATGCGCTCCAGACCGCGATCAATGCGTGGCACGACGAGCACACGGGGCAGCCGATCGACCAGGCGGCCTATGTCGGCTTCCTGCGCGAGATCGGCTACCTGGTCGACGAGCCCGCGCCGTTCACGATCGACACGACCGGCGTCGATCCGGAGGTGGCGACGATCGCCGGGCCGCAGCTGGTGGTGCCGGTGCTCAACCGCCGTTTCGTCCTCAACGCGGCGAATGCGCGCTGGGGTAGCCTCTACGACGCGCTCTACGGCACCGACGCGCTCGCGCCGCCGCTGCCGCCGGGGCCTTACGATGCCGATCGCGGCGCAGCGGTGGTCGCGCGCGCCAAGGCGTTCCTCGACGAGGCAGTGCCGCTCGCCACTGGCCGTTGGGCCGACTGGACCGGCGGCCGTCCGAGCTTGCGCGATCCGTCGCAGCTGGTCGGTACGCGCGGCGAGAGCCTGCTGCTCCGCCACCACGGCCTGCACATTGAGTTGATTGTAGATCGCGACCACCCGATCGGGCGCACCGATCCGGCGGGCCTCGCCGACGTGATCCTCGAATCGGCGCTGACCACGATCATCGATTTCGAGGATTCGGTCGCGGCGGTCGACGCCGACGACAAGGTTGCGGGCTATGCCAACTGGCTGGGGTTGATGAAGGGCGACCTGGTCGAGACGTTCGACAAGAACGATCGCTCGCTGACGCGGCGATTGGCGGAGGATCGCGCGTGGACGACGCCCGACGGCGATCGCCTCACCCTATCCGGTCGCAGCCTGCTTTTCGTGCGCAACGTCGGCCATCTGATGACCACCCCGGCGGTGCGGCTGCCTGACGGCGGTGAGGCACCCGAAGGCATCCTCGACGCGGTGATGACCAGCCTGATCGCGCTCCACGATGTCAAAGTCGCGCGGCGCAACAGTGCTGCCGGCTCCGTTTACATCGTTAAGCCCAAGATGCACGGGCCCGACGAGTGCGCCTTTACCGACCGGCTGTTCGACGCGGTGGAGGACCTGCTCGGCCTGCCGTGTCATACGATCAAGATCGGGGTGATGGACGAGGAGCGGCGCACGTCCGCCAACCTCGCCGCGTGCATCCACGCGGTGCGACACCGGATCGCCTTCATCAACACGGGCTTTCTCGATCGCACGGGGGACGAGATCCATACGTCGATGCGCGCCGGGCCGATGGTGAGGAAGGCGGACATGAAGGTGTCGGCGTGGATCGGCGCGTACGAGGATCGCAACGTGCGCATCGGCCTCGCCTGCGGGCTCGGCGGGCGTGCGCAGATCGGCAAGGGCATGTGGGCGGCGCCCGACCTGATGGCGGCGATGGTCGCGCAGAAGGCGGCACACCCGCGCGCCGGCGCCACCACCGCCTGGGTGCCGAGCCCGACTGCGGCGACGCTTCACGCGATGCACTATCACGCGCACGACGTGTTCGCCGGCCATGCCACCATCGCCGCGACGCCGGCGCCGGCGGTGGAGACGCTGCTGACGATCCCGCTCGCAGGCGGCACCAACTGGTCCGCGGAGGAGGTCGCGCGCGAGCTGGACAACAACGCGCAAGGGCTGCTCGGCTATGTCGCCCGCTGGATCGACGCAGGGGTCGGCTGTTCCAAGGTGCCCGACATCGACGATATCGGCCTGATGGAGGACCGTGCGACGCTGCGTATCTCCTCGCAGCACCTCGCCAACTGGCTGATGCACGGCGTGTGTTCGGCCGCGGAGGTCGATGCCGCGCTCACCCGCATGGCGGCGGTCGTCGACGGGCAGAACGCGGGCGATCCCGAGTACCGGCCGCTGACGCCCGACAGCCTCGCCTTCCAGGCGGCCCGCGCGCTGGTGTTCGAGGGCGCGAAGCAGCCGAACGGTTATACCGAACCGCTGCTCCACGCCTTCCGCGCGCGGGCCAAGGCGGCGGCGGTCAGATCGAGCGAAGCGCGCGTGCCGGCCGGATGCTCATGATCGGCCACGCGCCAGCCAAGCCGATGGCGATCAGCGCGCCGAGGCCCACCGCGACGGTCACCCCGACGGCGGCATAGTCGGGCGCCCAGATGAAATCGAAGCTCTGCGTCACCACGTACCATGCGCCGGTCAGGCCCAATACGATCGCGACGACCGCCACCACCGCGCCGAGCAGCGCGTATTCGATCGCTTGCCCGGCGAGCAGCTGCCCGCGCGTCGCGCCGAGCATCCGCAGCACCACCGCGTCGTAGGTCCGCGCCTCGCGGGCGGCGGCGATGGCGCCGACCAGCACTGCGATGCCGGCGACCACCACCACGCCGCCCGCCGCAGCGATGGCGGCGGCGACCTGGCCCAGGATGGTGCGCACCTGGCCGAGTACGCCACGCACCTCGATCGCTGAGGACGAGGGGAAAGGCCCGAGCAGCGCCGCGGTGACCGCCTCCTCGCGCCCGCTCGGCACGTCGATCGTCGCGGCCAGGTTGTGCGGCGCGCCGCGCAGCGTGCCGGGCGAGAAGACCAGCACGAAGTTGAAGCCCAGCGTGTCCCAGTCGATCCGCCGGAACGAGGTGACGCGCGCGGTGCGCTCGATGCCGAGCAGGCTGACGGTGAGCGGGTCCCCGATCCTGAGCGACAGCGCCTTGGCCAGCCGCTCGTCGACCGACACCAGCGGCGGCCCGGCATAGCCGCGCGGCCACCAGCGGCCGGCGGTCACGGTGCTGCCGTCGGGCACCGCGTCGGCGTAGGTCAGGCCGCGCTCGCCGCGCAGCGCCCACGCCCCTTCCGGCAGTTGCTTGAGGTCGGCGACGCGGGTCGTGCCGTAGGCGGTGATCGTGCCGCGCAGCAGCGGCACCGTGCGCACGTCGGCACCGGGCACGGCGTGCGCGACCACCCGGCGGAACTCGGCCTCGCGGTCGCGCGGCACGTCGAGCACGAACAGCGCCGGCGCGCGCGCGGGCACGGTGGTGGCGATGTTGGCGTCGATGCTCGTTCGGATGCCGGCGAGGAGAACGAACAGCGTCAGGCCGAGGCCGAGCGCGACCACCAGAGCGGTCGTGTGCGCGCCCGGCCGGTGCAGCGCCGCCACCGCCAGCCGGACGAGCGGCCGCCGCGCGCGTGGCGCCCGGGCGGCGAGCGCGGCCACGGCGCGGCCGATGCCGGCGAGCAGCAGCAGCGCCCCGGCGACCGCGAGCAGGAAGCCCGCGGCGAGCATCGGCTGGCGCGCGGTGCCGATCGCCAGCGCCACCGCCGCCCCGCCGGCGAGCAGCGACACGATCCGCGCCCGCCACGTCGCCGGGCGAAGCGGCGCCAGTGCCCCGCGCAGCAACCCCGCCGCGGGCGTCGCCCCCGCCGCGGCGAGCGGCGTTGCAGCGAAGGCGAGCGCGATCAGCCCGCCGTAGAGCGCCGCGCGCACCAGCGGCCACGGCGCGACCGACAGCGTCGCCGTCACCGGCAACACGTCACCGAGCAGCCCGACCAGCAGCGGCACCGCCAGCACGCCCGCGACCAGCCCCGTGCCGATTCCGACCAGCGCCGCCACGCCGATCTCGATCGCGTAGAGCCGGGCGATGTCACCCGTCGAGGCGCCGAGTACCTTGAGCGTCGCCACCGTCCCCCGCCGCGCCGCCAGGAACGACGTGACGCCGCCGCCCACGCCGATGCCGGCGATGGCGAGCGCGGCGAGCGCGACCAGCGTCAGGAACTCGCCCATCCGGTCGACGAAGCGCGACGCCCCCGGCGATGCCCGGTCGCGCGTCTTCACCTCCCACCCGCCGGCCGGGAAGGCGGCGGTCAGGCGCCGGCCGCTCGCGGCCGGGTCGGCATGCGGCGGCAGTCGCAGCCGGTATTTCGCCTCGAACAGGCTGCCCGGCTGGACCAGCCCGGTCGCCTTCAGCGTGGGCATCGACACGATCGCGGGCGGCCCCAGGGTGAAACCCTCGCCCAGCCGGTCCGGCTCGTCGGCGATGATCCCGCCGACGGTCAGCGCCGCGCCGCCGATCGCCAGCCGTCCGCCGCTCGCCAGCCCTAGCCGGGTGGCGAGCGCCGGCGCGATCCACACCTGTCCCACCGGCGGCGCGCCGACGCGGCGACCATCGGCGAGCGTCAGCGCGCCGGTGAGCGGATAGGCGCCGTCCACCGCCTTCAGCTGGATCGGCGCCGCGCGCGTGCCGGCGACGGCGTTGGCCTGCATCCGCACCGTCTCCGACACGGTGCCGACGCGCGCGAAGGCGGCGCGCTCGGCCGGGGTCGCCAGCCGCTGCGAGGTGGCGAGTTCCAGGTCGCCGCCCAGGATCGTCGCGCCGCGCGCCGCCAGCTCACCGCCGACCGCGTCGGCCAGGCCGCCGATCGCCGCCAGCGCCGCGACACCGAGGAACAGGCAGGCGACCAGCAGCCGCAGGCCCCGGAACCGCCAGTCAAGCTCACGCCGCGCCCAGCGGGACGCCAGCGCCCAGCCGCTCATGCCACCCGCCCGTCGACCAGCGTCACGACGCGGCCGCAGCGCGCTGCCAGCGCATGGTCGTGTGTAATGACGACCAGCGTCGTGCCCAGCGCCGCCTGCCGTTCGAACAGCAAGTCCATGATCGCCTCGCCCGTCGCAGTGTCGAGGTTGCCGGTCGGCTCGTCGGCGAACACCAGCGGCGGCCGGGAGCCGAGCGCGCGGGCGATCGCGACGCGCTGCTGCTCGCCGCCGGACAGCTGCGCGGGGTAATGGTCGAGCCGGTGGGCGAGGCCGACCGCGGTCAGCTCCTCGCCTGCGCGGTCCCACGCGTCGTCGTGGCCGGCGAGTTCCATCGGCACCGCCACATTCTCGCGCGCGGTTATCGTCGGCAGCAGGTGAAAGGCCTGGAGCACGACCCCGATCCGCCCCCGCCGCGCGCGGGCCAGCGCATCCTCGCCGAGGATGCCGAGATCGAGCCCGTCCACGGTCACCTGCCCGCCGCTCGCGCGCTCCAGCCCCGTCAGCACCGCGAGCAGCGACGACTTGCCCGATCCCGACGCGCCGAGCAGCGCGACGCTCTCGCCGCGCGCGACGGCCAGATCGACGCCGCGCAGGATGGCGGTCTCACCCAGCGTCAGCGTGACATCGTGCGCGTCGATCACCATGTCGGACGTGGTCATTGGGAAAGGGTCTGCCTTGGTCGAGAGGATGCGCCGCGATGCGGCAACCGTCATGGCGCTATCGCTGGCGCTGTCGGCGTGCAACGCGCCGCCGTCGCAACCGCTCCCCGCGGCGAGCGACGTCCCGAGCGGGACGGCGACGCCCGCGGCGGCGGCAACGCCGATCGGGCCGGAGCGAGAGGTGCTGGCGTTCGGCGACAGCCTCTACGCCGGCTACGGGCTCGACCGTGGGCAGAGCCTGCCGGCGGTGATCGAGGCACGGCTGCGCGCCGAGGGGATCAACGCGCGCGTCGTCAACGCCGGCGTGTCGGGCGACACCACTGCGGCCGGGCGGCAGCGGCTCGCCTTCGTGCTCGACAACATGGACAAGCCGCCCGAACTGGTCATGCTGGGTCTCGGCGGCAACGACGTGCTGCGCCAGTTGCCGGTCGCGGAGACGCGGGCCAACATGACCGCGATGCTGGACGAGCTGCGCCGGCGCAAGATCCCGGTGCTGCTGACGGGGATGAAGGCGCCGCCGAATCTGGGGCCGGCTTACGTCGCCTCGTTCGATGCGATCTGGCCCGACCTCGCCAAGCGGTACGACGGCGTGCTGTACCCGTTCATCCTCGACGGCGTGATCGGCGATCCGGCGCTGATGCAGGCCGACCGGGTGCATCCCAACGCGACGGGGGTGGACCGCATCGCCGATCGGGTGGCGCCGCTGGTGAGGGCAGCGCTGGCGAAGGACACCAGCTGACACTCCCGTCATGCCGGGCTCGTCCCGGCATCCAGAGCCACAAGCGCCGCCGCTGCTTGACCCTGGACCTCGGATCGAGCCCGGGGTGACCGAGATGGGAACGTTCAGCGCGCCTTCACGAAGCGCAGCGTCATCCGGTCGCTCTCGCCGATCGCGAGGTACTTGGCCCGGTCCTTGTCGCCCAGCCGCAGCGAGGGCGGCAGCGTCCACACGCCTTCCGGCCAGTCGTGCGTGTCGCGAGCGTTGGCGTTGACCTTGCTCTCGCCCGCCAAGCGGAATCCGGCCTGCTCGGCCAGCCGCACGACGGTGGAACGCTTGAGGTAACCGCTCTTCATCTCGGCCGCTGCATCGGCATTCTCGGGCAGGCGATGGTCGACGACGCCCAGCGTGCCGCCGGGTTTCAGCATGCGGTAGAACGCCTTGAACGCATTCTCCGCGTTGCCGCCGCCGGCCATGATGAGGTTGTGGACGTTGCGGAAGGTCAACACCACGTCCGCCGATCCGTCGGGAACGGTGGAGGTGCCCGCGCCTGCGTCCAGTGTCGCCGCGGTGGCGCCGCGGTAGCGGTCGCCTCCCTTCGCCAGCACGGCGGCGAAGCCGTCGCGCGCGCGCTGCGAGGTGCCGGTCAGGCCGATATAGCGGCCCTTGGCGCTGAGCATCGGTGCCAGGATCTCGGTGTACCAGCCGCCCGAAGGCTGGAACTCGACCACCGTCTGGTCGGGGCGGATGCCGAAAAAGGCGAGCGTCTCGGCCGGGTGGCGATACCGGTCGCGCGCACGGTTGGCGGGGGTGCGGTGGGCGTCGGCGACGGCCGCGGCGATCGCGGGCGAGGCCTTCTGCGCGACGACCGCGGCGGTGGGCATGGCGAGCGCGGTGACGACGAGCGCGGCGAACATCTTGTTCATGGGCTTCTCTCTCCTGATCTTGGGGCGGACGGGACCAGATATCGGCGGCGCGCGCAAGCGGGCACCGCCGCCACACGGGAGTGCACGGGTATGAGCAACAAGGGTTACCAGCCGCCGACGGTGTGGCGGCAGACCGGCGAGAACGGCGGCGCCTTCGCCTCGATCAACCGGCCGACCGCGGGGCCGCGCTTCGACCGCGAGCTGCCGCTGGGCGAGCACCCGCTCCAGCTCTACTCGCTGGCGACGCCCAACGGGGTCAAGGTGACGGTGATGCTGGAGGAACTGCTCGCCGCCGGCCACGCCGGCGCGGAGTACGACGCCTGGCTGATCCGCATCAGCGAGGGCGATCAGTTCGGCAGCGGCTTCGTCGGCGCGAATCCCAATTCCAAGATCCCGGCGCTGGTCGATCACAGTGATCCCACACCCGTGCGCGTGTTCGAATCGGGTGCGATCCTGCTCTACCTCGCCGAGAAGTTCGGCGCGTTTCTGCCGGCCGACCATGCCGGGCGCACGGAGACGCTCAACTGGCTGTTCTGGCAGATGGGCGCGGGGCCGCTGCTGGGCGGCGGCTTCGGCCATTTCTACGCCTATGCCCCGACCAAGATCGAGTATGCGATCGACCGCTACGCGATGGAGGCGAAGCGGCAGCTCGACGTGCTCGATCGGCAGCTGGGCGAGCACCGCTACATCGCGGGCGCGGACTACACCATCGCCGACATGGCGATCTGGCCCTGGTACGGGCAGCTCGCGCTGAACCAGGTGTACGAGGCGGCGACGTTCCTCGACTCGGCGAGCTATGCCAACGTCATGCGCTGGGCCGAGGAGATCGCCGAGCGGCCGGCGGTGAAGCGGGGGCGGCGGGTCAATCGCGTGACAGGCGCGCCCAAGGAGCAGCTGGCCGAACGGCACTCGGCCAACGATTTCGAGCGGGCGGCGAGCTGACCATCTTCGTCATGCCGGGCTCGTCCCGGCATCCAGGGTTACGGACGGTACGCTGCGGGGCCCTGGACCCCGGGACGAGCCCGGGATGACGGCGCGGGTTAGTCCTTCTTCGCCGCCGTCTTCTTGGCCGGTGCCTTCTTCGCGGCGGGCTTGGCGGCGGCCTTCTTCGCCGGCGCCTTCTTAGCAGCCTTCTTCTTCGGCTTGGGCGCCGCCGCCGCGCGCGCGTCGAGGAGCGAGGCGGCCTCCTCCAGCGTCAGCTCGTCGGGCGTGATCGATTTGGGCAGCGTCGCGTTGGTCTCGCCGTCGGTGACGTAGGGGCCGTAGCGGCCTTCCATCAGCTTGATGTCCAGCTCGGTACGCGGATGCTTGCCGAGTTCCTTCAAGGGCGCGCGGGCGGCACCGCGCTGCGGGCGCCCGCCACCTGCCGCCGCCTCGGCGAGCTTGACCACCGCAGCGTTCATCCCCGTCTCGAACACGTCGGCAGTCGATTGCAACCGCGCATATTTGCCCGAATGCGCGAGATATGGGCCGTAGCGACCGATCGAAGCGGTGATCGGCTCGCCCGTCTCCGGATGCGCGCCGATCGTGCGCGGCAGGCTGAGCAGCTTCAGCGCCCATTCGAGGTCGAGGTCGCCGGGCAGATCCTTGGGGATCGACGCGCGCTTCGCCTCCTTGCCCTCGCCGAGCTGGATGTACGGGCCGAACCGCCCCGACTTGCGCTCCACCGGCAGCCCGGTCTCCGGGTCCTGGCCGAGCGTTTCCGGGCCGCTATCCCCTTCCGCATTCTCGCCGCCTTGCGCGAAGCGGCGGGTGAACTTGCACTCGGGATAGTTGGAGCAGGCGACGAACGCGCCGAACCGGCCGCCGCGCAGCGCCAGCTTGCCCTCGCCGCAATTGGGGCAGAGCCGCGGGTCGGCGCCGTCGGCCCGCTCCGGGAAAAGGTACGGTGCGAGGAATATATCGAGCTCGGCGGTGATCGCCGAGGGCTGCTGCTCCATCACCTCGGAGGTCAGCGGCTTGAACTCGCGCCAGAAGGCGTCGAGCACCGCCTGCCACTGCGCCCGCCCGCCGGAAACGTCGTCCAGCTCCTCCTCCAGGTCGGCGGTGTAGTCGAAGCCGACATATTTCAGGAAGAACCGCTCTAGGAACGCCGTCACCAGCCGCCCGCTCTCCTCGGCGAAGAAGCGGTTCTTCTCCAGCCGCACGTAGGCGCGGTCCTTCAGCGTCTTGATGATCGACGCGTAGGTGGAGGGGCGGCCGATGCCGAGTTCCTCCATTCGCTTGACGAGGCTGGCTTCCGAGAAGCGCGGCGGCGGCTGGGTGAAATGCTGCTCGGCGTCGACCTGCTTCTTCGCCGGCGCATCGCCCTCGCGCATCCTCGGCAGGCGGCGGCTCTCTTCGTCGGCCGAATCGTCCTGGCCTTCCTCGTAGAGCGCGAGATAGCCGGGGAAGAGCACCACCTGGCCGGTCGCGCGCAGCAGGTGGCGGCCAGTGCCGTCGGCCATCTCCACCGTCGTTCGCTCGAACCGCGCCGAGGCCATCTGGCTCGCGAGCGCGCGCTTGAAGACGAGGTCGTACAGGCGCGCGTGATCGCCCCCGCCGACCTTGTCCTTCGAGAAATCCGTCGGCCGGATCGCCTCGTGCGCTTCCTGCGCGTTCTTGGCCTTGGTCTGGTACTGGCGCGGCTTGTCCGGCACGTAATGTGCATCGTAGCGATCGGCGATCGCCTTGCGCGCGGCCGAGATGGCGGAACCGTCCATCTGCACGCCGTCGGTCCGCATATAGGTGATCGCGCCATCCTCGTAGAGGCCCTGCGCGATCCGCATCGTATGGTCGGCCGAGAAGCCGAGCTTGCGCGCCGCCTCCTGCTGGAGGGTCGAGGTGGTGAAGGGCGGCGGCGGGTTGCGCGTGCCGGGCTTGGTCTCGACCGACTGGACCGAGAAGCGACCCGCCTCGACATCGGCCTTGGCGCGCAGCGCGTCGCCCTCGTTGCCGATCGACAGGCGGTCGAGCTTCCTGCCCTCCCATTGGACGAGGCGCGCGGCGAACAGCGTGCCGTCATGCTCCATCGCGGCCGTCACCGACCAATATTCCTGCGCGCGGAACGCCTCGATCTCGCGCTCGCGCTCGACGATCAGGCGCAGTGCCACCGACTGGACGCGCCCGGCCGATTTGGCGCCGGGCAGCTTGCGCCACAGTACCGGCGACAGGGTGAAGCCGACGAGGTAATCGAGCGCGCGCCGCGCCCGGTACGCGTCGATCAGGTCGGTATCCAGCTCGCGCGGCGCCTGCATCGCGCTCGTCACCGCCTGCTTGGTGATCGCGTTGAACGTCACCCGCTGCACGTCTTTCGGCAGCGCGCGGCGACCGCGCAGCACCTCCTGCACGTGCCACGAGATCGCCTCGCCCTCGCGATCGGGGTCGGTCGCCAGGATCAGGCGGTCGGCGGTCTTGGCGAGATCCGCGATGGCCTTCAGCTGCTTGGCCTTGTCCGCGTAATTCTCCCACTCCATCGCGAACCCCTCGTCGGGGTTCACCGACCCGTCCTTGGGCGGCAGGTCGCGGACGTGACCGTAGGAGGCGAGGACGCGGTAATCCGACCCGAGATACTTCTCGATGGTCTTGGCCTTGGCGGGTGATTCGACGATGACGAGCTGCATGGGCGCTACTGGTGGTCCTTACGTGTACGCGCGAGGGTGGGGAGGCCGGGGCCGCCTCGTCAAGCCGCGAGGCTGACGCGCCCGCCGGCGTGCCGCTCGACGCGGCCGGCGAGTTCGAGTTCCAGCAGCACCGTCTGCACCACCGCGGGCGGCCGGCCCGCCTGACGGATCAATTCGTCCACCGACACCGGCACGGGGCCGAGCAACGCCGTCACCGCGCGGCGGTCGGCGTCGCTCGCGTCCTCCGGCGGTGGGCCGTCGTAGCGGCCGAGGGGCGCGCGGACGCCGACCGATCCGGGTCCGGCGAAGGGACGGATCAGCTCCAGCACGTCGGCGGAGGACTGGACCAGCGTGGCGCCGTCGCGGATCAGGCCGTTGCAGCCGGCGCTGCGCGGATCGAGCGGGCTGCCGGGCACCGCCATGACCTCGCGCCCCTGCTCGCCCGCCAGCCGCGCAGTGATGAGCGAGCCGGACTTCATCACCGCCTCCACCACCAGCGTTCCCGACGACACGCCGGAGATGATGCGGTTGCGATAGGGGAAGTGGCGCGCGCGGGGTTCCGTGCCGGGTGGTTGCTCGGCGATCAGCAGGCCTTGTTCCGCCACCTGCTCCTGCAATGCGCCATTCTCCGGCGGATAGGCCACGTCGATGCCGCCGGCGATCACCGCCACGGTGCCGCCCGCTCCATCGATGCCGAGTGCGCCGACGTGCGCCGCGGTGTCGATGCCGCGCGCCAGGCCGGAGACGACCGACACTCCCTCGCCGGCGATCTCGTGCGCCAGCCCGCGCGCGAAGCGGCAGGCGGCGGCGGAGGCGTTGCGCGCGCCGACGATCGCCACGCACGGCCGCGCCGCGAGTGCCTCGTCCCCGCGCACCACCAGCACCGGCGGCGCGTCGTCGATCTCGGCCAGCAGCGGCGGGTATTCGGGCGTGCCGAGGAACAGGTAGCGCGCGCCCAGCGCGCCGACCCGCTCCGCCTCGCGGCGCACCAGCGCTTCCTCGGCGACCCGCGGCGGTCCGCCGCCACCCCGCCGGGCGAGCCGCGGCAGCGCGTCGAGCGCCGCCTCGGCGTTACCGAAACGGGCGAGCAGCTGCGCGTAGGCGACCGGGCCGACGCCGGCGGTGCGGATCAGCCGGAGGCGCGCGAGCGCGTCCGCCGGCCTCCGCGCGCGCTCGTCATTCGACCCGTGATCGCTCAACCTTTTGCGCGTCCGATGCGCGGCTCGGTTCCTGCCAGCAGCCGCTCGATATTGTCGCCGTGCTTCCACAACACGATTAGCGCGAGCGCCAGCAGCAGCAGCACCAGATCGAACTGCCCCATCAGCGCCGCAGCGAGGGGGGCGCTGGCCGCCGCGGCCATGCCCGCCACCGCGGAGATGCGCACCGCGGCGAGCAGCCCCAGCCACACCGCGGCGTAGACCAGGCCGGCCGGCCAGTGCAGCGCCAGCACGATCCCCATCAGCGTGGCGACCCCCTTGCCGCCGCGGAAACGCAGCCACACGGGATAGCAGTGGCCGATGAACGCGCCGGCCGCGGCGAGCGCCTCGTCCCCCGGGAACAGGTGCGCGACGACCAGCACAGCGGCGAGCCCTTTCAGCAGATCGAGCAGCAGCGTCGCCGCGGCCAGCCCCTTGCGACCGGTGCGCAGCACGTTGGTGGCGCCGATATTGCCCGATCCGATCGTGCGCAGGTCGCCGGCACCGGCCACCCGCGTCAGGATGACGCCGAACGGAATCGACCCGAGCAGATAGCCGATCAGCAGCGCCGCCGTGGGCGCGATCCAGAGAATTTCCGTGTGCATTCTTCCCCGTGTCGCTGCGGATCATAGCCGGAACGGATCGATTGTCCATCGATCTGGATCAGGCGTGACGATCGCCCCGCCGGGCGGCTAAGGCGACGCGATGACCGATGCCGCCCACATCCTGTTGTTCGATTCAGGGATAGGCGGTCTGTCGATCTTGGCGCCGGTCCGCGCGCTGCTGCCCAGCGCGCCGATCGTCTACGCCGCCGACTCGGCCGGTTTTCCCTATGGCACCCGCACCGAGGCGGAGATCGCGGGGCGCGTGCCGGCATTGCTCGGCCGGCTGGTCGAGCGGTATCGTCCGCGACTGGTAGTGATCGCCTGCAATACCGCCTCCACCATCGCGCTGCCGGCGGTGCGCGCCGCGCTCGACCTGCCCGTGGTCGGCACCGTGCCCGCGATCAAGCCGGCGGCGGCGATGAGCAGGACGCGCGTCATCGGCGTGCTCGGCACCCGCGCCACGGTGCGCCAGGCCTATGTCGACGATCTCGCCGGCCGCTTCGCCGCCGACTGCCTGGTGCTGCGTCACGGCTCGGCCGAATTGGTCGAGTTGGCCGAGGCGCATCTGCGCGGCGACACGCTGCCTGACGCGCGCTTCGCCGCGGTGATGGCGGGGCTGCTCGACCAACCGGGGGCCGAGCGGATGGACGTGGTGGTCAACGCCTGCACACATTTCCCGCTGGTCGCCGACCGGCTCGCCGCGGTGGCGCCGCGGCCGCTCGCCTTCGTCGACGGCGGGCCCGGCATCGCCCGGCGTGTGGCGCACCTGACCCAGGGGCAGCGCTGGCCGGATCGGGCGAGCGACGACGTGGCGGTGTTCACCGGCACGCCCGACCCGGCGCTCGCCCCGGCGCTCGCCCGCTACGGCCTCGGACGGGTCGAGCGGCTGTGACGGTGGCGCGATCCGATCAGTGTGGCCACATCAACCCGCTGGAAAAGCGGGCTCCGCGCGGGTAAGCGACGGGACCATGACCACCGACGTCACGCTCCTGACGGGCTCCCATCTGACCGGCCGGCCTGCGGGCCCCCGCGTCGATTACGCGCGCGTCTTCACCCAGGCGATCGACCGGCTCCACGCCGAGGGGCGCTACCGCGTCTTCATCGACATCCTGCGCAACAAGGGCGCGTTTCCCAACGCGCGCTGCTTCGCCGGGCATAACGGGCCCAAGCCGATCACCGTCTGGTGCTCCAACGACTATCTTGCCATGGGCCAGCATCCCAAGGTGATCGCGGCGATGGAGGAGGCGCTGCACGATGTCGGCGCCGGCTCCGGCGGCACGCGCAACATCGGCGGCAACACGCATTACCATGTCGACCTGGAGGCCGAGCTCGCCGACCTGCACGGCAAGGAGGCGGCGCTGTTGTTCACCTCCGGCTACGTGTCGAACGAGGCGACGCTCGCCACCATGGCGAAGATCCTGCCGGGCTGCATCATCTACTCGGACGAGCTCAACCATGCCTCGATGATCGCCGGCATCCGCAACGCCGGCTGCGAGAAGCGCGTGTTCCGCCACAACGACCTGGCGCACCTTGAGGAGCTCCTCGCCGCCGACGATCCCGCGGTCCCCAAGCTGATCGCGTTCGAGAGCGTCTACTCGATGGAAGGCGATGTCGCGCCGATCGCGGCGATCTGCGACCTGGCCGACCGCTACAACGCGCTCACCTATTGCGACGAGGTCCACGCGGTCGGGATGTACGGCGCGCGCGGCGGCGGCATCTCCGAGCGGGACGAGGTGGCGCACCGGCTGACGATCATCGAGGGGACGCTGGGCAAGGCGTTCGGCGTGATGGGCGGCTATATCGCGGCCGACCGCACGATCATCGACGTGATCCGCTCCTACGCGCCGGGCTTCATCTTCACGACCAGCCTGTCGCCGGTGCTGGTCGCGGGCGTGTTGGCGAGCGTCCGCCACCTGAAATCGTCCTCGGCCGAGCGTGAGGGCCAGCAGGCCGCTGCCGCCACGCTGAAGGCGATGCTGACGGAAGCCGGCCTGCCGGTGATGCCGGGCGACACGCACATCGTGCCGGTGATCGTCGGCGATCCGGTAAAGGCCAAGAAGATCAGCGACATCCTGCTCGCCGAGTACGGCGTGTACGTGCAGCCGATCAACTATCCCACGGTGCCGCGTGGTACCGAGCGGCTGCGCTTTACCCCCGGCCCGGCGCACGACGAGGCGATGATGCGCGAGTTGACCGGCGCGCTGGTCGAGATCTGGGGCCGGCTGGAGCTGCGCAAGGCAGCCTGAGGCGTCAATCGATGGTGATCGTCGCAGCCGTGCCGGGCACCGCCAGCGACTCGCCGAACCGGACGGTCGCGATCTCCGCGTAATCACCATCGCGCGGCTCGCTGTAGACGTGGGTCAGGCCGAGCTTGCCGTCGACCACCCAGTAGGTCGGGATGTCCGCCCGTGCATAAGCCAGCCGCTTCATACCGCGATCGCGCGACGCGGTGGTTTCGGCGACCTCGACGACGAGGACGACCTCCGAGGGGAGGACCATACGGTTACCCTCGACCGGCGCATGGAGCACCGCCAGATCGCAGCCCAGCAGCGTGTCGTCTCCCAAGTCCAGCCCCACCTCGCCGAGCAAGCGCCCCGATGAAACAACGGCACTCAGCAGGACGATGATCTTCACCTGTCGGCTGGCATGGGTCGATCCCGGCGGTGGCATGCGCTCCAATTCTCCCCCGACCAGTTCGACTTTCATGTCGTCGAACGCACCGCTTTCCACCATGTGGAGAAACTCTGCCGTCGTGAAGCGCGCCTTCGACGAAGGGGCGATCTCGCGGGCGTCTGCCAGATCGATGCGGGCCGGCTTGTTCATGGCGTCAGGCTAGCATGGCGCGCGCGACCGTCACAACACCGCGCCCAGGATCGTTAGCGCACCGAGTCCAAGCGACAGCGGCACGCGCAACCGCATCCAGTCGACGGGCACGTCGCCGCGAGTCGTCAGGCTGCGGTCGACCAGCAGCGTCAGCATGATCGCGCTGCCGAGCAGGACCAGTGGCCAGCGCAGGCTCAGCAGGTGGAGCGCCGCGAACAGCACCGCCATGGCCACCAGCGTCGGCACGACCGAGACGGCGATCAGCGCCGCGTCGGGTGCGCGCCGCGCCGCCGCCACGCCCCACCAGATGCCGCCCAGGAAGCTCAGGATCAGCGCGGCATAGGCGAAGGCGAGCAGCGACCAGCCTGGATCGGGTCGGACGAGCTGCAGCCCCACGAAGGCGAGTTGCGGCAGGAGCCCGGCGAAGCCGAGCAGGCGGGCGGTGAGGGAGAGCCGGTCGTTCACACCGCGCGCAACGCGCCGGTCGCCACCACGGGTCCGGTCGGTGTCGGCTTGGGCGACCCACCCGCCGGTTCGACGGACACGGCGAGCGTCGCGCCGGCGATCAGGCGGGCGCGGTCGGCGGGGGGGAGCAGGCGCGCGGTGTTGCCGCGGTCGAGCAGGCCAAGCGAGTAGGGCGTCTGGTCCGCGCCGATTACCCAGAGTTGCGCGACGCGCCCTGCCGGCACGTCGGGCGCGCCGCCGACACGGAGGCGACCCGATCCGGGCTCGAAGATCGCCGCCTCGCCGCCGATCGCGGCGACCAGCAGCGGCTGCGCGGGAGCCTGCCGCGCGATTGGCGGCGGTGGCGGGGTGGGCACATCCGGGCGCAGCGCGACCACCACCAGCAGCGCCGCGGCCACCGCCGTCGACACCGTGGCGAGCAGCGGCCAAGGCAGCTGGCGGCGGCGCATGGGTAGGGGGCCGCTCAGCGACGCGTCAATCCGGTCGATCAGGTCGGCGGGCGGTTGCGCCTCCGGCCACTTGTCGAACAGCTGCGCGAAATACAGCCGCCAGCGCTCCACCTCGGCGGCAAAGGCGGGCTCGGCGAGGACGCGGCGCAGCGCCGCGGCGCGTTCCTCGCCGTCGAGCAGCCCCAGCGCCAGTTCGGCGGCGGCGACGTCGTCGACGGGCTCGTCTGCGGGGCGATCCTCATCCGGCACGATCGAGGCACTCCTTCAGCTTGCCGAGGCCGCGGCGTACCCAGCTCTTGGTGGTGCTGAGCGGTACGCCCGCCGCGGCGGCGACGTCGGCGTAGGTCAATCCGTCGAAGAAGGCACGGCGGATGGCGCCGCGCTGCCGCTCCTCCAACTCGCCGATGCAGTCGATCAGCGTGTGCCGCTCGCCCGCCGCGACCAGCCTCGCCTCGGCGCCAATGTCGGGATCGGCGACCGCGTCGGCGGCGTCCAGTCCCGCGGTCGGCCGGACCGCGCGGCGCCAGTCGATCGCGCGGTTGCGCGCGATGGTGGCGAGCCAGGTGATGGGGCTGGCCCGCCCCGGCTCCCACGCGCCCGCGCGGCGCCATACGATCAGGTACACCTCGTGCAGCACGTCCTCCGCGGCTTGGCGATCGCCGCAGATACGAAGCGTGATGCCGAAAAGCTTCGCACTCGTCAGTTGATAGAGTTCGTGGAACGCGGCGCGATCCTCGCCGCCCACCGCGACCAGCGTTCGGGCCAGATGCGCGCGGGCGGCATCGGCGGTGGAATGGGCCTGCTTCACGGACCCGCAGCCTAGCGGGTCGCGGTGATGGGGCAAGTGCTGGCGTTCGCGCCGCGGCGCGGCTATGGCGCGCGCATCCCTGGATCAGCACCGGAACAGCCCTTGCGCATCGCCATCGCCGCCGACCACGCCGCCGTGTCGCTGAAGGCGACGATCGCCGATTGGCTGCGGCAGGCGGGCCACGAGGTGCTCGACCTGGGCACGCACGACGACGCGTCGGTCGATTATCCCGATTACGGCTACGCGATCGCCGAGGCGCTGGCGGACGGCCGGGCGGAGCGCGGGATCGCGCTGTGCGGATCGGGCATCGGCATCGCCATCGCCGCCAACCGCCATCCGCTGTGCCGGTGCGCGCTGGTGGCCGAGCCGCTGTCGGCCAGGCTGGCGCGGACGCACAACGACGCCAACGCCATCGCCATGGGCGCGCGGCTGATCGGGGAGACGATGGCGATCGCCTGCGTCGAGGCGTTCCTGTTCACCGAATTCGAGGGCGGTCGCCACCAGCACCGCGTCGACAAACTCGCCAAGGAGTTCACCGCATGAGCACGCAGCCGCAGCATCTGGGCGAACAGCAGCCGGATGGTTTCTTCACGCGCGGCCTCGCCGAGGCGGACCCCGCGGTGTTCGCCGGCGTCGAGCACGAGCTGACGCGCGAGCAGACGCAGATCGAGCTGATCGCCAGCGAGAACATCGTCTCGCGCGCCGTGCTGGAGGCGCAGGGCTCGGTCTTCACCAACAAATATGCCGAAGGCTATCCGGGCAAGCGCTACTACCAGGGCTGCGCGCCGTCGGATGAGGTCGAGATGCTGGCGATCGAGCGTGCCAAGCAGATTTTCGGCTGCAGCTTCGTCAATGTCCAGCCGCACTCCGGCGCGCAGGCGAACGGCGCGGTGATGCTGGCGCTGGTCAAGCCGGGCGAGACGATCCTGGGCATGAGCCTCGACGCCGGCGGCCACCTGACGCACGGCGCGCGCGCGGCGATGTCGGGCAAGTGGTTCAACGCGGTGCAGTACGGCGTCGACCCGGTGACGCACCTGATCGACTACGACCAGGTCGAAGCGCTCGCCCGCGAGCACAGCCCCAAGCTCATCATCGCGGGCGGCTCCGCCTATCCGCGGCAGATCGATTTCGCCCGCTTCCGCCAGATCGCGGACGCGGTGGGCGCCTATTTCATGGTCGACATGGCGCATTTCGCGGGCATCGTCGCCGCCGGACTGCATCCGACGCCGTTCGGCCACGCGCACGTCGTCACCACGACGACGCACAAGACGCTGCGCGGGCCGCGCGGCGGCATGGTGATGACCGACGACGAGGCCATCGCCAAGAAGATCAATTCGGCCGTCTTTCCCGGCCTCCAGGGCGGGCCGCTGATGCACGTGATCGCCGCCAAGGCGGTGGCGTTCGGCGAGGCGCTGCGGCCGGACTATAAGGGCTATATCGCCGCCGTGGTCGAGAACGCCAAGGTGCTGGCCGCGACGCTGAAGGAGCGCGGCTCGAACGTCGTCTCCGGCGGCACCGACACGCATCTGGCGCTGATCGACCTTACCCCGCTCGGCATCACCGGCCGCGACGCCGACGAGGCGCTGGAGCGCGCGGGTATCACCTGCAACAAGAACGGCATCCCCAACGATCCGCTGCCGCCGGTGAAGACCAGCGGCATCCGCGTCGGCAGCCCCGCCGGCACCACGCGCGGTTTCGGCCCGGCCGAGTTCCGCGAGATCGGCCACATGGTCGCCGACGTGCTCGACGGTCTGGCGAAGAAGGGCGAGCACGGGGACCCGGAGGTGGAGGCAAACGTTCGGACCCGCGTGCGCGCCCTATGCGCCCGCTTCCCCATCTATCAAGGATAAGCCGATGTCGAAGATCGAAGAGGTCCAGAACACCGTCAAGGCAACCCCCGGCCTGGGCAAGAAGATGGCCAAATACGGCGCGATCGGCGCGGTCGTCGCGATCCCCGTGCCCTTTGTCGGCCCGGTACTGGGCGCGCTGGTCGGCGCGGGCATCGCCTATGCGAAACGCAACGACTGAGGCATGCGCTGCCCGTTCTGCGGCCATGAAGACAGCCAGGTAAAGGACAGCCGCCCCACCGAAGACGGGGCGGCGATCCGCCGCCGGCGCCAGTGCGAGGGCTGCGCCGCGCGCTTCACGACGTTCGAGCGCATCCAGTTGCGCGAACTCACCGTCCTAAAGAGTGAGAACCGGCGCGAGCCGTTCGACCGCGACAAGCTGATGCGCTCGCTCGCCATTGCCGCGCGCAAGCGGCCGATCGAGCCAGCCCGGATCGAGAAGCTCGTCTCCGGCATCCAGCGCCAGCTGGAGACGCTGGGCGAGGGCGAGGTGACCACCGCCCGCATCGGCGAGATGGTGATGGAGGGGCTGAAGGCGCTCGACTCGGTCGCCTATATCCGCTTCGCCAGCGTGTACCGCGACTTCAGCGAGGCGAGGGACTTCGAGGCGTTCGCGGGGCAGGTGGAGGAGGCGGGGCGGGGGTAGGCTCTCGCTCTTGCCACCTATCCCTCCGTTAGGCCTGAGCGAAGTGGAAGGCCTCTTCGCCCCAAAGTGCTTCGACGTCGCTCGGCACGTACCGAATGGGTGGGGCTTGTCGCGACGCCGTATCGAGAGATAGGCCCCCACGTATGACCTTCTGGACCTACATCCTCCGCTGCTCGGACGGCAGTTATTACACCGGCCATACCGACGACCTCGAACGCCGCGTAGGTCAGCATCAGGCGGGTGAGATCGAGGGTTACACCCACGATCGCCGCCCCGTGGAGCTGATGTGGTCGCAGGATTTCGGTACGCGGCAAGAGGCATTGGCGGCGGAAACGCAGGTGAAAGGCTGGTCACGCGCGAAGAAGGAAGCGCTGGCGAGGGGCGATTGGGCGGCGTTGAGCAAGCTCGCCAGCCGGGCGGTCCTTCGAGACGCCGCTTCGTCAAGCTCAGCGGCTCCTCAGGACGAACGGTTACCCATTGCCGTTCGTCCTGAGGAGGGACTGAGCGCAGGCGAAGGCCCGTCTCGAAGGACGGTGGAAGCCACCCCACCCCCCGTCATCGTCCTCGTCCGCCCCCAACTCGGCGAGAATATCGGCAAGGCCGCCCGCGCCATGCTCAATTTCGGCCTGCTCGACCTGCGCCTCGTCGCCCCGCGCGACGGCTGGCCCAATCCGCAGGCCGGCCCTGCCGCCTCGGGCGCCGACGTGGTGCTCGAACGCGCGCAGCTGTTCGACACCGTCGCCGAGGCGACCGCCGATTGCAGCCACGTCTACGCCACCACCGTCCGCAAGCGCGGCGTGACCAAGCCAGTGGTGGCGCCCGAGGCCGCGGCGCGCGCGATCCATGCCGGGCCGGGCCGGGCCGCGATCCTGTTCGGGCCGGAGCGGTCGGGGTTGGAGACCGACGACGTGGCGCTCGCGCGCACCATCGTCACCGTGCCGATCAATCCGGAGTTCGGCAGCCTCAACCTGGCGCAGGCGGTGATCCTGGTTGCCTATGAATGGTCGAAGGGCGTCGGTGATCTGGTCCAGCCGTCGGAGACCGCGATCGAGCCGCCGGCACCACAGGGCGAACTCGACGGATTGATCGGCCAGCTCGACGACATGCTGGAGGCGGCGAACTTCTTCTTCCCGCCGCACCGCGTCCACGTCACGCGCCGCACGCTTCGCACATTGCTCACCAAGCCGGGCTGGTCCGCCCAGGAGGTGCGCACGGTGCGCGGCGTGCTCTCCGCGCTCGACGGCGCCAAGATGCGCCGCAACGTGGCCTCAGCGCCGGTCGAAGGCGGCGAGTTCGT
The DNA here is from genome assembly GCF_900115745.1 of Sphingomonas rubra. Lineage (GTDB taxonomy): Bacteria > Pseudomonadota > Alphaproteobacteria > Sphingomonadales > Sphingomonadaceae > Sphingomonas > Sphingomonas rubra. Next base: position 49,697 of record NZ_FOXP01000003.1, on the reverse strand, counting down.
AGGCGATCGAGGCTTCGACGAGCCGCTCCCATAAATCGCCGACCACCGCCTCCGGCACGCCGAGCCGCGTCGCCTCCGCCCGCGCGTTGGCGATGACGGCGGCCTTGCGCGCCTCGTCGCGGACGTGGCCGCGCTCCGGCTTGATGCGCGCGGCGGCGTCCATATAGGCGAAGCGCCGGGCGAGCAGCGCCACCAGTTCGCGGTCGACCTGGTCGACGCCGGCGCGCACCTCGGTCATGGTCGTGCAGTCGGGGCCGGGCAGGATGGTCATGCCGGGCGCCTTGCCGGGCGGGGGGGCGGCTGTCCAGCTTGACTCATCGGCCCCCGGCCGCTAACCGCCGCGCCTTCGCAATCGCCCCCGCACCCCGGTGAAGCGGCGGGCCTGCCCTCATCCGATGAGACGTAGCGCGATACCGGGAATACCGTCGTTCGTTATTGCCAAGGAATACAGCATGTCGAAGCGTGCAAGCGCCAAGTACAAACTCGATCGCCGCATGGGCGAGAACATCTGGGGCCGCCCGAAGAGCCCGGTCAACAAGCGCGAGTACGGCCCCGGCCAGCACGGCCAGCGCCGCAAGGGCAAGGTTTCGGACTTCGGCGTGCAGCTGCGCGCCAAGCAGAAGCTGAAGGGCTATTACGGCGACGTCACCGAGAAGCAGTTCAAGGCGGCGTATATCGAGGCTGCCCGCATGAAGGGCGACACCGGCCAGAACCTGATCGGCCTGCTCGAGCAGCGGCTGGACATGATCGTCTACCGCGCCAAGTTCGCGCCGACGATTTTCGCCGCGCGCCAGCTGGTCAGCCACGGCCACATCCGCGTCAACGGCGTGAAGTGCAACATCGCGTCGCGTCGCTGCTACGTCGGCAACGAGATCACGTTGGGCTCCAAGGCCAAGGAGATGGCGCTGGTGCTCGAAGCGCAGGGCCTGGCCGAGCGCGAGGTGCCCGATTACGTCGCGCAGGACGGCAACGCCAAGGTCACCTTCGTGCGCGTGCCGACGCTCGACGAGGTGCCGTATCCGGTGAAGATGGAGCCGAATCTCGTCGTCGAGTTCTACTCGCGCTAAGCGAGTAGACCGAGCAGAGATTCGGGCTCGGCCGACGAGGCTACAGCCTCGATCGACGTCATGGGATTCACTCCCATGACGAGCCCGAGACAGAGAAGGGGCGGTTCCGCGAGGAGCCGCCTTTCTGGTTTGCCCCCTCGTCATGCCGGGCTCGTCCCGGCATCCAGAGTCACGAGCGGTGCCGCCACTTGGCCCTGGACCCCGGGACAAGCCCGGGGTGACGGCGGGGTTGCGCCCGCCTCACGCGCACGCCATCACGCCCCCATGCGTATCCTCTCCCTCCTGCCGCTCGCCCTTCTCGCCGCCCCCGCCCTCGCCGCGCCGGTTGAGCCGTCCGTCGCCACCATGAAGCGCGTCGTCGAGCAACTCTCCTCCGACGCCTTCGAAGGCCGCGCGCCGGGTACGGCGGGCGAGGAGAAGACGTTGAAGCTGCTCGTCGACGAGTTCACCCGCGTCGGCCTCAAGCCCGGCAACAAGGGCAGCTGGTTCCAGGACGTGCCGCTGGTCGAGATCACCACCAGCAACACGACGCCGATGCGCTTCACCGGCGGCACCGCGCCCGTCACCGCCGCCTACGGGCCGGAAATGGTGGTCGGCACGTACCGCACCGGCATCAAGAAGGTCGACGTGAAGAACAGCCCGGTCGTGTTCGTCGGCTACGGCATCGTCGCGCCGGAGAAGAAGTGGAACGATTACGCGGGGCTGGACGTGAAGGGCAAGACCGTCGTCATCCTCGTCAACGACCCGGACTATGAGACCAAGGGCCTGACCGGCCCGTTCAACGGCCGCGCGATGACCTATTACGGTCGCTGGACCTACAAGTTCGAGGAGGCCGCGCGCCAGGGTGCCGCCGCGGCGATCATCGTCCACGACACCGTCCCCGCCGCCTATGGCTGGAACGTCGTCCAGTCGAGCTGGACCGGCGCGCAGCAGGTCGCCGCGTCGCCGAACGACAATGCCGACCAGAGCATGGCCATCGGCTGGATCGAGGGCGCCAAGGCGGCGGGGCTGATGCGATCGGCCGGCAAGGATCTCGCCACGCTCACCGCCGCCGCCAAGCGGCCGGGCTTCAAGGCGGTGCCGCTGGGCGTGGCGATGAGCGTCGGCTTCGACGTCGCCACCCGCCGCCACCTGTCGAAGAACGTCGTGGCGCTGCTCCCTGGCACGTCGCGCCCCAACGAATACGTCCTCGCCACCGCGCACTGGGACCATCTCGGCCGGTGCGAGGCGGCGCCCGACGGCGACGACATCTGCAACGGCGCGGTCGACAACGCCACCGGCACCGCCGCGCTGGTCGCCTTGGCCGAGGCGAACGTGAAGGCGGGGGCGACGCCGCGCAGCCAATTGTACGTGGCGCTGACCGCCGAGGAATCGGGCCTGCTCGGCGCGGCCTATTACGCCGCGCACCCGGTCGTGCCGCTCGCGCAGACGGTCGGCGGGATCAACATCGACGCCATGTCGGTCGCGGGGCCCGCGCGCAATGTCGTCGTGGTCGGGCGCGGCAAGTCCGAACTCGATGCCTATCTCGCCCGCGCGCTGAAGCCGGACAATCGCGTCATCACCGACGAGCCGACGCCGGAGAAAGGCTTCTACTACCGCTCCGACCATTTCGAACTCGCCAAGCGCGGCGTGCCGATGCTGTATTTCGAGGGCGGCGACGACCTCGTGACCGGCGGCCGCGCCGCGGGCGAGGCGGCGGCGAAGGATTACGAGCGCAACCGCTATCACGGCCCCAAGGACGAGATCACCCCGGCGTGGAGCTGGCCGGGCGTGCAGCGTGACCTGAACGCCTATTACCGCGTCGGCCGCGAGCTGGCGACGACGACCGCCTGGCCGAACTGGAACCCGGGCGACGAGTTCCGCGCCGCGCGCGACACCAGCCGCGCAAGGGCTTCGAAGTGACCCGCGCGCCGCTTCCCGAATGGGCGCCGCACGAGGCGGTGTGGATCGGTTACCCCTCACATCCCGAACTGTGGGAGGACGATCTGGAGCCCGCGCGCGACGAGGTGGCGGCCTTCGCCCGCGCCGTCCACGCGGATGGGCGCGGCGAGCGGGTGATCCTGGTCTGCGCGGACGGCGAGGCGGCCGACGACGCCCGCACCCGTGCCCCCTTCGCCGCGATCGAGGTGCAGCCGTTCGGCGACATCTGGCTGCGCGACACCGGCCCGATCGTGACCGGCGACGGGGGCGCCGCGGCGTTCCGCTTCAACGGCTGGGGCGGCAAGTACGATCTTCCGGGCGACGACGACCTGGCCCCGCGCCTCGCCGCGTCGCGCGGTCTCTCGCTGGCGAACCATGATTGGGTGTTGGAAGGCGGCGCGATCGACGGCGACGGCACCGGCACCGTCGTCACCACGACGCAGTGTCTGCTCAACCCCAACCGCAATCCGCACCTGTCGCGCACCGAGATCGAAGCGCGACTCGCCGCTGACCTGGGCCTGACCCGCGTGGTCTGGCTGGGGGAGGGGCTCCTCAACGACCATACCGACGGCCATGTCGACAACCTCGCCCGCTTCGTGGCGCCCGGCCGCGTCGCCATCCCGCAGGCGGCGGAGAACGATCCCAACTGGCAGGTCTACCAGCACGCCCGCCGCGACCTGGAGGGGGCCGGGCTCGATGTGGTGACGATCCCTTCGCCTGGTCGGGTCTTACGCGATGACGAGGTCGTGCCGGCGAGCTACATGAACTTCTACATCGGCAACGCTGCGGTGGTCGTGCCGCTCTACGGCAGCGAGCAGGACGAGGCGGCGGTCGCGGCGATCCAGACGCTGTTCCCGGGCCGCGAGGCGGTGGGCCTGCGGGCCGACCACATCCTGACCGGCGGCGGCAGCTTCCACTGCATCTCGCAGCAGCTGCCGGCCTGAGGCGCCGCAGTTCGAATCCATCCGCTCGTCACACCGGGCTCCTCCCGGTGTCCAGAGCCAAGAACGCGCACCTCGCGGCCCTGGATGCCGGGACCAGCCCGACATGACGGTGGAGGTAGGTCCGGGCATTTAGAGCATGACGACATCAGCTCGACCCGTTCGTGCTGAGCGAAGTCGAAGCACATACCCGAGGCGATGCTCCCGCAACCTGCCCTTCGACGTCGCTCGGGGCGAACGGTGGTAGGTTAATCCGTTGTCATGCGACTCTAGGGGGCACCCAAGCGCGCCTCAATAAATCGCCGCGTTCATCCCCAACCCACCCGACCCACCGGCATGCGCCGCCACCGCGGCCGCGACCGCCTGGATCAGCTGCTGCCGCTCGCGGATCGGCCGTGTCGTGTCGCCGATCATCACCGCCAGCGCGTAGCGGCGACCGTCGGGCGCGGTGAGCAGGCCGACATCGTTGAACCCGGCATTGCGCCGTCCCAAATCCTGTCCCGTTCCCGTCTTGTGGCTGATCTTCCACCCCACCGGCAGCGCCGCGCGCAACCGCGCCCGCCCGGTGACGCTCGCGCCCATCGTGTCGAGCAGGATGCGCGTCGACGTCTCCGACAGCAATTCGCCGCGCGCCAGCCGCGCCAGCGCGTCGGCGATGGCGAGCGGGGCGGCGCCGTCGGGCGGATCGGCGGTGTAGCGGTCGAGCGCGGCGGCCCGCGCCTCCGCCGACAGCCGCGACCGCGCCGCCTCGAACGCACCGCCGAGCGAGAAGGCGGGCTGCCACGTCAGCCCGGCCGTTCCCGCCTGCAACGCCCGTTCGCCCGGACCGAAGCGGATGTCGCCCAGCCGCTTGGCCAGGATCATCCGCCGCACCGCCTCTGGACCCCCGACATAGGTCAGCAGCCGGTCGTTGGCGGTGTTGTCGCTCTGCGTCAGCGCGCGGGTCAGCAGGCCGCCGACGGTGGTGTCGAACCGGCCCGACTTGGCGACCAGATAGGCGATCGGCTGGTGAAACAGCGTCAGGTCGGCGGGCAGCACCGTGATCGGCTCGTCCAGCCGCGCGCGCCCCTGGTCGCGCAGGTCGAGCAGCGTCATCGCCACCCACAGCTTCGACACCGACTGCTGCGGCAGCCGCTGGCGCCCGCCCGCCTCCACCGTCCATCCCTCGTCGACCGCGCGGACCGCGGCGCCGGCCTTGCCGCCGAAATTGCCGAGCAGCTGCGACACGGTGGCCTGCAGCTGCGCGGGCGCCGGGTTGGCGGGGCGGATCACCGCCGGCACGGGGATCGACACCACCGCCTGCGGCTCCACCTCGGGCGCGCGGGCGCTGCTGCCGGGGCGCGATCCCGACCCGCAGGCGGCAAGCAGCGCGAGGGAACCGAGAAGAAGGCCGTCAAGCCCGCGATGTGCCATGGATTTCCGAACGCCCCGAACTTGCCGCACGATCCTTAACCGGCACCGTGGTCGACGGAACGGCACATCCCGCGGCATTGCGGCGAACCGCGGCTGACGCGCGCCGACCGGAGTCGCGCCGTCGCGTCGGTCAGGGAACCAGCACCGTGTCGGCCGCGTCCGGCCGCGTCTCCGGCCAGTCCAGCGTATAGTGCAGCCCGCGGCTCTCGTGCCGGTGCAGCGCCGACCGCACGATCAGGTCCGCGGTCTGGAGCAGGTTGCGCAGCTCGATTAGATCGGGGGTGACGCGGAAATGGCCGTAATAATCGGCCACTTCCTCGTTCAACAGCTGGATACGCCGCGCCGCGCGCTGGAGCCGCTTGGTGGTGCGGACGATGCCGACGTAATTCCACATGAACCGGCGGATCTCCGTCCAGTTCTGCTTGATGACCACTTCCTCGTCCGAATCGGCGACGCGGCTCTCGTCCCAGGCGCGGATCGGCGGGGGCGGGGGCAGCTCGTTCCAGCATTCTGCGATATGCGTGGCCGCCGCCTCTCCGAACACGAAACATTCCAGCAGCGAGTTGGACGCCAGCCGGTTGGCGCCGTGCAGCCCCGATTGCGTGCACTCGCCCGCCGCGTAGAGGCCGGGCAGGTCGGTGCGACCGTCGCGATCCACGACGATGCCGCCGCAGGTGTAATGCTGCGCGGGCACCACCGGGATCGGCTCGCGCGTCATGTCGATCCCCAGCCCCAGCAGCTTCTCGTGGATCGTGGGGAAATGCGCGCGCACGAAGTCGGCGGGCTGGTGGCTGATGTCGAGGTGGACGTAATCGAGCCCGTCGCGCTTGATCTCCGCGTCGATCGCCCGCGCCACCACGTCGCGCGGCGCCAGCTCGGCACGGGGATCGAGATCGGGCATGAAGCGGCTTCCCGTCCGGGGATTGAGCAGCCGTCCGCCCTCGCCGCGCACGGCCTCGGTGATGAGGAAGTTCTTGACCTCCAGATGGTACAGGCAGGTCGGGTGGAACTGCATGAATTCCATGTTCGACACGCGCGCCCCCGCCCGCCACGCCATCGCGATCCCGTCTCCCGTCGCACCCCGCGGCGCGGTGGAGAACAGGTAGGTCCGCCCCGCACCCCCCGTCGCCAGCACGGTCGCCCGCGCGGTATGCACGCCGACGCGTCCCGTGCGCCGGTCGAGCGCGTACACCCCCCACACGTGCCCCGCGCCCGAGTAACGCTCCTCGTGCCGCCCCGTGGCGAGGTCGATCGCCACCTGGTCGGGCACCAGCGTGATGTTGGGATGCGCCTCCGCCGCGCGCTGCAACGCTTCCTGCACCGCCCAGCCGGTGGCGTCGGCGACGTGCACGATCCGCCGGTGCGAATGCCCGCCCTCGCGCGTCAGGTGCAGCGCCCCCGCTTCCTCGGCGAAGGGCACCCCCAGCGCCTGCAACCGCGCGATCGCCGCGGGCGCGCGCTCGACCACGAACTCGACCATACCGCGGTCGTTCAGCCCCGCGCCCGCCACCATCGTGTCCTCGACGTGATGGTCGAACGTGTCGCCCGGCTCCAGCACCGCCGCGATCCCGCCCTGCGCCCAGGCGGTCGACCCCTCGTCCAGCGCGCCCTTGGCGAGCACGGTGACGCGGAACCGGTCGGCGAGGTTCACGGCGGCGGTGAGGCCCGCCGCGCCGGAGCCGATGATGAGGACGTCGGACGTGCTCACGCGGCTACCGACCGGCAGCCGAAACGATCCTGTAGCGGCGATCGGGAGCGGAGACAGGAAGGAGCAGCGGGTGACATGGCGATGCTCTGCCACAGCGATCTCCACTGGGACAGAGGCGTTCCCTGGTCGATTGTGGCTTATTCGCTTTCATCCACAAGGGCCTGTGGCTGGACAATCCTGCAGTGAGATCACTCGATCCACAATGATCTCCTGCCCCGACATTCCCATGTGACCGTAATTGCCAGGATACTTCGTCTTCCGCCCGATGAACTCGATGAACGCTGTTCTCACACCCTGCTGCCATTTGTGGCCAAGCTTGGTCCGATCGACGTCCAACCAGATTCTAGCGGCAATGGCCCGATCAGCTTCCTTTCTCCATTCGGGACTTTTCGGGCTACCACGCGGCCACTCAGGCGCCTTCGTTCCCTCCGGTATGAACTGCTGTCCTTCGAACGCGTCGATCCAAACGCCACGGTAGCGGCGTGCCGGCTCCATCTTGTAGCATTGTTCGGTAGGTAGCGATCCGATCGCGCCAGTAGCGGTACGATAGCTACAGGGTCCTTCTCGTATCAACCGACCATTGTACCGATAACAACCTTGCCCCACGTCGGTCTCGGCGCATGCCGTCGTGAGCAGGCGTGCGCGGTGCTGGTCTTCCGCGCGGGCAAACACTTCGGGTTTGGGGGAAGTAAACTGCGCGAGCGTGGGTTGACCGGTCGCCAAGGTCGCACAGCCCAGCGCCATACCAAGCCGAGTTCGTACCATGGCCGCTTCCCTCATGATGCCCCTGGTGACAGGCGCTTGCTCCGAAGGCACCTTATAGATGCGGCCGCTGATGCCAATATCGGTTTATCAGCGATCGTCTCCGCTGTCCTACAAGCGCTCGTTCTGGTATAAGGTCGCGACGAGATCACCCGCGCTCTTTCTCATTGCCGCACAATCGGAAACGATCGACGCGTTGCGTTTCGTTCCTGGGGTCAATGAGTCAAGCAACCGTGAACTTTCGCGCGGCTCACGCAATTTCCTGACTGAAGTTAGCCTGAACCTCCGCCGCCGGACCATCAGCTAATTCCCCGCCGACCCCCGCGTCAGGCTCAGGAACACGTCCTCCAAATCCGCCTCGCGGGTCGAGACATCGACGATCCCCAGCCCCTGCTCCTGCACCGCCGCCAGCACCTGGCCCGCATTCACCCGGTCCTTGGAATAGGTGATCTCCAGCACCCGGCCGCCTTTCAGCACGATCTTCTCGAAGCAGGGCGCGGTCGGCGCGGCGGTCAGGTCGCGGTCGACGGTGACCGCGACCACCTTCTCCTGCGCGCGGCCGACCAGTTCGCGCGTCGGCTCGTTGGCGACGACCCGGCCGTGGTTGATGATGGCGATGCGGTCGCACAATTGCTCCGCCTCCTCCAGGTAATGCGTCGTCAGCACCACCGTTACGCCGCCTTCGTTGAGCGCGCGGACATATTCCCACAATTGCTGGCGCAACTGGATGTCGACGCCGGCGGTCGGCTCGTCGAGCACCAGCACCGGCGGCGAGTGGACCATCGCCTTGGCCACCATCAGCCGCCGTTTCATCCCGCCCGACAGCGTTCGGGCATAGGCGTTGGCCTTGTCCTCCAGGTGCACCGCGCGCAGCAGTTCGAGCGATCGGCGCTGCTTCTTCGGCACGCCGTAGAGCCCGGCCTGGATCTCCAGCGTCTCGACGGGGGTAAAGAAGGGATCGAACAGGATCTCCTGGTTGACGATGCCGATCGACGCCTTGGCGTTCCTCGGATGCTGGTCGATGTCGAAGCCCCAGATCGACGCCGTGCCGCTGGTCTTGTTCACCAGCCCCGCCAGGATGTTGATGAGCGTCGACTTGCCCGCGCCGTTGGGGCCGAGCAGCCCGAAGATCTGGCCGCGCGGCACGTCGAACGTCACGCCGTCGAGTGCGCGCTTGGCCGTCCCGCCCTTCACGGCGTAGGTCTTGCACAGGCCCTGGATGGAGATGGCTGCTTCGGTCATGGGTTCGCGATAGGCTCCGGCTTGCCTCGCCACAATGCTCCTTGCTATTCACATGGCCATGCACCCGCCGCTCGAAGTCACCCGCACCGCGCAACCCCGCATCGCCTGCGACGGCGCGGCCGACATCCCCGGCGGCGCCGCGCTCGGCCACCCGCGCGTGTGGTTGCAGATCGACGAGCATGGATACGTGGACTGCGGCTATTGCGACCGGCGGTTCGTGCTGATCGGCGGCCCGGCCGACGGTGCGGATCAAACGACCCTGAAGGATTTCAGCGAAGGCGCGAGTCACTAAGCCGAACGCCCGGAAAACGGGCCGCCGATCGGCCGACGGGCGGACACCGCCCGTTCGACGTCACGGCTCCGCCGTGACGCCACCCGACCTCCTCCTCCTCCTCCTCACCGCCCCGGCGGAGGCCGGGGCCCAGTTGGGTGAGCGTGCATGATAGTCGCAACGCTTCTCAACGCCGTTCCGTAACTGGGCCCCGGCCTTCGCCGGGGTGGAAGGACGCCATAGGATACCGTCCCTCCTCGCCACCCCGCCCCGCAACTCCTATATCCTCTCCATGACCCAAGACCCGCGCCAGTTCCTCTACCGCGATCTCACCCCGGAGGCGGCGCAACGCCTAACCGCCGACGCGCTCGGCCGCGCCGACGACGGCGAGCTCTTCCTCCAGTACCGCCGATCGGAGGCGTTCGGTTTCGATGACGGCCGGCTGAAGACCGCCAGCTACGACACCGGCGCCGGTTTCGGCCTGCGCGCCGTGTCGGGTGAAACCACCGCTTTCGCGCACGCCAGCGACCTGACCGAGGCCGCCATCCGCCGCGCCGGCGAGACGATGGCGCTGATCGATCCCAGCGCCTCCGCCAAGGCACCGCCCCCGCGCGGCAACAACCGCCACCTCTACACCAACGCCGATCCGCTCGACCTGATCCCCTTCGCCGACAAGGTGGCGCTATGCCAGCAGGTCGACTCCGCCGCCCGTGCCCGCGACCCGCGCGTCGTGCAGGTGTCGGTGAACCTCTCGGGCAGCTGGACGGTGGTGGAGATCGTCCGCCCCGACGGCTTCGTCGCCACCGACGTGCGCCCGCTGGTCCGCTTCGGCGTACAGATCGTCGTCGAGCAGAACGGCCGGCGCGAGACCGGCAGCTTCGGTATCGGCGGCCGCTACCTCTACGACCGCCTGTTCGAACCCGCCACGTGGCAGCGCGGCATCGACGAGGCGCTGGCGCAGGCGCTCGTCAATTTGGAGGCGGTGGCCGCGCCCGCCGGCGAGATGACGGTGCTGCTCGGCCCCGGCTGGCCCGGCATCCTCCTCCACGAGGCGATCGGCCACGGGCTGGAGGGTGATTTCAACCGCAAGGGTACCAGCGCCTTCTCCGGCCGGATCGGCGACCGGGTGGCCGCGCCCGGCATCACCATCGTCGACGACGGCTCGCTGCCCGACCGGCGCGGCTCCTTGTCGATCGACGACGAGGGCACGCCAACGCGCGAGACCATCCTGATCGAGGACGGCATCCTCAAGGGCTATATGCAGGACCGCCTCAATGCGCGCCTGATGGGCGTGGCGGCGACCGGCAACGGCCGCCGTGAGAGCTACGCTCATGCCCCCATGCCGCGGATGACCAACACCTTCATGCGTGCCGGCCGCGACGATCCGGCTGAGCTGCTCGCCCGCGTCAAGAACGGCATCTTCGCCAAGTCGTTCGGCGGCGGCTCGGTCGATATCGTATCGGGCAAATTCGTCTTCTCCTGCACCGAGGCCTACCGGATCGAAGACGGCCGCCTGGGCGCGCCGATCAAGGGCGCGACACTGATCGGCGACGGCCCGACGGTGCTGACCAAGGTGCGCGGCATAGGCCACGACTTCGCGCTGGACGAAGGCATCGGCATGTGCGGCAAGGGCGGGCAGGGCGTCCCCGCGGGCGTGGGTCAGCCGACGCTGCTGGTCGACGGGCTGACGGTGGGCGGCACCGCCGCCTGATCGTCAGATACCGCTGACGAGCAGGTCGAGCGCGCCCTTGATCTCGTACTCGTATGCGGCGAGCGAGGCGAAAGGTGCCGACAGGGCGCGCCGTCTTACCGCGGAAATCAAGTGGGTCGCGAGAATGCGCTCCTCGCTCGCTATTTCGAGTCGCGGGTGTAGGCGGCGGACGGAGGCGGGTTGTTGATCGGAGGGAAGTAGCGGAACGATCACCGTCGTTTCGACGAGCGCCACAACATCGGCCTGAACGACGACAACCCATTCTCCGTCAGGCAATGTGCAAACGTCGAACTGCGCCATTACCAGGCACGGTACTTCTCGAGAGGCAGGCCGTTCTCCTCGACCCAACGATCCCAGCTTCGCAAAGCTTCCCGGTTTTCTTCTTGCCACTGTCGCGCGGCTTCAGCCTTGGCGGCGGTATGCAGCGCGGCTTCACTCACCTGCGACAGGTTGATGCCGTGCAAGCGGGCGTAATCGACTATGCCCGTATCGATCGACAGGTTGACCGGCTTGCGCTTGCCGGAACGGATCGGATCATGCTTCATGCGGATAGATTATGCGCATCATGTCGCGGGTCAAGCGTCAACCATTGCGCGACAATTGCGATCGTGGCGGCGACCGGCTTGTCACCCGACAGAACCAACGCCCGCTCATCGATCCCCAGCACCTCCAGCGTGGCCAACTGGCTGGCGAGCAGCGATCCCGGCATGAAATGGCCCCGCCGTTGCCCGAGCCGCTCGGCCAGCACCCGCTCGGGCGGCAGCAGCGCGACGATCCGCAGCGCTGGAGCCGCCGCGCGCAGCCGGTCGCGATAGGCGCGCTTCAACGCCGAGCAGGCGACCACGCCGTGCGGCCGCGCCGCCATCCACGTCGCGATCGCGTCGAGCCACGGCGCGCGGTCATCGTCGTCGAGCGGCACGCCCGCCGCCATCTTGGCGACGTTGGTGGTTGGGTGGAGGGAATCGCTTTCTAGGAATGGCGCGCCCTGACGCTTGGCCAGCGCGAGGCCGACGCTGCTCTTGCCCGACCCCGACACGCCCATCACCAGCACCATCATGGCGGAGCAAACGCGTTTCCCGAGCGCTTGGTCCCCATGGCACTCGTCGAACTGGCCCGATATTCGCGCAACGAGGCGCACATCGTCGTCGGCCGGCTGGAGGCGGAGGGCATTCCCGCCGTCGCCTTCGACGCGGGCAGCAGCATCGCCGACGGCAGTTGGCTGCTGATCCCGGTCCGCGTCATGGTCGACGAGGACGATATCGCCGAGGCCAGGACGATCGTCGCTGCCTGAAAAACGGGCAGGGCATCCGCAGCTGCCCGGTTAGGACGCGCTCGCCGAGCCATCCACGTGTGCATCGTTCCCTGAACCGCGACTGGCACGCCGATTGCGAAGCCCGTTTGGCATCAACAGCCAAGAGGGTGCGGGATGAAGCTGGTCATCGCGGTCATCAAGCCGTTCAAGCTCGACGAGGTACGCGAAGCGCTCACCACGCTCGGCGTCACGGGCATGACGGTCACCGAGGTCAAGGGGTTCGGCCGGCAGAAGGGCCAGACCGAGATCTACCGCGGCGCCGAGTACAGCACCAACATGGTGCCCAAGATCAAGGTGGAGGTCGCCTGCGCCACCGCGCTCGCCCCCCGGGTCGTGGAGGCGATCCAGCAAGCGGCCAACACCGGCGCGATCGGCGACGGCAAGATCTTCGTGCTCGACGTCGGCGAGGCGGTGCGCATCCGCACCGGCGAGACCGACGAGGCGGCACTCTGACGATGGGAAATCCGATGAACAACGCGATCAAGATCGCGGCCGGCCTCGGCCTGGCCGGCCTGCTGGCGGCCGCGCCTGCCTGGGCACAGGACGCCGCGGCGCTGCAGGCGCCCGCCACCGCACCCGTCGCGGCCACCGTCGACAAGGGCGACACCGCCTGGATGATGACGTCCACCGTCCTCGTCCTCCTGATGATCCTGCCCGGCCTAGCGCTGTTCTACGGCGGCCTCGTCCGCGGCAAGAACATGCTGGCGACGATGACGCAGATCGGTGCGGCGGCGGCGCTTGCCATGCTGATCTGGGTGATGTGGGGCTACACGCTCGCCTTCGGGCCGGACGTGTCGTCGGGTTTCCTGTCGCAGTTCGTCGGCAGCCTCGACAAGGCGTTCCTCGCCGGGGTGACGCCCGCCAGCCAGGCGGCGACCTTCACCGCCGGCGTCGAGATCCCCGAATATGTCTTCGTCAGCTTCCAGATGACGTTCGCGGCGATCACCGTCGCGCTGGTGCTGGGATCGGTGGTCGAGCGGATCACCTTCTCCGCCGTCATGGTCTTCGCCGCCGTGTGGCTGACGATCGTCTATTTCCCCATCGCGCACATGGTGTGGGCGTCGTCGGGTCTGTTCTTCAAGCTCGGCGCGCTCGACTTCGCGGGCGGCACGGTGGTCCACGTCAACGCCGGCGTCGCCGCGCTGGTCGCCGCGCTGATCCTGGGGCCGCGCCTCGGCTACCCGCGCGAGCCGATGCCGCCGCACTCGCTGACGCTGACCGGCGTCGGCACCGGCCTGCTCTGGGTCGGCTGGTTCGGCTTCAACGCGGGTTCCGCGCTGGAGGCGAACGGATCGGCCGGTCTCGCCATGATCAACACCTTCGTCGCCACGGCGGCCGGCGGCCTCGCCTGGATGGTCGTGGAGCGGGTGCGCGGGCACAAGGGATCGGCGCTCGGCTTCTGCTCGGGCATCGTCGCCGGGCTGGTCGCGGTGACGCCGGCGGCGGGCAATTCCGGCCCGTTCGGCGCGATCGTGCTCGGCATCGTCGCCTCGATCGTCTGCTTCTTCGCGGTGTCGGTGGTGAAGCCCAAGCTCGGCTACGACGACTCGCTCGACGCGTTCGGCATCCACGGCGTCGGCGGCATGGTCGGCGCGATCGGCACGGCGGTGGTCTACGCGCCCTCGCTCGGCGGACCGGGCGCCGCGGATTACGAGATGGGCGCCAAGCTCCTCGTCCAGCTCGGCGCGGTCGGCACGACCATCGTCTGGTCGGGTATCGGCACCGCCGTCGCCATGTTCGTCGCCAAGGCGGTCACCGGTCTGCGGCCGAGCCGGGAAGCCGAATACGAGGGCCTCGACCTCTCCGACCACGGCGAGCGCGCCTACAACTGATCGGGTGCGGGGGTACGACCCCGCGCCCCACCGATGTTCCTCCTGCGGACATACCTGGCCCGGTACGGCGACGTACCGGGTCCTTTCTGGTGCGCACGCGGGCGCCGCCGCTACTCCGCCGCGACCAGCCCCTCGTCCACGTCGGCCTCGTCCTCCGCGTCGGCGCCGGCATCGAGCCGCGCCTCGTCGGCGGCGAGCGCGTCGGCATCCGCGCTGGTGATCCCGAACCGAGCCGCCACGTCGGGCGCGAAGCGGAGCAGGTCGGGGCGCAGGCGCAGCAGGCTCAGGTCCTTCGACTTGCCTTCCATCATCACGTCGAACTCGAGGCCCTCGGCCATCCGCATGAAGGTCGCAAACTCGAACGGGTTGGTGAAGTCGGCGTGACCGGTCCAGATCGGCGGGCGCAGCACCGTCTTGACGCGCGCGGTGGCCTTGACCGGCGCCTTCAACAGCTCGCCCTTTCGGGCGCGGCCCTTGCCCGCCTTGGCCGCCTCGCGCTGCTTGGGCGTGATCTTCTGCTTGATCTCGCGCAGCTCCGTGCGGGGGGAGGAGAAATGGATCTTCGGCCGCACGCCTTCGGGCCAAGTGGCGAGGAAGCGTTCCAGCACGTCGCGCATGTCCAGCCGCTCGGGGTTCAGGCACCACATATGCTGGTAATCGAAGACGCAGCGTACCCCCGTGCGCTCATGAATCCACAGCACGTCCGCCGCCGAGAAGCGGATGTCGTCATTCTCCAGCACCAATCGGCGCCGGACATGCTCGGGGCATTGTTCCCACCCCTCGATCCAGCGCGCGCGGCTCGCCTCATGATCGTCGTACACGCCGCCGACGTGCGTAATCATCACCGCTTCCGGACCCAGCTCCATCCGGTCGAGCATCTCCGCCTGGCTCGACAGGTCCCAGATGCTCTTCTTGGTCAATTCCGGATTGGGGGCGTTGAGCAGCACGTACTGCGACGGGTGGAACGACAGGCGAATGTCGTACTCCTTCGCCTTCGCGCCGAACGCGCGCAGTTCCGCATCGCTGTCCGCCACCATGGAGTGGAACTGGGGCATGTCGGGATGCGTGGCGTAAGGCGCGATGTCCGACGACAGCCGATACATGTCGAGCCGCTCCGACTTCAGATAGTCGAGCACCCGGTCGAGCAACTCCAGCGAGCATTTGAGGTGCGGGTTCTTCTGCCAGCGGCGCGTGTCCTGCGACTTCAGGTCGGGGCGGCCCATCACCTTGACGGGAAAGCCCAGGCGAAGCGGGCGCGAGATGTCGGTCATAAAGCTACCTGTTGTTCGGGAAAGCCGAGGCCGGCGACGAAGCTGTTCCAGTCGGCCAGGCGCAGCGCGCCGCCGGTCGCCTGCGCGTGGCCGTTGCCGTAGCGCCCGTCGGCGCCGGCGGGCCGATGCTCGGCGAGGAAGGCGATCAGGTCGCGCCCGGTGGCGGAGCGTGCGGCGAAATGGACCCAGCCGTCACGATAGCCCTTGTTGGCGGCGATCACGACCTTGTCCTTCAGCCGCCCGCGCCACTGTTGCGCGACGAGCGGGTGGACCTGCGCGCCCGTGGAAAAGGCGATCAGCGCCACGTCGCCGACGACGCGCGGTGCCACCCGCTTGGCCATGTCCATCGCCTCCTTCACCTCGGCACGCGCGTCGCGCAGCGCCTGCGCGTCGGCGCCCTCGCTTTTGGTGATCGCCTTGGGCCCGTCGCTTTCCAGCAGCAGGCGGAGCGCGGGCGAGGCGTCGGCGGCGGCGGTGCGGCGCGGCGCGTTGACCAGCACCGTCGCATCCTTCAGCGCCGTCTTGCCCCAGCGGCCCTGCGCCGCGACGAGCTCGGGCCAGCCCTCGTCCGCCATGTCGCCGATCAATCCGAGCGCGGCGAGCCACAGCAGGTCGTCCTGGTCCCCGAGCCCCGTCGCCGCCCACCAGGCGAGGAGCGCGCTGGTCGGCTCGGGATCGAGGCCGTTGCCGCTGATCGTCACCGCGCCATCCGGCAGGCCGGTCGGCAGATGGTGGTCGATCACGACGGTGGCCACGCCCGGCAGCACCGGCTCGCCCCGCGTGCCGAGGTCGGCGACGATCAGCAGTGCCGGTGCCTCGGCGGCGAGCCGCGCGCGTACCGCCTCGTCCCACGGCGTCTCGCCCTTGCCGACGATGCTGGGGCGCGCGTCGCGACCGGCTGCGCGCAGCGCCCGGACGAGGATCGCCGCGGCGGCGAGCCCGTCGGCATCGAAGTGCGACAGCACGACCACCGGCCCGTCCGCCGCCTCCACCGCGTGGGCGAACGCGGCGGCGGCGGTGGCGCGCGGGTCGGCGGCGTCGGCGAGTATTCCGATCATGGCGGGGTCAACGAAGCCGAGCGCTCCCGGCTCCCGGCTCGCGCCCCGAGACGCAACCGTCTGGAAAGACGATGATCCACGTTAATATGTTTGGAACCGTTGCATATCGGCACGCGCTTTCCGCTGCGACAGCCAGGAGGATCGAATGCCCTTCGACAACCCGCAGAGCGACGACGCGCCGCTCGACACTTCGAAACGCCGCGGCGTCGGTGCGGAGGCGGCCGCGCAGCTCCCCGACGGCAAGGGTGATACCGTGGTCGCCAACACGGTGACGATCGCCAGGCCGGTCGCCGACGTGTTCGCCCATTTCCGCGACTTCAACAATCTGCCGGGCTTCATGGAGAATGTCGACCGGATCGACGTGCTCGACTCGACCCGCTCGCACTGGGTCGTCAAGGCACCGGCCGGCCGCACGGTGGAATGGGACGCGCGCATCACCGAGGAGCAGCGCGACCGCTCGATCGCCTGGACCAGCGAGGAGGGGGCCGACGTCGCCAATTCCGGCCGGATCGAATTCAGGGACGCCGGCCCGCGCGGCACCATCGTGACACTGACCATCGTCTACGACCCGCCCGGCGGCGTCATCGGCCAGTTCTTCGCCAAGCTGTTCCAGCGCGAGCCCAAAATCCAGGCGCGCCGCGACCTGCGCCGCTTCAAGCAGCTGATGGAAACCGGCGAAGTCGCGACGCCCGCGATGAATCCCAAGCAATTCGAGGAGATGGGACTGTGAAGGCACTGGCCTGGCACGGCAAGCACGACGTCCGCATCGACAACGTGCCCGATCCCGAGATCGTCAACCCGCGCGACTGCATCATCAAGGTGACCTCGACCGCGATCTGCGGCTCGGACCTCCACCTCTACGACGCGTACATCCCGACGCTCCAGAAGGGCGACATCCTGGGCCATGAGTTCATGGGCGAGGTGGTCGAGGTCGGGCCGAAATCGACGCTCAAGAAGGGCCAGCGCGTGGTGGTGCCGTTCACCATCTCGTGCGGCAGTTGCTACCATTGCAACAAGCACCAGTATTCGGCCTGCCCCAACGGCCTGCCCGCCGACAATCAGGACCTGGGCATGGAGCTGTACGGCACCGAGATGGCGGGGCTGTTCGGCTATTCCCACCTGACCGGCGGCTATGCTGGCGGACAGGCGGAGTACGTCCGTGTGCCGTTCAGCGACGTCGGCCCGATCGTCATCCCCGACGGCGTGGAGGACGACAAGGTGTTGTTCCTCTCCGACATCCTGCCGACCGGCTGGCAGGCAGCGGAGTACGCGCAGATCGAGCCTGGCGATACGGTGGCGGTCTGGGGCTGCGGCCCGGTCGGGCTGTTCGCGGTCCAGTCGGCGTTCCTGCAAGGGGCCGAGCGCGTCATTGCGATCGACCATTTCCCGCACCGGCTGGAGCTGGCGAAGAAGTTCGGCGCCGAGACGATCAACTTCGAGGAGACCGCGACCTACGAGGCGCTGATGGAGATGACCGGTGGGATCGGTCCCGACGCGGTGATCGACGCGGTGGGCCTGGAGGCGCACGGCCTGTTCGTCGACAACGTCGTCGACCAGGTGAAGGCGTCGCTGTTCCTCGGCACCGATCGCCCGCACTCGATCCGCCAGGCGATCATCGCCTGCCGCAAGGGCGGGCGCGTGTCGATGCCGGCGGTGTACGGCGGCTTCGTCGACAAATTCCCGCTCGGCGCGTTCATGGAGAAGGGACTGACGCTCAAGACCGGTCAGACGCACGTCCAGCACTATATGCCCGCGCTGCTCAACGCGATCATGGAAGACAAGATCGATACCGAGTTCATGATCTCGCACCGCCTGCCGCTCAGCGAAGCGCCCAAGGGGTACGACCTGTTCAAGAACAACCAGAACGAATGCACCAAGGTCGTGCTGAAGCCCGGCCTGGATCGCTGATGATCCGTCTCCACCACCCCCGTTCGCCCTGAGGAGAGGCTGAGCGAAGTCGAAGCCTCGTCTCGAAGGGTATGTGCTTCGAGATGGCGCTTCGACTTCGCTCAGCGCCTCCTCAGCACGAACGGGTTGGGGGTGAGATCGCCTAATCTAGGAGAGAATAATGCCCAACAAACTCGCGATCGTCACCGGCGCCTCGACCGGGATCGGATTCGAGCTCGCCACGCTCGCCGCCAAGGACGGCTACGACGTCATCGTCGTCGCCAACGAGCCGCTGATCGATGCCGCCGCCCAGGACTTCAAGCAGTTCGGTACGCAGGTCACGTCGGTGGAGGCGGATCTCGCCACGCTGGAAGGCGTCGACACGCTGCTCGCGGCGACGAACGGCCGCCCGGTCGACGTGCTCTGCGCCAACGCCGGCAAGGGCCTCGGCCACGCCTTTCTCGACCAGCGCGTCGAGGACTGGCGCCGCGTGATCGACACCAACATCACCGGCACGATCTACCTCCTCCAGAAGGTGTTGAAGGAGATGGTGGCGCGGGGCGAGGGCAAGGTGCTGGTGACCGGCTCGATCGCCGGATACCTGCCGGGCTCGTTCCAGGCGGTGTACAATTCCACCAAGTCGTTCGTCGATTACTTCACCGACGCGATCCGCGACGAGATCAAGGAGACGAAGGGCGTCACCATCACGACGCTGAAGCCAGGGCCCGTGGATACGGAGTTCTTCGCGCGCGGCGACATGCTCGACACCTCGGTCGGCGATCCCGAGAGCGACAGCCGCCGCGACCCGGCGCTCGTCGCCAAGGACGGCTGGGACGCGATGAACCGCGGCGACGAGTCGATCTTCTCAGGCCTGTCGGTGAAGGTGCAGGGGATGCTCGCCAACGTGCTGCCGGCGAAGGTGCTGGCGGCGATGCACCGCAACATGGCCGAGCCGGGCACGGCGAAGGGGTGAGGCACCCGCCCATCCTCCCCTGCAAGGGGAGGTGGCATGCCGCAGGCATGACGGAAGGGTGTCACCGACGGCTTGGGTCCGAACGACGATCAGCGGCAACACCCCTCCACCAGCTTCGCTGGTCCCCCTCCCCTTACAGGGGAGGAATGCCGTTACTCCGACTTGCCGAGCGGCGCATACCCGGCAAAGGTGTGCGCCGCTTAGCTTTTCGGGACAAACCGCCATGCGCCGTCGTGACTTCATCGCCGCCATCCCTGCCGCGACGCTCGCACCCGCCGCGCTGGCACAGACCGGCAAGGTCGGTCAGCAGGGCGCGCCTGCCGAGGGGCAGGGCGGCGCGCCGCAGCCCGCGAGCGCCGCCGCCAAGCCCCTGCCGCAACGCTGGGCCGCCGGCGAGGATCGCTTCGTCCGCCCCGACGTGCATGCCGGCGACCGCCCGGTCGGTGCCAGTTTCGCGTCGCGCACCGCCGTCTACGGCCTGTCGGGTGCCGCCGGCAGCGCCCACCCGCTCGCCACGCAGGCGGGGATCGACATCCTGCGCGCCGGCGGCTCGGCGGTCGATGCGGCGATCGCGATCAACGCGTGTCTCGGCCTGCTGGAGCCGACATCGAGCGGCATCGGCGGCGACGCCTACGCGATGATCTGGGACCCGAAGGCCGCCAAGGTCGTTGGCATGGCGTCGTCGGGCGCGTCCCCGCGCGGTCTCGATCTCGCCGCCGTGCGCGCCCGCGCCAAGAACGGCGCGTTACCCGCGCTCGGCGCCGTCACCGTCTCGGTACCGGGCGCCGTGGCGTCGTGGGGTGCGATGCACGCGCGCTACGGCAAGCTGCCGTGGAAGGCGCTGTTCGAGCCCGCGATCCGCCACGCGGAAACAGGCGCGCCGGTGCCCGACATCATCGCCTACTATATCCGCCGCTCGCTCGCCGCCTTCCGGCGCCCGAACAACGGCATCGAGGAGGTCGCGAACGCGCTCCGCACCTACGGCCTGGCGGACGGCAAGGGGCCGGCGGCGGGGCAGGTATTCCGCAATCCCGATCTCGCGCGCACCTACCGCGCGATCGCGAACGGAGGCGCCAAGGCGTTCTACGAAGGTGACCTTGCGCGGGTGATGGACCGCTATTTCAAGCGGATCGGCGGCTGGCTGCGCTACGAGGACCTTGCCGCGCACCGGGCGGAGTGGATCGAGCCCAACCGTACCGATTACCGCGGCACCACCGTCCACGCGCTCGCCGCCAATACGCAAGGGTTGGCGACCTTGCAGATGCTCAACATCCTCGAACGCTTCGACCTGTCGGGTGCCGGCTTCCTGTCGCCGCTGTCGATCCACCTCCAGGCCGAGGCCAAGCGCCTCGCCTATGAGGACCGCGCCCGCTACTATGCCGATCCCAAGTTCGCGCGCGTGCCCGTCGAGTGGCTGATCTCGAAGGAATATGCCGCCGAGCGGGCGAAGCTGATCCGCCCCGACCGGTTGATGACGCAGGTCAGCCCGGGCCAGGCGCCGAGCCGCGGCGACACCACCTATTTCAGCTGCGCCGACCAGGACGGCATGATGGTGTCGATGATCCAGTCCAACTTCCGCGGCATGGGTTCCGGGTTGGTGGCGGACGGGCTCGGTTTCATGTTCCAGGACCGCGGCCAGCTCTTCTCGCTGAAGGACGGTCACCCCAACATCTACGCGCCCGGCAAGCGCCCTTTCCAGACGATCATCCCCGGCTTCGCGACTAGGAACGGCCGGCCCTGGATGAGCTTCGGCGTGATGGGCGGCGACATGCAGCCGCAGGGGCAGGTGCAGATCGTCACCGACCGCGTCGATTACGGCCTGGAGATCCAGTCGGCGGGCGATGCGCCGCGCTGGCATCATGAGGGCTCGTCGCAGTCGATGGGGGAGGACGCGCCCAACCTCGGCCCCACGGGGCTGCTGCGGCTGGAGAGCGGCGTGCCGGACGCGACGCGCGCGAAGCTGGCCGAGATCGGCTGGCGGATCGGCGACCCCGACGGCGGTTTCGGCCGCTACCAGTGCGTCGAGCACCGCATGGACGGCGCCACCCGCGTCTACGCCGCCGCCAGCGAGATGCGGGCGGACGGGTGCGCGATGGCGTACTGAAGCCCCTCTACATCGCGCGGCACGCCTCGACGTGCCGCGCGATCAGCGCCGCCACCGCGTCCGGGGCCTCCAGCGGCGGCAGGTGCGCGGCGCCGGGCACCACCTCAACGGTCGCATCGACATAGTGCGGCACGTTGAGGCGCCGCTGCGCCGCCTCGCCCAGGTCGCCGTCCTTCGCTCCCGCGACGATCAGCGCGGGGTAAGGGAGCACGCCGGCCGCCTCGCGCATATCCTCGCGGCTGCCATGCTCCAGCCACGCCCGCCAGGCGCGGCGGCTCGACCGGCGCGCCTCGGCCACCGCGGTGGCGAACACCGGCACCGGCAGCCGCGCGGCGCTGTTCGCGTCGACGTAGCGCCGCGCGTCCGCGTCGGCGATCGGCCCGTCGGCCACCCAGCCGATCATCCGGTCGCGCCGGCCCTCCTCGATCGGCTCGGGCGAGGGCGGCGAGGCCGCGAGGAGGACGACGCCCGCCAGGCTCGCCAGCGCCGGGTCGGTCACCGCCGTGCGTGCGAGCAGCGTCGCGACCTTGCCGCCCATCGAGTGGCCGACCACCATCCACCGCGCCGGCGCGCGTGCCGCGACGACGCCCGCGACGTGGTCAACCATCGCGGCGACCGAATAGCCCTCGACGCCGACCGCCTGGCCGAAGCCGGGCAGGTCCACCGCGATCGTCTCCACCTCGGGCAGGCGTTCCCGAACCAGGTCGAACGACCGGGCGCTGCCGCCGAGCGCGTGACGGAGGAAGACGACCGTTCGCTCGCTGATCCGCATCGCGATCAGACGGTGGGCGGCGCGCGAAGGTTCCGAGGTTGCGGCCCGGCCGCCCGTGCCTAGGATGCGGCATGGCCTCCTCCCGCCGCGCGCTCGCGCTTCTCGCCCTGCCGCTCCTCGCCGCGTCGCCCGCGCAGCAGACGCCCGCGCCTTCGCCGACGCCGTACGAGGCGGTCGACCCGTTCATCGGCACCGGCGGCGAGGGGCACACCTTCCCCGGCGCCGTCGCGCCGTTCGGCATGGTGCAACTGTCGCCCGATACCGATGCCGAGTGCCAAATCCGCGAATGCTACGCGCACGCCGCCGGCTACCGCTACGACGACCCGACGATCGCGGGCTTCTCGCATACCCATTTCTCGGGCGCGGGGCATTCCGACCTGGGTGATTTCCTGGTCATGCCGGTTTCGGGCGAGGCGGTGCCGCTCGAGCCCGGCGACGCCAGGGTTCCCGGCAGCGGCTATCGCTCGCGCTTCTCGCACGACGGCGAGGTCGCGCGACCCGGCTACTACGCCGTCACGCTGCGGGACGCGGGCGTGCGCGCCGAGATGACCGCCGGGACGCGCGTCGGTGTCCATCGCTACACGTTCGCCAGGGGCAAGGCGGCGCACCTCGTCCTCGACCTGCGCCGTTCGCTCTACAACTATCCCGGCAAGACGCTCTGGTCGTCGCTCCGCCTCCGCCCCGACGGCACCGTCACCGGCAGTCGCCGGACGCGCGGCTGGGCGCCCGACCGGCAGCTGTTCTTCGCCATGCGCTTTTCCGCGCCGCTGAAGGACCACGCCTTCGTCTCGACCGAGAAGGACGTCGCCTACAAGGGCTTCCAGGGCCCCGGCCGCGGCAGCGACGCGGTGGCGGAGCGGCAGGGACGCGCGCTGGTCGGCCGATTCGACTTCGGCCGGCTGGAGGGGCCGCTGGAGGTCCGTGTTGCCATCTCGTCGGTCGACGAGGCGGGTGCGATGACCAACCTGGATGCCGAGCCCGGCGGGTTCGACGCGGTCGCCGCCAGGACGCGCGTCGCCTGGGAGCAGGCGCTGGGCAGGCTCGACGTCGCCGCGCCCGCGCCGATGCGCCGGACCGTCTACACCGCGCTCTACCATTCGCTGCTCGCCCCGTCGGTGGCGGGCGACGCCGACGGACGTTTTCGCGGTCCGGACAACGCCGTCCACCGCGCGGCGGGCTTCACCTTCCGCTCGACCTTCTCGCTGTGGGACACGTTCCGCGCCGAGCATCCGCTGCTCACGCTCGTTCAGCCGGCGGCGACCACCAGCGACATCGTCCGCTCGCTGCTCGCCAGCCGCCGGGCCAGTCCGGACGGCATCCTTCCCGTCTGGCAGTTCCAGGGGCGGGAGACCTGGACGATGATCGGCTACCACGCCGTCCCCGTCATCGCCGACGCGTATCTGAAGGGCATCGGCGGCTTCGACGCGGACGAGGCGCTGGCCGCGATGGTCGCCAGCGCCACCTACGCACCCTATGGCGGTCTCGGCGACTATATGAAGCGCGGCTACGTGCCCATCGACCGCGAGCCCGAGGCGGCGTCAAAGACGGTCGAGTACGCCTATGACGACTGGATGATCGCGCGCATGGCCGAGAAGCTCGGCCGCCGCGACGTCGCCGCGACCTTCGACAAGCGCGCCGCCTATTGGCGCAACAGCTTCGATCCGAAGACCGGCTTCGTCCGCGCCCGCAAGAGCGACGGCGCCTTCCGCACGCCGTTCGATCCGACCGCGATCAACTACGGTTCCGACTACACCGAGGGTAACGCCTGGCAGTATAGCTGGTTCGTGCCGCAGGACCAGGCGGCGCTGTTCCGCGCGATGGGCGGGGACGGCAAGGCGATCGCCAAGCTGGACGCGATGTTCGACTATGACAATTCCCAGCTCGACTACAGCCATGCCGAGGACATCGCCGGGCTGATCGGCCAGTACATCCACGGCAACGAGCCGAGCCACCACGTCGCCTATCTCTACAACCATGCCGGCGCGCCGTGGCGGACGCAGGCTCGCCTGAAGCAGATCGTCGATACGCAGTACAAGCCGGCCCCCGACGGTTTGTCGGGCAACGACGATCTGGGCCAGATGTCCGCCTGGCTCGTCTTCACCGCGCTCGGCTTCTACCCGGTGACGCCCGGCAGCCTCGAATATGTGATCGGGCGGCCGTTCGTGGAGCGCGCCACCCTCGCGCTCCCTGGCGGCAAGCGCTTCACCGTCGTCGCCGACGGGCTGTCCGACGCGAACCCCTATGTCGGCCGGGTGACACTCAACGGCGAGCCGCTGGCGCGCAGCTATCTCCGCCATGACGAGATTACAGCCGGCGGCGAGCTCCGCTTCACCATGCGATCGCGGCCGAACCGCGCCTGGGGAAAAGCGGCAGCGGCTCGGCCGTATTCGATCTCGCGCCGCTGATCCCGCTTGTGCTAGCGGGCTGGTAACGAACGATACGGAGAGACTGATGGCCCCCGAATTCGACTTTGCCCTGGGCGAGTCGGCGGAGATGATCCGCGACGCGACGCGGCGCTTCGCGGCGGACAAGATCGCGCCGCTGGCGGCGAGGGTCGACGCCGACGACTGGTTCCCCCGCGACGAGCTGTGGCCGGCGATGGGCGAGCTCGGCCTGCACGGCATCACCGTGCCCGAGGAGGACGGCGGCCTCGGCCTCGGCTACCTCGAACACGTCATCGCCTGCGAGGAGGTGAGCCGCGCGTCGGCCTCGATCGGCCTCAGCTACGGCGCGCACTCGAACCTGTGCGTCAACCAGATCCGCCGCTGGGCCAATGACGAGCAGAAGGCCAAGTACCTGCCCAAGCTCATCTCGGGCGAGCACGTCGGCAGCCTCGCCATGTCGGAGGCGGGCGCCGGCTCCGACGTCGTGTCGATGAAGCTGCGCGCGGAGGCCGTCGACGGCGGGTACAAGCTCAACGGCACCAAATTCTGGATCACCAACGCCGCCTATGCCGACACGCTCGTCGTCTACGCCAAGACGGGCGAGGGATCGCGCGGCATCACCGCCTTCATCGTCGAGGCGGGCACGCCGGGATTCTCAATCGGCCAGAAGATCGACAAGGTCGGCATGCGCGGCTCGCCGACCGCCGAGCTGGTGTTCGACGACTGCTTCCTGCCCGACGCCCAAGTCATGGGGCCGCTGGGCGGTGGTGTCGGCGTGCTGATGTCGGGGCTCGACTATGAGCGCGCGGTGCTCGCGGGCATTCAGCTCGGCATCATGCAGGCATGCCTCGACGTGGTGATCCCCTACGTGCGCGAGCGCAAGCAGTTCGGCCAGGCGATCGGCAACTTCCAGCTGATCCAGGCCAAGGTCGCCGACATGTACGTCGCGCTTAATTCCGCGCGCGCCTACGTCTACGCGGTGGCGAAGAGCTGCGACGCGGGCAAGACGACCCGCTTCGACGCGGCGGGCGCGATCCTGCTGGCGAGCGAGAGTGCGGTGAAAGTCGCGGGCGAGGCGATCCAGGCGCTCGGCGGCGCGGGCTACACCAAGGACTGGCCGGTGGAGCGCTTCTGGCGCGACGCCAAGCTGCTCGACATCGGCGCCGGCACCAACGAGATCCGCCGCATGCTGATCGGCCGCGAACTGATCGGCCACAACCCCCCGGTGGCGCAATAGTGAGCGCGCCCGTCCTCGACACCAAGCTGTCGCCAGACGGCGACACCTTCCGCGCCAACGCCGCGCACAACGCCGCCCTCGTCGACCGCCTCCGCGCCGACGTCGCGCAGGCCGCGCTCGGCGGGTCGGAGAAGTCGCGCGAGCGCCACACCGCCCGCGGCAAGCTCCTCCCGCGCGAACGGGTCGAACGCCTCCTCGACCCCGGCAGCGACTTTCTCGAGATCGGCCAGCTCGCCGCGGGCGGCTTGTACGACAACGAGGTGCCCGGCGCCGGCCTCATTACCGGTATCGGCCGCGTCGCCGGGCGTCAGGTGATGATCGTCTGCAACGACGCGACGGTGAAGGGCGGCACCTACTATCCGCTCACCGTCAAGAAGCATCTGCGCGCGCAGGAGATCGCGGAAGCGAACCGGCTGCCGTGCGTCTACCTCGTCGATTCGGGCGGCGCCAACCTGCCGCACCAGGCCGAGGTCTTCCCCGACGCCATGCATTTCGGCCGCATCTTCTTCAACCAGGCGCAGATGTCGAGCCAGGGCATTCCGCAGATCGCCTGCGTGATGGGCAGCTGCACCGCCGGCGGCGCCTACGTGCCGGCAATGTCCGACGAGACGGTGATCGTCCGCGGGCAGGGCACCATCTTCCTCGCCGGCCCGCCGCTGGTGAAGGCGGCCACGGGCGAGGAGATCACGGCCGAGGAACTGGGCGGCGCGGAGACGCACGGCCGCCGCTCGGGCGTGGTCGATCACGTCGCCGAGAGTGACGAGCACGCGCTGACGATCGTCCGCGACATCGTCTCGACCCTGCCGCCGGAGCGAGGCGCCGACGTCAACCGCGCCGCGCCCAAACCGCCGAAACACGCGCCGGAACAACTCTACGGCGTGATCCCGCAGGACGTCCGCGCCCCCTACGACGTACACGAGGTGATCGCCCGGCTCGTCGACGGGTCCGAGTTCCACGAGTTCAAGTCGCTCTACGGCGCCAGCCTGGTCTGCGGCTTCGCGCACATCCACGGTCTGCCGGTGGCGATCCTCGCCAACAACGGAGTTCTCTTTTCCGAATCGGCGCAGAAGGGCGCGCACTTCATCGAGCTCGCCTGCCAGCGGAAAATCCCGCTGCTGTTCCTCCAGAACATCTCCGGCTTCATGGTCGGCGGCCGCTACGAGGCGGAGGGGATCGCCAAGCACGGCGCCAAGCTGGTGACCGCGGTCGCGACCGCGAGCGTGCCCAAGATCACGGTCCTGATCGGCGGCAGCTTCGGCGCGGGCAATTACGGCATGTGCGGCCGCGCCTATGCGCCCCGCTTCCTCTTCACCTGGCCCAACAGCCGGATCAGCGTGATGGGCGGCGAGCAGGCGGCGAGCGTGCTGGCGACCGTCCACCGCGACGCCGCGACCTGGACGCCGGAACAGGCCGAAGCCTTCAAGGCCCCCGTCCGCCAGAAATACGAGGACGAGGGCAATCCCTGGTACGCCACCGCGCGCCTGTGGGACGACGGCATCGTCGACCCGGCGCAGACCCGCGACGTGCTCGGCCTGGCGCTGGAAGCGTGTCTCAACGCGCCCATCCCCGAACCCCGCTTCGGCGTGTTCCGGATGTGATGCAGGAGCAACTACCATACCTCCCCGGAACGGGGAGGGGGACCGCCCGGCAAAGCCGGGTGGTGGAGGGGCAGCCACGCGCGCCAGCCCCATTGTTGAGAGCGCCCAGCGCAACCGTGCACCGCGCGCGCCGACTTCGTAAAGAGCTGTCCCCCGCGGAGCTCCGCCTCTGGCTCGCCCTCCGCGACCGCCCTGGCGACCTCAAGTTTCGCAAGCAGCACCCCGCCAGCTTCGTCGTGCTCGACTTCTACTGTGCGCCTGCGCGGCTCTGCATCGAAGTCGATGGCGAGGCACACGACCGCGGCGACCAACCCGCGTATGACGAGAAGCGCGACGCACTGCTGCGCTTGCACGGCATCGAGACGCTCCGCCTCCCCGCTGCCGATGTCTTCCGCGACCTAGACGCCGTCGTCACCCACATCGTCGCGACGGCTCGCGCGCGACTGCCCCTCCACCATCCGGCTACGCCGGACGGTCCCCCTCCCCGTTCCGGGGAGGAACAGGAACCCTCATGATCCAGTCCCTCCTCATCGCCAATCGTGGCGAGATCGCCTGTCGCATCATCCGCACCGCGCGCGGCCTCAGCATCCGTACCGTCGCGGTCTACTCCGACGCCGACGCAAGCGCGCTGCACGTCCGCCTCGCCGACCAGGCCGTCCCCATCGGCCCGTCGCCGGCGCGTGAGAGCTACCTGGTCGGCGAGCGGATCATCGCGATTGCACGGGAAACCGGCGCCGAGGCGATCCACCCCGGTTACGGCTTTCTGTCGGAGAACGCCGACTTCGCCGAGGCCGTGATCGCCGCCGGCCTCGTCTGGGTCGGCCCCGCGCCCGCGTCGATCCGCGCGATGGGGCTGAAGGATGCGGCCAAGGCGCGGATGATCGCCGCCGGCGTCCCCGTCACCCCCGGTTATCTCGGCGACGACCAGTCGCCCGAACGCCTCCAGCGCGAGGCCGACGCGATCGGCTACCCCGTCCTCATCAAGGCGGTCGCGGGCGGCGGCGGCAAGGGCATGCGCCGGGTCGAGCGCGCGGAGGATTTCGCCGACGCGCTCGGTTCGTGCCGCCGCGAGGCCGCGTCGTCGTTCGGCGACGACCGCGTGCTGATCGAGAAGTACATCCTCTCGCCCCGCCACATCGAGGTGCAGGTGTTCGGCGACACGCACGGCCAGGTCGTCCACCTGTTCGAGCGCGACTGCTCGCTCCAGCGCCGCCACCAGAAGGTGATCGAGGAGGCGCCCGCGCCCGGCATGGACGAGGGCACGCGGGCCGCGGTCTGCGCCGCCGCGGTGAAGGCCGCGCAGGCGGTCGACTATGTCGGCGCGGGCACGATCGAGTTCATCGCCGACGCCAGCGAGGGCCTCCGCGCCGACCGCATCTGGTTCATGGAAATGAACACCCGCCTTCAGGTCGAGCATCCCGTCACCGAGGCGATCACCGGCCAGGACTTGGTGGAGTGGCAGCTCCGCGTCGCCTCAGGCGAGCCGCTGCCGCTCCGCCAGGACCAGCTCGTGATCGACGGCTGGGCGATCGAGGCGCGGCTCTACGCCGAGGACCCGACCAAGGGCTTCCTCCCCTCGATCGGTCGTCTCGAGGCGTTCGACCTCGGAACCTCCGTCCGCATCGACACCGGCGTCCTCCAGGGCGGCGAGGTCACCCCCTTCTACGACCCGATGATCGCCAAGCTGATCGCCCATGGCGACACCCGCGAGAACGCGCGCGAGCAGCTCGCCGACGCGCTCGACGAGGCGATCGTCTGGCCCGTCCGCACCAACGCCGGTTTCCTGGTCGAGGCGCTCGACCACCCCGCGTTCGTGGCGGGCGAGGTCGACACCGGCCTGATCGCGCGCGAGGGCGACGCGCTGATGCCCCCCGCGCTGCCCAGCGACGAGGCGCTCGCCGATGCAGGCGCGGCGCTCGCCGGCTCGACCGGCGGCTTCCGCCTCAACGCAGCCCCGCGCACGGCCGCTCGCTTCCTCCTCGACGGCCAGCCGGTCGAGGTCGACCTGTCCGAAGCCGATAGTGACGTCGAGCAGGTCGAGGACGCGGTCCTCGTCGCCGAGGGCGGGCAGGTCTGGCGGATGACGCCGTGGCGCGTCGACGGCATGGGCGGCGGCGGCGCGGCGGACGGCGCGATCCTGTCGCCGATGCCCGGCCGCGTCCTCTCGGTCGAGGTCGCGGAGGGGCAGGCGGTGACCAAGGGCGACCGGCTGCTGGTGCTGGAGGCGATGAAGATGGAGCACGTGAT
The DNA here is from genome assembly GCF_900115745.1 of Sphingomonas rubra. Lineage (GTDB taxonomy): Bacteria > Pseudomonadota > Alphaproteobacteria > Sphingomonadales > Sphingomonadaceae > Sphingomonas > Sphingomonas rubra. Next base: position 19,987 of record NZ_FOXP01000003.1, on the reverse strand, counting down.
GACCGCGCCGTTCGACGGCAACGTCGCCGACCTCGCCGCGGTTGCGGGCGGGCAGGTGGTCGAGGGCAAGGTTCTGGTGCGGATCGAGCAGGGTTAGGGAAAGCCGTCCATCTTTCCGCCCATCCTTCGTTCGTGTCGAGCGAAGGCGAGACACCCCGTGCGTCGCTCATGGCAAGGTCGCTCGACGTCGCTCGACACGAACGGTAATGGTTTACCCCAGCGCCTCGTCGAGCAGCCGCGCCAACCTCAGCCCACCCTTCACCACCTCGTCGCGCGCCAGCGGCACCAGCCGCGCGATCGTCGCCTCGTCATAGGCTCCGCGCGCGGGCACGTCGCCGCACGGATCGCGCCCGTACGCCGCCTCGTAGGCGACGCGCGCGTCGGCCCAGCTTTCCCGGCTCCAGTCGGTGACGGTGCCTGCCGCCAACCGTCGCCGCTCGGCCGCCGGGTAGCGCCGCACCAGCGGCGGCGGCGTCGAGATCGCGCGCTCGGCGAGGAGGCCGTCCCAGATGCTGTGCAGGTTGAGCCGCGGCGTCGAGTAGATGCCGTAATCCGCGTGCGCGTCGTTGCCGCCCTTGTCCGCCTTGTCGCCCGCGTGCAGCGGCTGGTGAAGGTCGCCGACGAAGTGGACCAGGAAGGCGAGTGCCATCACCCGGTCCTTCGGCGAGGCGCGGCGGTCGGCGAGGATCGCCTCCTGCCGGTCGATCTGCGCCGAGACGCAGTTGCCGTCCTTGCACGCGGGCTCCAGGTCGAAGCGGGTGCAGATGTTCACGTTCTGATAATGCCAGCTGTACGCGTAGCCGAAGCGCGACTTGCCGTCGGCATCCTTGAGCGGCTTGACGCAGTCGGGCCAGACGCTCGCCTCCTCGATCGTCCGCGCCGGGCACTCGGGGGTGCCCAGCCGGCCCTGTGCCTTCAGCACCCGCGCGATCGCGGCGCGGGTGGCGGGCCTGACATTGGCCAGGGCGATCGCCGCCACCGTCTGGTGGCCGTATTCCCAATAGGCCGAGGCGGGCTGCGCGAGCAGCGCCGCGGCGGCGAGCGCGCCGATGCGGGCGATCAGTGTCATTCCTCGTCTCCGTAGATCGCCACCACGCGCGCGCCTTCCGCCGACGCGGTCGCGCGGTACATGCCGGGGGTGGAGAAGCGCCACGCCGTCTCGCCCGATGGCGCGACCACGATCAGCCCGCCGGTGCCGCCGAGCGCGACGATCTCGCCGAGCACCGCGTCGGTCGCCGTGCCGATCGATTCGCCGAGCATCTTCACCCGCGCCGCGATCGTCCGGCCCGCGCCGACGCGGACGAAATACTCGCCGGCCCCCGTCGCCGAGACGGCACAGGCGTCGTCGGCCCAGGTGCCCGCGCCGATCAGCGGCGAATCGCCGATCCGCCCCCAGCGCTTGCCCGTCACGCCGCCGGTCGAGGTCGCCGCGGCGACGTGCCCGTTGGCGTCGCGCGCGACCGCACCGACCGTGCCGTACTTCATGTCGACGTCGAACGCGTCGTTCCCGCGCGCGAGCAGCTCCTCCAGTTGGCGGCGCCGCTCGGGCAGCTCGAACCAGCCCGCGTCCGCCGCCTCGACCCCGCGCGCCGCCGCGAACGCCTCGGCACCGGGGCCGGCGAGCATCACGTGGGTGCCCTCGTCCATCACCGCGCGGGCGAGCGCGATCGGGTGTCTGGGCGTCGTCACCTGCGCCACCGATCCGGCCTCGCGGGCGCGCCCGTCCATGATCGCGGCGTCGAGTTCGATCCGGCCCTCGCCCGACAGCGCGGCGCCGCGGCCGGCGTTGAAGTGGGGATCGTCCTCCAGCACCTCGATCGCCGCCTGCACCGCGTCCACCGCCGTGCCGCCCGCGGCGAGCACCGCGCTGCCCGCATCGAGCGCCCGGCCGAGCCCGGCCCGTGCGCCCGCATCGGCCTCGGCCGGGATGATGCCGCGTTCGAACCGTCCCGATCCGCCGTGGACGGTCAGCGTCCATGTCCTGTCGCTCATGTCCGCGCCCCTAGCCGCGGGCGTGCGCTGCCGCCAGCGACTTCCTGTTGTCACCACAAAGGAGTATGGGGGCGCCATGTCCATCCGGCCCTGGCGCGACATCGCGCGCCGCCCCTGCCGCCAGATCATGGTCGGCTCCGTTCCCGTCGGCGGCGATGCGCCCGTCACCGTGCAGACAATGACCAACACGCCTACCGACGACGTGCGCGCGACGGTCGACCAGATCCGCCGCTGCGAGGAAGCGGGGGCGGACATCGTTCGCGTCTCCTGCCCCGACGTGGCGTCGACGACCGCGTTAAAGCAGATCGTCCGCGCCGCCCGCGTGCCGATCGTCGCCGACATCCATTTCCACTACAAGCGCGCGCTGGAAGCGGCGGACGCGGGCGCGGCGTGCCTGCGCATCAACCCCGGCAACATCGGCTCGTCCGAGCGCGTGGCGGAGGTCGTCCGCGCCGCGAAGGCGAACGGCTGCGCGATCCGCATCGGCGTCAACGGCGGCAGCCTGGAGCGGCACCTGCTGGAGAAGTACGGCGAGCCGTGCCCCGACGCGCTGGTCGAATCGGCGCTCGACCATATCAAGCTGCTCCAGGACCACGACTTCCACGAGTACAAGGTGGCGGTGAAGGCATCCGACCTGTTCCTTGCGGTCGCCGCCTACCAGCAGCTCGCCGAGCAGGTCGACTGTCCGCTTCATCTCGGCATCACCGAGGCGGGCGGCTTCGTCGGCGGCACCGTCAAGTCGGCGATCGGCATCGGCAGCCTGCTGTGGTTCGGCATCGGCGACACGATCCGCGTGTCGCTGTCGGCCGAGCCCGAGGAGGAGGTCCGCGTCGGCTTCGAGATGCTGAAGGCGCTCGGCATCCGCAACCGCGGCGTCCGCGTGGTCAGCTGCCCCAGCTGCGCGCGCCAGGGCTTCGACGTGATCCGCACGGTGCAGACGCTGGAGGAGCGGTTGCAGCATATCCGCACGCCGATGTCGCTGTCGGTGCTCGGCTGCGTCGTCAACGGCCCCGGCGAAGCGCGCGAGACCGATATCGGCATCACCGGCGGCGGCAACGGCCGCCACATGGTCTACCTCTCCGGCGTCACCGACCACCACGTCCAGGACGAGGGCATGATCGACCACATCGTCCGCCTGGTCGAAGCCAAGGCGGCGGAGATCGAGGCAAAGGCGGAGCCGGAGGCTGTGGCGGCAGAGTAGGTCCCGTGTTATCCTTCGGTACCTGGAGGATCGTTCATGACTTATCATGCCAAGGTGATCGCGGGCGGCAAGGTCGTCATTCCCGCCGACCTACGCCGTGAGTTCGGCATCAAGGATGGCGACTCGCTCGTCTTCAAACGTGATGGTGATGGCGGCTTCACCATCCGGACGTTCGAGCAGGTCGTGCGCGACGCGCAACGATCCTTTCGTGCAGCAGTCGGCCCCGACTACAGCGTCGATCAGTTCCTGGCCGACCGCCGTATCGACTGGCCGGCGGAGTGACAGTGGTCATCGATGCGGCGGCGTTGCTCGCCGTGCTGTTGGACGAGCCTGGAGCAGAGATCGTCATCCCGCAGCTGCGTCGTAGCGTGATGTCGGCCGTCAATGTTTCGGAAAGCTGCTCACGAGGGCTGGAGCAAGGCGCTGACATCAGCAACATTCTGGGTGCGATCGCGAGTTTCGAGATCGACATCGCTTCCTTTGATCTGACTGCGGCTCGCGCGACGGCCGAGCTGCGCGCACCGACACGATCTTCGGGCATCTCGCTTGGCGATCGCGCCTGCCTCGTGCTCGGCCGCTCACGGTCGTTGCCGATCCTGACCGGCGATCGCCGGATGGCGACGGCGGGCGAGGCGCTGGGTTATGACATCCGCCTGATCCGTTGACCCGCCCGGTCACCCCCGCGCTCGCGTTCGGCGTGGCCGCGATCGGCATCGGGCTGTTCTCGGTCATGGACGCGTTCATGAAGTCGCTGGTGCTGGCGATCGGCGTCTACAACGCGCTGTTCTGGCGCACCGCGATCTCGACCGGGCTCGGCGCGCTGCTGTGGCGGCGGAGCGGCGGGGGGTGGCCGCGGGGACGGACGTTCCGACTCCATCTCGCGCGGGGCAGCGTCACCGCGGCGATGGCGCTGCTGTTCTTCTGGGGGCTGGCGCGGGTGCCGATGGCGCAGGCGATCACGCTCTCCTACATCGCGCCGCTGATCGCGCTGCTGCTCGGCGCGGTGTTGCTCGGCGAGCGGGTCGGCGGGCGCGTCGTGCTCGGCTCGTTCGCGGCGCTCGGCGGCGTGCTGGTCGTGCTGCTCGGCGACCGCGCGGATCTCGGCGGCGCGCGGATGGACGGCGCGGCCGCGATCCTCGCCTCGGCGCTGCTCTACGCGGTCAATCTCGTGCTGGCGCGGATGCAGGCGCAGGCGGCGGGACCGGGAGAGATCGCCTTTTTCCAGTCGGGCATCGTCACGCTGCTGCTCGCGCTTGCCGCGCCCTGGCTGGCGGTGCTGCCGGAGGCGGCGTTGTGGCCGCGGATCGTCGTCGCCGCGTGCCTCGCCACCGGGTCGCTCGCGCTTCTCGCCTGGGCCTACGCGCATGGCGACACCGGCTTCCTCGCGACCACGGAGTATACGTCGTTCCTCTACGCGGCGGTGCTCGGCTGGCTGGTCTTCGGTGAGCGGGTGACGATCTGGACGCTGGTCGGCGCCGCGATCATCGTCGTCGCGTGCCTTCTCGCCGCCAGGAAGCGCGACATCGCTGCCACGGCCGAGCTACAGGCGGCGCCATGATCCGCGCCGCCACGCCCGCCGACGTTCCCGTCATCCTCGCCCTCGTCCGCGAACTCGCCGCTTTCGAGCGCGAGCCCGATGCGGTGAAGGCGACGGAGCCGATGCTCGCCGCCGCGCTGTTCGGCGAGCGGCCCGCCGCCGAGGCGGTGATCGCGGAAGCGGACGGTGCGGCCGTCGGCTTCGCGCTGTTCTTTCACAATTTCTCGACTTGGACGGGACGGCGCGGGCTGTACCTGGAAGACCTCTACGTCACCCCGGCGGCACGAGGGCGGGGGATCGGCAAGGCGCTGCTCCGCCATCTCGCCGCGCTCGCGGTGGAGCGCGGCTGTGCCCGGTTCGAATGGTCGGTGCTCGACTGGAACGCCGATGCGATCGCCTTCTACCGCGCGATGGGCGCGGTCGGCATGGAAGACTGGACGGTGCAGCGGATCGACGGCGCCGCGCTGACGCGGCTGGCGGGACGATGAGCCGGCGTCCGCTCGCGAAGGCGGTTGCGGCATGCGGCGGCGAGGGAGCCCCGCCGCCGCCGAGGCATCACTCGCGGCCGGCGACGTCGTCCTGCTCGTGCGGCTCCTCGCCCTGCTTCTTGGCCTGCTCGTAGCGCTCGATCGCCTCCAGCGTGATGGTCCGCGCCTCGGCGGCGTCGCCCCATTTGCCGACGCGGACCCACTTCTTCTTCTCCAGATCCTTGTAGTGGGTGAAGAAGTGCTCGATCTGCTCGAAGACGATCTCCGGCACGTCGTCGCGGCCGCCGACGTTCGAATAGTAAGGGAACACGTCGTTCACCGGCACGCAGACCAGCTTCTCGTCGCCGCCGGCCTCGTCTTCCAGGTTCAGCACCGCGATCGGCCGGGCGCGGACGACGCAGCCGGGGATAAAGGGCGAACGCGCGATCACCAGCGCGTCGAGCGGGTCGCCGTCGGGCGACAAGGTGTGCGGCACGAAACCGTAATTCGCCGGATACCGCATCGGCGTGTGGAGGATGCGATCGACGAACAGCGCGCCGGACGCCTTGTCGAACTCGTACTTCACCGGCTCGCCGCCGGTCGGCACCTCGATGATGACGTTGAGGTCTTCCGGCGGGTTCTTGCCCGTCGGGATCAGGTCGATGCGCATGATGCTTCCCTAGTTGGTGTCAGCGGGCGGTCAGCAACCGGTCGAGCCCGGTGTCGCCCTGCCCCGTTTTCTGGAGGCGCGGATAGCGGGGGCCGTCGTGATAGTCGATCGCGATGTCGCGCAGCCGGTCGGCGTTCTTCACCAGCAGCCTGATCGGCTCCTTGGTGCCCTTCGCCGCGGCGATCGCCGCCTTCAGCCGGTCGCCCGAATAAGCCTCGCCGCCGACGCCGACGATCGTCGTGCCGACGTCGATCTTCGCCGCGAACGCCGGGCTGCCCCAGATCGACGAGGTCACCACGCCGTCCTTGTTGACGACCAGCCCGACCGAGTAGCTCGCGTCGGTGCCGCGGCTCTTCTCGGCCTTGGTGAAATAGCTCGTCGGCGTGTCGGTGTAGACCAGCTTATACCCGTTCATCGCGAAGCCGTTGATCGGCGCCGGCTTGCCCGTCTCGGTCAGCCGCTGGGTGAGGAAGCCAGCCCAGTCGTAGGGCACGATCGCGTTCAGCGTCTGCGCCACGTCGGCGAAGGTGTAGGTCACCTCGCCCCAGTCGCCGTCGCGGATGCCGAAGAACGCCTTCGCGAAATCGTCGATCGACTTGGTGCCGCCCGATTTCTGGCGCAGCATCGCGTCGACCTCCATCCACACCATCAGGCCCTGGTTGTAATAGTCCTCCGACCGCTGCCAGCTCGGCCAGCCCTTGGGGCGGCGGGCGGAGATGATCGGATCGTTGGTGGTGTCGATCAGCGGCCGCCACTGGCGCCCCTGCGACGTGTCGTACACCGCCAGGATCGCGGCATAGGCGTCGAGCGTGTCCTGCTTCGACACCAGTCCCGAGCGCGCCTGGAGGACGTAGCCCCAGAACTGCGTCTGCCCCTCGTACACCCAAAGCGAGTGGTCGCGCATCGGCATGCGATAATCGGGCGTCCACAGCTCCGCGCCGCGGCGGAACTTGCCGTCCCAGGAGTGGCTGAATTCGTGCGGCAGCAGGTTGCGCCGGGTAACCGAGTTTTCCCAATCGATGAAATAGCCAGGATCGACCCCGTTCTCCGACGAGCGGTGATGCTCCAGCCCGATCCCGCCGAGGTCGTCGGTGATCGACAGCAGGAACACGTAATGGTCGTAATGCTGCGCGCCGAAGGTCTTCACCGCCTGCTCGACCAGCCGCTGGTGCGCGGCGATCTGCTCCGGTGTCGCGGCCAATTCCTTGGGATCGTCGGCGAAGACGGCGAGGTCGACGCGCGAGGACAGCGGCCACGTCTTGCCGTAGCGGCCGGCGAGGATCGGCGAGTCGACCAGCACCTCGTAATTGGTCTGCTGATAGGCGTAGGTCGCGCCGCCCGCCCCCTGCGTCGCGCGCGCCGGCACCGCGCCCGCCGCGGTCCAGCCGGCGGGGAACTTGACGTTCATCTGGATCGGGATCTGCCGGGTGAAATAGCCCGCCGGATACAGGCTGACCGAGTTGGGCTGGAGCGAGATCATCCGGGGCGTGGCGACCACGCGACCCTGATCGGGCCTGGTCGCCGACAGGAACTGGAACTCGACGTCCAGCTGCTTGGCGCCCGCGGGCACGTCGACGTGGAAGGCGTAGACGTCCAGGGTGTCGCGCGTCCACGGCAGCACGCGGCCGTTCGCGCGAACGACGAGCCCCGCCACCTTCTCGATCTCGCCGCGCGGCGCGTGGGTGCCCGGCAGCCATTTGGGGAAGAGCAGCGCCACGTCGCCGGTCTTCGCGACGGGGATCGTCTCCTTGACCAGGAAGATCCCGCGCTCGGTATCCGTGGCGTCGACGTCGAGCTTGATGACGCCGGGATAGGGCCGGTCGACCGCCGGGGGGATGGTGTCGACGATCGGCACCGGCTGCGGCGCGGAGTTGCCGGCGGGCACCTGCGCCACGACGGCGGAAGAGGCGAGGAGCGAACTGACGAGAAGCAGGCGGCGCATGGACGTCCTTCGGCTAGGAAAGGGCGGGGTGTAGCGAGACGAAACGACAGCCGTCCAGTCCTTTGGCTGGTCGGCGCCACGTCCTTCCGCTCACCCACCGCCGATGACGTTGACGGTGAAGGCGAGCACGCCGAGGTTGAACACGAAGGCCGCGAGGCTGTGGCCCAGTACCACGCGGCGGAGTCCGCGCGCGGTGATCGTCACGTCGGAGGTCTGGAAGGTCATGCCGAGCGTCAGGCTGAAATACAGGAAGTCCCAGTAATCGGGCGTGCGGCAGCCGGGAAAGTCGAGCCCGCCCGCATCCTTTCCCTCGCCGTCCGCCAGGTAGAAGACGTGCGCGTAGTGGAGCGCCCAGACGGTGTTGGAGAACAGCCAGGCGAGCACCAGCGTCGCCACCACCAGCGCCAGCGACCAGGCGTCGTGGCGCCCCTGCAGCTCGCCCGCCACCGCGACCAGGATGACCAGCGTCGTCGTCGCGGTGAAGCCGAGCAGCGTCGCCCGGTAGGCGTCGTTGTCGCGCGCCGCGGCGCGCATCCGTGCCGCGTCGCCGTGGCCGAACAGCGTCGACACCGCCACGAGGAAGACGAGCGCGGCGACGTCGAACGCCGCCATGATCCCGCGTTCGCGACCGAGCAGCGCGATCAGCACCGGCAGGCCGGCGGCGAGCACCGCCACGAACAGCACGAAGCGCGGCGGCGCGACCTTGCTTCCCAATCCCCACCAGCGTCGCTCGTCCATGTGGCGGGGTGCTAGCGCGGCGGCGTCGGCTCGCCTAGATGTCCGCCCGAAATGGCCCGTATCCAGACCCCCCATCGCGTGCGCGGCACGCAGGACATCTTCGGCGACGAGCAGCGCCGCTTCGCGTACGTCCTCGCCACGTTCGAGCGGGTGCGGGCGCTCTACTGCTTCCAGCGGGTCGACATCCCGGTGTTCGAGGCGACCGAGGTGTTCGCCCGCTCGATCGGTGAGACCACCGACGTGGTGTCGAAGGAGATGTACACGTTCCCCGATCGCGGCGGCGACAGCCTGACGCTGCGGCCGGAGTTCACCGCCGGCCTGGCGCGCGCGTTCCTAACCGAGGGGTGGCAGCAATATGCGCCGCTGAAGCTCGCCACTTCCGGCCCGGTGTTCCGTTACGAGCGGCCGCAGAAGGGGCGGTATCGCCAGTTCCACCAGATCGACGCCGAGGTGATCGGCGCGCCCGAGCCCGCCGCTGATGTCGAGCTGCTGGTGCTGGCGGACCAGTTGCTGCGCGAATTGGGGATCGAGGGGGTCACCTTGCAGCTCAACACGCTGGGCGATCAGGCGACGCGCGACGCGTGGCGGCAGGCGCTGGTCGACCATTTCGATGGCTTTCGCGGCGAGCTGTCGGAGGACAGCCTGAACCGGTTGGCGAAAAACCCGCTGCGCATTCTCGATTCGAAGGACCCGCGCGACCGCCCGGCGGCGGACTCGGCACCCGATATTGACGCGTTCCTGACGCCGGAGGCGCGGGCGTTCTTCGACGCGGTAACCGCCGGGCTCGACGCGGCGGGCGTGGCGTGGACGCGCAACCCGCGGCTGGTCCGCGGACTGGATTACTACCGCCACACCGCGTTCGAGTTCGTCACCGACCGGCTCGGCGCGCAGGGGACCGTGCTGGCCGGTGGGCGGTACGACGGGCTGATCGAGAGCCTGGGCGGGCCGGCGACAGCGGGCGTCGGCTGGGCGGCGGGGGTCGAGCGGCTGGCGATGCTGAGCGCCGAGCCGCCAGTGGCGACGCCGCTCATCGCGATCGTGGCCGAGGACGCCGAGTTCGACGCCCAGGTCCGGGCACACGTTGTTGCCCTTCGACGCGCGCATATCGCGGCGGAGGCGTTCGTGACCGGTAATCCCAAGAAGCGGTATGATCGGGCAATGAAGATGCGTCCGGGCGCGATCATGTCGTTCAGCCGGCGTGGTGGGGAGCCGACGACGACGTTCCGCAACCTCAATTGGCCCCCCGAGCGGGAGAACGAGATGCGCCGTGCCCTAGCGGCGTTCGATTTCTCATGACCCCCATCTCCCCCGACCGCATCCGCGCGATCGAGGCGCGGCGTGACGAGCTGTCCGCGTTGATGGCGACCGGTGACCTGCCCGGCGACCGGTTCGTCGCGGTGTCGAAGGAATATGCCGAGCTGGAACCCGTCGCCGCCGCCGCGAGTGAGGTCCGCCGCTTGCGCCAGGAGGCCGAGAGCCTCGCCTTCATGGCCGAGGACGGCGACGAGGAACTGCGCGCGATGGCGGCCGAGGAGCTGCACGCCAACAAGGCCGCGCTCGACGCCGCGCACCACCGGCTGGCGCTCGCCCTGCTGCCGCGCGACGCCGCCGACGAGCGCGCGGCGATGCTGGAGATCCGCGCCGGCACCGGCGGTGACGAGGCGGCGCTGTTCGCGGGCGACCTGTTCCGCATGTACCAGCGGTTCGCCGAAGGGCAGGGCTGGCGGGTCGAGCTGATCTCCTCCTCCTCGTCGGACGCGGGCGGGTTCAAGGAGGTGGTCGCCTCCGTCACGGGCCAGGGCGTGTTTGCCAAGTTGAAGTTCGAGAGCGGCGTCCACCGCGTGCAGCGCGTGCCCGCGACCGAGGCGGGCGGCCGCATCCACACCTCCGCCGCCACCGTCGCGGTGCTGCCCGAGGCGGAGGAGGTCGACGTCAAGATCGACGAGGCACGTGACCTGCGGATCGACGTGTACCGCTCGTCGGGGCCGGGGGGGCAGTCGGTCAACACCACGGATTCGGCGGTGCGCATCACCCATCTGCCGACCGGCCTGGTCGTCATCCAGCAGGACGAGAAGTCGCAGCACAAGAACAAGGCCAAGGCGCTGAAGGTGCTGCGGACCCGCCTCTACGAGGCCGAACGCGAGCGGCTCGCCTCCGAACGGTCGGGCACGCGCAAGGCGATGGTCGGCTCGGGCGACCGGTCCGAGCGCATCCGGACGTACAACTTCCCGCAGGGACGGGTAACCGATCACCGGATCAACCTGACGCTCCACCGCCTGCCGGAAATATTGGAGGGCGAGATGGGCGAGCTGACCGGCGCGTTGATCGCCGAGGACGAGGCGGAGCGGCTGGCGAGCCTGGAAGGTTGATCGAGGCGGACGATCTTTACGACCGTCATGCCGGGCTCGTCCCGGCAACCAGGATCACGAACGCAGCGGTGCTTGGTTCTGGATGCCGGGACGAGCCCGGCATGACGCTATTGGTGGGCCGCTGATGCCTGCCACGGACCCTGGCTACGAGATGATCGCCGTCCACCACGCCCTGTCGGTTGCCGCAGCCCGGTTCGCCTTTTCCGCCACGCCGCGGCTCGACGCCGAACTCTTGCTCGCCCACGCGCTCGGGATCGAGCGGCAGGCGCTGTTGCTCGATCCCGAGCGCTGGACCATCCCTGCCACCTTCGCCGCGCTGGTCGAGCGCCGTGCCCGCCACGAACCGGTCGCCTACATCACCGGCACGCGGGGGTTCTGGACGCTCGACCTCCAGGTCGGGCCCGGCGCCTTGGTGCCGCGCGCGGACAGCGAGACGCTGGTCGAGGCCGCGCTCGCCCATTTCGCCGATCGCCACCCCGCGACGCTGCTCGACCTCGGCACCGGCCCGGGTACCTTGCTGCTCGCTTTGCTCGCGGAATGGCCGGAAACGAGAGGACTGGGTGTCGACCGATCGGCCGAGGCGCTCGGCTGGGCGACGGCCAACGCGGCGCCGTTCGGTTCTCGCGCCGTCTTCGTCCGGGGCAACTGGGCTACCGCGCTCGCCGGCCGTTTCGACTGCATCGTTGCCAATCCGCCCTACATCGCCACCGACGAGGCGCTGCCGCGGGAGGTGTCGGCGCACGAGCCGCCCTCCGCCCTCTATGCCGGCGGCGACGGGTTGGCGGATTATCGCCGGCTGATCCCCGACCTGCGTCGCCTGCTCGCGCCCGGCGGCGCGGTGCTGCTGGAGATCGGCTGGACGCAGGGACGGGCGGTCGGCGCCTTGCTCGCCGAACAGGGCTTCGCCGTGGCCGAGCACCGCGACCTCGGCGGACGGCCGCGTGTCCTGCTGGCGACTTGACGAGCGGCGCGCGCGCGTCATATTTCGCTTGTCGGGCTGCCTTGCCGGTCGCTATGACGATGGCCGGGGCCTGGCATCCGGCGAGCAGCCGGGCGGCCACCCACACCCACAGTCACGACATCGCTGCGATCCGGCGGTTCTGGCAAACGGCGCGAGACGTCGCGCGGGGTGTACCCGGGAGCCCATGTGCGTTTGGCTAAAGGACGAACAGCTTGATCAACAATCGGCAGGCCGGACGGCGTCGCGGTCGCAACAACAATGGTGGCGGCGGCAACGGGCCGCGCCAGGGTGGCCAGGGACGCGGCGACAACGGCAACCGGATCGACAGCCGCTCGCGCGGCAACGCCAGCCAGCTGCTGGAGAAGTACAAGAATCTCGCGTCCGACGCGCAGCGCCAGGGCGACCGCGTCAACACCGAATACTATCTCCAGTTCGCCGATCATTATTTCCGCGTGCTCGCCGACCAGCGCGGCCGCTTCGAGGAGCAGCAGCCGCGTCGTCAGCAGCAGGACTTCGACGATGCCGGCGACGAGGATTACGGCGACGAGGGCGAGCCGATCCATGCCGGCGAGCAGCAGGGCGACCAGCGCGTCGAGCGGCAGGAGCGCGG
>NZ_FOXP01000003.1:0-2500 GCF_900115745.1 Sphingomonas rubra | reverse complement strand
AACGTTGAAAAGTTACCGGATGAGTTGTGTTTAGGGGTGAAAGGCCAATCAAGCCGGGAAATAGCTGGTTCTCCGCGAAAACTATTGAGGTAGTGCCTCGGATGGACACCCTAGGGGGTAGAGCACTGGATGGATGCGGGGGTCGCGAGATCTACCAACTCTAACCAAACTCCGAATACCTAGGAGTGATATCCGGGAGACAGACGGCGGGTGCTAAGGTCCGTCGTCAAAAGGGAAACAGCCCTGACCTACAGCTAAGGTCCCCAAGTCACGTCTAAGTGGGAAAGCATGTGGAAATCCCAAAACAACCAGGAGGTTGGCTTAGAAGCAGCCATCCTTTAAAGAAAGCGTAACAGCTCACTGGTCTAAACAAGGGTTTCTGCGGCGAAGATGTAACGGGGCTCAAGACGTGCACCGAAGCTTAGGGTGTGGATTTATCCACGCGGTAGCGGAGCGTTCCGTAGGCCTGCGAAGCGATCTGGTAATGGGTCGTGGAGGTATCGGAAGTGCGAATGCAGACATGAGTAGCGATAAAGAGGGTGAGATGCCCTCTCGCCGAAAGACCAAGGGTTCCTGCGCAAGGCTAATCCGCGCAGGGTGAGCCGGCCCCTAAGACGAGCCCGAAGGGGGTAGTCGATGGGAACCACGTTAATATTCGTGGGCCTGGTGGTGTGTGACGGATCTCGTGTGTTGTTCAGCCTTATTGGATTGGCTGGGCTTCGAAGAGGTTCCAGGAAATAGCCCCACCGTATAGACCGTACCCGAAACCGACACAGGTGGTCAGGTAGAGTATACCAAGGCGCTTGAGAGAAGTGTCCTGAAGGAACTCGGCAAATTGCCTCCGTACCTTCGGAAGAAGGAGGCCCTCACTAAGCGCAAGCTTTATGAGGGGGCACAGGCCAGGGGGTAGCGACTGTTTAGCAAAAACACAGGGCTCTGCTAAGTCGGCTTCAAGACGACGTATAGGGCCTGACGCCTGCCCGGTGCCTGAAGGTTAAGTGGAGGGGTGCAAGCTCTGAAATGAAGCCCAGGTAAACGGCGGCCGTAACTATAACGGTCCTAAGGTAGCGAAATTCCTTGTCGGGTAAGTTCCGACCTGCACGAATGGCGTAACGACTTCCCCACTGTCTCCAGGACATGCTCAGCGAAATTGAATTCCCCGTGAAGATGCGGGGTACCCGCGGTTAGACGGAAAGACCCCGTGCACCTTTACTGCAGCTTCAGAGTGGCATTAGGAAGGAACTGTGTAGCATAGGTGGGAGGCTTTGAAGCATTGGCGCCAGCTGATGTGGAGCCGTAGGTGAAATACCACCCTGTTGTTTTCTGATGTCTAACTTCGCACCGTGAAACCGGTGCAAGGACCCTCTGTGGCGGGTAGTTTGACTGGGGCGGTCGCCTCCTAAAGAGTAACGGAGGCGCGCGATGGTGGGCTCAGGCCGGTTGGAAACCGGCTGCAAGAGTGCAATGGCATAAGCCCGCCTGACTGCGAGACTGACAAGTCGAGCAGAGACGAAAGTCGGTCATAGTGATCCGGTGGTCCCTCGTGGAAGGGCCATCGCTCAACGGATAAAAGGTACGCCGGGGATAACAGGCTGATAACCCCCAAGAGCTCATATCGACGGGGTTGTTTGGCACCTCGATGTCGGCTCATCACATCCTGGGGCTGGAGCAGGTCCCAAGGGTTTGGCTGTTCGCCAATTAAAGTGGTACGTGAGCTGGGTTCAGAACGTCGCGAGACAGTTTGGTCCCTATCTGCCGTGGGCGTCGAAATTTGAGAGGAGTTGACCCTAGTACGAGAGGACCGGGTTGAACGTACCTCTGGTGTACCTGTCGTCGTGCCAACGGCGCAGCAGGGTAGCTATGTACGGACGGGATAACCGCTGAAAGCATCTAAGCGGGAAGCCTCCCTCGAGATAAGATTTCTCAGAGCGGTCGAAGACCACGACCTTGATAGATCGGATGTGGAAGCGCGGTAACGCGTGAAGCTAACCGATACTAATCGCTCTATTCGCGCTTGAGAGTGCCACACCACCAACATCAGCACCGGACACAAACCGGACTGGGTGGGATGATGACCTCCAACCAGATTATACAACACCGTGCACGGCATCGATTTGAACCAGCCCCCGAGGGAACGCTCCTCGCCACCCGTGGCGACCGGCATCCCCCCTCAGGGCTCTCATGAAGTACCACTTCATGAGAATATCTCACGCGCTCCATTGCCTGGTGGCTATAGCGTCGGTGTCCCACCCGATCCCATCCCGAACTCGGCCGTGAAACCCGACTGCGCCAATGGTACTATCGCTCAAGCGATGGAAGAGTAGGTCGTCGCCAGGCATTGCAGCCCGTGAGAGAACAAGAACCCATTCACATTCCCCCGACAAACCGTCGGGAACTGGGGCAACATGCCCCCGTCGCGGGGTGGAGCAGCCCGGTAGCTCGTCAGGCTCATAACCTGAAGGTCACAGGTTCAAATCCTGTCCCCGCAACCAAATAACAC
>NZ_FOXP01000024.1 GCF_900115745.1 Sphingomonas rubra | reverse complement strand
TGAACCGCGCCGGGTTTGCCGGAGGCCGTTAGATGTGAGTCACGCTGCCATATCGATGACGTCGTCGGAAGCATAGTATTGGTCTTCGGCTTCGGCAGGTGGGATGTTGCCGATGGGTTCGAGCAACCGGCGATGGTTGAACCAGTCCACCCATTCGAGCGTAGCGTACTCGACCGCTTCGAAGCTGCGCCACGGCCCGCGCCGGTGGATCACCTCGGCCTTGTAGAGGCCGTTGATCGTCTCGGCCAAGGCGTTGTCGTAGCTGTCGCCGACGCTGCCGACTGATGGCTCGATGCCGGCTTCGGCGAGGCGCTCGGTGTACTTGATCGACACGTACTGGCTGCCGCGGTCGGAATGGTGGACGAGGCCGCCACCCCGGAGCGGGCGCCGGTCGTGCAGCGCCTGCTCGAGCGCATCCAGGACGAAGCTGGCATGCGCCGTCCTGCTGGCGCGCCAGCCGACGATCCGGCGGGCATAGGTGTCGATGACGAAGGCGACGTAGACGAACCCCGCCCAAGTCGCGACGTAGGTGAAGTCAGACACCCACAGCATGTTCGGCGCCGGGGCCCGGAACTGCCGGTTCACCCGGTCGAGCGGGCATGGCGAGGCTTTGTCGCTGACGGTGGTTCGCACCGGCTTGCCGCGGATCACGCCGGCCAGACCCATTGTCCGCATCAGCCGCGCAACCGTGCAGCGAGCGACGTCGAACCCTTCGCGCCGCAGCTGCCGCCAGACCTTGCGCACGCCATAGACGCGAAAGTTCTCCTCGAACACGCGGCGCACCTCCGGTCCGAGCGCATCATCACGCCGAGCCCGAGCCGACCTCCTGGTCGGCTCCATCCTTCGTGCAATGTGAGCATGATAGGTGGATGGGGCGATCGGCAGAACCCGGCAGATCGGCTCGACCCCGTACACCTCACGATGCGCGTCGATGAACGACACCATCACCTCGCTCGGCGGTCGAGCTCCGCCATCGCAAAATACGCCGACGCCTTGCGCAGGATCTCGTTGGCCTGGCGCAACTCGCGGTTCTCCCGCTCCAGCGCCTTCATCCGATCGGCGACATCGCTCGGCACCCCGGCACGCGTGCCGCTGTCGACCTCAGCCTTCTTCACCCACTCGTGCAGCGTCTGGCCCGCACACCCGATCTTCGCCGCGATCGACACGACCGCTGCCCAGCGGGAGGGGTGATCCTTCTCGTGATCCAGCACCATCCGTACCGCCCGGGCGCGCACCTCAGGCGAAAACTTATTCGTCGTCTTGCTCGTCATAGCCCCTTCCTCTCAGGAGTTGGGACCTCCGACAAACCCGGCGCGGTTCA
>NZ_FOXP01000013.1 GCF_900115745.1 Sphingomonas rubra | reverse complement strand
AGCCGTTGCAGCTCGCGCACCTGCGTCTCTAAGGCGCGGTACTCGGACGCCGGCACCACTTCCTCGCCGGCTGCCGCGGCGGTCAACGCGCCCTGGTTCATCAGCCTGCGCCACGTGAAGACCTGGCTGCCGCTGATGCCATGCTGCCGGGCGACGAGCGACACGCTCATGCCGGGCAAATACGTCTCCTCGACGATCCGGACCTTCTCTTCCGGTGTCCATCGCCTCCGGCGCTGAACACCGGAAAGGACCTCGCCGTCATTGTAACGCCTGGTCGTACCGTCAGTCATATGCCTCACTCTTATCCAAGGGCGAGATCCTGTCAGGTCATTTAGGGGGCCACCTCACGCGGCCGCATGATGAGGTGGTGGAGCCTCCACCCGTGATTATGTGCGAAAGGCCGGCTGAGGTCGGCTAGGTCCGCGGCATCGGTGTCATGCTCGAAGCGTGGACGCACGCTGCTCGCTATGTCCGGTCGTTCGCTCATGCGGCATTGCGGTTGGCTTGCTTAAATACGCGATGAACGAATGGCATAAGCTGGGACATCATCCACTTGAGATAAGGGAACGAAAGTGGGTCTTCTATTTTGAGTGCTTTTGTAAGGCGCGCCCGCACGATGGCGATCCGAACCGTAGCGCGCGAGAGATTTTGGCCGTGCGGTCGGCAGCTACAGTCCTGCCGCGTCGATGGCGGCAGCAAGCTCCGCATCGATCCGGTCATCGCCGCGCGGCGTAAGCCTGTTCAGTGCGGTCCGGACACGTACCTGGGCCACCTGCAGCGTCTTGTGCCGCACCTCGCGTGTCGCGTTGGTCCGCCACGAGGGACTCTCTCCGAGAAGAGCGGCCCATTTGGCTTCTTCCGCGGCTAGAATGGCGACTGCCAGGCGCAGACCGTCGCGTCGCCCTCGGGCGTAGTCGTCGGAGGCGACGTCACGCGGCATCGGCGACGGTGTCCATAGGAATATTGATCGGTTGGGCTGACAGACAGTCGAGCCCCAGCGCGGACGCGGGCACGATCCTCAGTTCACGACCGTCAGCTATCGCCCTAGCTGCGCGACGGTAGGCGGTGCTCCCGAGCACGGATCGTCCAAAAGGCTGACGTGCCGCAACGACCAGCATGGTCGTTGTGAGCCCAACCGATGAGTGGATCGTGCCGCCCTGAGCGGCAATCGCACGCGCCAGCGCGCCGTCTCTGTGTTCGCCCAGAAGCGCGACCTTCTCGCCTGCAAGCCGTCCGTCCAATGCAGGCCTCGGCGCCGGGCCGGGCTGGCGTGGCGGTGCCATCCAGTCGGCAAGCGACAGGCCGGTATGCTCGATCGCCCGGACGATCACCCAACCGGCGGCGCGTGCATCGCTGAGCGCATCGTGGTGACGGTGTGGCACGCCAAGGAAACGGGCGAGACCGCCTAGACGATGGTTGTCGAGGTCGGGCCAGGCGCGCCGGGCGATGCGTACGCTGTCGAGCCAGCGGGTCTCGATCGTTGGCTGATCGTGGACGCGGCATGCGGCGGCGAGCGCCCCCTTGTCGAAAAGCGAATGGGCGACGGTGATACGTCCTGTCAGGTGCCGATCGATAACGCCGTGGACGTGTGCAAAGGTCGGCTGACCCATCACGTGATCGGCCGTGATCCCGTGGACGCGAATGTTGCCCGCATGAAACTCGTCGCACGGGTCAAGCAGCGTCTCCCACGCAAAGATTTCGCGTCCGTCGCGGAAGCCGACCACGCCCACCTGACATATGCTGCTGACGCGGGAGCACGCGGTCTCAACGTCGATCACGACGAAGTCGGGCGCGGGGTCATCACCGACTGGCGCCATCATCGAAGCTGGCTGTCCTTGCTGCCCCGGCGGTTGAACGCGGAAGCAAGCGGACGGTCGCGGCCGCTCTGGCAAGTGACGCAGGTTCCCACGCCCGGGATCGCGCGGCGACGGCCCTCAGGTATATCGTCACCGCAGATTACGCAGAACGGCTCGCTATCTCCGGTCGGCATACTGGCGCGGGCGGCAAGTACCGCGTCCGCCACCGTGTCGTCGATCTGATCCTGTACCGCACCGTCGCGCGTCCATCCGCCTGCCATTGTTCCTCTCCAGCGAACCTCTCTCAGTAATATGGGTAGAGAACTGGGTCGGGTCTACCTGGCTGAATGAGTGGCCGAAACTGGAGAGCCGAAAGCGATCCGTGAACGGCCGGAACTGGGTCAGAAGGTTCCAGAACGGGGATGTGCAGTCACACGGTGAGCCTTCCAACCGACGCCCTTGATCGTCTCGCCGTCCACAATGCCTTGGAAGCTGCGGCCCCCTGCGGAAAAGTGGATGCGGTTGCCGCTGAGCACGCCACTCGTGAGCGTCTCGACCCGGCCCACGCGGCTCAGCGTGCCACCGAGAATCTGGAAGTCCTGGTTCATCGACAGTTGGGCGCCGTCGTCCAAAACCCACTCGCCGGCGACTGGGGCAGGCACTCGCCAAAGGTAGAGGTTTGATCCGCTGACCTAGTCCGTGACGTCCGGCGCCCAGTCGGCCATGTCGAACGCATGGCTGACGATGCGGGTGCCGGGGGGCAGTTCGCGCAACAGGCGCGGTCGCAGCCGCAGGTTGACCCGAGGCAGCAGGAACATCGTTACGACTGTGTTGCCTGTTAGCGGCGTGGCGAACAGATCCTGGGCAACGAAGCGCGTGCGCTCGGCCACTCCTGCTGTCAGAGCGGCGGCTCGAGCCTCGCCGATTAGGACCGGGTCGATGTCGACGCCGGTACCCGATGCGCCCCGTCTGGCGGCAGCGATCAGGATGCGACCATCGCCGGTGCCGAGGTCCAGCACGCGGTCACCGGGGCCGACGGCCGCCATGTCCAGCATCCTGGCGATCACGGCCGGACGAGTGCCGAGATAGGGTACGTCGAGCGCAGGACCGTTACCGGTGAGCGCCGCCCACGAACACCTGGCAACGGCCGGTGACAGGCAGCGCGCACCCAGCGCCACACTACCGCTGGCCAGAAGCGTCAGGCAGAGTGCGGCGACGGTCGAACGGCGAGACATTCGCGGTTGCGTATCGCCGGTGGTCCAATGGGGCTAGTGCCCTCGACGATCCATCGCGCCTCGTCATCCCGCCGACGCATCAAGACCATTGGCGCGAACGTCCGGCGTCTACTGTCTCGTCGGCGGGGTTCGTACCAGCAGCAGAAGCAGCCCACCGAGGGCGAGCACGACCACGCCGACCAAGGCGCTCGCCCCCGTGTAGGCGATGCTGGAGTACAGGAGGTAGGCGCTCGTCGCGCAGAATAGCGAAGGTATCAGCGGGTAGAGCGGCACACGGAAGCAGCCAGGCGGCGGCGGTGCGCGGCGTCGGAGGACGAAGACCGCCGCGCCTACCATGAGGAGGAAGAACCAGAAGACCGGGGCGGTGTACTCGACGACCGCGCTGAATCCATCGCGGCCGAAGGTGGCGCCTGCCACGAGGATCACGGCGATCGCCCCCTGAAGAAGCACGGCGTTCCCCGGTGTGTCGCGCGTGGCGCTCCAGCGACCGAGCCAGCACAGGCGGGGAAAGGCCCTGCCCAGCGCATAGCTGGTGCGCGCACCGGTAATGACGGTGGCGTTGGCCGATGTGAGGGCGGCAATCGCAATGATCAGGCTGATCAACGCCGCGCCCGCGGGACCGAAAGCCCGCGCCATCACGTCGGCAGCCACTGCCTCGCTACCCGCCACCCCGTCGAGCCCGAGCGCCCGCAGGTAGGCCCAGTTCACCAGCACATAGAGCAGGGTGACCAGCCCCAGCCCGGTCACCATCACCGGAGCCATGCGACGACGCGCATCCCTCAGTTCGGCCGATATGTAGGCGACTTCGCTCCACCCGCCGTAGGTCAGCAATACGAAGACGAGGACCAGGCCCAGCGATCCCTCCCGCTCTGCGCGGGGCAAGCGGACGGCTTCGGGCGCGAAGAACAGCCCGGCGATGATGACGGCGACGAGACCCAGGACCTCGGCACAGGTCAACCAGAATTGCGTCCCTGCCCCTTGCCGGATACCGAGCCAGTTGAGGCCGCTAAGTCCGATCACCAGCGCGGCGGCATAAACGCTGCTCGCATTGGGACCGGCTGGCCACAGCGCCGCGAGATAGTCGCCGAACACATAGGCGAGCAGCGCTAGCGATCCGGTCTGGATGACGGTGAGCCGTGCCCAGCCGTAGAGGAACGCCAGATTGCGACCGAATGCCAGTTCCAAAAAGTGGAAGTCACCGCCCGCGTTTGGATGGGAGGACGCGAGTTCCGCATAGCAGAGCGCACCAATGATCGAGAGCAGGCCGCCAAGCGCCCACGTGCCCAGAAACATCGCCTCGCTTGTGGCGGCTCCGGCGACCATTGCCGGAGCCCTGAAGATGCCTGCGCCTATGACGATGCCGATACACAGCGCCAGACCGTGTCGCATGCCGAGCGTCGGCCGCGGTGTCGCTAAGTGATCGTGGGTTGAGAGCGCGGTCTGGTCCATTCATCCTTGTGTAGCGCGCGTCAGCAATATGACACGAGTGTCGTTCGACGTAATCGTCGATCGGGTTCCAAGGCCATCTCCTTGTTCGATGAAGCGGCCGCCAAGGACGATCAACCGACGCGATCGCCACCCCCAGCCTAGGTGTTCAGTCCCGGCATTTGGAGGATCGGGTCGACGATGAATCGATCTGGCTCTGACGTCCAGATCTTGGCGATGTATTCATAAGGGGTGAGGCCGCAGAGCGTCTTGAGCCGGCGGGCGAAGTTGTAGGCGGCCATGAAGTCGGCGAGGTGCGTCCGGAGCTGGTCGTGGCTCTCATAGTGGAAGCGTTTGACAGTCGCCTCCTTGATGGTCCGGTTCATCCGTTCGACTTGTCCGTTGACCGCGAACTTGCTCGTGCGGTCTATGCCGACGAACAGGTAGAGCTTGCCTTCGGCAGTCTGCACCTCGGCGATATCGATGTGGAAGAAGCCGATTGGGTAACGCTTGAAGCGCTGGCGCTTGGGCTTGTCGCCTTCGACATCCGGCAGGCGGGAGATCCCGTGCCGCTGGAGGCAACGATGCAGCGCTGAGCGCGTCAGATGCGGAAGCGACGGTTGCAGGGCGTAGAGGCAGTCATCCAGCGGCAGCAGCGTGTGCCGCCGGAACGCCACAACAACTGCCTCCTCGGCTTCGGACAAGGTGGTGGAATGAGGGGCCTTCGGCCCGGTCTTCAGGTCCTCGACCGTCGCCCGCTTCCGCCTCTTCGCGACCGTCTTCGGGTTGATCCCCAGCTCACGGCTCAGCGTCGCGAGCGAAGCTTGCGATCGCTGTATTGCTGCTCGGACGGCGTGCGTGGTCGTGGCGCACCCATGACGTACCTGTCCCATACGGCTTCCTTCCATTCCAACGAAAGGATCGCACCATCAAACCGTGGGATCAAACACCTAGGGTCAGGACCCATTGATGTGGGGTCGCGATCTGATTCAGGCTCCGTGAGGAGACAGGGATGAGCGACCTGATTTGGCTGATGGCCAGCGGGGGAGCTGTCAAAGCAACGGGGTAGACCGACCGGAGGCCGAGTTTCTACCCCGTTTGCCTGCTGATGAGCAGGCAAACGGCAACCGATCTCAGAAACCACCGAGCAAGATCACAATACTGACAGCACGCTCAGCATAGTTCAGCGGTCTAACTTGTCTAAAACGACAGCGCTGAATCGAGGGCTGCCACGTTGGTCTGACAATGCCGTCCGGAAAACTTTCACTCAGCATGGATGAAAAAACCGGGAGGACGTCGAGCCCCTCAGCGCCGCTAATTACGTCGCTGTTAACCTTTTGGCTTTATCCTGCTTTGTCAGACCATCGCACATCATGGCGCTGGAAACGATCTGCCGGACATGTTGATGAGTGATAACCGATGCAAGGTGATCTCCACGGAAGGCCTCCTCACCCGCCTTCGCCAGAGCCGGCGCGGCAATACCTTGGTGATGGCCGCCGCGGCAATGGTGCCGCTGGCCGGCATGGTCGGTGGTGGCCTTGACCTCAGTCGCCTCTACTTGGTCAAAACGCGCCTTCAGCACGGCTGCGACGCCGGCGCGCTCGCCGGCCGCAAATCGATGGGCGCGGGCATTTGGACGCAAAGTGACAATGCCCCACTGAAGGCTGCCAACCTGTTCTTCGATGGCAACTTCGAGGACAATGCCTACGGCTCCAAGAACATACAGCGCAGTTTCACGGAGGCCGCTGGCAAGGTCAGCGGCCGCGCACAAGCCGACGTGCCGATGACGCTGATGAAGATCTTCTCCAAGCCAACGCAGACGCTGGTTGTTAGCTGCGATGCCGAGATGCGACTGCCCAACACCGACGTCATGTTTGTGCTGGATACGACGGGGTCGATGCAGGACGTGCCCAGTGGCGACACTTTGACAAAGCTGGACAGTCTCAAGGTCGCAGTGAAATGCTTCTACGAAATTGTTGCACGACTCGACACGGATGCCAACTGCACCACTGGAAATCCGAGTGGAGGCACCGGTAGTCAGGTACAGATCCGCTTCGGATTCGTTCCATATGCTACCAACGTTAACGTTGGCCGGCTGTTGAAGCCAGAATGGTTTGCTGACAGCTGGAAGTATCAAACCCGAAAAATCGATGGTCGGGAATCATCCGGAAGCTGGAAGTTGGACAGCTTCTACGAAGCCAAGCAGTACGACACCTGCATCAAGAAAGCCGATACGGATCTTCGTGAGTATCGGGTCGTAGGCCCCACCAGAACCTACAACGGAGTGACTTACGGACCATATTACTGCGTCCACGAATACCGTGATAAAAACGTCGTTCGCTGGAAGTATGATGAGCTGGCTGTAGATGTGAGTCTCTTGAAGAACGGCAGTAGTTGGAGAGGTAGCTTCCAATGGCCGCTCGCAAACGACGGTAGCAACCGAACCATCACCTGGGATGGCTGCATTGAGGAACGTCAGACCGTTCGAACGACCAACTTCTCGCCAATACCTGCCGGTGCAAAGGATCTGAACATAGACGAGGTCCCCAGCGATAATGCGACGCGCTGGGGCATGGTTCTACCCGGCGTGGTCTACACCCGCAATGGATCAGGCGGGTGGAACCTCAGCTCCAGCACCACCACGACAGACTATGGGAATCAGTCATATTACGCCTGCCCGACCGAGGCTCGCCTCCTGCAAGCTTGGCCGAATGCCACCGACTTCGACGATTACGTCGACAGCCTTAAGCCTGAAGGCAATACCTTTCATGATATCGGATTGATCTGGGGGGCCAGGCTTATGTCGCCTACCGGCCTGTTCAAGGCGGACAACGCGACTACGTCGAAGGGAGGCGACATCGAACGTCATATGATCTTCATGACCGACGGTGACGCGTGCACCGCCCCCGACAATTACACGGCTTACGGCGTGCTTTGGTTTGATCGTCGCCAGACACCCAAGGCTGACGTGCCCACCGGCGGCTGCACCGACACGGGAACGCTGACCGAACAGGTCAACCTGCGCACCGCGGCGATCTGCTCCGCAGTGAAAAACAAGAACATCACTTTGTGGGTGGTCGCATTTGGCACGCTCGCCCCCTCGACGGTCACTCGTCTGAAGGCATGCGCCACCTCGGGACGGTACTTCACCGCGACCAACGCGCCGCAGCTGCAAGCAACCTTCAAGTCAATTGCCGACCAGATCTCGCAGCTGAGGCTCACCTCGTGACGCGCGTTTTCTTCGCACCTCGCCTGCTCGGTGACCGCCGCGGCGCCACGATAGTGGAGTTCGCGATCATCGCGCCGACATTCCTGATGCTGCTGATCGGCGCGTTTGACCTCGCGCATCAGTTATACATGATCTCCGCCATGCAGGGCGCGGTCCAGAAGGCGGCCCGTGACTCCACGCTGGAGAACGGCGCCGACGCGGCATCACAGGCGAAGTTCGACGCCCGTGTAACGCGATCGATCTAC
The DNA here is from genome assembly GCF_900115745.1 of Sphingomonas rubra. GTDB lineage: Bacteria > Pseudomonadota > Alphaproteobacteria > Sphingomonadales > Sphingomonadaceae > Sphingomonas > Sphingomonas rubra. Next base: position 36,966 of record NZ_FOXP01000013.1, on the reverse strand, counting down.
AATCTTTCAAAGAGCGCAACGGTAAAGATTAATCGCAGATACTACCGCACCTTCCAGGATGCGTCACTTGCCGATCCGGAAAGCTGGACCGACACCAACAACAACAAGACCTGCGACGCCGGCGAGCCGTACCAGGACGAAAACAACAATAAGTTGTGGGATAAGGATGGCGGCGACGCGGGGCAGGGCAACGCCAAAGACCGCGTCGTCTACACCGTCTCGGCAAACTTCACCCGCATGTTCTACTGGAGGGCGCTCGGCATCGCGAAGACCTACACCACCGTGGCGCGTACCGTGCTCCAGAACCAGCCTTACTCCGATCAGCAGAGTTACAGCGCCGCTACCTTGAGGAACTGCCCATGACTGTTCGTCATGCCTCGCTCTTCACACTGCTGCGCTGCTTCGCTCAGCCCATTCTCACCGACCGACGCGGTGTGCAGCTCATCGAATTTGGTATTGCGCTCCCGCTGCTCACGACGCTGTCGCTCGCAGGAGCCGAACTGACCAATTATGCGACCACGCGAATGAGGGTCAGCGCGGTCGCCGTACATCTGGCAGACAATGCCGCTCGGATGGGCAGTGGCACGCTGCTCACCGCCAAGACGGTAACTGAGACCGACATCAACGACGTGCTGACCGGCGGAGGAATGCAGGGGGGCAATCTGGATCTGTACAATCGCGGTCGCGTCATCCTCAGCGACCTAGAACCGGTGACGAACCCGAACACCGACAATAAGTTTAAGATTGTCTGGCAGCGCTGCCGCGGCACCAAGACAACGCACGCTTCCGGCTTCGGCGTGGCGGGGGCCACTAATCTCTCCGGCATCGGACGCCTCAAAAAGTTTACGGCACAGGACAACAACGCCACGATGTTCGTTGAGGTCTACTACGAGTACAAGCCGCTAATCCGCACCTCGCTGTCACCCTCGACGACGATGGTGGAGATCGCAGCCATGTCGGTCCGCGACCGCCGCGACCTGACCCAAATCTACAATCCAAGCAACGCGCCCAAAGCTGCTTGCTGATGCTTTCGAAGCTCGAACATATCCAAGTGCAGGTAAATAAGACAAACTACGCCAGTCAGGCTTTATACTATGGTAATATCCGTGACCTCTGAACCATCTCTCCCGTTCACAAAGCACGCAAGCTTCATTCGATGCGGAGGCGTTGTGGTCAGCTTTACACGCGAGCAAGATATTATCTTCGACGCCTTGCTAAGCGCCGATAAAGATGGACTTTCAATTAGAGATATTGCTAGCGCGCTACATGGAACCGCATGTGTACCAAAAGTTGGTTCTATAAGGACGAATATTGGCTATGTGAGAAAACGACTTTTCCATTTGCCTGGACCGCGCTTCTCGATCGATTTCAACCACTCCACCAAACGATACGTGTTGAGCTGGTCTGATGTGACGAAACAAGCTGAAGCGGTTTAGTTTTGCCAATGAGACAAAAAAGCGCCGGACACTTCTCACCTCCCTCGGCTGGTCGCTTTTCCTTCCAATTACGCTCTTGATATGGTCTTGACGTCCTCCCTGTTTTTTCATCCATGTTGAGTGAGAGTTTTCCGGCCCTTTGAAGCCTGCGGGCGAGGAGCTGGGACATGAAGAAGACGAGGCATAGCGAAGAGCAGATCGCGTTTGCGCTGAAGCAGGCGGAGACGGGTACGTCGGTGGCGGAGGTGATCCGCCGGATGGGGATCTCGGAGCAGACGTTCTACCGCTGGAAAAAGGTGTACGGCGGGCTCGGGGTAGGCGAGCTGCGGCGCCTGAAGCTGCTCGAAGAGGAGAACCGCAAGCTCAAGCAACTGGTCGCGGACCTGAGCCTGGACAAGCACATCCTGCAGGACGTTCTGTCAAAAAAGCCCTGACGCCTGGGCGACGGCGCGAGCTCGTCGCGCACGTCCATCCTCGACGACGGCGAGCAGCGCTGCGTCGTCGCCGGGGCGCGCGTGGATGACGTCGGCGGCAGCGAGACCCGCCTGTTCCAGCCCGGGAGCGTAGAGGTCGGTACGACAGCTCGCCCACAGAACCGGCCCGCCTGTTGCTGCCGACTCGCGCGCGGCGATGCCGGCGAGGAACAGCGTCGCCGCCGCATCGTCGGCAAGCGAGCATGTCCTGGCCATGGCCTCGTGTAGCGCTCCGCCGCGTAAGCCCCCGCTGGCGAGTCGATCATCCAGTGCTCTCAGCCTGAAGGGCATGACGCGGTGATCCGTGACTGGCGTGGCCATGGCACGCAGGTCGGATATGCTGGTGAGCGGCGACTCGGAGACGGCGTGCATGATGGTCTAGACTCGGCTTGTTCCCTTTATGTTCCGTTAAGAGGCGCAAGGCGTCAAGCCGATTCGAGTCCCATCGACGAACCGCGATGGTGAGCAGAGAAATTGAAGGATGATGTCAACGTTGCCGGACACACCGACTTGATGTCGCCTTCCCACCCCGCGTGGCGGCCGATCAGCAGGCAAACTGCGACTGATCTCACAGCTTAGCGTACCAAGGCCGGGGACCATCGTATCCACGTCTACGAAACCGGTGACGCTCTTTTGCTCGCAGCCGGGAGATGACGATCACGCCTGTACCCGTTACCACAATGAGGAGCATGCAAACGGCTATCAACAGATACTCAAGGGGTGGCATGCCCGCGCTATTATCCGGCTCGCATGAACCACCGCTGATTACCACGAGCCGCAATCCTCGACGGGTTCGAGGCAGCGGTACGCGCCGGCGAGATCGACGATCAGCTGGCGGGCAGCACGCTGGGCCGGTGCCAGCCTTCCCACGCGCGACCTCAAGAAGCCGCGTCAGCGTGCCAAGCGTTCCGATGCCGGCGTTGTCCGGGGCTGGTCCGACAATCGGCGCGCTAAACTCGCCGCGACGATTGCAGCGAGGAGTGCTGCCAAGGGTGACGCTGAGAACCACAGCTAAGTTCGCACTGCCGTCGTCGTGATCCGCTGCCATGAAGTGAGCACTGGTGCGGCGGCGACAAGCAGGTAAGGTGCCATGACCTGATCCGGAGAAATGGTTTGGCCCTCAAGCACCTGTCGCTCGCCGCCCTGCTCGGCGCTTCCTCGCTCGCGATTCCGGTGGCGAGCCAAACGGCGCAGCCGGCAGCGACACCGGCCGCACCCGACGCCGCCGCGCCCGCGAGCTACGGCAGCTGGGGCTTCGACACGACCGGCATGGACCGCAGCGTCAAGCCCGGCGACGACTGGTTCCGCTTCGTCAACGGTAGCTGGGTCGCCCGCACGCAGATCCCGGCCGATCGCTCCTCCTACGGTGCCTTTGCGGTGTTGCGCGACGTGTCCGAGCAGCGCCTGCGACAGCTGATCGGCAGCTACAGCGCCACCGACGCCGCCCATCCCGACCGGATGAAGGCAGCCATGCTCTACGCCGGGTTCATGGATACGGCCACCGCCGACAGGCTTGATGCCGCGCCGCTCACCCAGCGGCTCGTGGCCGTAAAGGCCGCTGCGTCCAGGGACGATATCGCGCGCCTGATGGGCCGCTCGCTCGGCGGCTTCGGCTCCAGCTTCTTCGCGCCCGGCATGAACGACGATGCCAAGCAGCCCGACATCTACGCACTGTACCTGCGTCAGTCGGGCCTGGGTCTCGGTGACCGCGAGCTCTACCTCGACCCGAAGTTCGCGCCCCAGGTCGCGCGCTACCGCCAGTATGTCGCGCAGATGCTGAGCTTCGCCGGTTGGCCGAACGCCGAGGCATCGGCGAACGACGTGGTCGCGATGGAGACCAGGCTCGCCACCGCCCACTGGACGCGCGCGCAGAGCCGCGACCGCGACAAGACCTATAATCCGGCAACGCCGGCGCAGTTGGCCGCGCAGGCGCCCGGCTTTCCGTGGCCGACGTTCTTCAAGGCAGCCGGCATCGATGCCGCCAACCGCGCGATTGTGGCGCAGAACACCGCCTTTCCTGGCATCGCCAAGGTGTTCGCCGACACCGACGTCGCCACATTGAAGGCGTGGGAGGCGTTCCACATCGCCGACGACATGGCGCCTCTCCTCTCGAAGCGCTTCGTCGACGCGCAGTTCGACTTCCGCTCCAAATTCCTGAACGGCCAACCGCAGCAGCGCGAGCGCTGGAAGCGCGCGGTCGCGTTCACCGAAAACGGGATCGGCGAGGGGATCGGCCGCGATTATGTCGCGCTCTACTTCCCGCCTGCCTCCAAGGCGAAGATGGACCAGCTCGTCGGCAACCTGCGCGTCGCGCTCGCTGGCCGCATCCGCAATCTGCCGTGGATGGGAGCGGCGACCAAGCAGCAGGCACTCGACAAGCTACAAGGCTTCAGCGTCAAGATCGGCTACCCGGACAAGTGGCGCGACTACACCGCGCTCCAGGTCAAGCCGGGCGACCTGGTCGGCAACGCCGAGGCGGCGCAGCGCTTCGAGTGGGACTATCGACGCCGCCGCATCGGCAATCCGGTCGACAAGGCCGAGTGGGGAATGACCCCGCAGACGGTCAACGCGTACTATAACTCGGTCAAGAACGAGATCGTCTTTCCTGCCGCCATCCTGCAGCCGCCCTTCTTCGATCCAAAGGCCGATGATGCAGTCAACTATGGCGGCATCGGCGGGGTGATCGGCCACGAGATCAGCCACGGCTTCGACGACCAGGGCAGGAAGTCGGACGGCCGCGGCGTGCTGCGCGACTGGTGGACGGCCGAGGATGCGACCAAGTTCGAGGCGCAGGCCTCGCGGCTCGGCGGCCAGTACGAGGCGTACAGCTTCGAGGGGCTGCCCGGCATGCACATCAACGGCCGCGCATCGATGGGCGAGAACATCGGTGATCTGGGTGGCGTGCTGATCTCGCTCGACGCCTACCACAACTCGCTCGGCGGCAAGCCGGCACCAGTGATCGACGGCTTCACCGGCGACCAGCGCTTCTTCCTTGGCTGGGGTCAGGTCTGGCGCACGCTGTTCCGCAACGAGGCGCTGCGCCAGCAGCTGGTCAGCGACCCGCACTCGCCCGGGCAGATCCGCGCGGTCAATCCGCTGCGCAACGTCGATGCATGGTACGCGGCGTGGAAGATCACCCCGAGCGAGAAACAGTATCTGGCACCAGTGGATCGCGTGCGGATCTGGTGACCAACGTGCAGCCGCCCGCCATGCTGGCCACCGTAGCGCCGCCGCCCAACCAGTTCCTGCGATCGGACGCGATCCGCAGCGGCATGGATTTGCTCATGTTCGCGCACAAGTCGCACCTCAACCGAGCAGACGTGGCGCTGGCGGCGCGAGGGCTCGGGCGGGCGCACCATCGTGCACTCTACTTTCTCTCACGTCGGCCGGGACAGACAGTCGGCGAACTGGTCGACACTCTTGGCATCACCAAGCAATCATTCGGGCGCGTCAAAACTGACCTTGAGAGAGCGGGCTTGATAGAGACGCGTAAAGGTCAAACCGATCAGCGACAACGGCTGATCTACTTGACCGATGTGGGACAGAAGCTGGAGCATGATCTGTTCGAACAGCTGCACCAGAACATGGCGCGGGCCTATGCGGCCGCGGGTGAGCAGGCCGTCAAAGGTTATTGGACACTCATGCAGCACCTCATGGACGCTAACACGCATAGTCGCTTTCTTGCCTTCGCCGATCAGTAAGGGTGAGCGTCGTTGTGTGGTGGATTGCTGCCTGATCGCTTCGAGGTACAACCCGGCGTAAGCTGCTGTTCGTTCAGTGAGAAGGCAGGACTGCAAATGCTGGATTCCCCGAGAGGAAGATGCTTGGCCATACTCGACTGACACTCAGTGATAGCTGCCGTTTCCTCGTTTATGTAAGTCCTTGCCTGAGGCCTTGGATCACAAGCTTTTTCAAAGCGGCAGAGGGCGCATTGCGCCCTCTGCGCTATCCTGATCTTACATCTTCGCCGAGAAGCCGACGTACAGGAAGCGTCCGACGTTGTCGTAGATCGCGTCGTTGCCTACGCCCAGCAGGCCGAGCGGCGGCTTTTCGTCGGTCAGATTGTCGACGCCGGCGTAGAGGCGGAAGCTCTTGTTGACATCCACCGATCCGCGCAGCGCGTGGTAGAAGGCGTGCGGGTAATAGACGCGGTCGGCATAATATGGATCGAGCGCCTCGACCCCGTTGGTGTCGTGCTGCGCCTCCCAGTCAGTGATCGACTGGCGACCGATGTAGCGCAGCTGGTACCCCAGCGTGAACGGCCCCCGACTGTAGTCGGCCGACGCGTTGAAGCTGTAGATCGGATCGCCCAGCTCTCCCTTCACCCGCTCCGGCTGCTGTGGATTGTCGAGGTAGGGGAAGTCGGTCCGGTCGCGCACCCAGGTGCCGATAAAGCGCAGCGCCAACTTGTCGTCGCCGAGCACCGCGTGGCTGTAGGTCACGTCCAGATCGACGCCCTTGGCACGCAGCGCGGCGAAGTTGAGCGTGCTCTGAAGGAGTGCGGTCTGCGCGAACTCGCCGTTGCCCTGGCGCGGGTTGATGAGGCGGCAGAACTGATTGTCGAGCGACGCACCGTCGTAACAGCCGTCGAGGATCTGCTGCGCATCGACCGCCGAGATCACGTTGCTGATCTTGATGTCGTAGTAATCGGCCGTGATCGCTAGTCCGGGGACGAACGACGGCTGCAGGATGACGCCGTATGTCCAGCTACGCGACTTCTCCGTCTCCAAGTTGGGATTGCCGCCCGACAGGAACTCGGTGCTGCCCGCACGCGCGGTGTTGTTGATGAAGTTGGTCGGCACCCCCGCCGCCGCGCAGTTCGCCGCGCGCGTCGCCCGGCCCGTGCCGATGAAGTTCACGTCGCACGGATCGTTCAGCAGCCCGAAGTTCTGCGACTGCGACGCGTAGAGATCGCTCAGCGTCGGCGCACGCACCGCCTTGGCGTAGCTGACGCGGAACTTTACGTCTCGCACGGGTGCGTAGATGCCGCCCGCATTCCACGTCCAGTTCGTTCCCGCCGAACCCTTGTAGTCGGCGACGCGGACGGCGCCGCTCACCGACAGCTCCTGCGCGAAGCGCATGTCCTTCAGGATCGGCATGTTGAGCTCGCCGTAGGCCTCCTTCACCGCGAACGACGGCGGGTCGAAGTCGGGAATCGCATTCAGAAAGGTCGCGCCCGACTTGACCAGGTCGTCGTAGGCATAGGACGCGGTCTCACGGCGGTACTCGCCACCCACCGCGAAGGCGATTGGACCGCCCGGCAGCTCGAACAGCTGCGAACTGTCGCCGACCACGTTGGCGGTCACGTCGAACTCGGTCGCCTTGCCGCGACGGCTCGAATCGGTGTTGATGTAGTTGAGCGCCCCCTGGCTCGGCGACCCATCGCCTAGCACGTTGATCGGCACGCAGGCCGGATCGGTCACCGTCGTCGCGTTGATCCGGCAGACGATCTGCCCCGCGGCGTTCCGCGTGGCATCGACGGCGTTGAAGAAGTTCTGGTTGATCCGGTTGTTGAAGAAGGTCGAGCGCGTCCGGAACTCGCCGTAGTTGACGGAGAAATCGTATTTCCAATCCTCGTTGAACGTTCCCTCGACGCCGCCGACGATGCGGTAGGTGTCGCGACGGTCGAACTCGTCGCGGGTACCAAAATCGTTGTTGTTGCGATTCAGCCGGAAGAAGGTCGCGCCGGCCGGCAGCAGCGATCGGATCGTCGCGGCGGCGCCGGGCTGCAGATACGGGTTGTCGAGCGAGATCGGGATGCCGATCGACTGCGTCGTGAACGCGCCGACGGCGGCGCGGCGACCACCCGCGGCGAGCGCCACCGTGCCCTGCTCGCCCCCTTGCGCGAAGGTCGGCGTGCCCTGGTTGAAGCTCTCGACGCGGACGAACTTCGCCTCAAAGAAGGGTTTGAAGGCGTCCGATACGTCGTAGTGGCCGAGCAGGTTGGCAACGTAGCGCTTCAGCGACGGCTGAAGCGTGCCGCGATCGTTGAGGATGCCGCCGTCGCCGCCGTTGTTGTTGTTCGAGCCCGCCGGCCGGAAGTCGGTGCCGTAGTTATACTCGTAAAGAGACCCGCCCGGCCGAAAGCCGAACACGCGCGGCGCGCCGTTGGCGAGGCACGCCGCCGCGATGCCGCCGCCTCCGCACGACAGCAGGCTGGTGCCGTTGTAGGCGATGAAATTGCCGCCGTTGTCGTAGCCGAAGCTGTGGACGTTATTGAGGTAGGTGCGGTTCGGAATGGTGTTGTCGAGCGCCGGGCTGTCAACCAGCTGGAACTGGCGGCGACCGGTGAAGGCGCCGGTCAGGCCGGGCCGGTCGGCGTAGGTGACGAGGTCGGCCTTGTTGTACTCCAGGCTCAGCGCGATGTTGCCGCGCCCGCCGGCGAAGTTCTTCCCGTAGGTGCCGGTCAGGCGATAGGTGCCGTGGTCGCCCTCGTCGCTGACGCCCGCCTGGCCGTTCAGCGTCAGCCCGTCGAAGTCGCGCTTTAGCACGAAGTTGACGACGCCCGCCATCGCGTCCGATCCATAGACCGCCGACTGGCCGCCGGTGACCACGTCGACTCGGTCGAGCAGGTCGGTCGGGATAGTGTTGGTGTCGACCAGGAAATCGCCCTCGGACGAGGTGACGTGGCGGCGGCCGTTGACCAGCACCAGCGTGCGCGACGTGCCGAGCCCGCGCAAGTCGAGCAGGTTCAGCCCCGAAGTGCCGATGAACTGCGTCGAACTCGCCTGGCTGAAGGTCGAGCGGAGCTGCGGCAGATCGTTGAGCACGTCGCCCACCGTCACTGCACCCGTTCGCGTCAGGTCAGCCACGTTGAGCGTCGTCACTGGCGCCGGTGAGTCGAGTGTCGGACGGGCGATGCGCGATCCGGTGACGACGATCTCACCGCCGTCGGCACCGGCTCCTTGCTCCGCGGGAACAACGTTCTCGTCTGCCGGTGACGAGCCAGGGGTCGCCTGATTAGCGGCGGCGTTCGATGCGGTACCCGCTGGGGTGTTATCCGTCGCTGTCCCGGCCGCGTTGCCCGTCTGTGCATGAGCCTCTGCGGCTAGGAGGATTGAGGCGAGGACTAGCGACGTGGATAGCAGGTGCTGGCGATAGGTCCGGATCATGGAAATTCCTGTTACGCGAACGTGACAATCGGGGCAGCATTTCTGCCCTTTTGTCAGCTGGTATCAGGCTTCTGGCATCGTGAAAGTGACACACGTCAAAACCGACAGATTGTGCGAAACCGTGGCAAAGTGGCAACATGCCTGACCCTCTGAATCAGTCTAGCGCAGCGCCAATGCTGGGAAAACCGACTCTGTGGATTGCCGCTCTGTGCTTTGCGCGATCGGCTTCAGCCTTGAACGCGCTTGGCACCAGTGGGAACGGATCAGCGGCAAGCTTGCGCTTACAAGTTGGTGCTATGAGCACCGCGCAAATCAGGTAAGGGCTCTGTCAGACCAACGTGGCAGCGGAGCAAGGGCGCTGATATCTCAGTCAGATGAGCCGTCCGTCACGCGCCAAGCCCCCCCCTCCCCTTTTCGCCGCTTCAACTCCTCGCCTGAGGTGATCCGGCTGGTCGTGCTCATGTACGTGCGCTTCCCGCTGTCGCTGCGGAACGTTGAGGACCTGCTGTTCGAGCGTGGCATCGACATCTGTCACGAGACGGTACGCATGTGGTGGAACAGGTTCGGGCCGATGTTCGCCGGCGAAGTACGTAGCAAGCGGGTCAGCCGCATGCGGGGCTTTCGTCACTGGCGCTGGCACTTGGACGAGATGTACGTGAAGCTGAACGGCGAGATGGTCTATCTCTGGCGAGCGGTGGACCACGAGGGTGAGGTACTCGAGAGCTACGTCACCAGAAAGCGCGACAAGGCCGCTGCTCTCACCTTTATGAAGAAGGCGCTAAAGCGTCACGGCGCGCCTGAGGCGATCACCACCGATGGCCTGCGCTCCTATCGTGCCGCGATGAACGATCTCGGCAACGCCGAGAAGCAGGATGTAGGCCGTTGGGCCAACAACCGGGTGGAGAACAGCCACCTGCCATTCCGACGAAGAGAGCGAGCGATGCTCCGCTTCCGGCAGATGAAGAGCTTGCAAAAGTTTGCCTCTGTCCACGCCAACGTCCACAACCACTTCAGCTTGGAGCGCCACCTCACCGATCGACAGACCTACCGGGAACGACGCTCCGCCGCGCTGGCGGAGTGGCAGGTGCTCGCCAGCTAGGCCACTGCCCTCAAAGACCCAAATGCATCATGTGGAGAGCGGTTCGCGTTAGACTGACAGCACCAGCCAGCGCCTTGCTGGTGCCGCCGCTGGCCTTGATCGTGTCGGGCAGTGGCAGCACGCTCCCGTTGTCACGCTGTGAGGCGGTGGAGAGTAGGATGGCGTGCGTGTCGGTGAGCTTGATCATGTCGGTGTCTCCCGCGGGAGGCAGCCCTGTTGCTGCTCCCACCGGCCAGAGCCCCGGTGATCGGATCACCTGGGGCGTAGCGGGCGACTCACCGTCCGCGTTCACTGCCAGCGGTGTCGCTCTGCTACCGGCGCTAGTCGAGCAGATTGTGCAGCGGCTGAGGGCAGGCTCACACCGTGTTGACCAGGCGGCGGCGACATGTCCGATTGCATGCGAGAGCTGCAAGGGCTGTACGATCCGGTGCTCAGCTGTTGTTACGCTGCCCCGAACAGCGGCAACTGCTCACCGGCCTCCACCAACTCGCGCCTGGCACGACATGCGCCGTCGACCGCTTGGCGGTAGTGCACGGTGCCGTACCGCTCCGCCTCTTCGAAGCCGACCGGCGTCCACTCGTCCGACGGGTAACAAGCTTCGTAGATGGCGCGCGCCGCCGTGCGCAGCTGGAGATCGTGTTGCATCCTGTCCTCTCGTCCGAGTCGATCGGCGCCGTGTAGAACGTATAGGGAACATGCCGCAACGACTGATGGGCGGTCAGGGGCGAACAGCGCCTCTTGGGCGTCGAGATGCCAGCGCCATCGCGCTCCCGTCCGCCTCGAAGCGAGGTCAGCCGTTGATCTCGTCGATACGGTCGGCAAGGTCGCGGAGATCACGGCTCAGTTCGTCCAGCGCGAACGACAGCCCGAACACGTGTCCTGCCGTGTCGAGGTCGAGTGCGTTGCCCGCCGGGCTCACGCGGAATTCGGTCAGCGCGGTGGAGAACACCTGCCGCGCACCGGCCACGTCGACACGCTCGACCCGGCGCTTGGCCCTGAGTGCCACGGCGCAGGCAATGATCTCGTCGCGAAGCCGAAGTAGCAACGCCGCCGCTGGTTCGCCTAGCGATGCGCGGACGGGATCGGAGAAGCTCGGGTTCAGTGCGCGGGCGACAAGCACGACATCCGAGCGCATGCGCCACAAGGTACGCGGTACCGCCGGCGGAATGGCGTGCCGCCACAGCCGGGCGGCATGTTCGCGATCGGCGTCCTTCAACGCCTGCTCCACACCGACCAGCGCGGGACGAAGGGCGACCAGCGTCGTCCCGAGCGCCAGCGTCGTGCCGCTCCTGATGGCGTTTGCCATGTCGCCGACCAAGGCGTCCATGGTGTCGAGAACGTCGGCGGCTCGGTCGGTGAAGAGCGCGCCCGAGCGTGCCGGCAGGATCAGCGCCATGGCGGCAACACCGATCAGTCCGCCCAGCATGATCTCGGCGACCCGGTCGATCACGAAGGTAGCGATTGGGCTGTTCGCCGGCATGGTCAGCATCATGATGGACGCCGTCACCGGTGCGACCTTAAGCTGGGGACGCAGCACCGCGACGTAGCCGCCGATGCTGGCGACGATCACTAGCGCGCCACCCGTCGCGATAATTCCGCCGTCGTGCGCCCAGGCTCCGACTGCCCCCAGGCTGGCGCCCACCAGCGTTCCAAGCAGCCGATCGAGCGCCGCGCCCAGCGTGCCCCCGATCGAGCCCTGCATCACGATCAGCACGGTGAAGACCGCCCAATAGCCCTGCTTGAGACCGAGAAGCTTATAGGCGGCAAAGGCGACCGCACAGGCGATCGCAATACGGACAGCCTGCCTCAGCGCGGAGACACTGACGACGGAGTGGAGGAAGCGCGGCACGGCGGAGGGGGTACAGCGTTGCACCGTCGCCGTCATGTCTTCGCGGCGGAAGCTACGCCAGCGATCTTGCCTCATCAGCCACACGAACTACTTGTTACCTGACGCGAAGCAGCGACCCGAGGAACTAAGAATGGCCCTGAAGGACATCATCGCAAAGCTTTCGCCGGACAACGAGAAGCTCTTCCACCATGATCCGGATGCCGAGCGCCGCCCGGTGCTCGAGCGTATCGCTAAGAACCGTGAGGCATTCGCCGACCCTTCGACGAAGGTACGCGGCGGCAAGTGGTTCGAGATCGGCAACAACTCGGTGGTGGCGTTCACCCCGACCCGCGCCGACGGCCAGCCAATCGTCATCGATGGCAAGTCGGTGACCTTCTGGTCGTCGACCGAGTTCCCCGCCATCCTCGACGCGTTCGAGGCAGCCGTGCGCGCCGGCGAGATCGACGACCAGTTGGCGGGCAGCACGCCGGCCGGTGCCAGCCTGCCCACGCGCGAGCTCAAGAACCCGCGGCAGCGCGCCAAGCGCTCGGACGCTGGCGTGTCCCGCGGCTGGTCCGACGAGCGGCGTGCCCGGTTCGCCGAGACGATCGCGGCACGCAAGGTTGCCAAGGATACGCCGGATGCGGGCGGGTGATTCTCGCTCAAACGTCCATCTTCCTCCGGTCCGGTAGCTCGCCAGCTCGGCTACAATCCGCTGGGCATCTGCTGTTGGCGGCGTCCCCGAGGCTGTTTCATCCACTAACGACCGAAGCGGACCAGCGGCATTTCTGGTGGGAAGGAGCCAGTCCGTTTTCGGGTGCCGATCGCGGTAAGCAGCCATGCGTTCATGTGAGGTCGGCGACCAAGTGGTCACCTCCCGGGGGAACCTGACCGTCCGCGTCCGGCACTGATCGCACGCAACGGACAGTTCGTTATTTGTAACCGGCGGCAGCGACGTGCCCCAATTTCGGCGTTCGAGCCATCGTTGAGCTATCTTGAAAGCCGGCATCGCTCGCATGTCAGTTACCAAGCACCCTATTGCGTGTGGTCGAACTGCCGCAGTCAAATTTCATTGGGATGGACCGGATGCGCTCTCAGTCCTGCTGGCGAGTCGGTGCAATTCCCAATACAGAGGATGAGGTGGTGAGGAGGGGGCGTTGCACATGCTATCGCATGGTGATTTGTTGCGGGCGCAAGTGGAAAAAAGATGATCCGCTTCCGCCGTGTGACATTGCGGCCGCTCAACGCGTGGCTTGTCGCTCAGCCGGTGACTGGCTCGCACCGGAAATATCAACTGCGTGTCTGGCGCGAGGTAAACGCCAACTTCGCGGCGCTGCGTGACGAACTGATTGACTACGCCCAGGAGGCGCTTGACGACGCTCGCGCCCGCATTCGCAAAGGCTTCGAGGATAATCTCTCGCCCTTTTCCGATCCCGTCGACGACCCCGCCGCCCACTACCCGGCGATGCTCAATCGCATCACGCTGCAAGGCTATCTCGGCGAGACGCTTGCGGGTCTCGCTGTCGAGCATTTCGGTGCGTTCGGCAAGACCGACTGGCATGTCCCGGCCTTCCTGTTCCGTTTTCACGATCAGGAATTCCAGCATCTTGATCTCATCAACGAGCGCTTCCTGATGGGGGAGCCGCACGCCCCTGACGCAGAGGAAGAAATGCGGCCGGGGCGGACCGGCGACGATGCGCTGGCCTTTCGCCTCGACGCGCAAGGCAAGATCACCCATGTCCTCGCGTTAGAAGCGAAATGTCTGGCCACGAGCAATACCGGGACGATTTCGGACGCTCATGGCAAGCTGGCCGCCGGGCCGCGGCGGCCGAGCGGAATTCGTGAGCTCATCACTTTGCTTTCGGACTACGAGACGGACGCAGCTCAGGAATGGATTGCTCGCCTGCTCGAACTGTACCGCGACGGCTTCAGGACCGCAAAGCGCCGCGATGGCCTCGCCTACACCGTTGGTCATTGGCCGGTCCGGCCCGCGAGCCGGGTGAGCTGGCTGCCCTCCGACGCGCCGCACACATCCTACACCGCTGATCGGCGATTCGACGCGATGGAATTCCAACTCGAGGATCTCAAGGGCCTCGTCGACACGCTGTATCGGGGGGCGTGATGTCAAGCGAAGCTGTTCTTGAGATCGCCGCGAGAATCAGGACGGACATGGCCGGCTCGGCGCTGTCGCCCCTCCAGGCCAAACTCTACAGCCAGCGCGTTCGGCGCGACATGGGCGCCGACGGACTGCCGTCGTTCAGCCCGGCTGAGCTTTCCGCACGGCTCGACGAGGCCTGCCTGCTGCTCGAAACCGGCTGGCTCGAACGCGCCGCGGATGAGGGCCGTGCCTGGACGACCGCGGTCAAGCGTGCTGCCGAAGTTCTGGAATGGATTTCGCACGCCGCCCTGAAACCAGCCGAGGCCCCGATCCATCTGCTGTCGGCGGCCGCATATCAGGTGGCCGGTTATCCGGCCATGGCGCTTGGTCATTTGCGTATGATGCCGGCCGGCGAAGCCTATTCCACGATCCTTCGGGAATTCTTGCGCGGCGACTTCGATGCCGCACTCACCGCCGTGCAGGCGTTCTGGAGGGTGCAGCACGACCTTGGCGAGGACCACGTTTTGCGGGTCGTGGAAGACGATGAAGACGAGGATCGTGACTGGGACGAAGATGGTGATGGAGACGATGGCGCGCGACTAGTCGATCTTGAGGTGTCGACCGTGCGCCACGTCATCATGTGCATCGGCACCATTTGTTCCTATCTGCGCACCGGCGAAGCGGCGCTGGTCGATCGCGCCCTCGCCAAGCTAGACGCTCTCGCGCACAGCTATCTGCATAGCCGTGATCCCTATTCCTATCTGCTGGCGCGGCTGTGCGCTGGCGCTGCCCATCGCTTCGTCGATGCGAGTCTTTGGCCGCATATCGAGCGACTCGCTGATGATGCGAACTCGCGTACTCGCGAGGCTCTGACGCAGTTTGCCCGCGCCGCCTTCGTTAATCGCCGCGCCCTGGTCTGGCCCGCCCAGCGCGCCGGCATCGACCGGCTTGCCGGCAATGACAGTTTTGTACTCTGCACACCGACAGGATCGGGCAAAACGACCATCGCCACCCTTGGTGCCGTTCAGGGACTGTTCGCGCACCGCGCCAACCCGTTTCTCGCGGAAAATCTCATTCTCTACCTCGTACCGTCACGCGCGCTCGCCGCCGAAGTCGAGACCCGCTTTGCTGAAGACTTGCGCGGTATCGCAGCCGAACCGGTCGTTGTGACCGGCCTTTACGGCGGCACCGACTGGGGGCCGACCGATGCCTGGGTGCAGGTCGATCAGCCGACCGTTGTCATCTGCACCTTCGAAAAAGCTGACGCGTTGCTGCGCTATCTCGGGACATTGTTCCTCGATCGCGTGCGCCTCGTGGTGATCGACGAAGCGCATATGGTCGAACAGGATCCGAACCGGGCGGATGCCGTCACCGACGGCACCTCCCGCGCGCTCCGCCTTGAGCAGCTCAGCGCGCGGCTACTGCGCGCGCAGGACGACAAGAATTTCCGGATTATCGCGCTCTCGGCCGTCGCCGCCAAGGCTGCGCCCGCCATCGCCTCTTGGCTATCGAGCGACGCGGACGGCGGGCCGATCAGCTCGACCTATCGCAGCACCCGGCAGATGCTCGGGCGGCTCGAGGTAGCGCGCAGCGGTCGATTCGACATCCGCTATGACCTGATGGACGGCCGCACGCTCGAATTCGAAGACGAGCGCAGCGATGATCGCCCGTATATCCCCAACCCGTTTCCACCGGTCCCCGGCGGTGTGGACAGCACGCTCGGCGTCGAGAAATCGCTACGCGGTCCGACACTCTGGGCCGCTCTCCATCTCGCCGCCGAGCGCCCCGACGGCACCCGGCCGACGGTGATGATCTCGCTGACCCAAAACGTCAGCTCCTTCGCCGAGAATTGCGCCGATCTGCTTGACGCTTGGATCGCGGCGGAAATCGCTCTCCCCAATTACTGGTGGGTCGCCGAGGACGATGCCCACTGGCAGAGCTGCCTCACTGCCGCCGAGGATTACTTCACGAGCGCATCGTTCGAATATCGGCTGCTGGTGCGCGGAATCGCGGTCCATCACGGTCAAATGCCGGGGCTGCTGGCACGCCGGCTCAAGGTGGCGATTGATCGCGGCAATGTCCGTGTCGTGATCGCGACCTCGACGTTGTCTGAAGGAGTCAATATCCCGGTCAACACGCTGCTCATCCCCAGCGTCCACCGCTCGAATACGCTCTTCACCGTCAATGAATTTTCGAACCTCATCGGCCGCGCCGGTCGGCCCGGCGTCGCAACTGAAGGCAATGCCCTCGTCGTGCTGCCCGAGCGTGAATATCGAGCCCGCAGCCGGAAATATGCCTGGAACCGCACCTGGGAGGGATATGAGGAGCTTGTCGAGGAGCTGAAAGACGCAACCGAGCTTGCCTCAACCGGCGACCTGTCGGTCGAGGAAGGCAGTGCCAACAGCGCGCTTGCCATTTTGCTGGAACGTCTGCGCGACGCTTGGGAGGAACTCAGCGGCAGTGACGATGACGATGCGTTTGGCGAATGGCTCGAAGAGACCGCAGTCGTCGATGGCGATGGCGATGGCGACGACAGTGAGAAATTGCTGGACACGCTCGACGGGCTGTTAATCGCGGCGATCCAGGAAATTGAGCAGATGCGCAGCGCGGGCCTGAGCGCCGCCGACCTCGAGACCGAATTGGCCGCTTTGTGGCGGCGGACCTACGCCCATGTCGCAGCGGACGAGGAGGATCGCCTCGCCCGAACCTGGCTCGGGCGCGGGCGCGCGATCACCAGCCTCTATCCCGACCCCAATCGCCGCCGCCAGCTTTACAAGACCAGCCTCCCGCCCCGCTCGGGATCGATCCTTCTCGACCGTGTCGCCGACATTCGCGCAACCCTGGCCGCTGGCATCAATTATGCCGACCGACCCGACGAGCAACAGTTCCAGTTCGTTCGGGCGATCATAGCACTGCTGGGCGAGGTGCCTGCATTCCGCATCTCGACCAAGCTCGGCCGGATGCGCAAGCCGTTCGAGGACTGGGAAAGGCTGCTGCGCTGGTGGCTGTTCAAGACAAGCCTTGAAAAACAGCCCAAGCCGAAGGAACTCGGTCCCTGGTTTGCCTTCGTGTCCGAGAATTTCATTTATCGCGGCAATTGGGGCCTAGGCAGCCTCGTAGGCGTGCTCATGGATCAAGGCGATGCGGCGGGCCCGGTCGACGCGCTCACGATGGACGACTGGCCTCGCAGCGGACTGCCGTGGATTGGATTCTGGCTCAAGGAGCTGGTCAACTGGGGCACGCTGGACCCGGTCGCTGCCTTCCTGCTGGCGCGCGGCAATGCGCGCGACCGTGCGCAGGCGGAAGCGGATGCGCAGGAATACTATGCGCAGCTCGACGGTGACACTGCGCCAAATGACAAGATCGACCCTCGCCGCGTTAGCGACTGGGTCGAATCGCGCCGACCGCGGGTGCCGGTGCTTCGCGCGTCACGCGAGATGGTGCTCGACGTGCGGCTCGAGCGATCGGCACGCGACTATGTCGTACGCCGGCTCAGCGTCCTGCCGCTTTCAACCGACGATGGCCTCAGCTGGATCGATCCTGCCGGCTATGCCGTCGCGCACTGCGAGCGCCCGGCGGACTGGAACGATCAATCTTCGCAATTCCGCTTCGAACTGTCCGTCGACCTGCGGCAGGTGACCGGCGAGCCCTACCTACCGTACCGGCGCGAGCCGTCGTAAGGCCGACTATGACGGAACAATGCCTCGCGATCATCGGCGGTGGGTTGAAGGTAGCGGCGGTCGCCGCCAAGGCCGCCTAACTGCGCGACCTCGCCGAGGGGCTTGGCAGCGAGATGCAGGTGCGCTTCTCATGAATGGCCTATGCGATCGACAAAGGTGGTCATGGCAATTGGGTGGATCGTGGCCGACTCAAGCCGACCCTGATTAGGCCGATAACGGCAGCGAAAGACCGCATGTGAGTCGGCACCGCCGCGAAGCTGGCGGCGGCTCTCGACCAGTTCAGGCCATCCGTGGCCGAAGCTCGAACGTCGGCTAAAGCCGAAACCGGTCATTCGCATGCCGCTAGGGGCCGGACGGCAGTGCGCCAAACTCAGTCATCGATCCGCCCCGAAGCTGATCTCGAAAGCTGACGTTCGCCCATGCAGCGGTCTGCAGGAATGATGCATGACGGCCCATCCCTTTTGAGGCGTGGCCAAGCCATTCTGGCAATTCGTGTAGATCCAGTTTATCGCTGATCAGCTAATCAGAGACGATCACACGAAGTTGCTCCTCCATCGTCTTAGGCAAAGCGGAGTCGTTCCGAGCAGTAGCAGGGCGCCGTTAGTGATGACGACTATCGATACGCCGGCCTGCACAAGCAACATCTCGAACTGCAGCGTCGCTCCTCTAGACCGTCAGTCAGATCGGCTGCCGAGTCGACACGCTTCTAAGATCAGCGCGTCGAGTACCTGCGTCAGCTTGGAGGCATCGTAGGCGCCCGAGGTAATGATTGCCACATGTTGACTCATGAAGTGCCGGTCGTAGGACTCCTTATGCTCGAGTACACCTTGCCAGATGCCGAGCTCTCTTTTGTAGTTAGTCCAGATCACGCGCGCCGGCGGGTAGCCAGGCAGGTTGAGATCGAGATAGCACTCAATCGCCGCCGCCCGTCCGTTGATGTCAACTTCGGCTAGGCCTTCCGGACCGAGCGCCGGGAAGCTGCGGAGTTCCTCTATTGCCGGCAGCATCATTGCTCGGAGATTGCCCGTCAGGTTCAACTCGCCGAGCCTGCGGTGCGCATCGACCCCCTCCGCATCGTTGTCGAGCACGAAGAGCACTTGGTTGTGGATGTCGATCCGCAGCAGCCCTTCCGCAAATTTGACGAGGTTGCCCGTTCCCCAGAAGTGATGCCGCTCCTCACCGTCGATGAAGCGGAAGAAGTCGGCGACGTCTGGGCGGAGGAGGTCGAGCGCGCGGCGCAGTATGCGCGCGTCGGAGGCGCCTTCGGTCGCCACCAGGATCGCTTGGTTTCGCCGCGCACCGGCCACGAAGGCGTCGCGTGCCACCCACCCTGCATTAACGATGTCGCCGAACTGCCACATGACCTCGGCACGCGCATTCTCAGGGTTGAGCGCGAAGATCAGCAGCATCGACGATGCGCTTAGGATGCACAGTCGAGCGGACACATAGCTCGCCTCGGACCAGTATAGGTCGGAGTTGTCGGTCAGCGGCAGGCGGGCGAAGAGCCCGGCGTGCGCGGCGAAGCGCCCCTGCGCTTCAATTTCCCGCTCGTCGCTAGGTAGATCGACAAAGCGATCCGAAAGCTCCGTCAAAGGTAGGAGGTTGGCGAGGTGGCAGAACTCCTCGAAGCTGAGATATCGCTCTTGGTCCGTGTCGGGTTCCGGATCGTCGAGCGAGGCGGCTTCGGCGATCACCGCCTCATATTCCGCACGGGCGCCCTCGAGCGAATGTCCCAGCACGTTCAGCCTGGGAATGACGCGACAAAGCGCGCGGACGAAGGTGAGCTCGCTCTCGATCAAGTCCGCCATGGTTTCGGGATGTTCGCGGTAATACTCGTAGTCGATGCCGCGGCAGGGTCGGCGGGTGAGATCCGCGTCCTGGAACAGGTATCCGAAGTCGAGGCCCATGTGGTTCTTCGCGTAGCTGAGGGATACGCCGCACACCGTCAGCTCGATCGACGTGCCCATGGACTAGAGGCTCCTGCGCGCGTCCTAAGACGCATTGTCGGTGGAACAGACGAGGTCGTGGGCGATCGGCACTCGCGCCGGCGTCGCTCATGCGTCCGAGAGTGCCTCTTCGATCGCGGACACCAAGAGCGACACGTCGGCTGCCGTGGGTTCCACCGCCAAGTCGCCGTGGACGACTGCGTTGCGCACAAGGATCAAGGGGCGGAGCCGCCGTTCCGTCTCGGGCTCGATGCGCCCCAGCATGGCGAGCGCCTGCAGGACACTACCCGGAGTTCGGGGACGCGCCTCCTGCTCGGCTTCGATGTGGAGAAGCGTCGACTCGAGCAGGGACCACGCCAGGAGGAACGCAGCTCTGTGATGGCTCTGCTCCGCTAGAGTGCGCACTTCATCGACCTGACGGCGTATCGCCGGCACCGTGGCTGACTTGATCGTCAAAGTCTTCAGGGGATCCTCGGCAACGTAAGCGACCGCAAACTTCCAATTCGGCTGCCCTTCGAATCGCGACCTGATCTGCTGGAGTGTCAATTCGCTTGCCCGGCTGCGGCTCTTCTTGACCTCGATCGCGACGTATTCGTCGCCCCTGCGCGCAATTGCGTCGGGCACGTACGATCCAAGGAACTCTGGCACATCCTGCCGGTTGGGTGCGACCTCGAACGAGAAGCCCTTCGCTTCGTATTGTTGTCGCAACGAGCCGATCAGATCGAGTTCCGCCTGGCTCTCTTCATGTCGAGCTGCGCTCATGGTTGTGTCCTCCAGCTCAGATCATCATCGATCCGGATGTATACGACCGGCTGCCGTTCGCCGGCGGCCGAGATGGTGTCCAGCGCCGCCGCCAGTTGACCGGTCGGCGCTCCGAAAGACCAGTCCGTGTCGGGTTCAAACTTCTGGGAGACGATCCTCTCCACCACCTGATCGTCTAGGTAGGCCTGCCCGTTCAGAGCATCGAGGATTGGCTTTACGATGTTGTCGACGTCGCCTGCCATCGGTGCCGTGGGGAAGTAGAAGATCGTAACGGCCAGTGGTGTGTCCTCCAGCCAGACGAGGTCGACCGTATCCTCCGCCCGTCGGCGCGCGGCTTCGGCGATGGTGCTCTTCCACCTTTCCTTCGACGACGCCTTGGCCTGAAGCGAGAGTGGAACACCCGTCAGGTGGAACTCCAGCGGGAACAGCGAAGCGAATTGCGTTTCGAGGGGGACCGCGACGTCGTCCATGGTGAAGTGTTTGGAGCGGACGCCGAGCACATGCAACGGCTCGTGCCTCGTCTCGTTTCACCCATGGTCTGCTATGCGCCAGCTCGCCGCATCAAGGAATGTCGCATGGTGGAGAGACGTCAATTAGACCTTAATGTGCGCATACGGGTCGTTTCGGATACGCCAGCTTGCTGGACGAAGATCCGCTTTTTGGCGCCTGTGCCTGAAAGCAGTCGGCCACCTGTCGGCCAGGCTTACTCATTCGCAGCTATGGCACGGCGAACGCCTGAAGGTCCGCTCCTGCCGGAAGCTGTCGTTCGCCGCCGCCGTCAGGAATGAAGGGTAAGTCCCACTTCTCGCCATTCGACGACTGTATCGTCAGTGCGCCGAGCTAGGATGAATGAACGTCTGAAGCTGGGCGGCCGCAATGGCCCCGCGAACGACCGAATATGGGTCAAAACTCACCCGTGCAGCTATCGCGCATGTCTTCCTTAGCGTTGGCCGTTCCTTATGCATGCGCCGGGGTGAGGGCGGGGTCCTCGGGACGCTCTTTGTCGGTCGGTGCCTTGATCCTGAACCATAGGGCATAGAGCGCGGGCAGGAACAGCAGCGTCAGGATCGTGCCGCCCAGCGTGCCGCCGATCAGCGTCACCGCCATTGATCCCCAGAATACCGAGCTGATGAGCGGCACGAACGCCAGCACTGCCGCCAGGGCCGTCAGGATGACCGGGCGGGACCGCTGCACGGTCGCTTCCACCACGGCATCATAGGGGTTCATGCCGTCGCGTTCGTGGTCGTGAATCTGGCCGATCAGGATCAGCGTGTTGCGCATCAGGATGCCGGCCAGCGCGATCAGGCCCAGAATGGCGTTGAAGCCGAAGGGCTGGCCGGTGAGCAGCAGGGTCGGCACCACGCCCACCAGCCCGAGCGGCGCGGTCAGCAGCACGATCGCCATTGCCGACAGGCTGCGGACCTGGAGGATGATGACGATCATCATGAGCACGATCATAATCGGGAAGATCGGCGCCAGGGCCTCGTTCGCCTTGCCGGACTCTTCGATCGAGCCGGCTATGTCGATCCTGTAGCCGGTGGGCAGCTGCCGGATCAGCGGCTGCAGTTTATCCAGCATCGCGGTCGATACGTCGGGCGGCTGGAGGCCATCGGCGATGTCGCCACGCACCGTGATCGTCGGCAGGCGGTCGCGGCGCTGGAGGATCGGGTCCTCCATCCGCACCTCGAGTATGCCCAGCTGGCTGACCGGCACGCGCTGCCCTTGTGCGCCTGTCAGCACGTAGTCGCCGATCCGCGCGGGATCGAGCCGGTCGTTGCCTGCCGAGCGCGCCACCACGTCGACGGTGCGGATGTCCTCGCGCGCCTGGCTGACGGTCACGCCGGTCAGCAGGAACTGGAGCTGGTCGGCGACGTCGCCCGATGTCAGGCCGAGCGCGCGCAGGCGATCCTGGTCCAGCACGAAGTGCAGCGCCGGCGCACGGTCGCCCCAATCGGCATTGACCGTGCGCATCGAAGGGTCAGCCTGCATGACCGCCTGCGCCCCTGTGGCAATGTCGCGCACTTTCGCCAGGTCGGGTCCGCTGACCCGAAAGGCGACCGGGAAGGGCGAATAGGGGCCGAAGGTCAGCTTGGTCGCGCGGATGCGAGCCGCGGGGGCGAGGCCGTCGCTGGCGGCGCGGCGCAGCCTGAGCGAGAGCGCTTCGCGCGCGTCCTGATCGGGCGTCAGCACGATGATCTTGGCGAACGAGGGGTCGGGCAGTTCGGGCGACAGCGACAGGAAGAAGCGCGGTGCGCCCTGACCGATATAGGTCGACACGGTCCTCGCCTCCGGTTGCTTGCGCAGCCAGGTTTCGACCTGCTTCGCCGCCTCGCCGGTCTGGGCGATGGCGGTGCCCTTGGGCATCTGCACCTCGACCAGCACCTCCGGGCGATCGGAGGCGGGGAAGAACTGCTTCTTGACCAGCGCCATGCCCGCGCCGGACAGCAGGAACAGGCAGAGCACCGCCAGGGTGACCGCGACCTTGCGCCGAACCGCCCAGGCGACGAAGCCTCGGACCTTCTGGTAGCGCGGCGTCTGGTAGATGGCGGCGTGCCCGCCTTCGACCGGCTCGATGTCCGGCAGCAGCTTGACGCCCATGTAGGGCGTGAAGATCACCGCCACGAACCACGAGGCGATCAGCGCGAAGCCGACGACCCAGAAGATGTTGCCGGCATATTCGCCCGCGGTCGATTGCGCGAAGCCGACGGGCATGAGGCCGATGACGGTCACCAGCGTACCGGCGAGCATCGGCGCGGCGGTGTGGCTCCACGCATAGGCGGAGGCGCGGATACGGTCATATCCCTCCTCCATCTTCACCACCATCATCTCGATGGCGATGATCGCGTCGTCGACCAGCAGGCCGAGCGCGAGGATTAGCGCGCCAAGCGTGATGCGGTCGAGCGCACGGCCCGTCGCCCACATGACGACCAGCACCACGGCCAGCGTCAGCGGCACCGCCGCGGCGACGACGATGCCGACCCGCCAGCCGAGGCTGATGAGCGACACCACCATCACGATGATGAGCGCTTCCAGGAAGGTGTGCATGAATTGGTCGACGGATTCCCTGATGTTCACCGACTGGTCGGTGACGCTGGCCAGCGTCATGCCGGTGGGCAGCTCGCCGCTGATCGCGTCGACCTCCGCCTTTAGCGCCTTGCCGAGTTCGAGGCCGTTCCAGCCGTCGCGCATCACGACGCCCAGCATCAGGGCCGGTTCGCCCTGGTGGCGGACAATGAAGCTGGCGGGGTCTTCGTAACCACGCTCGACCCTGGCGATCTCGGACAGGCGGAACGTCTTCTCGCCGACGACCACGGGAACGTCGCGCACCTTGGACAGGTCATCGAACGCGCCGTCGAGGCGGATCGCGACCTGCTGCCCCTTGGTCTCGATCGAGCCGGCGGGCGTAATGAGGTTCTGGCGCGTCAGCGCATCGAAGATCGCGCGCGGCGAGACGCCCAACGTGGCGAGGCGCTCCTCTGCGAATTCGACGTAGATCCGTTCGGGACGTTCGCCGACGATGTTGATCTTGTTGACGCCGGGCACGTGGAGCAGCCGCTGGCGAAGCCGTTCCGCCTCGCGCACCAGCAGCCGCTGCGGTTCGCCCTTCGCTTTCAGCGCATAGAGGGCGAAGGTCACGTCGGCATATTCGTCGTTGACGAACGGCCCGACGACGCCGCGCGGCAGCCGCGGGGCCTCGTCCGACATCTTCTTGCGCGTCTGGTAGAACTGGCCCTCGACCTCGGCGGGCGGGGTGGTGTCCTTCAGCGTCAGCGTGGTGAAGGCAAGGCCGGGCCGGGTGAAGGTCTCGCTGCGGTCGTACCAGCGCAGTTCCTGCATCCGCTTCTCCAGCGGCTCGGCGACCTGATCCTGCATCTCCTGCGCGGTCGCACCCGGCCATGCGGTGACGATGGTCATCACCTTGATCGTGAAGCTGGGGTCCTCGGCCCGGCCCAGCTTGGTGAAAGCGACGACGCCTGCCACGATGATGGCAATCAGGAAGAACAAGGTAACCGAGCGTTCGCGGACGGCCAGCGCCGAAAGGTTGAACCGGCCGGGTTTCGCGTCCGCGCCGCCATGGTTGGTATCTTCGGCGCGGTCGCTCATCGTGCGGCTCCCGGTGCGGGCGCTGCGATGCGGACGGCCTGCCCCTGATGGAGCAGGTGCGCACCCATGGCGACGAAGCGCTGTCCGTCCTTCAGACCGCCGACGATGGTCGCGGTTTCCTCGCCGACGGCCGAGACCTGGACGGGCTGCCAGGCGATGGTCGGCTGCTTCGTGTCGCGGATCACCCACACGCCCGGGCCGCGCCCGAGATCGTACAGCGCGCCGAGCGGCACCTCCGTGCTGGCGGTCCGTCCGGCGGACTCGGTGGCGATGGTGACGGTCGATCCCAATGGCGCGCGCGCGGCCTGCGCCCCCAGGACGTAGCGGGCCTCGAACGTACGCGACGCCGGGTCGGCGGAATCGGACAGCTGGCGCAGGGTTGCGGTGCCGGTCGCCCCGTCGAAGATGCGCGCCCTCGCCACCGAGCCGATCGCCGGGCGCAGCGTTTCCGGCAACTGCACCATCGCCTCGCGCGGTCCCGATCGGGCGATGCGCACGACGATCTGGCCCGCGGTGACGACTTGCCCCGGTTCGGCCAGCGTTTCGACGACGGTGCCGTCGGCGTCGGCGAGGAGCACCGTGTAATTCGCCTCGTTCCGCGCCACGCCGGCTTGGGCCTGCGCGGACGCGAGCTGCGCGCGCGCACTGTCGGCGGCGGCCCGCGCCTGGTCGTAGGCCGATGCCGATACTGCCCCCGCGCTGACCAGGTCGCGATATCGCCGTTCGTCCGCCGCCGCCTGGATCGCGCGGGCGCGGGCCGCATCGACGGTCCCGACCGCCGCCCGGGTCGCCAATGCGAGATCGGCGCTGTCGATCCGCATCAACGGCTGGCCACGGCGAACCGTCTCGCCGGCGTTAACGAGGCGCCGGACGACCTTGCCGCCGACGCGGAACCCGAGGTCGCTCTGCACCCTGGCAGCTACGACGCCCGTGAACTCGCGCGTTGCGCTGCCAGCCAGCGCTGGTGTCGAAACCCGCACCAGCGGGGGCAGGGTGCGTGGATCCTCCTGCTGCTTTCCGCACGCCGACAGCATGACGGACAGGAGCGTTATGCCCGCCAGGGCGACACCGGAATGACGAGTCGACACGTGCGTTCCTTCAATGAAGAAGGCTTCAACTGTATTTCTGTGACCAATATGTCAATCGGTCATAGGAATTTTAGGGGGCCAAGCTGCGAAGGATGAGGCTCGCCACCTCGTTCTGCCCGTCGGGTACCAAGGCGAGGTTTCGTTCGAGGTGAAGGGGATTTGTGAACGGCATCATCGCGTAGAAGATGGATCGACACGTCTCGTCCAAGGGCGTCTTGCGCTCGAACTCGCCGCTTTCCCGGCCCTCCTTGACGATGTCCTCGATTATCGACATCAGCATCTGCGTATAGGATCGAGCGGAATTCCAGTCCTCGGACGCGGCCAGCGCCGCTACCTCGTATATCTTCCGGTCGTCGAAGAACAGTTCTACGCCCAGGTTGGTAACCGTACGAAACATCCGCCGGAACCGATCATTCGCGCCCGTAGCCTCTGCCATCGCAGATCGTGCGCTGCCGATGATGATGTCGAGGCGTGACTGGCAGATCGCCTCTCCGATCGCCTGCTTGGACTCGAAGAAGCGATATATGTACGCTTTGGAAAAGCCGATTGACTTGGCGAGATCGGATACCGTCGTCTTCTGAAATCCATAACGGGCAAAGCATTCGTTTGCGGCTTCGATGATCTGATCGCGTACGGCATGTTCGGCCGGGCCGCGGTTCGGAGCCTCGGCGATGGAAACGGTCGTCATTGGTGCAGCATAACGGCGACGCCCGGATTAACAACCTATGACCGATCAGTACATCGGTCATAAATGGGAAAGTCGATCATGCCGGACTGCGGAACAACAGCCTCTACGCTCGTGCTCGCGCTCGCATTGAGCGGCTGCGCGACGGGCCCGGCCTATGTTGCCCCGGTCTCCGACGCCCCCGCCGGCTTCGTCGGTGCGGCGGCCGTCGAGGGTCGCCCGGCCGGTGCCGCGGCCGTCGACATGACGGCGTGGTGGCGGTCGTTCGACGATCCCCTGCTGGTCAGCTTCGTTGATCGCGCGCTGGCGCAGAACCTCGATCTTCAACAGGCCCGCGCACGCGTACTGCAGGCACGCGCGGCCTTGAAGAACGCCAACGCCGCGCTGCTGCCGTCGGCTACCGTGTCGGGTCAGGTCGGCGGGAACTACCAGTCCCTCGAAACACCGGTGGGCCGGATCGCGAATGGGTTTCCCGGATTCGACCGATCGACCGAAATCTACCAGCTCGATCTCAACGCGAGTTGGGAGCTCGACCTGTTCGGCGGTCGCGATGCGGCACGTGACGCCGCGCGGGCCGACTGGGAGGCGTCGGCCGCAAGTGCCGTTGCAGCCCGCCTGTCGGTCGCCGCCCAGACCGCGGACACCTATATCCTGATCCGGTCACTGCAGGCACGCCTCGCGGTCGCCAAGGACCAGGCTCGGACGCAGCAGCGCCTCGTCGATCTGATCGCCCTCCAATATCGCAAGGGCATCGCGGCCGAACTGCAACTGCGCCAGGTCGAAGGTGCAGCGGCGCAGGTCAAGGCCGTCGTTCCGGCGCTCCAGAACGATCTCGATATGGCGATGAACGCGATCGACGTCCTCGTCGGCGCACAGCCCGGCGCCAGTCGGACCGAATTCGCCGTTTCCGCCCCGATACCCGCCCCTCCCGGGATATCGACGGCGGGTGGGCCGGCAGCGCTGCTGCGTCGTCGGCCCGATATCATCGCGGCCGAGCGGACGCTCGCGGCCAGCAACGCACGCATCGGTGTCGCCATCTCGGAATATTATCCCAAGTTCAGCCTCAGCGGCCTGCTGGGTACCGCCACGACGGCGATCGGGGGCGTTTTCTCCGGTGATGCGACGCAAGCCAGTGGTCTGTTGGGGCTCCGCTGGCGTCTGTTCGACTTCGGTCGCGTCGATGCCGAGATCAAGGCGGCACGCGGCCGCAACGCCGAAGCACTCGCGGCGTATCGCCTGACGGTCCTCAGGGCATCGGAGGATGTCGAGAACGCCTTCTCCACCCTGGTGCAACAGGAAGCGCGGGCCGCAACGCTCTCAAGCGGCGAGGTCGCCCTGATCCGCGCCCGTGACACGTCCGATCGCGCGTACAAGGGCGGCGTCGTCAGCCTGATCGAAGTGCTTGATGCGGACCGGCGACTGCTGGAAACCCGAAACAGCGCGATTCTAGCACGCGCTGCTGCCAGTCGTGGCGCCGTGGCATCGTTTCGCGCGCTGGGTGGCGGCTGGAGCCCGCCGCAACTCGCCAGCCGCTGATATCAAGCCAACATCTGGAGGGACGAGACGTGTCCGAAACGAAAGAGGACGCACTTTCTGGCCTGGATCAAGTGCGCGCTTTGCTCGCATCCGGCCGACAACCACCTTTCGGTGTCAAGCTCGGTATATCGCTGATCGAGGCTGGCCATGGGCACGCCGTCTTCGAGGCGACGCCCGATGGCTCATCCTACAACCCGATGGGCTTTACTCACGGCGGTTATACGTCCTCCATACTAGACAGTGCCTGCGGTATCGCGGTGCATACCGCGCTAAAGCCGGGCCAGGCATATACGACGCTGGAACTAAAGGTGTCGTTCCTGCGGCCCCTTTCCGACCGCAGCGGTACCATCCGGGCGGTCGGCCGTCTGATTTCCATCGGTGGTCGCGCAGCCTTTTCTGAAGCGACACTCCACGATGCGGCAGGCAAATTGTGCGCGACTGCCACGTCCACATTGCTAATCTTCGAGCATCGAACTCGTTGAAGCACCTGCAGTACGACAACTGATCATCGATCTACAAGGATAGGAGCGCATTCCTATGGATGACGTCATCATCATCGGCGGGAGCTTTGCCGGGCTCGCTGCTGCGCTGCAGCTCGGACGAGCTCGCCGCGCTGTCACCGTTCTCGATACTGGCCTGCAGCGCAACCGCTTCGCCGGCCATTCGCATGGTCTCCTCGGCCACGATCACAAGCCGCCGATGTCGATCCTGGCCGAAGCGCGGCAGCAGCTGGTGCGTTATCCCACGATCAGGCTGATCGATGCCCGGGCCGACAGCGTTTCCGGTGTTATCGACGATTTTTCCGTTCTCACCGATGATGGTGCAAGCTTGAGGGCACGCCGCCTGATCCTGAGCTACGGCCTGGTTGACCAGATGCCCGCCGTTTCCGGCTTCGCCGAGAACTGGGGCACGGCGATCGTTCCGTGCCCCTATTGCGACGGCTACGAAGTCGCCGACCGGCACTGGGGTCTTATCTGGTCCGGCCCGCAGGCTCACAACTATGTCAGGCTATTCCGCGACTGGACCGACCGACTGACTGTCTTCTCGGACGCGCACGACATCTCGTCCGAAGTCCGAGCCGACCTCGCGCGCCGCAATGTGCCCGTTGTCGATGGCAGGATCGCCGAAATCACTCGTCGAGAGGGCCATGGCGCCACCGTCTGGCCCGATAGCGCGCCCGAAGTCGACGTAGACATCGTGTTCGCACATCCACGCAACAAGCCGGCGGCGAGCCTTCATGAACCACTGGGACTCGACACGGTTGGTACCCCCTTCGGCATCGTCCTTAAAGTGGACGAGCGGCGGGAAACCAGCATACTTGGCATCTACGCTGCCGGTGACCTTGCAAACCCGCTGATGGCGTCAGTTACGACGGCGATATGGCAGGGCGCGACCGCGGGCATATCGGCCCAGCAGTCCATGCTCATGTGATCGAACTATCGTAAGGACGGCGTTGACGATCACTTTCCAAACCGGTCGAACTGCGGCGTGGGTGCTTAACCACTTTAACGTCGTGCGATCCGACACGTTGGATGCCAAAAGCAATCAAGCGCGCCGATGAACGAACGGCTAACTTCGGGAGGCGCACTAAGTGGCGCCAACTCTGTTTGTGATGGGGTGGACGCCCCCCGACGGCATTGATGTGCCAGAGTGGAGGTGTTGAACACCACTGAAGGAGGCGTCCGTGTCAGAGGTTACCACGATTGGTCTGGATATCGCCAAGCACATTTTCCACGCGCATGGTGCCGATGAGCGTGGCGGGATGGTCTTCAGCCGCAGGCTGACCCGCGGCAAGCTGCTCGACTTCTTCGCAGCGCAGCCTCGCTGCCTGGTGGCGCTGGAGGCATGTGGCGGTGCGCATCACTGGGCGCGCGAGCTGCGGGCGATGGGGCACGAGGTGCGGCTGATTCCGCCAGCGTACGTGAAGCCATTCGTAAAGCGGCACAAGAATGATGCGGTGGATGCCGAGGCGATCTGCGAGGCGGCACAGCGACCGAACATGCGGTTCGTGGCAGTGAAGAGCGAGGAGCAGCAGGCAGCAGCGCTGGTGTTCCGTACGCGCGACCTAGCGGTGAAGCAGCGCACTCAGCTCGGCAATGCGATCCGAGGGCATCTGGCCGAATACGGCTGGGTTGCGTCCAAGGGGGCGGCGCACCTCGCGATGCTGGCAGACCTGCTCGACGGTGGCGAGATAGGAGAAACGCTGCCCGAGGCGGCGCGACCAATGTTCACGATGATGGTCGACATGCTCGCCGATCTCGACAAGCGGATTGCGGCCTTGGACAAGGAGATCACGCGTCGCGCTCGCGAGGACGAGGTGGCGCGGCGGCTGATGACCATCCCGGGTGTCGGACCGATCACGGCGACCGCTATCGCCGCAATAGCGCCTCCGGCCGAGACCTTCGCGAAGGGCCGCGACTTCGCCGCCTGGCTAGGGCTGGTCCCGAAGCAGGCGTCGACCGGCGGCAAGCAGAAGTCCGGCGCGATCTCGCGAATGGGCGAGCGAACGCTGCGGCGCCTCCTCATCATCGGGGCCAGCGCAGTCGTGCTTCAGGCGAGCAAGCGCGGGGCGCCGGCGGGCTCATGGCTTGAGGGCATGCTGGCCAGGAAGCCCCGCATGCTGGTCACGGTCGCGCTCGCCAACAAGATGGCACGCACAGTCTGGGCGTTGCTGGTGAGGCAAGAGGATTATAGAGCTCCGGTCGCAGTCACGGCGTAAGCCGAGGCGGACCAGAGGCGTCGGAGGGCGCAGTCGGTCGAAGGAGGGTATGGCACGACAGTCGGCGAGACGGGGCCGGAAGAACCAGGTAGACCCATCGTGTCTAGAGCACGCGATTGTGATGTGGTTCCGGTCCGCGAACTCCCATACGGGCCAGCAGCTTACGCTGCATTACAGGCCGGACAGATGGCAGCATCCGACCGTGTGTCAGAATTCCCAAATACCGCTTGCAACCGAAGGGGCGTCCACAGATGGGTCTTGTCAGCCGCCCAGCGGCTGACCGCCGGATGGTCCATCTCGGGCGTTCTCATGCCATGCCAGTCATTTTCCCGAATCTTGCTGCCTTTGGAACCTCACGACTTTCCCGATGCCCCGCTCTCACCTAGCCGTTTCGAGAAAGTGCATTCTTAAAGATTTTGGGGAAGCGGGTGCCCCGGACGCCTGTGGGTACGATCGGCGAGATTTCTTCCCACATCACGTTCTCCATCGGGAAGATCGGTGTCGCTGTTTTAAGCGGGGGCGGAGACGAGGCGGGAACTTTTGGCACTAAGTGCCATTACGGATGGCATGATTACCGTCCACCATCTTCGTGCCAGTCGCTCTCACCGCATCCTCTGGCTGATGGAGGAGCTCGAGTTGCCCTATGCGCTTGAGACGTACGAGCGCGATCCGGTCACGATGCGAGGTGGGTCTGCCCTCACGTCGCATAGCCCGTTCGGCAAGGCGCCTGCAATCGTCGACGGTGACTTGGAGCTGTCTGAATCCGGCGCGATCATCGCTCACATCCTGGATCGATATGCCGGCGGTCGCCTGCAACCGGAACCCGGCACTGACGCATGGTCCCGTCACGCCATGCTGATGCACATGGCCGAGGCCACGGCGATGCCGGCGTTGACGGTCGACCTGATCGAGACGATGGGTGCCGAGGTGCCGCAGGCAATCCGGTGGATACCGGGACCGACCGGTGCAGAGGTGCTGGACCAGCTCGCCGCGCTGCTGGATCATCGGGCATACGTGCTCGGTGACGATCTTACCGCAGCCGACATCCAGATGTGGTTCGTGATGCGTGCCGCTTCGGCCCGTCAGGATTTTCGCAGTTACCCGACGCTCGGCACCTATCTCGACCGGTTGGAGGCGCGTCCTGCGTTCGCAGCCGCCGTGGCGCGGGGCGGACCGGTGGAGATGCACGCCGCATGACCCCGACTGGCGCCGTGGCGGAAAAAGCGGCCATTCGTCGCCAATCGGTGATCGACATCGCGATCGACTTGTACCTCACGCATGGCTTCGCGGGCACGACGATGGACATGATCGCGCAGGCGTCGGGGGTCGCACGCCGCACGATCTTCCGCGACTTCCCGACCAAGGAGGATATCGTTCTCGCCTGGACCGTGACGACCGGGCCGGCGCTGGTGGCTCGGATCGATCCCGCACGCTGCGCGACCGATCCGGTCACCGCGGCGACGGAGGCGGTGCTCGGGCACATCAACGCCCATCGCGACGTCCATCCCGTATCGCTGAAGGTCGGTCGCCTGATCGAGGATACGCCGTCGCTGAAGGCGCGCGCTCACGAGAAGTACCAGGTGTGGGAGCACATGGTCGCCACCGCCATCGTGGCGCACGGTGGCGACCCGCTGGCGGCCGCCATGGCCGCGGCAATCGCGATCGGCGGCCTGCGAATCGCGGCGCGGCAGTGGACCCTCGAAGGCGGCGAGCGGTCGATCGCCGATCTCACGGCCGCGACCTACGCGGCGCTGCCCCGGCCCATCGTTTCAAAGGACCAGACATGATCGACATGAACGACAAGGTGGTGATCGTCAGCGGCGCTACCGGCGGCCAGGGCGAAGCGGAGGTGCGCCTGCTGGTAGAATGCGGTGCGCAGGTCGTCTTCGGCGGCCGCAACGAGGAGAATGGTCGCGCAATCGAGGCCGACTTGCGAGGACGGGCCATCTTCCAGCGGCACGATGTCGGCTCTGAGGCGGAGTGGGCGGCGATCGTCGAGCGGGCCGAACAGGCATTCGGGAAGGTCACTGGCCTCGTCAACAACGCCGGCGTGACGATCACCGGCAAGGTGACCGACATCGAGGCGGAGACGGTGATGGCGGGCATCCGCACCAACCAGCTCGGCCAGCTGCTTGGCATGAAGCACGTCGTCCCGGCGATGCGCCGCGCCAAGGGCGGCGCCATCGTCAACATCGGCTCGGAAGCCGGTGTGCGCGGTGCGCCCCTGGCCATCGCCTATTCCGGCACCAAGGCGGCGATAGCGGGTATGACACGAACCGCAGCGGCCGAACTCGCGTCGGACGGCATTCGCGTCAATCTCGTCAACCCCGGTCCGATCGACACGCCCATGATCCGCAATGTGGTGACCAAGCTGGGTGCCTGGGCGATGGGCAAGATCGTGCCGCTCGGCCGCGTCGGACAGCCCGGGGACGTCGCGCCCGCGGTGGTCTTCCTGCTGTCCGACGATGCCGGCTTCATCACTGGGGCCGAACTGAATGTCGACGGCGGACGCACCATCGCCCCGGCCGGGCTGCTCTGACCCCAAAGGCACGAACGATCATCGAACCGAAGAAGGATAGCGGCATGTCTCTTACGATCGTCACCGGCGCCGGCAGCGGCATGGGCCGTCATATTGCCTTGTCGCTTGTCGCGGCAGGGCGACCCGTTCTCGCGGTCGGGCGGCGCCGGGAACCGCTTGAGCAAACCGCATCGCTGAGCGCGGACGCGGCGCTGGTTTCGATTGCCACGGGCGACTTGTCGCTCACGGCCGACGTCGAGGCGATCGTCGGGTCAATTGGTGAACAGGCTGTGCGCGCCATCGTCGCCACCGCCGGCGGCCAGGGGGATTTTAAGGAACCCGGCAATTCGGTTGCCGCGATCGAAGGCGCATGGTCCGAGGCGCTGGGCAAGAACCTGTTCAGCGCGGTGCTGCTGATCGAAGCGGTCCTGCCCGAAATGGTGGAGGACGGCCGGATCATCCTGATCGGTTCGACCGCTGGCCTCGATGGCCAAGGCGGCCCCTATGCCACCGCCAAGGCGGCGCTCCACGGCTATGCGCGCGATCTTGCCCGACGCGCGGGAAAGCGCCGCATCACCGTCAATGCCATCGCACCTGGCTTCGTCGCCGATACCGAGTTCTTTGAGGCGGGCGGCTACGGCGACAGCGCCAAGATGGTAGACCAAGTAGCGGCGCAGACACTGGTTGGCCGGGTCGGCAAGCCTGAAGACATCACCGCCTGCACCGAATGGCTGCTGTCCGAGCGCGCGGGCTGGGTGACCGGGCAGACTATCTCCGTCAATGGCGGCGTCCTGATGTCATGACGTTGCCATCTCGAAAGCATGACGGGCCGTTGAAGACGCCGCTTCGTGAGACGGCGAAGGTTGCGGGCGTGCTGGGTGTCCTTGGTGTCGGTGTGCTGGTGGGTTCGACTGACTGGCTCGCGGCGTTCGGTGCTCGTCCCTCTGGCGAACGGCTCCAGCGCATAATCCGATCGCCACAATGGCGCGGGTCTGCAAAAGACGGCGCATTCGAGAACTCGGTTCCAACCGCCAAAATGCTACCGAACAGCATGTTGAATACGGCATGGCGGCAGGTGGCAGGCGGCGAACAACGCACGCCGCCGAAGGCGATACCTGTCAGGCGCCTCACACGAGCCGACTTTACGCAGCCGCCTCCCTCTGGGCTGCGCGCGACTTGGCTAGGCCATGCCACCACGCTGGTGGAGATCGATGGCGCACGCGTTCTGCTCGACCCCGTCTGGGCAGAGCGCGCCTCTCCGTCCAGGCTGGTCGGACCGAGCCGCTTCCACGCCCCGCCGCTCCCAATCGGCGATGTTCCGCCACTCGACGCCGTCGTAATTTCACACGATCATTACGATCATCTCGACATGGATGCCGTTCGGGCGCTCGCCAACGATCCGAACCAGCCTTGCTTGCGCTTCGTGGTGCCGCTCGGCGTCGGCGCGCATCTCGAGCGTTGGGGCGTTGCGCCGGCACGCATCGTCGAACTGGACTGGGGCGAGTCCGCCAAGGTAGGTGGAATCAACGCCTCGCTCAGCATCACTGCCACTCCGGCGCGACACTATTCAGGTCGTGGACTCGGTCGCGACAACCAGACGCTGTGGGCATCGTTCGTGATCGCGGGAACCACGTCACAGGGCGGGTCGCACCGGGTGTTCTACAGCGGGGATACAGGGGCATTCGACGGGTTCACGAAACTCGGCAAGCAGCATGGCCCCTTCGACCTTACGATCGTTAAAATGGGGGCATACGGCCCCACCTGGCCCGACATCCATCTTACGCCGGAGCAGGCCGTTGCGGTTCATCAACAAGTCGGTGGCCGAATGCTGTTGCCAGTGCACTGGGGCACCTTCAACCTTGCCTTCCACCCTTGGGAAGAACCCGCGGAACACGTGCTTGAGGCTGCTCGAGTAGCCGGGGTGCGTGTTGTTCTTCCAAGACCCGGTGAGCCGGTCGAGCCGGACGCTTCTCCGGCGACCTTGCCCGAACCAATAGATGCATGGTGGCGGCAGGTAGTCTCGATCCGCTAACCACCGGCTTCCGGGGAAGCCGCGATGGTATCGAATTTGAAGCCTTTTTTGCGAAAACTGGCGGGGCAGCGGCAGGGCCGACGCTCAGCAAGTCTCACGCTGCCAATATGAATGGATGGCATAAGCTGGGGAGCCGAAAAGAGGCCGCTAATAACCGGATTTGGGTCTCCGTGGCGATCGACCCGATGGACCCGCGACCACATCGGCCGGTTTCTATCACCAGCCTGGAGTCGAAGCATGCGCCTTATCGCCATCGAAGAGCATATCCTGCCAGTTGAGGTCCGTGATGCCTGGGCCGCTGCGCCGCCGCCGCACGATCCAGTTTCCGCAATAGCGGACATAGGGGAGACGGGTGAGCGCCTCGCTGACCTCTGCGAGGGGCGGCTGGCGTTGATGGACGAGCAGGGCGTCGACGTGCAGGTGCTCTCGCTCACCACGCCGGGACTGCACAACCTCGAGCCTGGACCGGCGGTAGAGCTGGCTCGGCGAACCAACGACCTGATCGCCGACGCTTGCGCGCGCCGCCCTGATCGCTTCCAGGGCTTCGCCGCACTGCCGACGTCCGATCCCGACGCCGCCCCGCGCGAGCTGGAACGAGCCGTGAAGGAACTCGGACTTAAGGGTGCGCTGCTGTGTGGCCGCACGCGCGACCGCCACCTTGACCACGCGGCGCTTCGCCCGCTGCTCGCCAACGCGGCAGCGCTCGGCGTGCCGCTGTTCATTCATCCGCAAACGCCCGCCCCCGCCGTGCGCGAGGCGAGCTACTCTGGGATCAGCGAGCGGGCCGATCTGGCGCTCTCCGCCTTCGGTCTTGGCTGGCACTACGAGGCCGGACTGGAGTGGGTGCGGCTGGTCGCGGCGGGCGTGTTCGACGAACTGCCGAACCTCCAGATCATCCTGGGCCACTGGGGCGAGGTGGTGCTGTTCTATATCGAGCGGACCGGCGCCGTGCTGGACCGCGCGCTCGATCTCGACCGGTCACTCGCCGAGTGCGCCAGACGCAACCTCTACGTCACGGGAAGCGGCATGTGGAGCGAGAGCTACCTGCGGCGCTGTCTGGAGATCGTGGGACCTAAGCGCCTGCTGTTCTCGACCGACTTCCCCTACCAGTATCAGCCAGGAGGCAAGCCTCGCCGGTTTATCGAGAGCCTCGATCTCGACGGCGCTACCCGCAACGGCCTGGCACACGGTAATTGGGAGAGGCTGATCAAAGACGCGGGCAGCCCGAAGGAGTGCGCTCGTCAGCAGGCGTGATCCCGGCCTGAACCAACGTTCGCTTCCGAGAAGCGGCAAACTGGCCCTGGACGTCCGTCTCAGGTTCCTCTGAAACGGAATGCGGCTGCGTGCTAAGTTGCCTGTTCAGCGCGTCGCTCAGCCAGCCGACCAACATACTCCCGCAGCAGCGCGACGCGGCGCGGGCGAAAGGTCATTCCATCGGCCTCGATCGCGGTAATGCGGTCGGAGCGGAACATACGGAAGTCCCCGCGCAGGCAACACCAGGCGAGCACGGTGACGCAGGTGTGTGGATCGGCGTGGAAAAGGGACCCCGATAGCGGGGTGATCGGCGTCGAAAAAGGACCCCTCATCCCGGTGGTCTAGGCTGCTCGCTTGGCGGTGTGTCAGGCGGCGAGATCGGGATGCTGGTATTGGAGACGGTATTGAGGATCCGGCGCGAGCACGCGTCGGGGAAGGCCATCAAGGCGATAGCGCGGGACCTGCACCTATCGCGCAAGGTGGTGCGCAAGGCGATCCGGGCGCCGGAGGCGGACATGGGTTACCGGCGGGAGGTGCAGCCGCTGCCGAAGCTGGGGCCGTTTCAGGCGCAACTGGACGCGTTGCTGGAGGAAGAC
>NZ_FOXP01000006.1:232500-235876 GCF_900115745.1 Sphingomonas rubra | reverse complement strand
GTGTTATTTGGTTGCGGGGACAGGATTTGAACCTGTGACCTTCAGGTTATGAGCCTGACGAGCTACCGGGCTGCTCCACCCCGCGACGGGGGCATGTTGCCCCAGTTCCCGACGGTTTGTCGGGGGAATGTGAATGGGTTCTTGTTCTCTCACGGGCTGCAATGCCTGGCGACGACCTACTCTTCCATCGCTTGAGCGATAGTACCATTGGCGCAGTCGGGTTTCACGGCCGAGTTCGGGATGGGATCGGGTGGGACACCGACGCTATAGCCACCAGGCAATGGAGCGCGTGAGATATTCTCATGAAGTGGTACTTCATGAGAGCCCTGAGGGGGGATGCCGGTCGCCACGGGTGGCGAGGAGCGTTCCCTCGGGGGCTGGTTCAAATCGATGCCGTGCACGGTGTTGTATAATCTGGTTGGAGGTCATCATCCCACCCAGTCCGGTTTGTGTCCGGTGCTGATGTTGGTGGTGTGGCACTCTCAAGCGCGAATAGAGCGATTAGTATCGGTTAGCTTCACGCGTTACCGCGCTTCCACATCCGATCTATCAAGGTCGTGGTCTTCGACCGCTCTGAGAAATCTTATCTCGAGGGAGGCTTCCCGCTTAGATGCTTTCAGCGGTTATCCCGTCCGTACATAGCTACCCTGCTGCGCCGTTGGCACGACGACAGGTACACCAGAGGTACGTTCAACCCGGTCCTCTCGTACTAGGGTCAACTCCTCTCAAATTTCGACGCCCACGGCAGATAGGGACCAAACTGTCTCGCGACGTTCTGAACCCAGCTCACGTACCACTTTAATTGGCGAACAGCCAAACCCTTGGGACCTGCTCCAGCCCCAGGATGTGATGAGCCGACATCGAGGTGCCAAACAACCCCGTCGATATGAGCTCTTGGGGGTTATCAGCCTGTTATCCCCGGCGTACCTTTTATCCGTTGAGCGATGGCCCTTCCACGAGGGACCACCGGATCACTATGACCGACTTTCGTCTCTGCTCGACTTGTCAGTCTCGCAGTCAGGCGGGCTTATGCCATTGCACTCTTGCAGCCGGTTTCCAACCGGCCTGAGCCCACCATCGCGCGCCTCCGTTACTCTTTAGGAGGCGACCGCCCCAGTCAAACTACCCGCCACAGAGGGTCCTTGCACCGGTTTCACGGTGCGAAGTTAGACATCAGAAAACAACAGGGTGGTATTTCACCTACGGCTCCACATCAGCTGGCGCCAATGCTTCAAAGCCTCCCACCTATGCTACACAGTTCCTTCCTAATGCCACTCTGAAGCTGCAGTAAAGGTGCACGGGGTCTTTCCGTCTAACCGCGGGTACCCCGCATCTTCACGGGGAATTCAATTTCGCTGAGCATGTCCTGGAGACAGTGGGGAAGTCGTTACGCCATTCGTGCAGGTCGGAACTTACCCGACAAGGAATTTCGCTACCTTAGGACCGTTATAGTTACGGCCGCCGTTTACCTGGGCTTCATTTCAGAGCTTGCACCCCTCCACTTAACCTTCAGGCACCGGGCAGGCGTCAGGCCCTATACGTCGTCTTGAAGCCGACTTAGCAGAGCCCTGTGTTTTTGCTAAACAGTCGCTACCCCCTGGCCTGTGCCCCCTCATAAAGCTTGCGCTTAGTGAGGGCCTCCTTCTTCCGAAGGTACGGAGGCAATTTGCCGAGTTCCTTCAGGACACTTCTCTCAAGCGCCTTGGTATACTCTACCTGACCACCTGTGTCGGTTTCGGGTACGGTCTATACGGTGGGGCTATTTCCTGGAACCTCTTCGAAGCCCAGCCAATCCAATAAGGCTGAACAACACACGAGATCCGTCACACACCACCAGGCCCACGAATATTAACGTGGTTCCCATCGACTACCCCCTTCGGGCTCGTCTTAGGGGCCGGCTCACCCTGCGCGGATTAGCCTTGCGCAGGAACCCTTGGTCTTTCGGCGAGAGGGCATCTCACCCTCTTTATCGCTACTCATGTCTGCATTCGCACTTCCGATACCTCCACGACCCATTACCAGATCGCTTCGCAGGCCTACGGAACGCTCCGCTACCGCGTGGATAAATCCACACCCTAAGCTTCGGTGCACGTCTTGAGCCCCGTTACATCTTCGCCGCAGAAACCCTTGTTTAGACCAGTGAGCTGTTACGCTTTCTTTAAAGGATGGCTGCTTCTAAGCCAACCTCCTGGTTGTTTTGGGATTTCCACATGCTTTCCCACTTAGACGTGACTTGGGGACCTTAGCTGTAGGTCAGGGCTGTTTCCCTTTTGACGACGGACCTTAGCACCCGCCGTCTGTCTCCCGGATATCACTCCTAGGTATTCGGAGTTTGGTTAGAGTTGGTAGATCTCGCGACCCCCGCATCCATCCAGTGCTCTACCCCCTAGGGTGTCCATCCGAGGCACTACCTCAATAGTTTTCGCGGAGAACCAGCTATTTCCCGGCTTGATTGGCCTTTCACCCCTAAACACAACTCATCCGGTAACTTTTCAACGTTAATCGGTTCGGACCTCCAGTGCGTGTTACCGCACCTTCATCCTGGTCATGCCTAGATCGCCGGGTTTCGGGTCTAATACATCGAACTATGGGCGCCCTATTCAGACTCGCTTTCGCTGCGCCTACACCTAACGGCTTAAGCTTGCTCGATACATTAAGTCACAGACCCATTATGCAAGAGGTACGCTGTCAGGCCTCAAAGAACCCTCCAACTGCTTGTAGGCAATCCGTTTCAGGTACTGTTTCACTCCCCTCATCGGGGTGCTTTTCACCTTTCCCTCACGGTACTAGTTCGCTATCGGTCGCATACGAGTATTTAGGCTTGGAGGGTGGTCCCCCCATGTTCAGACAGAATTACACGTGTTCCGCCCTACTCGAGTCCTGATGTTTCATTTTCGCATACGGGGCTGTCACCCGCTATGGCGCCACTTTCCAGAGGCTTCTGCTAATTCACCATCAGGCACTGGCCTGGTCCGCGTTCGCTCGCCACTACTAACGGAATCTCGGTTGATGTCTTTTCCTCCAGCTACTGAGATGTTTCAGTTCACCGGGTTCGCTTCTCGAAACCTATGTATTCAGTCCCAAGATACCTGTTCCCGCCTAACCAGTTGATCCTCTCGGCAACACGCTTGCGCGTGCCACCGAACGGCTCAGCTGGTTAAACGGATAGGTGGGTTTCCCCATTCGGAAATCTGCGGGTCAAAGGTTGCTCACACCTCACCGCAGCTTATCGCAGCGTGCCACGTCCTTCATCGCCTGTATGCGCCAAGGCATCCACGAATTGCCCTTACCTCACGCTTGAGAGCCCACACCACCAACATCAGCACCGGACTCGGCAAGAATCAGTACTGGTCGTGTCGAGCGCTAGCTCGACGCG
>NZ_FOXP01000006.1:0-227500 GCF_900115745.1 Sphingomonas rubra | reverse complement strand
AGGTGCTGCAGAGCTGGTATCCGGGATCGCGGCTCGACATGGGCGAGGCGGGCCGGACCGAGAAGCGCAACAAGTTCGGCGGGATCAAGCACGTCTACGACCGCGACACGATGCGCTCCCTGCGCGCCTTCTTCGAGGAGCGGATCGCGGATCGCCTGCCGTTCGCGCGTATCCTCTACTGGACGTAGCAGCCTGACCTAGAAGAACCGCTCGACCACGCTGCGCGCCAGCCGCGCCGGCTTCATCGTCTCGGCGTCCAGGCAGCACCAGCTCGATTTCACCTCGGCCAGCACCTCCTCGCCGCGGCGGATCACCGTCTCGTAGAAGGCGCGCGCGCCCTGCACCTTTTCCAGGATCACGGTGGCGATCACCTCGTCCTCCAGAAAGGCGGGCTTGCGATAGGTGATCTCGTGGCGGAGCGCGACCCACAGGTGCGCCGCCACCGCCTCGGCGGGGGCGAGCCGCTGCCAATGGCTGACCACCGCGTCCTGCACCCACGACAGGTAGCGCGCGTTGTTGACGTGCCCCATGGAATCGATGTCGGAGGGTGCGACGTCGATCGGGTAGGCGTGGGGGATCGCGGTCATGCCGCCCTTGTAACACGCCCGTGCCCGGCTTGCTAACGCGGAGTGTGTCGCGCACCACGACGAAGGCCAGGTGGTGGACGCGGACAATCGCATCCGGCAAGAGGGCGGCACAACGGCTCGGGAGGCCACCATCGACGCCATTATCGGCCGGCGCGTCACCGGATCGGTCCTGCCGGCATTGCTGCTGGCCGCGTGCAATCGCCACCAGTCGGCGCTCGCCCCCTTCGGGGCCGAGGCGGCGTCGACGCGCACGCTGACGATCGTGCTGCTGGTCGCCGCGGTGGTCATCGCGGCATCGATGACGCTGCTGATGCGCCACGCGATCCGCACGCCGGGCGAGCGGCTGACGCACGATCAGGGCATGAAGCTGGTACTGTGGGCCGGCGGCGTGTTCCCGACGATCCTGCTGTTCGCGCTGCTCGCCGCGTCGTTGCCGCTGATGCGCCCGGCGCCGGTCTCCCCCGCCGATCTGCGCATCAAGGTGGAGGGCGAGCAGTTCTGGTGGCGCGTCGTCACCGCGCCCGGACCGGGCCAGCTCGTCTCCGCCAACGAGGTGCGCCTGCCCGTCGGCCGCACCGTCGCGATCGACCTGGCGGGCGGGGACGTGATCCACAGCTTCTGGATTCCGGGCCTCGCCGGCAAGATGGACATGATCCCCGGGCGCATCAACACGCTGGTGGTGCGCGCCGACAAGCCCGGCCGCTATCGCGGCGTCTGCACCGAGTTCTGCGGGCTGAGCCACGCGCTGATGGCGTTCGACGTCGTCGCGATGGAACCGGCCGCCTTTGATGGGTGGATGGCCGGCCAG
The DNA here is from genome assembly GCF_900115745.1 of Sphingomonas rubra. Classification (GTDB taxonomy): domain Bacteria; phylum Pseudomonadota; class Alphaproteobacteria; order Sphingomonadales; family Sphingomonadaceae; genus Sphingomonas; species Sphingomonas rubra. The sequence continues at coordinate 226,105 of NZ_FOXP01000006.1, read as the reverse complement.
CGCGGCGCCTCCGCCACCGCTTCTGCGGCCGCACCGGGGGCGGCCCTGTTCGCGCGCTACGGCTGCGGCGGCTGCCACGCGATCCGCGGCACCGATGCGGCGAGCGCGATCGGCCCGGACCTGTCGCGCTACGGCAACCGCGCGACGCTCGCCGCCGGCATCCTGCCGATGACCACCGCCAACACCGCCGCCTTTATCCGCCACCCGGAGGCGACCAAGCCCGGCGTCCGCATGCCCGCCTTCGACCATATGCCCGAAGCCGACGCGGTGGCGATCGCGACCTACCTACAGGGGCTGAAATGACCGACCTCGCCGCCCCTGCCGACTATGTCGCCCCCGACCAGAACGATCCCGCCGTCCGCGCCGTCCAGGAGGATCGGCTGCGCGCGGTATGGCAGCCGCCGTCGGGCTGGTTCTTCCGCTGGACCGACGTCAACAACAACCGCGTGGGCGTCTGGTACACGCTGACCGCCTTCGCCTTCATGCTGTTCGCCGGCGTCCTGGCGCTCATCATGCGCGCGCAGCTCGCCGTCCCCGAGAACGATCTCGTCACCGCCAACACCTTCAACCAGCTGTTCACGCTGCACGGCTCGACGATGATGTTCCTGTTCGCCGTGCCGATGTTCGAGGCGGTGTCGATCATCCTGCTGCCGCAGCTCTTGGGCGCGCGCGACCTGCCCTTCCCGCGCCTGTCGGCGTTCGGCTATTGGAGCTTCCTGATCGGCGGCGTCTTCGTCACCGGCTCGATCTTCTTCAACGCCGCGCCCGACGGCGGCTGGTTCATGTACCCGCCGCTCACCACGCGCACCGACCTGTCGGGGCTCGGCGCCGACATCTGGATGCTCGGGCTCTCGTTCATCGAGGTGTCGTCGGTGGCGGCGGCGGTCGAGCTGATCGTCGGCGTCCTCAAATGCCGCCCGCCCGGCATGCGCCTCAACCTCATGCCGCTCTACGCCTGGTACATCCTGGTCGTCGCGGTGATGATCCTGTTCGCCTTTCCGCCCCTGATCGCGGGCGACGTGCTGTTCGAGATGGAGCGCCTGCTCGACTGGCCCTTCTTCGACGCGGCCCGCGGCGGCGACCCGCTGCTGTGGCAGCACCTGTTCTGGATCTTCGGCCATCCGGAGGTCTACATCGTCTTCCTCCCCTCGATCGCGCTGTTCGCGATGCTGATCCCGACCTTCGCGCAGCGCCACCTGCTCGGCTACCCGTGGATCGTGCTGGCGGCGGTCGGCACCGCGTTCCTCTCGTTCGGCCTGTGGGTCCACCACATGTTCGCGACCGGCCTGCCCAAGATCAGCCTCGCCTTCTTCTCCGCCGCGTCCGAGGCGGTGGCGATCCCCACCGGCATCCAGGTCTTCGCCTTCATTGCCACGCTATGGGCGGGGCGCGTGATCTGGTCGACGCCGCTCCTCTACGCGGTCGGCTCGATCGCCATCTTCACCATCGGCGGGCTGACCGGCGTGATGGTGGCGATCGCGCCGTTCGACTGGCAGGCGCACGACACCTATTTCGTCGTCGCGCACCTCCATTACGTGCTGATCGGCGGCACGCTGCTGCCGCTGTTCGCCGGCCTTTATTATTACTGGCCGCTGGTGACGGGCAAGAAGCTCAGCGATCGGATCGGCCGCACCGCCTTCTGGGTGATGTTCGCCGGTGCCAACCTCGCCTTCTTCCCCATGCACCTGTCCGGCCTGGAGGGGATGCCGCGCCGCGTCTTCACCTACCCGGCCGAACTCGGCATCGGCGGCCTCAACATGGCCTCGACGCTCGGCGGCTTCCTGTTCGCCGCCGGCGTGCTCCTCGTCTGCATCGACATGGCGCTGTCGCCGACCCGGGCCAAGTCGCCGCGCAATCCGTGGAACGCCGGCACGCTCGAATGGCTCGCTCACCCGGACGACGAGGATTGGGGCATCCGCTCGGTCCCGCTCGTCACCAGCCGCTATCCGATCTGGGACCAGCCCGGCTTCGTCGACCGCGTCGACCAGGGCCGCTTCTTCCTCCCCGATGCCGAGGAAGGCCGGCGCGAGACGATCATCACCAGCGTCATCGACGCGCGCCCCATCCAGGTCGCCCGGCTCGGCATGCCCAGCGTCATTCCCATGATAACGGCGGTGGCGCTCGGCAGCGTCTTCATCCTCACCACCTACCACCTCTACTGGTGGGCACTGGCGGGCGCCGTCGCGACGCTCGCCGCCGTCCTCACCTGGCTGTGGACCACCGCCGAGATCCCGGAAAAGCCGTGCAAGCCGATCGGCCACGGCCTCGTCGTGCCGCTCTACCTGTCCGGGCCGTCGGCCAGCGGCTGGTGGGCGATGTTCATCACCATGATGGCCGACGCCACTGCCTTCTCCGGCCTGCTGTTCGGCTATTACTTCTTCTGGACGGTCCATCCGGACTGGCCGCCCCCCGGCCATGCCGGGCCGGGCCGCTTCTGGCCGCTCGTCGCGCTGGCGCTGACGATCGCCAGCTGGGCCGCCACCGTCGGCGCGCGCGAGCTCAATGTCCGCGGCGCGGTGGCCGCCGCCCGCGTCCTGCTCGGCGTCGCCCTTCTCGCCTCGCTGGCCAGCATCGCCGCGGGTCTGGCGGGCCCCTGGACCAGCGGCCTCGTCCCCTCCGCCCATTCCTATCCCGCGATCGTCTGGACACTGGCGATCTGGACCACCGCGCACGCCGGCATCGCCGCCATCTGCCAGGGCTACACCCTCGCCCGCAGCCTCGCGGGCCGGATGACGCCGGAGTACGACGCCGACCTGCGCAACATCACCGTCTTCCTCCACTTCCTGCTCGCCACCGCCGTCGCCACCTACCTGACGATCGGCCTGTTCCCGGAGCTGCGCGCGTGAGGCGGCTGGTCGAGCGCATCCGCCGGCTCAGCGTCTCGCTATGGACGCTGATCGTGCCGCCCACCGTCTGGGCCGGGCATTTCCTCTTCTCCTACCTGTGGGCGGCGCTCAACTGCGCCAAGGCGGGTCGGTTCGCGACCTTTCCCACGCTCTACGTCGCCGGCACCGTCCTGGCGCTGCTCCTGATCGCCGCCGCCGGCGCGATCGCCACCGTGCAGGCCAACACCCCCGGCGACCCGCCCCCCCACGAACAATCGACCGACCTGGATCGTCTCCGCTTCCTCGCGGTCGCCACGCAGCTGCTGGCCGTGCTCAGCGCGATCGGTGTCGTCTTCACCGCCACCCCCGTCGCCTTCTTGACGGATTGCCGGTGAGGCGCGCCGCCCTCCTCGCCGGCCTCGCCCTCGTTCCCCTCGGCTGGGCGGCGGCGGTGGCGGGCGGCATGACCGGGCACATGGCCGGCCACATGATCGCGGTCGCCCTCGCCGCGCCGCTCCTCGCCGTCGGCCTGGGCGGCTCGACCCTCGACCCGGCGCGCCGCTGGCCCGCCGCGGCGAGCCCGATGGCGTCGATGCTGGTCGAACTCGTCGTCGTCTGGGGCTGGCACCTCCCCGGGCCGCGCGCGCTCGCCGACGCGGGCGGCGCCTGGTTCGCCGTCGAGCAGGGGAGCTTCCTCGCCGCCGGCCTGTGGCTGTGGAGCGCCGTGCTCGGCACCGGGCGCGAGCGCCGCGCCGCCGGCATCGGCGCGCTCCTCCTCACCTCCATGCACATGACGCTGCTCGGCGCGCTCGTCGGCCTGGCGCCGCGCACGCTCTACGGCCATTCCCACGGGCTCGAAGACCAGCAGCTCGGCGGTGTCGTGATGCTCACGATCGGCGCGGGCAGCTACCTGATCGGCGGGCTGGCGATGCTCGGAACGCTGCTCCGCGACGAGGGTGCCCCAACATGACCAAGGCCATGACGATCACCATCACCTGGAAGCGCGCGCTGGCGACGCTCACCGCGCTGTTCGCCGCGGGCATGCTCTACGCCTGGTCGGGCGCGTTCAACGTCGCCGCCTCCAGCGGCCACTGGCCGATCACCAATTGGTTCCTGCACTGGGTGATGGAGAATTCCGTCCGCACCCGCGCCGCCCTCACCTCCCCCGCCGACCCCAAGGCGGATACTGGCCTGGTCAGCGCCGCCGGCCATTTCGCCGCCGCCTGCGCGTCGTGCCACGGCGCGCCCGGCCGCCGCCCCTCGCCCGTGATGCAGGCCGCCACCCCCCACGCGCCCGACCTGCAGAAGAACGCGCCTCTCTGGACCGACAAGCAGCTCAACTGGATTCTCCAGCACGGCGTCAAATTCTCCGGCATGCCCGCCTGGGCGGTGCAGGACCGGCCGGACGAGGTCGCGCGCATGGTCGCCTTCGTCCGCGCGCTCCCTGCCATGACCCCGGCGCAGTACCGCGCGCTGACCGAGCAGGCGGCGGGCGCCGGCAGCACCGGCACCGCCGCGCTCCGCCCCGGCCTGGTCGCGAGCTGCGCGTCGTGCCACGGCGCCGATGGCCGGGGGCGCGGTCAGCCCGACATCCCCGTGCTCGGCGGCCAGCACCCCGCCTATCTCCTCGCCTCGCTGCGCGCCTACGCCACCGGCGAGCGGCACAGCGCCGTCATGGGCAACGCCGCCGCCGCGCTCACCGATGCCGAGATGAGGACCCTCGCCGCCCATTACGCCGCGATGCCCGGCATCGGCGACACGCCCCCGGCCGGAACCGCCGCCGCCCGTGCCCTGGTCGAGCGCGGCGAACCCCGCCTCCAGCTTCCCGCCTGCGCCAGCTGCCACGCGCCCGGCAAGGGCTACCCCGTCCTCGCCGGACAGAAGGCGAGCTACATCGCCCAGCGCCTGCGCGGGTGGCGTGGTGAGAAGGAAGTGGTCGACGCGCGCAAGCCGCACGACACCATGCCCGTCATCGCCCGCCGCATCCCGGAGGAGATGATCGAGCCCCTCGCCCGCTATCTCGCCGGCACGCGTTGACGCCGCGGCGGCGCCGCCACATCTGCGTGCGATGAGTCATCCCCGCCCATGAGCGTCGCCTTCCGCCGCGACAGCGACGAGGAGCATCTCGAACCCCGGTTCGAGCTGCCGATCCCGCCTGGCCCCAACCTCGTCACCGCCGCCGGCCCCGCGCTGATCGCCGCCCGCATCGCCGCGCTGGAGGCGGAGATCGCGGCCGCCGCCGACCCGGAGCCGCTCCGCCGCACCTTGCGCTACTGGCACACCCGCGCCGCCACCGCCGAGGTGGCCGGCGCGCCCGCCGACGGCACGGCCGGCATCGCCACCCGCGTCCGCTTCCGCCTCGCCGGCCGGGAGCGGCAGGTCGCCATCGTCGGCCACGACGAGGCGGACGGCGACACCCGCATCGCCTACGCCGCCCCCCTCGCCCGCGCGCTGATCGGTCTGGAGGCGGGCGACCTCGCCGATTTCCAGGGCCGCGCCGACGCGATCGAGATCCTGTCCGTGGAGCCCCTGTAATGGCCGAGAAGTTCGAACGTCACCGCCAGCCCTGGACGCAGGACGAGATCCAGAAGCTCCACACGCTCGCCAAGAAAGGCATGGCGCTGAAGGCCATCTCGAAAGCGATGACCCGCAGCGAGGAGTCGATCAAGACCCGCGCCAAGGAGGACGGCCTGTCGATCGCCAAGCTCCGGTGAACGGCCGGCTCGTTCCCCTCTCCCCGTCATGCCGGGCCTGTGCCGGCATCCAGGGTCAAGCAGCGTGGGCGTTCGTGGCTCTGGATGCCGGGACCAGGGCGCCCATCGAAGTACTACTTCGATGGGATCCGACCAGCCCGGTATGACAATATAGAATGACCCCCACCCACGACGCCATCATCCTCGGCGCCGGCGCCGCCGGCATGTTCTGCGCCGGCATCGCCGGCCAGCGCGGTCGCCGCGTACTGCTCGTCGACCACGCCGCGCAGCCCGGTGCCAAGATCGTCATCTCCGGCGGCGGCCGCTGCAACTTCACCAATCTCGGCACCGCCCCCGATCGCTTCGTCTCCGCCAACCCGCATTTCGCCAAATCCGCGCTCGGCCGCTACACCCCGTCCGACTTCGTCGCCCTGGTCGAACGCTACGGCATCGCCTGGCACGAGAAGACGCTCGGCCAGCTCTTCTGCGACGGCTCGGCGCGCCAGATCGTCGCCATGCTCGTCGCTGAGTGCGATGCAGGCGCGGTCGACTGGGCGATGGGCCACGAACCGCAGGTGGAACACGACGGCACCCATTTCCGCGTGACCACCGGCGACCGCGTATCGATCGCCCCCAGACTGGTGGTCGCCACCGGCGGCCCCTCCATCCCCAAGCTCGGCGCCACCGACCTTGCCTACCGCCTCGCCCGCCAGTTCGGCCTCAAGGTCGTCGAACCGCGCCCGGCCCTCGTTCCCCTCACCCTCGGCCCCGACCAGGCCCTGTTCCGCGACCTCGCCGGCGTCTCCGCCACGGTCGAGGCGCGCGTCGGCACCGCCCGCTTCCGCGAGGCTGCCCTCTTCACCCATCGCGGCCTGTCCGGCCCCGCCATCCTGCAAGTCTCCTCCTACTGGCGCCACGGTGACGAGGTCGCGATCGACTTCACCCCCGGCCGCGACCCCGATTGGCTCCTCGCCCTCAAGCGCAGCGAACCCCGCACCACGCTCCGCCGCGCCCTCGCCCTGCCCGATCGCCTCACCGACGCGCTCACCGCCGACATGCCCGTCGACCGCCTCGCCGACGCGCCCGACAAGGCACTCCGCGCCGCCGCGCAGCGCCTGTCCGACTGGCGCTTCGCCCCAAGCGGCACCGAAGGCCACGCCAAGGCGGAAGTCACCGTCGGCGGCATCAGCACCGCCGAACTCTCCTCGCGCGACTTGGAATCGAGGAAAGTCCCCGGTCTCCACGCCATCGGCGAGGCGGTCGACGTCACCGGCTGGCTCGGCGGCTACAATTTCCAGTGGGCATGGGCGAGCGGATCGGCTACGGGCCACGCGCTTTAGGGTGTTCCGTTCGGGCGGCGTCGATGCCGCATCCGCCATAGGCGGGCGAAATCGCGCCCGACTTGGCCGCCGGGCTTCGCGCCCCCACATTGGAAAACCATGCTACCCGAGAATCTCCCCGCCCCGCTCGCCGCGGCGCTCGCCGCGCGCGGCTACGAAACCCTGACCCCGGTCCAGGCCGAGGTCATTGCCGCCGAGGCCGAGGGCCGCGACCTCCTCGTCTCCGCGCAGACCGGGTCCGGCAAGACCGTCGCCTTCGGCCTCGCCATGGCCGGCCAGCTGCTGACCGACGGTCTCGTCCTGCCCCAGGCGGGCCTGCCGCTCGCGCTCGTTATCGCCCCCACCCGCGAACTCGCGCTCCAGGTCAGCCGCGAACTCGACTGGCTCTACGCCGGCGCGCGCATCGCCACCTGCGTCGGCGGCATGGACGCCAGCAAGGAACGCCGCGCGCTGTCGCACGGCGTCCACATCGTCGTCGGCACGCCCGGCCGCCTCCGCGACCACTTGGAACGCGGCGCCCTCAAGCTCGGCGAACTGAAGGCCGCCGTCCTCGACGAGGCGGACGAGATGCTCGACATGGGTTTCCGCGAGGATCTGGAGCAGATCCTCGACGCGACCCCGGCGGAGCGCCGCACCCTGCTCTTCTCCGCGACCCTGCCGCGTCCGATCGTCCAGCTCGCCAAGACGTACCAGCGCGACGCCGTCCGCATCGCCACCGTCGGCGAGGACCGGGGCCATGGCGACATCGAGTATCAGGCGGTCGCCATCGCGCCGTCCGACATCGAGCACGTCGTGGTGAACCTCCTTCGCCTGCACGAGGCGGAGACGGCGATGCTGTTCTGCGCCACCCGCGACAACGTCCGCCACCTGCACGCCAGCCTGGTCGAGCGCGGCTTCGCGGCCGTCGCGCTGTCGGGCGAGCATTCGCAGAACGAGCGCAACGCCGCGCTTCAGGCGCTTCGCGACGGCCGCGCCCGCGTCTGCGTCGCCACCGACGTGGCGGCCCGCGGCATCGACCTGCCCAGCCTCAGCCTCGTCGTCCATGTCGAGCTGCCGCGCGATGCGGAGACGCTCCAGCACCGCTCCGGCCGCACCGGCCGCGCCGGGCGCAAGGGCACCGCGATGCTGATCGTCCCCTATCAGAAGCGCCGCCGCGTCGAGGGGATGCTCCGCGCTGCGCGCATCGCCGTCAACTGGGTGCCCGTCCCTGGCGCCGACGAGATCCGCGCCGCCGATCGCGAGCGCCTGCTCACTCGTCTCGCCGAGCCGGTCGAGCTGGACGACGAGGATCGCGCCCTCGGCGAGCGCCTGCTCGAAACCCGCAGCCCGCAGGACGTCGCCGCCATGTTGATCCGCGCGATGCGCGCGTCGATGCCGGCGCCGGAAGAGATGGCCGACGGCGCCAACGAGCCGCCACGACGGGAGGACAAGCATCGCCCCGGCTTCGACGACACCGTCTGGTTCCGCCTCGACATCGGCCGCCGCCAAAATGCCGACCCGCGCTGGTTGCTGCCGCTGCTCTGCCGTCGCGGTCACGTGACGCGCGACGAGATCGGCGCGATCCGCATCGGCCCGGCCGAGACGATGGTCCAGATCCCCCGTGCCATCGCCGGCCGCTTCCTGGCCTCCGCCAAGCGCACCGCCGGCTCCGAAGGCGAGGACGCCATCGCGATCGAACCTCCCGAGGGCGGCCCCGCCCCAGCACCGCAGCACCGCGCCTCTCCGCGCGGCCGCCAGTCCAACGCCGGCCCTTCCCGCGCGCCTCGCTACAGCGCGCGGCCGACGAAGGCGCCGCGGCGGTAGAACGCCGCCACTGGTCGAGAAATCCTCGTCACCCCGGGCTTGTCCCGGGGTCCAGGGCCAAGCAGCACCATCACTCGTGGCCCTGGATGCCGGGACCAGCCCGGCATGACGGGAGCGACCTACTCCCGCGCCGCTACGTCCCGCTTTCCAGGACAAGCCCGCGGCACCCCCTACAGCGTCGCCACCAGTGCCCCCTCGATTACCGCGAGCAAATCCGCCTCCTGCACCTCCTGCCCGCCGCAGTCACCTTCGCCTCCTCGATCACGCCCGCCGTCCGCGGTCGTCTCCACCAGCTTCTCCACGAAGCAGCGGTTCATCCCGTCGACCAGCAACCAGGCCCAGCAATAGCTCGCGCCCCGCCGCCGACCTTAATGGTGCCGTTCACCGCCCCGGCGCGATCGTGGAGACGGTGCCGCGAACCGATTACGCCCGTCGATCTTCATCGAAACGCTCCTCGCCGTCGCCGATCGACCAGCACGCTCACTCCGCCCCCGTCACCCGCGCGGCGAAGGTCGCTACGTCGTCCAGCACCGGCGCCCGTCCCCTGAGCGGCCGCGCGATCGCGGTGACGATGCCGACATGCCCCACCCGGGGATAACGTCGCCGCTCCACCGTCACGCCCGCCGCCGTGAGTCTCCGTGCCAGCACGTCGCTGTTGCGGGGTCGGACCAGTTCGTCCTTGTCGCCGGTGGCGAGCAGCGCCGGCGGATCGCCCGCACTCGCGAAGACCACCGGCTGCGTCGCGGCCGGGTCGCCCGCCGCGCCGAACGCCGCGATCGTCGCCGGCTGGTCGAGCGGCAGGAAGTCGTACGGTCCCGCCAGTCCCACCCAGCCCTTCACCGCCGTCCGGTCGGCGCCGAGCCAGCGCGGGTCGAGCGCCAGCATCGCCGCGTCGTACGCTCCCGCCGAATGGCCGACGAGCACCAGCCGATCGGGATCGCCGCCCAGCGCTGCGACATGCACCCGCGTCCACCGCACCGCCGCGGCATTGTCGCGCAGGAACTCGGGAAAGCGCACCTCCGGCACCAGCCGGTAATCGGGAATGACGACCACGAACCCGCGAGCCGCCAGCGCCCGCCCGACGAAGCGATACCCATCCTTCGTCCCCGAATTCCACGATCCGCCGTAGAAGAACACGACCACCGGTCGCGGCCCCTTGCCCCGATTCGGTGCGTACACGTCCAGCCGCTGCCGCGACCCCTCGCCATACGCCACGTCGCGCGCCACCACGCGAACGCCCCCGTCCTTGGGGACGAGGGCGTCGAACGTCCTGAGCGGCGAACAGGCGGTGGCGAGAGCGGCGATGAGCGCCCCCACCATCCCTCGTCGGCCAAGCTTCATCGCCGCCACGTCACCCCCCTGTCACCTCGGACTTGATCCGGGGTCCATCGTGCCGCGTAAACATCGGCCGATGCTCTCGCGGCACCATGGATGCCGGGTCGAGCCCGGCAGGACGGAGAAGATGAGGGCTCAGAAAGCAGCGAGGATCAGCCCGAAACCGCCTCGTACCGCTGGCCGACCGTGTCCCAGTCGACCACGTCCCACCACGCCTTCAGATAGCCCGGCCGATCGTTCTTGTAGGTCAGGTAGTAAGCGTGCTCCCACACGTCGTTGCCCAGCAACGGCGTGCCCCGCTCCTTGGCGTCGTCCATCAGCGGATTGTCCTGGTTCGGCGTGCTCGTCACCTTGAGCTTGCCGGCCTCGTCGGCGATCAGCCATGCCCAGCCCGATCCGAACTGCGTAGCGCCCTTGCCGTTGAACTGCTCCTTCAGCTGATCGAGTCCGCCGAAATCACGCTCGATGGCCTCGGCCAGCTTGCCGGAGGGCTGGCCGCCGCCCTTCTTCATCGTCTTCCAGAAGAAATCATGGTTCCAGTAACCGCCGCCATTGTTGCGGACCAGCGGCGGCTGCGACGAGATCATTCCCAGAATGTCCTCGATCGACTTGCCTTCCAGCTTCGGATCGGCCGCGACGCCCTCGTTCAGCTTGTCGGTATAGGCCTTGTGATGCTTGTCGTGGTGGACCGTCATCGTCTCCTTGGAGATGGTCGGCTCCAACGCGTCATAATCGTAGGGCAAGGGGGGCAGTTCGAACGCCATCTTGTGTCTCCTGGTGGAATTGATCGGGGGCATAACGCACACCCCTTCCACTTGGTCCCGGCAGCAGCGTTACGCAACCGTTCCGATCAGATCATGTCGTCGCAGCGCGTGGCGGAATTGGTCGTAGCTCAGGCCCAGCGCCGACGCCGCCTGCCGCTGGTTGAAACGATGCTCCGCCAGCGCGTTCGCCAGCAGGTCGCGCTCGAACTGCGCCACCCGGCTCTTGAAGTCGGACGGACCCACCTCGCACGCCGCCACCTCGTCGCCCGCGCTCGGCACCGGCACCTTGGTCGAGGGCGAGGTCGACACCGCCGCGACCGACGGGCTGGCCGGCGCCTGCCCGCTCGGGCGGAACGGCGAGGCGAAGGGATCGATGTCGATGCGGTCGACCGGCCCGCCCGCGTCCCAGCGGTACACCGCGCGCTCCACCACGTTGCGCAGCTCGCGCACGTTGCCCGGCCAGCCATATGCCGTCAGCTGCTCGACCGCCCGCTCGCCGAATCCGGTCCACCGCTCCCAGCCCAGCTCCGCCGCCATCCGCCGCGCGAAATGATTCGCCAGCACCATGATGTCGTCCCGCCGCGCGCGAAGCGGCGGCAGCGTCACCACCTCGAACGACAGCCGGTCGAGCAGGTCGGCGCGAAAGCTGTGCGCGTCGACCTTGTCGGGCAGATGCTCGTTGGTGGCGGCCACGATCCGCACGTCGACGCGCAAGGGCCGCGACGCCCCGATCCGCGTCACCTCGCCATATTCCACCGCGCGCAGCAGCCGCTCCTGCGCGGCCATCGACAAGGTGCCGAGCTCGTCCAGGAACAGCGTCCCCCCGTCCGCCTCCTCGAAGCGCCCGACCCGCGCCTTGGTCGCGCCGGTGAAGGCCCCCGCCTCGTGCCCGAACAATTCCGCCTCGATCAGCGTCTCGGGCAGCGCCGCGCAGTTCATCACCACCAGCGGCTGGTCCCACCGCGGGCTCAGCCGGTGCAGCCGCTCGGCGACCAGCTCCTTGCCCGTCCCCCGCTCGCCGATCACCAGCACCGGCCGGTCGAGCGCGGCCGCGCGCGAGGCGCGTTCCAGCGCGTCGAGGAACGCTCCCGACTGTCCGACGACCTGGCTTGCCCGTTCCATGGCCGACATCTGGCGCGATCCGCCAAGTCTTGGCAACCCTCCTGGAGCCGCGAAACCGCCCTTTTCCGCTAAGTCATGGAAGGTTCAGGTTTTTCGAAACTGGCACGCCCCCTGCAAAGCGTCAGGCATCCCGCCGTTCCCAGGCGGCAACCAAAAGGAACCAGCCATGAAGACCGTCATCAACACGCTCGCCACCCTCGCCCTCACCTTCGCGGTCAGCGGCACCCTGATCGCCTCGGCGGTCGGCCCGGCCACCGCCCAGGGTAACGGGGCAGTCGCCAGCACCACCCGGTTGGTGGCATAAGCATGGGCGTATTCGTCCCTCAGGAGTTCGCGATGGGAATCTTCAGCCGTACCCGCGACATCGTCGCCGCCAATTTCGCCGACCTGCTCGACAAGGCGGAAGACCCGGCGAAGATGATCCGCATGATTATCCTCGAGATGGAGGAGACGCTGGTCGAGGTCCGTGCCTCCGCTGCCCGCACCATCGCCGACCAGAAAGAGATGCGCCGCCACATCGCCAAGCTCGACGATCTCCAGACCAACTGGACCGAGAAGGCCGAGCTGGCCCTGTCCAAGGACCGCGAGGATCTCGCCAAGGCGGCGCTGGTCGAGCGCCAGAAGGCGACCGACATGGCCGAGCAGCTGCGCGGCGAGGTCGGCGTGCTCGACGACTCGCTGCGGGCGGCGGAAGAGGACATCGCCAAGTTGCAGGGCCGCCTCCGCGAGGCGCGGTCCAAACAGTCGGGCATCCAGACCCGCATCGACACCGCCAACAACCGCTTCCGCCTACGCGACATGTACGCCGGCCCCAAGACTCAGGAAGCCTTCAGCCGCTTCGGCGAGCTGGAGCGCCGCGCCGACGAGGCGGAGGGCCGCGCCGAGGCGATGGGCCTGGGCGTCTCCAAGTCGCTGGAAGAGGAGATCGCCGAGCTCCGCCAGTCGGACCGGGTGGACGAGGAACTCGCCGCGCTGAAACGCCGCCTCGGCAGCAAGCAGGAGGGCTGAGATGGAAGACATCTTCGTACCCGTGATCGCGATCACGTCGATCTTCATCGGCCTGCCCTGGGTCATCCTCCACTATCTGACGAAGTGGCGGCAGGCGCCCAAGATCACCGAGGAGGACGAGCGCATGCTCGACGAGATGTACAATCTCGCCCGCCGCCTCGAGGAGCGCGTCAACACCGTCGAGCGGATCGTCGCCGCCGACAATCCCGACTGGCGGCCGGGCCTCAACAGCCCGCAACCGACTTACCAGATCGACCGCAACCCCCATTCCAACCGGAGCAACTGACATGGCTGCCCGCACGCAATATTACCTCAACAAGCAGGACGCCAAGTGGAAGGGCGTCTGCGCCGGAATCGCCGATTACACGGGGATCGAAGTGCTCTGGGTCCGCATCGGCATGGTGCTGCTCACCCTCGCCGGCGGCTTCCCCTGGACGCTGATCGCCTACGCCCTGATCGCCTGGATGGCGCCCCGCAAGCCGATCGGCCTGTACGAGACGCCCGACGACGCCAAGTTCTGGCAGGGCGTCCGCACCAACCCGACGCGCTCCGCCGCCGAGGTCCGCTCCAAGCTGCGCGACATCGACCGCCGCCTCGGCGACATGGAAACGCACTTCACCAGCCGCAACACGGCGCTCGCCAACGAGATCGACGCGCTGCGCTGATCCGGGCTCGAACAGGGGAGAGATACCATGGACTTCGGCGGACCGTTCTTCGTCCTCGCCATCATCGCGATGTCGACCGGCGGCTGGGTGGTGAACAACTGGATACGCGCCAGGCACGGCTACGCGCCCAGCAACGACTGGGGCATGACCGACGGCTCCGGCACGATCGACAACAACCGCAAACTCGCGCTGCTCACCGGCGAGAACGAGAGGCTCGCCGGCCAGGTCGGCCGGCTGGAAGAGCGGATCGCCGTGCTGGAGCGGATCGCCACCGATCCCGCCGAGCGCACCGCCCGCGAGATCGAAGCGCTCCGGAGGCAGGCATGACCGGCTTCCTCGCCGCCAACGCGCCGCTCGTCGTCACGCTCGCGCTGATCGTCCTCGCCATCGTCGTCGTCGGCTGCGCGCTGGAGGGCTTCCGCATCTGGACCGTCCACCGCGAGAAGATGGCCACCGCACTCAACGCCCAGGCCGCCGAGAAGGCCGCGCAATACGCCGCCAACGGCGAACGGCTGGAGGCACGCGTGCAGGTGCTGGAACGCATCGCCACCGATCGCGGCGCCGACCTGCACCACCAGATCGAACAATTGCGCGACACCCGCGCGGTCAACTGAGAGAGGGAAGACAATGCCTTGGTCCGTCGCGGTCATGGTCATGGCCATCGTGCTCATCACGGCTCTGGCGAAAGTGTCGAGGGCCAAATACGAGGCGGTCGGCCGCCACCAATCGGGCGAGGTGCAGAGCGCCGACGCGATGCGCGCCGCCGAGGAGGTCCGCCTCCTGAAGGAACGCGTCGCCGTGCTGGAACGCGTCGTCACCGACAACCACGGCAGCCTCGGCCTCGATCGCGAGATCGAGCGGCTGCGCGACCGCTAGGAGGCTCCCGTGACCGATCCCGTCACCACGCTCACCCTGTCCCTCTCCGGCCTGGCCGGGCTCGGCATGCTGGTCGCCGGCGGCCTGACCGGCTGGCGCGGCTGGCTCCAGCTCAAGCGCTCGGAGATCGAGCGCGCCAGCGTGCCCGCCCCCTCCGCCGGCGCCCGCATCGAGATCGCCGACCTGAAGGAGCGCATCCGCAAGCTGGAGGCGATCGCCGCGGGGGTCGACCTGTGACCCTCACCGGCATGCCGGGCTCGTCCCGGCATCCAGGGCCGTGGACGGCGGCGCTGCTTGGCTCTGGACACCGGGACGAGCCCGGTGTGACGCCAGGAGAGGGCAAGCCTCCACACCATCAAGGTTGAAGCCGCCTCGCCCCACCTGTACCGCGCGGCCATGTCCACCCTCGCCGACATCCACGACGAATACGACTTTCTCGACCCCGACGACCGCTATCGCCTGCTGATCGACCTCGGCCGATCGCTGGAGCCGATGCCGGACGCGCTGAAGACCGAGGCGACGCTGGTCCGCGGCTGCTCCGCCTCCGTCTGGGTCTACCCCACCCGCGCCGACGACGGCACGCTCCACTTCCTGGCCGACTCCAACGCCGCGATCACCAAGGGCATCATCGCCCTGGTCCTGGTCGCGGTACAGGACCGTCCGGCGGCCGACATCCTCGCGACCGACGTCGCCGACGCACTCCGTCCCTTTGACCTGTCGGCGCAGCTCAGCTCCAAC
This sequence comes from Sphingomonas rubra, assembly GCF_900115745.1. GTDB lineage: Bacteria > Pseudomonadota > Alphaproteobacteria > Sphingomonadales > Sphingomonadaceae > Sphingomonas > Sphingomonas rubra. Next base: position 210,936 of record NZ_FOXP01000006.1, on the reverse strand, counting down.
CGGACCCAAGGCATCCCCAACATGATCGCCCTGATCCGCGAGACCGCCGCCCGCTACGTCGCGAGCTGAACTCAAGCCCCGTCATGCCGGGCTCGTCCCGGCATCCAGGGCCACGAACGATGGCGCTGCTTGACTCTGGATGCCGGGACGCGCCCGGCATGACGGCGCATTGAGCATCCGCCGTGTTTCAGCAATCCCATCCCAGCCGTGCCACCACCGCGTCGACCGGCTCGCCCGCGGGCACCACCAGCCACTCGCCGGGCCGGCTCGCGTCGATCACCGCCACCGCGTTCTTGGGGCAGAGTTTCAGGCACCCGGTCTCGACCACCCCGGCCACCGCGCGCTTGCCCTTGCCCGCGCGCTTGCGGAGCAGCTTGGCCAGCCGCTCGTCGCCGTCCGTGCCGAACCCGCCGTCCAGCTTGCGCGAGCATTTGCCGCACACCAGCGTCACGTGCCGCCAGCCCCCACCCTTGCGCGATGTGGTGCGGATCACGCCGCCCGGCGCTCGGCGGCGGTGCGCAGCACCTCGTAGGCAGCCTGCACCGACTGGAACCGCACCGCCGCGTCCGGATCGCCCGGCCGCACGTCGGGATGATTCTCCTTGGCCAGCCGCCGCCACGCCGCGCGCACCGCGTCGAAATCGGCATCGTCATCCAGCCCCAGGACCGCCAGCGCACGCTGCTCGTCGCGCGACCGGCTGCCGTCGCCCGGGCCGCTCCACGCATAGTGCCGCGCCCGCTCGTACCCGTTCGCGCCGCGCGTCTCGTCCGCCTCGCGCGCTGCCGCCTCCTCGGCGGATAGACCCTGGAAATAATCCCAGCCGCGATTGTACTCGGCGGCGTGATCGCGGCAGAAATACCAGCGTTCCGGGCTGTTGGGCGATTTCGGCGCGGGGCAGTCGCCCGGCTCGGCACAACCGTCGCGATCGCACAGCCGCACCGGCTTCGCCTCTCGGCCGCTGCCGTAGCCGCGCCACCGTGGAAAGCCCCAGTCGTTGGATCGTGTCGGGCGATGCGCCATGCCCGGCACATAGGCCGCGGCGCGCGCCGCGCAACCGCCTCGGCCGCCATGCCGGCGGAACGCCGATCGGCACGGTCCCGCTCGACTAAGCGGGCGTGGCGTGACAAGATCGTCATCAAGCCTTCATGATCGGCCGGTCAGATGTCCGCGATCGCGCCCGAAGAGGAGTAATGGTGTCGTCTCCCAAGAACCTGCTCGCTAGCGTCCGTGCCGACCTCCCCGCCTCCGTCGTGGTGTTCCTGGTCGCGCTGCCGCTCTGCCTCGGCGTCGCCCTCGCCTCCGGCGCGCCGCTCTTCTCCGGCCTGATCGCCGGCATCGTCGGCGGCATCGTCGTCGGCTCGGTATCGAAATCGTCGCTGTCGGTCAGCGGTCCGGCGGCCGGGCTCACCGTGATCGTGCTTGCGGCGATCGAGAGCCTGCCCAGCTTCCAGGTGTTCACGCTGGCGGTGGTGCTGGCCGGCATACTCCAGATCGCCTTTTATTTCACCCGCGCCGGCATCCTGGCGGAGTTCGTGCCGTCGTCGGTCATCACCGGCATGCTCGCCGCGATCGGCCTGATCCTGATCCTGAAGCAGATTCCCCACGCCGTCGGCTACGACGGCGAGGCGGAGGGCATCTTCGAATTCTCCACCCGCGACGGCGCCAACACCTTTACCCGCATCGCGGGCAGCCTGACCAACTCGATCACGCCCGGCGCGGTGCTGATCGCCGGGGTCAGCCTGGTGTTCCTGTTCTGGTGGGATGCGGCGCGGCCCAAACAGGGCCCGTTGCGCTTCGTGCCCGGCCCGCTCGTCGTGGTCGTCATCGGCGTCGTCGGCAACGCGCTGCTCGGCCTCCTCGTCCCCGCGTGGCAGCTCGGCCGCACGCACCTCGTTCAGGTGCCGATCGCCGACAGCCCGGCGGCGTTCCTGCGCCTCTTCTCGCTGCCCGATTTCACCGCGGTCACCAACAGCGCGGTCTGGATCACCGCCGCGACGCTGGCGATCGTCGCCAGCCTCGAATCGCTGCTCAGCGTCACCGCGGTGGACGAGATCGATCCCAAGCGTCGCTCCACCGACAAGAACTGGGAATTGCTGGCACAGGGCGGCGGCAACATTGTCTCCGGCCTGGTCGGGGGTTTGCCCGTCACCTCCGTCATCGTGCGCTCGTCCGCCAATGTCGATTCGGGCGCGGAGAGCAAGCTGTCGACCATCCTTCACGGCAGCTGGCTGCTGCTGTCCGTGGCGCTGATCCCCTTCGTGCTCAATCTCATCCCGCTCTCGGCGCTCGCCGCGGTGTTGATCGCCACCGGCTACAAGCTGGCCAAGCCCAAGCTGTTCCTGGAACGCTGGAAACAGGGGTGGAGCCAGTTCGTGCCACTGGTCGTCACGGTGCTGGCGATCCTCTTCACCGACCTGCTCGAAGGCATCCTGATCGGCATGGGCGTCGGCTTCGTGTTCGTCGTCGCGCGCAATTTCCGCACCGCCATCACGGTGACGCACGACGGCGCCGACTGGATGGTGCGCGCGCGCCGCAACCTCTACTTCATCCACAAGCACGAGCTGCAGCAATGCCTCGGTCGCGTGCCCGACGGCGCCAATTTGCTGATCGATCTGTCGGCGACCAGCTATGTCGACCTCGACAATGTCGACATCATCAACGCCTTCATCAAGAACGCCGCGCACCGCGACATCGCGGTCATCGTTCGCGGCGACATCGCCGGCAAGACGACGCCGATGATCGACGCTCCCCTCGCCGAGGTCCGCTACGCATGAAGGCCACCAAGCAGCTGCTCCTCGCCAATCGCGCCTGGGCAACCGAACTGACCGACGAGAAACCCGATTATTTCAGCCGCCAGGCCGTCGGCCAGCGACCGCAATTCCTGTGGATCGGCTGCTCGGACAGCCGCGTCAGCCCGGAACAGATGACCCAGTCGCAACCCGGCGGCCTCTACACCCATCGCAACGTCGGCAATCTGGTGCAGGACGGCGACCTCAATCTCCTGTCGGTGATCCAGTACGCCGTGGACGAGCTGGAGGTGCCCAACATCGTGCTGTGCGGCCACCACGGCTGCGCGGGCATGCACGCGGCGCTGTCGGGCGGCATCGACGGTCCGATGGACAGGTGGCTGGAGAACGCCCGCGCCGTCGCCCATGCCCATGCCGGCGAGCTTGATGCCGTACCGGAGGAGCAGCGCGTCGACCGGCTCGTCGAGATGAACGTCCGCGATCAGCTGCTCCACCTCGCCCGCACCGCCACCGTGCAGGCCGCCTTTGCCGCCGGCCGAGACCTCACCCTCCACGGCTGGGTCTACGACATCCGCGACGGCCTGCTGAAACCGCTGCTGGAAATCGACCGCCACACTGCCATCGACCAGGTCGGCCGCCCGGAGGCCGTGCTGCTGTAAGGCATCCCGCAGGCACCAGCGGCCCCCGCTCCTCACCCCGGCCCTGTGCCGGGGTCCACCGCGCCGCGGACGAACAGCTCGGTGGCACCGCTTTCCTACAAGGAACGGAACGGGTACATACGCCGAGACGACCGCTCGTCCCGCTGTTTCTCAATATCGCTTTCGGAAACGATCAACCCGGCAAGTTTCTGTTCAGGGGTCAATCGAGTCAAGCAACCGTGACCTTCGGTGAGGCGCCAGAGGGTCTGTAAGCCGGGTTCTGTCCACCCCTGACGGGGCTGTGCGACCATTCCTCTAGGACGACGCTCGCGCGCCGCCTCCAGCAATCAACCCGGACGGCGAGCCGGAACGAGGCTCATGTGCCATCCCTATTCGATCTTGCTCCCGGTGGGGTTTACCGTGCCGCTCCCGTTGCCGGTCGCGCGGTGCGCTCTTGCCGCACCCTTTCACCATGGCGTCGCCGAAGCGGTCGCCGTCTGCTCTCTGTGGCACTATCCCTCGGGTCGCCCCGGCCGGGCGTTACCCGGCACCGTCGTTCCATGGAGCCCGGACTTTCCTCGCGCACCCGAAGATGCCCGCGGTCGCCCGACCCTCTGGCGTCCGCCGCCCTAATCGTCCCCCCGCGGTTTGGGAAGCAGCAATGCCAGCAGGATCATCCGACATTCGGCGTCGATTTCGCCGTCGACCAGCTCGGGACGGAAGCGCCGCTGGAATGCCATGATCGCCGCCATCCGGTCGCCCACGTCGTACCCGAACCGCTCCAGCGCCAGGCAGAAGCCGGCCTCCGTCCAGTGCGGGTCCATCAGCCCCTTGGTCGGCCGCGGCAGCGCCAGCCGCAGCCGCGCCAGATCGCCCCACGGGAACAGCTCGCCCGGATCGCGCTTGCGCGCCGGGGCGATGTCCGAATGGCCGACCACGTTGCCGCGGGTGACGGCGTGGCGCTGCTTGATGTCGGCGACCAACGCGATCACCGCGGCCATCTGCTCGTCGGGGAACGGCCGGTATCCCCATTCGTGGCCGGGATTGACGATCTCGATGCCGATGCTCGCCGAATTGACGTCGTCGATCGTCCGCCAGTGCGACCGACCCGCGTGCCACGCGCGTTTGTCCTCGGCGACCATGCGCAGCACCGTGCCGTCCTCGGCTACCAGATAATGGCAGGAGACCTTGGCCTCGGGGTCGCGCAACCGTGCTATCGCTCCCTCCGCATCGGGCATGCCGGTATAATGGAGGACGATCATGGAAACGGGCAGCGCGCGCTCGTCCCAGTTCGGCGAAGGCGTGTCGATGATGGTCATGGCCGGCTCGCAACTCCGCTCGGTTCGCCCCGTTGGCGCAAGCCGCCGCCGGGGGCAAGCCGTCAGGCGGCACGGGACCGTTCGACCGGAGCGGCCGTGCGCTCGTACAGGCCGCGATACCGGGCGCTCGGATGGAACAACCCGGTCTGTCCGATCACCGTCTCGCCCGCCCCCAGCACCAGGAAGCCACCCGGGCGCAGCGCCGCGGCGATCTTGGCGAACACCGTTCGCTTGTAGGGCGCGGCCAGGTACAGCAGCACGTTGCGGCACAGCACCATGTCGAACTGCCCCGCCGGTGCCGGATCGACCACCAGGTTCATCCGGCGATAGCTGACGTGGCGCAGCAGGTCGGCGGAGACGGTCCACTCGGCATCATTGCCCTCGAACCAGTGCATCAGCCGGCGCACCGGCAGGCCGCGCTGGACCTCGAACTGCGTGTACCGCCCTGCCCGCGCCCGGGCGAGCGCGGATTCCGACACGTCCGTCGCGACGATCTCGGGCATCGACGCCGCCGAGCTGCCAGGCCGCTCGGCGAACATCATCGCCAGCGACAGCGGCTCCTGCCCCGTCGCGCATCCCGCGCTCCACAACCGCACCCTGCCCTCCCCCCCGATCGCCTGGTCGATCAGGTCAAAGGTCCCGGCGTCACGGAAGAAGGAGGTCTCGCCGTTCAGCAGCGCCTCGACGATACGGTCGGCGACCTGCCCATCATGGCCGGACAGGAACTGCGCAACGAGTTCGTCCAGGGTCTCCAACCCTCGGGCACGGAGCAGCGGCGTCAGCTCGGTGTCGAGCCGCCAGGCGCGGTGGCTGGCGATCTGCTGGCCGGTCCGCGCCTCCAGCAGCGCGGCCAGCACGGAGTGCGCGGCGCTCGGCGCCGGCTTGGCGGTCGCACCCATCATGGCCGCCGCCCCGTCGCGATCAGCCGGCCGAGCGCCTCGGGCGGCAGCGTCGCCGCCTCGAACCCCTGCGACACGATCGCGGCGGGCATGCCCCAGACGACCGAACTGGCCTGGTCCTGGACGATCACCGTTCCTCCCGCTTCGTGGACCCGCCGCGCACCATCCGCGCCGTCGCGGCCCATGCCGCTCAGCACCACGGCGAGCGCGCGCGCGCCATACACCTCCGCCACCGAGGCGAACATCGGATCGACCGACGGCAGGCAGCCGCTCGCCGCCGGCGCGGTCGTCAGCCGGATCGCCGCCTCATGGTCGCCGATCGAGACGCATTGCAGATGCGCGTCGCCCGGCGCGACGATCACCCGCCCGGGCCTGATCCGCAGCCGGTGCGCCGCGACCTCGCACGGCCGGCCCGCCAGCACGGCGAGCTGCGCGGCGAAATAGGGCATGAACGACGCCGGTAGATGCTGCGTCACCAGGATCGGCGACCGGAAACCTGCCGGCAACGCGCGCAGCAGCAGCCCCAGCGCGTGGATGCCGCCCGTCGACGCACCGATCGCGACGACGTCGTAATCGCCGATCGCCGGCAGGGTCACCGCGGCGGCTCTGCCTTTCCCGCAGCGACTCGCGCCATCGGGGGTCCGAGCGGACAACCGCTCCAGTCGCTCGATCAGCTGCGCGCCGAAGCGGCCGGACATGGCGGCGACATCGGGCTTGACCAGCGTGTCCGCCGCGCCGAGCGCCAGTGCGCGGACGCTGTTCTTCGCCCCGTCCGCGGTCGATCCGGCGACGACGATGATCTTCGCGTCGCCGGCGGCAGCGATCAGCTCGGGCAACGCGGTCAGCCCGTCCACCCGCGGCAGCACCACATCGAGCAGGATGAAATCGACCCGTGTGCGGGACAGGAAATCGAGCGCCGCCGCCACGGAGCCGACCGCGCCGACCGTCCGGAACCTGGCGCTGTCGTCCACCAGCCGCGCCAGCACCGCCCGCGCGACGACCGAGTCGTCGACGACGAGCACGCCGGCGACCGCCGGGTCGAAGGGGATGGGCGCGGCCGACGGCACGATCGTGCGATCAGGCGAGGCCGACGATCTGCAGCTTGGATTCCAGCGTGTCGCGGTCGAACGGCTTCATCACGTACTCGTCTGCCCCCGCCTCGATCGCGGCACGGATATAGGCCATGCCGTTCTCCGTCGTGCAGAACACCACCTTGGGCCGGGTCGGCACGTCCGATTCGCGCAGCGCGCGGAGGAAATCCATGCCGCTCATCACCGGCATGTTCCAGTCGAGCAGGATCACGTCGGGCGGCGAGGCCATGCAAGCGTCGAGCGCCTCGCGCCCGTCGCCCGCCTCGCTGACGGTGAATTCCAGCGTTTCGAGGATGTGGCGCGCCACCTTGCGGATCACCTTGGAGTCGTCCACCACCAGACACGTCTTCATGGATTGGCCTTTTCACGCGAGGTTCGCTCCCGACCTTGCCCGCGAACGGTAAGCGTCGGATTAATCGATCAAATGATTCAGGCGGCGTCCGCGACGGCGACCGGGATCAGTGCGGCGATGTCGAGCACCAGCAACGGCTCGCCCTCGTGCTCGACCATCGCCGTGCCGCCTCGCGACCAGCCGTCTTCACCGCCGTGACCACCAGGCAGCGGCCGTCGGTCGAGCGGCGCCACGTCCTGCAACGCGTCGACCAGAAAGGCGTAGTGATGGCCGTCGATCTTCGCCACCACCGCACGGTGCACGATGGCCGACGGCGGCAGGCCCAGCGCGACGCGGGTATCGATCACCGTGACCACTCGGCTGCGCAGCGCGGCGAGGCCGCGCACCGCGACGGGAGCATGCGGCACCGCGACGATCGCGTCGATGTCGACCACCGAATCGACCAGCCCGCCGTCGATGGCGACGCCGCGATCCGCGATCTGCGCGATCAGGTAGAGGTCCTTCATGCGGCTTTCCCCGTCCGGGTGGCGAGCGCGGCGAGCAGCGCCGCACGATCGTAGCGGTATATCCCTCGCCCGCCGGTCGCCGGCTGGCGGCTGAGCAGCACCGTCGCCTCGTCGGCGAGCGCGACCGGATCGTCATCCATCGCCAGGGTCACCGAGGCGCCGTGCGCCTCCGCCTCGCTGCCGACGCAACGATATCCCGCCGCCTCGACCACCGGCCGCAGGAACACGTCCATCCAATCCGATCCGTCGGAGCGCAGATAGCATAGCGGGCGGCAGTCCATCATCGGCACCTCGCCCGCGAACAGCGCGTGCGCGTCGAGCAACTCGACCTGCTCGCCCGCGACCAGCGCCACCCCCGCGATCCCCGCCCGGCGGGCTGGCGCGATGGCGCGCGGAAGCGACACGATCTCCTGCGCCTCGGCAATAGCGTAGGCGATCTCGGAGGCGCCGTCCGTCAGCCGCAACAACGTCACCGAGTGTGCGGGCAGCGGCCCCTGGGCGATTAGCGGCACGACCGCGTCGGCCAGCGACAGGTGGAGACGGCCGCCGGTATCGCCGATCGCGCTCGCCGCCACCTTCTCGACCCGGTCGACCACCGCGAGGGCCACCGCGCGGCGGCGGCCGTCGAGATCGTCGAAGAGCAGAGTCGTCAGCCCCTGCTCCTCCGCCGTGTCGTCCTCGGCGGCGGCCGGCACGACGCCGCGCAGCCCCGCCGCCGCCGCGACTCCGCCCGGATCGAGCAGCAGCAGCGGCAATCCGCTGTCTGGCAAGGTCTGGCCGGCGAACAGGCCGCTCGCCATCACCGCGGGCGCGGCGGGCTTCACCACCAGCTCCTCGGTATCGAGCACGGCGTCCACCGCCAGCGCGTAATGGCCGTCGCGCGTGGCGACGATGGCGAGCACCGTCGGCTCGCCGCCGACCCCCAGCGTGGTGCCGAGATCGGCGAGCGGCAGCCGCTCGCCCCGCACGGTCGCGACCCGCCCGGCCCCCAGATGATCGATCCGCACGGCGGAATTCTTGAGCGACACGATCTCCTCGATCGCCTGGCGCGGAAGGGCGAAACGCTGCGCCCCTGCGCCAACCATGATGGTCGGGATGATCGACAGGGTGAGCGGCACGTGCATCGTCAGCGTCAGGCCCTGGCCCGGACGGTTGGTCGCGCGCACGCGGCCGCCCAGCTGCTCGATATTGGCGCGCACCACGTCCATACCGACACCGCGGCCCGACAGCGCGGTGACGGTGTCGCGGCTCGACAGGCCGGGCGCGAAGATCAGCGACACGCGATCCTCCTCGCTCATCCGTTCCGCCTCGGCCTCGGTCAGCAGGCCCGACTCGACGGCCTTGCGCGCCAGCCGCGCGGTGTCGACGCCGGCGCCGTCGTCCTCGATCTCGACCAGGATCTGGTTGCCGGACTGACGCGCGGTGATCGACAGCCGCCCGGTCTCGCACTTGCCCGCCGCGCGGCGGGCCTCGGGCGCGCCGATGCCGTGATCGACGGCGTTGCGGATGATGTGGACGAACGGATCGCGCAGCAGTTCGATCATCTCGCGATCGAGCTCGACGTCACCCCCCTCGATCGCCAGCGACACCTGTTTGCCGAGCGGTGCGGCAACGTCGCGGACCATGCGGGGGATGGGCGAGAACAACGCTTCGATCCGCTGCATCCGGGTGCGCGTCACCGTGTCGCGCATCTCGGCGACGGTGGCCGACAGGCGATCGAGCGCCGCCTCCACCCGCGGGTCGATCTCCCCGTCGCGCAGCCGGCGGGCGAGCTCGTTGCGCGCCAGCACCATGTCCGACATGCCCGCCATCATCCGATCGAGCAGTTCCACTCCCAGCCGCACGCTGCGCCCGGCGGCGCGAACAGGAACGCCCGGCATCGAGTCGGCCGCCTGCATCAACGGGGAGACCGGCGGCGCCGCATCCTCCGCCAGCGCGGCGACCAGAAAATCGTCGGGCGTGTCGTCCAGCGGCTGACCCGCGTCGAGCGCCGCCGTCAGCTCCCCGATGCGATCCACGATGGCGAGCACCGCCGTGACCAGCGCCCCGTCGGGCACGCGGCGACCGTCGCGTACCGCCGCCAGCGTATCCTCGGCCGCGTCGGCCAGGCGGCCGAGCCGGGGCAGGTCGAGGAAGCCGCAGCTGCCCTTCACCGTGTGGACGAAGCGGAAGATGGCGTCGAGGCGCGCGCGGTCGGCCGGGGCGGCCTCCCACAGCACGATCTCGCCCGACAATGCCTCCAGCGTCTCGCGCGTCTCGGCGATGAATTCCTGCAGCAGGTCGTCCATGCCGGCCCTGTTGGACCAACAGGCGTTAAAGCCGGCTTTACTGCACGACCGGTCTCAGCGCGCCGCCATCGTCGCGCCGAAGATCATCGCGCCGGCGGCGGGCTCGACCACCTGTACGACACCGCCTGTCTGCGCCGCCAGCGTGTGGACCAGCCAGGCCGCCGCGCCACGCGCGGTGACCTGGTCGCTGCCATTGGTCAGGGTGGCGCGGATTTCCGGGTCCAGGATGATCTTCGCCCCCTCGATCTTGACCACGATCTCCAACTGGCCGCCATGCTCCTCGGCGCCGATGTCCAGCGTACCGCCGCGGACCAGCGCCTCGTTGGCGATCAGCGCCAGGTTGAGCAGCACCTTGACCGCCGGCTTGAGCAGCGCCTCCGCCTCGACCAGCCAGCCGAGCGTGGTACGCTTGGCGTCGGACAGCAGCCCCTCGATCGCGGCGCGCGCCTCGCGCGGGTCGACCATGTCGCCGAACCCTCCCGCCGCACCGAACGCCAGCCGGAAGAACTTCAGCTTGTTGGCCGACGTTCGCGCGCTCTCCGCCAGCAACTCCATGCAGCGCTGGCGCATCGCCGGGTCGGTCTCGTCGGCGAGCAGTTCCAGCCCGTTGTTGAGCGCGCCGACGGGCGAGAGAAGGTCGTGGCAGAGCCGCGAGCAGAGCAGGCTGGCGTAATCGACCGGGCTGATGGTCATGAAAGGTCCCTGTGTGATGCGCCGGTTGTGGACGCTGCGCTCCGCCGCGGCAAGCGCGTCGGAAGGTGCAGCGGCTCGAAACGGCCATGCAACGGCCCGCCGGCCACCGCGCGCCACGCGGTGACATGATCGCCGGCGACGACGATCCAGATGCCACCGTCGGGCGCCGCGTCGGCGGCATCGCGCGGCGACGGCTCGGCGCGGCCGCCGGGATGCGAGTGGAAACAGCCGATCACCGCCGGCTCTCCCGCCCGCGCCCGACGATGTGCGGCGATCAGCGCGGCGGGATCGATCTCGAACCATCGGGCAGGGTCGGCCGCGACGTTGCGGCACGGCTCTACCGCGTCGACGCGCAGACCGGAACCTAGCAGCAGCCCGCACGCTTCCACCACGGGATCGCGCATCGTTTCGGCGACGATCCGATCCAGCGACTCCCTTGATATTTCCAACATCGAAGCCATCTCAGCGAACATGGACCGGGGGGCCCAACTCATTCAAGCGACGATCGCACCCGGCGCTGACGGCTGGCGGCTCGACCGTGCGCTCGCCGACGCCGTCCCGACGCTGTCGCGCGAGCGGCTGAAAGTGCTGATCGCCAGCGGCGCGGTGACGCGGGACGGGGCGATGGCGCGCGATCCAGCCCGCCGCGCGGGTGCCGGCGAGGTGTTCGCCGTCAGCGTTCCCCTGCCAGCCCCGGCGCACAACGAGGCGCAGGACATTCCGCTGGTCGTCGCGTTCGAGGACGAGCATCTGATCGTCGTCGACAAGCCCGCCGGGCTGGTCGTGCACCCGGCGGCGGGCAATCTCGACGGGACGCTGGTCAACGCGCTGCTCCACCATTGCGGCGGATCGCTGTCGGGGATCGGCGGCGTCGCGCGGCCGGGCATCGTCCACCGCATCGACAAGGATACCAGCGGGCTGATGGTTGCGGCCAAAACCGACCGCGCGCACGAGGGGTTGGCCAGGCAGTTCGCCGATCATTCGATCGATCGCCGCTACCGCGCGATCGTCGGCGGGCGGCCGCGGCCGGCGGCGGGCAGCGTCGATGCGCCGCTCGCCCGCAGTCCGCAGAACCGCAAGAAGGTGGCGGTGCAGGCGCACGGCAAACGCGCGGTGACGCATTACACCACGCTGACGCCGCTCAAGGACGCGGCCTTGATCGAGTGCCGGCTGGAAACGGGGCGCACGCACCAGGTGCGCGTCCACATGGCGTCGATCGGCCACGCGCTGCTCGGCGATCCCGTCTACGGCCGGTCGAAAGGCGCGACGCGGGCGCTGCTAGAAACCCTCGATTTCCGGCGCCAGGCGTTGCACGCGCAGCGGCTGGGGTTCATTCATCCAGTAACACAGGTCGCTCACGCGTTCGAAAGCGAGATGCCGGGCGACATGCAGGAACTGTTCAGCCGGCTTCACGTATAGGTTCACGACCCGTTCGCCGCGCTGCGGCAGACGCGTCTCCGACAGGAAAGGTTTTCGGATCATGGCAAAAGGCTCGAACGTCCCGGCGACGATTCCCGCGCTCGGCGGGGAGCAGAGCCTCAATCGCTACCTGTCGGAAATCCGCAAGTTCCCGCTGCTCCAGCCGGAGCAGGAATATATGCTCGCCAAGCGCTTCCAGGAGCACGGCGACACCGATGCGGCGGCGCAGCTGGTCACGTCGCACCTTCGCCTCGTCGCCAAGATCGCGATGGGCTATCGCGGCTACGGCCTGCCGACGTCCGAGCTGATCTCGGAGGGCAATATCGGCCTGATGCAGGGCGTGAAGAAGTTCGAGCCCGATCGCGGCTTCCGTCTCGCCACCTACGCCATGTGGTGGATCAGGGCGTCGATCCAAGAGTACATCCTGCGCTCGTGGTCGCTGGTGAAGATGGGGACCACCGCCGCGCAGAAGAAGCTGTTCTTCAACCTGCGCCGCATGAAGTCCAAGCTCGACGCGTTCGAGGACGGCGACCTGCGACCCGAGCACGTCACCAAGATCGCCACCGATCTGGGCGTGGCGGAGAGCGACGTCGTCAGCATGAACCGCCGCATGGCGATGGGCGGCGATACGTCGCTCAACGTTCCCATGCGCGAAGATGGTGAAGGCCAGTGGCAAGACTGGCTTCAGGACGACGCGCCGCTCCAGGACAAGATCGTCGCCGACCAGCAGGAGGCGGACGTGCGTCACGGCATGCTCGTGTCGGCGATGGACGATCTCAACGACCGCGAGAAGCACATCCTGACCGAGCGGCGGCTGACCGATGATCCCAAGACCTTGGAGGAACTCTCGCAGGTCTACGGCGTCAGCCGCGAGCGCGTCCGCCAGATCGAGGTGCGCGCGTTCGAGAAGCTTCAGAAGGCGATGATGCGCCTAGCCGGCGAGAAGCGGATGCTGACCGCGGCCTGATCCCCGCGGGCGCGGGGTTCTGGCCGTGGCGCGCGCCGCGCGCTAGATAGGGCCGATGTTCTCGCTTCTTCGCTGGTTGTTCAAGGCCGCGCTCGTCTTCGTCGGCGTATCGGTGCTGTGGGTCGGGATCTACCACTTCGTGCCGGTGCCGTTCACCTTCACCATGGCCGGCGACCTGTTGCAGGGGCGCAGCGTCACCAAGGACTGGATGAGCCTGGACGAGATGAGCCCCAACATGGCGCGCGCCGCCATCGCCGGGGAGGATGCGCGCTTCTGCGAGCATCACGGGTTCGACTTCGACGCGATCGCCGACGCGGCCCAGCGCAATGCGCGCGGCGGGCGGATCAGGGGCGGGTCGACGATCAGCCAGCAGACCGCCAAGAACGCGTTCCTGTTCCAGGGCGGCGGTTACCTGCGCAAGGCGGTAGAGGCGTGGTTCACCGTGCTGATCGAAGCGATGTGGCCGAAGCGACGGATCATGGAAGTATATTTGAACGTCGCCGAGACGGGGATCGGCACCTACGGCGCCAACGCGGCGGCGTTCCGGTACTTCAACCATGACGCGTCGCGACTGTCGCCGACCGAGGCGGGACGGATCGCGGCGGTACTGCCGCTGCCCAAGAAGCGCGCCGCCATATCCCCGACCGGCTCGGTACGCCGTCACGGCAACGTGATTACCCGCCATGTGGGCGTGGTGCGCCGCGCCGGGCTCGACTCCTGTCTGCGCTGACTTATTTTTCCCCGCCGACCGCGTCGCCTACCTTGTCGGCCGCGCCGCCGACGCTCTTGGCGGCGGAGGTGATCGCGGCATCCTTGCCGTTCTGGGCAGATTGACGCGAGAAGAGGTAGAAGCCGCCGATCAGCACGGCGATCAGCAGCACCACCGCGAGAAGGACCGTTCCGCCGGAGCTGCGCCGCTCGATGATGGTGGTATGGGGCGGCATGTCGCTGGTCGTGATACGTTCGTCGGCCACGAAATCCTCCTATGATGACGTGCGGTCAACAACGGCAGGTCGAGGAGATTTGTTCCGCGAGCGGAATGGATCGCTCTCCCCCTCCAGCGAACGAAGAAGAGCGCCTCAGAACGGCAGTTTGAAGCCCGGCGGAAGGGGCAGGCCGCTCGTCATCTTCGACATCTCGGTCGACGACACCGCGTCCGCCTTGGTGCGGGCGTCGTTGAACGCGGCGGCGAGCAGGTCTTCCAGCATCTGCTTCTCGGACGCCTGCATCAGCGAATCGTCGATCGAGATGTTCGAGATGCGGCCCTTGGCCGTCGCCTTCACCCTGACCAGGCCGCCGCCCGAGACGCCCTCCACCTCGATCGTGTCGAGGTTCTCCTGCGCCTTCTGCAGCTCGTTCTGAACGTTCTGGGCCATCGCCAGGATCTCATCGAGGTTCTTCATGCGGTGTTCCTTTGCGGGGGCGTCCAGCCTTCGAGGACGGCGTCGGGAAACGCCTCCAACGCGGCGCGGACCAGCGGGGTTGCGAGCACGGCGTCGCGCTCGGCGGTCTCGGCCGCCTTGGCCGCCTCGACCAGGGTGAGCGCGCCGGGCGCGTTCTCCAGCGTGACGGTCCATTTGGCACCCGTCGTGTCGCGCAGCGCGGGGGCGAGTTCGTCCATCATCCCGCCGGGGATCGGCCGGGCATTGCTGAGCACCAGTTCGGGCGGGGCGTAACGGACGACGCTGGCGCAATTCTTCAGCCGCTCGGCGAGAAGCAGGTGCGTCCTGTCGCCGAGCAGCGCGACGAGGGCGGCGAAGGTCGGCGGCAGTGCGGGCGCCTGCGCGACGGGCCCGGGCGTCGGCGGCGCGGCGGGCAAGGTCGGCGCAGGCCCGGCCGGCGCGGTACCGTCGGCCAGACGACGGGCAAGGTCGCCGGGATCGGGCAGCTGCGACGCGTGGATGACGCGCAGCAGCGCCATCTCCGCCGCCTCGATCGGCAGAACGGCGTGGGCGACCTCGTCATGCCCTTTCAACATCAACTGCCAGAGGCGGTGAAGAACGGGAAAGGACAGGCGCGTCGCCCAGTCGGTGCGGGCGGCGCGCTCCTCCAGCGCCTGTGCGGGGTCCTCGCCGGCGCCGACCTTGGCGAGGGTGATGCCGTGCACCGTCTCCAGCAAGGCGCGCAGCACCGCTTGCGGGTCGACGCCGTAATTATATTGGCGGCGCAGCGATGCGAGCGCGGCGGCCGAGTCGCCGGCGAGGAGCAGCGCGAACAGGTCGCGCACCGCGCCGCGGTCCGACAGGCCGAGCATCTGGCGGACCGCGTCGGCGGCGACCCCCTGCCCTTCCAGCCCGGCATGCGCGATCGCCTGGTCGAGGATCGACAGGCCGTCGCGCGCGGAGCCCTCCGCCGCGCGCGCGATCAGCGCCAGCGCCTCCGGCTCGGCGACGACGCCCTCCTTCTCGCAGACGGCGGCGAAGTGGGCGGCCAGCTTCTCGGCGGTGATGCGACGCAGGTCGAACCGCTGGCAGCGCGACAGGACGGTGATGGGGACCTTGTTCACCTCGGTGGTGGCGAACAGGAACTTGACGTGCGCGGGGGGCTCCTCCAGCGTCTTCAACAGCGCGTTGAAGGCGTTCTTGGAGAGCATGTGGACCTCGTCCACGATGTAGATCTTGAAGCGCGCAGCGACCGCGGCGTAGCGCGATGCCTCGATGATCTCGCGCACGTCGTCGACGCCGGTATGCGACGCGGCGTCCATCTCGATCACGTCGATGTGCCGACCCTCCGCGATGGCACGGCATGGCTCGCATTGGCCGCACGGGTCGATCGTCGGGCCGCCCTGCCCGTCCGGCCCGACGCAGTTGAGCGCCTTGGCGATCAGGCGGGCGGTGGAGGTCTTTCCCACGCCGCGCACACCCGTCATCAGGAAGGCGTGCGCGAGGCGGTCGCGCTTGATCGCGTTGCCCAGCGTCTGGACCATCGCGTCCTGGCCGATCAGCTCGGAGAAGGTCTGCGGGCGGTACTTGCGCGCCAGGACGCGGTAGGCTTCGGCCTTGGCAGGCTGCGGCGGTTCGCCAAGATCGAACGAGTCGGCCACGTCAGCGGGCCCCGACGGTAGCGAAGGCCGCGCACGGTCGGGTGGAGGTTCGCGGAAAGCGCATGGCGGCGCGGATGCCACAGAACGGGGCTTGGAGGAAAGCATTGTCGGGGATCGGGGTGGCGCCGCGGCGAAGCCGCGTCGTCGGACGGGAGCACTGTTCCCGCCGGCCGCGCTCGCGCATCTCGGCGCCGACTTACCGGCGTCATGTGCGCTGCGCGGTGAGAGCCGGACGACCCGTGGGGGAATCGTTGCGGCTGCTTCCTTCCGGACCTGACCGGGTTGGCGACGACCACGCCCGCCCGACTCTCGCGCGCCCTATGGCGGAGCCGGGCTCCCGGATCAAGGCTGCGATCAAGGCTCAGCGAAAGGTGCGGAAGCACTCGCGACCGTAATAGCCGGTCCGGCACGTCACCCGGCCATATCCGTCACGGCCCCAGCGTGCACCGCGGTTCCAGCGATGGCCGCCGCGCCAGCGCGGTCCGCGCCGGTCCCAGCGATCGCCGCGCCAACCACGCCGGTCGCCGCGCCAGCCGCGATCCCCTCGCCAGCCACGGTCGCCCTGCCAGCCGGGTCCGCCGCCATAGCCATAGCCGTAGCGCTGCGCCTCGGCGGGGGCGGCGGTCACCGTCGTCGTGCCGGCGGCGAGCAGGCCCGCGGCCACCATCATCGTGATCTTCATTGCTCCTTGCTCCTCTTCCTCGCCCGCATCGGACGTGCGGGCACCATGCCGGAGTAGAAGCCCGGCGATGGATCGATGCTGAACCCGTCGTTGTCGCGGCTTCAGCTTGGCCGAGGAGAGGGATCACGGCACCCGCAGGGCAAGGCCGTCGAGCGAGGGCGTCAGGCGGATCTGGCAGGACAGGCGGCTGGTGCGGACGGCATCGGGGACGAGGTCGAGCATGTCCTCCTCCTCGGGGCGTGGCGGCGGCAGGCGTGACCAGTCCTCGGCCGCGACGATCAGGTGGCAGGTGGCGCAGGCGAGTTGCCCGCCGCACGTGCCCTCCAAGGGCTGGCCGGCGGCCTGCGCGACGTCGAGGAGGCGATCGCCCGCCGCCGCCTCCACCTCGACGATGCCGGTCGCGGTCTCGAAGCGAACGCGGATCATTGCGCGTCGGCCGCGGCGACGAGGCGGTCGAGCGCGGTTGCCAACGCCGCCTCGTCGGTGGTGCGCCCCCAGCCGAGGCGGATCGACGAGCGCGCGCCGGCATCGGACAGACTGAGCGCGCGCAGCACGTGGCTGGGGCGGCTCGAGCCGCTGGCGCAGGCGGAGCCCGCCGAGAACGCGACGTCGCGGCAGTCGCTCATCAGTCGGGCGACGTCCAGGCCGGGGCGGCGGACGTTGAGATTGCCGTGGTAGCGATGCTCGACCGAGCCGTTGATCGTCCAGCCGGCGAGACGATCGACGGCGATCCACCAGAGGCGATCGACCAGCGCGGCGTCCTCCGCCGCGCGCTCGCGCATCAATCGTGCGGCAGCGCCGAAGCCGGCGCAGAGGGCGGGGCTGAGCGTGCCCGAGCGCCCCCCCTCCTGGTCGCCGCCGTGGAGCAGCGGCTGAAGCGGCACGCCATCGCGGACCCACAGCGCGCCGATACCCTTGGGCCCGTAGATCTTGTGCGCGGAGACGGCGACGAGGTCGACGGTGTCGGGGATAGCGACGCGGCCATAGCCCTGGACGGCGTCGCACAGGAACAGCGCGCCGGCGGCGTGCGCGGCCCCGGCCAGCGCGGCGATCGGCTGGACCACGCCGATCTCGTTGTTGACCAGCATGGCGGCGACGAGCCCGCCCTCCGTCGCGGCACCGTCGACGCGCGACGGTGAGATCAGGCCGTCCGCGTCCACCGGCAGCACGGTCGCGGACCGCCCCCTGCCCGCCTCCGCCGCCACCGTGTCGAGCACCGCGGCGTGTTCTGTCGCCAGCGTGACGATGGCGCCGGTCGTGCCTTTGATCGCCCAGTTCAGCGCCTCGGTCGCCCCGCTGGTAAAGATGACGCGACCGCCGGCGGGCAGCAGCGCGGCGACCTGTTCGCGCGCCAGCTCGACCGCCGCCCTGGCGCGGCGGCCCTCGCGATGCGACGAGTGCGGGTTGCCGTGCTGGTCGCGCAGCCAGGGCAGCATCGCGTCGAGCGCGGCCGGATCGAGCGGCGTCGTCGCCTGGTAATCGAGGTAGGTCATGCCGCGAAGGTCCGGGTGGCGCGCGCCATCTGCCGCCACGCGGCGATGAAGGCGTCGACCTCCGCCGAACTGGTGCTACGGCCGAAGCTGACGCGGATCACCTCTCGCCCCGCCGCCTCCGGCCAGCCGAGCGCGGCGAGAACGTGGCTGGGCTTCATGCTGCCCGAACTGCACGCGCTGCCCGCCGACACGGCGAAGCCGGCCATGTCGAGGCGGATCAGCTGCGTGGTCGCGGGAACGCCGGGCAACCGATACGAGCCGATCGCGGGGTGGCGCGGCGCGCCGGATGAGACGACTTCACCCCCAGAGCGGGTGATCGCGTCGTCCAGGCGGGCACGGAGCGCGGCGTGATCGGGTTCGGGCTCGGCGAGCGCGGCGGCGAAACCGAGGATTGCGGGGAGATTCTCGGTACCGGCGCGGTAGCCGCGCTCCTGCCCGCCGGTAGGCATTAGCGTCGCCAGATCGCGGACGAGGAGCGCGCCGATGCCGGGCGGGCCACCACGCTTGTGGCCGGACACGGCAACGAAGTCGGCATGGGCGGCGAGTTCGTCGCTCGCCGGCATCTGCGCCGCGTCCACCAGCAACAGATGGCCGAGTGCGTGAGCGGCTTCGGCCAGTGCCGCGATCGGCTGGCGCACTCCCGTTTCGCTGTTGGCCCATTGAACGCAGATCAGCGCCTTCCCCTCGGCATCCAGGAGCGTCGGCCAGTTCTCCCCCTTCAGCAGACCTTGCGCGTCGACAACGAGGGGGCGGGCGGTCGGAGGCGCAGCGCGGAACACGGCATCGTGCTCCACCATGCTCATCGCGACCCGCCCGCCCGCGATCGAGCGGCCGAGCGCGAGGGCGAGCGACTCGCTGGCGCCGCTGGTGAACAGCACCTCGCCGGGCCATCCGTAAGCGGCGGCGACCTCGCCCCGCGCCGCCTCCAGGGCGGCACGCGCGGCGCGGCCCTCGGCATGGGGGCTGGACGGGTTGGCCCAGCGCGCCATGCCCTCGGCGACGGCGGCGCGCGCGGCGGGCGTCATCGGGGTGGTGGCGGCGTGGTCGAGATAGATGCGGGTCAAGGCCGGGGGTCGTTTCGATTGCGGAAAAGGAGACCGCGCCTATATAGCGCGCCACGTTCCGTGCTCCACCGGGAGCGCCGCCCTTTCGCGAGTTCCGTCATGCCCGAAGTCATCTTCCCCGGCCCCGAGGGTCGCCTCGAAGGTCGGTTCATCCCCGCACCTCGGCCGCGGGCGCCGGTCGCGATGATCCTGCATCCCCACCCCTCGTCGGGCGGGACGATGAACAACCGGATCGTGCAGGAGCTCTACAAGACGTTCCAGCGGCGCGGCTTCGCGACGCTGCGCTTCAACTTCCGCGGCGTCGGCAAGAGCCAGGGCGTGTTCGACAACGGCGTCGGCGAACTCTCCGACGCGGCCTCGGCGCTCGACTGGGTACAGAGCTTCCACCCGGAGGCGTCGACGACCTGGGTGGCGGGGTTCGGTTTCGGCGCGTGGATCGGCATGCAGTTGCTGATGCGCCGGCCGGAAATCCGCGGCTTCATCTCGGTGGCGCCGCCCGCCAACATGTTCGACTTCACCTTCCTCGCGCCCTGCCCATCGTCAGGCATCATCATCCAGGGCGAGCAGGACGAGGTGGTGACGCCCGCCGCGACGCAGAAGCTCGTCGATAAGCTGCGCACGCAGAAGCACATCACCATCCATCACGACACGATCCCCAAGGCGAACCACTTCTTCGAGCACGAGATGCCGGACCTGATGCGGTCGGTAGACAATTACCTCGACATGCGGTTGGACCCGCGCTCGCCGATCAAATAGCGGCCGGGACCACAACTCCTACTCGCCGTCGGCTCCGGCGGCGATGCGCCCCAGCTTCGTCAGCAGGGTGATCGGATCGCGCCCGTCGCCATAGCCGTAGGCGGATGCCTCCGCCTTGTTGCAGCGGCGCTGACCGGCGAAGATGCCGCATGGCGCCGCGGAGGTCAGCGGTGCCATGCCGGTGTCGTCACGATGCACGGTCGCAGCGTCGTCCCGTTCGGATGGCAGCGGCAGTCGATACCGTTCGTCCCGTCGGCCGCATACCACGACTTCATCGGCGGCAGCGGAACAACGGCGCTGCACGTCGGGCAAGCCGACCGCCGCGAGGTCGAACGCCTCGGAGTGGACCGATGACGCCGCTTGCAGCAAGGTGAGCGACAGCAGCATCATGGCCGCAGGGTAGGCGCGAACCCGGCAATCCGCAATCGTCAGCCGGCCGGCTCTATCCGGTAGTGGATCGGCTTGAACGTCCCGCCGTTCGAGTCGGGTGCGGAACACGCCGTCAACCCGATCACCAGGTCCCGCTCGGCGCGGAAAACGATGCGGTCGCCGGCCTTGCTGATCGGGGGGAGGACGCGGAGCTTGCCCGTCTCGCCGTCGACGGGCACGTTCATGAAACAGTTGAACGCGACCGGGATGCGGTCGGGCGCGATGCCGTAGGGCTCCAGCGCGGCGGCCAGATTGCCGAAGCAGCCGCGGTGGCGGGGCAGTGTCGGGTAGAAATGGTCAAAGGTCGCCGTGGAACACGGCGTCAGCAGGAAGTCGTGACGACCTACCGTATCCTCCTCGATCGTCAGCAGGACGTTGGAGCGGTTGGAATAGAGCTTGTGCCCGGCCGTCAGGTAGATCGTCTCCGCATAGTCGAGCGTGCGTCCCGACGAGATCACCTCGTCCAGATCCTCGGCGTTGAAGGCGAGGAGGTCGGCGACCTGCTCGCCGCGCGGGTCGATCACGATCAGGCGATCACCTTTCGACAGGCGGAACGCGGTGCCGCTACGCTCCGAGATCTCGATCGTGTCGTTCGTTCGCGGGGTCATTCGGCGCCCTTGTAGTGGAAGGGGCAGCGCCAGTCGGCGTCGACGGCGCGACCGGAATATTGACGTGCCTCGCTCGCCTCCCCGTGGCGCTGGAGCATGGGATTGCGCGAGCCGGCGATCGCCTCGTCGCGGACCATGATCTTCTCGCGCATCCTCTCGTACTTGCCCTGCGCGCGCAGGATCTCGAACTGGTCGTGGAGGTTGAAGACCATCACCGGATTGGGAAAGCGGCGCGCGGGGCGGCTGGCATTGGGGTGGAGGCCGACCACGAAGAACGCCTCGCCGCCGAACGACAGCGAGAAATGCGGGTCGTCCGGATCGGCGCTGACGCTGTCGTCATAGTGCTGGCCGCGCCACACGTCCTTGTCCGACAGCGACTGGACGCGGGTCCAGAGCAGTCGCTCGAACTCTGCCTCGGACAGCGCCAGGGGCGTGTCGAAGACGACCGCGAGGCTGCGATAGAGTTCCGGCTTGGCCCGGTAGGCGGCGGCGAAGTGCAGCAGACGGTCGTGGATACGCAGATCGTCCCAGGCGCTGGTCAGGTCGCGGGCGGCAAGCACCTCCAGCGTGCCCTTGGCCAGCGCGGCCTTGGCACCGACGCAGGGGAAAGACGCTTCGGCGACGCGCTGGTGGAGTTGGGCGGCGAGTTCGTCCTGGTTCGACGGCATCCAGTCGAACATCGGTTTGGTAGCGGCGATCATAGGCGAGGGGAACGCCGACGAGGGAGCCACCGTTCCTATCCGCGCGCGCCAACAGACTGATCTGAATCAGTGTCGGGATCGGGACTCGCGGCGCGAGCAACATCAATCAACCGGCTTGGTTACCACGTCCAGATCAGGACGTTGCCGAGCAGCACCGCGGCCATGACGAGCATCAGCACGCCCTTGCGCCGGTCGTCACCGCGCCGGATGAGCGCGATGCCGCCGATGACGAGGGCGAAGACGGCGAGCATCGCAATGGCGGGCGCGAGCTGGGCGAGCGAGTGGAGGGGAGTGGTCATTCTTCTTCTCGTTTCGTCATGGTGCCAGCGTCATCAGAAACCGCCAATCACCGCCGCATAGGCCGCGCGATCGACGTTGCCGCCGGACAGGATGATGAGCGTGCCGTCCGCCGGCTCCACCTTGCCGGCGAGCAGCACGGCGAGCGCGACGGCGCCGCCGGGTTCGACCACCAGCCGCAGCCGCTCGGCGGCCCAGCGCTGCGCGGCGGCGACCTCGGCCTCCGACACGGCAACGCCGGTGGCACCCCGGCGGGAGAGGACGTCGAAGGTGAGCGGCGAGACGCGGGTGGTCTGGAGCGCGTCGCAGGCGGTTGGTGGCGGATTGGGGCCGACGGGCTCGATCCAGCCCGCCTCCAGGCTGCGGCTCATGTCGTCCCAGCCTTCCGGCTCGGCGACCACCATCGCCGCCTCGGGCAGGGCGAGCGCAACGCCCGCGGCGAGACCGCCGCCGCCGCAGGGGACGATCGCCCGGGTCGGCGCGCCCAGCCCGGCGGCCCGCATCTGCTGCACCGCCTCGATGCCTGCACTGCCCTGCCCCTCAATCACCCATGGGTCGTCGAAGCTCGGCACCAGCGTGGCGCCGCGCGCGGCGGCGAGTTCGGCCGCGATCGCCTCGCGGCTCTCGGTCGCGCGGTCGTAGCCGACCACCTCGGCGCCGAGCGCCAGCGTCGCGTCGCGCTTCGGGCGGGGCGCGTCGTGCGGCATGACGATCGTCGCCGCCATGCCGAGCCGCCTGGCCGCCCAGGCGATCCCTTGCGCGTGGTTGCCGCTGGAAAAGGCGACCACGCCGCGTGCCCGTGCCGCCTCGTCCAGCGCGGTCAACCGGTGCCACGCGCCGCGCAGCTTGAACGCGCCCACCGGTTGCAGCGACTCGGCCTTGAAGGCGACAACACGGCCGCGGATCTCGGCGACGAACAGCGGGCTCGGCGGCAGGATCGCGGCGATCTTGGCGGCGGCATCGCGGATGCCGGCACGGGTGGGCTGTCGCAAAATCGTCACTTTTCGTCGTCCCTCGTACCAACCCACTTTACAAGGGGGGTCACCGCTCATAGATCGCGCCTCCGCTGCCCCATGGGACTTCCAACCGCAAGGCAGCTTTTGTCACCGTATGCCGCAAGGCAATTGGAGGTCCCTTGAATTGGTCCAGCATCATCGCGCGCTGGGGCTAGCGCCCCTCTCGACTGCCGCCTCCTCCGTCGCGGGATCGGCCATCGACATCGCCAGGCGTTCCCCGGTCCAGCCGGTGACGCTGATCCGTCCGCACGCCGCGGCACGGGCCGCCCGCTTCTTCTCGGAGAAGTTTCCGGGCCGCTCGATGTACGCCGTGAAGGCGAATCCGTCGCCCGACCTGCTCCAGGTCCTGTGGGACAACGGCATCACGCACTACGACGTGGCCTCGATCGCCGAGGTGCGGCTCGTCTCGCGCACGCTGCCCGATGCGACGCTCTGCTTCATGCATCCGGTCAAGGCCGAGGAAGCGATCGCCGAGGCGTATTTCACGCACGGCGTGCGCGTCTTCTCGCTCGATTCGATCGAGGAGCTGGAAAAGGTGGAGCGCGCGACGCGCCACGCCGCGGACCTGACGCTGTGCGTCCGCCTGCGCGTGTCGTCCGAACATTCGAAGCTCAGCCTCGCCTCCAAGTTCGGCGCGATGCCGCATGAGACCAAGGAGCTGCTGTTCCGCGCGCGGCAGACCGCCGACGCGCTCGGCATCTGCTTCCACGTCGGCAGCCAGGCGATGACGCCCGACGCCTATGCGCAGGCGATGGAGCGCGTGCGCGCGGCGATCGTCGAGGCGGCGGTGACGGTGGACGTGATCGACGTCGGCGGCGGCTTCCCGTCGACCTATCCCGGCATGGAACCGCCGCCGCTGGAGCGTTATTTCGAGACGATCCACCGCGCGTTCGAGTCGCTGCCGATCAGCTACTCGGCCGAACTATGGGCAGAGCCCGGTCGCGCGCTGTGCGCCGAATATTCGTCGGTCGTGGTGCGCGTCGAGAAGCGTCGGGGCGCGGAACTGTACATCAACGACGGCGCCTACGGCGCACTGTTTGATGCGGCGCATATCGGCTGGCGCTTCCCCGTGACGCTGCTGCGCGAGCCGGAGTCGGAGGTGCGCGATCATCCCTTCTCCTTCTACGGCCCGACCTGCGACGACATGGACCATATGGCGGGACCGTTCCTGCTGCCGGCCGACGTGGTCGCGGGCGATTACATCGAGATCGGTATGCTGGGCGCGTACGGATCGGCGATGCGGACCGGGTTCAACGGGTTCGGATCGGACGAGACGGTGGTCGTCGAGGACGAGCCGATGGCATCGCTCTACGTCGAGCTGGAGACGCGGGTCGCGTCCAACGTCGTCAAGCTGTAACGGCCTTCTCACATTGTCTTACCACCCCGGCCAGGGCCGGGGTCCAGCGGCGACCCGTTCGTAACTGGACCCCGGCCGTCGCCGGGCTGGCAATCGTTGCTAGGGATTTCGCATGACCGTCACCCACCCCGACGTTTCCACCGTCAACGACACGCGCAAGAAGGAACTGCTCGCCAAGCAGGTCGAGCATATCGACATCCGCAGCTTCGACGCGCGGCCGATCATCGACGCGATGGACAAGATGAGCTTCACCAGCCGCGACCTCGCGCGCGCGACGGGCATCTACAACCAGATGCTCGCCGACAAGGACTGCTCGATCTTCCTCGTCATCGCCGGCTCCACCTCGGCGGGCGGCTGCATGGATCTCTACGCCGAACTGCTGCGCTCCAACATGATCGACGGCATCGTCGCCACCGGCGCGTCGATCGTCGACATGGATTTCTTCGAAGGCCTCGGCCACAAGCATTACCAGGCGCTGGAAGTGCCCGACGACAACGTGCTGCGCTCGCTCTACATCGACCGCATCTACGACACGTATATCGACGAGGAGCAGTTGCAGGACTGCGACCACACGATCGGCGAGATCGCCAACTCGCTGGAGCCGCGCCCCTATTCCAGCCGCGAGTTCATCCGCGCGATGGGCAAGTATCTGGTCGAGCACGGCAAGAAGGAGAACAGCCTGGTCAAGCTCGCCTACGAGCATGACGTGCCGATCTTCTGCCCGGCGTTCGTCGACAGTTCGGCGGGCTTCGGCCTCGTCAAGCATCAGGTCGACCGCGCCAAGGAGGGCAAGCCCTACATGGTGCTCGACGCGATCGCCGACTTCCGCGAACTGACCGACATCAAGATCAAGGCGGGCACCACCGGCCTGCTGATGATCGGCGGCGGCGTGCCGAAGAACTTCATCCAGGACACGGTCGTCTGCGCCGAGATCCTGGGCCACGACGACGTCGAGATGCACAAATACGCGGTGCAGATCACCGTCGCCGACGTGCGCGACGGCGCCTGCTCCTCCTCGACGTTGAAGGAAGCGGCAAGTTGGGGCAAGGTTGATACCGCATTGGAGCAGATGGTGTTCGCCGAGGCAGGCTCGGTGATGCCGCTGCTGGCGTCGGACGCGTATCATCGCGGCCACTGGAAGGACCGGGTGAAGCGCCGCTGGGGGGCGAGCTTCGACTGAGATGGAGGAATTGTTGGACCGGGAAGTGATCGCCTACGCCATTATCGCCGCCGTGGTGCTGGCGGTCGTCGCAGGCTGGGCGCTCACCCGGCGCAAGCGCAAGATCGAGAAGCTGCGCCGGCGCGGGATCAAGACCTACGGCCATTGACGTTCCGGGGCGGGCAGCGATGCCCGCCCCTTTTCGTATCAGCCGAACAGGCGCGCGAGGCTCTTTTCCAGCATCAGCAGCTGCCACAGCGTGCGTCCGTGATCGGCACGACCGGCGCGGTGATCCTCGGCCAGACGGGCGAGGCGCGGCAGATCGAACCAGCCGCTCTCCACCAGCAGCCCCGAGCGGGCGAGCGCCGCGCCCTGCCCCGCCAGCGGTGCGCGGAACCAGGCGTCGACAGGCGACTCCCCGACGACCGGTGTTGAGGTGAGCATGTCACGCGGCAGGTGGCGTTCGAGACCGCGTCTCATCAACCATTTGCCTTCGCCGCGCCGTCGCCGCATCGCGGTGGGCAGCGTCGCGGCGAACGCGACGAGCTCGTGGTCGAGCAGCGGCTCGCGTATTTCCAGCCCCACGGCCATACCGATCCGGTCGGCGCGGGCGAGGATGTCGCCGGACAGCCTGATCTTCAGGTCGGCATATTGCGCCGCGTCGAGCGGATCGCGCGCGGGCGCGTGAGTCATCGCCACGACGTAGCGATCCTCAGGCCGATAACCGCCGAGCGCGCGGCGGGCCTCGGGCGAGAACAGCGCGGTGCGGAGCGCCGACGGGGTAACGCAGACGGCGTGGGCATAGGCCTCCGCTCCCGATGTACCGAGTGCCTGGAACGTCGATCGAAGCCGGAACGCGGGCGGCGCCCAGGCCGCCTCGGGCCACCCAGCGCCGAGCGGGCCGAAGAGGCGGGCACAGACGTCGGGAGACAGCAGACGGCGGAGGCGCTCCCCGGCGAGATGCGCCTTGTAGCGGCGTGCCCCCGCCATCACCTCGTCGGCACCGTCGCCCGCCAGGGCCACCGTCACCCGTTCGCGCGCGAGGGCGCAGAGTGGCAGGCTGGTGAGCGCCGACGGGTCGGCGAACGGCTCGTCGAGGTGACGCACGAGGCTGTCGACGCCCGACAGCTCGTCGGGATCGGCGACGCGCTCGGCATGCGCGGTGGCGAAACGGGCGGCGATGGAGCGCGCGGGCGTCGGTGCGTCGGCGCCGATCGCGCAGGTCGCGACCGCGCGGGGGCTCGCCTCCGCCATCAGCGCGACCACGGCGGCAGCGTCGACGTCGCCCGACAGCAGCGCGCCGACCGGCACGTTGGCGATCATGCAACGGCGCACGCCCGCACGCATCCGCTCGATCAGTTGCTCCGCGAGGGCGTCGGCCGAACCGGCGGCGCGGGCGGAGAAGTCCACGTCCCACCATCGCCGCGGTGCCGGCACGGGTCGGCCACGCTCGACCAGGAGACAGTGGCCGGCGGGCAGCTTGCGGGAGCCGGCGACGATGCAGCTATCGTCGGGCACGTAGCCATAGGCCAGATAATACTCGACCGCCGTCAGGTCCGGCGCGCGGCGCAGCTGCGGATGCGCGAGCAGCCCCTTCAACTCGGACGAGAAGGCGAGCGCGCCGTCGGATAGCTCGGCATAGTGAAGCGGCTTCGCGCCCAGCCGGTCCCGCGCGAGGAACAGCGTACCGGCGCCGGCATCGTGGAGGGCGAAGACGAAATTGCCGTGCAGGCGATCGAGCATCGCCGCGCCCCACGCGCGCCAGCCGTGAAGCAGCAACTCGGTATCGCCGCGGGTGTGAAAGCGGACGCCTTTGTTCCGGAGTTCGGCGCGCAACTCGCCGAGATTATGGATCGCGCCGTCGAAGGTGACCGTCAGCCCGCCGTCGCGCATCGGCTGCGGCGATCCGGCGAGATCGACCGTGGCGAGGCGCCGATGACCCAGCCCGATGCCCGGCGCGGTCCACACGCCCTCCCCGTCCGGGCCGCGATGCGCCTGCGCCTCGATCATCCGTATGACGCGGGCCGGATCGACCGGCTTGGGCGTGGCAGCGTGGAAGATGCCGGCGATCGCGCCCATCAGCGCGCGTCCCTCGCGGGCCGCGCCATCTGGCTCGTTGAACCGGGGGTGCGGCACCCTGCGCCGAGTGCCGCCGTCAGCGGCAGCGCCGACGTGACCCCGCCGTCGTTCCGCCGTTGCCGTACCGCTGTCCGTTCCACCCCTGCCCCGCTCCCCGTGACCCCGCCGATGCGGTACCATGCGGAAACGATCCGCTCCACCGGGCGGCGTCGGGACGCGGCGTCAACGTGCCGCCACGATCTCGGCGGCGGGCGGGTGGCCGAGAAAGGCGGACGGGCTGGCGGTGGCGCCGTACGCGCCCGCGAGGAAGACGGCGACGAGATCGCCGGGCTCCGCGCGCGGCAGCGCCACGCGGTCGCCCAGCCGGTCGAGCGGGGTGCAGAGCGGGCCGACGACGCTCGCGGTCTCGGTCGCGGGCTCGCCCATGCGGTGCGCGACGGCGAGCGGATAGTTGCGGCGCACCACCGTCCCGAAATTGCCGGAAGCGGCGAGTTGGTGGTGGAGGCCGCCGTCGAGGATCAGGAAGGTCTCGCCGCCGCTCTCCTTGCGATCGACGACGCGGGCCAGATAGACGCCCGCTTCCGCCACCAGCCAGCGGCCGAGCTCGATCGCGAAGCGGGTGGCGGCGAGAATCGGCGGACGGTGCGCCAGGGTAGCGGCGAGGCGCATGCCGACCGCGTCGATGTCGAGCGGCAGATCCCCGGCGAAATAGGGAATGCCGAAGCCGCCGCCGAGATTGACGAGCGGCGGCGCCGCACCGACTTCTTCCGCCAGGCGCGCGGCGAGCGCAACTGTCGCGGCCTGCGTATCGGCGACCGCCTCGGCCGAGAGCGCCTGGCTGCCGGCATAGACGTGGAAACCGCGCCAGTCCGCGCCACCGTCGATCAGCAGGCGGACCAGCGCGGGCACGCGATCGGCGTCGACGCCGAAGGGGGATGGCCGGCCGCCCATCTTCATGCCGGACCCCTTCAGCTCGACGTCCGGGTTGACGCGCGCGGCAACGCGCGGACGGATGCCCAGCCGCCCGGCGATCGCCAGCGTGCGCGCCGCCTCCCCCTTCGATTCGCAGTGCAGCGTCGCGCCCGCGGCGATGGCGGCGGCGAGTTCGTCGTCGCGCTTGCCCGGCCCGGCGAAGCTGATCGACGCGGGCGGCTTGACGGCCAGCGCCCGGTCCAGCTCACCCGCCGACGCCACGTCGAGGCCGTCGACGAGCGGCCCGATCGCGGCAAGCAGCGCCGGCAGCGGGTTGGCCTTGATCGCGTAATGGAGATCGACGTCCGCGAACGCGGCGCGGAACCGCCGCACGCGTGCAGCGACGATCGCGGGATCGTAGACGAAGAGCGGCGTCCCTGCATCCGCCCATTCGGCGGCGGCGCGGCCGGCAATGGCGAGCACGCCGCGCTGCTCGGCGAAATCCGGCGGGATCGGGCCCATCGGCTTCACGCGCACACCTCGCGGGCGATGGCGGCGCGGTCGAGCTTGCCGTTGGGATTGCGCGGCAGATCGGCGCGCCACTCGTAACGTTGCGGCTGCATGAAGCTCGGCAGGTCGCGGCGCAGCCGGGCGGCGAGCGCCGGCTCGTCCGCCGGATCGCCCGCCAGCATCACGACGATCGCTTGGCCGAGCCGCGGGTCTGGCACGCCGACCGCCACCGCCTCGCGCGCCTCGGGTCCGGCGAGGATCGCCTCCTCCACCTCCTGCGGGCTGATGCGGTTGCCGGCGGATTTTATCATCTCGTCGTCGCGGCCGACGAAGCGGAACAGGCCGTCGGCCCCCTCGACCACCGTGTCGCCGGACCATACCGCTGCCCCCTCGCCCAGCCACGCCGGCGCAGGGCGGAAGCGGTGGGCGGTACGGCCGGGATCGCGCCAATAGCCCTGCGCGACGAGCGGGCCGGCATGGACCAGCTCGCCCGGCTCGCCCGCCCCGGCGCGGCTGCCGTCCGCGCGCACCGCGGCGACGCGGGCGAAGGGAATGGCGCGGCCGATCGCGTCGGGATGCGCGTCGACCAGATCGGGCGCGAGATAGGTGGAGCGGAACGCCTCGGTCAGCCCGTACATGGGGTAGAGGTCGGCGGCGGGGAAGCGTGCGCGAAGTTCCCGCACCAGCCGCGGGGTGAGCGCGCCGCCCGAATTGGTGAGCCGCCGCAGGCTCGTCTCCGCCGGCCATTCCGCATCGAGCAGCTGCACCCAGAGCGGCGGCACGCCCGCGAGCGTCGTCGCGCCGAGCCGCGCCACCGCCTTCATCACGTCGCGCGCGACGAGGTAATCGAGCGGCGCGACCGACGCGCCCGCCGCCCAGGTGGAGAATAGCTGGTTCTGGCCATAATCGAACGACAGCGGCAGCACGGCGAGCACGCGATCCGCCGGCTCCAGCGCGAGATAGTGCGCGACCGAGATCGCGCCGAGCCATAGATTGGCGTGGCTGAGCATCACGCCCTTGGGCAGCCCGGTCGAGCCGGAGGTGTACAGGATGGCGGCGAGTGCGTCCGCATCGGCGTCCGACGGCGGCAGGCCCCGTCCGGCGAGCGGCGGTTCTTCCGCGACGAGCGCGCAGTCGGGCGGAACGTCGCCGGTCTCCAGCGTGGTCGCGCGCGCGGCCTGGGTGAGGAGCAGGCCCGCGCCGCTGTCGGCCAGGATGTGCGCAACCTGCGCGCGGCGGAGCGCCGGGTTGATCGGCACGTGGATCAGCCCCGCCCGCGCTGCCGCCAGCGGCAGCACGCAGGCCAGCCTGGTCTTCGGCAGCCAGCTCGCCACCCGCGTACCCGGATCGAGCCGCGCGGCGAGCCACGCGGCCAGCGCCCCCGTCGCCTGTTCCAGCGCGGCGAAGGTCATCGTGCCGCCCTTGTCGACGAGCGCCGCCGCGTCCGGTTCGCCGCGCAGGGCGAGATGGTCGAGCGGGCGGGGCACGGGGTCGAGCGCGATCACGCCCGTCGCCATAGCGCGGAGACGTTGCCGATTTCACCCCCCACCGGTATTGCAGCGCAACAACCAGGGGCGTGGACGAGGGCGATGGACTTGGCGACGGGAACAAAGGTCGACGCCGCGGTGCGCGGCGTGCTGGCGGACGTGCTGGGCATCGGGCCCGACCGCGCCGCCGCCTTCACCGCCGACACCCCGCTGTTCGGCGCGCTGCCCGAACTCGATTCGATGGCGGTCGCCGGCGTGCTGACCGAGCTGGAGGATCGGCTGGATATCGTCATCGACGACGACGAGGTGGACGGCGACATGCTGGAAAGCTTCGGCGCGCTGGTCGCCTTCGCGGAGAACAAGGCGCGCGGGTGATCGACGGTCACGAGGAACCGCCCTCCCCCTTCCGCGGCGAAGGGTGAGGGCAGCGCCCCCTCGCGCGAACCGATCCGCTACTCCGCCGCCTCGGCCAGTTCCTCGAACTCCGCCGCCGCCAGGAAGCGCTCGGCGTCGAGCGCCGCCATGCACCCCGTCCCCGCCGCCGTCACCGCCTGGCGATAGACCTTGTCCGCCACGTCGCCGCACGCGAACACGCCGGGCACGCTGGTGCGGGTGGAGCCCGTCTCCACCACGATATAACCGTCGCCGTCGAGATCGAGGTGGCCGCGGAACAGCTCGGTCGCGGGATGGTGGCCGATCGCGACGAAGCCGCCGTCGGTGGACAGGCGCGAACGCTCGCCCGTCACCGTGTCCTCCAGCTCTAGCGCGACCAGCCCGGCATTGCCGCCGCCGTCGACGAACTCGCGCACCTCCTTGTTCCACAGCACGGTGATGTTCGGGTGCGCGTGGAGCCGTTCCTGCAGGATGCGCTCGGCGCGGAGCGTGTCGCGGCGGTGGATCAGCATCACCTCGGGCGAGTGGTTGGTGAGGTACAGCGCCTCCTCCACCGCGGTGTTGCCGCCGCCGATCACCGCCACCTTCTTGCCGCGATAGAAGAAGCCGTCGCAGGTCGCGCAGGCGGACACGCCCTTGCCCTTCATCGCCTCTTCCGATTCGAGGCCGAGCCACTTGGCCTGCGCGCCAGTGGCGATCACCAGCACCTCGCCCTCGTACACGTCGCCACCGTCGCCCGTCAGGCGGAACGGGCGGCGGGTAAGGTCGACGTCGACGATCGTGTCCCACATCATCGTGGTGCCGACATGCTCGGCCTGTTTCTGCATCTGCTCCATCAGCCAGGGGCCCTGGATGACGTCGGCGAAGCCGGGATAGTTCTCCACCTCGGTGGTCGTCGTCAGCTGCCCGCCGGGCTGGATGCCCTGCACGACGATCGGCTTCATGCCCGCGCGCGCGCCGTAGATCGCGGCGGAAAGCCCGGCCGGCCCCGAACCGAGGATGAGCATGCGCGTCGAGTGGGTGGTCATCGCCAAAATCGTCCTATCCGTGTTCCCGCCCATTTAGGCGCGATCGTGAGAAATTTGAACCTGATCCACGTCGCGCGACGGCACCGTCGCGCGCGCGCTTCGTTGGACGCCACGAGCGGAGACCACAGAATGCGTGACGAGCAGACCGGCGAAGAGATCATCATCAAGCCCTACTCGGCGCCGGCCGGCGGTTGGGGATCGATGCGCGGCATGGCGGAGGTGCTGCCCGGCGAGAAGCCCGGCCTGTCGACGCTCGACACGCTGCGCCGCCAGAACAAGCCGGAGGGCTTCATGTGCGTGTCCTGCGCCTGGGGCAAACCCGCGCACCCGCACGTTGCCGAATTCTGCGAGAACGGCGCCAAGGCGACCGCGTGGGAGCTGACCAGCCACCGGGTCACCCCCGCCTTCTTCGAACGCTACACCGTGTCCGAGCTGGACGGGTGGATGGATCACGACCTGGAACAGGCGGGGCGGCTGACCCACCCGATGCGCTACGACGCGGGCACCGACAAATACGTCGCGGCGAGTTGGGCCGAGGCATTCGAGTCGATCGGCGCCAAGCTGAAGACGTGCGACCCGACCAAGGTAGTGCTCTACTCGTCGGGGCGGGCGAGTCTCGAAACCTCGTTCATGTTTTCGCTGATGGCGCGGATGTGGGGGCAGCAGAATCTGCCCGACTCGTCCAACATGTGCCACGAGACCACCTCCGTCGGGCTGAAGAACGCGATCGGCTCGCCCGTCGCGACGATCCAGATGGAGGATTACGACAAGTGTGACGCGATCTTCGCCTTCGGGCAGAACGTCGGCACCAATTCCCCGCGCATGCTCCACACGCTGAAGGATTGCCGTGATCGCGGCGTGGAGATCGTGACGTTCAACCCGCTTCGCGAGCGCGGGTGGGAACGGTTCGCCGATCCGCAGAGCCCCAAGGACATGCTGGCGGGCGGCGAGACGCAGATCTCCACCCAATATCATCAGGTGAAAGCGGGCGGCGACATCTCCGCGCTGCTCGGCATGTGCAAGCTGATGGTCGAGGCGGACGACCGGGCGATCGCGGAAGGACTGCCGCGCGTCATCGACCATCATTTCATCGAGCAGCATACGGTACGCTTCGACGAGTTCGCCGATTTCTGCCGCGCGGCCGACTGGGACGAGATCGTTCACGAGAGCGGGCTCAGCCGCCACGCGATCGAGGCGGCGGCGCGCGTCTACATGAAGGCGGAACGGGTGATCGCCGTCTACGGCATGGGTATCACCCAGCACCGCTACGGCATGGACAGCCTGTACATGCTGGTCAATTTCCTGCTGATGCGCGGCAATGTCGGTCGCGAGGGTGCGGGACCGGGGCCGGTGCGCGGCCATTCCAACGTGCAAGGGCAGCGCACGGTCGGCATCACCGAGAAGACCGAGCTGGCCCCCGTCGATCGCCTGCGCGAGCTGTTTCAGTTCGAGCCGCCGACGGAGAAGGGCTGGGACACGGTGGAGAGCTGCCGTGCGATCATCTCCGGCGAGTGCCAGGGCTTCGTCCAGCTAGGTGGCAATTTCCTGCGCGCCACGCCCGAACATGCGATGATGAAGGAGGCGTGGGCGAAACTGCCGATCACCGTCCACATCTCGACCAAGCTCAACAAGAGCCATCTGACACCGGGCCAGGAGAGCTGGATTCTCCCCTGCCTGGGCCGGTCGGAGCGGGACCATCAGGCGACCGGCGACCAGGCGGTGTCGATGGAGGATTCGTTCAGCCACATCTACGGCTCGGTCGGCAAGGTGACGCCGGCGGCGGACACGCTGCTCAGCGAGCCGGCGATCGTCGCGGGGCTCGCCAAGGCGATCCTGCCGCCCAATCCCAACGTGCCGTGGGACGAGTGGGTCGGCGACTATTCGCTGGTCCGCACCGCCATCGAGAATTGCTACCCGGACAAGTTCGCCAACTTCAACGAGCAGCTGTTCGTCCCCGGCGGCTTCTGGAAGGGAAATCCGGCCGCCCACCGCGAGTGGCTGACCGAGAGCGGCAAGGCCGAATTCAACGTGCCGCGTGCGCTCAATTCCAGCGGCTTCGCGGAGAAGGAGGGGCGCTTCCGGCTCGTCACGCTGCGCTCCAACGACCAGTTCAACACCACCATCTACGGCTATGACGATCGGTTCCGCGGTATCCGCGGCACGCGCATGGTGGTGATGATGAACCGCGGCGACATGCTGAAGCTCGGCCTGACCGACGGCGACAAGGTGGCGCTGGAGAGCGATGCGGAGGACGGCGTCGAGCGCGTGGTCGAGGGTCTGCGCGTCGTCGAGTACAATATCCCGGCCGGGTCGATCGGCGGCTATTATCCCGAACTCAACTGCCTGATCGCCCTGGAGCATCACGCGCTGGAGAGCCACGTGCCCGCCGGCAAGTCGGTGCCCGTGCGCGTGCGGGTGTGAGCCGGCTGCTGGGCGCGGTGCTCGCCGGCGGGCGGTCTTCGCGCTTCGGGTCCAACAAGGCGGAGGCCCGGCTCGGCGGACTCACGTTGGTCGAGCATGCCGCCGCCGCGCTGCGGCCGTACGTCGACGAAGTTGTGGTGATCGGTGCGGGCATCGGCGGATTGCCGGACCTGCCGCGTCCCGATCTGGGGCCGCTCGGCGGGATCGCGGCGGCGCTCGACCACGCGGCAGGGCGCGGCTTCGCCTGCGTGTTGACGATCGGCTGCGACATGCCGGAGGTGCCGGGGGCGCTGATCGAGGCGCTGCTGCGGCGCGAGCCGTCCTACTGCGCCGACGCGCCGGTGCTGGGGCTGTGGCAGGCGGCGCTCGGCGCCCAGCTGCTCGCCTATCTGGAAACGGCGACCGATCGATCGGTGCGCGGCTGGGCGCGGACGGTGGGGGCGCTGCCGATACCCGCCGCGATGCCGCTCGCCAACGTCAACACCCCGGCCGATCTGCGCGGGCTGGAACAGGACGCGCTGGTGCCGTGACGACGCTCGACCGCGCCGTTACGGTGCTGCGCGCCGACGGCGTCGAGGCCGGCACGCGCACGATCGCGGTGGAGGCGCCGGTCGCGATCGAGGTCGACGGTTTCGGCTACGCGGTGATGATGATGACGCCCGCCGACCTGGAGGCGTTCGCGGTCGGCTTCATGTTGACCGAGCGACTGGCGGATACGGCGGCCGATGTGGTCGCGGTCGAGCCCTTCGAGGCGGAGGCGGGATGGATCGTCCGCGTCGCCCTGTCCGATCGTTGCCGCGGCCGCATCCACGATCGCGTCCGCCATCGGACCAGCGACACCAGCTGCGGCCTGTGCGGCCTCTCCGGACTGGAGCAACTCCGCCGCCCCGCCCCTCGCGCACCGACGCCGACGACCGATCGCGCCGCCCTGTTCGCGGCGCTGGCGGCCTTGCGCGATCACCAACCGCTGACCGCCGCGACGGGTGCCCTCCACGCCGCCGCCGCCTGCGCGTCGGATGGGGCGATCGTCGCTGCCTACGAGGATGTCGGCCGCCATAACGCGCTCGACAAGCTCGTCGGCGCGCGGGCAATGGCCGGGGAGCCGATCGGCGGCTTTATCCTCGTCTCCTCGCGGATCAGTTTCGAGATGGTCGACAAGGCACTGGTCGCGGGCGCGCCGATGCTCGTCGGCATCTCCGCACCCACCAGCCTCGCGATCGGGCACGCGGTCGAACGCGGCCTGACGCTGGCCGCCATCGCCCGGCGTGATTCGATCCTGCTCGTCAACGATCCGTGGCGCGTCTTCGCCTAACTATTCGGTCGGCAACGTCACGTCGGTGGCCGGCGGATTCTCGGGATCGGTGCCGGTCGGGTCCTCCTCGCGCGTCACCTCGTCGGGCGATGGGGCGGGCTTCATCGGCACATCGGCCAGATCGGGGGTGGGCTGCACATCGGGCATCGGCTTCTCCTTGCCGGAGAGAACGTCCTGCGCCGAAATGGGAGCCATGATCGGTAAAGATGGTAGCGAAGGAGGGACTTGAACCCCCGACCCCAGGATTATGATTCCCGTGCTCTAACCAGCTGAGCTACTTCGCCGTACCAGGCCGCCCGGGCATGTCGCCGGGCGAGGCGCGGCCTATAGGAAGGGTCGCGAAAGCGGTCAAGCGTATAGGTGGCGCGACAGCGGCTCCCACGGGCCGCCCCGATACCACCAGGTCGCGAAGCCGGCGAGTTCCACCGGGCGCGGGCGGAAATCGCGCTGAAGCTGGTCGAGCAGCAGCTTAGCGACGGAGGGTGTCACCTTGTTCTGGATCGTCACGTGCGCGCGCCAGCCGCCCGCGTCCTGCGGCGTCAGCAGGCCGGCGAACGCCTCCGCCAGCCCCGCGCGCACCTGCACCAGCGCCGGGGAGTCGATGCGATAGGCAACGCCACGCCCCAGCGACATGAGGCCGGTGACCGTCGCGTCAGGGGCGCGAAGCCCACGCGTTTCCTCCACCAGCCGGTGCTTCAGTTCGTCGGCGATTGACGGGGGCAGATGATGGAACAGCGTGCAGTGCGCGGCGAGCACGTTGCGCTCGGGCGGGAAATGCTCGGCGCGCTGCGTGTCGAACCAGCCTTGGTCGTTACGCCCGAACAGCGCGGTGACGATGATGGGAGCAGGCGTCAAATCTCGACCTGGCTGCCGAGCTCGACGACGCGATTGGAGGGCAGGCGGAAAAACTCCATCGCCGATTCCGCGTTGCGCAGCATCCAGGCGAACAGCTTCTCGCGCCACAGCGCCATGCCGGGATGGTCGGACGCGATCAGCGTCTGGCGCGATAGGAAGAAGCTCGTCTCCATCATCTTGAATTTCTTGTCCGGGCCGGCGGCGAGGGCCAGCGCGGCCGGCACGTCCGCCTCCTCCATGAAGCCGAAGCGCAGTACCAGCCGGATGAAGCCGTGGCCCAGATCCTCCTTCTTCACCCGCATCGAGTCGGGCCAGTAGGGCTGGTCGGCGATCGACACCGTGAGCAGCACGATACGCTCGTGCAGGACCTTGTTGTGCTTCAGATTGTGGAGCAGCGCGTGCGGCACACCCTCCGCGGTGGAGGTCATGAACACCGCGGTGCCGGGCACCCGGCTCGCCGCGTTCGACGCCGACTGGATGAACACCTGGATCGGCATCGCGGCCTCGCGCAGCCGGTCGATCATCAGCTTGCGGCCGGTCGACCACGTCGTGAGGAAGGTGAAGACGATCACCGCGATCAGCAGCGGGAACCAGCCGCCGTCGGGGATCTTGGTAACGTTGGAGAAGAAATAGGCGCCGTCGATCGTCAGGAACACGCCCTCGAACAACAGCACGGCCGCGATCGGCCACTGCCAGACGCGACGGATCAGCACGCCGATCATCAGGGTGGAGATGAACATCGTGCCGGTCACCGCAATGCCGTAGGCGGCGGCGAGGTTGGACGACTCCTTGAAGCCGAAGATCAGCAGCAGCACCATCGTCATCAACGCCCAGTTGACGACGGGGATGTAGATCTGCCCCGCCTCCGACGCCGACGTATGCTCGATCCGCAGGCGCGGCATCAGGCCGAGCTGGACGCCCTGCTGCACCACCGAGAAGGCGCCGGTGATGACCGCTTGGCTGGCGATCACGGTCGCCATCGTCGACAGGATGACGAGCGGCAGGCGCCAGTCCTCGCTCGCCATCAGGAAGAACGGGTTCGACGCCGCCTCCGGATGATCGAGCAGCAGCGCCCCCTGCCCCATATAGTTCACCATCAGGGCGGGAAAGACGAACCACAGCCACGCGACCGAGATCGGACGGCGGCCGAAATGGCCCATGTCGGCGTAGAGCGCTTCCGCCCCCGTTACCGCGAGCACGACCGAGCCGAGCGCGAGGAAAGCGAGCAGCCCGTCGTCGAGGACGAACTCGACCGCCGACAGCGGGTTGAGCGCGGCCAGGATGATGTCCGGCCGCTGCATGATGTTGAGCACGCCGAGCACCGTCAGCGTGAGGAAGTACACCAGCATGATCGGGCCGAAGAACCGGCCTACACGAGCGGTGCCGCTCGACTGAATGTAGAAGAGCCCAATCAGGATTGCGACGGCGATGGGGATCACGAAGGTGCCGAACCCCGCCTCCACCGTCACCAGCCCCTCGACCGCCGAGAGCACCGATACCGCGGGCGTAATCATGCAATCGCCGAAGAACAATGCGGAGGCGAGGATGCCGAGCACGACGAGGCTCGGGCCCCACCGCCCCTTGCCGCCGACGGTGCGGCGCTGGATGAGCGCGAGCAGCGCCAGGCTTCCGCCCTCGCCGTTGTTGTCGGCTCGCAGCACGATCAGCACGTATTTCACCGTGACGATCAGGAAGAGCGACCACAGCATCAGGCTGACGACGCCGTAGATGTGGAGCTGGTCGACCGCGAGCGGATGGTGTCCGACGAACACCTCCTTCATCGCGTAGAGCGGGCTGGTACCGATGTCGCCGTAGACGACGCCGATCGCGCCGAGCGCGAGTTTGGCGAGACCTTGCTTGGGATGGTGGCCGAAACCCTCGGCCTCCGATGGAGCCACGGTCGGCGCCGCGACGGGTGACGTGGTCACGAGCCCGCGATTCCAGTAGGATAGGGGCTCCCCAGCCCGCTCGTGCCCCTGTTCATGATCGCGCCCCTACACCCGGCCATCGAGGCGTGCAACGGGCGACGCGGGTCGCTATAGGCGGCGCGGACATTAGTAACAAAAGCGACTTTCAGGAGCGAGCGATGAAGATCGGCGTACCCAAGGAAATCAAGAACCACGAATATCGCGTCGGGCTGACCCCGCCCTCCGTCGCCGAACTGGTCCAGGCCGGTCACGAGGTGGTGGTCGAGACGAACGCCGGCGCCGGCATCGACTTCGACGATTCGGCGTACGAGGCGGTCGGCGCGACGATCCTGCCGGATGCCAAGTCGGTCTTCGCCGCGGCCGAGATGATCGTGAAGGTGAAGGAGCCGCAGGCGTCGGAGATCGCCATGCTCGAGTCGCGTCACCTGCTCTTCACCTACCTCCACCTCGCCGCGGACAAGCCGCAGGCGGAGGGGCTGATGAAGTCGGGTGCGACGTGCATCGCGTACGAGACGGTGACCGCGCACGGCGGTGGACTGCCGCTGCTGAAGCCGATGTCGGAGGTCGCGGGCCGCATGTCGGTGCAGGTCGGCGCGCATTACCTGGAGAAGTTCCAGGGCGGACGCGGCGTGCTGCTCGGCGGCGTACCGGGCGTGGCGCCGGCCAAGGTCGCGATCCTGGGCGGCGGCGTGTCGGGCATCAACGCGGCGCAGATGGCGGTCGGCATGCGCGCCGACGTGACGATCTACGACCTCAACATGGCGCGGCTAGCCGAACTCGACATGTTCTTCTCCAACCAGATCAAGACCGCCTACGCCTCCAAGGCGGCGATCGCGGCGGCGGTGAAGAACGCGCACCTCGTCATCGGCGCGGTGCTGGTGCCGGGCGCGGCGGCGCCCAAGCTGGTCACGCGCGAGATGCTGAAGACGATGAAGCGTGGCAGCGTGCTGGTCGACATCGCGATCGACCAGGGCGGTTGTTTCGAGACGAGCCACGCCACCACGCACGACGATCCGGTGTTCGAGGTGGAGGGCGTGATCCACTATTGCGTCGCCAACATGCCGGGCGCGGTGGCGCGCACCTCCGCCTTCGCGCTCAACAACGCGACGCTGCCGTTCGCGCTGAAGCTCGCCAACCAAGGAGCCGAGGCGGCGATGAAGGCCGATCCGCACCTCGCCGCCGGCCTCAACGTCTACAAGGGCAAGATCGCGTTCAAGGCGGTCGCCGACGATCTCGGCCTGCCCTACGAAGCGTGGAACGGCTGAGGGAACGGACGAGGAACAGGATGGTTGGTCGTCGCGAAGGAGAGTTCGCGATGACCGACAACCCCAAGGACCACCCGACCGGCAATGCCGAGAAGAACCCCGATGACTGGACCACCGGCGGCGAGGCGATGACCGGCGCGCAGGCGAGCTACCTCAAGACGCTGAGCGAGGAAGCCGGAGAGGAGTTCGACGACACGCTGTCCAAGGCGGACGCGTCGAAGAAGATCGACGAATTGCAGGGAAAGACCGGGCGGGGGCAGTAGCCGCCCGGTGTGCGGACCCGTGCTCCTGCCTAAGCGGGAGCATGGGATTTGATACTGGATGATCCCGGTTCTCAGACTTAGGATCGTCTCGTGTACTGTTCTACCGACGCGGCGTGTTGCCTGCCGCACCGTCCATCGCCCGGCGCAAGCGGGTGAGTAGATCGAGTCGTTGAACGATCGCGTCGCGGTAGGATGCACGTGGCGAGGTCAGGCTCAGCGACTGCTGCCAGGAACGCTCCGCCGCAGCGAAGTCGTTGGCTCGAACCTGTGCCAAGCCCAGGAAGAAGCGCGGCCCCGCGTCACGCGGGGCGAGGCGGATCGCCTGATCGAAGGCGAAGCGGGCGGGAGCGGACAGTTGACCGCGATCGTGGCGAACCAGCGCGTCGCCGAGCGCCGTCCACAAGGCGGCACTGCGCGGCGAGCCGCGGATAGCACCCAGGATCGCCTGCACCTCATGACGCGACGAGCCGCTGCGCGCCATCGCGTCGGCGGCGGTCAGATAGGCACCCTCGATGCCGTAGCGGCCGAACATCTTGGTGCGCAGGTCGATCACGGCCTCGTCCGGAGCCAGATCCCGCGTGTCGGCGGTGACGGCGCGGCCGGGAAGCGTCGGGCGACCCTGCCACGCATAACCGGCCGCACCCAGCATCAGCGCGGCGCCGACCATTGACCAGAGCAGCCGTGGCACGCGCAGGCGCACCAGCGCGGCGAAGACGATGGCGACGAGCGCCGCGAGCAGCAACCAGCCCATCAGGACCGCCTCCGGAAACTCGCGCGCGCGATCCACGCACCGACTGCCAGCAGGGCGAGCGGCGCCAGCCAGAGCGGCCAGGTGGCCGCGGACAGCGGCGGATCGTAGGTGATGTAGTCGCCGTAGCGGGCGATCAGCCAGTCGCGCACCTGCGCGGGCGTCTCTCCGGCGCGAATGCGGCCGCGGACGAGCGCGCGCATGTCGCCGGCCATGGTCGCGTCGCTGTCGGCGATCGACTGGCCCTGGCAGACCACGCAGCGCAGCGTCTCCATCAGCGTCCTGGCCGACGCCTCCTGCACGGGATCGGCGAGCTGGGTATCGGCGAGCTCGGCCGGCGCGGTCGTCTGCGCCATCAGGAGGAGAAGCGGAAGAAGTCGCTTCACTGCACGTCCCTCACCGCGGCGAGCACCTCGTCCACCTGATCGGCGCGGATGTCGCCCACCCATTGCCGGCGGACGATCCCCTGACCGTCAATCAGGAACGTTTCCGGCACGCCCGACGAGCCGAGCGATAGCTGCACGGCGCTCGACGGATCGTCACCGATCGCGGCATAGGGATCGCCGTTACGGCGGAGGAAGCCCGCGACGGCGGGGCCGGTATCGCGGATCGCCACCGCATCGATACGAACGCCCGCCTGCCGCAGACGCATCAGCTGCGGCGCCTCGGCGATGCACGGTACGCACCAGCTGGCAAAGATGTTGAGCAGGCGCGGCCCGTGCCCTTTCATCGCGTCGCTCGCGACGCCGGGCTTGGTGGAAACGATCGGGCGGAGGTTGAAGGCGGGCAACGGCTGGCCGATCATCGCCGAACGGACGGTGCGGTCCGCGGGCGCGTACAGCGCCACCGCGACGACGATCGCGACGAGCAGAAAGCCGGCGAGCGGCAGCCAGACAAGCGGGCGCTTCACGTCCATGCTTCCCGTCGTCGCGGGCGCAGGCGACCGACGAGCGACAACGCGCCGCCGAGCGCGACCAGCGTGCCACCCAGCCAGATCAGCGTCACGAACGGCTTCCACCACAACCGCAACTGCCAGCGCCCCTGCCCGTCCGCTGCACCGAGCACGGTGTAGAGCTGCCCGTCCAGCACGGTCGCGATTGCCGACTCGCTGGTGACGGTCGGCGGGTCGGCGAAGGTACGCGATTGCGGAAACAGCAGGCGGGTGCGGCCGTCACGCTCCGCGGTGAGGCGCGCCTGGAGA
Source organism: Sphingomonas rubra (assembly GCF_900115745.1). GTDB lineage: Bacteria > Pseudomonadota > Alphaproteobacteria > Sphingomonadales > Sphingomonadaceae > Sphingomonas > Sphingomonas rubra. The sequence goes on along the minus strand of NZ_FOXP01000006.1, from coordinate 169,010 downwards.
CCGGACCAGTTGTCGCCGATCACCGGCGACAGGCCGGCGAAGCTCACTCGCCATGGGCCGACGCGCGTCGCCTCGCCGGCGCGCAGCGCGACGAGCCGCTCCGCCGTGAAGGCGCTGTCGCACGCCATGCCGGCGAGGCTGACCGCCAAGCCGAGATGCGCGACCACCATTCCCCAAGTGAACAGCGGCGTGCGGCGCAGGTCGCGTTTCCACAAGGGTGCGACGCTGGCGACGGCGAGGCCGACGGCGAGCGACAGGCCGAGCAGCGGCAGCACGCCGATCGGGGTGGCGAAGGCGACCAGCGCGGCGAAGGCGAAGACGGCGGCGGCGATCGGCCAGGTGAGCCGCTCGACCACCTCGCCCGCCTTGTCGCGTCGCCAGCGCAGCAGCGGCCCGGCCGCCATGACGACGACCAGCACCAGCGCGATCGGCCCGGCCGCCTTGTTGAAGAAAGGCGGCCCGACCGAGAGCTGGACGCCGAACGCGGCGGCGACGATCGGGTAGAGCGTGCCGATCAGGACGATGCCGAGGATCACCGACAGCAGCAGGTTGTTGGCGACCAGCCCGCCCTCGCGGCTGACCAGCTCGAACGTCGTTCCCTCGCGCACCGTGCCGACGCGCAAGGCGAACAGCGCCAGCGCCCCGCCGATATAGAGGAGCAGCAGCGCGAGGATGAAGGCGCCCCGCTCCGGATCGACGGCAAAGGCGTGGACGGAGGTGAGGATACCCGACCGGACCAGGAAGGTGCCGATCATCGACATGGAAAAGGCGACCACCGCCAGCATCACCGTCCAGGCGCGAAGACCGTCGCGGGTGGCGAGCACGGTGACCGAGTGAAGCAGCGCGGTGGCGGCGAGCCACGGCATCAGCGACGCGTTCTCCACCGGGTCCCAGAACCACCAGCCGCCCCAGCCGAGCTCGTAATAGGCCCAGTAGCTGCCGGCGGTGATACCGAGCGTCAGGAACACCCAAGCGCCGAGCACCCAGGGCCGCATCGCCCGCGCGAAAGCGCGTCCCACGTCGCGGGTGACGAGCGCGCCGACCGCGAAGGAGAAGGCGACCGACAGGCCGACATAGCCGGCGTAGAGCGTCGGCGGGTGAAAGGCGAGGCCGGGGTCCTGCAGGATCGGATTGAGCCCCTGCCCGTCCCGCGGCGCGGGGGAGAGCCGTTCGAACGGATTGGAAGAGAAGAGCAAAAAGGCGTAGAAGCCGAGCGCGATCAGCCCTTGCGCGCCGAGCGTCGCAGCCAGCGTACGCGGCTCCAGCTGCCGCTCGAACCGGGCCACGGCGGCGCCGGCGAGCCCCAGAATGGTCACCCACAGGAGCATCGAGCCCTCGTGATTGCCCCAGGCACCGGCCACCTTGTACAGCCACGGCTTGGCCGAGTGGCTGTTGGTCGCGACCAGCTTCACCGACATGTCCGACTGCTGGAACAGGACGATCAGCAGCAGCATGGCGACGACCGCCAGCGCGCCCTGCACGATCGCCACGGGGCGCACGGCGACGAGCAGCTCGTCCGCGTTCCGCTGCGCCCGCAGACCGATCGCGGCGAGCGCGAGCTGGAGCAGCGCCAGCGACGCGGCGAGCCACAGCGCGGCGAGGCCGGCCTCAGCGATCAAGCGTGCTGGTCTCGTGCATCGTGCCGTCCGCGGTCCGGGCCAGTTCGGGCGGCATGTATTTCTCGTCGTGCTTGGCGAGGAGATTGGAGGCGACGAAGCCGCCGTCGGCGCGGAAGCTACCCTCCGCCACGACGCCCGATCGCTCGCGGAACAGGTCGGGGACGATGCCGGCGAACACCACCGGCGTGGTCGCCTTTCCATCGGTCACGACGAAGCGGACCGTCACTCCGTCGGCGGCCCGCCGGACGGAGCCGGCCTCCACCATCCCGCCCAGCCGCACCGCACGGCCGAGCGGCAGGCCGTCGCGCTTCACGTCGGAAGGCGCGTAGAAGAAGGCAGCCTGATCCCGCAGCGCCGACAAGGCGAGGAGCGCGGCCGCGACCACTGCCCCCAGCGCGAGCAGCACCAGCGTCAGCCGTTGGTTCTTGGCGGTCATTTCTCCGCGCGCCTCATTGCCAGGTAGGAGGCGAGCGCGAGCGCGCCGCCACCGGCGAGCGTCACCGCGTAGGCGGCGATCACGAAGGGCCAGGGGTGCATCAGGCGCGCGCCATTCGACGCATCCGCGCCTCCGCCTTGGCGCGGGCCAACAGCGCGCGCATCCGCATCAGGACGACGGCGGCGAAGAACAGGGTGAAGCCGACGAGCATGATCGGCAGCGGCCAGAGGATGGCGGCATCGATGCTCGACCGGGTCAGGCCGATGCTCTGGCCCTGGTGCAACGTGTTCCACCACACCACCGAGTAGCGGATGATCGGCAGCAGCACAGTGCCGGCGATGCCGAAGATGGCGGGGATACGCCCGTCGCCGCCACGATCCGCGTCGGCGCGGGCGAGCGCCATATAGCCGCAATAGACGAAGAACAGAAGCAGCATCGACGTCAACCGCCCATCCCACTGCCACCACGTCCCCCAGGTCGGCCGCCCCCAGATCGATCCGGTGATGAGGCAGATCGCGGCGAAAGCGGCACCCACCGGCGCGACCGCACGCGCGGCGACGCTCGCCAGCGGATGCCGCCAGACGAGGAGCGCGATCGACGAGATGGCGATGCCGCTCCACCCGCCCATGCCCAGCCAGGCGGCGGGCACGTGGATGTAGAGGATGCGCACCGTGTCGCCCTGGAGATAATCGGGTGGGGTGAGCGTCAGCCCGGCGACGCTGCCGGCCGCGATCAGCGCGACACCCAGCCAGAACAGCACCGACGTCAGCGGCCGGGCGATCTTCAGGAAGCGGGCGGGATTGGCGAGGGCGTGGAGACTGGGCACGTTAGCCGGCTTCTAGAAGATCGCGTGGCGAACGTCACGCGGTACCTAAGCCCTCCCCCGCTCCGCGACGGAGAGGGACCGCCGCTCGCACAGTAGGGAGGAAGAGGCAATCACGAGCGACGCCGCCTGAGGCTGCCCCTCCACCACTCGGCTGCGCCGAGCGGTCCCCCTCCCCGCGGGGCAGGAAGGACCAGGTTAGGCGCGCCCGATCAGGCGGCGGGCGATCTGGTCGGCGACATCGGCGGCGGGCTGGCCAGTTCGGTCGCTCTCGTCCCACACCTCGACCAGGCGATCGGGGATCTTGGCGATGCGCGCCATCACCTCGGCCTCATCGCCGTGGCCGAGATATTCCAGGCCGACGTTGATGATGCCGCCCGCGTTGATGACGTAATCGGGGGCGTAGAGGATGCCACGCTCGTGCACGCGGGCGCCTTCGCCCTGCGTCGCCAGCTGGTTGTTGGCACCGCCGGCGATCACCTTGGCCTTGAGCGTGGCGATCGTCTCGGCCGTCAGGATCGCACCGAGCGCGTTGGGGCTGACGATGTCGACGTCCTGCGCCAGGATCTCGTCCGTCGAGACGGTACGCGCGCCGAGCTGCTCGGCCAGTGCCTGCGCCCGCGCCTCGTCCACGTCGGCGAGGGTCAGCACCGCGCCGTCCCTGGCGAGAAGCTTGGCAAGGCCGCCGCCCACCGAGCCGACGCCCTGGATGGCGACGCGCACGCCCTTCATGTCGTCGGCGCCGAGGCCGCGCTGCGCCGCTGCCTTGACGCCAAGATAGACGCCGTGCGCGGTGTAGGGACCGGGATCGCCGCCAGCGGCGCCGCTCTCCACCGGCAGGCCCGAGACGAACTTGGTCTCGCCGGCGATGATCTTCATCCGCTCCTCGGACATGCCGACGTCCTCGGCCGTCACGTAGCGACCGGCGAGCGACTCGACCGCGCGGCCGAACGCGCGGAGCTGCTCGGTCGTGATCGTGCTGCCCCGTGCGGGCGCCAGGACGACGCCCTTGCCGCCGCCCAGTTCCAGCCCCGCCATCGCGTTCTTGAAGCTCATGCCCCGCGACAAGCGCAGCGCGTCGGTGATCGCCGCGGAGGGGGTGGGGTAGTGCCAGAAGCGAGCACCGCCGGCCGCGGGGCCGAGCGCGGTGGAGTGGAGCGCGATCACCGCCTGCAACCCCGACGCGGGATCGGTGAAGAGGTGCACGCCCTCGTGATCGTCGAAATCAGGAAGGCCCCATCCGGCGGTCATATCGCTCTCGCTATGTCAATTCTGGGGCGACCGACGGGACTTGAACCCGCAACTTCCGGCATCACAAGCCGGCGCTCTAACCAATTGAACTACGGTCGCCGTGGAGGCCGCGCCCTAGCGTCGCAACGTCCCGCCCGTCAAGACCGTCAGAACCGTCCCTCGACGGAAAGCCCATAGCCGCCGGCGCCTTGCGTGAACCCCGACGCCACCAGCCGCTCGACGGCGGCCGGATCGGCGGGGCGGATCGACAGGTCGGCACGGTAGCGGCCCGCGCCGGTGATCCTGAGGCTGACCGCCTCCGTACCCGCGGCACTGGCGAGCGGCAGCAGCAGCGCGCCCGCGTCGCAGCGCGCCGTTCCCTCGATGGAGGGAGGCAGAGCAATGCCGGCGACGTCGCCCGCCAGCACCGCGCGCACCCGCCCCGCCGCCTCGATACAGGCATCGTCCTCGAACCGCGCGGTGACGTCGTCCAGGTCGAGCGCGACGACGGGCAGCGGCTGGAACGCGGCGCCCGCCGCCAGCCGTCCGGTAAAGCCGGCGATCCCCGCGGCGTGGCGCGACACGAAGGCGCGTCCCGACAGCGGCGGCGCCCCCTGCCCGCCCGGCCCCTCCAGCGACAGCGTCGCCCGACCGACCAGGAGCGGCAGCGGCGACAGGCGCGCGCCGACGTCGCCGAGCGAGAGATCGCCGAACCGCGCCTCCGACAGGGTGGCGCCCCAGACGCTGCCGGTCACCGAGCGGGCGACCAGCCCCTGCTCGCCCGCGCCCGTCCAGCCGAGCACCAGCCGCATCGGCAGGAATATGAGGAGGGCGACGACCAGCATGGCGCCGAACAGCGCCGCCGGGCCGGTGCGGAGCCGCAGCCGCCTCACGTCGCACGCGCCCGCAGCACCAGCCGCGCCGAAACGGTACGGTCGCCATTGTCGGTCAGCGTCGCCGCGTCGACGACCACGCCGGCGCGCTCGATCCGCGCGAGCCACTGGGTCATCGCCGCGCCGCGGGCGGAGGGGATCGCGACGCGGACGCCGCCGGCGTCGTCGGGATCGAGGCTGGCGAGCTGGAACCCGGCCTGCTCCGCCAGCGCACGTACCGCATCGGGCAGCGTGCCGGTAGGCGCGCGTCGGCCGCGCTGAGCCTCGATCGCCTCGATGCTGGCGCGGGTCTCGCCCAGCCGGACCACGGCGGCGGCGTGACGCTCCCGCGCGGTCGCCATGGCATCGCCGAACGGGCGGATCACCAGGCCCCAGATCGCCGTCACCACGGCCAGCGCGACCATGACCAGCAGCAGCCGCTGCTCGCGCCGGGACCGTGCCGCATACCAGCTGCGCAGCGCCGTCATCGCGGCGACACCGTCAGCTCGCCGGTCACCCGTCCGCCGCCGGTAGTGAAGGTGCTCGCCCGAGCGGCGAGGCCGGCGCGCTGAAAGGCGCGCAGCAGGTCGGTGGCGAGCGCCTCGCGCTCGGCCGACACCGTCACCCGCATCGCGCCGTCGGGCGTGAAGTCCATCGCGGTCACCTCCGTCCCCGGCACCGAGCGGACGGCGGCGTACACCGCCGCCGCGGTGGTGGTGAAGCCGAGCCCCGGCCCGCGTGTGCGGCCGAGGCGTTCCGCCAATTGCCGGTCGGGGTCGGTGATCGTCTCGCCGCGCGGCAAGCCGGTGGCGGCGAGCGCGTCGGCCCGCTGCTCGGTCGCGTCGGCGGCGAAGGAGTATTTGGCGAGGCGGACGAGCGAGATGGCGAGCGTCACCGCCAGGATCGCGAGCGCCAGCACCGCGAGCCGCCGGACCAACGGCCAGTCGATCGCGAACCCGCGTCGCCGCGCGAACGGCCCCTGCCGCAGGTCCAGCGCCGGGCCGGCGGCCGCGGCGACCAGCGCCGCGTCGAGCGCGCCGCGGTTGAGCGGCACCGGCGGACTATCGGCGGTGACCAGCTCGGTCAGCCGCGCCTCGTCCGCGAAACCGCTGGTCCGCCCGCGCACCACGCCGCGCCCGGCGATCTCCGCGCGGACATAGCCTTGCTCGGGGCGCGGCAGCAGCATCGGCGCGGGCACCACCGCGACCGGATCAACCCCTGCCCGCGCGAGCATGGCGAGCCACCCGGCCATCGCCCCTGCGCCGACGACGCCGATCGGCCGCTCCGTCGCGCCCTCCTCCTGCGCGCCCACGGCGACGTGGAGCTCGCCGACCGGCGCGGCGCTCGCCTCGGCGGCGAGCAGCCGGGCGGCGGCGGTCGCCTGCGCGGGCGAGCGGGCGGGCAGTTCGGCCCAGTGCAGCGCCACCGCCTCGGCCGGCACGACCGCGACCACGGGATCGTCGCCGGCCGGCACGCCGGCGCCACGCGCCAGCAGCCCGCCCTCGCCGAAGCGCATCCAGCGGAAGTCGGCGTCGTCGGCACCGTCGGGAAGGAACAGCAAGGTGGTCACGTGTCCTCCCCCCATTGCCGCGAGACGAGACGAACGGGAAGCCTTGTCGCGTCGATCAGCGCACGTTCTTCCAATTGCGCCCCGGGCGTGGTCACGTCGATCGCCAGCCGGAACCAGCCGGACGTGACGGCGAGCTGGGCCGACGACGGCGGTGCGGCGACGCCGGCCCACACCGTGCCGGCATCGCCCCAGCCCTGCGGCGGACGCTTGGCGAGCTGCCGCCGGGCCACGTCGACCGACACCGTCTGGCTCATCATCGCGAGCAGCGGCGCCTGTTCGGGCAGCAGCGTGTTGACGTTGATCGGCGACGGGGCGGCGACCGGCAGCGTGCAGATCCAGGGCCTCAACTGCGCGAAGACCTCCGGCGTCACGCCGGCGACGGCGCGCAGCTCGCTGACGTCCGCCATCAGCGTGCCGGCGGTGCGATACCCCGTTCCCTGGCCGGTGTAGCGCGAGTCCTCGGCGCCGCCGACCTGCTGCTCGTCGTCGCTGTCGATCCAGTCGGCCGCCGCGCCCGCCACCTGCTCGGCGATCAAGGCCGGCACGCCGACCAGCCGCATCAACCGTGCGAACTGCACCCGCTGGGCCGGTTCGGCGGTGTAGACGCCCGGCGCCACCTCGGTGACCAGCCCGTTGAGGTTGAAGCAATTGCCGCCGTCGGTCACCCGCGCGGTGGCGACGCCGCCATCGGTCAGCGGCAGGCCGAACGGCCGCCCGCTCCACCCGCCCGCCAGCGTCACCCGGTTCGGCGCGCGGGCGAGAAGGTCGCCGATGCGGATCTGCGCCAGCGCCTCCGCCGCGACCGCCCAGGCCCGCGCCTGCTCGCCCGCGGCGGCGTTGGCGCTCATCCGCGTGGACAGGCGCAGCTTCTCCAGCATCGCGCCCGCCATCACCGCGATCACCGCGACCAGCAGCAGCACGGTGAGCAGCGCGGCGCCGCGCTCGCCGTCAGCGGGGCGCATCGCTCGCCCCCACGGACGACCCCGCCGTCGGCGTGGGCGACGGCGTCGCGGCGGGCATCGGCGCATAGCCGGTGCCGACCAGGAACATCGCCCGGTACCGCGTGCCGTCGGTCCGCGCCATCGTCAGCTCCATCGCCTCCGGCACTGGCAGGCCGTCGCCGCCGTCCCATCGGTCGCTCCACACGCCGGCATAGCGGAACCGCAGCCGCATCTCGGCGACGCGGGTCAGCATCGGCGTCGCGCCGAGCGGCGCGGCGCCATCGAGCTGGGGATAGGCGATCCGCTGCAGCGTGGTGCCGTCGAGCCGCCACACGACCTTCTGCTCGCTGGCGCGGGGGGCAGCGTCGATATTGGTCCAGCCGCCCCGCACCAGCGCAACTTGCGTCCCTTCGCCGACGAAGGCGGGGCGCAGCGTGCCGCCCTCGTCACGGGTCGGCCGGGTCGTCGCCTGGGCGAGATCCGCGGACAGGACCGTCAGCGTCCGCGTGAAGGCGGACGCGTCGTCGAGCCGCGTGGCGCTCGCCGCCTGCGCCCGGATGCTGAACGACAGGATCGCGACGCCCGCGGCCGCGATCATGCCGAAGATCATCAGCGCGACCATGACCTCGACCAGCGTGAAACCGCCCTCACCGGGATGTCTTGCCGAGGTCGCGCCGACGCGCCGGTCGATGGGCCGCGCGGTCACGCCACGAACGCCCGCGTGACGGCCGTGCTGGGCGGTCGCACCATCGTCAGGCGTCCGACCACCTGCCCCGCCCGGTTGGCGACCGCGACGTCGATCCGCACCACGCGCGGGTCGCCGGTCGCCGACACCTGGCGCGTCCACCGCCACGTCCGCCCGCCATTGACCTCGCTACCGTCCCCTCGGCCGAGCGGCGGCGGGGCGCCGTCGGTCATCGCGTCGAGCGCGACGTTGCGCGCGACGAGCTGCGCCACCATCGCCTCGTCGATCATGCCCGCACCGCGCACCGCCGCACCCTCCAGCCGGACCAGCGCGAGGATGGCGAGGCCGAACACGGCCATCGCGACCATGACCTCGATCAGCGTGAAGCCGTTACTGCGCATCGGCGCGTACCTCGCCGTCCGCCCCGACCCGCACCAGCGCGCGAGCGTCGTCGCGCACCAGCGTCACGTCGACCCCGCGATCGGCAGCGCCGGTCGGGTCGAAAGTCACGCGGACGCGGCCGAACGGGTCGGGCAGCGTCGCCCGCGTGCCCTCGTTCCAGCGCTCGACGCGCAGCGGCTTGTCGGCGACCGGGCTCCAGTGCCCCGCGATCCGCCGGTCGAAGCCGTAGCCGCCGCTGGTCACCCAAAAACTGACGGGCCGCGCCTCGACGATCGCCGCGTCACGGGCGGCTCGCGCGCGGGCGGCGAAGCGCAGTCCCTCGTCGAGCACGCGTCCGCGTGGGTCGGGGATCGCCAGCACCGCCACGGCGGAGGCGAGGCCGATGATCGTCACCACGACCATCAGCTCGATCAGCGTGAAGCCGCCCTGCCGTGCCTTGTCCGCACGACGGGGCGCTTCGGCACCGGCCGGAACCCAGCCGGACCTATTGCCAGCTGCCGATATCGGCATTGATCCCCTCGCCGCCCTCGGCCCCATCGGCGCCGAGCGTCCACACATCGGCTTCGCCGTGCTGGCCGGGCGATGCATATTGATAGGGCCGACCCCACGGGTCCTCCGGCAGCCGCTTGACATAGCCGCCGCGCTGGTAGCGCGATGCGTCGACACCCGCGGGCGCGCTGGTCAGGGCGGCCAGGCCCTGCGCGGTGGTCGGATAGGTGCTCATCTGCAGGCGATAGAGTTCCAGCCCGTTCTCGATCGTGGCGATGTCCGCCTTCGCCTTCTGAATGCGCGCGGTGTCGCCCGACGGCAGCACGTTGAGCGCGACGATGGTGGCGAGCAGGCCGATGATGACGATCACGACCATCAGCTCGACCAGCGTGAAGCCGTTGCGCTTAGGACGCTTCTTCTGTTGGGTACGCATCTTACCTCTTCATTGCCCCGCCAGCGTGTTGAGCTGCAGGATCGGCAGCAGGATGGATAGCACGATCGTCGCGACGATGCCGCCCATCACGACGATGATCGCGGGTTCGAGCAGCGACAGGGCGGTGGCGGTGAAGCGGTCGAACTCGCGCTCCAGGTAATCGGCGGCGCGTTCCAGCATCTCATCGAGCCGTCCGGCCGCTTCACCGGAGGCGGCGAGATAGGTGAGGAGCGGCGGGAACACGCCGGCACGGCGCATCGCCGACGACAGGCTCCCGCCGCCGCGGATCGCGTCGACGATCTCGTCGGAGGCGAGGCGGAGACGGCGGTTGTGGATGGTGCCGGCGGTGAGGACGAGGCCGTCGAGCAGCGGCAGGCGGCTCGCCACCATGGTGCCGAGCGTGCGCGCCATGCGGGCGGCGTGAAGATCGCGGAGGAGGCGGCCGAGAAGGGGTATACGGAGCAGCCGGGTGTCGAAGCTCAGGCGGATCGACGGTTCCTTGAGCGCGCGCCAGGCGGCGACGATCATCAACATCGCGGATAGCAGCATCACCCACCACCAGCCGACGAGGAGGTCGGAGACCCAGATGACGGCGCGGGTAAGGAGAGGAAGCTCCTGCCCGACCGTGTCGAACTGCTCGACGACCTGGGGCACGACGAACAACATCAGCGCGGTGACCACGCCCATGGCGACAAGGGCGAGGATGGTGGGATAAGCGAGCGCGGTCAGCAGCTTGCCACGGATTTCTGCCTGACGTTCGAGTAGTACGGCGAGCCGGTCGAGAATGGTCGGCAGGGTGCCGGAACTCTCGCCGGCGGCGACCATGGCGCGGTAGAGCGGCGGGAAGCTGCGCGGTTCGCGCGCCATCGCGTCGGCGAGGCGGCGGCCCTCGACGACGCCGGCATGGACGCGCGCGACGATCGCCTGGACGGATTCCTGCTCGGTCTGGCGGGTGATGGTGCGCAAGGACTCCTCCAGCGGCGAGACGCGGCCGAGGGTGGCGAGCTGGCGGGTGAAGAGGGTCAGCTGCTTGCCCGACATCTTCGGCGTGCCGAGCTTCAGACCGAACAGCGGGCGCGAGCGGGCGACGGGCGGCGCGCCGGGATCGAGGCGGACGACGTAGAGGCGGCGGCGGTCGAGCGCGACGCGGGCGGACTCGATGTCGGCGGCGGCGACGTGGCCGCGCTGCTCCGCGCCGCGGGTGTCGATGGCGACGTAGTCAAAGTCAGCCATGCGTGGCTCCCCTCCCCGCAAGGAATAGATCGGGGGTGGGTGCGAGGCACAGCCGAGCGTCCACGCTCGCCGCGAGCGTCGGAGCCGGTACGAGAGCACCGACACCTGCCCCCAACCTCTCCTTGAGAGGAAAGGGAGCGGATTGGGGCTTACGCATCGACCGGCACCACCGGCTCGGTCGCGTCGCGGCGGGAGACGCGGACGGCTTCCTCGGGGGTGGTGACGCCGGACAGGACCAGGTCGCGAGCGGCGGTGGCGAGGGTGGGTGCGCGGGCGAAGGCGTGGGTGGCGATCGCCTGCTCGTCGCCGCCGTCGTTGATGAGGCGGCGGACGGTGTCGTCGACGCGCACCGCCTCGTAGACGCCGGTGCGGCCTTTGTAGCCGGTGTGGCCGCACGTGTCGCAACCGACGGCGGCGTAGACGATCGCCGTCGGTTCGACGCCGAGCAAGGGCGCAACGGTTTCGCGCGCCTCGACGGGGCGGCGGCAGGCGGGGCAGAGCCGCCGCACCAGCCGCTGGGCGATCACCGCCCGGAGCGTCGAGGCGATCAGGAACGGCTCCACCTTCATGTCGCGCAACCGGGTGATCGCGCCCACCGCGTCGTTGGTGTGAACGGTGGAGAGGACGAGATGGCCGGTGAGCGACGCCTGCACCGCGATCTCGGCGGTCTCGCGGTCGCGAATTTCGCCAACCATCACCACGTCGGGGTCCTGGCGCAGGATCGCGCGCAGGCCCGCGGCGAAGGTCAGGCCGACCTTGGCGTTGACCTGCGTCTGACCGACGCCCTCCACGGCGTACTCGACCGGGTCCTCGACGGTCAGGATGTTGCGGGTGCCGTCGTTGAGGAGGCGGAGCGCCGCGTAGAGACTGGTGGTCTTGCCCGAGCCGGTCGGGCCGGTGACGAGGACGATGCCGTTGGGCTCGGCCAGCGTTTCCTGCACCAGCGCGTACATCGACGGGGTGAGGCCGAGCGCCTCCAGGTCGATGCCGGCATTGTCCTTGTCGAGGATGCGCAGCACGACCCGCTCGCCCGCGCGACTGGGCAGCGTCGAGACGCGCACGTCGAGCAGCTTGCCGCCCAGCGTCAGGCCCATGCGCCCGTCCTGCGGCACGCGCCGCTCGGCAATGTCGAGGCGGGCCATGACCTTGATGCGGCTGACGACGACGGGGGCGACGTGGGGCGGCATCCTGAGCGTCTCGCGCAGCACGCCGTCGATACGCATGCGGACGACGAGGCCGGTCTCGTACGGCTCGATATGGATGTCCGACACGCCGTTCCTCGCCGCATCGGCGATGATGCCGTTGATGAGGCGGATGGCGGGCGCGTCGTCGGCGGTGTCGAGCAGGTCCTCGGCGGTGGGCAGGCCGTCGGCGAGCAGGTCGAGTTCGTCGCCCATGCCGACCGCGGCGAGCGCGTTGGCCTGGCCGTCCATGGCATAGGCGTCCGACAGGAGGCGGTCGAAGGCGGGCGGCTCGACGATGGCGACGTCGAACGGTCGCGCGAGATGGCGGCGGACCTCGATCAATGCCTTTGGGTCGGCGCCTTCGCGCAAACCGATGGTGAGATGGCCGTCGACATCGGTGTGCTGGACGACGACGCCGAAGCGGCGGGCGAAGAGATAGGGGATGGTGAGTTGGGGGAGCTGTGAGCCTTCATCCATTGCTGTTCCCCGGCGGAGGCCGGGGTCCAGCTGGGTGGCGGCTGCGATCGGCAAGGGAGGTTCGCCCAACTGGGCCCCGGCCTTCGCCGGGGAACTCGACAAAGGAAGGGCGCGCGCGTCGCTCACTTGCCGGGCTTCGTCGGGCGGATCGAGAGGGTGGAGCGGGTCTGCACCGGCACCGCGATGTTGGGGTCCTCGATATTGCCGGGCATCGGCGCCGAGGGGATCGGGGGGGCGGCGTTCATGTAATCGCGGACGAGCTGGTCGATCGAGGGCTCGACGTTCGGCTGCGCGTAGCCCTGCACGGCGCGAAGATAGCCGTAGCGTTGCTCCGTGACGCGACGGCTATCCTCGGGCGTGCGCAGGATGGTCGGGCGGATGAAGACCATCAGGTTGGTCTTGGCACGCGTCCGCGCCTTGGAACGGAACAGCTGGCCCAGCACGGGAATGTCGCCGAGCAGCGGGATCTTCTCGATCGTCCGCCGCTCGTTGTCGTCGAGCAGGCCGCCGATGACGGTGATCTGCCCGTCGTCGGGGGTGAACACGTTCTCGAACGCGCGCTTGTTGAGGATCAGTTCCTGGTTGCTGGACGAGACGGGACCGGCGATCGAGCTGACCTCCAGCCGCACGAACATCTTCAAGGAGCCGTTGGCGTTGACCTGCGGCTTCACGTCGAGCTGGATGCCGACATTCTGGCGCTGCACGGTGCGGAACGCGTTGTCGAAATTGTTCGACAGCGCCTGGCCGGTGGTGACCGGAATCTCCTGCCCGACCAGGCTGTGCGCCTGCTGATTATCGAGCGTGATGATGTGCGGCACCTGGAGCAGGTTGGACGTGTTGTCCGCCTTTACCGCGTTGATGATCGCGCCGAAGATGGTGTCGCCGATCTTGCCGCCGAAGCCGCCGAAGCCGCCCGCGGTGCCGAGGATCGAGGTGATCGCGGACTGGGTCAACTGGTCGGCCCCCGTCGCGGTGTTGGTGGTTTCCGTCCGGGTACCGTCGGGGGCGACGACGATCGTGCGGTTCGTCGCCAGCTCGCGCGCGCCGACCGCGCCCGCGATCTGGAGGATGTTGGGCGCCGAGTTGGAGAAGGTGGAGGCCGCGAAGGCGCCGCCCTTGAGATTGCCGAGCAGGAACTGGGCGCCGAGCCGGTTGATCGTGGTGTCGGATACCTCGGCGATGATCGCCTCGATCAGCACCTGTTCGCGCCGGGTATCGAGCTGGCGGATCACGTCGCCGAGCTGGCGCTGGATGTCGGCGGGGCCGGCGATGACGATGGCGTTGGCGCCGGCGAAGCGGGTGACGACCGCGGCGGTGCGGCCGCCCTGCGTCGTCACCGCCGCCTGCTGTCCGTTGGGGGTCGCGCCGCTGCCGCCGGCCGATTGCTGCTGCGGCTGCTGGATGATCTGCGGCGCGATCGTGCCCGACGACACGCCGGTGGTGCCGTTGGTCTGCTGGAACGTGCCGCGCGACAGCGTCGTCTCCTGCACCGGATCGGGCGTCTGGCCGACGAGCTGCTGGAGCACGGGGAGGAGCTGCGACGCGTCGGCATTCTCTAGGAACACGACGCGGATCTCGGTGCCCGAGCGCGCCTTTCGATCCAGCTCGGCGGCGACGGCGGCGAGGCGCGACACCGTCGACGGGTCGCCGCGCAGGACCACGGAGTTGGAGCTGTCGATCGACACCACCGAGACGCCGCCGGCGCTCGCACCGCCGCCACCGCCCGCGGGGGCCCCGCCCTGCCCGCCCGCCGCGCCGCTGGCACCGCTGGCGAGTGCCTGGAGCGCGGTCGCGACCTCGCGCGCGCCGGCGTTCTGGAGCGTGACCACGCGGGTCGAGGCGCTGTCGGTGTCGATCCGGCGCAGCACCTCGCGGATGCGGCGGATATTGTCGGCGAAATCGACCACGACCAGGCTGTTGGCGCCGCGATTGGCGGTGACCGAGCCTTGCGCGGAGACCAGCGGGCGCACCGTATCGACCGCGGAGGGCGCATCGATCGAGCGCAGGCGCACGATCTCCGTCACGAAGCTGTTGCGCGCGGCACCGGCGGCGCCGACGCGGGTCGGTTGCGAGGCGGCGTTGTCGATCGGCTGGATGCGCAGCGCGCCGTTGCCGGTGGGCACCGCGACCAGGCCGTTGGCGCGCAAGGTGGACAGGAACGCCTCGAAATATTCGGAGCGCGACAACGGCCGGTCAGTGACCACCGTCACCTTGCCGGTCACGCGGTTGTCGATGATGAAGGTACGGCCGGTGACGCGCGCGGCATCGGCGATGAAGGCGCGGATGTCGGCGTCGCGGACGTTGAGCGTAGTCTGCGCCCCGATCGGCGCGGAGAACGGCGTCGCGGACAGGATCAGCGCGGACGCGAGAAGGCGGGAAAGCTTCATGGATTGCTGCGTGCTACCGTGATGGAGAGCGGCAGCGTGTTCTGCCCCCGCTCGACGATGATGGGGATGGCGCCGCCATCCGCGAACTCGATCGCGACCCGGTCGAGATCGCCCGGGCCGCTGACCGGCCGGCCGGCGATGGAGGTGACGACGTCGCCGTCGCGCAGGCCGGCGTTGCGGAACACCTCGCCCGACCCTTGCGCGCGGACGGTGAGGCCGCTGACCCGGCCGCCGTCGATGCGCGGGATGAAGCCGATCTCCTGGCGCAGGCGGGCGACCGGTACGCCGGGAGCGGCGGGCGGCGCACCGGGGATGCCGGCGGGCGCGCCGGGCGGCGGGGGCGGCGCGGCGGACTGATCCAGGAACAGGTCCTCGGTGGTGCCGCCGCGATCCAGCGTGACATGGTCGAACGCCACCGCCTTCAGCCGCACGCCGGGCTGCACCTCCTCGCCCACACCGACGCTCTGCTGGACGCCGTCGGGCCCGGCGAGGATCGCCGAGCCGCGGCCGGTCGCCTCGTCCAGGCGGATGCCGAATAGGGTGAGCTGAAGGCTGGTGACGGCGGCGGGCTGTCCGGCGGGGGCGCCGAGGCGGAAGAAGGGATCGAAACCGGCGAGGATGGAGGCGGCGGGCCCCGGTAGCACGACGCCGGCCGGCCGCCACTCGCCGAGCGGCGACACGGGGGTGGCGAGCGTCCAGATCAGCCGCGAGACCTGCACCGCGAGGCCGGCCATCAGCGCGAGTTCCGCGACCGAGTAGATGTTGATGACGGGCAGGCGCCGCAGCCAGCGGCGCGCGCGCGCGTCGAGCTTCAATCGCATGACGTGTCCATCCCGCCCCCGGGTATCGCCTCCCGTTAAGCATGGCATGTTACGGGCTCGCGTCGGAATACGGAAACATAATCGCACTGGCGCGAGGCGGGCCGACGCTGGCACAAGCGGGGCATGACCTCTCTCGGATCGGGGCTCGACGCGGGGCCCATCGTCGACCGCATCCTGGCGCAGGGGCAGGTGCAGCGCCTGCCCTCCCCCAAGCTGACGCTGTTCGTGCGGCGCGGCTTCCTGTCGCCCGACCTGTGCTCGGCGCTGATCGAACGGATCGACCGGGTGCGGCGCCCCTCGACGATCGCCGACGCGAACGGCGACGCGGGGTACCGGACCAGCGAGACGGGCGACCTGGACGCGGCCGATCCGGTGGTCGCGGCGGTGGAGGCGACGATCGCCGGCTTCACCGGGCTGGACCCTGCGCACGGAGAGCCGCTGCAAGGGCAGCGCTACGCGGTGGGGCAGGAGTTCAAGGGGCATACCGATTATTTCGAGCCGAACGGCGTCGACTACGACCGCTACTGCTCGGTGGCGGGCAACCGGACGTGGACGGTGATGGTCTATCTCAACGAACCGGGCGCCGGCGGCGCGACGCGGTTCAAGGCGGTGGACAAGACGATCCAGCCGGAAACGGGCAAGCTGGTGGCCTGGAACAACCGGCGCGACGACGGCAGCCTCAACCCCGCGACCATCCACCACGGCATGAAGGTGCGCGAGGGGGTGAAGTACGTGATTACCAAATGGTACCGCGAGCGGGCGTGGGGGTGAGGTCTTCCGCTCCCCTCCCGCGAACGGGAGGGGGACTGCGGCGTCAGAACTGGATGCTGGCGCCCAGCGCGAAGGTGCGGCCGAGGCGGTAGCGGTTGATGTCGACCTTGCCCGCCTCGAACGACTGGAACTCGCGGTAGCCGGTGCCGGTCAGGTTGCGCGCCTCCGCCTTGATCTCGATCGTCTTGCCGAACACGGGGATGCCCTGCCGCGCGACCACGTCGAGGCGGATGCCGGGGCGCTCGACCAAGTCGGGCAGGCGCACGCCGCCGCCGCCCGCGACGGGCCCGCGGTTGGTGACGCGGTTGGAGGCGTAGTTGAACAAGGCGGTCAGCTGGCTGAGCGTCGCCTTGTCCTCGATGCCGAGCTGGAGGTTGACGAGGTGGTCCGACTGGCCGACCAGCGCCGCGCCGTCCTGGAACAGGATGTTGGCCGGGCGCAGCACGGGGTTGGCGCCGGTCGACAGCGGGCTGGCGATCAGCTCGTCACCCACCTCGATCTTCGACTTGGTATAGGTGTAGTTGACCATCGCGAGCAGGCGGCGGGTGGCGAAGAAATCGCCGAGGCCGACCAGCGGCACGTATTTCTGGAACTCGACCTCGCCGCCGTAGAGCTTGGCCTGCGGCGCGTTGGCGAAGCCGGTCTGGAGCGTGTCGGAGCCCGCCGGGAAGAACGCCACCGCCTCGATCGGATCGTCGATCCGCTTGTAGAAGCCGGCGATGTTGAAACGCTGGTCGCGCGCGAAATACCATTCGTAGCGGAGTTCGGCGTTGTAGAGTTGCGAGTCGTTCAGGAAGGCGTTGCCGAAGAACAGGCGATCGCTCTCAAAATCCTGGTAGAGCTGCGGCGCGAGTTCGCGGAACTGCGGGCGGGCCAGCGTCTTCGACAGGTGGCCGCGCAGCTGCATGTCCTCCGCGAAGTTCCAGGTGATCGTGACCGCGGGCAGCCAGTAATTGTTCTTGAGCCGGGTCGCGGCGGCGTTGCCCGACGGGGTGACCCGCTCGGTCGCGGTTTCCCAGCGCACGCCGGTCTGCGCGCGCAGGCCGTCGATGATCTCGCCCTCCACCTGCGCGTAAGCGCCGTGAACGACCAGGTTGGCGTCGTAGGCGGCGGCGCCCTGGCCGGTGGAGGTATTGCGCAGGGAGATGCCGAAGCGCTGGATCGTCGAATCGGCCAGCAGGAAATCGGGCCGCAACTGCGCCACGTCGTTGTTCACCGGACCGTTGTTGGGTCCCGTGTACTGGAAGGTGTAGCGCGTCGAGTCGCGCGCCGTGTCGGTATAGGCGTAGCCGATCGACAGCGCGAAGGGGCGGTCGGCGGGCACGTTCCAGGTCAGGTTGCCCTGGCCCGAATATTGCCGCTCGTCGAGTTCGGAAAAGGCGATGGACGCGCTCTGCAAGCCGCTGAGATTATTCTGATAGTCGCGGATCGCGGGATTGTACTGATAGGTAAAGGCGCGCTCGTACGGCGAGTCGCGGCTCGTCTTGGCGTAGGAGCCGCGCACGTCCAGCGCGACGTCGTTCCACTTGAACTCGCCCACGCCTTGCGTGTCGAACAGCTCGCGCTCGAACCAGCTGGTGTTCTGGACGATGAACGGCTGGATGCCGCCGGGCAGGATGCCGATATTGGCGGTGCTGCCGCGGCTGAGCCGGCCCTGCTTCACCGTGTCGTGCAGGTAGAGGTTGGTGATGCGGATCTTGTTCTCGCCCCATTCCGCGCCCAGCCCGACCAGGCCGTTGACGATGGCGCGGTTGTCGGTGAGCACCGTGCGGAAATCGCGGGTCAGGATGCCGGTCGGATCGTCGGTGGATTGCTGGGTGTCGTCGCGGGTGCGCCAGCCGTTGCTGATCCCCGCCGCGGCGATCAGGCCGACGCGGACCGAGCCGACGTCGATCGAACTGCCCCAGCTCGCCTCGCCCGACCAGTTGGCGGGCAGCTGGTTGTTGGTCTGGAGCTGCGTCGTCTGCGCGTTGTTCAACGCGGCGACCTGCGTGGGCGCCAGCGACCGGCCGTTCAGCCCGGCGTCGCGGATGAACTGCGGCGTGTTGCGGGTGCCCGAATCGAATCCCGTCCAGTCGCGGCTGCCGCCGTCATAGACGTAGCCGAGTTCCGAGGTGGTGACCGTGTCGGCGCCGATCGAGCCGCCGATCTGGAGAAAGCTCTCGTTGGGCACGGCGCGCGTCGTCAGGTTGATGACGCCGCCGCCGAACTCGCCGCCATAATTCACCGAGTAGCTCTTCTGGACCAGGGCCGAGGAGACGATGTTGGTCGGGAAGATGTCGAGCGGGACGACGCGGCGCAGCGGCTCGGGACTGGGCAGCGGCGAGCCGTTGAGCAGCGACGAGGAATAACGATCGCCGAGGCCGCGCACGTAGACGAAACCGTTGCCGACCACCGAAAGGCCGGTGACGCGGGTCAGCGCGCCGGCGATGTCGCCCTCACCCGTCCGCGCGATGTCGGCGGTGGAGAGGACGTTGATGACCTCCGGCGTGGCGCGGACGACGTTGGGGATGTTGCGGCCGACCACGACGATCTCGTCAGGCTCGGTGCCGCCGCCGGGGGTGGAGACGTCGACCGGCTCCGCCGGCTCGGCGGCGTCGGCCTGCGCCGCTGGCGAGGCGAGCTGGCCGGGCACCGACGACTGGATGTCGCGCGTGTCGATGGGGCGGCCGGCGTTCGGGGAGACGACGCTGCCCGCGGGTGCACCGCCGACGCCACCACCCGACGGCGGCGCGGTTTGCGCGTGCAGCGCGGCGGGCATCAGCATCGTCGTGCCGAGCAGGATGGTCGCGAAGGTCTTGGTCATGGCTGCCCCGGCAGTTCGAGATGCGGGTCGAAAGGTCGCGGGCAGCCTCCCCCGAGGCTGCCCGCCGGTCGCTCAGGTCAGTTGGTCGGCAGGCCGGTGCAGTTGCCGCTGGTCGAGCCGAACGAGGCGCGGTTGGAATTGCAGGTCCAGCCGCGGAAGTTGGTGTCGTTCGGACCGTTCACCGCGCCGACGAAGCTCGTCTGCACGAAGAAGGAGGTGCCCGACGGGTTGAGCGTCGCGGCGTTGAACGGGGTCGCCGTCGCGGCGGCGCCGGCCGGCAGGTAGATGCCCGTCAGGAGGCCGGTGCCGCTCTCGACATTGTTGGTGCCCGCGGTGAACGCCGCGCGCTGCTCGGCGGTGGTGACGGTAACGCCGTTGACCGTGGTCTCCGCGAACGGCGTGGCACAGCCGAACAGCACCGAGTCGAAGCGCGGCGGACCGTCGTCATCAAGGCCGGCATTGGCGGGCCGGACCGTGCTCTTGCCGTTGCTGGCGTCGCCCGCGACGATGTTGAGGCAGGCGCTCGGCCCGACGACGATGCCGTTGACGAAGCGCGCGTCGGCGCCGCCGCGGATGCGGATCGCGGCGTTGGTCGCCGCCGTCGTGGAGACGAAGGTGAAGTTCGCCAGACGGTATTTCTGACGGGGCAGCGCGTCCTCGTTGCCGTTCGAGTCGAGCTCGGTGGCGTAATTGTCGGTCTGCGTGTTGGTCGGCTTCTGGATGGCGAGCACGAACTGCGCGAAGCCCTGCCAACCCACGTCGGTATCCAGCCCGTCGTCGTCCGAACCGGTCAGCGCCAGGTAGCGCAGATTGGTGCGGCCGCCGAAGATCTCGATGCCGTCATCGGACGAATTATGGACCTGGACGTGGTCGACCGTGGTGCCCGACCCGGTGCCGCCGAGCGTCAGGCCCTGCAGCTCGTTGTTGGGGCTGATGATGGTGCCCGAGTAGCGGATCTGGACGTAGCGAACGGTGCCCGAATTGTCGGTGGGCGTCGCGCCGCCGTACAGCGCAGTGGAGGTGCCCTCGACCACGTTCTCGCAGGTCGCGGAGCCGCCCGCCACCGTGGCGTTGCAGTTGGAGATCGGCGCGCGGCCCGCCAGGATGATGCCGCCCCACAGGCCCTGGCTCTCGTCGGTGACGCCGCCGGTCAGGTTCTCGCGCGCGGTGAAGATGATTGGCAGCGTCTCCGTGCCCTCCGCCACCAGGCGCGAGCCGCGGTTGACGACCATGTAGTCGTTGTCGGCATTGGCGGTGTTGGCATAGACCAGCGCACCGGCGGCGATGGTCAGCACGGTGGACACGCCGCCCGGCGTGGTGCCCGCGCCGCCGATGTCGACGCCCACGTCGACGCGGCCGTTGATCTCGTAGGCGACGCCCGCGACGCGCGGCAGCGACAGGGCCGAGGTGATGAGCGAGGGAATGCGGCAGCCGCGATAGGCCGTGCCGATCACGCCGACGTCGGTCGTGCCGGTCGGGCAGGACGCGGCAGGCGTGCCCGCGGTCGGCGTCGGCGTGCCGGTGGGCGTCGGGGTGGGCGTGTTGCCGCCGGGAACGAAGGTCGGATCGCCCGGCGAGGCGACGCTGTCGGCGCCGTCGCACGAGGCGAGCGCCATGCAGGCGACACTCGCCATCAGCAGGCGGACGTTACGCGAAGAGGCGGCCATGAAATGCTCCCTGACGATAAGGTGGGGGTTCGTTGCCCCGATCGACTTGGGTGTTCCCGGCCGATCTTCCGAGGGTGGCGGTTAGGCGCGCTTCATGACGGTTGCGTGCGAGTTCCGCGACGCGGTCGTGACGGTGGCGTGACGGTTTCGTGACGAGGCGTGGCGGACACGGATTGGGTCCGGAATGGAGAAAACTGGGTGTGGAGGTGTATCCGCCATGCTCCGTCATCCCGGCGAAGGTCGGGGCCCCGATGGGGTAGCGATCGTGATCTGCGGCGATTGTCCACCATCTGGACCCTGGCCTTCGCCGGGGTGGAGGATGTGGTTGGGCGGCAGTGGAATTAGCCTTCCGCCACCTCCATCAGGCGGGTGCCGCCGCGCGCGACGATCAAATGGTCGTGGAGGCGCACGCCGAGATGCTCCCCGGCCGCCGCCAGCGCGCGAGTAAAGCGCCGGTCGGCCAGGCTGGGGCTGGGATCGCCGCTGGGATGGTTGTGCACCAGGATCAGCCCGGTGGCGCCCAGTTCCAGCGCGCGCGCCATGACCTGGCGCGGTTCCACCGCCAGCGCGTCGGGACCGCCGCGGGCGACCACCTCCTCCGCCAACAGTTCGCGCCCGCGATTGAGGAAGAAGACGCGCAGCGACTCCGTCGGGTCGTGCGCCATGCGGTGGTAGAGGTAATCGATCAGCTCGTACCGGGTCGCCATCACCGGCCCGCGCACCGCCGGCTCGCGCAGCGCCCACAGCATCGCGGCACGGTGCGCGGCGACGAGGGCCGCGGCGGGCTCGCCGACCAGCGCCGCGAGGCGGCGGCGCGGTGCGGCGCCGATCGCGGCGAGCGAGCCGAAGGCGGCGATCAGCCGGTCGGCAGCCTCGCGCGCGTCGCCGCGGTCGACCACGGCCAGGAGATCGACCAGGACGGATCGCAGCCCGTCCGCGCCAGCCGTCGCCGGTGGCGGCGCGTCGCCAGGATCAGCAGGATCAGGCCGGGATAGGCGGTCAGCGAGTGGGCCGCCTGATACACGTTGGACAGGATCGCCGGATCGATCGCCTTGGCGACGTGGCCGACCACCCCGAAGCTGTGGATCGCGGTCAGCCATAGCGGCCAGAACCGATCGGCAGCGAGCGCCACGGCGAGCAGCACCGCCAGCATCGCGGCATCGACCAGCAGCACGCCGATCTCGACATGGTAGAAATGCCCCGTGCGAGAGCCGCCGACGCCGATCGCCACGATCCAGGTGGCGACCGTGCCGGCCATCAGCGTCGCGGCGACGATCCGCTCGGGCGCCCCGCCCCGCCACGCGGCATGACCGCAGGCGACGAGCAGGAGCGCGTAGAAGACGAGGACGTGCAACCGCGAAGCTCCGGATCTCAGGCCACGGCGAGCCGCGCGGCAGCGGGCACGGCAGCGGGAGCGGCCTCGGCGGCCAGGCTCTTGACGAAGGCGTTGCACTCGAACTGGTCGCCATAGGCCTGGGTCAACCCCGCCTCCTTGGCGTAAGCGAGCAATTGCCCGTGGGCGCGAGCCACCTTGCCACGCGCGTCGACCAGCGCCGTGAGCGTCTCGGTCGCGGCGTCGAGCACGCGCTGCGCTTCGATCGGCCGAGCGCCGGCCTTGAACAGCTCGTCGAGCAGCTCGGCGGGCAGTTTGGCCGAGGAGCGGGCGGCGAGGTCGATATCCTGTTCCAGCGACAACAGCCGGTTGGCGATCTTCAGCGCGGCGGCGGGCGAGATGGTGGTCATGGCGGTACTCCGGCGCGCCGGCGAAGGAACGGCGCGGGTGTGGGAAGCGCGGGTCAGAAGTTCAGCCCCCTGCTCGCCTGGACGAAGAAGCCAACCGCCGCGATCAGCAGCACGGTCAGCAACACCACCAAGGCGAGCCGGGCGCCCAGCCCCAGCCCGTTGCGCTGCCCCCTTCGCGTCGGCCCCGGCAGGAGGAGGCTGCGCCCGACCAGCCCACCGACCCCGATCGAGCCGTGAGCGCCGTCGCGCAGTTCCCCGGCCGGGTCCGACCGGCGGGGCGGTTCGTCGTCGAGATAGGAGCGGTCGGCGATCCCGCCCGGAGCACTAGTACGCGGAGCACCAGTATCGGCGGCACTGGTATCTGGGGCACCGCTCCCCTTCCACGCGGCCACCAGACGGGCCGCGTCGATCGAGCGGCCGACGCCGAGCGCCGCGCGCGCGGCGCTCAGATGATTCTTGACGGTGAGGTCGGAGATGCCGAGCCGACGGCCGATCTCCTTGGCCTCGTACCCCTGCGCGACGAGGTGCAGGCATTCGAGCTGGCGGGGGCTGAGGGCCGAGAGGCGGTCGGCGGTCACGGGAAACGTCCTGGCGAGCGGGGGGCCGGGCCGTTCTACCTCCGGCGGGCGGCGGGCGGGTCGAACGATCCCTCCGTTTCGGAGCAAGGTTCCACGGCCATGTCGCCGATTGCGCTTCGTCGGCTTTGCCGACAGGACGGGCGCCAACAAGGGAGAACCATATGCCGACCGGCCTTGCCGCGCTTCTCGACGACATCGCGGGCCTGACCCGCCTCGCCGCCGCCTCGCTGGACGATGTCGGCGCTGCCGCGGGGCGCGCGGGCGCCAAGGCGGCGGGTGTGGTGATCGACGACGCCGCGGTGACGCCGCGCTACGTCGTCGGCCTGTCGCCGGCGCGCGAGTTGCCGATCATCGGGCGGATCGCGCTGGGATCGTTACGCAACAAGCTGCTGATCCTGCTGCCGGTCGCGCTGGTGCTGAGCGCGTTCGCGCCCTGGGCGCTGACGCCGCTGCTGATGATCGGCGGCGCCTATCTCTGCTTCGAAGGGGCGGAGAAGGTGTGGGAGGCGGTGTTGGGCAACGGCCATGCCGTCGAGCAGGTGTC
This sequence comes from Sphingomonas rubra, assembly GCF_900115745.1. Classification (GTDB taxonomy): domain Bacteria; phylum Pseudomonadota; class Alphaproteobacteria; order Sphingomonadales; family Sphingomonadaceae; genus Sphingomonas; species Sphingomonas rubra. Next base: position 145,299 of record NZ_FOXP01000006.1, on the reverse strand, counting down.
GGCGGCGACCACGCCCGAGGCGCTGGAGAAGGAGAAGATCGCCGGCGCCGTCCGTACCGACTTCATCCTGTCCGCCGAGATCATGGCGATCGCGCTGGGCGAGGTGGCGACTGGATCGATCCTCAACCAGGCGGTGGCGCTGGCGGTGGTCGCGGTGGCGATCACCGCGGGCGTGTACGGTGCGGTCGGGCTGATCGTGAAGCTGGACGACATCGGACTGGCGCTGGCCAAGCGGCCGTCGGCGGCGGTGCAGGCGATCGGGCGCGGGATGGTGAAGGCGATGCCGGTCATCATGTCGGTGCTGTCGGTGGTGGGCATCGCGGCGATGATCTGGGTCGGCGGGCAGATCGTCTGGCACGGGCTGGAGGTGCTGGGCGTCGAAGGGCCGGCACACGTGATCCACGGGCTGGCCGGGGCGGCGGCGGGTGCGGTGCCGGCGCTGCACGGCACCGTCGAGTGGGTGGTGACGGCGGCGTGCTCGGCGGTGGTAGGGCTGGTGGTCGGCGGCGTGATCGCGGCGGTGGTGCACAAGGTGAAGCATCGCGGGGGGCATTGAGCCGCGCCCGTTCCACTTCTTCGTCATGCCGGGCTCGACCCGGCATCCATGGTGCCGCATGGCCATCAGCCGCGAGGTACGCCGACCGATGGACCCCGGATCAAGTCCGGGGTGACGAACACTGGAGAGGATCAGACACGAAAAGGCCCGCCGCTCTGTCGAGCCGCGGGCCTTTTCAAAACGCCGGTACGATGGTGGGCGCGACAGGGATTGAACCTGTGACCCCACCCGTGTGAAGGGTGTGCTCTACCGCTGAGCTACGCGCCCATCGTCACCGGAGGCAGCCCTCTAGGCGGGGGCGCGGTGCCTTGGCAAGGGGTTAGTTGACCGAGTCCTTCAGGAGCTTGCCCGCCTTGAACTTGGGCTGGCTGGACGCCTTGATCGTCATCGGCTCGCCGGTGCGCGGATTGCGGCCGGTGGACGCCTTGCGCTTCGAGACGGAGAAGGTGCCGAAGCCGACCAGGCGCACCTCGTCCCCCTTCTTGAGGCTGGCGGAGATGGCGTCGAACACCGCCTCCACCGCCTTCACCGCGTCGCTGCGCTGGAGACCCGCGGTATCGGCGACCGACGCGATCAGCTCCTGCTTGTTCATCAATGTTCCCCCGGAAAAGAATCGCTGCGCCCGCGAAAACATACGGCCGCGATCGGCCGCACTTAATCGCGGGCGCCGCGCCCAAGTCAACCGCCGCGCCGACTCCGTTCGTCGCGGCGATAACCCGGATCAGTGCGGCAGGCCGCCGGACACTGTTCCCGCCGGCGCGATCGGCGCGGGCGGCAGCGCGGCGAGCTCGTCCGCGTCGGTCCACTCGATCGCCTCCAGCGGCTCGACCAGCGCCAGCTTCAGCACTTCGTCGACGTGCGTCACCGGTACGATGGTGAGACCATCCTTGATGTTCTGCGGGATGTCGGCGAGATCCTTCTCGTTCTCCTGCGGGATCAGCACGGTGGTGATACCGCCGCGCAGCGCCGCCAAGAGCTTCTCCTTCAACCCGCCGATCGGCAGCACGCGGCCGCGCAGCGTCACCTCGCCGGTCATCGCCACTTCGCGCCGCACCGCGACGCCGGTCAGCGTCGAGACGAGCGAGGTGACCAGGCCGATACCCGCCGACGGTCCGTCCTTGGGCACCGCGCCCTCGGGCAGGTGGACGTGGACGTCCTTGCGGTGGAACAGCGACGGCTTGATCCCGTAGCTCGGCGCGCGTGCCTTGACGTAGCTCCACGCCGCCTCGACCGACTCCTTCATCACGTCGCCGAGCTTGCCGGTGGTTCGCACCGCGCCCTTGCCGCCGACCGTGACCGATTCGATGGTCAGCAGCTCGCCGCCCACCTCCGTCCAGGCGAGGCCGGTGACCGCACCGATCTGGTGCTCGGTCTCCGACAGGCCGTGGCGATATTTCTGGACGCCGGCGAACTCGTGGAGGTTGTCGGGCGTGACGGTGACGCTCGTCGCCTTGCCCTCCAGGATGCGGCGCAGCGCTTTGCGCGCGAGCTTGGCGATCTCGCGCTCCAGCGTGCGGACGCCCGCCTCGCGCGTGTAGCGCTGGATCAGCGCGCGCAGGCCCTCATGGGTCAGCGTGAACTCGCCCGCCTTCAGCCCGTGCGCCTCGACCTGCTTGGCGACGAGGTGCCGCTCGGCGATCTCGACCTTCTCGTCCTCGGTATAGCCTTCCAGCCGGATGATCTCCATCCGGTCGAGCAGCGGCTGCGGCAGGTTGAGCGTGTTCGCCGTGCAGACGAACATCACGTCCGACAGGTCGAGGTCGATCTCGAGATAATGGTCCTGGAACTTGCCGTTCTGCTCCGGGTCGAGCACCTCCAGCAAGGCCGAGGCCGGATCGCCGCGGAAATCCTGGCCGAGCTTGTCGATCTCGTCGAGCAGAAACAGCGGGTTGCTCGTCCCCGCCTTCTTCAGATTGGTGACGATCTTGCCCGGCAGCGAGCCGATATAGGTACGGCGATGGCCGCGGATCTCCGCCTCGTCGCGCACGCCGCCCAGCGACTGGCGGATGAACTCGCGCCCGCACGCCTTGGCGATCGACTGGCCGAGCGAGGTCTTGCCGACGCCGGGCGGGCCGACCAGGCACAAGATCGGCCCCTTCAGCTTGTTGGTGCGCGCCTGCACGCCGAGATACTCGACGATCCGGTCCTTCACCTTCTCCAGCGCGTAATGATCCTCGTCGAGGATCGCCTGCGCCGCGGCGATGTCCTTCTTGACCTTCGACTTCTTGCCCCAGGGCAGGCCGAGCAGCACGTCGAGATAGTTGCGGACCACCGTCGATTCGGCCGACATCGGCGCCATCGACTTGAGCTTCTTCAGCTCGGCGGTCGCCTTGGTCCGCGCTTCCTTGGAGAGCTTCAGCGTCGCGATCTTCTGGGTCAACTCGGCGATCTCGTCGCCGTCGCCTTCCTCGTCGCCGTTGCCGAGTTCGCGCTGAATCGCCTTCAACTGCTCGTTGAGGTAGTATTCGCGCTGCGACTTCTCCATCTGGCGCTTGACGCGGCTCTTGATCTTCTTCTCGACCTGAAGGACGCCGAGTTCGCCCTCCATCAGCGCGAAGACCATCTCCAGCCGCTTGGCGGGATCGACCTCGACCAGCAGCGCCTGCTTGTCGGCGACCTTGGCCTGGACGTTGGCGACGACCGCGTCGGACAGGAGCGCGGCCTTGGTCATCTCGCCCAGCTGCGCGCCGGTTTCCGACGGCACCTTCTTGTTGAGCTTGGCATAGCTCTCGAACTGGTTGACCACCGAGCGCATCAGCGCCTCGACCTCGACGCCCTCGGCCTCGCGGTCTTCGAGCATCTCCACCGTGGCGGTCAGGTACGTCTCGCGGGCGGTCAGCTCGTCCAGCCGGGCGCGCGCCTTGCCCTCGACCAGCACGCGCACGGTGCCGTCGGGCAGCTTCAGCAACTGGAGCACGGTGGCGGTGACGCCGACCTCGTACAAATCCTCGCGTGCGGGATCGTCGTGCGCGGGGTCGAGCTGGGCGACGAGGAAGATCTCCTTGTCCGCGTTCATCGCGGCCTCCAGCGCGGCGACCGACTTGTCGCGGCCGACGAACAGCGGAACGATCATGTTGGGGAAGACGACGATGTCGCGCAGCGGCAGGACGGGGTAGGACTGGTTCATTGGGGCTCCGCTCGGGCGCCGTAAGCAGGCGCCTGTTCCGTGCACTTATATGGGAAGCGTTCCGAAACCATCAATCAGCTTGCGATGGCGCGTTTCCCTGCCGATCGAGTGGCCACCATTCCCACCCCACTCACTACCGTCACCCCGGACTTGATCCGGGGTCCATCGTGCCGCGAGAGCAGCGGGCCGTTGGTCGTGCGGAAGCATGGACCCCGGATCAAGTCCGGGGTGACGGAGCGGTTGGGCGACAGGCGGCTTGCACCTGCCTTCCGCTAAGGCGATGCAGGGCGCATGATCCTGCTCCCCCTCCTCCTCGCCGCCGCCACTCCGGTCAAGCCACCTGCCAAGGGCACGCCGCCGATCAGCGAGCAGACGCAGAAATCCGGCGGCCCCCGCCCGGCCGAACAACTGGCGGTGCGCTTCGACAGCGCCGACCTGGCCTTCGAGCTGCTGCCGGAACGATACCGGCTGGAGGGCGTCGCGACGCTGGGCTTCACCGCCATCAAACCCGTCGCGCGGCTGATCTTGGATCTCGATTCCAACCTCCCGGTCAGCGCGGTGGCGGTCGACGGCGCGCCCCTGCCCGCCGGCCGGATCACGCGACCGGACGGGCAGCTGATCGTCACCCTGCCCCGCCCGCTCGCGGCGGGGGAGAAGACGTCAGTCCGCATCACCTATGGCGGCACACCGCACGTCGCGCTCAACGCGCCGTGGGACGACGGGGTGGTGTGGTCGAAGACCAAGGACGGGCGGCTGTGGTTCGCGACCACGGCGGAAGGCTATGGCTGCGACCTGTTCTGGCCCTGCCTCGACTTTCCGCGCGGCGAGCCGGCGATGGCGACGATCCACGTCACCGTGCCCAAGGGGCTGGAGGCGCCCTCCAACGGCCGGCTGCTCGGCATCGACACGCTGCCGGACGGCCGCACCCGCTGGAACTGGCGCGCGCGCCAGCCCAACACCTACGCGATCGCGCTCAATGTCGGCCCCTACGAAGAGGTCACCGGCACTTACAAGAGCCGCTTCGGCAACAGCATCCCGATGACCTACTGGTACCTGCCCGGCGAGCGGCCCCAGGCGGAGAAGCTGTTCGCCGAGTTCGCGCCGACGCTCGACTTTTTCGAAAGCGTGGTCGGCCCCTATCCCTTCGGCGACGAGAAGCTCGGCGTGGTGGAGACGCCGCACAAGGGCATGGAGCACCAGACCATCAACGCCTACGGCAACAATTACGCCAAGGCGGTCGAGGGGTTCGACTGGCTGTTCCAGCACGAGCTGGCGCACGAATGGTTCGGCAACCAGCTGACCGCCGGCGACTGGGACGATTACTGGCTGCACGAGGGTTACGGCACCTTGATGCAGCCGATGTACGGCGAGTGGCGCGAGGGTCGCGCCCGCTACCAGGCGATGATGCAGGGCAGCCGCGCCGGCATCGCCAACAAGGTGCCGATGGTGCGGGGCCGCTCCGTCACCGAGGAGGAGGTGTACGAGCCGTCCAGGGGCGGGCCCGGCCAGGACATCTACAACAAGGGCGCGTGGATGCTGCACAGCTTGCGCTGGCTGATCGGCGAGCCCGCGTTCCGCGACGTGACCCGGCTTGCCGTCTACGGGCGCACCGATCCGAAACCCGGCAACTTCACGCCCCGTTACGGCTCGACCGCCGAATATGAGGGCTTCGTGCGGCAGGTGACGGGCAAGGATTACGGCTGGTTCTTCGACACCTATCTGCGGCGCGCAGCGCTTCCGGAACTGGTGGAGACGCGGAGCGACGGCACGCTGTCGCTGGCTTGGAAGGCACCGGGCGGCGCCTTCCCGATGCCGGTCGAGGTAGAGGTGGACGGCCGGCGCACGACGCTGCCGATGACGGGGGGCCGCGGCTCGCTCCCGGTCGCCGCCGACGCGCACGTGGTGATCGATCCGGACGCTCACGTGTTGAGGAGGTCCACCGCGATCGAGGAACTCCAGGCATGGCGCACGACCAGCAAGAAATGATCGACACGCAATTGGGCATCCGCCGCGCGGCCGAGATGGCGGCCGTGTTCATGATCGGCGACGGTCTGCTCGGCCTGTTCCAGCCGACGCGCCACGTCGCCTTGTGGCGGTCGGAGGTGACGGCGGTCGACCTCCTCGTCCGCCCCTTCGCCGGCCACCCCACCCGCCGCCGCCTCTACGGCGCGCTGCAAGCGGCGGCGGGGTTCGCCCTGGCGAGCCGGTTGCGGCGATAGCCTGCGGCCGGCCGACCTACGGCACGATCGTCACGAACAGATATGCCGCGAAGATCACCAGGTGGACGGCGCCTTGCAGCACCGTGGTCTTGCCCGTGCCCAGCGACAGCGTCGACACGAACAGCGACAGCGCCAACAGCACCACGCTCTTGGCCGAGATGCCGAGTGCCAGCGGCAGGTCGAGCAGCAGCGACACGATCGCCACCGCCGGGATGGTCAGCCCGATCGTCGCCAACGCCGATCCCAGCGCCAGGTTGAGGCTGGTCTGCAACCGATTGCGCTTGGCCGCGCGATAGGCCGCCAGGCTCTCGGGCGCGAGCACCAGCGCGGCGATGACGACGCCGACCAGCGCCAGCGGCAGGCTTGCGCCCAGGATCGCCCCCTCGACGGTGGGCGACAGATCCTTGGCGAGAAGCACCACGACGACCAGTGCCACCAGCAGCACCGCGAACGCGCTCCACGCGGCGGTGTCGGTGGGTGGCTCGGCATGCGCGTCGGCGGGCAGCGCCTCACCCTGCGGCAGGAAATAATCGCGGTGACGGACCGTCTGCACCATCACGAAGGTGCCGTAGAGGATCAATGACACGACCGCGACGAACACCAGCTGCGACGGCGCATAGGTCGGCCCCGGCGTGGTCGCCGTGTAGTTGGGCAGGACCAGCGACAGCACCGCCATCGCCGCCAGCACGCACAAGGTGGCGGAAACCCCGCGCAGGGTGAAACGCTGCTCGCCGTGGCGGATGCCGCCCGCCAGCAGGCACAGACCGACGATGAAGTTGAGGATAATCATGATCGCCGCGAACACCGTGTCGCGCGCCAGCGTGGACGCGTCGCCCGCGTCGGACAGCATCAGGCTGACGATCAGCGACACCTCGATCACCGTCACCGCGACCGCCAGCACCAGCGTGCCGAACGGCTCGCCGACACGGTGGGCGACGACCTCCGCATGATGGACGGCGGCGAGCACGCTGCCGATCAGCACGACGATCGCCACGATCGTCCCGATGCCGCCCACCTTGGCAAGCGACAGCAGGATTGCGGCGACGCCGGCCAGCGGAAAGGCGATCGTCCACCATGGCAGCGCCAGCCGCCGTAGCAGAGCGCGCTTGGTCGAAGGCGGTGGTATGGTCTCGTCGTTCATCCGAATTCCCCTGTTAGAAAGGGGAATGCACGACGGGTCGTTCTAGGTCCGGGAGCGATCGCGCGTTGACGACGGCGGGGCGGTTGTGGCACTCGCCATCACGTCGCGGGTGTAGCTCAATGGTAGAGCAGAAGCTTCCCAAGCTTACGACGAGGGTTCGATTCCCTTCACCCGCTCCATCCCTACTCCGGCACCTGCCAGTTGAACTCGTCGAGCGCGGCCTCGGCCGTCTTGCCCAGATGGTGGACGAAGTTCTGGAACAGCGGCACCGTGAAGGTGACGAGAACAGGGTCCGCATCCGGCTCGCGGAAGGTGAGCACGACGAAGCGGGTGCCCGTCTCGTCGATCATGAGGCCCGTTTCCATCGCGGCCGGGCCGCTGGGGCTGATGACGATCTCGGCCATGGGCGTGTGTTCCTTATCGCGCTCGGTACAGGGCGGGCCACAGGACGAGCCCGCCCAGGTCGATAGCGGCGTGGAGCAGCACGACCAGCCACAATGCGCCGCTTATCAGCAGGATCGCCGTCATCACGGCGCCGAACAGCCCGGTCGCGACGACCCCGCGCCATCCCTGATAGCGGTGCAGCCCGGCGAACACGAGCGTCGCCGCGCCGAAGCCCAGCAGCGCGCTGCCGGTGAAGATCGCGATCAGCAGCGGCAGCAGCAGGCGGAAGAACAGCTCCTCCGCCACGCCCGCGACCAGCGCGACGGCGGCACCCCAGGGCAGTTCCGCGCGCGACCGCGGCATCAGCGATCCCGGTTTACCGATCGGCCGGCCACCACGCCGCGCGCGCCAGCCCGCCACCGCCAGCCCGATCGCGACACCGCCGATCGCGCCACCGGCGACCTCGGCGAGCGCCATTGCCGGCAGCATCGCGCGGAGAGGCGCGAACTCCATCGGCAGCCGCCAGAGCGCGTCGACCCGGCCGAGCAGCGCCAGGCCGGCGAGCGTCGATAATCCGAACGCCGCGCCCACGCGCGCCATCCACCGCCGATACCGCGCCGCACGGCTCGGCGGCGATGGCGTCCTTCGCGCGAACCAGCCGACCGCTGCCAGCGCGAGCGCCAGCAGCAGGCCGGCGGGCATTACAGCCGGTGCTCGCCCTTCACCCAGCGCACCGTGCCCGAGGAGGCGCGCATCACGACGCTCTCGGTCGTCATCTTGCCCTTGCCGCGCTTGACGCCCGCCAGCAGCGACCCATCGGTAACGCCGGTCGCGGCGAAGATGCAGTCGCCGCGCGCGAGCTCGGTCAGGTCGTACTGCTTGTCGAGGTCGGTCACGCCCCATTTGGCGGCGCGGGCGCGCTCGTCGTCGTTGCGGAACAGCAGCCGGCCCTTGAACTGCCCACCAACGCAGCGCAGCGCCGCGCAGGCGAGCACACCCTCCGGCGCGCCGCCCTGCCCCATGTAGAGGTCGATCGTCGTGTCGGGATCGCTGGTCGCGATCACGCCCGCCACGTCGCCGTCGCCGATCAGCACCACGCCGCAGCCGACTTGGCGCAGCTCGTCGATGATCGCCTGGTGGCGCGGGCGGTCGAGCACGCACACCATGATCTCGCGCGGATCGACGCCCTTGGCCGCCGCCACCGCGCGGACGTTCTCCGCCGGGCTGCGGTCGAGGTCGATGACGTTCGCCGGATAGCCGGGGCCGACCGCGATCTTGTCCATGTACACGTCGGGCGCGTTGAGCAGGCCGCCCTTCTCCGAGATCGCCAGCACGGCCAGGCTGTTCGGGCCGGCGGTGGCGCAGATCGTCGTACCCTCCAGCGGGTCGAGCGCGATGTCGATCGCGGGGCCCTGGCCGGTGCCGACCTTCTCGCCGATGTAGAGCATCGGCGCCTCGTCGCGCTCGCCCTCGCCGATCACCACGGTGCCGTCGATGTCGAGGTCGTTGAACGCGGCCCGCATCGCCTCCACGGCGGCGGCGTCGGCCGCCTTCTCGTCGCCGCGTCCGGTGAGCGTCGACGCGGCGATGGCGGCGGCCTCGGTGACGCGCACCATCTCCAGCACGAGGACGCGGTCGAGGGGGTTGCTGCTGTCGGTCATGAAGGCTCCCGGATATGTTCGGGGGCGAGCGTTAGCGCACGCGAGGCGCGGCGTCACCGGGCGTAACGTCTCGCAAATTCCTCGTCCGGCATGACCAGGTATCGCACCGCGTCGATCAGCGCCCAAGGCGCGCTGACGAGCAGGCCGACGATGGTGATGCTCAGAACAAGCATCGCGATTCCGGAGCCGTTCCTGCCAAGATAGAAGCGGTGAATGCCGAGCGTGCCGAGGAAGAACGCCAGTAAGGCAGCGATGATCTTGTTGCGATCGCTCGCCGTGGTGGGCGCTGCGGGGCTCACCGCGGCAGGCACGGAGCCGGGTGCCACCGGCATCGGAAAGATGCTCTGCGCGCGACTGTCGATCGGGTCGAAATCGACGTGCAAGCCGATGGCGGGCTCGCCGCTATGCGCCCAATCATCGGGCCGAAACGTGTAGCGGCGGCCATCGTCGCCCGCGACCAGTCCATCACCGGTCCGCCGGTCCACCCCCAAGATCTGCCCGCGCATCTTATCCCCCGTCCTACCTCATCATCCGCTTCATCACCGTCGATGCAAGACGGTAATGCTCAATCCCGCAGCAGATCGTTGATCGACGTCTTCGACCGCGTCTGCGCGTCCACGCGCTTGACGATCACCGCGCAGTACAGGCCGGGCTTGCCCTCGCCCCCGCCCGTCGAGCCGGGCACGACGACGGCATAGGGCGGCACCTCGCCCTTCGTCACTTCTCCCGTCTCGCGATCGATGATCTTGGTCGAGGCGCCGAGGTACACGCCCATCGACAGCACCGCGCCCTCACCGACGCGGACGCCCTCCGCCACCTCCGATCGCGCGCCGATAAAGGCGCCGTCGCCGATGATGACCGGGTCCGCCTGAAGCGGCTCCAGCACGCCGCCGATGCCGGCGCCGCCCGACAAATGGACGTTCCGGCCGATCTGCGCGCACGACCCGACCGTCGCCCAGGTATCGACCATCGTGCCCTCGCCGACATAGGCACCGATGTTGACGAAACTCGGCATCAGGATCGCGCCTTTGCCGACGAAGGCGCCGCGACGCACGACCGAACCCGGCACCGCGCGGAAGCCGGCAGCGCGGAACGCGTCCTCGCCCCAGCCGGCGAATTTGGTCGGCACCTTGTCGAACCAGGGCGCCTCGCCCATCACCTTGTTGTCGTTCAGGCGAAAGCTGAGCAGCACCGCCTTCTTCAGCCACTGATTGACCCGCCAACCGCCGGCTCCGTCGGGCTCCGCCACGCGCGCCTCGCCGCGGTCGAGCAGCGCCAGCGCCTCCTCCACCGCCGCGCGCACGTCGCCGCCGGTGTCGAGGCCGAGGGTCGCGCGATCGTCCCAGGCGGCGTCGATGGTCGTGGACAGGTCGGTCATGCGGTCTCCAATATTTCGTGCAGCCACGGCGTCAGCGCCGGCACGGTATAGTCGATGAAGCTGCGGTCGGCATCGGCGGCCTGCTCGGACCCGTTGTCGATCCACACGGTGGTCATGCCGATCGCCTTGGCAGGCTTCAGGTTACGCGCCATGTCCTCGACGAACAGCGCCGTCGCCGGATCGATGGCGAATGCGGCGCAAAGGCCGGCATAGGCGCTGGCCTGCGGCTTGGGCGCGAGGTCCATCGCGTGAATGTCGTGGACGCCCTCGAAACTGCCGCCGAGGCCGAGCCGGTCGAGCACCTTCAGCGCGTAGGGCCGGTCGCCGTTGGTGAAGACCAGCTTGCGCCCGGGCAGCCGCGCCAGGGCGGCGGCGAGCGGCAGGTCCTCCTCCAGCACCTCCATCTCGATATCGTGGACGTAATCGAGGAACGCGTGCGGATCGACCTGGTGCTCCGCCATCAAGCCGGCCAGCGTGGTGCCGTGCCCGAGAAAATACGCCTTCTGCACCCGCCTCGCCTCGATCGGGTCGACGCGGAGCAGCTCGCCGATGAAGGCGGTCATCCGCGCGTCGATGCGCGCGAACAGATTGGCCGATGCCGGGTACAGCGTGTTGTCGAGATCGAAGATCCAGGTGCGGACATGGGCGAGCGCGGCGATCATCGGCTGCCAGCCTGTAGGCAGGCCCCTGGCCGGGGACAAGAGGCGGGGCGGCCGGGGCGGTCGCCGCCCCGTCTCTTGGCGGCCCTCAAGGAATCCGGTACGCTGCCGTATATCATAAGGGCTTATGGGGGAGTGCATCGGCGAATGCGTGTCGATCGTCGATGGCTGGGCAGTGCCGCGATCGCCGCGCTCCTCGGTGGCTGCGGTGGTGGCGGCGATGTCGCCACCATCCCCGCGCCCCCGCCCGAAACACCCGCGCCGACGCCTGCCCCCACGCCGGCGCCTACCCCTGCACCGACGCCGGCCCCCACACCCGCGCCGACCCCGTCGGGTGCGCCGTTCGACACCGCCGAGTACCGGGCGACGGTGGGCGCGGTGTCGCTGAACGCACTGGCCGCGTACAATCGTGGCGCCACGGGTGCCGGGGTGGCGATCGGCATCATCGATACCGGCATCGATCTCGCCAGCGAGGAGTTCGGCAGCCGCATCTCCTCCGCCTCCGTGTCGGTCGCCGGCAACGGCACGATCGACGACGAGGGCGGCCACGGCACCGCCGTCGCCTTCACTGCCGCCGGACGCCGCAACGGCACGGGCACGCACGGCGTCGCGTTCGATTCGACGCTCGTCGTTCTGCGCGCCGACCGACCGGGATCATGCGCGACCGAGGTAACCGACGACAAGGACACCGGCTGCCGTTTCGGCACGGACGCGATCGCGCGCGGGGTTGATGCGGCGCGCACCGCCAACGCGCGGGTCATCAACATCTCGCTCGGCGGCGATTCGATGGGGGCGCAGTTGACCGCCGCGATCGGCCGCGCCACCGCCGCCGGCATCGTCGTGGTGATCGCCGCGGGCAACGACGGCACGCCCGATCCCAGCGGCTTCAGCGCGGTCGCCAACAACGCGGCGGTGGCGCGCAACCAGGTCATCATCGCCGGTTCGGTCGGCGCGAACGACGCGATCTCGACCTTCTCCGACCGAGCCGGGGCCAGCGCCGCGCATTTCCTGTCCGCCGTGGGCGAGCGGGTGCGCGCGCCCGACGAGAACAACGTGCCGTTCTTGTGGTCGGGCACCTCCTTCGCCGCGCCGCAGATCACCGGCGCGATCGCGCTGCTGGCGCAGGCATTCCCCAATCTGTCGGGCGCGCAGATCGTGGAGCTGCTCTACGCCACCGCGCGCGACGCGGGCGCGCCGGGCGTCGACGCGATCTACGGCCGCGGCGTGATCGACCTCGCCCGCGCGTTCCAGCCGGTCGGCGCCACCGCGATGGCGGGCAGCGCGGTGCCGGTATCGACGGCCGAGGCGCTGGGCACCACCTCCGCGCCGATGGGCGACGCGCGGCAGAGCGGGTTGGGCGCGGTGATCCTGGACGGGTACGGCCGCGCCTTCGGCATCGACCTGGCGCAGTCGCTCGCCCGCGGCGCGGCCCCGCGCGTGTTCGGCGGCGCACTCCAGTCGGACGTGCGCGCGCTGACCATGAACCGCGGCAGCACCGCGGTGTCGGTCACGCTGGTGCCGTCGCGCGACCGCGGGGGCGTCGACGTACAGGCGACGCAGCTCGGCATCGCCGACGCGCGCGCCGCCCGCGCGATCGCCGGATCGGTGGTGCAGCGGCTGGGCAGCCGGCTGTCGTTCGGGATCGGCATCGCGCAAGGGGCGACCGCGATGACCGCGCAGCTAGACGGGCGGCGCGACCCCGCCTTCCTGGTCGCCGCCGACCGCGGGTTGGGCGTGGAGGCGAGGCCGCGCGGCGCGGTGGCGCTGCGGCAGCGGTTCGGGCGGCTGGGCGTCACCATCGCCGCCGCGTCAAGCGACCTCTTGGTCGGGCGCGAAACCGCGTGGCTGGGCGATCGCCCGTGGAGCCGCCACCGCGTCAACCAGGCGACGATTACGCTCGACCGGCAGGCGGGGCCGCTGGCGCTGCGCGTCGCGGGCAGCCGGATGGCGGAGCGCGACACGCTGCTCGGCGCGCAGTTCGGCGGCGCCCTCGGTGCCCCGCGCGCGACCAGCTGGTTCGCGGAAGGGGCGGCGCGCCTGTCGACCGGCGACGGGTGGACGATCGGGGGCAGCTGGCGCCAGGGCTGGACGTCGGCGCGCCTGATCCGCCAGTTCCAGGCAGGCGGATCGGTGCGCACCGACAGCTGGTCCGCCGACCTCGGCAGGGACGGCGTGTTCGGTGCCGACAGCCTGGGACTTCGCGTCGCGCAGCCGCTGCGCGTCACGTCGGGCGGCATCGACCTGCGGTTGCCGACCCTATACGACTATGCCACGCAGTCGGTGGCGACCTGGACCGCGCAGCGCCTCAACCTGGCGCCCGACGGCCGCGAACTCGACCTGGAGCTGCGCTACGCCCGTCGGCTGGGGCCGGGTGATCTTTCCACCAATCTCTTCTGGCGCCGCGACCCCGGCAATGTCGCCGCGCTGCCGGACGATCGCGGGTGGGCGGTGCGGTACGCGATGGGGTTCTAACCCCCTTTCGTCACGCCGGGCTCGTCCCGACCTCCAGGGCCAAGCAGCGCTGACGGTCATTACCTGGATGCCGGGGCGAGCCCGGCATGACGATAGGGAAAGGCGCGCTTCGTCGCCAAGAAGCCGATGGCGGCTAGTAGCAGGCCCCTGCCCTCCCCATCTCGCTTCCATGACCCAGCTCTCCTTTCTCGACCTCGTCCCCGTGGTGCAGGGCGGCACCGTCGGCGATGCGCTGGCTCGTGCCGCCGATCTGGCCGCGCACGCGGAAGCGGTTGGCTTCTCGCGCTACTGGGTGGCCGAGCATCACGGCATGACCGGCATCGCCTCCGCCGCGACGGCGGTGGTGATCGGCCACGTCGCCGCCGCGACGACGACGATCCGCGTCGGCGCGGGCGGGATCATGCTGCCCAATCACGCGCCGCTGGTCATCGCCGAACAGTTCGGCACGCTCGACGCGCTCCATCCCGGCCGGATCGACCTGGGACTGGGCCGTGCGCCCGGCAGCGACCAGCGCGTCGCCCGCGCGCTGCGCCGCACGCTCGACAGCGACCCCAATACCTTCCCGCAGGACGTGCTGGAGCTGCGAAGCTACTTCGCCGACGATGGCCAGACCGGCATCGTCGCCACGCCGGGTGCCGGCGCCAAGCCGCAGCTGTGGATCCTGGGATCGAGCCTCTACGGCGCGCAGGTCGCCGCCGCGCTCGGCCTGCCTTACGCCTTCGCCTCGCACTTCGCACCCGAAGCGCTCGATCAGGCGCTGGCGGTGTATCGCCGCGACTTCCAGCCCTCGGCGCAACTCGATCGGCCCTACGCCATGGCCGGGTTCAACGTCTTCGCCGCCGATACCGACGCGGAGGCGGAACTGCTCGCCTCCTCCCAGGCGCAATCGTTCGTGGCGCTGCGCACCGGCCGCCCCGTGCAGCTGCCGCCGCCGGTCGCGGGCTATCGTGCGGGGCTGGGTGCGCAGGGCAACGCGATCCTCGACCAGGTGCTCGCCTGCTCGGCGATCGGCGGCCCGGCCACCGTCGCCGCAGGCCTCGCCGCCTTCGTCGAGCGGACGGGCGTGGACGAGGTGATGGTGACCAGCGCCATCTACGACCAGGCCGCCCGCAAGCGCTCGCTGGCGCTGACGGTGGAGGCGGCGCGCGAGGTCAGGCTGGCGGCGTGACGCCGCTGGCGGCGGGCAGCCGCAGCCGGACCAGCAGGCCGCCGAGATCCTCGCTCTCCTCCAGGCTGACGCTGCCCTCGTAGATTTCCGCCACGTCGCGGACGATCGCCAGGCCCAGGCCGGTGCCGGGCTTGCCCGTGTCGAGCCGGACGCCGCGGTCGAAGATGCGCGTGCGCTCCTCCGCGGGAATGCCGGTGCCGTCGTCCTCCACCAGGATCTCGACGAAGCCCGCCTGCGACGTCACCGTCACGAACACGCTGCCGCCGCCGTATTTGGCCGCGTTCTCGATCAGATTGCCCAGCATCTCGTCCAGGTCCTGCCGCTCGACGTGCACCGCCAGGTCCTTGGGACCGTCCACGTCGATGCGGACGTGGCGGTACAGGCGGGCGACGGCGCGCTCGACCGACTCGACGCTGGGCCACACGTCGGCGCGGCTGTGCGCCGAACCGCGCCGGCCGACGGCGCGCGCCCGCGCGAGGTGATGGTCGACCTGCCGGCGCATCGTCCGCGCCTCGCGGATCACCGTGTCGGCCAGGTCGTCGGCCTGCGCGGTGGCCGCGTTCATGATGACGGTGAGCGGCGTCTTCAGCGCGTGGGCGAGGTTGCCCGCGTGGCGCCGTGCCTCCTCCGCCTGGCGCTCGTTGTGTTCGATCAGAGCGTTCAGCTCCTCGACCATCGGCTGCACTTCCTCCGGCATCGCCGCCGACACCCGCGTCGATGCACCCGCGCGCATCCGCGCGATCTCCGCGCGCACCTGGCGCAGCGGCCACAGGCCGTAGAAGGTCTGAAGCGCGGCGAGCACGATCAGCCCCAGCGCGAGCAGCGCGAACGATCGTACCAGCGTGCGGCGGATCACCGCGATCTGCGCGTCCAGCCCGGAGCGGCTCTGCGCCACCTGGAACCGCCAACGGACGTTGCTGCCGGGCAGCCGCACGTCGCGCTCGACCACGCGCAGCCGCTCGTCGCCGAACTGGAGGCTGTCGTAGCTGTGGACTCCCCGGTCATGGTGCGGCGCGCCGTAGGCCAGCCGCCGGTCCCACAGCGAGCGCGACGGGAACGGCTCGCGCCCCGGAGCCGAAACCTGCCAGTAGAGCCCGGACCCCGGTTCCAGGAACCGCTGGTCCGCCGCCTCGCGCGTGAAGATCACCTCGCCGTCGGGTCCGATCTCCGACGACACGATCAGCGCGGTCATGACATATTCCAGCTGATCGTCGGCGTTCTGCGTCACCGCGGAGGCGAGCACCCGGTCGAGCGCGAAGCCGCCGCCCGCCAGCAGCAGCGTGATCCACGCCGCCGCGATCAGGATCATCCGGCGCGAGAGCGAGCCGGTGGCGCGGGCCGTCACCCCTCTTCCCTCAGGCGTCCGGGTCTTCCAGGCTGTATCCGAGACCGCGGATGGTGGTGATGACGTCCTGCCCCAGCTTCTTCCTGATGCGCGTCACGAACACCTCAATCGTGTTGGAGTCGCGATCGAAATCCTGGTCGTAGATATGCTCGATCAACTCGGTGCGGCTGACCACCTTGCCCTTGTGATGGAGCAGGTAGCTGAGCAGCTTGTACTCCTGCGCGGTCAGCTTCACCGGATCGCCGCCGCGCGTCACCTTGCCGCTGCGGGTGTCGAGCCGCACGTCGCCCGCGGTCAGCTCGGACGAGGCGTTGCCGCTCGCCCGGCGGATCAACGCGCGCAGGCGGGCGATCAGCTCCTCCGTCTGGAACGGCTTGGCGACGTAATCGTCGGCGCCCGCGTCCAGCCCCGCCACCTTGTCGGACCAGCTGTCGCGCGCGGTGAGGACGAGGACGGGCATCGTCTTGCCTTCCTTCCGCCAACGGTCGAGCACGGTCAGCCCGTCGATCTCCGGCAGGCCCAGGTCGAGCACCACCGCGTCGTACGTCTCGCTTTGGCCGAGATACAGCCCCTCCTCGCCATCGGTGGCCAGGTCGATGGCATAGCCCGCGCCCTCCAGCGTGTTCTTCAGCTGCTGGCCGAGATTGGGCTCGTCCTCGACGATGAGTACGCGCATTCTTGTCTCCTTCGAAACCGGGCCGCCGGCTGTGTCGCGATCAACGCCTTACCATCAACGTCCGGTCCGGCCCAGTATCTGCCCCGACCGCCCGTCCACCTCGACCCAGATCACCGATCCGTTGCGCAGGAATTTCAGCGTGTAGATACTGGTCGACGAGTCGAAGTCGAAGCCGAGATATTCCGCCCCCGGCACCGCCGGCACCACGCGCTTCAGGATCTCGGGCAGCGGCATCAGCTTGCCCTTCCGCCTGGCCTGATAGACCGACATCTGGTCGCCGCGCTGCATCGGCTCGGTGGCGAACACCGGCGTCGCGGTCGCGATCAGCAGCAGGGAGACGAGAGTCTTCATGGGTCGGTGGCGTAGCTACCGCGCGTTGAACCCGTTGTGAATGGGCGTCGCGCCGCCTACGTCGCCGGCAACATGGCGGCACCCATCCTCTCCTTCGAACAACTCGGCCTCGTCCAGGGCTCGGGCTGGCTCTTTCGCGACCTCGACATCCATATCGGCGCGCGCGACCGACTGGCGCTGATCGGCAGGAACGGGGCCGGCAAGAGCACGCTCCTGAAGCTCCTGGCGGGCAGCATCGAGCCGGACGAGGGGCGCCGCACGGTCGTGCCGGGCACCCGCGTGGTGATGCTGGAACAGGACCCGGACGTGTCGCGCTTCTCCACCTTGCGCGATTACGTGGAGGCGGGCGACGACGCGCCCGTCGGCCACGAATCCGCCGCGATCGCCGACCAGCTCGGCATCGACCTCGACCGCGACGCCGCCACCGCGTCCGGTGGCGAGCGGCGCCGCGCCGCGATCGTCCGCGCGCTGGCGCAGGAGCCGGACGTGCTGCTGCTCGACGAGCCCACCAACCACCTCGACATCGCCGCGATCGACTGGCTGGAGGGATGGCTCGGCCGCTTCACCGGCGCCTTCGTCGCGATCAGCCACGACCGTACGTTCCTGACCCGGCTGACGAAACAGACGCTGTGGCTCGATCGCGGCAGCGTCCGCCGGGCCGAGATCGGCTTCGGCGGGTTCGAGGCGTGGACCGAGCAGGTCCATGCCGAGGAGCAGCGCAATGCCGAACGGCTCGACGCCAAGCTCAAGATCGAGGAGCACTGGCTGCAACGCGGCGTCACCGGCCGTCGCCGCCGCAACCAGGGCCGTCTCGCCAAGCTGAAGGAGATGCGCGCCGAGCGGGCCGCGATGATGGGGCCGCAGGGCACCGCCGCGATCGGTCTCGGCCATGAGGACGGGCGATCGAAGGTGGTGATCGACGCCGACCATGTCACCAAACGTTATGGCGAGCGCCCGATCATCCGCGACTTCTCGCTTCGCGTCACCCGCGGCGACCGGATCGGCATCGTCGGCGCGAACGGCGCGGGGAAGACCTCGCTGCTTCGCCTGCTGACGGGCGAGATGGCGCCCGACGAGGGCAGCATCCGTCTGGCCAAGACGCTCGACGGCATCGTCATCGATCAGCAGCGCCGGCTGATGGCGCCCGAGAAGACGGTGCGCGACGTGCTGGCCGATGGCGGCGAGTGGATCGACGTGCTCGGCAGCCGCAAGCATGTCCACGGCTATCTCAAGGAGTTCCTGTTCGATCCCAATCTGGTCGATGCCAAGGTCGGCACGCTGTCGGGCGGCGAACGCTCGCGCCTGCTGCTCGCGCGCGAGTTCGCCCGGCCGTCGAACCTGCTGGTACTGGACGAGCCGACCAACGATCTCGACCTGGAGACGCTCGACCTGCTGCAGGAGGTGATCGGCGATTACGAGGGTACGGTGCTGATCGTCAGCCACGACCGCGACTTCCTCGACCGCACCGTCACCGTGACGCTGGGCTTGGACGGCAGCGGCACCGTGGACGTGGTCGCCGGCGGCTACGAGGATTGGGAGAAGCGGCGCCGGGCCAAGGCGGAGGCGAAGAAGCCCAAGGCCGCCGCCGCTCCCGCCCCGGTGGCGGCGCCCGCGCGGAAACTGTCGTACAAGGACCAGCGCGATTACGACCTGCTCCCCAAGCGCATCGAGGAGATCGACCGTGCCATCGCGCGCGATGAGGACTTGCTCGCCGATCCGACGCTCTACACGCGCGATCACGCGACCTTCGCGCGGCTGACAAAGGCGATCGACGCCGCCCGCGCGGAGAAGGACGCCGCGGAGATGCGCTGGCTGGACCTGGCCGAACAGGTCGAGGCGCTGGCCTAGACTCGAAGTCGATCGGGTGTATTCACTTCCGTTCGCCCTGAGCGAAGTCGAAGGGCACGCCTCCACAAGGTGCTTCGACGGCGCTCGGCACGAACGGATGATTCAAACTGATCGAAGCCGACCCTGAGCCCTATAGCGCCCGACCCTCCCGCCCGGCCAAGTCGACGACGTACTGCCAGGCGACCCGCCCCGAACGGCTGCCGCGCGTCGTCGCCCAGCCGAGCGCGTCGGCCTCGTCCACCGGCAGCCCGTGCACGGCGGCATGGTGGCGGACGATCGCCAGATAACCGTCCTGGTCGACCGCGTGGAACCCCAGGCTCAGGCCGAAGCGGTCGGCGAGCGCCAGCTGGTCGTCCACCGCGTCGCGCGGATTGATCGCGCTCGACTGTTCGGCGATGTCGCGCGGTTGCAGGTGGCGGCGATTGGCGGTGACGAGCAGCCGGACGTTCGCCGGGCGCGGTTCCGCGCCGCCGTCCAGCGAGGAGCGCAGGCTGCGCGCCTCCCCCGCCGCCTCGACGCCGAGATCGTCGACGAACAGCGCGAACGCGCGGCCGATCGGTGCCAGTATCGCGAACAGTGCCGGCAGGTCGGCGAGATCGCTCGTCGCCACCAGCGCCAGGTCGCCGCCCTCGCCCTGCACCGCGGCCACCGCGCTCTTGACCAACGCCGACTTGCCCGTGCCGCGCGCGCCCCACAGCAGCACGTCCTGTGCCGCGTGCCCGGCGGCCAGCCGGCGCAGGTTGGCGAGCAGCGCCGCCTTCTGCCGCTCCACGCCCAGCAGCCCGTCCAGCGGTAGCGCCGCGAAGCCGCGCGACACGGCGAGGGCGCCGCCCTGCCATCGATAGGCCGGGTGCGCGCGCAGGTCGGCCGGCGGCGTCGGCGGCGGGGACAGCCGCTCCAGCGCGGCGGCGATGCGATCGAGCGGGTCCATGCCCCAGCGCCTTGGCGAGCGTCCGTCGCCCATGCAACCTCGTCAGGCGTGCAGGTCGTAGCTCTTGAGCAGGTCGTAGAGCGTCGGCCGGCTCACCCCCAGCAGCCGCGACGCGCCCGCGATGTTGCCGTCCGCCTGCGCCAGCGCGCGCCCGATCGCGCGACGATCGGCGTCCTCGCGGGCGGCGCGCAGGTCGAGGTCGGCCGCGGCCGGCTCCAGGTCCAGGTCGGCGGCGGTGACGTGGCGCCCGTCGGCCATGATGACGGCGCGCTTCACCCGGTTCTCCAGCTCGCGCACGTTGCCGGGCCAGCCATGGGCGTCGATCGCCGCGCGTGCGTCGGCGGACAGGCCGGTGACCACCGGATTGAGCGTCGGCGCGAACCGCGCGACGAACGCCTTGGCCAGCAGCGCGGCGTCGCCCGTACGCTCCCGCAGCGCGGGGATGCGAACGACGATCTCCGCCAGCCGGTAATAAAGGTCGTCGCGGAACCGCCCGTCGGCGACCATCGCGTCGACGTCCCGGTGCGTCGCGCATACCACGCGCGTGTCGACGGCGATCGCCTTGCGCCCGCCGATCCGCTCGATCACCCGTTCCTGGAGGAAGCGCAGCAGCTTGACCTGGAGCGGCAGCGGCACGTCGCCGATCTCGTCCAGGAACAACGTGCCGCCCGCCGCCTGCTCGATCTTGCCCGCCACGGTGCGCACCGCGCCCGTGAAGGCGCCCTTCTCGTATCCGAACAGCTCGGCCTCGAGCAGCGTCTCGGGAATGGCGGCGCAGTTGATCGCGACGAACTCGCCCATCCGGCGCGCGCCGGAATCGTGCAGCCCGCGCGCGAGCAGTTCCTTGCCCGTGCCGCTGGCGCCGAGCAGCATCACCGATACGTCGGCGCGGGCGACGCGCTCCAGCTGGCGCGCCACCGCCGCCATCTCGGGCGCGGCGTAGAGCAGGCCGCCGAAGCCCGGCCGCTCCTGCCCGACCAGCCGGCGGTTCTCCGCCTCCAGCGCGTGGACGTGAAAGGCACGACCGACGATCAGGCCCAGCGTATCGATGTCGATCGGCTTGGCATAGAAATCCCAGGCGCCGTCCTCGACCGCGCGCAACGCGCTCTCGCGCGCGCCGTGGCCGGACGCGACCACCACCTTGGTCGTGGGCGCCTGCGCCAGGATGGCGTGGAGCGTCGCGAAACCCTCGGTCGTGCCGTCGGGATCGGGCGGCAGGCCCAGGTCGAGCGTCACCACCGCCGGCCGATGCTGGCGCACCGCCTCCAGCGCGGCGGCACGGTCGGGCGCCACCACCACCTCGTACGCCTCGTACGCCCAGCGCAGCTGGCGGGCGAGGCCGGCATCGTCCTCGACGACGAGCAGCACCGGGCGCGTCATGCCGCCGCCTCCAGCGCGGGGGCGAGCGGCAGGACGATGCGGAACCGCGTGCCCGCACCTTCGCGGCTGTCCACGTCCAGCGTGCCGTTCATGGCGCGGATCAGCTGCCGCGCCTCGTACGCGCCGATGCCGAAGCCGATGGGCTTGGTGGAGGCGAAGGGGCGGAACAGCTTGTCACGGACGAACTCCGCGCTCATTCCCACGCCTTCGTCGATCACGTCGATCGTCACTTTCTCTCCCTGCCCAACCACGACGCGAACCGGCAGGACGCCGCCCGCCTCGGCCGCGTTCTGGACGAGATGGCCGATCGCCTGTTCGAGCCGGCCGGGCGCGGCCAGGGCGAGCGCGGCCGTGGCCTCCACCACGATCGGTCCGGTGGCGCGGCGGGCAGCGGCCAGGCGATGGACGAGAGCGGTCACGTCGACCGGCTGCACCGATTCGGCCCGTCCCATATCGAGCTGACCCAGGCGGCCGAGCAGCGCCGTCATCCGCCCTGCCCCGTCGCGCAGCGTCTCGATCATGTCGACGCGGAAGGCGGGATTGTCGGCGTGCCGCTCCGCGTTGCGCGCGACCAGGGTGAGCTGACTGGCGACGTTCTTGATGTCGTGGAGCAGGAAGGCGAAACGGCGGTTGAATTCTTCGAAACGGGCCGCGTCGGCGAGCGCCGCCTGGGCGCGGTTCTCCGCCAGGTAGCTGGCGGCCTGACGACCGGCGACGCGGAGCAGGTCGAGATCCTCCCAATCGAGCTGCCGGTCGATCGGCGGCCGGGCCAGCACGATCGCGCCCGTCAGCAGGTCGCCGTGGATCAGCGGCACCATCACCCAGGCGTCGTGCGCAACACGAAGCCAGGATGGCAACGTCCCTGCGCGTCGCTCCTCGTCCAGCGCGACGATATGGCCGCCGGCGAGGCGACCCGCCAGCGCGGGGTCGGCGACCGGCTCGCCGGTGCCCGGCCACGCCCAGTGCGCGAGTGGCACCAGCTGGTCGTCGTCGCGACAGAGCAGCAGCCCGGCGGGCGAGTCGGTCAGGTCGGCGAGCGCCTTGACTAGGCGACGCGGCAACGGCTCGCCGTCGGTCGGCCGGCCCAGCGTGGCGGCAAAGCGCTGCCACTCGACGCGGTAGTCGTAGCGGTGCGCGAACAGGTGCTTGGCGAGCTTCACCCGCATCCACGCGCGCAGCCACGGCGTGGAAGCGAGCGTCAGCAGCGCCACGGTGGCGCCCAGCACGATCGCGATCTGCACCGGCCGGGCATAAGCGGGATCGAGCCCTCCGGCGCGATCCGCGGCGAGCGCCGTCAGCGCGAGATAGCAGCCGCCGACCGCGACGCCGATCAACCGGATCGCGGCGGTCCGCGACAGCGTCGGCCCGCCCGCGCCGCGGCGCTGCGCTGCCACCGCGATGCCGCTGCCGACCGCCAGCATGACGCCGCCGCGCACGACACCCAGCCAGGCCGGCCACTCGCCGGCGATCAGGGCGACGGTGGCGACGATCAGGTCGATGCTCCACGATCCGACCAGTGCCAACGCCATCCAGCGCCCGTCGTGACGGACGTTCTGGGCCAAATGGCAGAGCAGCATCAGCGCGGCGAGCGAGGCGAGCGCGATCAGCATCTGACGCACGGCATCGGCCGCGGCCATCGTCGCGGGGGCCAGCGGTCCCGTCATCGCCAGTGACACGACTGCCGTTGCTGCGACGACGCCGATCGTCACCGCGTAGAGCATCGCGATGGCTCGGTTGCCTGCCCGTTCGCGGCGGATCAGCATCGCGGCGAAGCACAGCCAGGCAATGTCGCGGGCCGTCTTGGCCAACCGGGTGGCGATGTCGTGCGCATCGATCCCGGCCACGGCCAGCGCCCACAGGGCGGTGAGCAGCGCCGCCGTGATGAACGACCAGCGCGGCCAGTCTCGCCCCCCGCCGCGCAGACCGGCGAGCGCCATGGCGCCGAACAGCAGCGCGACCAGCGCGTGGGTCCACAGATTGAGCATTGCGGTCACCGTCGCGTGCTCCGGCCGGCGACGATGCCGTGGAAGATCATGCGCGTCCCATCCCGAGGTCGCCGCGATGCTGGTCAGCCGACATGCGCGAAGTCTTGCCGCAGATTCACCAAGAAAGGCTGAACGACCGCGCCGCGATGGCGGTCAGGTCAGGATGCCGGGCAGGCTCCGCCGGACGTCACGGCCGGTGCAGGGCGAGGATCAGCGCACCGAGGGAGAGCAGCGCCAGGCTCATCTGCGGCGGGCGCAATCGCGCGAAATGCGCGGGCGCGTCGCCGCGGCGAGCGGGTCGAGAACGATCACCAGCGCATAGCCGAGCACGAGCAGCCATAGCGACCAGCCCGGTTCTGGCGCGATCAGGGCGAGGCCGGCGGGAATGAACCAGGCGAGCATCGTCGCGATCTCGACCGTGGTCGAGGCGCGGGGATTGCCGAAGCCGAAGCCGCGGCGGACGCCGGCGACGAACACCAGGATCATCGCACCCCACACGATCGCCAGCCGCGTCGCGATACTCGGCCAGGGGTCGGGCAGCAGCCACGCACCAAGAGCAGCGGCGACGAGCGGCAGCATCGGACCAAAGCCGAAGACGATGCTGTTGATCGGCACGCGCGGATGGTCCGGACCGGACATCAGTCGGCGGCGAAGATCTCGGCGTGGGGGATGGTCACGCCCAGGAAGGGAAAGTCGAGATCGCGAGCGGCGAACATGGTGTCGATCCATCCGCCGCCGGCATGACGACTGACCGTGCGTACCAGCTCGTTGACGGGATCGACGAAGGCGACCGCTTGGACGCTGGCGAGGGCCTTGAACTCCTCCAGCTTGGTTCCCTGGTCGAGGGTGGTCGTGCCGGGCGAGAGCACTTCGACGATCGCGACCGGCGCATCGAGCGCGGTGATCGCCTCGTCATTGTCCGGCCGCGGTCCGCAATGGATGCTGAGATCGGGATAGCGGATATCGGTCGTACTGGTCCGCACGGCCATGTCCGGGCCGTAAGGACGACAGCCTGATCCCTTGAGAACGATACGAAGGGCGACATGGAGATTGCCCTGCACCCAGGCATGGGCCTCGCTGCCGCCGGCCATCATCACGATCACGCCGTCGTGAAGCTCGAAGCGGCGATCGGTGTTGAAGTCCATCGCCAGGAACTCGTCGGCGGTGATCTTCCGATAGGCGGGATCGGTGCGCATGGGCTCGACGCTACTCCTGTGAACACAGGAAACAAAGGGCCGGCGGATGGTTCCGCCGGCCCTTTTCCGTGCATCGGTATTCTGGTCGGAACGGACCTCGGCCCTTCAACTGCCTGCCAAGGCAGGCGCTCAGGACAAGCTGCCGAGGCTTCTCGTCGGACGGGATCGTGACGGAGCCACGACCCGCCGGCCGTCCTGATTCGGTGTTCGAGGCAGGCTGGCCTGCCCCGATGCCAAATCAGAAGTCCATGCCGCCCATGCCGCCCATGCCGCCGCCGCCCATCGGCATCGCCGGCTTGTCCTCGGGCACTTCCGAGACGGCCGCCTCGGTGGTGATGAGGAGGCCCGCGACCGAGGCCGCGTTCTGGAGCGCGGTGCGGACGACCTTGGTCGGATCGATCACGCCGGCCTGCACCAGGTTCTCGTAGGTGTCAGTCGCGGCGTTGAAGCCCTGCGTCGGATCGTTGCCCTCGAGCAGCTTGCCCGAGACCACCGCACCGTCATGGCCGGCGTTGGTGGCGATCTGGCGAACCAGCGCCGTCAGCGCCTTGCGGACGATGTCGATGCCGCGGGTCTGGTCCTCGTTGGCGCCGGTCAGGCCGTCGAGCGACTTGGTGGCGTAAAGCAGCGCCGTGCCGCCGCCGGGGACGATGCCCTCTTCCACCGCGGCGCGGGTCGCGTGCAGCGCGTCGTCGACGCGGTCCTTGCGCTCCTTCACCTCGACCTCGGACGCACCGCCGACCTTGATGACGGCGACGCCGCCGGCCAGCTTGGCGAGGCGCTCCTGGAGCTTCTCGCGGTCGTAGTCGCTGGTGGTGTTCTCGATCTGCTGGCGGATCGCGTCGGTGCGGCCCTTGATCGCGTCGGCTTCACCCGCACCGTCGACGATGGTGGTGTTGTCCTTGTCGATCGACACGCGCTTAGCGGTGCCCAGCATGTCGAGCGTGACGCTCTCCAGCTTGATGCCGAGATCCTCGGAGATCACCTCGCCCTTGGTCAGGATCGCGATGTCCTCGAGCATCGCCTTGCGGCGATCGCCGAAGCCCGGCGCCTTGACGGCCGACACCTTCAGGCCACCGCGCAGCTTGTTGACGACGAGCGTGGCCAGCGCCTCGCCCTCAATGTCCTCGGCGATGATGAGCAGCGGACGGCCCGACTGGACGACGGCTTCCAGGATCGGGAGCATCGCCTGCAGGTTCGACAGCTTCTTCTCGTGGATCAGGATATAAGGGTCCTGAAGCTCGACGGTCATCTTGTCGGGGTTGGTGATGAAGTACGGCGACAGGTAGCCGCGGTCGAACTGCATGCCCTCGACGACGTCCAGCTCGAAATCGAGGCCCTTGGCCTCCTCGACGGTGATGACGCCTTCCTTGCCGACCTTCTCCATCGCCTCGGCGATCTTCTCGCCGACGACGGTGTCGCCGTTAGCCGAGATGATGCCGACCTGCGCGACTTCCTGGCTACCCGAGACAGGCTTGGAGCGCGACTTGACGTCGTTGATGACGACCTCGACCGCCTGGTCGATGCCGCGCTTCAGGTCCATAGGGTTCATGCCGGCCGCGACCGACTTCATGCCCTCGCGCACGATCGCTTGAGCGAGCACGGTCGCGGTGGTGGTGCCGTCACCGGCGTTGTCGTTGGTCTTCGAGGCCACTTCGCGCAGCATCTGCGCGCCCATGTTCTCGTACTTGTCCTTCAGCTCGATCTCCTTGGCGACGGTGACGCCGTCCTTGGTGATGCGCGGAGCGCCGAAGCTCTTGTCGATCACGACGTTGCGGCCCTTCGGCCCCAGCGTCACCTTCACCGCGTCGGCGAGGATGTCGACGCCGCGCAGGATGCGCTCGCGCGCGTCACGACCGAATTTCACGTCCTTGGCTGCCATGTGGCTACCCTTTCGAAAAACGAATGTTGAGGAGTTTGTCAGTTACGAAGAGGTCAGCCGACGATCCCGAGGATGTCGCTTTCCTTCATGATGAGGAGGTCCTCGCCGTCGACCTTGACCTCGGTGCCCGACCACTTGCCGAACAGCACACGGTCACCGGCCTTCACCTCCAGCGGGTGGACCTCGCCGGACTCGGAACGCGCGCCGGTACCGGCCGAGACGACCTCGCCCTCCTGCGGCTTCTCCTTGGCGGTGTCGGGGATGATGATCCCGCCGGCCGTCTTCTCCTCGGCCTCGACGCGGCGGACGAGAACGCGGTCGTGCAACGGACGAAAGCTCATTGCGATTACCCTCTTCAAGGTTGTGTGACAGATTTCTGGCACTCACCCAGGGCGAGTGCCAACCCTGGCGATATGTGCCGCCACCCTTGGATCGTCAACGGGGCGGCGGAACTAAATTGGCCGAGCTGTGCCCGGCAGCAGGCCCAGCCGTTCGCGCGCGCTCCACCGCCACAGCAGCAGGCCCGCCACCACGGCAAGACCGATCGCCAGCCCCCACCAGATGCCAACTCCGGCGAGCGGCGTGCGGAAGCCGAGCAGCGCCGCGCTGCCGAAGCCGACCACCCAGTAACCGAACAGCGCCACCAGCATGGGTACGCGCGTGTCCTGCAACCCGCGCAGCACGCCCTGCGCTACCGCTTGCGCCCCGTCGACGAGCTGGAACACCGCGGCGATGGCGAGGAACTGCACCGCCAGCGCCGCCGTCGCCGCCGAAGCGGGGCCGGAATCGAGGTAGATGCCGACGAGTAGGCCGGGGATCGCCCAGATCAGGCCCGCGCTCAGCACCATCACGCCGGTACCGAGCAGCAGCGCGACGTTCCCCGCCCGTCCCATCCACACCGGATCGCGCGCGCCGTAGGCGAGGCCGACGCGAATCGTCGCCGCCTGCGCGACGCCGAACGGCACCTGGAAGGCGAAAGCGGCGATGTTGAGCGCGACGGCGTGGGCGGCCACCTCCGTCACGCCGATCAGTCCCATCAGCAGCGCGACGCCGCCGAACAGCCCGCCCTCGAACGTCCAGGTCAGCGCGATCGGCAGGCCGAGGCGCAACACGCGGCCGAATTGCGGCCAGTCGTGGCGCCACCAGCGACCGAACAGGCGGTAGCGGCGCAGCCGCCGGTCGGTAACCAGGACCAGCGCGTAGGCGAGCAGCATCGCCACCGACACCGCGACGCGGGCGATCGCCGAGCCTTCCAGCCCGAGCGCGGGGAAGCCGGCATTGCCGAACACCAGCAGCCAGTTGGCCAGGATGCCGACGCCCAGCCCCGCCGCGGTGACCGCGAACACGTAACCGGGCCGGCCGAGCGCGGCGGCGGTCAGCCGCATCAGCCCGGCAGCGGCGGCGGGGATCACCGCTATGCCGAGCAGATCGAGGAAATCGCCCGCGCGCGCCGCCACCCGGGCGTCCTGCCCGGCGAGCAGGAACAGCCGCTCGCCCGCCAGCAGCACCGCGATCACCGGCATCGCGGCGAACACGACCAGCCACAGCGCCATGCGGAAGGTCCGCCGCACCTCGCGCACCGCCCCGACACGGCGGCCGAGCGCGGCGGCGATGATCGGCTCGGCGGCACCGCCCATGCCGATCAGCGCGAAGGTGAGGATGTTGAACAGGAACACGCCGAGCGAGGCGGCCGCGAACTCGGTCGGCCCGAGCCGCGCCACGAACACCACGTCGACCGCGAACACCGCCATCTGGAGCAGGTTGGCGGCGACCAGCGGCCCCGCCAGGCGCAGCAGCGCCCGCGCCTCGCTCCGCGCCGAGGCGGGCGCTTCGGCGAGCGGGGGTGCGGTGTGGGCCATGGGGGGCGCCCTAGCCCGTTTTGGTGCCGAAAGTCACATTCGATCAGGTGGGGTGACGTTACCGTGCCACTTGGCCATCGTCACCCCGCACCTTGTCGAGACCTCCGAGAAACGCCGCCCACCCGCACTTTCTTGCGTCATGCCGGGCTTGTCCCGGCATCCAGGATCAAGCAGTGCAGCGTTCGTGGCTCTGGATGCCGGGACAAGCCCGGCATGACGGCAGGATTTCTACACCGGTCCAACCATCCCAGGCGACCAGTGCGGGGAGACCGTACCTCCTCAGAATCCCTCGGGCAGCTCCACCGGCCCGACGACGCGGCGGTACTGCGTCACCGCGTACCGGTCCGTCATCCCGGCTATGAAGTCGGCGACGTGACGGCTGCGCCATGGTTCGTCGGCGGGCAGCCGCTCGCGCCACTCGTCGGGCAGCGCGGCGGGATCGTCGCGAAAGGCGGCGAACAGGCCGGAGACGACGCCGTCGGCCGCGGCCGCTGCGGCGAGCTGGACGGGGTGATGGTAGAGGTTGGCGTACATGAAGCGTTTCAGGTCGCGTTCCTCGACGCGCAAACCGTCCGAGAAGCCGACCAGCGCGCGACCGGCGGCGCGCACGTCGGCTGCCGTCCCGATCCCGCTCACGGCGATGCGCGCGCGCGTCTCGGCGATCAGGTCGTTGACCATGACGCCGATCTGGCTGCGGACGAGTTCGCGGGCGAGGCGGTCGCGCGCCACGCCGGGGTAGCGCGCCTCCACCGCCGCCCAGGTCCGCGCCACCAGCGGCACCGACAGCAGCTGGTCGAGCGTCAGCAGGCCCGCGCGCAGGCCGTCGTCGATATCGTGGTTGTCATAGGCGATATCGTCCGCGATCGCCGCGACTTGCGCCTCCAGGCTCGACCAACCCGCAAGGTCGAGCGGCTGTCGTGCATCGACCTCCGCCAGCGCCCAGCCGGGATGGCGGACCGGGCCGTTGTGCTTGGCCAGCCCCTCCAGCGTCTCCCAGGTCAGGTTGAGCCCGTCCCAGCGCGGATAGGGGCGTTCGAGGTCGGTCAGCACGCGCAGCGTGTGGCCGTTATGGTCGAAGCCCCCCGCCCCCGCCATCGCCGCCTTGAGCGCGTCCTCGCCGGCGTGGCCGAAGGGCGGGTGGCCGATGTCGTGGGCGAGGCACAGCGCCTCCGTCAGATCCTCGTTGAGGCCGAGCGCGCGGGCGATGGCCCGGCCGATCTGCGCGACTTCGATACTGTGGGTCAGGCGGACGCGGAAATGGTCGCCGTCGGGCGCCATGAACACCTGCGTCTTGTGGCGCAGCCGTCGGAAGCTGATCGAGTGGATGATCCGGTCGCGGTCGCGCTGGAACGCGTCGCGGGGTCCGCGCAGCTCGCGTTCCTCCGGGTGGAGCCGACCTCGGCTGGCGGCCGGGTCGGCGGCGTAGGATGCGGTCACTTGCCGGTGTTCGGCGCGTCCAGCCGTTCCACCTTCTGCCCCGCCTCGCTGGTGAAGGCGAACGAGCCGACGCCTTCCTTGCGCAACTGGTTGACGAAGGTGCGCGCCTCCGCGTCGGTCTTGAACGGGCCGGTCAGCACGCGATTGGTGGCGCGCAGCGGCGTGGTGTAGCCGGTCCGCTTCTTGAGCGAGGGCGCCCGGCTGCGCATCAGCTGCCAGGCGGCGTCCAGCCCCGCCTCGTTGGCGCCGCCGGCGACCTGAACCCAGATACGCGCCGGGTTGCTGCGCGCCGCCTTCTTCTCGGCAGCCGCCTTGTCGGCGAGTTCCTTCTTCTCCGCGGCGGCCTTCTTGTCGGCGGCGGCCTTGCGCTCGGCGGCGCGGCGCTGCGCCGGGGTGAGCGGCGGGTCCGCCGCGGCGGTGGTGCCACGGCGACCGCGCGCGGTGCGCGATGCGGTATCGGCGGCGGCCACCGCGACGGGCTCGGCCGCGCCACGTCGCGCGCGGCGGCCGGTGGCGGGCGTCGGCTCGTCGGCCTGCGGGTCGCCGGTGAGGCGGCCGGCGACGGTGCGGCGAAGCGCGGCGTCGCGGCCCTCCTTGGCGGACGCCTCGGCGACCACGCGCGCGCCGGCGGGGCTCGGCGCGACGCGCTCGACCGCCGCGGGGATCGCGACCGGCCCCGGATCGGGGCGTACCGGTGCGACGCCGAGTTCGGACGCCGGGATGGAGAGGCTGGCAACGATGCGCGCCAGGACCGAGTCGGCCCGCTCCGTCGCCGCCTGCGTCGGGACCGGGGCAACGGGAGCAGTCGTCGCGACGATCGCGGGCGCCGGGGTCGGTGCGACGGTCGCGGCGGCGACGGCCGTCGGGGGCGTCGACGGCGTGGCGACCCTCGGGGCGGGCACCACCGTAGCCGGCGGCGTGACGGTCGCGGTCGACACGGGCGCGGCGGGTCGCGCCGGCGAGATCGCGGCGGTCTGCACGGGCGTGCTCGGCGCCGGCGTGACGGCCACCGGTGCGGACTGGACCGGGCGAGCGGCGGCGACCACGACCGGGCGCTGGGTGGACGCGGACGATCCGACGCGGACGTTCGATTCGCGCATCGCCGCGACGCTCGCGGAGGGGACCGGCTGGCTCGCGACCGACCGAGGCGCGGCAGCGGCGGACTGGACGGCCGTGGTCGCGACGGGCGAGGCGGTCGGGCGCGCCGTCCGATCGCGGCGCGTGCGACGGCCGCGGTTCTGGT
The DNA here is from genome assembly GCF_900115745.1 of Sphingomonas rubra. GTDB lineage: Bacteria > Pseudomonadota > Alphaproteobacteria > Sphingomonadales > Sphingomonadaceae > Sphingomonas > Sphingomonas rubra. The sequence goes on along the minus strand of NZ_FOXP01000006.1, from coordinate 114,401 downwards.
CGACCACGGCGGCGACCTGCACCGGCGGCGTCGCGACCTCCGCCGGCAGCGGCGCAAAGGTCGGGATGAAGCGCGCGTCGGCGAGGCGCGCGGGGGTCGCGGTGATCTCGCCGAAATGCACCGCAAAGGCGCGGTCGACCGCGGGCAGCGTCGGCAGGCGGCGGAAAAAGGCGCCGAGCCCCTGCGCCATGCCGGCGGGCATCATCGTCGTCGCGATCTTGGAGGCGCCCTCGGTGTCACCGTTCATCGCCATGACGAAGGCACGCGCGCGCCAGGCCGCGCGGTCCTGACGGCGGACCAGCGGATCGAGCTGTTCCAGCGCCTGCGCCTGCTTGCCGGCGATGCCGAGCGACAGGGCGTAGCGGCGCGCGGTTTCGTCGTCGGCGCCGTTCTGGAGCGCCAGGCGATAATCGCGGTGGGCACGCTCCTGCTGGCCGACGAGATCGAGCGCGAGGCCACGGTCGGCGGCGTAGCGCGCGACCGGCCAGCCCAGGCTCTCGGCCTGACCGAAGAAGCGCAGCGCCTCGCCCGGCCGCTCGGATCGCACCAGGATCGATCCCATGCCCGCCTTCACCCGGCCGCTGCGGGGATCGACCTTGTCGGCGCGCGCGAACAGCGCGGCGGCGCCGGACAGGTCGCCCAGGCGGAGCGACAACTCGCCCGCGGTGGTCAGCGCGACGATGTTGCGCGGGTCGGAGGCGAGCAGCCGCATCTGCGCGGCGAGGAGGTCGGCGTCGGTCTGGCCGAGCGGCTGGACCACCTCCTGTGCGACGAGGCCGACAGGCAGGCACGTCGCGGCGAGGAGGGCGGCGATCAGGGAATGATGGCGGATCATGAGCGTCCCAAACCTACACCCCAGCCGGGCCGTCGCGGCAACGCCGTGGGCGCAGCGCAGCGACGAAGCGGGCTCTTGAGGCGACGAAAGGGAGTGTCATCGATCGACGCTGGAAGCTTGGCGGGGATCAACATGCGGCGTCGCCCCAACTTTGTCGGCTCGTCTGGCCTGGCGCACGTCGAGTTCGGCGCGGCGGCGGAACGGGACGCCATCGCCCGCGGCCAGCCTCTCTCCATGCGGGCTCTCGACCCCGAATTGCTGAAATAGAGACGAACGACGAAGGCCAGTGCCGCTCGCCAACGTTCGCCGTCCACTCTCCCGTCACCCCTGCCTAGAGGATGATGACGTTAGCTTGGACCCAGCACCGTTCGCCCTGAGCGACGTCGAAGGGCAGGCCCCAGGTGAACCGTGCGCGGCCTGTGCTTCGACTTCGGCGCCATGCGCCGAAGTTTATCCTCAGCTTGTCGAAGGGCTCAGCCACGAACGGGTCAGGTGGATGTCATCGTGCTCTACTGCCGGGGTCCACCGCGCCTCCAGATCAGACAACCGTTCGTTCGCGGCGCGGTGGATGCCGGAACAAGTCCGACATGACGGAGAGCTTCCGCATAGGTTCCGCTTCGACCCACGTAAGGTCAGGTCAGAAGCGGATCACGTCCTCACTGATTGTTCTGGCGGTGCAGGAAGCGGGGGATGTCGAGCGGCTCGGCGGTGTTCGCCGCATCGTCGTCGCGCGGGGCACCGCGCGCGGCGTTGGACATCCGCTCGAACAGCGTGCCGCCCAGCTTGACGCGCGGTGCCGCGGCGGGTTCGGGCGTCGCGGCCTCCGTACCGGGGGCGAGCCAGCGGCGGCGCGATCCGCCCTCGTCGGCGGCGGGCGTCGGCGCGGCCACCGGTGCCGGGGCGGGTACGGGGGTAGGCGCAGGCGGCGGCACCACCGCCTCGGCGCCGAGAACCAGTTCATCCTCCTGCGCCTGCGGGATGGGCGCGGGCGCGGATACCGGCGGCGCGACCTCGGCCGCGGGTGCCGGCACGGGCGCGGGCGGCGGCGCGGCGGGCGTCGGCTCGGCTGCGCGGTGAGCGGCGGGCTCCTCGCGGCGCGCGCCGGCGAAGCTGAACGAGCGCGCGGGCTCGGCCTGCGCCTTCACCGGCTCGGGCGCGCGCTCCACCGCCTCGATGCCGGTGGCGACCACCGACACGCGGATGCGGCCCTCCAGATCGGGGTTGAACGCCGAGCCCCAGATGATGTTGGCGTCCGGATCGACGAGATCGCGGATGTGGTTCGCCGCCTCGTCCACCTCCAGCAGGCGCATGTCGTCGCCGCCAGTGATCGAGATGATGACGCCTTTGGCCCCCTGCATCGACACGCCGTCGAGCAGCGGATTGGCGATCGCCTTCTGCGCCGCCTCCAGCGCGCGGTTGTCGCCGGACGCCTCGCCCGTGCCCATCATCGCCTTGCCCATCTCCTGCATCACCGAGCGGACGTCGGCGAAGTCGAGATTGATGAGGCCGGGCATGACCATCAGGTCGGTGATGCCGCGCACGCCCTGCTGCAGCACCTCGTCCGCCATCGAGAACGCCTCCTTGAAGGTGGTGTTCGCGTTGGCGATCAGGAACAGGTTCTGGTTCGGAATGACGATCAGCGTGTCGACGTACTTCTGCAGCTCCTCGATGCCCTGGTCGGCGGCCTTGGAGCGGCGGTTGCCTTCGAAACTGAACGGCTTGGTAACGACGCCGACGGTCAGGATGCCCATGTCGCGCGCCGCCTTGGCGATGACGGGGGCCGCGCCGGTGCCGGTGCCGCCGCCCATGCCGGCGGCGATGAACACCATGTGCGCGCCCTCCAGCATCTTGGCGAGGTCGTCGATCGTCTCCTCGGCGGCGGCGCGGCCGATCTCGGGACGGGCACCCGCGCCCAGGCCCTGCGTGATCTTGGTGCCGAGCTGCACGCGGCGCGGCGCCGTCGACTGTTTCAGCGCCTGCGCGTCGGTGTTGGCGACCAGGAAGTCCACGCCCTGCACGTCCGCGCGCATCATGTTCGCGATCGCGTTGCCGCCCGCGCCGCCGACGCCGATCACCGCGATCCGCGGAGTCAGCTCGTCCACCTCGGGCGCCATAAATTCGATGCTCATCGCCACTTCACTCCGCCGTCACCGATCGGGAAACGCGCCGACCGGACCCCTGATTAACCCTTTTACATCCGCATCGCCGCGCCGCCACTACAAAAGCGCCGCCCCTGCAAAAGCATCGCCCCAGTATAGGCCGCACTCAGTAGTTCGCCCGTGCCGCCTGGATCAGCTTGCGGAAGATGCCCATGCCGCTCGGCCGATGCACCGTCTGCGCGGGGCCGGCGACGCTGCGCAGATCGACCGGATCGGACGCGGCATAGTAAGCGAGCCCTGCCAGCGTCGCGAAGGCGGGGCCGGCATGCGCCTCCGGCAGGCCGGTCAGCCCGCGCGGCCGACCGAGCCGGACCGACCGGCCGAGCGCCTGCTGCGCATAGTCGGCGATGCCCTTCAGCTCCGCGCCGCCGCCGGTGAGCACGACCTGGCGGCCGACCGGCCCCTCGAACTTCAGGGCGGCGAGCGCTTTCCTGATCTCGCCCATCTGGTGCTCCAGCCGCTGGCGGACGACGCCGATCAGCTGCGCCTTGGTGATCTGCGTGCCGCCGTGCACGTCGTCCTCCGCGCCCACCGGGGTCACCGGGATCATGTCGTGATTGTCGCGAGGGGATGCGTTGGCGGAGCCGTGGAAACATTTCATCCGCTCGGCCTGCTGGCGGCGGGTGCCGAAGGCCGAGGCGATGTCGTCGGTGATGTCGGCCGCGCCCATCGCGATCGAGTGGAGTCCGACCAGCATCCCGCCCGCGAACAGCGACACGTTGGTGATCCCCGCGCCCAGCTCCACCAGCGCCACGCCCAGCTCGCGCTCCTCGTCGCTCAAACAGGCGAGGCCGGTGGCGACCGGCGAGGCGATGATCGACTTCACCTCCAGATGCGCCGAACGGACGCACAGGTCGAGGTTGCGGACGGGCGACCCGTCGGCGGCGACGACGTGGATGTGGACGCCCAGCCGGTCGGCGTGAAGGCCGAGCGGCTTCTTGACCCCGGTCAGTCCGTCCAGCGTATAGAGCGCGGGCTGCGCGTGCAGCACCATGCGCCCCTGCGGGTCGATCGACTGGCGACCGGCGTGGAGGAGCGCATCGATGTCCTGCTGCTCGACCCGGTGGCCGCCCAGTTCCAGCTCCACCTCCGCGACGTCGCTGACCAGGCCGCCGGCGGAGAAGCCGACCCACACATTCTCGATGTTCAGGCCGGCGATCCGTTCCGCCTGTTCCACCGCCTCGCGCACCGCCGCCTCGGTCGCGGTCATGTCGGCGATATAGCCGCGCTTGACGCCGCGGCTCTCGCGCTGGCCAGTGCCGAGCACGACCAGCTCGCCGCCGTCGCCCTTCTGCGCGATCATCGCCGACACCTTGGACGACCCGATGTCGAGCGCGGTGATGAGACCTTCCGGTGCCGCCTTGGCCATGCCCTACCCCTCAGCCGCCCCCGCGGCGTTTGCCTCGCCTGCCGTCGCGCCGCTCTCGGCGGGATCGGGTGCGCCCGTCAACGCCGGATCGGCCAGGGCATGATTTTGATTCATCCCCGGTTTTCTTGCAACCAGCTTCGACGGATCGCGCATGTCGAACCGCAGCCAGCCGCGGCCGAGCAGCGGCCGCTGCCCGTCCAGCTCGGCGAAGGTGACCAGCGCCTTGGCCGCCCCCTCCTCCGGCAGGGCCAGTACCTCGCCGCTCTCGAACGTCAGATCCCAGCGACGATTGCCGACCCAGGTGGCGGCGCGCACGCGGGGTTTGAGCGCCGGAGCGGCATTCAGCAGCGCCTGATAGGACGCCTCCTGCCGGTCGGCGCCGGGGCCGATGACCAGCGGCAGGTCGGGGATCGCGTCCGGTCGCACTGCCTCCAGCAGCACGCCGTCGGCATCGATCAGCGTCAATTGCCCACGATCCTGCCACACGGCGGCGGGCGTGCGCTCGACGATGTCGATCAGCAGCGTGTCGGGCAACCGGCGCGACACGTGCGCGTCGGCGATCCAACCGTAGCGGAGCAGCCGCTGGCGAATGCCGTCCAGGTCGACCGCCATCATCGACGTCTCGTTCTGCTTGTCCTCCAGCGCGACGGCGTAGACCGACATGCGGTCCATCCGCTTCAGCCCCGTGATCTCGATCTGCTCCACCCGCAGCCCCGCCTGCCCGGCCGTCTCGGCGAGCGCCGCGCCGACCATGCCGGGCACGCCCAGCCACATCAGCCCGGCCAGCACCACGGCGCCGGCGGCGCCCGTCATCGTCCAGGTCACGGTGCGCTTCAGCACCGCCTCGCTGACCGGCAGGCACTGCACGACGCGGTCGAGAACCGACACCTTGCGGACCGGCTGCTTGCGCCGCGGCGAGGGCCGCTGCGGCGCGGCGCCGCGCTTGATCGTGCGGCTCACGGAACAGGGTCCCGCGGATGGTCCTTCAGCGCCTCGTCGACGATCGCCTGGACCAGCTCGGCGTAGCTCATGCCGATATGGCGAGCCTGTTCGGGAACCAGGCTGAGCGGCGTCATGCCCGGCTGGGTGTTGACCTCCAGCAGGAACAGCCCGTCGACGCCGCGCTCGTCGTCCCAGCGGAAGTCGGAGCGGCTGGCGCCGCGACAGCCGAGCAGGCGATGCGCCTCCAGTGCCAGCGAACGGCATGCCTCCGCGATCTCGTCGGGGATCTGCGCGGGGCAGACATGGGTGGTCAGCCCGTCGGTATATTTGGCGTTGAAATCGTACCACCCGTTCTTGGGGATCAGCTCGGTGACGCCCAGCGCCCGGTCGCCCAGCACGGCGGCGGTCAGCTCGCGCCCGCGGATATAGGGCTCGGCCAGCAGTTCGTCGAACTCCTGCCACGGGCCCTGAGCATCGGGCGATATCGGATTGCCGTAGTTACCCCCAGGTCCATCGGCGTCGGTGACGATGGCGACGCCGACCGACGAGCCCTCGTTGACGGGCTTGAGGACGTACGGCCGCGACAGCGGGTCCGCCGCGTGGATGTCGGCCGACTTGACGATGCGGCCGCCCGGCATGGGGATGCCGTGCGGCACCAGCGCCTGCTTGGTCAGCACCTTGTCGATCGCGATCACCGAGGTGGCGAGGCCGGAATGGGTGTAGCGCAGGCCCATCAGGTCCATCATGCCCTGCACGGTGCCGTCCTCCCCCGGCGAGCCGTGCAGCGCATTGAAGACGAGGTCGGGCGTCGCCTCCGCCAGCCGCGCGGCCACGTCGCGCCCCATGTCGATGCGGGTGACGCGGTGGCCGAGCGACTCCAGCGCATCAGCGATGCCCGCGCCGGATTGCAGCGATACCGGCCGCTCGGCCGACCAGCCGCCCATCAGGACGACGATGTGGAGGGGGGTGGTCATAAGGATCGATCCGGCAAATGAGGCGCATCATCGCTGCGACCTTCGTCACACCGGGCTAGTCCCGGTGTCCAGGACCAAGCAGCGCCATCGTTCGCGGCTCTGGATGCCGGGACGAGCCCGGCATGACGACGGAGGTGGGTCATGATCCTCCCCGTTCACGGGGAGGTGGCGCCGCGTAGCGGTGACGGAGGGGCGTTTCCTCGTCGCGTGGGGCTCGCGAAGAGGCCCCTCCACCATGCTCCGCATGGTCCCCCTCCCCGCGAGCGGGGAGGATCGGAAGCGACGCCACCCCCACCCGCTGGATTTCCCATTCGAGGCTCACGCCCGAATGCGCCCTCACCCGGTCCCGCACGTCGTCGCCGAGCGCCTCGATGTCCGCGCTGGTCGCGTCGCCCGTGTTCAACAGGAAGTTCGTATGCTTCTCCGATACCTGCGCGCCGCCCCTCGTCAGCCCCCGGCACCCCGCGGCGTCGACCAGCGCCCACGCCTTGTGGCCGTCCGGATTCTTGAAGGTCGAGCCGCCGGTCTTCGACCGCAGCGGCTGAGACGCCTCGCGCGCGGCGGCGATGCGGTCCATCTCGGCGGCGATCGCGGCGGGCTCGCCAGGCTGGCCGCGGAAGGTGGCGGAGACGACTACCGCCCCCTCGGGCAGGTCACTGTGCCGGTAGGTGTAGCCGAGATCGCCCAGCGCCAATGTTTGTCGCTCGCCCGAGCGGAGGACGACGTCGCACTCCACCAGCACGTCCTTCACCTCGCGGCCATAGGCGCCACCGTTCATCCGCACGAAACCGCCGACCGTGCCGGGGATCGAGCGCAGGAACTCGACGCCCGCGACCCCAGCGTCGCGCGCGATCGAGGAGACGAGGATGCCGCTCGCGCCGCCGCCGCAGCGCAGCGTCGTCCCGTCCAGCGCCTCGACCCTGGCGAAGGGCTTGCCGAGACGCACGACGATCCCGGGCACCCCGCCGTCGCGGACGATGAGGTTGGAACCGAGACCAAGCGCCATCACCGGCACCGCCGGATCGAGGCCGCGGAGGAGATCGGACAAATCGTCGGCGTCCGCGGGCTCGAACAGCCACTCGGCCGCGCCCCCCGCCTTGAACCAGACCAGCGGGGCGAGCGGTGCGCCGGGAGTCAGTCTGCCGCGAACGGCCGGCAGCGTCACCACGGACCGGCGCCCCACAGCCGCATCCACGCCTGCCAGGCGGCGACGTTCGCCTCCGCCGCCTTGACCGAGGCGGCCTGCGCGTCGGCGAACGCCTTGCCCGTGTCGACCGCCTGCTGGCCGAGCTTCAGCCCCTCCGCCTGCGCGTCGAGGATCTGCTTCTGCGCGTCGAGCGATGCCTTGAACCAGTCGGTCATCTCGTCTTCTCCCGCACCGCGTCGGCCAGGCCGGCGGCCCATTTGGTGATGTCGCCCGCGCCCAGGCAGACCACCATGTCGTCGGGCCGCAGCGTGCCGGCGAGTTCCGCGGCGAGCGCGTCGGCATCGGCGATCGTCGCGGCGTGGCGATGGCCACGGCGCTTGAGCCCGCCGACCAGCGTGTCGGCGTCGACGCCCTCCACCGGCGCCTCGCCCGCGGCGTAGACGGGGGTGACGAGCACGCGATCGGCGTCGTTGAACGCGGTTTGGAACTCCTCCATCAGATTGCCGAGCCGCGAGTAACGGTGCGGCTGGACGACGGCGATCACCCGCCCCTGCGCGCCTTCCCTGGCGGCGGCGAGGACGGCGCGGATCTCAACCGGGTGGTGGCCGTAATCGTCGATAATGGTGGCGCCGCCCACCTCGCCTACCTTGGTGAAGCGCCGCTTGACCCCGCCGAACGCGTGGAAACCGCGCTGGATCGTCGCGTCCTCGATGCCGAGTTCCAGCGCCACGCCGACCGCGGCGAGCGCGTTCTGCACGTTGTGGCGGCCGGCCATCGGCAGCTCGATCGCCTCGATCGTCCGCGTATGGCCGTCGCGGTCGCGCACGGCCACGTCGAAGCGGTTGCCGCCGGGAACGGGCGTCACGTTCACCCCGCGCACGTCGGCCTGCGCCGAGAAGCCGTAGGTGACGACGCGGCGGTCGCGCACGCGCGGCAGGATGCCCTGCACTTCCGGATGATCGAGGCAGAGCAGCGCCGCGCCGTAGAAGGGCACGTTCTCGACGAACTCGACATAGGCGTCCTTCGCCCGGTCGAAGCTGCCGTAATGATCCAGATGCTCGGGATCGATGTTGGTGACGACCGCGATGGTGCCGTCGAGACGCAGGAAGCTGCCGTCGCTCTCGTCGGCCTCCACCACCATCCAGTCGGATGCGCCCAGGCGAGCGTTGGAGCCGTAGCTGTTGATGATGCCGCCGTTGATGACGGTCGGGTCGACGCCCCCTGCATCGAGCAGCGCCGCAACCATCGACGTGGTGGTCGTCTTGCCGTGCGTGCCGGCCACCGCCACCGTGGATTTCAGCCGCATCAGCTCGGCCAGCATCTCCGCGCGGCGGACGACGGGCACGCGCTTCTCCAGCGCCGCCTCGACCTCGGGGTTGGAGCGGACGATGGCGGTGGAGACGACGACGACGGCCGCGTCGCCGATATTCTCCGCCTTGTGGCCGATGGCCACCGCGATACCCCGGTCGCGCAGGCCCTGGACGACATAGCCCTCGGCGACGTCGGAGCCCTGCACGCGGTAGCCGAGATTGTGCATCACCTCGGCAATGCCGGACATGCCGATGCCGCCGATCCCGACGAAGTGGATCGTGCCGATATCGGTCGCGACGCCGCGCATCCTAATTCCTCCCCTGCAAGGGGAGGTACGAAGACAACGAAATCACGCGAACGCCTCCCTGGGCTGACGCGTGGCGACCGGCAGGCGCGCCAGCGGCGCATCGAGGCTCTCGACCAGATCGGCCAGATCGCTCACCGCCGTCGGCCGACCGACGCTCTTGGCGCGACCGGCGGCATTCTCCAGCGCTTCCGGATCGAGGCCCAGCTTCTGCATCTGCTTGGCGAGTTCCACCGCGGTGAACGCCCCTTGCGCGATCGTCCGCGCGCCGCCCGCCGCCGTCATCTCGCGCGCGTTCGCCGTCTGGTGATCGTCGGTCGCGGAGGGCAGCGGCACCAGGATCGCCGGCCGCCCCGCCGCGGTCAGCTCGGCGATCGTCGACGCGCCCGCGCGACCGATCACGAGGTGTGCCCAGGCGAGCTGCTCGGGCATGTCGGGCAGGTAGGTGGCGAGCTCGGCGGCGATGTGGTGCTCGGCATATTGCGCGCGCGCCGCGTCGATGTCCTCGATCCGCGCCTGGTGCGTCACCTGCAGGCGGCGGCGGAAATTGGGCGGCAGCATCGCCAAACCGTCGGGCACCACCTTGGACAGCACGCTCGCGCCCTGGCTGCCGCCGGTCACCAGGACGCGGAAGATGCCGTCCTCCTCCAATAACGGATAGGGTCTGGCACGAAGCGCCAGAACCGCCTCGCGCACCGGATTGCCCACGAGGTGCGTCTTGCCCGCGAGCCGCGCCGGCAACCGCTGCGTCTCCGCGTAGGAGGTGGCGATCGCGTGGACCTTGCCCGCGACCAGCCGATTGACCCGGCCCAGCACGGCGTTCTGCTCGTGCACGGCGGTGGGGATCTTGTCGGCGAAGGCGGCGAGCAGCGCCGGCAGCGCCGGGTAGCCGCCGAAGCCGACCACGGCGGCGGGACGGAAGGTCCGGTACAGTTCGCGCGCCATCGCCCGCCCGCGCCACATCTCGCGCACCGCCGACGCCCAGCCCTGCGGCCGCTTCACCTGAAAGCGACCGGCAGGCAGGACGTGCGTCTGCACGCCCTCGAACAGACCCGGAAAGCGCACGCCGCGCGCGTCGGAGACCAGCGCGACGCGGTGGCCACGTCTCGTCAATTCCTGCGCCAGCGCCGCCGCCGGTACCATGTGACCGCCCGTACCACCGGCCGCCAACACATAATGTCTAGGTTGAGAACTCATGATTGCCGATGGCCATGACGGAGCCGGATCGAGCTCGCAGGAAGGAAAGAGGAGGAGGCGATGCGGCGCATCGTTGACGACGAATGACACACCTGCGGGATCGATCCGGCCCGCCGCTTCGCGGTCGCCCGGAGCCGTCGGCAATCATGAGTTCTCACCCTTGTCATTCACCGCTCCAGCGGACCACGTAGGGGCTCCGCGTCAGGAACGGATTGCGCCGGGTGAAGGCGAGGAGCAACCCCATGCCGATCGACAGCGCGATCATCGACGATCCGCCATAGCTGATGAACGGCAGCGTCATCCCCTTGGACGGCGCCAGGCCGGTGTTGACCGCCATCGAGACCAGCGCCTGCGCGCCGAACTGCGTCGCCAGGCCGGCGGCGGCGAGGAGCTTGAACTCATCCTGCTCGTCGAGCAGTTTCACGAACACGCGCACCACGATGGCGAGGAAGACGACCGCGACGACCGAGCAGGCGATCAGCCCGAACTCCTCGCCGATCACCGAGAAGATGTAGTCGGTATGCGCTTCCGGCAGCCCGAACTTGGCCGATCCCGCGCCGGGGCCGGTGCCGGTCCAGCCACCGCTGGTCAGCGTGCGGTGCGCGGCGTCGACCTGGAAATGGTCGGCGGCCCCCTCCCCCTCGATGCCGGGGAACAGGAACGCGTCGATCCGCTGACGCGCCGTGCCGTAGAAGAGATAGGCGCAGACCAGCCCGACCGGCACCATGCCGACGATGCCGGCGAGCACCCGCGTCGGCGTCCCCGCGATCATCAGCAGCGCCATCCATACCGAGCAGAAGATCACCGTCTGGCCGAAATCGGGTTGCAGCATCAGCAGCACCGCCACGCCCGCGGTCATCGCGCCGGTGATGAACACGGTCGGCAATTCGCGATCCTTCGCCTTCAGCGACAGCAGCCAGGCGACCGTGACGATGAACAGGGGCTTCAGGAACTCGGACGGCTGGAACTCGGCGATGCCGACGCCGATCCAGCGGCGGGCGCCGTTATGCTCGGCGCCGATCACCGGCGCGAGCGCGAGCAGCGCGACGAACACCGCCGCGCCCGACACCGCCAGCCGCCGCGCCTGCGCGACCGGCAGCATCGACACCGCGATCAGCACCGGCAGCGACAGGCCCACCCACATCAGCTGGCGCCAGAAATAATAGAGCGGCGCGATCTTGTGATGCTCGCCCGAGTAGCGCACCGCCGTCGCCGGGCTCGCCGCCGCGACCGCGATCAGGCCGATCGCGATCAGGCAGGCGGTGAGCGCCAGCAGCATCCGGTCGATGTCCCAGAACCAGGTGCCGAGCGGCGACCGGTCACCGCGGCCGCCACGCTTCCTCATCTGCGCCATCAGCGCGCGACCGCCCCTGTCATTCCCCAGACGGTCGGTTCCCGAACCGCCGGCGCGGACGTCGGTCATGCGAGCTTCTCCACGAGAGACCCGAACGCGGCCCCGCGCTCTTCATAGTCGCGATATTGATCGAAGCTAGCGCAGGCGGGCGACAGCAGCACCGTGTCGCCGGGCCGCGCCGCGGCGGCGGCGTGCGCGACGGCGATGTCGAGCGAGCCGGCGTTCTCAACGACGGGCACGCGGCCCTTCAACACTTCGAAGAACCGCGGCCCCGCCTCGCCGATCGTGTAGGCGGCGACGACGTTGCCGAAATAGGGCGCGCAGGCGTCGAGATCGTCGCCCTTGGCGCGCCCGCCGACGATCCAGTGGATGCGCGGAAAGGCACCGAGCGCGGGCGCGGCGGATTCCGGGTTGGTGGCCTTGGAATCGTTGACATAGGCGACGCCGTCGATCGTGGCGACGCGCTGCATGCGGTGGGGGAGGCCGGTGAAAGTGCGGAGGCCTGCGTCGATCGCGCCGTGCGGCAGGCCCAGCGCGAGGCATGCGATCCTGGCCGCCCAGGCATTCTGTGCGTTGTGCGGGCCTTGCAGGGAGGGCCAGTGCGACTGCTCGTCGGCAAAGTCGATGGCATAGTCGCCACCGAACCATTGCGTCAGCTCGGCTCCCGTCGTCATCGCGCGGACGGCGCTGCCGACCCCGTTCTCGTCGCTCGCGACCACGGCGACCTGGTCCCATGCCTGCATGTCGAGCAGCCGCAGCTTGGACGCGCGATAATCCTCGAAGCCGTCGTAGCGATCGAGGTGGTCGGGCGTGACATCGAGGAGCACCGCCACCTCGCAATCGAGCGTGCGGGTCAGGTCGATCTGGTAGCTCGACAGCTCCAGCACGTAGACGCCGCCTTCCAGCAACGGCTCCTGCGCCAGGATCGGCAGGCCGATATTGCCGCCCATCAGGCTCGGCACGCCCGCGGTTCGCAGGATGTGGTGGACGAGCGCGGTGGTGGTCGACTTGCCGTTGGTGCCGGTGATGCCGACCACCTTGTGCGGCGGCAGCGACGCGCGCGCCTCCGCGAACAGCTCGATATCGCCGATGATCGGCACCCCCGCCGCCCGCGCCACCGCGGCGATCGGGTGGGTGTTGAGCGGCACGCCCGGCGACACCACCAGCGCGTCGAAGCCGGCGAGGTCGTCGAGCGGGGCGATCACCACGTCCTCCCCAAGCCTGCTTGGGGAGGGGGACCGCTCGGCGTCAGCCGAGTGGTGGAGGGGCGCCGTCGAAGACGGCGGCTGCGCCACCTGCCCCTCCACCATCGCCTTCGGCGACGGTCCCCCTCCCCGAGCAAGCTCGGGGAGGACTGAAGAACGCCGCGTCTCGTCCGCATCCCACGCCTGCACGTGCGCGCCCGCCGCCAGCAACGCCCGCACCGTCGCCGCGCCCGACCGCGCAAGGCCCAGCACCGCGTAGCGCCTGCCCCTCCAGACCGGGGAGACGATCACCGGAGTTTCAGCGTCGACAGCCCGGCGAGCGCCAGCACCAGGCTGATGATCCAGAAGCGGATCACCACCGTCGGCTCGCTCCAGCCGAGCTGCTCGAAATGGTGGTGGATCGGCGCCATGCGGAAGACGCGCTTGCCCGTGCGCTTGTAGAAGAACACCTGGACGATGACGCTGAGCGCCTCCACCACGAACAGCCCGCCGACGATGCCCAGCACGATCTCGTGATGCGCGACCACCGCGATCGTGCCGAGCGCGCCGCCGAGCGCCAGGCTGCCGGTGTCGCCCATGAACACCGCCGCGGGCGGCGCGTTGTACCAGAGGAAGGCGAGCCCCGCCCCCACCACCGCGCCGCAGAAGATCGCCAGCTCGCCCGCGCCGGCCACGTGCGGGATGCCGAGATAGTCGGCGAAGCGGACGTTGCCGGCGAGGTAGACGATGACCATGAAGGTCACGGAGGCGATGATGACCGGCATCGTCGCCAGCCCGTCCAGCCCGTCGGTCAGGTTCACCGCGTTGCCGAACGCGACGATCGTGAACGCCGCGAACACGGGGTAGAACCACCAGAGTTCGAGGTAATAGCGGTTGGTGAACGGCAGGAAGAGCCCCGACCCGTTCTGGCGCATGATGATCCAGGCGGCGATCCCTGCGATCAGGAACTCCAGCAGCAGCCGGACGCGGCCGGGGATGCCGGCGGTGGTCGCCTTCCGGACCTTATCGTAATCGTCCATGAACCCGATCGCGCCGAAGCCCAGGGTGACGAACAGGCATGCCCAGACGAACGGGTTCGACAGGTCCATCCAGAGGAGGATCGCCAGGCTCATCGCGGTCAGGATCATCAGGCCGCCCATGGTCGGCGTGCCGCGTTTGGCGAGGTGGGTCTGCGGCCCGTCGGCGCGGATCGGCTGGCCCTTGCCCTGGCGCACGCGCAGCCAGCCGATGAACTTCGGGCCGATGATCCAGCCGATGATGAGCGCCGTCGCCACCGCCGCGCCGGTGCGGAAGGTCTGGTATCGGATGAGGTTGAGCAGCCCCGGATAGCCCAGGTGCGCCGCGATCCAGAACAGCATCTACGTCTCGTTCCTCAAGCCCGCCCTCAACCCCGCGACCACGCGCGACAGCCCCACCCCGTTCGATCCCTTGACCAGCACCACATCGCCGTCGGTCAGCTGGGCACGGGCGGCGTCGAGCGCGTCGAGGGCGGACGCCACATGGACGAGTCCGACGCGCCCCTCAAGCGCGGCGGCGAGCGGCGCCATCGCTTCGCCGACCAGCACCACCCGTTCGACGCGCGCGGCGATGATCGGCTCCGCGAGGTTCGCGTGATAAGCATCTGATCCGGCGCCGAGTTCGCGCATCTCCCCCAGAATCGCCAGGCGGCGGCCGGGTTCGCGGCCGAGCACGGCCAGCGTCGCGCGCATCGACGAGGGGTTGGCGTTGTAGCTCTCGTCGATCACCAGCACGTCGCCCGCGGTCCGGAACCGTTCCCCCCGCCCCTGCAACCCGCCCAGATCGGCGAGCGCGAGGCCGGCGAGTCCCAGGTCGCCGCCGACCGCGTCGACCGCGGCGAGCACGGCGAGCGCGTTGGAGACCCAGTGGTCGCCCGGCTGCGACAGGGTGAAGCTCAGCTCGCGCCCGCCGACCCGCGCGGTGACGAAGCTGCCGGCCGACTCCAGCCGCACCGCCTCGATCGCGTGGACGTCGGCACCGCGATCGAGGCCGAAGGTGACGACCCGGCCCGCGTACGGCGCGGCGGCGGCGAGCAGGCGGTCACGGTGCGGGCTGTCATAGGGCACGATCGCCGTGCCGCCCGGTTCGAGGCCGCGGAAAATCTCGCCCTTGGCGTCGGCGATCGCCTCCTCGCCCGCGAAGAACTCGGTGTGCGCGGGCGCGATCGCGGTGACGATGGCGACGTGCGGGCGGACCAGCGTGGTCAGGTGCGCGAGTTCGCCCGCGTGGTTCATCCCCATCTCGAACACGCCGGCGCGCGACGCCGCGGGCATCCGCGCGAGGCTCAGCGGAACGCCGGTATGGTTGTTGTAGCTCTTGACCGAGCGATGCACCTGCCCCCGCCACGTCCGGTCGAGACAGGCGGCGAGCGCCTCCTTGGTGCCGGTCTTGCCGACCGAGCCGGTGACGCCGACGATCATGGCGGCCGTCCGCGCGCGGGCAGCGCGGCCGAGCGCCTCCAGCGCGGCGAAGCTGTCGGCGACGCGGACATGGGGCTGGTCGGTCGGCGCCGACACGATCGCGCCCGCCGCCCCTTGCGCGAACGCCTGGTCGAGGAAGCGGTGACCGTCGGTCGCCTCGCCCTTCAGCGCGACGAACAGGTCGCCGGGCCCGACCTCGCGGCTGTCGAAGGCGACGCCGGTGACGGCAAAATCGGCCGAGGAAGTGCCCCCGATCGCCGCCGCGATCTCGCCGGAGGTCCAGAGGCTCACTTCTCCCCTCCCGATGTCGGGAGAGGCCGAGGAAGGGCAGTTTCCTCGTAACGAAGCCCGAGCTTGGGACGACCGCCCTTCTCCGCCCCTTCCCGCACGCGGGAGGGGAGATCGTTCGTCCCGCTCAACCCGCGCACTCCCGCGCGACCGCGACGTCGTCGAACGGCAACACCAGATCCCCCACGATCTGTCCCTGCTCGTGGCCCTTGCCGGCGATCAGCACGATGTCCTGCGGCCCGGCCCCGGCGATGGCGGCGGCGATCGCCTCGCGCCGGTCGCCGATCTCCGTGGCACCGCGCGCGCCGGCAAGCACGTCGCGGCGGATGGCCGCGGGGTCCTCGCCGCGCGGATTGTCGTCGGTGACGATGACCACGTCCGCTCGCTGCACCGCGACGAGGCCCATCGGCTCGCGCTTGCCCTGGTCGCGGTCGCCGCCGGCCCCGAACACGGCGATCAGCCGCCCGGCCGCGTGCGGCTTCAGCGCGGCGATCGCCGCCTCCAGCGCGTCGGGGGTGTGCGCGTAATCGACGTAGACCGGCGCGCCCGATCGGGCGATCGCCGCACGTTCCAGCCGCCCGCGCACCGGTTGCAGCCGGGCCAGCGCCTGCAGCGTCGCCGCCACCTCGCCGCCGGTGGCGATGACCAGCCCTGCCGCGACCAGCGCGTTCGCCGCCTGATAGGCACCGATCAGCGGCAGCTGGACGTTGTGGCTCGCGCCCTCCGCCTCGATCACCAGCCCCTGGCCGAGCAGCGTCGGATCGCGACCGACCAGGCGCAGCGTCTGGCCCCGCTCGCCGACGGTGACCAGCCGATTGCCGCGGGCGCGCGCCAGGTCGATCACCCGCGCGCTCTCCTGGTCGTCGGCCCAGACCACCGCGGTGCCGTCGTCGCTCAGCACCTCGGAGAACAAGCGCAGCTTGGCGGTCAGATAGGCCGCCATGTCGCCGTGATAGTCGAGGTGGTCGCGGCTGAGATTGGTGAACGCCGCCGCCGCGACGCGCAGCCCCTCCGTCCGATACTGCGTCAGCCCGTGGCTCGACGCCTCGAAGGCGAGGTGCGTCACCCCCTCGCGCGCCAGCCCGGCGACGTTGGACAGGAAGGTCACCACGTCGGGCGTGGTCAGCCCGGTGGTCACCCGCTCGTCGGCGGTGGTGACGCCCAGCGTGCCGATCGAGGCGGCATGGTGGCCGGCCATGCGCCACAGCTGGCGCGTCATCTCCACGGTCGAGGTCTTGCCGTTGGTGCCGGTCACCGCCACCGCGGTGTCGGGGAACGGCCCGAAGAAGCGCGACGCCAGCCGCGCGAACGCGGCGCGCGGCTCGTCGTCGGCGATGTGGACGGCGCCGTCGACCATCGCCTCGGGCCGCGCGACCACCGCCACCGCGCCGCTCCTGACCGCGTCGGCGATGAAATCCTCGCCGTTGACCCGCGCGCCGCGAAAGGCGCCGAAGATCGTACCGGGCGCGACCTTGCGATGGTCGATCGCGAAACCGGTGACCGCCGCTTCCTCCGTCCCGCCGGTCAGGGTGCCCAGCTTCATCCGATCCCCCTCAATGCCCCGCGACCGTCTTGGCGCCCGGCTCCTGCCACAGCAGCGGCGTCAGGTCGGACACGTCGATGTCGCGCGATTCGTCCGGCATCACGCCCAGCATCGCGCCGACGCGCGAGATGGTGCGCCCGACCACCGGCGCCGCGTTCCAGGCGGCGGTCTTCCACCCGCCCGTCTCCTTGGTGCCCTGCGGCGAGTCGAGCATCGCGACCACGACGTAGCGCGGCGCGTCCATCGGAAAGGCGGCGGCGAAGGTGGCGACGTTGCGCGACCGGTCGTAGCCGCCGGCCACCGCCGCCTCGGCCGTGCCGGTCTTGCCGCCGACGCGGTATCCCGGCGCCTCGCCCTTGCGCCCCGTGCCGCGCAGCACGATCAACCGCAGCATCTGCCGCATCCGCGCGCTCGTCCCCTCGGTGATGACGCGGCGGCCCTCGGCGGCGCGGCCGGGCTCCACCTTCATCAGCGTCGCCGGCCGCCAGACGCCACCGTTGACCAGCGCCGCGTAGGCGGAGGCGAGGTGGAGCGGCGTCACCGCGATGCCGTGGCCGTAGGCGGTGGTCATCGTCGTCGTCCGCGCCCAATAGGTCGGCCAGAGCGGCCGGCCCTTCTCGCGCAGCTCGATATCGGGCTTGGTGTCGAAGCCCAGTTTTCTGAACATCGTCTGCATCCGCTGCGGCCCGACCAGGTCGGCGACGCGCGCGGTGGCGACGTTGGAGGAGTAGATCAGCGTTTCCGCCATGTTCAGCCAGCGCTTGGGATCGCCGCGCTCGTCATGGATGGTGAAACCGCCGACCTTCAGCGGGTGCGTCGCGTCGAACCGCCGCGCCATGCTGGTGACCACGCCGGTGTCCATCGCGGTCGCCATGGTGATCGGCTTGAACGTCGATCCCAGCTCGAACACGCTCTGCGTGGTGATGTTGCGCAGCTCGTCCGGCCCCGACATGCCGACGCGGTTCGGGTTGAACGTCGGCAGCGACACCATCGCGATCACCTCGCCGGTATTCGCGTCGAGCACGACGCCGCCGGCGCCCCGCGCGGAGAAGGTGGCCATCGCGCGGGACAGCTCGCTCTCGATCGCTGCCTGCACGCGCGTGTCGATCGACAGCGCCACCGGCGCACCGCGCGTGGCCGGATCGAGCAGCCGCTCGTCCAGCACCCGCTCCATGCCGCTCATCCCGTGTCCCTCGGGCGACAGGAAGCCGAGCGCGTGGGCGGCGAGCGCTCCTTGCGGGTAGAGGCGCTGCGTCTCGCGCGCGAAGACGATCGCGGGTTCGCCCAGCGCGTTGACCTGCTCGACCAGCGCCGGCGAGGCGCGCCGCTGGAGATAGGTGAAGCTGACGTCCTTGGTCAGCTGGCCGTAGAACCAGGCCTGGTCGCCGCGATCGGGCATCAGCGCGGCGAGCTTGGCGGCCAGGTCCATCCTGTCGCCCATCAACTCGCGCGGGTGGACGGCGATCGTCCAGGCGTCGATGGTGCGCGCGAGCGGCGCGCCGTTGCGGTCGACGATGTCCCCGCGCGACGCCAGCGTCGCCACCGCGGCGCGCGCCTCCGCGCCCGAGAACAGTGCCAGCACGCCGAGCCGACCGATGATGAGGACGACGCCGGCGGCGAAGAGCAGCATCAGCATCATCAACCGCATGTGCGACACCGCGGCCATCTGCTGACGCTGCTGGCTGCCCGCGCGGCGGGACGCGGGCGGCCGGGCGACGGGTCGTGCGACCAGCGCGGTCAACGCTTGCGACCCGCCTCGGCACGCGCGCTCGCCAGGATATCGCCCAGGGTGGAGTCGGACAGCAGCTTGCGGTCGAGCATCGCCACCGCGTCGGGCCGCACCTTGGCAACCGCGGCGACGCTGCGCGCCGCGGCGATCGGGGTCGTGCGGACGGGCACGGACACGGCGGCGGTACGGACGACGGCGGCGCGGGCAGCGGCAGCGGCGGGGACGGCGGGCAACGGCGCGGTGGCGGCGACCAGCGTCATCGCCGGTTGCGCGGGCGCGAGCGCCGGTGCGCCCGACGGCACCACCAAGGCGGCGGTCCGCAATCCGGCCCCGCCCATCGGCGCGGTCACGTCGAGCGAGGCGAGCGCCGTCTCGTCGGCGACGTACTGGCCGGCGGTCGGCGCCGACAGCGCCAGCGTGTCGCCGTTCCACCGCTCCAGCTGGACCAGGTTGGCGCGCGTGTCGAACTCGGTCTCCAGCGCGCGGATGTCGCGCTCGGCCGCGGCGATGCGCTTGTTGACGCTTTCCAGCTTCTTGCGCTCGCCCGCGACCTGGAGCGACACGAGGTAGAAACCGAGCACCACGGCGACGCAGCCGCCGAACCAGCCGATCCCCTTCAATCGATACGCCGCCGTCATACGCTCACCTCCGCCACACTGCCCCGCCCATTTCCCTGCCACGCCGGAGCCGCCGTCCGCGTCGCCACTCTCAGGGTCGCCGAGCGCGCGCGCGGGTTGCGCGCGATCTCGGCCTCGCCGGCCCGCACGCCGCGGCCGACCTTCTCGAAACTCGGTGCCGCGCCTGCCGTGGCAGCGGGCAGATGACGCGAAGCTGAAGGCGCCGCGCCCGACCGGTCGCGCAGGAACCGCTTCACCATCCGGTCCTCCAGGCTGTGGAACGTCACCACCGCCAGCCGCCCGCCGGGTTTCAGCACCCGCTCGGCCGCGGCCAGACCGTCGGCCAGCTCGCCCAACTCGCGGTTCACGTGGATGCGGATCGCCTGAAAGGTCCGCGTCGCCGGGTCCTTCTTGTCGTGCGGCTTGTACCCCACGGCGCGGCGGACGATGCCGGCGAGCTCGGCGGTGCGCGTCACCGGCCGCGCGGCGACGATTGCGCGCGCAATGCGGCGCGACTTTGGCTCGTCGCCGTATTGATAGATGACGTCGGCGATCTCGCCCTCGTCCGCCTCGTTGACAAAGTCGGCGGCACTCATCCCCGCCTGCGCCATGCGCATGTCGAGCGGCCCGTCCGCCTGGAACGAGAAGCCCCGCTCCGCCTGGTCGAGCTGCATCGAGGACACGCCGATGTCCATCGTCACGCCGTCCACCGCCTCGCCCGCCAGCGCCGCTTCCATCGACGAGAAATCGGCGTGGACCAGCCGCAGCCCGTCCAGCGCCAGCGACTCGCCCGCGGCGATCGCGTCCGGATCGCGGTCGAACGCGATCACCGCCGCGCCGCTGGCCAGCAGGGCACGGGTGTAGCCGCCCGCCCCGAACGTCGCGTCCACCATCGTCTCGCCAGACATGGGGGCGAGCGCGGCGACGACCTCGTCGAGCAGGACGGGGACGTGGGGCGCATCGCTCACAGCGCGACCCCCTTCTGCATCATGTGGAAACGCGCCGCCGCCTTGACGTTGTCGGCCATGCCGTCCGTCTCGATCAGCGTCTTCGGATCCCAGATCTCGATGTAATCGAGCGTGCCGTAGAAATAGGCGTGCTCGCCGATCCCGGCGTAGAAGCGAGGGAATGCGGGCATGATGAAACGGCCGGACCCGTCGAAGGGCACGCCCTCGCCCGCCGCCGCGCGCCGTTTGATGTTGTAGTCGAACTCGCCGTCGGGGCCGGTGAACGCCGCCTCGCGCCGGTCGAGCTGCTCGGCCAGAATGTCGAGATAGCCGGTGTCGTAGGCGATCAGGCACTTGGTCGCCGGATTCTGGTGCGGGCCGACGATGATCGTGCCGCCGGTCTTGCCGTCGGCCTTGGGCGCGTTGGCGGCGAGCGTCGCACGCAGCGCGGCGGGAATGGCTACCCGGCCCTTGTCGTCGACAAGGCCGATACCGTCTCCCTGATAACGCCCCCTGCTCAACACGCCAACTCCGCACTCTGGCGCGCACGACTTCCCCGTTCTCGGAATCGAACTCGCGTCCGATCCCGCTCGCGAACACGCGATGGAAGAACATGCCCCTGAATTAACCTGGACGTATCAGCCGCTATCGCGGGTCGCAACGGGATTTTACGGGATTTCGCGGGAAACGACGTTCAAACCCGTTCAATCACGGGGATGCCGCGCGCCACACATGCCCGATCTCGTTCGACCGACAGGGCAAAAAGATGCGATGCGCCAGGCGGCGCTCGGAAGACAGCCTCGGCGTTGGAGCTTGCGAAGCGCCTCGACCTGATTCGCAGCCGCAAGTTCGCAAACGTGCGATGGTGTTTCGCGCGGTGACGTCGAATCGAGCACGACCGGACACCGGAGCACGACCACATCAACCTGACCCGTTCGTGCCGGGCCCTTCGACAAGCTCAGGATAAACTTCGGCGCATGGCGCCGAAGTCGAAGCACAGGCCGCGAACGGTTCACCTGGGGCCTGCCCTTCGACATCGCTCAGGGCGAACCGTGCTGGGTCAAGCTGACGTCATCATACTCTCATGGTCGCAGACCGACCGTCCGGATTTCGCCGGAGCAGGGCTGCCGACTCGCCACGATCGAGTCCGTTGCTACCGAGGAGCGCCACCATCCTGGACGTTGCCCGCGCTCGGCGCCACGCCCATCTCGGCCAGAGGTTCGCCCGTCGCCGCGCCGCTGGCATTGCCCGCCGCGATCTGCGCCACGAGATTGCCCTGCGCGAGGCCCGCGGGCGACTGGTCGCGGGTCGCCGATCCCAGGATCGCACTGGCCAGCGCGATCAGCAGCACGACGGCGAACAAGCCGATCAGGCCGACCTTGATTCGCTGCAACGGTTGCGAGGGTTCGGGGCGCTCGGTCATCTCGTCGCTGAAACGTAACTACTCGTCCTCACGGCGACAAGCCCGTGTCGGCCCTGTTCAGCCCAGCCTCTTGGCCGCCCGCCACGCCGGATCATGCAGCGTCGACAGATAGCGGAAGCCGGTGTCGCACAGGATCGTCGCGATCCGCTTGCCCGGTCCCAGCTGCCGCGCCAGCCGCACCGCGCCCGCGACGTTGATGCCCGACGACAGACCCAGGCACAGCCCCTCCTCGTCGAGCAGGCGACGGACCCAGCCATATCCCTCCACGTCGGAGACGCGGAACTGCGTGTCGATCGGCGCGCCCTCCAGATTGGCGGTGATCCGCCCCTGGCCGATCCCCTCCGCGACCGACGAGCCTGTCGCCTTCAGCTCGCCGTGCGCGTAATAATCGTACAGCGCGGCGCCATCGGGATCGGTCAGCGCGATGCACACGCCTTCATCTTTCGCCTTCAGGCCCAGCCCCACGCCGGCGATGGTGCCGCCGGTGCCGGCCGCGCAGGTGAAGCCGTCGATCCGCCCCTCCATCTGCGCCCAGATTTCCTCGGCCGTGCCCATGATGTGCGCGCGGCGATTGGCGGTGTTGTCGAACTGGTCGGCCCAGATCGCACCGGGCGTCTCCTCGGCGATCCGGCGCGAGGTGTGGACGAAATGGCAGGGTGACGAATAGGGCGCCGCGGGCACCAGCACCAGCTCCGCACCGAGCGCGCGCAGCGTGTCCATCTTCTCGCGGCTCTGCGTCTCGGGCATGACGATGATGGTGCGGTATCCCTTGGCGTTGGCGACCAGCGCCAGGCCGATGCCGGTGTTGCCCGCCGTGCCGTCGACGATGGTGCCGCCCGGGCGCAGCGTGCCGCGCTCCTCCGCGTCCTCGACGATGAACAGCGCCGCGCGATCCTTCACCGAGGCGCCGGGATTGGTGAACTCGCACTTGGCGAAGATGTCGCACCCCGTCTCCTCGCTCGGCCCCCGTAGCCGGACGAGCGGCGTGTTGCCGATGAGCGCGAGGGTGTCGGGAGTGGTGACCATCCCCATGACATAGGCGCGGGCGGACGGACGGCCAAGCGGGCGGCGGCTTGGTTGTGGGCAAGCCGGGCTGGTGGTAGAATGTCGGCCGACGGAGGTAGAGATGGGCGTACAGCTGAACATCAAGGACCCGGAAACCGTGCGGCTCGCGCGCAAATTGGCGGGTGCGACGGGACGGTCAGTCACCGAAACCATCCGGCAGGCGCTCGAACAGGCGAATGTCGATCGCGAGGCCGAGATCGCCGCGCGGATTGCCGCGATCGACCACATCACCGAGCGGGTGCAGCGCAAGCTCACCCCCGAGATGCGGAAGATCACGTCGAAGGAGGCGATGGATTCGATCTACGACGACGGCCTGCCCGCTTGATCGTCGACACGTCCGCACTGTTCGCCATTCTGCTCCACGAGCCGGAGGGCCTGCGATTCCGCTCGCTCATCGCCAAGGCACATACGCCGCGCATCTCGGCCGGCTCCGTGGTCGAGCTTCAGGCGGTATTGACGCGCCGGTTCAACGGGGAACTCGACGACGAGGCGGATGAATTGTTGGCTGCCTCGCGGCTCGTTATCGTGCCCGTGACCGGCGACCAAGCGCTGATCGGCCGCGAAGCCTATCGCCGCTACGGCATCGGCACCGGCCACCGCGCGAACCTCAACTTCGGCGACTGTTTCGCCTACGCCCTCGCCAGGGCGACGGGCGAGCCGCTGCTGTTCAAGGGCGACGACTTCACCCACACCGACGTGCCACGCGTCATCGGCTAGGACGGATCGACATTCGGCATTTTTCCACCCCGAAGGCCGGGGTCCCGTCGGGAAGGTCGTGGAAGAGGTGCGACGACCGACCGTTCGCGTTTCCCAGCTGGACCCCGGCCTTCGCCGGGGTGGATGATGAGGCGCAGCGCTGAATGTCGATCGGCGCTAGGCGGCGTCTGCATTTAGAGGATTCCGTTTGCGCGCGAGTTCTGATTCAAGGCTGGCGACGGAGCCGGTTGATGAGCAGACGCACGCTGACGGACGAGCAATGGGACCGGATTGCGGGGTATCTTCCGGGTCGAGATGGCACGCGCGGGCGTAGCGGCGTGGACAACCGGCTGTTCGTGGACGCGATCCTGTGGATGGCGGGCAATGCGGCGCGCTGGCGTGACCTGCCGGAGGTATTCGGCAAGTGGACAGGGGTGCATGCGCGGTTCCGGCGGTGGTCGCATGCCGGTGTCTGGGAACGACTTTTCCATAGCCGGACCGACACGCCGGACTTTGAATACGTCCTGATCGACAGCACCATCTCGAAAACCCACGCCGATGCGGCGGGCGCAAAAGGGGGGCTGAAGCTGCCGCGATCGGCCGGTCCCGCGGTGGCCTGACGACCAAGCTACATGCGGCGGTCGATGCCATCGGCCTGCCGATCCGCATCCATCCGACGCCTGGACAATGGGGTGATCGTCCGCAAGCGGAGGCACTGCTGACAGGCCTGAAGGGCGTCGGCCACGTCATCGCCGATGCTGCCTATGACGCCGATCCGCTGCGTGCCTTCATCGCCGATGACCTCGGCGCCACCGCCCACATCAAGGCTGACCCCAGCCGAACGGCAAAACCTCCCATCAACTGGCGCCTCTACAAGGAGCGCCATCAGGTCGAGTGCTTCTTCAACAGGCTCAAGCGCTTCCGCCGTATCGCCTTGCGCTGCGAGAAAACCATCACCGCCTTCATGGGCTTCGTCCATCTCGCCTGCGCCATGATCTGGTTACGCTAAATGCAGACGCAGCCTAGTGCATGATGACGAGCGATTGACGTACCACCGTTTGCCGCGAGCGACGTCGAAGGGCAGGCCGCCAGCGAGCCGGTCGTGGCCCGTGCTTCGACGTCGCTCGGCACGAACGGGGCTGGGTAATGTCATCCCGCGCTAACCCCGTGCCGTGAAAGGAAAGCTTTGCGCGACGGAAAGCGCGACGCGTCTTGACCCTCGCCCATGCTTCACGTCATGCGGACCGCCTCATGAAGAGCATCCTTCCCCTCCTCGCCGCCCCGCTCTGCGTCCTGGCCGCCTGCAATGCGCAGCCCACGACCGAAGTGGTCAACGACAACCCCGATCCCATGGCGACCCAGCTCGCCAACGCCGCGCCGGTCGAACTGCCGCCCGCGATCCGTGCCGACAAGACCATGCGCTGCGCCGACGGTTCGGTCATCGGCGTCGTCTTCTTCCAGGGCGACAAGCAGGTGAACGTGCGCGTGCCCAACACCGCCCAGCCGCAGCGCCTGACCACGGCCGAGGCGGGCCAGCCCTATACCGCCGAGGGTGGGTGGAAGCTCGCCGGCAGCGACAGCGCCGTCACCGTGACGACGGACGCGGGCAAGTCGCTCACCTGCCACACCTGATCGCCGTCACACCGTTCGCGTAACCAGGGCCGGCGGGACTATCCCGCCGGCCCTTTTTCTTGCCCCCTATTCTTGTCAGCGCCCGCCCGGCTCGGCACGGATACGCAGATGGCCGACGCGCTCGACCCCCAACTCGTCCTCGGCGCCTACTCGGTGGGCGTCTTCCCGATGGCGGACGCGCGCGACGCGGACAGCGTCTACTGGGTGGAACCGCGCCGCCGCGCAATCCTGCCGCTGGAGGGCTTCCACCTATCGCGCTCGCTGCGCAAGACGGTCGCCGCCGACCGGTTCCGCGTCACCGCCGACACGGCCTTCGCCCAAGTGTTGCGACTATGCGCGGAGAGCGCCGTCGACCGTCCCGACACCTGGATCAACGGCGGGATCGAGGACGTCTTCCTGCGCCTCCACGCGATGGGATACGCCCACTCGGTCGAGTGCTGGCAGGGCGACCGACTGGTCGGCGGCCTGTACGGACTGGCGCTCGGCCGCGCCTTTTTCGGGGAGAGCATGGCGAGCCGCGCGACCGACGCGTCCAAGGTCGCGCTCGCCTGGCTGGTCGCGCGGCTGCGCGTCGGCGGGTTCACGCTGCTCGATTGCCAGTTCCAGACCGCGCACCTCGCCTCGCTCGGCGCGGTGGAGATCGACCGCGACGATTACGTGGCGTTGCTCGCCGCCGCCCTGTCGCCGCCGCCGCTGGCGCCATCGTCGTCGTCCGATCTCGCCGGCGCCTCGGCGCGCGGTGCCGGCGATTTCGGCGCGCTCGACCGCGGCGGCGACAGCGATTCGGTGTCGGCGCCGCTCGCGGGGAAGGACATCGCGCAGCTCTTGGTCCACACGTCGTAGACCGGGTGCGGCACGACGTTGAGGCCCGGCCGCTCCTTGAACAACCAGCCCGAGAAGGCCCGCCGCCACGCCCGGTCCGGCCCGCGCACGATCATCTGGACGAACGCGCCGGTCAGCTGCTCCGGCTCCCACGGCGCCGTCCGGTCGCAGGCGCGCAGCCGCACCACCACGTCGCCGACCCGCACCGCCTGACCAGGGCGCAGCGTCAGCTCGCGGCTCTCGCCGTTGCGCTTGTTGAGCAGGCCCAGCACCGCGACCCGCTCCGCCATCGGCGTGGTTCCCGCGATCGGCACCGCCGAGTCGGTCCCCACCGTCTCGATGTCGGAGGACGGGCTCTCGGGCACCGCCTGCTCGACGCGCACCGGCGCGGGCGGCGTCACCTCACGCCACGCCTGCCACCCGAACCAGCCTGCGATGGCCAGCGCCACCGCCAGCACCGCGGCGGCGATCCAGCGGGTCACCTGCCCGTTCTCAACCGACCGGGCTCACTCGGGCGACCAAGCTTCGTAATCGCCCGTCGCCGCTGCGCGCTTACCGCCCTTCTCCATCGCGCCCTGCGGTCGATAGGCGAGCGCGGTGCCGGTCAGGTTGGGCAGTGCCGGCTTCTCCCAGGCGCGGGCCTGCGGCAACGCCTTGTCCGGCACGTCGTCGATCATGTGCCGCAGCCAGCTGAACCAGTCGGGCGGCACCCGGCTGGCGTCGTTGGCGCCCTGGTAGATCACCCAGCGGCGCGGCACGCCGTTGGTGTCCTGCCCACCCTGGTAATAGACGTTGCCGAGCGCGTCCTCGCCTATCCGCGTCTTGCCGCGCAGGCCGTAGAAGCGGGTGCCGATCGTGGCGCCAGTCCACCAGGTGAAGATCGAGGTCATGATGCCCATGGCGCCAGCGCTTACCGCGTGGCCGCCGCACCTTCAACCGCGATCGCCGGCCAGCGGACACGGTCGCCCGCCGCCAGCCCCAGTTCCGCCATGCGGCCGCCGCGCACCTCCAGCACCGCGGCCACCGGCTCGCCGGAGGGGACGGGCGCGCGGTCGAACGGCACCGTGTTCTCGGCGACGCGGGCGATCGTGCCGTCGGCACGGATGAAGACGATGTCGAGCGGGCTGGGCGTGTTCTCCATCCAGAAGCTCGCCTCCCGCGGCGCGCCTCCGTCGGGCGGGTAGGGCGCGAACAACATGCCTCCGTCCGCGGCGATGTCGGTGCGGTACATCAGCCCCCTGGCCTGCTCGTCGACCGTGCGCGCGACCTCGACGCAGAAGGTGTGCCGCTTGGTCGCACCCGTCACCGTGACCGGCACCGTTCCGGCCGCACGACAGATGGGCGGCGCGTCGGTAGCCGAGCGACAGCCCGGCAACGCGAGCAACAGCAGCAACGCCGCCGCCCTCATGCCCCCGGCTCCACGGCGTCTTCCACCGCGACCGCCAGCGACCCCTTGCGCCCGGCGACGATGCGCGCGCGCAGCGGCTGGTCCGGCTCCACCGTCTCGATCCCGCCGCGACGCAGCGTCTCCATGTGGACGAACACGTCCGCGCCGTCGCTGCCGCGCACGACGAAGCCGTAGCCTTTCAGCCGGTTGAACCATTTGACGGCGACCGGCTCGAACGGCCCGGCGGCGTCGATCAGCGCGACCGGATCGATCCGGTCGCCGCCCTCGCGCGGCCTGGCCGGCGGCGGTTCCACCGCATTGGACAGGTCGATGCTGACGATCTCGCGCGCCTGGAAGCCGCGGCCGCGCTGCACCGCCAGCGCCTCCACGCGCGCGCCTTCGGGCAGGCTGCGCCGGCCGTGCGGCTGCAGCACGGAGAAATGAACCAGCACGTCTCCGATCGTCGCGTCGTCCGCCACCGCGAAGCCGAAGCCGCGCGTGGTGTCGAACCACTTGATCGTTCCCCCGATCGGCACCGCGTCCCCGAGGGCTCCCCCGTCGGGCGCGATGCTGGTCTGCGCATCCACTTGCATATAGTCACCCCTGACGCAGCCCTGCTACCACGCTTCGTCGCGCCTGCAACGACTTGCGCCGGTGTTGTCGTCGAATTCGCCCGGATCGGCCGCGACGATGCGCCGCGCCAGCGCGAAGGAATGGCCCGCGCGCACCATCCGGGCGAGCTGCTTGTCGCGCAGGGCCCGGTCGGCGCCCTCGGCGGCATAAGGACCGATGCGCCGGCGCCGCGCGAAGTCGAGCGCCGCCGCGACCGCCGCCTCCGCCAGCGCGGGCGCCACCGCCGCGGCATCCTCCTCGCCGACATGCGCCTGGCGGAGCGCCGCCGACACCCGCGCCGCGCCCAGCCCCCGCCTGGTCATCGCCGCCGCCCGCGCCTCCGCGAAGGCACGGTCGTCGACATAGCCCAGTTCCACCATTCGCCCGGCGACCGCGTCCGGGTCGACCGCGGCGCCGTCCCATCCCCGCTCGCGCACCTTGCGGCGCAGGTAATCGGCCAGCTTGCCGCGCGTCGTCGCGAACCGTTCGACGTAGCGCAGCGCCAGCCGGTCGAGCGCGGCGGCGTCCAGCGGCGGCGGCGCGCGCTTCCGGTCTGGTGAGCGGGGTTCACGGGAGCGATCTTGCATGCGCCATGTTTGTGCCACACTGGGTGCCGATGACGAAAGCGGACAATTGCCCCCGTATCTATCCCACCACGATCCTCCAGCCTGCCGGGACCATGATGACGACCGAGCCATTCCAGGCCCCGCCCCCGACCGCGGAGGCACCGACGCCGACGCCCACCGGCGACGACCGGCCGCGCCGCTACGCCGATTTCGGCACGCTGGGCGAGGCGCTGGACTATGCCGCCGGCGGCGTCCGCGGCCTCAACTTTCACGACGCGCGTGGCACGCTGGTTCAGCCCTATCCCTTCGCCACGCTGCGCGACGACGCGCTACTCGCCGCGCGCCGGCTCCTCGCGATGGGCGTGGCGCCGCAGGACCGGATCGCGCTGGTCGCCGAGACCTCGGCCGAGTTCGCCGCCCTGTTCTTCGGCGTGGTCTACGCCGGTGCCTGGCCCGTGCCGCTGCCACTGCCGACCTCGTTCGGCGGGCGCGATTCGTACATCGACCAGCTCAAGGTGCAGCTCGGCAGCTGCGACCCGCGCCTGCTGATCTACCCGCCCGAACTCGCCTCGCTCGCCGGGCAGGCCGCGACCGACGCGGGCGTGGAGGGGATCGACTGGGCGACGCTCGCCACCCATGCCGCCGGCGACGCCCCCCTGCCCGCCGCCGCGCCCGGCGACATCGCCTATCTGCAATATTCCAGCGGCTCGACGCGCTTCCCGCACGGCGTCGCGATCACCCACGCGCAGTTGCTCAACAACCTCGCCGCGCACAGCCACGGCATGGCGATCGGCCCGACAGACCGGTGCGTCTCCTGGCTGCCCTGGTATCACGACATGGGGCTGGTCGGCTGTTTCCTGTCGCCGGTCGCCAATCAGGTCTCGACCGATTACCTGAAGACCGAGGATTTCGCGCGCCGCCCGCTCGCCTGGCTCGACCTCATCAGCCGCAACGAGGGGACGACCCTCTCCTACTCGCCCACTTTCGGCTACGACATCTGCGCGCGTCGCATATCGTCGCAGACCAAGGCGTCCGATCGCTTCGACCTCTCGCGCTGGCGCGTCGCAGGCAACGGCGCCGACATGATCCGCCCCGACGTGATGCAGGGTTTCGTCGACGCCTTCGCCGACGCCGGCTTCCAGGCCTCCGCCTTTCTCCCCTCCTACGGCCTGGCCGAGGCGACGCTGGCGGTCACGCTGATGCCGCCGGGCGAGGGCATTCGGGTGGAACTGGTCGAGGAGACGGAGCTGTCCGGCGGCGACACCGGCGGCGACCGCCCGCGCCGCTTCCGCGCCATCGTCAACTGCGGCAAGCCGGTGCGCGACATGGCGGTCGAGGTGCGCGAGGAGGACGGCACGCCCCTGCCCGAGCGCGCGATCGGCAAGGTGTGGTGCAGCGGCCCGTCGGTGATGGTCGGCTATTTCCGCGACGACGCGGCGACCGCGGCGTGCATGGCGCCCGATGCTCACGGCACCGCCTGGCTCGACACCGGCGACATGGGCTATCTCAGCGACGGCTATCTCTACATCGTCGGCCGCGCCAAGGACATGATTATCGTCAACGGCCGCAACCACTGGCCGCAGGACATCGAGTGGGCGGTGGAGCAGCTGCCCGGCTTCAAGGCGGGCGACATCGCCGCCTTCGCGATCACCACGCCCGGCGGCGAGGAGACGCCGGCGGTGCTGGTCCAGTGCCGCAGTTCCGACGATGCCGAGCGCAGCCGCCTGCGTGAGGCGATCCGCGAGCGCGTCCGCTCCGTCACCGGCATGAACTGCGTGGTGGAACTGATCCCGCCGCGCACCCTGCCGCGCACCTCCTCGGGCAAGCTGAGCCGGGCCAAGGCGCGCAACCTCTACCTCGCCGGCGAGATCAAGCCCTACGACATCGCGGCGTAGGACCGGACCCGTCGTCTCCACCCGATCCTCCCCGTGAATGGGGAGGATCGGCCGATTACCACGCCCCGATATTTTTGCGGGCGGGACGTGATGCTCAACCATCCGTCAACTTGCTCTCGATTAACGTCGCGGGGTGAGCACGCAGCCATCCCCTTCCCGCGTCGCCGTCGACCTGGGCCCGCTCCTCGCCCTGCGCGAGGGAACCGATCCTGCCGAGTGGAGCCGCATCCGCGCCACCCAGCTCGCCGCCGGCCGACAGGCGGCGCCGTTGCTGTTCGCGGCCAATCTGGCCGGGGGCGTGGCGATGCTGCTGCTGACGCTCGGCATCGTGCCGGTGTGGCAGATCGCCGGCTGGCTCGCGATCCTGGCCGCGGTCGCCGCCACCGTCGCGGTGCGCCGGCTGCGCACGCATCACCGCAGCGACGGCTATGCCGAGATCGAGGCGGTGCGCCGCACGGCCTGGGAGGGCGCCGCGCTGGGCGCCGCCTGGGCGATCGTGCCGCTGTTCTTCTGCCCGCACCTGCCCGCCGGCATCGACGCCGGGGCGGGCATGGTGTTGGCGGTGCTGACGGTCGCCGCCGCGTTCAGCCTGGCGCCGCTGGTGCTGGCGACGATCGGCTTTCTGGCGGTACTCGGCCTCGCCGCGGCGGGACAGCAGGTGCTGGACGGGCACGGCGCGGCGGCGGCGGGCGTGGCGCTGTTCACGCTCGGCCAGGCGGCGATCTGCGTGACCCGCGCGCGCGGCCTGGTGGTGCTGCGCGCCGCGGAGATCGCGCTGGAGGAACGCGACGAGACGGTCAGCCTGCTGCTGCGCGAGTTCGAGGATCACACCGCCGACTGGTTGTGGGAGACCGATGCCGCGCGTCGCGTTGTCAAGGCGTCGCCCCGCTTCGCGGTCGCCTGCGGCCTCGACCCCGTCGGGATCAACGGCATGTCGCTGCTCCAGATACTCGCCGGCCCGTCCTGGGACAGCGGCCGCTTCGCACCCGGCCTGCGCGCGCTGGCCGAGAAGCTGAAGGCGCGCGAGAGCTTTCGCGACCTGCGCCTCCCCGTCATCATCGACGGGCAGGAGCGCTGGTGGGAACTCGCCGCCTCGCCCCGCTACGGCGAGGGCGGCCAGTTCGCCGGGTTCCGCGGCGTCGGCTCCGACGTGACCGAGCAGCGGGCCTCGTCCGACAAGATCGCGCGCCTCGCCCGGTACGACACGCTGACCGAACTGCCCAACCGCCTGCTCATCAACGAATCGCTCGCCCGCGCGATGGCGGACGCGGAGAGATGGGGCAGCCGCTCCGCCTTCATGCTGATCGATCTCGATCGGTTCAAGGCAGTCAACGACACGCTCGGCCACCTGGTCGGCGACCGGCTGCTGGTCCGCGTTGCCGAGCGGCTGGCCCAGCTGATGGGCGAGGGTAGCATGTGCGGGCGGCTGGGCGGCGACGAGTTCGCCGTGGTGGTCAGCGACGCCTCCGACCCCAATCTCGTCGAACGGCAGGCGCACCGCATCATCGAGACGCTGTCGCGCCCCTACGAGGTGGACGGCAACACGCTGCACATCGGCGCCTCGGTCGGTCTGGCGATCGGGCCGCGCGACGGCCGCACCGCGGAGATGCTGATCCGCTCCGCCGACCTCGCGCTCTATCGATCCAAGGACGCGGGCGGCGGCGTGTTCCACGCCTACGAGCCCAAGCTGCACGCCGAGGCGGAAGAGCGGCGGCTGCTGGAGATGGCGCTGCGCACCGCGCTGGAACGCGGCGAGCTCCACCTCGCCTACCAGCCGGTGGTCGATGCCGGCACCGGCCAGCTGACCGGGTTCGAGGCGCTGCTGCGCTGGCACAGCGCGGAGTTCGGCAACGTCTCGCCCGCCAAGTTCATCCCCCTGGCCGAGGAGGCACGCCTGATCGCGCCGATCGGCGCCTGGGTGGTGCGCACCGCCTGCGCGGAGGCGGCGCGCTGGCCCGGTCACGTCCGCGTCGCCGTCAACGTCTCGCCCGACCAGCTGCAGGACGCAGGGTTCGTCACCACCGTCACCCAGGCGCTCGCCACCACCGGCCTGCCGGCCGAGCGGCTGGAGCTGGAGGTGACGGAGAGCGTGTTCATGCACGAGGGCACCGGCGCGGTGCGCGTGCTGGAACGGCTGCTGGACCTGGGCGTGCGGCTCAGCCTGGACGATTTCGGCACCGGCTATTCCTCGCTCGGCTACCTGTCGCGGACGCGCTTCTCGTCGATCAAGATCGACCGCAGCTTCGTGCAGGCCGCCGCCAAGGGAGAGCGCGAGGCGCTGGCCATCATCCGCGCCGTGGTCGCGCTCGCGCGCAGCCTGGGCATGGCGACCACCGCCGAGGGGGTCGAGACGCAGGCCGAGCATCGCATGGTGGAGGAACTCGGCTGCACCAAGGTCCAGGGCTATTTCTTCGGCCGGCCGCTCCCCGTGGAAGAGGCACGCGCGCTCGCCAATCGGCGGATCGCCCACGCGGCCTAGGGCGGATCGACATTCAACGCTGCGCCTCATCATCCACCCCGGCGAAGGCCGGGGTCCAGCCGGGAGACGCGAACGGTCGGCCGTCGCACCTCTTCCACGACCTTCCCGATTGGAGCCCGGCCTTCGGGGTAGAAAATGCCGAATGTCGATCCGTCCTAGCGTTCCGACCGGGTCAGCCGTGCAGCGCGATCCCCAGCGCGCGCTGATAGGTCGCGGCGGCGCGGACGAAATCGACGAAGAAGCCGATCCACATCGCCGCCAGCACGACGTTGGACAGCAGGAACGCGCGAAAGCGCCGCCGCACGTCGTTGCCGCCGAGATGGATCCAGCTATGGGCCGCGCGGCAGATCACGTAGAACCAGGCGAGCACCACCTGCGCGATCCCCGCCTGCTGCGTGCCCATCAGCAGCGGCACGAGCGCGAAGAACAGCACCGGCATCTCGAACAGGTTGGACAGGTTGCGGTCGGCGTTCTCGACCGGCTGGAAATAGCGCTGCGACGCGGCGACCGAGGCAAAATCGTCGCGCCTCGGCGGCGTGGCCTTGACCAGCCGTAGTCGCCGGCTCGCCACCGTCAGCATCACGGCAAAGGTGAGCAGCACCATCGCGAAGGTCGGCCAGAGGATGTGCAGCAGGATCATGGAACGCCCCCTTGTTGTCCGCGCGATCATGGCGGATCGCGCGCAAGCGGGCTAGCCGCCACGGGCGTCGCGCATTCACCGCAGGATCGCCGCCACCTCCGCCAGTCCTTCTGCGATCCGCGCGCCGATCCCGGGGCTCGTGCAGACGATGGTGGGGCTCGGATGCGGCACGGGAATCACGGGCAATCCCGGCCGTGCCGCCTCGATCACCGCCGCCGCGCCGCGCGCGACCCGGCCGGAGAGCACCGCCACCGCGAGCCGCGGCAGCAGGTCCAGGAAACCGGGCAGCATCGCCAGCCCGTCGCGCACCTCGCCTGCCCGCACCGCGCGGTTGCGCGCGCCGGGCGCGTGGATCACCCAGGGCACCGCGTTCCAGATCAGCATCTCCTCGCGCGCGATCCCCGCTTCGCCCAGGAAGCGCCTGAGATTGCGGCCCGTCCCGGTCGGGTTGTCGCGCGACACGAAGCGCAGCCGCGCCGCGCCCGGCCCCGGCGTTTCGAGCAGCAGCAGCAGCCGCGCCGCCGTGCCGCCGTCGAGCGGATCGGCATGCGGCAGCGGCCGCGCCTCGCTCGTCGCGCGGGCCCGCCATGCCTCGATCGCGCGCATCCGCGGCTCGGCGAGCAGCGCCGCGCGCGCGTCGAGCGCGTCGGGGGACGAGAGCAGCACGCCCCTGCAACGCCCAGGCGCCCGTTCCCGCCGCAACCAATTCTTGAACGGCGTCAAGCCGATGCGGCATGGAGCCGCCACGCCGCGCGTGCCAGTGCGGCGATCTTCTCCGCTCCAGACCTCGCCCAGGATTTCCGCCGCCGATGACCGATCTCGCCATCCTCTACGAGCATCCCGAGTGGTTCCGCCCGCTCTTCGCCGCGCTCGACGCGCGCGGCGTCGACTACCGGGCGTTCGGGCCGGAGGGTGCCTGGAACCCCGCCGATCCGACCCTGCCCGCCCCCGTGGTCCTCAACCGCATCGCCATGTCGAGCTTCCTGCGGTCCGGCGAGCACCCGATCTTCCACTCGGTGGCGCTGCTCGATCATTGGCGCCGCGGCGGCGCACGCGTGGTCAACGACGCCGCGGTGCTCGCGATCGACTCGTCCAAGGCGCGCCAGCTGTCGCTGATCGCCTCGCTCGGCCTCGCCATCCCGGCGACGCGCGTCGTCCACCGCGCCGCCGACGTGCCCATGGCGGCGGAGGCGATCGGCTTCCCGCTCGTCGTCAAGGCGAACATCGGCGGATCGGGCGCGGGGATCAGCCGCTTCGACAATGCGGCCGAGCTGCGATACGCGGTCGAGGCCGGCGAGCTGCCGGTGAGCGTCGACGGCGTGCTGCTCGTGCAGGACTATGTGCCCGTGCGCGACGGCACGATCACCCGGATCGAGACGCTCGACCGGCGCTTCCTCTACGCCATCGACGTGGCGGGCGGCGGCGCGTTCGACCTGTGCCCGGCCGATGCCTGCGTCGCCGGCTCCCCCATCACCATGACCGCGGTCCAGCCCGCCCCCGCCCTGGTCGAGGGCGCCGAGGCGATCGCGCGCGCCGTCGGGCTGGACGTCGGCGGGGTCGAGGTGATGGTCGACGACCGCGACGGCGTCGCCCGCTTCTACGACGTCAACGCGCTCTCCAACTTCGTCGCGCGCCCGCTCGACATCCTCGGCTGGGACCCGCACGACCGCCTCGTCGATTACCTGGTCCGACTGATCGAGGAACACCGCTGATGCGCTACGGCTACTGGACCCCCGTCTTCGGCGGCTGGCTGCGCAACGTTCCCGACGAGGGCATGGAGGCGAGCTGGGCGTACACCCGGAAGCTGACGCAGGACGCGGAAGCTTGGGGCTACGACCTGACCCTCATCGCCGAACTCAACCTCAACGACATAAAGGGCATCGAGAAACCCGCGCTCGACGCCTGGTCGACCGCCGCCGCGCTCGCCGCGGTGACCGACCGGATCGAGCTGATGGTCGCCGTCCGCCCTAATTTCCACCAGCCCGCGCTGTTCGCCAAGGCGGCGGCCAATATCGACAACATCTCGAACGGTCGCCTCGCGCTCAACGTCGTCTCGTCCTGGTGGGCGGACGAGGCGACGCAGTACGGGCTCCAGTTCGACCAGCACGACGATCGCTACGCGCGCACCTCCGAGTGGCTCAAGGTGGTCGAGGGCCTGTGGAGCGAGGAGCGGTTCAGCTTCCAGGGCGATTTC
This sequence comes from Sphingomonas rubra, assembly GCF_900115745.1. Taxonomy (GTDB): domain Bacteria; phylum Pseudomonadota; class Alphaproteobacteria; order Sphingomonadales; family Sphingomonadaceae; genus Sphingomonas; species Sphingomonas rubra. The sequence continues at coordinate 78,631 of NZ_FOXP01000006.1, read as the reverse complement.
TACCGCACCGAGAACGCGATCTGCGCGCCCAAGCCGGCGCACCACCCGGTGATCTACGCCGGCGGCGAGAGCGACAAGGCCAAGACCATGATCGCCGCGCAGTGCGACGCCTATGTCATGCACGGCGACCCGGCCGCCGCGATCGCCCCCAAGATCGCCGACATGGCCGCCCGCCGCGACGCCGCCGGCCGCCCGCCGATGCAGTACGGCATGGCCGCCTACGCCATCGTCCGCGATTCGGAGGCCGAGGCCCGTCGCGAGCTGGAGCGGATCACCACCGTCACCGACCTGCCCGCCGGCTACGCCAATTTCGACCAGTGGCTGTCGGGCACCCAGCTGGAGCGCGAGCTCAAGATCCAGGAATATTCGGTGTCCAACCGCGGCCTGCGCCCCAACCTCGTCGGCACACCCGAGCAGCTCGCCGAGCGGATCGAGGAATATGAGGCCGCGGGCCTCGACCTCCTGCTGTTGCAGATGAGCCCGCAGGCCGAGGAGATGGAGCGTTTCTCCGCCCAGGTGATGCGGCGGGGCTGATTTCCCATCGGCGGCTCGGCTCCGTGTCGGCATGACGAAAGGAGGCGTTTGTGGCTCTGTTTCGCGACGGACCTGCCTCTTCCTTCTCCGTCACCCCGGACTTGATCCGGGGTCCATGGTTCCGCGAACGTGCGGGCGGCGGCTCACGCGGTGAGATGGACCCCGGATCAAGTCCGGGGTGACGGCGGAAAGATGGCATTCCGTAATTTGGACGTAAGCGGACAAGATGCGGCACCGTCCGCATACGGCATGTGGCGCAGCTCGTGTCCTCCGCTCTCGTCACCCCGGCCTCGCGCCGGGGTCCAGGGCCAAGCAGCGAGTCGTTCGTGGCCGTGGAGCCGGTACAGGGCGGGCATGACGGATGGCTTGCCGCCGCCCAAGCAAAGCTCTCTGGCCCCTTCCTCGCGCGCTACGCATTACACCGCGATGACCTCCACGCGCCTCCGCCTGCCCTCCTTCACCGTGCAGGTCTTCCTCGGCATGGCCGCAGGCCTGCTGCTCGGCTTCTGGGCGCGCGCGCTCGGCGAGGCGTCGGCGCCGGCCGAGGGATTGCGGATCGTCGGCGAGACGTTCGTGCAGCTGCTCCGCGCGCTGGTGGTGCCGCTGGTCTTCACCGCCATCGTCGCCTCGATCGCGGCGCTGCGCGATCTCGGCAACGCGGCGCGGCTGGTGGCGAGCACGCTGCTGTGGTTCGCCGTCACCGCGCTGATCGCCGTCGCGATCGGCCTGACGCTCGGCACGCTGATGCAGCCGGGCGCGCGCGCCGCGGTCGACGCCGCCGCCGCGATACGCCCCGCGACCACGGGGTCGTGGCTCGATTTCCTGCGCGGACTGGTGCCGTCCAACATGCTCGGCCTCGCCGCCTCGACCAAGCTGGAAGGCGGTGTCGCCACCACCAGCCTGTCGTTCAACGTCCTCCAGATCATCGTCGTCGCCATCGCGCTCGGCATCGCCGCGGTCCGCGTCGGCGCCGCGGGGGAGCCGTTCCTCGCCTTCAACGCCGCCGCGCTCGCCATCTTCCGCCGGGTGCTGCGCTGGGTGGTGCGACTGACGCCGATCGGCACCGCCGGGCTGCTCGGCCACGCGGTGGTGCAATATGGCTGGCAGTCGCTGTCCGCGCTGGGTGCGTTCGCGGGGGCGGTGTATCTCGGCCTCGGCCTGGTCCTGTTCGTCGTCTACCCGGTGCTGCTGCGCGTCAACGGCCTGTCGGTGTCAGGCTTCTTCGCCGCCGCCTGGCCCGCGATCCAGCTCGGCTTCGTCTCGCGCTCGTCGATCGCGACGCTGCCCGTCACCGAGGCCGCGGCCGAGCGGATCGGCGTGCCGCGGGAGTTCGCCGCCTTCGCCGTGCCCTTCGCCGCCACGACCAAGATGGACGGGTGCGCGGCGATCTACCCCGCCGTCGCCGCGCTGTTCGTGGCGCAATATTACGGCCTGCCGCTGCACGCCTCCGACTATCTCCTGGTGATGCTGGTCTCGGTCGTCGGCTCGGCCGCCACCGCCGGGCTGACCGGCGCGCTGGTCATGCTGACGCTCACGCTGTCGACGCTCGGCCTGCCGCTCGAGGGGGCGGGGCTGCTGCTCGCGATCGACCCGATCATCGACATGGGCCGCACCGCGGTCAACGTCGCGGGGCAGGTGCTGGTGCCGACCATCGTCGCCAAGCGCCAGCGGCTGATCGCCGGCATTGCCGCGGCCGACCCGGATGCCGTACCCGCCGCGGCATGACCGTGCCCGCTTTCGCCATCTCCCGACTACGCAGCCACACCGCCCCCGCCCACGACGCGGTCGACGCCGCCTTCGGCGCGCACGACCTGTCCGCGCCCGACAGCTACCGCGCCTTTCTGCTGGCGCACGCGCTGGCGCTGCCGGCGGCGGAGGCGGTGTTCGCCGCACACGCCGACCTGCCGCCCTGGCGCGAGCGGACGACGCTGCTCGCCGCCGACCTCGCCGATCTGGGCCGGGCGATGCCGGCCCCCCTCGCCTTCGACCTGCCGGCGCTGCCCGGCGCTGCCTGGGGGGCGCTCTACGTCACGGAAGGGTCGCGGCTCGGCGGCATCATGCTCGCCCGCGGCGTGCCGGCGACGCTGCCCTCGCGCTATCTCGGTGCCCGTCACCGGAGCGGCGAGTGGCGCACCCTGCTCGCCGCGATCGACACTGCGGGGGAGAGCGGCGGCGACGCCTGGGTCGCCGGCGCGATCGCGGGCGCCGATGCCTGTTTCGCGCTCTACGGTCGCGCGGCGTAAGGGGCTTCAGCCCTCCTCGATCGGCGCGGTCAGGATCGCGCGCAGGCCCGGACGGTTGTCGGCATGCTCGATCTCGCCATTCAGCTTGGCGACCATCGCGCCCATCATCCGGCTGCCGAAGCCGGTGTTCGTCCCCGACTTGCCATGCCCCGAATCGGCGACGATCAGCCGCAGCCGGTTGCGATACTGTTCCAGGCCGATCGCGATCGGCCCCGGCTCGCCGCCATAGGCGTATTTGGTCGCGTTGATGACCAGCTCGGTCATCACCAGGCCGACGTTCACCGCCCGGTCGCTGGGGATCAGCACCGGCGCCAGATCCAGCGTCATGGCCGATGCCCATGCCTCGCCCAGCGACAGCTTCATATCGCCCGCCAGTTCCTCCAGGTAACGGGCCAGGTCGATCGTCTCGACGCGGTCGTCGCGGTAGAGCCGGCGGTGCACCTGCGCCACCGCGGACAGCCGCGCCTGCGCCTCGCGCAGCGCGTCCGCCACCTCCGCACCGGCACTGCGCGCCTGCATCGCCAGGAACGCGGAGACGAGCTGGAGCGAGTTCTGGATGCGGTGGTCGACCTCCTTCATCAGCAGGTCTTTCTGCTCCAGCAGCGCGTCCTTGTCGGTCAGCGCGCGCGTCAGCTTGGCGTTGAGCTCGCGCACCGTGCGCGCCTGATAAGCGTCGTGGAACGCGCGGCGCAGGCGGTGCGCCGCCTCCATCTCCTCCAGCGTCCAGCGGCGCGAGCAGCCGCGCACCGCCTCCGTCCACGTCTCGAACGAGGCACGCGGGCTCAGCGTCTCGCCAGGCGCGAGCGCCACCGACTTGTGCGGGTTGCCCGCCCACTCGACTTCCTCGACCTGCTCGGCGCGGAACCAGAGCAGCAGCCCGCCCTCCTCGATCAGCGGCACGGCGAGCAGCCCGCTCGCCCAGGGCGTGAACTCGGCGAAGGCGGGCACCGCCGCGCCCAGCTCGCGCGTCGCGAACGGCTCGGTCCCGCGCGCCTTGGCCCACTCGGCGATCTCGGTCAGCGCGTCGCGCGGCGGGCAACGGCCCTCGCACACCAGCGTGCGGCCGTGGACCAGCGCGAAGCCGTCGCCGCCCAGCATCTCGCGCAGCTCCGCCTTCACCCGCTCCGCCGATTGCGGCAGGCCGACCGCGCCCGCCAGCTTGGGCACCACCACGTCCTCTGCCGCGCGCAGGCGCAGCCGCTCGCGATAGGTTTCCGCCTCCTCCTTGGCGCGGATCTGCCGGGCGAGCCCCGCCGCCAGCGTCGCCGCGGCGGCGCGCACGTCCGCCGTCATCGTCCGCGGCCCGTGATGATGGCAGGCGATCAGCCCCCAGAGCAGCCCGTCCTTGACGATCGAGATTGACGCGGACGCCTCCACGCCCATGTTGCGCAGATATTGCAGGTGGATCGGCGACACGCTGCGCACCGCCACGTCGCTCAGGTCGGTGCCCGCATAGGCGGCCGGGCGGATCGGCTGCGGCACGTAATCCACCGTCGGGATCGTCCGCGTCCGGTTGCGGACGTAGAGCGCGCGCGCCTGTCTGGGGATGTCGGAGGCGGGGAAATGGTGGTGGAGGAAGGTGCCGAGCTGCGGCGCCCGGTCCTCCGCCACGACGCGCCCGGCATCGTCGTCGAGGAAGCGGTAGACCATGACCCGGTCGAACCCGGTCAGTTCGCGGAACGCCACCGCCGCGCGGCCGCACAGCGCCTGCAGGTCACCCGCCCGCTCGAATCCGGCCGCGTAGCCGCCGAGCAGCGCCAGCATCTCCGCCACCGCCATCGGCCGCTCCGCCGCCGGCTCCAGCTCGGCGACGATCAGCTCGCCCGCGCGGTGCAGCGCGACGTCCAGCCGCCGTCCGCCGCGCTCCACCGGCCGCGCCGCGCCGCTGGCCGGCAGCACGTCGACCGGCTGGTCGATCAGGTCGGCGAGCGGCATGCCCAGCCAGTCGCGTGCCAGCCGGCCCTCGATATCGCCGGCGCCCGCCACCACCGTGCCCAACGCGTCGGCGATCAGCAGCAGGCCGTGCGGCTGGATCGATCCGGAGACGTGAATCGGCTCGCGGTCGCACGCGGTGATGTCGAGCGACGGATCCGTCGTGATGCTCTGCGAGGCCATTCAGATCCCGTGATGACGCGGTGGTGGCACGCGACATGGACGGATCGTTCCGTCAATGCAAATCGCACCCGTCCCACGCTGATCTGGATCAATCCCTCTGGCAGGCGACGATCGCCGCGATCACCGACAGCGTCTCCTGCGGATCGCGGACGCGCACGGTATCCAGGCCCATCTCCTTGGCCGGATAGTCGTTGCCGCCGGGGAAGATCGCGTCGCCGATGAACATCATCGCCCCCTCCGCGATGCCGCTCTCCTTGGAGAGACGCCTGAGGCCGTACGCCTTGTCGACGCCCTTCTGCGTGATGTCGATCGAGGTCGCACCGCCCATGTTGATCGACAGGTCGGGCAGCCGCTTCTTCAGGTCGGCTTGGATCACCTTGCGCTTGGCGAAGTCGGGGTCCCAATGTTCCTTGGCGTCGATCGGCGCCTGCTGGCCGAGCGCGGAGAAGGTGATCTGCGACCCGCGATCCTCGATTCGCTCGCCCCAGACCTGCTCCGGCACGAAGCCGGTCGCCTCCAGCGAGGCATTGAACGCGTCGATGATCTCGCGCTTCTGCTCGTCGCTGAACAGCTCGGCATAGACCGCCTTCCACTCGCCGGACTGGTGCGTGTAGAGCTTGGTCCCCGTGGTCGGCATCAGCCACAGCTTCGACCGGTCGGCGCGTTCCGGCAGGCGGCTGGCGACCTGCTTGTCGAACTGCGGCCAGTCTCCGCCGGAGATCACCGCGACGTGCGCGACGTCCAGCAGGTCGGCCAGCGCCTCCCCCATATCGTCCTTCAGCGGCTGCTTGCTCTCCGCCAGCGTGCCGTCCAGGTCGAACGCGACCAGCTGCTTCATGATGTCCCCTTCAGAATGATGTTGTCGATTGCCCAGGCGACGCCGTCCTCGTCGTTCGCTCGGCTGACGTGCTGCGCCTTCGCCTTCACCGCGTCGGGCGCGTTGCCCATCGCGATCGACAGGCCCGCCTTCTCCAGCATCGCCAGGTCGTTGGCCTGGTCGCCGATCGCCGCCGTGTCGGCCAGCGACACGTCGAACGCCGACGCCAGTTCGGTGATGCCCACGCCCTTGTTCGCCTGGAGCGCGGTGACGTCCAGGTAATAGGACTGGCTCTGCACCACCGTCACCCGGTCGCCGAAGCGCGGTTGCACCCGGTCGTGCAGCGCGCGCAGCAGCGGCTCGTCGTCGCTGACGAAGGTGATCTTGTCGGCGCGGTCCAGCAGGTCGCCGAAATCCTCGATCACCACCGGCTCCTGGTCCGACGCGATCCGCTCGTGCGCGACATGGACGCCCCCGTCGGTGGAGGCGTACCAGCGATCGTCGGCGAACACCCATCGGTCCACCTTCGCGTCGCCGATCGCCGTCCAGATGCCCTTCGCCACGTCCGCGTCGATGCGATGACGCTCGATCACCTCGCCCGATCGCCGGAACACGATGCCGCCGTTGAACGCGCCGACCGGCTCGTCGAGTTCGAGCGCGTCGAGCAGCGGCATCAACCCCGATCGCGGCCGCGCGGAGATGATCGTGAAGCCCACCCCCGCCTCGCGCAGCCGCCCGACCGCGGCGACGGTGCCGTCGGTCAGCTTCTTGTTCTTGTCGACCAGCGTCCCGTCCACGTCGGAGACGACGAGGCGGACCGTCATATAGCCCCTCCGTCATGCCGGGCTTGACCCGGCATCCATGGTGCCGCGAGAGTATCGGCCTGTTGTGTACGCGGAACCATGGACCCCGGGTCAAGCCCGGGGTGACGCTGGCTGGCAAGGCTCACTGAGGGATCTCGACATGCCCGCCGAAGCCGAAGCGCATCGCCGACAGCACCTTGTCACCGAACGTATGCTCCACCCGGCTGCGATAGCGCGCGAACAGCGACGCGGTCAGCACGTTGGCGGGCACCTTCTCCTCCATCGCCGCGTCGATCGTCCACTGCCCCTCGCCCGAATCGGCGACGTGGCCGCTGAAATGATCCAGGTGCTCGTCCTTCGCCAGCGCCGCCGCGGTCAGGTCGAGCAGCCAGGACGAGATCACCGACCCGCGCCGCCACACCTCGGCGATGTCGGTCAGGTTCAGGTCGAACCGCTCTTCCTCGGGCAGCTTGTCGCTCGCCTTGCCCTTCAGGATGTCGAACCCCTCGGCATAGGCCTGCATCAGCCCGTACTCGATGCCGTTATGGACCATCTTGACGAAATGGCCCGATCCCGGCGGCCCGGCATGGATGAACCCCTTCTCGGCGCGCCAGTCGTCACCCTCCGGCCGGTCGTACGGCGTGCGCGGAATATCGCCCCTGCCTGGCGCCAGCGTCTCGAAGATCGGGTCGAGATAGGTCAGCGTCTCCTCGCGCCCGCCGATCATCATGCAGTATCCGCGCTCGCGACCCCACACCCCGCCCGAGGTGCCGACGTCGACGTAATCGATGCCCTTCTCGGCCAGCGCCTTGGCGCGGCGGACGTCGTCCTTGTAGAAACTGTTGCCGCCGTCGATCACCACGTCGCCCGCCTTGGCATCGCGCGCGATGGTCTCGACGGTGGTCTCGGTGATCTCGCCCGCGGGCAGCATCACCCACCAGATCGAGCGCCCGTCGCCGCCCGCCACCAGCTTGCCGCGCATGTCGTCCAGCGAGGAGGCCGCGACCGCGCCCTCGGCGGCGAGCTTCTTCACCGCTTCCTCGTCGCGGTCATAGGCGACCACCTCGTGCCCACCGGCCATCAGCCGCCGCGCCATGTTGCCGCCCATCCGGCCCAGGCCGATCATTCCCAGCTTCATATGCAATTCCCGTGAGAGAAGGTCAGGCCGCCGGCTGCTTCTTTGCGATCGCGTCCATCAGGTCGTCGAACGCCTTGGCGAACGACGCCACGCCCTCCAGCACCAGCGTGTCGGTGACGCCCGGCAGGTCGAGCCCGAGCCGGTCGACCTCCGCCATCACCGCCCGCGCCTGATCCACGTCCTGCGTCAGCGTCTCCGCCACCGTGCCGCGCTCGCGGAACGCGTCCATCGTCTTGGGCGGCATGGTGTTGACCGTGTCAGGGCCGATCAGCGTGTCGACGTAGAGCGTGTCCGGATAGGCCGGGTCCTTGACCCCGGTCGACGCCCACAACAATCGCTGCGGCCGCGCGCCCTTGGCGGCGAGCGCCTGCCAGCGCTCCGACGCGACGAACTCCTGATACCAGGCATAGGCCAGCTTGGCATTGGCGATCGCCACCTTGCCGCGCAATGCCTTCAGCGCGTCCGCCTCCGCGTCGCCCTTCTCCACGCGCTCGTCGATCTGCTTGTCGATCGTGGTGTCGATCCGGCTGACGAAGAAGCTCGCGACCGATGCCATCCGGTCGATCGGCTGGCCCTGGCGGACCCGCTCCTCCAGCCCCATCGCGTACGCCTCGGCGACCCTCTGGTACGCCTCCAGCGAGAAGAGCAGCGTGACGTTAACGTTGATGCCCGCCGCGATCGTCGCCGCGATGGCGGGCGCCCCGGCCGCGCTGCCGGGGATCTTGATCATCACGTTCTCGCGGTCGACCGCGTCCCACAGCTTCTTCGCCTCGGCGATCGTCGCGTCGGTGTCGTCGGCGATGTAGGGCGAGACCTCCAGGCTGACGTAACCGTCGGCCGCGTCCAGCCGGTCGTACACCGGCTTCAGCGTCTCGGCCGCCGCCTTGATGTCCTGGATCGCCAGATGCTCGTACCGGTCGATCGTCGCCGCGTCCGGATGTTCCTTGTCGAACGACGCCAGCGTCTCGTCATACGCCTCGCCGTGGCCCATCGCCTTCTCGAAGATCGACGGGTTGGAGGTGACGCCGGTCAGCCCGTCCTCGGCGACCAGCTTCTTCAGCCCGCCTTCTTCCAGGAACTTGCGGTCGACGAAGTCGAGCCACACCGCGGTGCCCGCGGCGGATAGATCGTTGAGCTTACCCATCTGGCCTAATCCTCAATCTCAGCATTTCCACATTCGTCATGCCGGGCTTGTCCCGGCATCCAGGGTCGTTAACGCAACGCTGCTTGACCCTGGACGCCGGGACAAGCCCGGCGTGACGGCTTTACGACGCAGCTTCCATCGCCTCGCGCGCGACCTTCGCCACATTATCCGACGTGAACCCGTATTTGTCCTGCAGCTTCGCGAGCGGCGCCGACGCGCCGAAGGTCGACATGGTGATCGTCCGCCCGCCGGTGCTCGCGCGCCCGACGTAACGGTCCCAACCCATCGACCCGGCCATCTCCACCGCGACGCGCGCGTGCACGCCCGGCGGCAGCACCGCGTCCTGATATTCCTGGTCCTGCAATTCGAAGCGGAACCAGCTCGGCATCGACACCACGCGGCTGCGCACGCCCTGGCCCTTCAGCGTCTCGTGCGCGGCGGCGACCAGCGCCAGCTCGCTGCCCGTCGCCATCAGGATCACCTCCGGCTCGCCGTCGCAGTCGGCCAGCACGTAACCGCCCTTCATCACGCCTTCCGCGCTCGCGTATTTGCTCCGGTCGAGCGTCGGCAGCGCCTGGCGCGACAGCACCAGCGCGGTCGGCCGGTCGGCCTTCTCCAGCGCCGCGCGCCATGCCCAGGCCACCTCGTTGGCGTCGCCCGGCCGGATCGTGTCGAGGCCGGGGATCGCGCGCATCGTCGCCAGATGCTCGATCGGCTGATGCGTCGGCCCGTCCTCGCCGACGCCGATCGAATCGTGCGTGAACACCCACACCGCGCCCAGTTCCATGATCGCCGACAGGCGCACCGGCGCCCGCATGTAATCGAGAAAGACGAGAAAGGTGGAGCCGTAGGACCGCAGGTGCGACAGCGCCATGCCGTTCACCACCGCCCCCATGCCGTGCTCACGCACGCCGAAGTGGAAGTTGCGGCCCGCGTAATTGCTCGCCTCGAACGAATCGGCGCCCTTGATGTCCGTCTTGGTCGACGGCGCCAGGTCGGCCGAGCCGCCGACCACCCAGGGCACGCGCTTGACCAGCGCGTTGAGCACCTTGCCCGACGAATCGCGGCTGGCCAGCCCCTTCTCGTCGGCCGGAAACTCGGGAATGTCGGCGTCCCAGTCCGCCGGCAGCTCGTCCTTGAGCAGCAGGTCCAGCTCGGCGGCGAGCTCGGGATGCTCGGCGCGATACCGGTCCATCATCGCGACCCACTCGTCGCGCAACGGCCGTCCACGCTCGACGATCGACGCCTTGAACGCCTCCGCCACCCCGTCCGGCACGTAGAACGACTTGTCCTCCGGCCAGCCATACGCCTTCTTGGTCGCGCGGACATTGTCCTCGCCCAGCGGCTCGCCGTGCGCCTTCTCGCTGCCCGCCTTGGGGCTGCCCCAGCCGATCACCGAGTGGACGACGATAAAGGTCGGCTTGTCGTTCGTCTCGCGGAACGTCCGCAACGCCGCCGCGATCGCGCCCGTGTCGTTGGCGTCGTCGATGTGCAGGACGTTCCAGCCATAGGCCTTGAAGCGCAGGCCGACGTCCTCGTCGAACGCCAGGTCGGTGCCGCCCTCGATCGAGATGTGGTTGCTGTCGTAGATCCAGCACAGGTTCGACAGCTTCAAATGCCCGGCCAGGCTCGCCGCCTCGGCGGAGACGCCTTCCATCATGTCGCCGTCGCCGCACAGGACGTACACGTCATGGTCGTACACCGGGAAACCGGGCTTGTTGTACCGCGCCGCCAGCCAGCGCTCGGCGATCGCCATGCCGACCGAATTGCCGCAACCCGCGCCCAGCGGCCCCGTCGTCGTCTCGACGCCGGTGGTGTGGCGGTACTCCGGATGCCCCGGCGTCTTCGACGACAGCTGCCGGAACTGCTCTATATCGGCGAGGCTGACCGCCTCCTTGCCCGATTTCTCGCCGTCCGCGCCGATCTCCTCGATCCCCGCCAGGTGGATCAGGCTGTACAGCAGCATGGACGCGTGACCGACCGACAGCACGAACCGGTCGCGATTGGGCCAGTCGGCATGCGCGGGATCGTAGCGGAGGAACTGCGACCAGATTGTCCAGCCAACCGGCGCCAGCGCCATCGGCGTGCCGGGATGGCCGCTGTTCGCCTTCTGCACCGCGTCCATCGACAGGGTGCGGATCGTGTCGATCGCCAGCCGCTCGGGCGACCCGTCCTCGTGCAGGCCGGGCACGGGCTTGACGGCCGCGGGGGCCTCGGAACTGGACATGGGAAATCCTCAGCTTGGAACTCGGGTTCGAAGGCGCAACGCATCGCCGCCGCGCCGGTTGCGCCCCTAACCCGCCCTGCGCTCTCGTTCCAGTCGCGTAACGGTGCCGTGATCGGCGATATAGGCGGCGTCGACCTCCAACAGGAACAGCCCGTGCCCGATCACGCCGGGCACCGCGTCCAGCCGGCGGGCGAGGTCGCGCCAGTTGTCCACCCGCGCGCCCCGGCAGTCGAGCACCGGATTGCCGTTGTCGGTCAGGTATCCGGCCCGCGCCTCCACGACCCCGAACATCGCGGCCAGCGCATCGGCGACGTAGCACAGCGCGAACGGCAGCACCTCCACCGGCAGCTTCGCCGCGCCGATCGTCGCCACCCGCTTGGACGCGTCGGCGATCACCACCATCCGGTCGCTCGCCGCGGCCACCACCTTCTCGCGCAGCATCGCCCCGCCCGCGCCCTTGATCGCGCGGAACCGGTCGTCGATCTCGTCGGCACCGTCGATCGTCAGGTCGACGCGCGCGACGCCGGCGAAGTCGCGCACCCTGATCCCCACCGACCGGGCCAGCGCCGCGCTCGCCTCCGACGTCGCCACCGCCTCGATGGCCAGGCCCGCGGCCCCGATCGCCCGGATCGCGTGCGCCGCGGTGGAGCCGGTGCCGAGCCCCACCAGCATCCCCGCCCGCACCTCGCGCGCGGCCGCCTCGGCGGCGAGGCGTTTGTCGGCGTCGGTACAATCTGCGACAACATCCATGGGCTTTTCAACTCATCGGCGCTTGATCCGTGCCGCCCGCCCGCGCACAATATGGCAGCCTCGGCAACCAATCGGCGCGCGCCGCGGCGTGTCCGCCCAGAAAACGGAACGGCCTATCTTGCGACTCCATCACGTGCGGCCCGCCGCCGCGTGTCTCGCCCTCGTCCTGGCGCTCGCCGCGTGCGGCGGCAAGGACGAGGCCGCGCAGAAGGGACAGGGCAAGGCCGGTCAACCCGGTCAGGGCACGCCGCAGGTCGGCTTCGTCGTCGTCCAGCCGACCTCCGCCGCGCTGGTCACCGAGCTCGCCGGTCGCACCACCGCGTTCGAGCGGTCGGACGTGCGCCCGCAGGTCACCGGCCTGATCCGCCGCCGCTTCTTCACGGAGGGCGCGCTGGTCCGCCGCGGCCAGCCCTTGTACGAGATCGACCCCCGCCTCTACCGCGCCGCCGCCAACGAGGCGCAGGCGAACCTGGCCAGCGCGCGCGCCAATCAGGAGGCGACGCGCATCCTGGCCGATCGCTACCGCCCGCTCGCCGAGATCGAGGCGATCTCCAAGCAGGATTACACCAACGCCGTCGCCCAGGCGCGCCAGGCGACCGCCTCGGTGGGGCAGACGCGCGCCGCGCTGGAGACGGCGCGGATCAACCTGAAATTCACCACCGTGCCCGCGCCCATCACCGGGCGTATCGGCCGCTCGCTGTTCACCGTCGGCGCGCTGGTTTCCGCGACGCAGGCCGATCCGCTGGCGCAGATCCAGCGGCTCGATCCGATGTTCGTCGACATCCAGCAGTCGGCCGACGCGCTGCTCTCGCTGCGCCGCTCGCTCCAGCAACAGGGCGTGTCGGCGACCACCGCGCAGGTCCGCCTGAAACTGCCCGACGGCAGCGACTATGGCCAGACCGGCACGCTGGAATTCTCGGAAGCGCTGGTCGATCCGACCACCGGCACCACCACCTTGCGCGCCCGCTTCCCCAATCCGCAGGGCCTGCTACTGCCCGGCATGTTCGTGCGGGCGAGCTTCGCCCAGGCGATCAACGACAATGCGTTCCTGGTGCCGCAACAGGGCGTCAGCCGCGATCCGCAGGGCAACGCCACCGTGATCCTGGTCGGCCCCGGCAACAAGGCGGTGCAGAGGAAAGTCACCGCCGATCGCACGCAAGGGCAATATTGGGTGGTGACGCAAGGGCTGAAAAAAGGCGACCGCGTGATCGTCCAGGGCCTGAGCAAGCTCCGGCCCGGCCAGGGCATCAAGCCCGTTCCCGCCGGCACGCCGCAGCGCGTCCAGGCACCGCCAGAGGGCCAGGGCGGCGACGCCCAGTCCAAGCAGAAGGGCGGCTGAGCCCTCCATGATCTCCCGCATCTTCATCGATCGCCCGATCTTCGCCTGGGTGATCGCGATCCTCATCATGCTGGGCGGCATCGGCGCGATCCTCGCCCTGCCGATCGCGCAATATCCGGACGTGGCTCCCCCGCAGGTCACGATCCGCGCCACCTATCCGGGCGCCAATGCGCAGACGCTCCAGAACGCCGTCACCCAAGTGGTCGAACAGACGCTGACCGGCATCGACGGCCTGCTCTATTTCCAGTCCACCTCGTCCAGCCGCGGCCAGGTGACGATCACCTGCACCTTCGACAAGGGGATCGATCCCGACATCGCCCAGGTCCAGGTCCAGAACCAGGTCCAGCAGGCGCTCGCCCGCCTGCCGCAGCAGGTGCAGCAGCAGGGGCTGATCGTCCGCAAGTCTAACCCCGACTTCCTGCTGATCGCCGCCGTCTACGACACCACCGACCGGTCCACCAACCGCGACGTCTCCGATTACCTGACCTCGACGCTCCAGGACCCGCTCGGCCGCACCGCCGGCGTCGGCGACACCAACGTGTTCGGCTCGCAATACGCGATGCGGATCTGGCTCGACCCGAACAAGCTCAACGCCGTGCAGCTGATGCCGTCCGACGTCATCACCGCCGTCCAGAACCAGAACACCGAGGTCGCCGCCGGCGAGATCGGCGGCCAGCCGTCGCCCGACACCCAGTATCTCAACGCCGTCGTCACCGCCCAGTCGCGCCTCCAGACGCCCGAGCAGTTCCGCAACATCGTCCTCAAGACCACCACCGACGGCGCCACCGTGCGCGTGTCGGACGTCGGCTGGGTCGAGCTGGGCGCCGAGAACTACGCCGCGCGCAGCCGCATCAACCAGCATCCCGGCGCCGGCATCGCCGTCCTGCTCGCCCCCGGCGCCGACGCGCTGGAGACCGCCGAGCTGGTCAAGGCGCAGGTCGCCGAGGCGGCCAAGAACTTCCCCCCCGGCTACGAATACAGCTTCGTCAACGACTCGACCGAGTTCATCAAGCTGTCGATCGAGGAGGTGGTCCACACCCTGGTCGAGGCGATGATCCTCGTCGTCCTCGTCATGTTCGTCTTCCTGCAGAGCTGGCGCGCGACGCTGATCCCGACGATCGCGGTGCCGGTGGTGCTGCTCGGCACGTTCGGCGTGCTCTACCTCGCCGGCTTCTCGATCAACACGCTGACGCTGTTCGGCCTCGTCCTCGCCATCGGCCTGCTCGTCGACGACGCCATCGTCGTGGTCGAGAATGTCGAGCGCCTGATGGAGGAGGACCCCGACCTCACCCCGCGCGAGGCGACGATCCGGTCGATGGACGAGATCACCGTGGCGCTGATCGCCATCGCGCTCGTCCTGTCGGCGGTGTTCCTGCCGATGGCGTTCTTCGGCGGATCGACGGGCGTCATCTACCGCCAGTTCTCGCTCACCATCGTCTCGGCGATGGTGCTGTCGGTCGTGGTCGCCCTCGTCCTCTCCCCCGCGCTCACCGCCACGCTCCTGAAACAGAAGAAGAAGGACGAGAACGGCGACGAGATCGAGGATGGCTGGCTCGGCCGCAAATTCCCCAGGGTGGCGCATTTCTTCGCCCGCGTCCGCGACGGCTTCAACAACTGGTTCGACCGCACCAGCGACCGCTACGTCGGCGCGGTAAAGAAGATCGTCGCCGCCAAATGGCTGTGGCTCGGCATCTATGTCGGCGCCATCGTGTTGCTCGCCTTCCTGTTCCTGCGCCTGCCCACCGGCTTCCTGCCGACCGAGGACCAGGGCATCGCCATTGTCCAGTTCCAGCTGCCCCCCGGCTCCACCCAGAACCGCACCTTCGAGGTCCAGAAGGAGGTGGAGAAATATTTCGTCGGCAACGAGAAGAGCAACGTCGCAACGATGTTCACCGTCAGCGGGGTCGGCGGCGGCGGCTCGCCGGGCGGGCAGAACACCGGCATCGGCTTCGCCGCGCTGAAGGACTGGTCCCTGCGCGAGGGCAAGGAGAACAGTGCCGAGGCGATCACCGGCCGCGCCTCCGCCGCCTTCTCCAACCTCCGCGACGCGCAGGTCTACGCGCTGGTGCCGCCCGCCGTCCGCGGCCTCGGCCAGTCGAACGGCTTCACGATCGAACTCCAGAACACCAGCGGCATGAGCCAGCAGCAATTCGCCGCCGCGCGCGACAAGCTGCTCGCCGCCGCCGCTGCCGAGCCCGGCCTCGTCGGCGTCCGCCTGACCGAACTGCCCGACGTGCCGACGCTGAAGGTCGATACCGACGCGCAGAAGCTGGCGACGCTCGGCCTCAACCAGGCGACGGTCAACTCGACGCTGTCGGTCGCCTGGGGCGGCCAGTACGTCAACGACTTCCTCGACCGCGGTCGCGTCAAGCGCGTCTTCGTCCAGGGCGACGCGCCCTACCGGTCGAAGCCGGACGACATCAACCAGTGGTTCGTGCGCGGATCGACCGGGCAGATGGCGCCCTTCTCCTCCTTCGCGCGGACCAGCTGGCAGCAGGCGCCGGTGTCGCTGTCGCGCTTCAACGGCATCCCGTCCTTCGAATTCCAGGGCCAGGCCGCCCCCGGCCAGAGCTCGGGTCAGGCGCTGGAGACGATGCGGCGGCTGGCGGGCCAGATCCCCGGCACCTCCGTCGCGCTCGCCGGTCTGTCCTTCCAGGAGGACGTGTCCTCGGGCCAGGCGCCGATCCTCTACGGCCTGTCGATTCTGGTCGTGTTCCTGTGCCTGGCCGCCTTGTACGAGAGCTGGTCGATCCCGTTCGCCGTGCTCCTCATCATCCCCCTGGGGCTGATCGGCGCCATCGCCTTCGTCACGCTGCGCGGCCTGACCAACGACGTCTATCTCCAGATCGGCCTGCTGACGACGATGGGCCTGGCGGCGAAGAACGCGATCCTGATGATCGAGTTCGCCGAACAGGCCGAACGTGGCGGCAAGCGCGTGCTCGACGCCGCGCTGGAGGCCGCCAAGATCCGTCTCCGCCCGATCCTGATGACGTCGTTCGCCTTCATCTTCGGCGTGCTCCCCCTCGCCATCTCGACGGGCGCGGGCGCCAACAGCCGCATCGCCATCGGCACCGCGGTGATCGGCGGCATGTTGTCGGCGACCTTCCTGGCGATCTTCTACATCCCGCTCTTCTTCGTCCTCGTCCGCCGCGGCGTCCGCGACGGCATGGCGAAGCTTCGCGGCCGCCCGACCGGCTTCCAGGGCAAGGACGGCGACAAGCGTGACGGCGACGGGGGCGACGACCACGACGAGCCCTACGGCCCACCCCAGATGCAAGGCCCTCACCGGCCGGAGCCGGCATGATGATCGATACCCCATCCTCCCGTCATGCCGGGCTAGTCCCGGCATCCAGGGCCACGAACGCCGACGCCCCTGACTCCGGATGCCGGCACCAGCCCGGCATGACCAAGCGCCTGAGGACAGCCCTTACGCTGACGCTGCTGGCGACCACCACCGCCTGCTCCATGGCCCCCAAATACACCCGCACCGACCTGCCCGTCCCCCCCTCCTGGCCGGTCGGCGACGCCTATCTCCGCCAGTCGGAGGCGGCGCTGCCGCAGATCACCTACGCGTCCGTCTTCACCGACCCCCGCCTCCAGCGGATCATCGAGCGCGCGCTCGCCAACAACCGCGACCTGCGCGTCGCCGCCGCCAACATCGACGCGGCACGCGCGCAGTACCGCATCCAGCGCGCCGACCTGTTCCCGACGCTCGATGCCACCGGTCGCTACAGCTACCAGGGCGGCGGCAGCGGCGCCGCCAACGCGACCGGCGCCGGCACCGGCAACGGTCCGGGCGGCACCGGCACCGGCGGCGGAACGGGCACCGGCACCGGCGGCGGAACGGGCATCGGCACCGGCGGCACGGGCACGGGCACGGGCACGGGCACGGGCACCGGCGGTACGGGAACCGGCACCGGCGGCACGATCGTCACCAGCTCGCGCGGCGGCAGCGCCTGGTCGGTCGGCCTCGCCACCACCGCGTTCGAACTCGACGTGTTCGGCCGCATCCGCAGCCTCAGCCGTGCCGCGCTCGACCGTTATTTCTCTACCGAGGCCGCCGCGCGCACCGTACGCGTCACGCTGGTCGGCGACATCGCCGACGCGTGGCTGACCTACGCCGCCGACCGCACGCTGCTCAAGATCGCCGAGGATACGGTCGCCGCGTCGCGCCGCTCGGTCGAGCTCACCGACGCGCGCCGCGCCGGCGGCATTTCCCCGCGCACCGACGTCCGCCAGGCCGAACAGGTGCTCGCCGTCGCCGAGGCCGACCTCGCGCAGCAGCGCACGGCCGTCGCGCAGGACGGCAACCTCCTCCAATTGCTCGTCGGCCAGCCGGTCGAGGGCGCGCTGCTCCCCGCCGGGATCGACGAGGCCGCCCCCACCATCGCCGCGCTGCCCGCCGGGCTCGACTCGCGCATCCTCCTGCGCCGCCCCGACGTGGTTCAGGCGGAGTACGAGCTGCGCGCCACCAACGCGGAAATCGGCGCCGCCCGCGCCGCGCTCTTCCCGCGCATCTCGCTGACCGGCATCGTCGGCCTCGCCTCCACCGCCCTGTCGTCGCTCTTCACCGGCGACGCGTTCAACTACTCGGTCACGCCGCAGGCCAGCTACTCGATCTTCCAGGCCGGCGCCGCGCGCGCCAACGTGCGCTTCACCCAGGCGCAGCGCGACGCCGCGCTCGCCAGCTACGAACGCTCGATCCAGTCCGCCTTCCGCGAGACCGCCGACGCGCTCGCCCGCGCCGGCACAATCGACGCGCAGCTCGCCGCCAACCGCCGCAACCTCGTCGCCACGCAGGACACGCTCCGCCTGACCGACGCCGCCTATCGCGGCGGCATCACGCCCTTCCTCAACACGCTCGACGCGCAGCGCACCTTCTACACCGCGCAGCGCACCTTCGTCGCGACGCAGCTCGTCGCCGCCTCCAACCGCGTCACCCTCTACCAGGTGCTCGGCGGCGACAGTTCGCTGGAGGCGACCGCCGACGGCCCCCGCCCCGTCACCCCGTCGGGCGCCCCGCGCACGGAGGGTTGACGCCCACTCGCATCGGGTGAACACTTCCCCCCATGACGACGAACGATCCGGCCGCGTTCTTCCGCGCGATGCTGGGCGAATGGGAGAAGATGGCCAACACCGTCGGTGGCGACGCGCTCCGCTCCGACGAGTGGAGCCGCGCGATGCACGGGGCGCAGGGTGCCACCCTCCAGGCCCAGGCCGCGTGGAAGGAGGCGAGCACCCGCGCCCTCGCCGCCGCCAACATGCCCAGCCGCACCGAGTTCGAGCAGCTCTCCGCCCGCATCGCGGGCATCGAGGAAAGCCTCGCCCGGATCGAGTCCGCCCTCGGCGCCCGCGCGCCCGCTCCCCCCAAGGTCCGCCCCACCCGCACCCGCAAACCACCCGAGCCGCAGGGTTGAGCGTACCGTTCCATCTCGCCTCAAACGTACGTCATGCCGGGCTCGTCCCGGCATCCAGGGCCACGAACGGCACCGCTGCCTGGCTCTGGACCCCGGGACAGGCCCGGGGTGACGAGAAACCGCACATGGAAGCGGTCTAGACGATGCCCCCCACCCCCGACCTCCTCACCGCCGCCCAGGCCGAGTTCGACCGCGCGCTGAAGCGCAACATCAAGGGCCTGGGCTATTTCACCACCTCCGGCCCCACCCTCGGCGCCAGCCCCAAGGACGTGCTGGTCGAGCGCGGCACCATGCGCCTCTACCATTACCACCCGCGCGTCGACGACGTGTACCGCGTCCCCGTCCTGCTCGTCATGGCCACCACCAACCGCGGCTACATCTTCGACATGGTGCCCGGGCAGAGCCTGGTCGAGTTCCTGCTCGACGCCGGGTTCGACGTGTTCATGCTCGACTGGGAAGCCCCCCGCCCCGACGAGCGTCGCCTCACCCTGGAACACTACGTCCTCGATTTCCTCCCCTCGGCCGTCGCCCACGTCGCGGAGGAGACGGGCGAGCCCGACCTGTCGGTCGTCGGCTACTGCTTCGGCGGCGTCCTCTCGCTTCTCTGGGCGGCACTCCACCCGGACCCGCTCGCCAACCTCGTCACCTTCACCACGCCCGTCGACTTCTCGAAGATGGAGATGTTCCAGGCCTGGGCCGACCGCCGCTTCTTCGACGTCGACCACCTCGTCGACACGCTCGGCAACTGCCCCGGCGACTATCTCTACACCGCCTTCGACATGCTCCGCCCCGGCTCGCGCGCCGCCGGCCAGCTGCGCCTCTACGACAATCTCCACGACGACGAGTTCGTGCGCGCGCACCGCATGTTCGATCGCTGGGGCGCCGACATCCTGCCGCTCGCCGGCGAGTATTTCCGCGCCACCACCAAGCAGCTGATGTGGGAGAACCGGCTGCTTCGCGGCAGCATGACCGTCGGCGGCCGCCCGATCGATCTCGCGCGCGTCACCGCCCCCTTCCTCCACGTCGCCGCGCAGCACGACCATATCGTGCCCCCCGCGGCGTCCGCCCCGCTCCTCGACCTGATCGGCTCGACCGACAAGCGGGAGATGGTGCTGAAAGGCGGCCATGTGAGTTTGGTCGCCGGGGCCAACGCGAAGAAGCGGCTGTGGCCGAACCTCGTCGTATGGCTCGGAGAGCGATCCCAATGAGAAAGTCAAAGGCGTGAACCACACGATCCGCCGCTTCGAACCGTCCGATCGCGACGCGATGGCGACCTTCGCCGCCGCCCTGCCGGAACACGACCTGCTGTTCCTCGGCCGCGACCTGCGCCACCCCCGCGTCATCGCCGCCTGGCTGTCGGCGATCGAGGAGGGCTGGATCGACAGCTTCGTCGCCGTGGCGGAGGATGGCGCGATCCTCGGCACCGCCGCGCTGGTCCGCGATCCTCTCGGCTGGAGCGCGCACGTCGGCGAGGTCCGCCTGCTCGTCGCCGCCTCCCTGCGCGGCCACGGCCTCGGCCGCGACCTTCTCGAATGCGTCTTCGCCGCCGCCCGCGGTCACCACCTGGCCAAGCTCACCGCGCAGATGACCCCGGACCAGGCCGGCTCGCTCGCCCTGTTCGAGAGCCTGGGCTTCCGCGCGGAGGCGCTGCTCAAGGATCACGTCCGCGGCCGCGACGGCGTCCCGCACGATCTCGCGATCCTCGCCTACGACGCCGCCCGCGTGGCGGCGCGACAGCAGGCCTTTGGAACAACCTGAACAATCGACGCACCGGAACGTTCATGCTGCACTGCAACGGAGATTTCTGACGATGGCGACCGCCCATCCCTACGCGGCGCGACGTCGCGCCGACATCAAGGCCCCCTCGCACCTGCTGGCGCTGACCGAGCTGCCGCGCGCGATGGCCGAGTTCGCCTCGCTGCCGCTCGCCGCGCCGCTGCTGGCGCGCGCGCCGCGCGGCGACGGCCACTCGGTACTGGTGCTGCCGGGCTTCATCACCACCGACGCTTCCACGGTGGTGCTGCGCTCCTTCCTCAAGCGCCTCGGCTACGACGCGCACGAATGGGGTCTCGGCCGCAACCTCGGCCCCCGCGCGATCGGCCGCGAGGGCGAGAAGCTGGTCGCCAAGCTGGAGGAACTGCACGACGCGTGCGGCACCAAGGTCAGCCTGGTCGGCTGGAGCCTCGGCGGCGTCATGGCCCGCCTCGTCGCGCAGCGCCTGCCCGAGGCGGTGCGCCAGGTCATCACGCTCGGCTCGCCCTTCACCGGCAGCCCGCGCGCCACCAACGTCTGGCGCACCTATGAGTGGCTGACCGGCCAGCGCGTCGACGATCCCCACACCCGCGGCCAGATCGCCGAGAGCGCCAGCCCGCTGCGGATGCCGGCCACCTCGATCTACTCCAAGGGCGACGGCATCGTCGCCTGGCAGAACTGCCTGGAGCCCGAAGGTGCCGAGGCGGAAAATATCGAGGTTCGCGGCAGCCATTGCGGCCTGGGCGTCAACCCCTCCGTCCTCTACGCCGTCGCCGACCGCCTCGCCCAGGCCGAGGGCGACTGGCACCCCTTCGACCGCAGCGGCATCAAGGGCCTGGTCTACCCCGCAGGCAACGCCTGACGACTTCCTGTTCCTCCCCGTTCAAGGGGAGGTATCAGCGCACCAGCGCTGACAAAAGGGGGTCACGTCCGAGCGCCCGCGCGAGCCCCATGATGCCATCCATGGTCTCGCGGCCACGGACTAGCTGTTGCGAAACCCCTGCTCTCCCCACCTCCCCGGCGAAGGCCGGGGTCCAGTCGGGTGACGGCCCGAATGACGTACTAACCTTCTCCACCTGGGCCCCGGCCTTCGCCGGGGAGGTGAAAGGAATATCCCCGCCATTCGCTCGCAGGGGCAGGATCAGGAACTCGCTTACCCGTTCCCACCACCCCGCAACGGCGCCACCGCATCGCGCCCGAACTGCATGATGAGATCGCCGATCTCGCGCGCCTGCGCCATCGATCGGGTGCCTTGTTCGCGCAGGTAATCGCCCTGGATCTTCATCACCTGGCTGATGTCCTTGGCCTGCGCCGCCTCGCGCATCGCGGCAAAGGCCTCGCGCGCGTTCTGCTCGGCCTGGTCGATCATCCTGGTGCCGATCGTCGAGCCGCCCTCGGCCAGCTTCTGGCCCGACTCGCGCATCGCCTCGCCCGCGCGCTTCGCCGGTTCGACAACGCGTTCCTGGAAAGCACCCTGCGCCTTCTGCGCACCATCGCGCAGCGCGTCCGTTCCCGACTTGGCGGCATTGGCCGCACGATCCGCGCCCGCTTTCGCCTGATTGGCGGCGAAGTCGGCGTTCTTCTTTGACTCGTCCGCCGCGGCGTTCGCGATGTTGTCGTCGGCCATCATTTCGCTCCTTTGCGCTGACGCGGCTTCTTCGCCGCATGGTCTTTGACCTCAACCGGCGGACTGGAGGGAGGTTGCATCGCGCCCGCGCGCAACCCTTCGAACGCGCCGCGCAGCGCCGCCGCGAACGCGTCCGGATCACGCAGCATCGCCCGGTCGGCGGTGAAGCTCACCGCGATCGTGTCACCGTAACTGTACACCGGGCAGATCAGCCCCATGCCGTCGAACACCGGCGCCGTGCCGTACATTCCCAGCATCTTGGCGCCGGCGAAATACAGCGGCACCCGGCTGCCCGGCACATTGGTGACGACGCAATTGTAGACGGGCGCGTGCGCGTTGGCCGCGCCCACCCGCGTGTACAGCCGCGCCGCCAGTCCGGCGAGCCCGGACGGGATCAGCTGCGAGTAATCGGCCAGGTTCTTCGCGCCGACGGCGTTGGTCAGCGCCTTCGAATTCACCGCCTCGCCGTGGACGAAGCGCAACCGCTCCACCGGGTCCTCGACCTGCGTGCCCAGTCCCACCACCATCGCCGACACCTGGTTGCCCAGCGCGCCCTTCTCTCCCTCGCCGCGCACGGAGATCGGCGCCATCGCCGTCATCGTGCCCTGCGGCAACTCGCCCTTGTCGAGCAGATAGCGGCGAAGCCCCCCACCCACGACCGACAGGATCACGTCGTTGACGGTCGCCCCCGGCACCGCATCCTTGATCGCGCGCACGTCCTTCAACGGGAACGGCACCGCGTCCCATACCCGGTGCGCCGAGACCTTGCCGTTGAACCGCGTCCTCGGCGCCGGCCGCGCGCCCGACAGCGACACGTCGCCCTTGCCCACCGACAGGCCCAGCTTCGCCACGCCCGGCAGCGACCGGCCGATCGTCTCCACCACGCGCATCGGCTGGACGAGGTTGTTGAAATAGCTCCGCGCCAGCAGGTCGGCGACCTTGGGCATGTCGTCGGGGCGCCACTCGTCGGGCCGGCCCACGCCGCCGGCGGACGGGTCCAGGTCGTGTACCGCCGCCGACATCTCCACCCCCGACATGCCGTCGATCGCGGCGTGGTGGACCTTGGACACCAACGCGAAACAGCCCGGCGGCAGCCCCTCGACATGGTCGAGGCCCTCGACGATCGTGAACTCCCACAGCGGCTTGGTCAGGTCCATCGGCCGCGCGTGCAGCCGCGCCACCTGGATGCACAGCTGGCGCCAGTCGCCGGGCTTGGGCAGCGCGATGTGGCGGACGTGGAACTCGATGTCGAACTCCGGGTCCTCGATCCAGTAAGGGTGGTCCAGGTCGAACGGCACCCGCACCAGCCGCTGGCGAAAGCTCCGCGCGCCCGACAGCCGCCCCTCGATGAAGGCCAATATGTCCTTGAATCGCACGAACCCGCCGGGCGCGGTGGAGGGGTCGTAGATCGCTACCGATCCGATATGCATCGGCGTGTGCGGCGTCTCCAGGTACACGAACGCCGCGTCCTGCGCGCTCAGCTGCTGCATGCCGGCTCTCCTCGATCGCGGCACTCTCGGGGCGCCATCGGGGATCAGCGTATCGCGCTTTGCCCGGCGGCGAAAGCCGCGCCCGGCCCGACGACGAAAGCCGCGCCCGGCCCGCCCGCGTCAGGCCACCGCGGCGAGCGCCTGCCGGTGATAGGCGTCCATCCGGTCGAACGCCGTGTCGGTCAGCCCGACCACGTCGCCGTCCACCGCGACGATGGCGTCGTTCAACAGGTGACGGATCCACCGGTCGCCGATCACCTTGCTCTTGGAGGTCAGGTTGATGATGTTGTCGACGTACATCGTCTGCCCGCGCAGCCGGGCGACATACATGTGCAACATCATGTCCCATGCATATTCGTCGAAGATGTCGCCCGGGAAATGGCCGTATCGCAGCGCGCGCAACGCGATTTGCGTCTTCGCCAGATCCAGACAATTGTCGAACAATGCCACGACCCGCTCCTCGCTGCCGCCCACCAACCGCCCGGCTAGGAAGATTGTATCGAATGCGGTATGGAGCTTTCACCAAGAAGTACAGCGATCAAGATCAGGATTCGCGCTTGACCGGGCCGACCGACATCAGCCGATTGCTGCAACTCCTCCGCGACGCGCTGGCGGAGGCCGATGCCTGCGGCGACACGCTGATCGCCGCGCTGCTGACCGAGTGTATCGAGACCGCCGAACGGCACCACACGCCGCACTCGCCCGGCGGTTGAGCACGGGTCGCTCGCCGGCCGCCGCTCGGCCCGCTAGACCTGAATTCCACCAAATATGTTCACCTCCGTTCGCCCTGAGCGAAGTCGAAGGGCACGCCTCCACAAGGTGCTTCGACTGTGCTCAGCACGGACGGCTCAGGCATAAGGCTCCCCCCGCTATTTGCCGAAACCGAACACGTCCTGGTGGAACCGTCCGCCGGCGATCATCTCCTCCAGCCACGCCGACCCTTGCGCGTGCTCGCCGCCGGTCGCCTGCATCCAGATGCGGATCAGCGTGTCGCGCACCGCCGGCGCCATGAAGCGCCCGTCGCCGCAGACGTAGATGCTCGCGCCCGCCTCGATCAGCGCCCACACCTTCTCCTGCTCCGCCCACAAAGCGTCCTGGACGAAGCGCCACGGATGCTGCCGCCACGCGGAAAAGGCGAGCAGCAGCTCGGCGACGCCGTCCGCCTGCCAGCGCTCCATCTCGTCCCGGCACAACCAGTCGTGCTCGGGATGGCGGCATCCGAAGACGAGCAGCGACCGGCCCACCTCCTCGCCCGCCGCTCGTTGCGCCGCCCGCTCGGCCAGGAAACCGCGCAAGGGGGCAAAGCCCGTGCCGGGTCCGATCAGGATCGTCGGCGTGGCCGGGTCGGCCGGCGGCGCGAAGGGCGGATTGGGCCGCCGGACGTAGCCGAACACGCGCTCGCCCGGCGCCACCTCCGCCATGTAGGTGGACGCGAAGCCGCGATGCTCGCCCAGGCCCGACCAGGCGGGCGCCGCCGTCGTGCCGACGATCAGGTCCGCGACCCGGTCGTCGTTCAGCGGCGTGGACGCGATCGAGTAGAAGCGCGGGGCAATGGCCGCCGACCATTCGACCAGCTCGGCCAGCGTCGCGGACGCCGCCGGCGTCCGGTCGAGCACGTCGACCAGCGACAGCCGCCGGGCGCCGACCGCGGCGTCGTAGTCCGCCTCCAGCGCCGCCAGCGCCTCCCTGCTCGCCGGGCAGCGCGTGCCCTCGCGCAACGCCGCCAGCGCGCGCTTCGACACGGGGTCGGACAGTTCGACGAAGTCGGTCAGCAACTGCCGCACGCTCACCTGCTGCCCCAGCGGCAAATGCCGGAACCGCCCGCCGGCGCCGTCCACCCGCACCTGCTCGTCGCCGTGGAGGTCGAGCCGCGCGATCACCCGCTCCACCAGTTCGGGCCGGTTGCGCGCGTACACCGCGACATGGTCGCCCGTCCGATAAGTCTGCCCCTCCGGCAGTCGCAGCCGGATCAGCCGGGTCGACGGCCGCGGCGGCTCCTGCGCGAAGTCCCACAATCCGTCGGCAGGGCGCACCAGCTCGTCATTGGCGACCACCTCCAGCCGCTGCGCGTGCTCGGGCAGCGCGCCCATGCGGGCCGCATCGGCGTCGACCGCCGTCAGCGTCAGCCGCGCCGCGCGGTCGCCCTCGTTCGGCCCCGCCTCCGCGCCCAGCGCGCGCCACAGGTCGCGGACGAAGCCGGCCACCGCACCGTCGAAATCGCCCTGCCCGTCCGCTTCCGCGCGCGCCACCAGCCGCGTCGCGCCGGTCGCCGCCAGCGCCGCGTCGATCCGCTTGGGGAAGAACTGGTAATTGGGCCACTGGCTGTTGCCGATGCCCAGCACCGCGTACTGCGCGTCGGGCCAGCTCGCCCCCGCGAACGCCCCCGCGTCCAGCGCGCGCTCCACCTCCACCGCGCTGTCGGGCGCGCGGCCGTTATAGGTCGCGGTGACGACCACCAGCACCCGGTCCTCCGGCGCCGCCCCGCCCTTGAAGCTGTCGTCCATCGACCGCACGACCACATCGAACCCGTCGACGCGCGCCCGCTCGGCGATCTCCTCGGCGATGTCGCGCGCGGTGCCCAGCGACGATCCGTACAGCACCGCGAACCGCCTTCCCGTGCCCGCGACCGCGCCGACCTCCTCCTCGGCCGCCGTCTGGGTCGCGCCGAGCGAGAGCCGCTCGTGCGGCTGCCGCTCGCGCACGCGCATGAAGAACGCGTCGGGCTTGATCGACAGCGTCTCCTTGATCGTCAGCCGGTATCCATGCGGATCGGCGATCGTGAAGGCGCGCAGCAGCATCGCCATCGCGATCTTGGCCTCCACCATCGCGAACTGCCGCCCGATGCACGCGCGCGCGCCGTTGCCGAACGGCTTGCTCCCGTGCGGATGATGCGCCGCCTCCTTGTCGGGCAGCCAGCGGTCGATGTCGAACTCGTCGGGCCGGTCCCACGCCTTGGGATTGCGGTGCAGCCCGGCGGCGAAGACGTTGACCGGCCGATCCTTCTTCAGCAGCCACCGGCCGCCCACCAGCTCGTCCTCGAACGGCGCCAGCGTGAAGGCCGGCGCCGTCGGCCACAGCCGCAGCGCCTCCTTCAGCACCCGCTCGATCACCTCCAGCCGCGCCACCTGCGCGTAATCGGGCCGCGCGTCCCCCGGCATCACCCGGTCCACCTCGGCGTAACATTGCGCCAGCACCGCCGGGTTGCGCAGCAGGTAGCTGAACGCGAAGGTCAGCATGCCGCTTGTCGTCTCGTGCCCCGCGATCAGGAAGGTCAGCACCTGGTATCGGATGTTGACGTCGTCCAGCCGCTCGCCCGTCTCCGGGTCGAACGCGGTCAGCATCAGGTTGAGCAGGTCGCGCCCGTCGGTCGGATTCCGGCGGCGATCGGCGATGATCCCGTCGACCAGCGCGTTCATCTCGTCGATATCGGCGTCGTACTGCCGCTGTCCCTTCCGGGCGAAGCGGTTCTGCACCGGCAGCCGCGTCACCATCGACAGCGTCGTCCCCAGCGCCCGGCCGAGCGCGAGCAGGAAACTGTCCAGCTCCTCCCGCGCGAAACTGTCGAACCGGTGCCCGAAGCCCGCGATCGCGATCGAATCGAGCGTCAGCCGCGTCATGTCGTCGGCGACCAGCACGTCCGTGCCGCTCGCGCGCCGCCACTTGGCGACCAGCTGGTCGCACACCTCGACGATCATGTCGAAATAACCGCGCATCGCCCGCTGCGAGAAGGCGGGCAGCAGGATGCGGTGCGCCTTGCCCCAGTTGGGCTCGTCGCCGAACGCGGTGAACAGCCCGTCGCCCGCGAACCGCCGCACCACGCGCAGCGCCGGCCCCGGCATCTTGCGGAACCGCGTCTCGTCGGAGAGTTCGGCGACGATGTCGGGATCGACCGTGAAGATGCCCAGCCGCGACCCGAAACGCAGCTTGAACAACCCGTCCGGATAGTCCCGCCCGACCTTGAGCAGATGCCCGACCAGCCCGGCGCGCGCGATCTGGTGCAGGTGCCCGACGACCGGCAGACCCGGCGGGCTCGGAATGCTCGGACGCGTCGCCATGCTCATCTCTCCCGCCGCGCATCCGAGCACGCGCGCGGCGACGGCGCAAGCCGGCGGCGAGAGGCGATCACCCCCGCGCCGGGCCCCTCGGCTCTCCAACGCCGCGGGACGTAGCGTCGGCCGGCGAGAAGTTTCCGGCCCGCCCCCCGCCCGCGGCGACGGCCAGCCCTACTCGTTCGACGGTTCGTCCCCCAGCGCGCGCGTCTGCGCCTCCTTCTCCGCCAGTTCCTCGCCGCCGCCGTGCGGCAGTTCGGCATCGATCGGGCTGTTGGGAGTCGCCGCGCCCGCCTTGCCCATCGCCGTGCCGGCATCGGCACCGCCCGCGCCCGCCACCATCAGCCCGCCGCCGCCCGGCGCATCGTCCATCCGCCCGTCGGACAGCACCGCCGCGGCGCTCTCCCCGTCGAGCGGCTGCGGCGCGGTGTCGGTCGGCTGGTTGTTCGGCTGCTCGGTCGGCATGGGCGTCTCTCCTGGGATGGTCCGTCCCCAACGGCCGAGCGGCACCCCCGATCCCCGTCCCCTCCCCGGCCCCTTCCCGGCGGTCGTTCAGGGACACAGTCCCGCCGCCCGCATCCGGTCCGCCGCCTCCGCCGCCGCGGCGCCCGCGGCGGCCTTCTCCTCCGTCGCCTCCCGTTCCAACCGGCGCTTGAGCGCCCCCAGCTTGCGCAGCAGCGACGCCTCCAGCTCGTCGATCGGAACGTTCTTCACGTTCATCTCCGGCGGCGTCTCTACCCCGCGCTGGTACAATGCCTTGAGCAACGTGTCGGAATAGCGCCGCCGCACGCCGACCTGCTTGCCGCCCTGGAAGATCGGCTCGTCCCAGCCCTCCACCGCGCGCCGCCGCACCTCCGACTCGATCGACGGCCGCGACGCATCGACGGCATCGTCCCAGCGGTTGCGAAAACCGCGCACCCGCTCGCGCGCCTTGTAGGCGGAGGTCGTCGACTTGCCGACCACCTCGCACGCGTCCGTCACCGACCCGCTCTTCGCCAGCGCCTCGCAGAACGCCGTCTGCCGCGCCACCGTCCACCCGTCATGCCGCACCCGCGGCGCCTTCTCCGGCGGTAGGATGTCCTCCATGTTCTGTGCTCCCCTGTTGCAAAGGAGCGAACCATATATCGCAGGTCTGGGCTTGTAGGACAGGGGTATCGCTACGGTTTGTTCCCCCGGTTTATGGAGCGATCAAGGCCCGCACCGCCGCCGCGAAGGGTGGAAAGCTGACTGGGCATCGCCGGCCGATCGTGTCGAGATCGGAAAGGTGCGCGATGTCGCGCCTGATCGCCATATCGGCTTCGATGTTCGCCGACGCGCAGACTCTCTCGAATACGACCTTCGGGTGCTGGCCAGCCTGATCGCGGGGCCGTCCCCACAACGTCTCGGGCGACGCTGCGGGGAGGGCACGTCCGTCACGCAGGCCTACCCCCTGCCACGCCGCCTCATCCGCCAGCAACCATGCCTCGGAAGTGCCCATGGGAACGCAGGCGACCGCAGCCACGTCGTTGTCGATCGATGCCAGCCCGGCCTCGACCTCCGCGACGACCATCGCGCGCTCGGCGGGATCGTTACTGTCGGCGTCAGTCGCGTAGATCAATGCGGAGCATTGCAGGCCGTCGGCCATCACGCGCGCGAGCGCGGCCTTGCGCGCCTGGCCAGGCAGGCCGCCCTGCTTGCCCGGAAACGTCACCAGTTCTCGGTGCCGCCGGGCGATCGTCTCGCAAGGACCGATCAGCGCCGCCACGATCGGCTGCATCCATCCTTCCTTCGTTCTGTCAGCGCCCGCTCGGCGATCCCAGTCCCGCCGCCCGACGTCGTGGAATCCTTCCCCGCATAGCAGCACCGTCACGAGCGCGCCGCCGCGAACCGCCGGATGCGCTCGACATCGGTCGAATCGTCCCTCCCGGCGCTTTGCCGGTCGGATCGTCGCGCTTCGCGTGAAAGCCGGTCGGCGGCGGTATTCGCCCATATCTCGCCGACGCCCAGAAATTGCGCCGACGACGCGAACGACTTCATGTCCGCCGTTTCCGCGATGATCGTGCTGCCGTCGTCATCACGCGTCAGAAACCTGATTTCGTCGGCATCGAAGAAGTTGACCAGCAACGGCGAATGTGAGGTCATCAGCAGCTGCGCCTGCGATTGGCCGGCTATCGAGCGGATGAGGTCGGGAAGAATATGCGGCTCGATCCCGTCCTCCACCTCGTCCAGCAGCACCATGCTGACGTCCTCGGCGAAATCCGGAATCGCGCACAACGCCAGGATACGCAGAAACCCGTCGCTCATATGCGTCGGCGTGAAACGCGCGATATTGGTGAACGGCTCCTGGATGCGTACGTCGATCCAGCCTGCCGTCTTGCGCGTGGCATCCAAGCCGCTCAACGGGTAGAACGTCGACAGCCGATCCACCAGCCGTGCCCGCCCCGCCGGGCCCAGCGCGGCGAGAAATCCGGCGAGCCGCTCGCCTCTGGGTCCAATGTCGCGAGGCTGCCCCCTTGTGTTGCGGCGCATTGCGACGGGGCTTAGCAGTTCCAGCGAGGTGATGCCGCGAGCCCAGTTCCGGATCGCGTTCAATATTGCCGCATCGGCCCGTCCCTCGCTGATCGCGCCGACCGGCAGCAGGGCCATCGCCGATCCGGGAAACCGAAGGTCGTCCACCTTGATGCTGTCGGACGACGACTCCGGACTGACGCGGGTCGATCGCGCGTAGGAGAAGATACGGCGCGGCGCGGCGTCCGGTGCCACGTCCCAAATCTGCTCGGACATCGTCTGCTGCGCGACGTAGCTCCAGCTGAACTCCCACACGATGGAATGGCCGGTCTCGGGTTCGAGCAGCAGGCGAAATTGCAGGTTCTTGGTCGGCAGCACGCGCACCCGGCCGCTTTTCCCCACCGGTCGAAGGTTCTTGCGTGGCCGGACGTCGCTCCACTTCCACTGTCGATCCGAGATGAATTGATCGACGTTCCCGCTCGCGAATGCGCGCACGAAGGACAATGCCTGCAGCACCGAACTCTTACCCGCACCGTTAGTGCCGATCAGGAAAAGCAGGTTATAGGGCATATCGAACGAGAGATCGTCCAGCGCCTTGTAGCCGTCGATCGTCAATCGCCGCAGTTTCACGTCCCACGCCCTTCAGCTGCGGGCAGGTTAATGACGGTATGTGCGTGACAATGCAAACTCCCCCGCCCTTCCCCAACCCCCCGCCCCCTGCTATCGCCCGCGGCGATCCCCTTCCCCTCGCGCGCATGCCCTCGCGCGCCCGTCAGCCAAGGACCCCCATGACCGCCATCGGACAGGACACGCTGAACACCCGCTCCACCCTCACCGCGGGTGGCAAGAGCTACGATTACTACAGCCTCGCCAAGGCGGCCGCGCAGCTCGGCGACGTGTCGCGCCTGCCCTTCTCGATGAAGGTGCTGCTGGAGAATCTGCTCCGCTTCGAGGACGGCAAGACGGTGACTCGCGCCGACATGCAGGCGATCGTCGACTGGCAGAAGGACGGCAAGTCCAATCGCGAGATCCAGTATCGCCCCGCCCGCGTGCTGATGCAGGACTTCACCGGCGTCCCCTGCGTGGTCGACCTGGCCGCGATGCGCGACGCGATGACCGCGCTCGGCGGTGATCCGGAGAAGATCAACCCGCTCGTCCCCGTCCACCTCGTCATCGACCACTCGGTGATGGTCGACGAGTTCGGCACGCCGCAGGCGCTCGCCGACAATATGGACCTCGAATATCAGCGCAACGGCGAGCGGTACGAGTTCCTGAAATGGGGATCGAAGGCGCTCGACAATTTCCAGGTGGTGCCGCCGGGCACCGGCATCTGCCACCAGGTCAACCTCGAATATATCGGCCAGGCCGTCTGGTCCTCGACCGAGACGGGCGAGTTCGCTACGGCCGAAAAGCTGATCGCCTATCCCGACACGCTGGTCGGCACCGACAGCCACACCACGATGATTAATGGTCTCGGCGTGCTCGGCTGGGGCGTCGGCGGGATCGAGGCGGAGGCGGCGATGCTCGGCCAGCCCGTGTCGATGCTGATCCCCGAGGTCGTCGGCTTCAAGCTCACCGGCGCGCTGGGCGAGGGCATCACCGCCACCGACCTGGTGCTGACCGTCACCCAGATGCTGCGCGCCAAGGGCGTCGTCGGCCGCTTCGTCGAATTCTACGGCCCCGGCCTTGCCTCCATGACGCTCGCGGACCGCGCGACGATCGCCAACATGGCGCCCGAATACGGCGCCACCTGCGGCTTCTTCCCCGTCGACGACCGCACGCTCGAGTACATGCGCCTGACCGCGCGGCCCGAGGAGACGATCGCGCTGACCGAGGCGTACGCCAAGGAGAACGGCTTCTGGCGCCACGACGACGCGCCCGATCCGATCTTCACCGACACGCTGGAGCTCGACATGGGCACCGTCGTCCCCTCGCTCGCCGGCCCCAAGCGCCCGCAGGACAAGGTGTCGCTCGGCAAGGTGGACGAGGTGTTCAACAGCGACCTGTTCAAGGTCTACCACAAGGAGCGGCCCGCCCGCGTCGCGGTCGCCGACCGTGACCACGACATCGGCGACGGCGACGTGGTGATCGCCGCGATCACCTCGTGCACCAACACCTCCAACCCTTCCGTGCTGGTCGCCGCCGGCCTCGTCGCCCGCAAGGCGCGCGCGCTCGGCCTGACGCCGAAGCCCTGGGTCAAGACCTCGCTGGCGCCGGGATCGCAGGTCGTCACCGACTATCTCGACAAGGCCGGCCTGTCCGAGGATCTGGACGCGATGGGGTTCAACCTCGTCGGCTACGGCTGCACCACCTGCATCGGCAATTCGGGGCCGCTCGCCGAGCCGATCTCGGCCGCGATCAACGACAACGGCATCGTCGCCGCCTCCGTCCTGTCGGGCAACCGCAACTTCGAGGGCCGCGTGTCGCCGGACGTGCGCGCCAACTTCCTCGCCTCGCCGCCGCTCGTCGTCGCCTACGCGCTGAAGGG
The DNA here is from genome assembly GCF_900115745.1 of Sphingomonas rubra. Lineage (GTDB taxonomy): Bacteria > Pseudomonadota > Alphaproteobacteria > Sphingomonadales > Sphingomonadaceae > Sphingomonas > Sphingomonas rubra. The sequence goes on along the minus strand of NZ_FOXP01000006.1, from coordinate 46,211 downwards.
CTCGGTGGTCACCGACATGAACACCACGCCGCTCGGCCAGGGGTCCGACGGGCAGGACGTGTTCCTCGCCGACGTGTGGCCGACCAACGACGAGGTCGCGACGCTGATGAACGCCAACATCGACGACGGCATGTTCCGCGCGCGCTACGGCGACGTGTACCGCGGCGATGCCAAATGGTCGGGCATCGACGTGACCGGCTCGGACACCTACCAGTGGCGTGCCGGCTCCACCTACGTCGCCAATCCGCCCTATTTCGAGGGGCTCGAGATGACGCCGGCGCCCGTGACCGACATCATCGAGGCCAAGCCGCTGGCGATCCTCGGCGATTCGATCACCACCGACCACATCTCTCCCGCCGGCAGCATCAAGGCGGACTCGCCGGCCGGAAAATACCTGCAGGAACATCAGGTTAGCCGCGGCGACTTCAACAGCTACGGCGCCCGCCGCGGCCACCACGAAGTCATGATGCGCGGCACCTTCGCCAACATCCGCATCCGGAACGAGATGGTCCCCGGCATCGAAGGCGGCATGTCGAAATACGAGGGCGAGGTGATGCCCATCTACGACGCCGCCATGCGCCACAAGGCGGACGGCACACCGCTCGTCGTCGTCGCGGGCAAGGAATACGGTACGGGCTCGTCGCGCGACTGGGCGGCCAAGGGCACCAACCTGCTCGGCGTCCGCGCCGTGATCGCGGAGAGCTTCGAGCGTATCCACCGCTCGAACCTGGTCGGCATGGGCGTCCTGCCGCTCCAGTTCGCGGCCGGCGTCGATCGCCAGTCGCTGAAGCTCGACGGGTCGGAGACGTTCACGATCCAGAACGTCGCGTCCTTGCGCCCGCGTCAGGATGTGGAGGTGACGCTGGTTCGCGCCGACGGCTCGACGAGCAAGTTCGCCACCCGCTGCCGGATCGATACCGTCAACGAGCTGGAATATTTCCTGAACGGCGGCATCCTCCAGTACGTGCTCCGCAAACTGGCGGCGTAAGCACCGGGGATCGACGAAGAGCGGTGGGGTTTCGGCCCCGCCGCCCTTCGCATGCCCGAACTCAGGCGTTCGACACGCGGTGACGCGCGTAGAGGAGATAGATCGCCAGCCCGACCAGGTTCCAGCCCAGGAACCACAACTGCGTCCGGGTCGGCAGGCTGACGAACAGATACAAACAGCCGCCGATCGCCCCCAGGCCGACCAGCCAGGCCGCGGGCGTGCGAAATGGGCGCGCCATGTCGGGCGCGCGACGACGCATCACCAGCATGCACACCGCCACCGCGACGAACGCCGTCAGCGTGCCCGCGTTCGCCAGTGCGGCGATCGCGTCGATCGGCAGGAAGCCGGCGAAGAGCATCACGATCGCCGCGGTGAACACCGTGATCCTGACGGGAACCCCGCGCGCCGATACCTTGGCAAGACGATCCGGCAGCAGCCCGTCGCGCGCCATCACGAAGAAGATGCGGCTCTGCCCGTAGAGGAAGGCGAGGATCACCGTCGGCAGCGCAATCACCGCCGAGGCCGCGAGGAAGGTAGCCACGCCGGTGCGGCCGAGTTCGCGCAGGATCAGCGCCAGCGGCTCGGGGCTGTCGGCGAAGCGGGCGAAGGACAGCGCGCCGACCGCCGCGACGGCGACGACCATGTAGATGGCGACGCAAGCGATCATCGACCCGACGATGCCGATCGCCAGGTCGCGACCAGGTTTCTTGGCCTCCTCCGCCGCGGTCGAGATCGCATCGAAGCCGTAGAAGGCGAAGAAGATGATCGCCGCCGCCGCCATCACGCCGCGCTCGACACCGTCGCTCCCCATCGTCTTGGCGAAACCGAACGGCGAGAAGGGCTGGAGGTTGGCGCCGTCAAAATAGGGGAGCGCGACCGCGACGAAGATGGCGAGGGCGATCAGCTTGACGACCACCAGCACCGCGTTGATCGTCGCGCTCTCCCGCGTACCGAGCGTCAGCAGAGCGGCGACCGCGGCGACGATGACGAGCGCGGGCACGTTGATGCCCCAGGCGGAGACCGCCCCGTCCACCAGCGTCGGCCCGTGGGTGAGCGCGCCCGGCAGATGGATGCCGAGCCCGCTCAGGAAACCGACCATATAGCCCGACCAACCGACCGCGACGGTCGCCACGACCAGCGTGTACTCGGCCAGCAGGCTCCACCCGACTACCCAGGCGATCACCTCGCCCAGCACCGCGTAGCTGTAGGTATAGGCGCTGCCCGATACCGGCATCATCGTCGCCATCTCGGCATAGGCGAGCGCGGCGCAGGCGCAGATCGCGCCGGCGATGGCAAAGGACAGGATCACCGCTGGACCGGCGCGGTCCGCGCCCACGCCGATCAGCGTCAGGATGCCCGTGCCGACGATCGCGCCGACGCCGAGCGCGACCAGATGCGGCCAGGATAACGTGCGCGACAGCCGCCCGCGCCCCTCGGGCAGCACGATCTCCTTGCGCCGAAACATCCCACCCATGACAGCTCCCCTCTACAGATCGGGGATCACGCTAGCCGCTGGCGGCCGGTCTGGCGATGTGTCGCGGCAGGGATGAGGATCAGACGGTGAAACTCTCGCCGCAGCCGCAGGCACCCTTGGCGTTGGGGTTGGCGAAGACGAAGCCGGCGGTGAAATCGTCCTCCACCCAGTCCATCGTGCTACCGACGAGATAGAGGATCGAGCCACCGTCGACGAACAGGACGCCGCCGGGCGTCTCGATCCGCTCGTCGAAGGGTTTGGCCTCGGTGACGTAGTCGACCGAGTAGGCGAGGCCCGAGCAGCCACGCCGCGGGGTGGAGAGCTTGACGCCGAGAGCCCCATCGGGCGCGCGCGCCATAAGGGCCGCGATGCGCGCCTGCGCCGATGCGGTCAGTAGGAGCGGCGCGGGGCGCGGACGGAGCGTGGAGGCCATCTTACTTCTCCCCCCTCCAATCCACGGGAGGGGTCGGGGGAGGGCCTGTCCCTGGAAAACCAGCGATCATTCCGGGGGACAGGCCCTCCCCCAGCCTCTCCCGCGAGCGGGAGGGGAGCTTACAACATGCCGAGTTCGAGTTTGGCGTCGTCCGACATCTTCTGCGGGTCCCATGGCGGGTCCCAGACCAGATTGACGTCGGCGACGGAGATGCCCGGCACGGCGGCGACGCGCATCTCGACTTCCGCGGGCATCGACTCGGCCACAGGACAGTGTGGCGTCGTCAACGTCATGGTCACGACCGCTTCGCCGTTGTCAATCACGTCGACGCCGTAGATCAGGCCCAGATCGTAGATGTTGACCGGAATCTCGGGGTCGTAGATTTCCTTCAGTGCGTCGATCACCGCCTCGTACAATGCGCCGCCCGGCTCACCGGGCACGTCGTCTCGCGGCTTCTGCGCGAGGAAGCCGGACAGGTAATCGCGTTCGCGCTCGACCGACTTGGGAGCGTCATCGACGCGCGCCTTGGGCGGCGTCTCGACGCTGTCGACCTGCTCGACCTCGAAGCTGCTCATGCGAATATCCCTACCCAAAAATGCGCGTCACGCGTTCGACGCCTGTCACCAAGGCATCGACGTCGGCCGGACCGTTATAGACGCCGAAGCTGGCACGCGCGGTCGCTTCGACGCCGAGCGCCTCCATCAGCGGCTGCGCACAATGGTGGCCCGCGCGGATCGCCACCTGACCCTCGTCCAAGATGGTGGCGACATCGTGCGGATGCACCCCCTCCACAGCGAAGGAGACGATGCCGGCGGAATCGTCCGGACCGAGCAGGCGGACGCTGTTGAGGCTGCCCAACGCGTCGCGCGCCTGCGTCACCAGCGTCGTTTCGTGCGCGTGGATCGCCTCCAGACCGATCGCGTCGACGTAATCGATCGCGGCGTGCAGGCCGAGCGCGCCGACGATGTGCGGCGTGCCTGCCTCGAACCGGCCGGGCGGCGGTGCGTAGGTGGTGCGCTGCCAGCTAACCTTGTCGATCATCGAGCCGCCGCCCTGCCAGGGCGGCATCGCGTCCAGCAACTCCGCCCTGCCCCACAGCACGCCGATGCCGGTCGGACCGTAAAGCTTGTGGCCAGAAAAGACGTAGAAATCGCAGCCGAGCGCTGCCGCATTGACGGGAAGGCGTGGCACCGCCTGACAACCGTCGATCAGGATCTTGGCCCCGACGCCGTGCGCCAGTGCCACCGCGCGCTGGACATCCAGGATCGAGCCGAGGACGTTGGAGACGTGGGTCAGCGCGACGAAGCGATGTTGATCGGTGAGCATCGCCTTCATCGCGTCGAGGTCGATGCGACCGTCATGCGTCAGCGGCACCACATCGATCGCGGCACCGACGCGCTCCGCCGCCATCTGCCATGGGACGATGTTGCTGTGATGCTCCAGCATCGACAGCATGATGCGGTCGCCGGCCTTCAGCTGCGTCGCGGCCCAGCACGCAGCGACGAGGTTGATCCCCTCGGTCGCGCCGCGGACGAAGACGCACTCGTCGGGCGACCTCGCACCGATGAAGCGGGCGATGCGCGCGCGCGCGGCTTCGTAGGCGAGCGTCATCTCGGCCGAACGCTGGTACACGCCACGGTGAACGGTGGCGTAGGTCTCGCCGTAAGCACGGGCGATCGCGTCGACGACGACCTGCGGCTTCTGCGCGGTGGCCGCGGTGTCGAGATAGGCCCAGCCGGACGGGATCGCCGGGAAGTCGGCCAGCGTGTCCAGCGGCGTTCCCGATCCGGCAGTCCGAACGCTCACAACACCCGCTCCAGCCAGGCGTCGGCGTCGGCCACGAACGCCTCGCGCACCTCGTCCAGGCCGATGCGGTCGAGCGCGTCGGCGACGAAAGCGCGGGTGAGCAGCGCCTGCGCCTTGGCACGCGGGATACCGCGGGACTGCATGTAGAACAGCGCGCGCGCGTCGAGTTCGCCGACGGTCGCCCCGTGCGCGCACTTCACGTCGTCGGCGAAGATCTCCAGCTCGGGCTTGAGGTTCACGGTCGCGGTGCGGTGGAGGAGCAGGCCGCGCAAGCTCTGCTCCCCGTCGGTCTTCTGCGCGTGACGCGCGACCTCGACCGCGGCGGCGAGGCTGGCGGCGGAGCGGTCGGCGGCGACCGCACGCCACAGCTGGTGCGACTGGCCGTTCGGCTCGGCGTGGCGCAGGCGGACGGCGCATTCCTGGCGCTGCTCGTCGGCGGTGAGGAGCGCGCCGCCGTACTCAGTGTACGTCCCTTCACCCGCGATCAACTGCGCGTCGATGCGGCTGCCGGCATGGCCGGCGCCGAGAAAGGTGGTGACCAGGCTGGCGCCCTGCCCCAGCTCGGCATCCTCGCGCAGCGACTGGAAGCCGGCCGACTGGAGGAAGCGGACCGAACGCATCAGGCGCGCCGCGCGGCCGAGCTTGACGGAGAGCGCGCGGTTGGACCAGCCGGCGCCGGCGTAGGTTTCCACCACCGTCGCCGTCGCGTCGTCGGCGAGGACGATCTCGGACGCCAGATGGTTGGCACCGCCGGTGGCGAGGTGGACGACCTGCACCGGGTCGGCCGCCGCGTCCTCGGCGAGGCGGAGCGACCAGCCGGGACCGGCGGTGCGACGGCCGAGCGCGTGCTCGGCCGCAGCGACATGGGTCAGGCGTACGCGACCTAGGTCGCTCGCGCTCTCGTCGACGATGCCGTCGCGGATCAGGATGCGCGCGCCGGGAAGATCGAGGAACAGGCTCGCGGGGTCGATCGCGGTGGCATCACGCGGCAGCGCGGCGGCGGTGGCGATGCCGGCGACGTCGGCGTAGCGCCACGCCTCCTCGCGGGTGGAGGGGAGTTCGAGGACGGACACGCTCAATCCCCTCCGCTCGCGGAGAGGCGGCAAGGCGCGGCGCCGATGGAGGGAACGGGCGTCGATGCGCAGCGGGCGTGGAGAAGCCCCTCCACCATGCTGCGCATGGTCCCCCTCCCCGTACCAGGGAGGATCAAGGAAGGAGTCACGCCGCCACCTCGGCATAGCCTTCACGCTCGAGCTGGTGCGCCAGCTCCGCTCCGCCCGAGCGGGTGATCCGCCCGTCGGCCAGCACGTGGACGAAGTCGGGACGCACATAATCGAGCAGGCGCTGGTAATGCGTGATGAGCAGCACCGCCTTGTCCGGCCGCCGCATGATGCGGTTGATGCCATCGCCGACGATGCGCAGCGCGTCGATGTCGAGGCCGCTGTCGGTCTCGTCGAGGATCGCGAACGTCGGATCGACGATGCCCATCTGGACCATCTCGTTGCGCTTCTTCTCGCCGCCCGAGAAGCCGACGTTGACGGGGCGCTTGAGCATCTCGGCGTCCATCTCGAGGGCGGCGGCCTGCGCGCGTGCGAGCTTCAGGAACTCGGCTCCGGACAGCGGCTTCTCGTCGCGCGTCGCGCGCTGGGCGTTGAGCGCCTCGCGCAGGAACTGGACGTTGGAGACGCCGGGGATCTCGACCGGATACTGGAAGCCGAGGAACAGGCCCGCGGCGGCGCGCTCGTTGGGTTCGAGAGCGAGGAGGTCGATCCATTCGCCCTCTTCACCACCTTCGTCACCCCGGGCTTGTTCCGGGGTCCAGGATTGCTCGGCCGTATCGCTCGTGGCTCTGGATGCCGGGACGAGCCCGGCATGACGGGGAGCGCGGAACAACACCGACCCTTCCGTCACCTCATAGCCCGGCCGGCCGCCGAGGACGTAGCCGAGCGTCGACTTGCCCGCGCCGTTCGGGCCCATGATCGCGTGCACCTCGCCCGCGTTCACGGTGAGCGAGAGGCCCTTGAGGATCGGCTTGCCGTCGATCTCGGCGTGGAGGTTTTCAATCTTGAGCAATGCCGAAGCCTTCTGTCCAATGGTCCTCGTCAACCACGTAGGGGTCGACCTGAAATCCGGCGGGATGATCTTTGAAGCCGGGCTAATTCCTGACGCGCTTAATTACCGCACGTGCTGCCGCGTCGGATGAGTAGATGCCGATGAGCTTGGCATAATCCCCTTGTTCATCGTCGTCGCGAACGTGCCAGAGCGAGTGGACGACGGTCATCTAGGCACCACGTCACCCCGGACTTGATCCGGGGTCCATTTCACCGCGAACTCCGGAGTTCGCGGATGGATGGATGCCGGATCAAGTCCGGCATGACAGAGGTGGGTAGGTTTCGTCATCCAACGGAACCCTCCAAGCTGATCCCGAGCAGCTTCTGCGCCTCGACCGCGAACTCCATCGGGAGTTGCTGAAGCACCTCGCGGGCGAAGCCGTTGACGATCAGCGCCACCGCCGCCTCGGCGTCGAGGCCGCGGCTCTGGGCGTAGAACATCTGGTCCTCGCTGATCTTCGAAGTGGTCGCCTCGTGCTCGATCTGCGCGCTAGGGTTGCGGACCTCGATATACGGCACGGTATGCGCGCCGCACTGGTCCGACAGGAGCAGGCTGTCGCACTGGGTGAAGTTGCGGACGCCCTCGGCGGTCGGCGCGACGCGGACGAGGCCGCGATAGGTGTTGTCCGAGCGGCCGGCACTGATCCCCTTCGACACGATCGTCGAGCGGGTGTTCTTACCGAGGTGGATCATCTTAGTGCCGGTGTCGGCCTGCTGACGGTTGTTGGTGACCGCGACCGAGTAGAATTCGCCCACCGACCCTTCGCCCGCCAGCACGCAGCTGGGGTATTTCCACGTGATCGCCGATCCGGTCTCGACCTGGGTCCACGACACCTTGCTGTTCCTGCCTTGGCAGAGCGCACGCTTGGTGACGAAATTGTAGATGCCGCCGACGCCGTTCTCGTCACCGGGATACCAGTTCTGGACGGTCGAATATTTGATCTCGGCGTCGTCCATCGCGACCAGTTCCACCACCGCGGCGTGGAGCTGGTTCTCGTCGCGCATCGGCGCGGTGCAGCCCTCCAGATAGGAGACGTACGACCCCTTATCGGCGACGATCAGCGTCCGCTCGAACTGGCCGGTATTCTCGGCGTTGATGCGGAAATAGGTCGACAGCTCCATCGGGCAGCGAACGCCCTCAGGAATGTAAACGAAGGTGCCGTCTGAGAAGACCGCGGAGTTGAGCGTCGCGAAGTAATTGTCACGCTGCGGCACGACCTTGCCCAGCCACTTGCGGACGAGGTCGGGATACTCACGGATCGCTTCGGAGATCGAGCGGAAGATGACGCCGGCGGCCTCCAGTTCCTTGCGGAAGGTGGTCGCCACCGAGACGCTATCGAACACCGCATCGACCGCGACGCGGCGCTTGGGCTGACCGCTGTCGTCCAGATCCTCGACGCCGGCGAGCATCTTCTGTTCGGCGATGGGGATGCCGAGCTTCTCGTAGACGCGCAGGATTTCGGGGTCGACCTCGTCCAGGCTGCCGAGCTTCGGCTTCGCCTTAGGCTCGGCGTAGTAATAGGCGTCCTGATAGTCGATCGGCGGCACATTGAGCTTCGACCAGTCGGGCGCCTCCATCGTCTGCCACAGGCGAAACGCCTTCAGGCGCCATTCGAGCATCCACTCGGGCTCCTGCTTCTTGGCGGAGATGTAGCGAACCGTATCCTCGCTCAGCCCCTTGGGCGCGAAGTCCTGCTCGATATCCGAATGGAAGCCCCACTCGTACGTCTTCGAAATGGCGGCATAGGCTTCGGCGTTCTTGGTCGCCATCACGCGATCTCCACGATCTTGGTCTGTTGGCCGCCATGTACGGGGGCGGCTTGGGCGAGTTGGGCGAGGGTGACGCCGGCGAGCGCGCCGCGGACGGCACGGTTGACGATCGCCCAGTGCGGCTTGACGCGGCAGCTGCCGTCGAGCGCGCAGTCGTGGCGCGCCTCGTCGACGCAGGTGGTGAGCGCGATCGGCCCCTCCACCGCCTCGATCACCTCGGCGAGGTCGATCGCCGAGGGCGGACGCGACAGGCGGAAGCCGCCGCCCTGTCCACGCGCGCTCTCCAGCAGGCCGGCGGCGGCGAGACGGCTGACGAGCTTCTGCGCAGTGGGCAGCGGCACGCCGGTTTCCTCGGCGAGCGTGGTCGCGTTCAGCCGCGCGACGCCGCCGCAATGGCGGGCCGCGGCGGACATTATCACGACCGCGTAATCGGCGAGGGAGGAGAGGCGCATGGGCTAATCGGACCGTATCGTTCGGATTGCAGATGGTGCAGCGCGGCAGGGGGATCAACCGCTATCTTTGCTAACGACTCGCAAGCGGGCTCTCCTCCGCTTGCGGGAGCGGACGGGCGAGGGCAGAGCCGCCCGCGCATCGTTCGTTGCATCGCCCTCCCCCAGCCCCTCCCGCTCTTGGAAGGGGAGAAGGACATCGCATGGCCTGGTATCACCCCGCGCTCTTCGCCCTCGATGCGGAGCGGGCGCATCGCCTTACGATCGACGCGCTGGGCGGATGGGCGCGCGTCGGGATGCCGCTGGCGCGGAGCCCCGCCCTCTATCCGCGGCTCGCGACGACAGTGGCCGGAGTCGACTTCGCCAATCCGGTGGGGCTCGGCGCGGGGGTGGACAAGGACGGGGAGGCGATCGCCGGGTTCTTCGGGCTGGGCTTCGGCGCGGTCGAGATCGGGACGCTGACCCCCCTGCCCCAGCCGGGAAATCCCAAGCCCCGGCTGTTCCGGCTGGTCGAGGACCGGGCGGTGGTGAACCGCTACGGCTTCAACAATCGCGGGCTGGACGCGGGGATCGAGCGGGCGCGGGCGGCGAAGCGCCCATCGACGAAGCTCAGGACAGGCGTGCTCGGCATCAACGTCGGCGCGAACAAGGATGCCGCCGACCGGGTGGCGGATTACCGCGCGGGCGTCGCCGCCGCTGCGCCGGTCGGCGATTACGTGACGATCAACATCTCTTCTCCCAACACGCCGGGCCTGCGCGACCTACAATCGGGATCGGCGCTGGCCGAGCTGCTGGCGGCGTGCGCGGAGGTGAAGGGCGCGACGCCGCTGTGGCTGAAGGTCGCGCCCGACCTGTCGACCGCGCAGGTGGACGAGATCGCGCGGGCGGCGATCGACGGCGGGGTCGACGCGCTGGTCGTCGGCAACACCACGGTCTCGCGCCCGCCGCTCGCCTCGCGCCACGGCGGAGAGACGGGGGGATTGTCGGGTGCGCCGCTCGCGCCGCTGGCCAGGCAGGCGCTGGCGGCGTTCCGCACCGCGACGGCGGGCGCCGTGCCGCTGGTCGCGGTGGGGGGCATCGGCTCGGCGGAAGAGGCCTATGCGCGCATCCGGATGGGCGCGAGCCTCGTCCAGCTCTACACGGCAATGGTGTACGAGGGACCGGGACTGCCGGGCCGGATGCTGCGCGGGCTCGACGCGCTGCTGGCGCGCGACGGCTTCGCCAGCGTCGGCGAGGCGGTCGGGACGGGCTGACTTGCGCGTGCGTGGCCGCTACGATCGTCGCCGATGAAGAGGTTCCTGCTCACCGCGGTCGCGGCCTTGGCGATCGCCGCGCCGGTCGAGGCGCGCCGTGCCGCGCCCGCGCCATCAGGCATGGTCAGCGCCGCCGATCCACGTGCCGCGGCCGCGGGCGCGGAGATGCTGCGCGCGGGCGGGTCGGCGACCGACGCGGCGATCGCGACGATGCTGGTGCTGGGGGTGGTCGAGCCGCAGAGTTCGGGCCTCGGCGGCGGCAGCTTCTGGGTACGGCACGACGCGCGCGGCACCACGACGATCGACGCGCGCGAGACGGCACCCGCCGCGGCCGGCCCGCGCTGGTTCTACGGCGACGACGGCAAGCCGCTGTCTCACCGGCAGGCGGTGCCGGGCGGGCGCAGCGTCGGCGTGCCCGGCGCGATCCGCGGCATGGCGACGGCGCACCGCAGCGGCGGCAGGCTCCCCTGGGCAAGGCTGTTCGCGCCGGCGATCCGGCTGGCGACCGGCGGGTTCGAGGCGAGCCCGCGGCTCGTCAACAGCGTCGCGCGCTACGGCGGGCACCTGATGGCGGAGGCCCGCGCGATCTACGCCGGACCGGGCGGGCGGTCGCTGGCGACAGGCGACCGAGTGACCAATCCGGCGCAGGCGGCGCTGCTGCGACAGCTCGCCGCGCGAGGCCCGGACAGCTTCTACGTCGGGCCGACTGCGGCGACGGTCGTCGCGACCGTGAACGGCGCCGCGCGAAACCCGTCGAGGATGACCGCGGGCGACCTCGCCAGCTACGACGCCAAGGTGCGCCCGCCGGTGTGCGGGACATACCGGACCTACAAGGTGTGCGGCATGGGCCCGCCGTCGTCGGGCGGGATCGCCGTACTGATGATCCTGAAGCAACTCGAACGTTTCGACATGGCCGGGCTGGGCAAGGACAGCGCGACCGCGTGGCACCTGTTCGCGGAATCGTCGCGGCTCGCCTATGCCGACCGCAACCTCTACGTCGCCGATCCCGATTACGTGCGGGTGCCGGTCCAGGGATTGCTCGACCCGCAATATCTCGCGTCGCGATCGGCGCTGATCTCGCCCACCGCCACCATGGCGAGCGTGTCGGCGGGAACGCCGCCGGGCGCGCCGCCGCGGGTGCCCGCACCGGTCAGCGAGGTGGCGGGGACGACCGACTTGGTCGCGGTCGACCGCCAGGGCAACGTCGTCGAGGTGACGACCACGGTGGAGGGACCGTTCGGATCGGGGCTGGTGGCCGACGGGATCGTGCTCAACAACCAGTTGACCGACTTCGACACGGTGCCGGTCAAGGACGGCCTACTGGTCGCCAACCGGGTCGAGGGCGGCAAGCGGCCGCGATCCTCGATGGCGCCGACGATCGTGTACGACGCCGCCGGCCGGGTGCGGATCGCGCTGGGTGCCGCGGGCGGATCGACCATCATCGCGCAGGTCGCCAAGGCGCTGATCGCGGTGCTCGACTGGAAGATGTCGGCGCAGGACGCGATCGGGCTCGGGCTGGTCTACGCGCCCGGCCTGAGCGCGACGGCGGAGGCGGGTACGCAGGCGGAGGCGATGGTACCGGCCCTGCGCGCGCTCGGCGAGCGGATCGAGGTCGCGCCGATGGGCCTCAAGGCGAACGCGATCGAGCGGGTGGGCGGCCGCTGGGTGGGTGCTGCCGATCCGCGCAGCGAGGGCGTGTCGGTTTCCCAAAACGGTACGGTAACGGCGCCGGTCCGCGCGGTGCAGCCGGCGAACCGCCCCTCGGAATGAACAGGAGCGCCCGGCGAAAGGCGCGAGCAGGAGAGCATGATGGCCCGGCAGCTGGAGCATTTCCCCAACCTCGTCGCGATGTTCTTCGCGCGCGCGCGCGAACGCGGCGACGCGCCGTTCCTGTGGGCGAAGAAGGAAGGCGCGTGGCGGTCGATCAGCTGGGCGGAAGCGGCGCAACAGGTGGCGAGCCTCGCGCGCGGCTTGCAGGCGGTGGGCATGAAGCGCGGCGATCGCGTGATGCTGGTCAGCGAGAACCGTCCCGAATGGTGCATCGCTGATCTGGCGATCATGGCGGCGGGCTGCGTCACCGTGCCGACCTACGTCACCAATACCGAGCGCGACCACCTGCACATCCTGGAGAACTCCGGCGCGTGCGGGATCATCGTGTCGACCGCCAAGCTCGCCCGCGTGCTGATGCCCGCCGTGCTCCATTCCAACCAGGGCCAGACGGTGATCGGCATGGAGGAGATGCGCGCCCCCTCCGGCTCGATCGAATTCCATCAATGGGAGCGGCTGATCGCCGACCATCCAGCCGATCCTGAGACGGTCGCCGCGGAGGCAACCTTCACGCGTGAGGATCTCGCCTGCATCATCTACACCAGCGGCACCGGCGGTGCGCCGCGCGGCGTGATGCAGCATCACGGCGCGATCCTGCACAATGTCAACGGCTGCGTGGTCGTGATCTCGGAGGATTTCGGCTGGGGCGACGAGGTATTCCTGTCGTTCCTCCCGCTCTCCCACGCTTACGAACATAGCGGCGGGCAGTTCCTGCCGATCGGGCTGGGCGGGCAGATCTACTATGCCGAGGGCTTGGAGAAGCTCGCCGCCAATATCGAGGAGGTGCGCCCGACGATCATGGTCGTCGTGCCGCGGCTGTTCGAGGTGCTGCGCACGCGGATCAGCAAGGCGATCGAGAAGCAGGGCGGCATGGGGCAGAAATTGCTCGGCCGCGCGATCGACATCGGCACCAAGCGGTACGAGGGGCGACTGGGCCTGCTCGACCGCCCCTCGCAGCTATTGGTCGATCTGCTGTTCAAGCCCAAAATCGGCAAGAAGTTCGGCGGGCGATTGAAAGCAATGGTGTCGGGCGGCGCGCCGCTCAATCCGGAGATCGGCGTGTTCTTCCAATCGCTCGGCGTCACCTTCCTGCAGGGCTACGGCCAAACCGAGGCGGCGCCGGTGATCTCCTGCAACCGGCCCTCGGCGGGGATCAGGATGGACACGGTAGGCCCGCCGCTCGCGAACACCGAGGTGCGGATCGCCGACGACGGCGAGATCCTGGTGCACGGCGAACTGGTGATGCACGGCTACTGGCGCAACGAGGCGGAGACGGACCGCGTCCTGCGCGACGGCTGGCTGCATACCGGCGACATCGGCGAGATCGACGAGGCCGGCCGGATCAGGATCACCGATCGCAAGAAGGACCTCATCATCAACGACAAGGGCGACAACGTCGCGCCGCAGAAGGTAGAAGGGATGCTGACCCTCCAGCCGGAGATCGGCCAGGCGATGATCGCCGGCGACCGGCGGCCCTATATGGTGGCGCTATTGGTGCCCGATCCCGAGTGGACGCAGGAATGGTGCGCCAGGGGCGGCGGCCGCTGCGATTTCGCCCGGCTGAGCGAGAACCCCGACTATCGCGCCGCGCTGTCGGCGGCGGTGAAGCGGGTGAACAAGGACCTGTCGGTGACCGAGCGGGTGCGCCGCTTCGTGCTGGCGGACGCCCCCTTCACGATCGAGAACCAGCAGCTGACGCCGAGCCTGAAGATCCGCCGCCACAAGATCCGCGAGGAATATGGCGAGCGGCTGGACGCGCTCTACCGCTGATCCCGTCCCGCGTCAGCGTCCGCTCTTCACCGGCTGGCCGCAGACCCGCTTGTCCTGCCCGCGCTGGCGGACGATGCGGCAGCGGGTATTGCGCTTGGTCGCGTTGGCCTTGGGCTCGCCGCGATATTGGCGGCTCTCCTGGTTCTGGATGCGCACCTTGTCGGTATCGCGGGGATGCGCGTCCTGCGCATGCAGCGCGCCCGACGTCATCAGGACGGCGATCATCGCAATAGTTTTCATCGGCTTGTCCTCTTGGGCGGTGAACGTCGGAAACGCGCCCCCGCCCGGACGTATCCGTTAGCGGGCCGCCGGCACCTTCGCCTTCGGCACCACCGCCAGCGTCCAGTCCTTGTCGGGGCGCAGGTAACGGGCGGCGAGCGCCTGGATGTCGGCGGGCGTCGCGCCCAGCACGTCGGCGCCGATCGTGCGCACCGCGGTGATGCGGCGCGGGTCGTAGGCGCCGCCGCCCCACTGGCTGAGCCAAAACTGGCTGGAGGTGGAAGCGCGCAGCAACTGCTGGTGGATCGGCGTGACGATGCGGGCGAGCTCGTCGGCGCCGACCGGCTTGGCGGCGAGGTCGGCGGCGATCTCGCGCGCCAGGCGGAAGAACAGCGGCACGTTCTCCGGCGTCACCTGGCCGATCGCCAGGATGCGCCCCCCGCTGGTCGCGCCGAGCGGCCATTGGCTCGCCACCTGCGGGCTGTAGCTGGCGCCGGACTCCTGACGCAGCCGCTCGAACAGCCGGTCGGAGAAGATCTGCGCCAGGATGTCGAGCTGGCGACTGGTGCGCACCTCGGCGATGCCGCCGCCGGTCGGCCAGGCGATCACCGCCGCCGCCTGCGTGTCGACGCCGTCATGGGTGCGGATCACCGGCTGGGCGACGTGCGCGGGAAAGCTGGTGGCGCGCGGGATCAGCGGTTCGGTGTCGCGCGGCTTCATCGCGCCGAACGTGGCGGCGACCGCCTCGATCGCCTTGTCGGCGGGCACGTCGCCGAACACCGACACCTCGATCGGGCCGGAGGCGAGCAGCGGTTTCCAGAACGCGCGGAAGTCCTTGGGATTGAGCGCGTCGATCTGCGCCGGCGTGGGCGTCGTCCAGCGCGCATCGTCGGCACGCAACAGTCCCTCCAGGTCGCGGCTGAGGATGCCGGAGGGTGAGGAGGAGAAGCTCGACTGCGCGGCCTGCGCCGCCGCCTTGGCGCGCGCGATCGGCGCCGGGTCCCAGCCGGGCTTGGCCAGCTTGGCCGCCATCAGCTTCAGCTGGTCCTGGAAGTCGGCGGGCGATGTCATGGCGGCGAGCTGGAAGGCATCGTCGTCGATGCCGAAGTCGAGCCCGATGCGGCGCCCCGCCGACAGCTGGTCGAGGTCGCCCTGGTCGAGCTTGCCGACGCCGCTGGCGACCAGCGCGGTATCGCCCGCCCATGCCGGGCTCGGCGTGGAGGGCAGCGCGCCGTAGCCGCCGCCGAAGCGCGCGCGGACGTAGACGCGGCCAGATTCGGCCGGATTGGGGAAGATCAGCAGACGGACGCCGTTGGCGAAGTTGACCTGTTTCAGGCCGAGCTGCGCCTCCGCATCGCGCTGCGACGCGATCGTGCCGGGAGGGCCGAACTTCGGAAGTTTGGAGAAATCGACCGCGGCCTGCACCCGGCGCTCGCCGGCGAGCTTCGACACGTCGGCGGCCAGCGCCGCCGCGAGCTTGGCGGCGACGCCCGGCTCGGCCGTCGGCGTGTTGACGATGGCGCGGGTGGCGTCGCCCGTGAAGATGCGCTTGGTGGCGGCGAGCACCGTCGCGGGCGTGAACATGTTCTTGGCGCGCGCGTCCTTGAAGATCGCGTAGGAGGTGGCGGGCGCCGTCGTCGTCTCGCGGATGTCGAGCGCGCCGGCCATGTCGTCGGCCTGCTTGGCGCCGGCCTCGACCCGGCTCGTCTCGGTGATGGTGCGCATCACCGTGTCGTAATCGGCGAGCTCGCGGTCGATCTCGGCCTGGGTCGGCGCGGTCGCGGTCGCGTCGGCGATCACCGCGCGCACGTCCTTCAGCGCCGCCTCCCACTGATCGCCGATCGGCACGATCGAGGTGAAGGTGGCGTTGGCCGAGCGCGACTGATCGTCGAGCGAGACGGAGGCCTGGAGGAAGCTGCCGCCCGCCCGCGCTCGCGTCTCCAGCCGGCGGCTGACGAGGCGCGAGGCGACGGTGTCGACCATCCGCTTCTGGTTGAAGATCACCGTATCGTCCTGATACGTCCAGGGACGCAGCACGGCGGTGGCGACGACCGCGGGCATGCCGGGTTCGACTAGCGTCGCGGTCGGCGGCTTGGTCGGATCGGGCTTGCCGAAACCGGGGGCGGGCACGTCGGGCCCCTTGGCCTGCCAGCCGGCGAAATTCTTGACGATCAGCTTCGAGAAGAGCGCCGGGTCCATGTCGCCCGAGATGATGACCACCGCGCGGTTCGGCCGATACCAGCGGTCGTGGAAGGCGCGCATGGTGGCGCCGTTCGCGCCCAGCAGCGTCTCCTCCGTGCCGATCGGCGAGCGTTCGGCGAGCGGCTGCCCCGCGAAGAACGTCTCGCGCAGCGCATTCTGGAAACGGACCTGCGGCCCCGGCTGCTCGCGCCGCTCGGACAGCACGATCGGGCGCTCGGCGTTGACGGCGGCGTCGGTCAGCACGGGCGCCGCCATCATGCCCGACAGGATGTGGAGCGATTCGTCCAGCCCCGCCTCGGTCGCGGAGGGCAGGTCGAGCTTGTAGAGCGTCTGCGTCGGCGTGGTGGAGGCGTTGGTGTCGGAGCCGAAGGTCGCGCCGAACCGCTGCCACACGCGCTTCGCCTCCCCGTCCGCGACATAGGCGGAGGAGCGGAAGCTCAGATGCTCGATGAAATGCGCGAAGCCGCGTTCGCTGTCCTTCTCGTACAGCGAGCCGACGTCCATCGCGACGCGGACCGACACCTGCCCCGGCGGCACGCCGTTGCGGCGCACGGCGTAGCGCAGGCCGTTGGGCAGCGTGCCGAAGCTCCACGCCGGATCGGGCGTGATGTCGCTACCCTTGTAGAGCCAGGCCGACGTATCGACCGGCACCGCGGCGGGGGCCGCCGTCGCGGGCGGCGGGGGCGCCGCCGGATTGCGCTTGGCCACTTGCCCGACGAGCGGGGCGGTGGAGGCCAGGAGGAGGGGAAGGAGCGAAACGCGGAACGCGCGTGACCAGGACGCCATGGGGGGCATGTAGCGACGCGGGCACGGCACCGCCACTTTCTTCGTGTTCCAGCGCTTTCCGTCATGCCGGGCTTGTCCCGGCATCCAGGCCGCCAGCGTGCCGCTGCCTGGCCCTGGACTTCGGGACGAGCCCGAGGTGACGCGGTTATTGGACGAGTGGCTTGATCCCCTCCCCTCCCCGCGCCACATGCGGCCCATGCTGATCGAAACCGAAACCACGCCCAACCCGGCGACGCTCAAGTTCCTGCCGGGTCGCACCGTCATGGAGGCGGGGACGCGCGACTTCGCGACGCCGGAAGAAGCGGAGGCGAGCCCGCTTGCCGACGCGCTGTTCGGCTTGGGCGACGTCACGGGCGTGTTCTTCGGGCGCGATTTCGTGTCGGTGACGATCGCGCCGGGCAGCGATTGGCGCGATGCGAAGCCCGACATACTGTCGATCCTGCTCGACCATTTCTCCGCGCAGATGCCGCTGTTCCGCGGCCCCTCGGCCGGCTTCTCGGTGCCGCCCGCCGAGGAGGAAGTGACCGACGATCCCGCCGACGCCGAGATCGTGGCGCAGATCCGCGAGCTGATCGACACGCGGGTGCGCCCGGCGGTGGCGAACGACGGCGGCGACATCGTCTATCGCGGGTTCGACAAGGGCAAGGTGTTCCTGCGCATGCAGGGCGCGTGCGCCGGCTGCCCGTCGTCTTCGGCGACGTTGAAGAACGGGATCGAGCAGCTGTTGCGCTACTACGTCCCCGAAGTCACCGAAGTGAGGGCCGTTTGATGCCGTTCGATACTCCTATCGACGATGCCGCGATCGCGCAGTTGTTCACCGAAGGCCGCAGCTACAACCATTATCTCGACCGACCGGTCGAGGAGGCGCAGCTCCATGTCTTGTGGGATCTGATGAAGATGGGGCCGACCTCCGCCAACCAGCTGCCGGCGCGGCTGGTGTGGTGCGTCAGCCAGGAGGCGAAGGATCGCCTGGCCGAGTGCGCGACGGGCACCAACGGCGACAAGCTGCGCACCGCGCCGGTGTCGGTGGTGATCGGGATGGACACCGAGTTCCACGAACACCTGCCCGAACTGTTTCCGCATACCGACGCGAAGAGCTGGTTCGACGGCAATCGCGAACTGCGCGAGGCATCGGCGTTCCGCAACTCGTCGTTGCAGGGCGGTTATTTCGTCGTGGCGGCGCGGGCGCTCGGCCTCGGCACGGGGCCGATGTCGGGCTTTGACGCGGGCGCGGTGGACAAGGCGTTCTTCGCCGACACACCGTCGGTGCGAACGAACTTCATCGCCACCCTGGGGTACGGCGACCCAGCGAGTTTGCACGATCGTTCGCCCCGGCCGGCGTTCGAGAAGTTCAACCGGATCGTCTGACGCTCAGACGCGGCGCTTACCTCCGCCTTTCCGGCACCCCGGGCTTGACCCGGGGTCCAGAGCCAAGCAGCGCTGCATCCGCGGCTCTGGATGCCGGGACGAGCCCGGCATGGCGGTCGCCAACGTCGTGGATCATCATGCGCACCCTGGTCATCGACACCGCCACCATCGCCTGCTCCGTGGCGTTGTTCGGGGATGCGAACGACAGTTTCGGTAACGAGCATGAAGTGGTCGGCCGTGGCCATGCCGAACGGTTGCTGCCGATGATCGCGAGGCTGCCGGATGGCGGTCGTGCCGATCACATCCTGGTCGATGTGGGGCCGGGCAGCTTCACCGGTATTCGTGTTGGCATCGCCGCCGCGCGCGCGCTGGCGTTCGGCTGGGGGGCGACCGTGTCGGGCTATTCGTCGCTGGCGCTGATCGCCATGGACAATTTCCTCTTCGCGCAAGGAGCGGACCGTCCCTTTGCCGTGGTGATCGAAGGCGGTCACGGCGAAGTGTTCATGCAGCGCTTCGTGGGACGAACCAACATTCCCATCGTGGCCGGCAACTTCGCGGCGTTGGACGAGTTCGTCTCGCTGAAGCCCGCCGACGCGGTCGCACGAGCGGGCGACATGGAATTCGTGGGTAGCGGCATTTCCCGGCTGGGCGACTTGCCGGCAGCTCGGCTAGGGGCGGAACTGCTGCCTTGGGCATTGCTGGCGAGGGAACTGCCCCCATCCTACCGCAACCTGCCGCCCGTGCCGCTCTACGGCCGCGCGCCGGACGCCAAGCTGCCGGGCGCACGCTGATGGCGACTCGCAGCTTGGTGCTGAAGACCGGCGATGCGCGCGACGTCGGCACCGTCGACGCACTGATGGCCGCCGCTTTCGACCCGCGCTTCGGTGAGGCGTGGACGAGCAGCCAGTGCCTGGGCGTGCTCGCCATGCCGGGCGTGCGCCTGCTGATCGCGTGGGACGAGGAGGTGCCGACGGGCTTCGCGCTGTGGCGGACGATCATGGACGAGGCGGAGCTGCTGCTGCTCGCGGTCGCCCCCGGGCATCGCCGCCGCGGCGTCGGCGGCGCGCTGCTCCGCGCGATGATCGCCGACGTGGCGGCGAGCGGCGTCGCGACGATCCACCTGGAGGTACGTGCCGGCAACGACGCCGTAGCGCTGTACCGGACCGCGGGTTTCGCGAAGATCGGCGAGCGGCGCGGCTATTACCGCAGCCGCGACGGTGGGCAGCACGATGCCCACACCTATTCGCTGGCGCTCTGACCTTTGGTCCTTGTTGCGAGTCGGTATCCCTTTTCGCAACAAGCCGGAGCGCCTAGGGGGAAATACGACACACGGGAACCGGCCATGGCACGCAAGATCGATCTGGAAGCACTCTGCAACGAGAAGGGGCTGCGCATCACCGAGCAGCGCCGCGTCATCGCGCGCGTGCTGTCGGAGGCGGAGGACCATCCCGACGTGGAGAAGGTCTACGAGCGCGCGTCCGCGATCGACAAGGGCATCTCGATCGCCACCGTCTACCGCACGGTGCGGTTGTTCGAGGAGGCGGGCATCCTCGACCGCCACGATTTCGGCGACGGCCGTGCCCGGTACGAGCCCTCGCCCGAGGCGCATCACGATCACCTGATCGACGTGGAGACCGGCAAGGTGCTCGAATTCGTCGATCCGGAACTGGAGCAGCTGCAGAAGGCGATCGCCGAGCGGATGGGCTTCCGGTTGGTGGATCACCGGATGGAGCTGTACGGCGTCAGCCTGGAGCGAAAGGCCTGACCGCGGCAGTGCAGGGATGAACGCTGACGATCACGTCCGTCACCCCGGGCTCGTGCCGGGGTCCAGGGCCAAGCAGCGCCATCGCTCGCGGCCCTGGATGCCGGGACTAGCCCGGCCTGACGAGAGTTAGGTGGCAAGCCTCCACCTCGTCCTCCGTCTTCTCGCGCTGGCGTCGGCGCTGATCCTCGCCCTGCCGATCCACGGCCTCTGGCGGCTGCTCCGCCTGCCCTCCCCTTGGCCGCGCCGGTTCCTCGGCCTGTGCGCTCGCATCGTCGGCGCACGCGTCAGGGTGGTGGGCACGCCGCTCACCCGCGACGCGGTGATCCTCGCCAATCACCTCAGCTGGATCGACATCCTGCTGCTCGCCGACAGCGCCAACGCGGTGTTCGTCGCCAAGGGCGAGTTGGCGAGCGCACCGCTGGTCGGCTGGCTCGCCGGGCTGAACGACACCATCTTCGTGGCGCGCGGCGACCGGATGGCGATCGGCGATCAGGTGGCGCAGGTCCGCGCGGCGCTGGGGCCGCGACCGGTGGCGATCTTTCCGGAAGGAACGACCGGCGACGGCGTGACGCTGCTGCCGTTCAAGCCGGCGTTGCTCGCCGCGCTCGTCCCGCCGCCTGCGGGGGTCCGGGTGCAGGCGGTGCGGATCGACTACGGTGACGCGACGCGCGACCTGGCCTGGGTCGGCGACGAGAACGGAGCGGCGCACGCGCTCCGCGTCCTGCGCCGACGCGGTCGCTTCACGGCGACGCTGCGCTTCGCGGAGCCGTTCGCGCCGTCCGGCGACCGCAAGGCGATCGCCGCCGAGGCACGCCGGCGGATCGAGGCCCCCTCCCCCTGAGGTCCGCCGTCTGCTAGGGGCGGCGCCATGAAGTCGCCCCCGAAAACCTTTCACGTCAAGTCGTTCGGCTGCCAGATGAACGTCTACGACGGCGAGCGGATGGCCGAGCTGATGGCCGCCGACGGCATGGTCGCGGCAGAGGCGAGTGACGCCGATCTCGTCGTGCTCAACACCTGCCACATCCGCGAGAAGGCGACCGAGAAGGTCTATTCGGACATTGGTCGCCTGCGCAAGGATGCGGGCAAACAGGGCCGTGCGCCGATGATCGCGGTGGCGGGCTGCGTCGCGCAGGCGGAAGGGGCCGAAATCGTCGCGCGGGCCAAGGTCGACGTGGTCGTCGGTCCGCAGGCGTACCACCATCTGCCCGCGCTGGTCGCCAAGGCCGCGGCAGGCGAGGCGGCGCTCGACACCGACATGCCTCCCGCGTCCAAATTCGGTGCGTTGCCCAAGCGGCGGCGGGTGGGCCCGTCGGCGTTCCTGACGGTGGCGGAGGGGTGCGACAAGTTCTGCACCTACTGCGTCGTCCCTTATACCCGCGGCGCCGAGATCAGCCGCCCGTTCGACGCGATCGTCGAGGAGGCACGCGCGCTGGTGGAGGCGGGAGCGCGCGAGATCACGCTACTCGGCCAGAACGTCAACGCCTGGGACGATGACGGACGCGGGCTGCACGACCTGATCCGCGCGCTCGACCGCCTGCCGGGGCTGGCGCGGCTGCGCTACACCACCAGCCACCCCAACGACATGCGCCAGGGGCTGATCGACGCGCACGCGCAGGTGCCTTCGCTGATGCCGTTCCTCCACCTGCCGGTACAGTCGGGCTCGACCCGCATCCTGAAGGCCATGAACCGCAGCCACGGTCGCGACAATTACCTGCGCCTGCTCGACCGGGTGCGCGCCGCGCGGCCCGACATCGCGCTGTCGGGCGACTTCATCGTCGGCTTCCCCGGAGAAACGGACGCGGATTTCGCCGACACGCTGAGCCTGGTCGACCAAGTCGGCTACGCGCAGGCCTTCTCGTTCAAGTACAGCCCCCGCCCCGGCACCCCCGCCGCCGCCATGGCCGACGAGGTGCCCGCGGCAGTGATGGATGAGCGGCTCCAGCGGCTCCAGGCGGCGCTCGGCCGCGATCAGGCGGCGTTCAATCGCGCGAGCGTCGGGCGGTGCTGCGAGGTACTGATCGAACGGCAGGGCAAGCTGCCGGGCCAGATGCTCGGCAAGTCGCCCTGGCTGCAATCGGTCCACGTCATGGGCGATCACGCGATCGGCGACATGGTCGAGGTGGAACTCGCTGCCGCCGGCCCGGTGTCGCTGACCGGCGTCGCGCGGATCGCGAAAGCCGCCTGATCGCGCTTCCCTTTCGGGTCGGGGCACCCCACATTCCGGTTCGAATCATGCGACCCGAAAGGACCCAATGAGCCGCAAGCCCGTCCCCGCCCAGGCAGGGGAGCGTTCCCGCGTCGAGGTGACGTTCGACAAGCCGCAGGCGCTGGTGCAGCTGTTCGGCCAGTACGACCAGAATCTGGTGGCGCTGGAGAACCGGCTGGGCGTCTACATCACCGCGCGCGGCAACCGCGTTGGGCTGGAGGGGACCGCCGAGCAGGTGGCGCTCGCCCGCGACGTCCTCCACGACCTCTACGGCCGCATCGGCCGCGGCGAGGTGGTCGACACCGGCCTGGTCGACGCGGCGATCGCCATGGCGCACGAGCCGGTGCTCGACGGCATCGTCTCGCTGGAGGGGCAGCGGGTCGGCAACGGCGGCATCTCGATCCGCACGCGCAAGAAGACCATCGTGCCGCGCACGCCCGCCCAGGCGCATTACATGCGCGAGCTCGTCTCCAACGACATGATCTTCGCGCTCGGGCCGGCGGGCACGGGCAAGACCTATGTCGCGGTGGCGCAGGCGGTGGCGCAGCTCATCACCGGCTCCGTGCAGCGGCTGATCCTGTCGCGGCCGGCGGTGGAGGCGGGCGAGCGGCTCGGCTTCCTGCCGGGCGACATGAAGGAGAAGGTCGATCCCTACCTGCGCCCGCTCTACGACGCGCTCTACGATTGCCTGCCGGCCGAGCAGGTCGAGCGGCGGATCGCGAGCGGCGAGATCGAGGTCGCACCGATTGCCTTCATGCGCGGGCGGACGCTCGCCGACGCGTTCGTGATCCTCGACGAGGCGCAGAACACCACGGTCGCGCAGATGAAGATGTTCCTGACCCGCTTCGGCCAGAACAGTCGCATGGTGATTTGCGGCGACCCGAACCAGGTCGACATCCCCGGCGGCGTCGCCGCGTCTGGCCTCGCCGACGCGGTCCGCCGGCTGGAGGGGGTGGAGGGCATCGCCATGAGCCGCTTCACCGCCGCCGACGTCGTCCGCCACCCGATCGTCGGCCGGATCGTCGAGGCGTACGAGGGTGTCGGCGGCACCGGTTGATCTTGCCGGGGCCCCGCGTGCCTCTAAAGCCGGTCGGGATTGTTCAGGGGACATCGCGATGATCGAGATCGAACTCTCCCAGGAGGAGCCCTGGCCCGAGCGGGACTGGACCGCCCTCGCCACCCGCGCCGTCCGCGCGGCGGTGGCGCAGACCCCGCACGGACCGCTCGCGACCACGCCGGCGCTGGTCGAGGTGAGCGTGCGGCTCACCTCGGACGAGGAGGTCCACCATCTGAACCGCCAGTATCGCGGCAAGGACAAACCGACGAACGTCCTGTCCTTTCCGATGGTGCAACCCGATCTGCTGGAAACGATCAGCGCCAATTCGGACGATGGCGAGGTGCTGCTCGGCGACATCGTGCTCGCGCACGGCGTCTGCATGCGCGAGGCGGCGGAACGCGGCGTATCGGCCGAGGATTACGCGTCGCATCTGGTGGTGCACGGCACGCTCCACCTGCTAGGATACGACCACCTGACCGACGCGGACGGCGACGCCATGGAGGAGATCGAGCGCACCGCACTCGCCACCCTCGGCATCGCCGACCCCTATTCTGTACGCGAGGACTGATTGCCCGAGGACCGAAGTAGCGCCCAGCCGGGCGAGGACAGCATCTGGAGCGGCCTCAAGTCGCTCATCTTCGGCGCGCCGGAGGAGTCGCTGCGCGACCAGCTGGAAGAGGCAATCGACCGGCATGAAGGCGATCCCGCGCCTGATGCCAAGGGCGACCTCTCGCCGCTGGAGCGGCAGATGGTGCGCAACCTGCTCCATTTCGGCGAGCGCGACGCGGGCGACGTCGGCGTGCCGCGCGCGGACATCGTCGCGGTGGAGGAGAAGACCAGCTTCGCGCACCTGGTCCAGATCTTCGCGGAGGCCGGCCACAGCCGGCTGCCGGTGTACCGCGACAAGCTCGATACGATCATCGGCATGGTCCATATCAAGGACGTGTTCACCATCCTGGCGACCGGTGCCGAGCACCCGGCCGACATCGCCGCGCTGATCCGCGAGCCGCTCTACGTGCCGATGAGCCGCGGCGCGCTCGACGTGCTCGCCGACATGCGCCAGCGCCGCGTCCACCTGGCGGTGGTGCTAGACGAGTATTCGGGCACCGAGGGCCTGGTCACGATCGAGGACCTGATCGAGGAGATCGTCGGCGAGATCGAGGACGAGCACGACGACGCGCCGACCGCTCTGCTGGTGCCGCTCGATGGCGGCGGCTGGGATGCCGACGCGCGCGCGCCGCTGGAGATGGTGGCCCACACCGTCGATCCCCGCCTCGCCGAGACGGATGCCGATGTCGACACGCTGGGCGGCCTCGCGGCGGTGCTCAAGGGGCATGTGCCCGCGGTGGGCGAATGCGTCGGCCATTTCTCCGGCTGGAAGCTGGAGGTGACCGAAGCCGACGAGCGTCGTATCCACCGGCTGCGGCTTCACCCGCCCGCGGCGATGGAGATCGAAGAGGAGTGACACCCCGTCGCCCCGCCCGATCACGACGGACGTAACGGGCACGGATCGCCGCGTCACTGATCGATTTCGCCACTCTCCGCCACAAGGCAATTGCATTCGAAATCCGTCGCGCACCCGCCTATCTAGGTCGACAAGCGAACGCCAAGAACAGGAGCATCACATGGACGCCATCACCGAAGGCAGCCCGATCAACGATCCCAAGAAGCAGCCCGCCGCCGCGCGCGCGCTGCTCGGTCGCACCGCGCGCGACTGGTGGCCCGACACGCTGCCGCTGGAGATCCTCCAGGTCGAAGGCCTGTCGACCAACCCCTACGGTGACGATTTCGATTATCGCGAAGCGTTCAAGACGCTCGATTACGCCGCGGTGAAGGCGGATCTCGTCGCGCTGATGACCGACAGCCAGCCTTGGTGGCCGGCCGATTACGGTCATTACGGTCCCTTCTTCATCCGCATGGCGTGGCACTCGGCCGGCACCTACCGCACCGGCGACGGGCGCGGCGGTTCCTCATCGGGCGCGCAGCGGTTCGCCCCGCTCAATTCCTGGCCGGATAACGGCAACCTCGACAAGGCGCGTCGTCTCCTCTGGCCGATCAAGGCCAAGTACGGCCGCGCGCTCAGCTGGGCCGACCTGTTCATCCTGACCGGCAACGTCGCGATCGAATCGATGGGCGGCCCGACCTTCGGCTTCTCCGGCGGTCGCGCCGACGTGTTCGAGCCGCTGAAGGACATCTACTGGGGCACCGAGGAAGAATGGCTCGGCCAGACCCGCATCGACGAGGAAGCGGGCATGGCGCTGGAGGAGCCGCTGGCGGCGATCCAGCACGGCCTGATCTACGTGAACCCGGAAGGTCCCGGCGGCTGCCCCAACCCGATGGGCTCGGCCCGCGACATGCGTGAGACGTTCGCGCGCATGGGCATGAACGACGAGGAGACTGCGGCGCTCACCGCCGGCGGCCACACCTTCGGCAAGGCGCACGGCAACGGCGACTCGTCCAAGGTCGGCAAGGAGCCCGAAGGCTCCGACATCACGTCGCAGGGCCTCGGCTGGACGTCGACGCACGGCACCGGGATGGGCGACGACACCATCACGAGCGGAATCGAGGGCGCGTGGACGCCGACGCCGATCACCTGGGACATGACCTATTTCGACATGCTGCTCGACCACGAGTATGAGCTGACGAAGAGCCCCGCCGGCGCGCATCAGTTCCAGCCGGTCGGCAATCCCGAGGACACGCTCGCCCCGTCGGCGCACGTCGAGGGCAAGAAGGTCCCGACGATGATGACCTCGGCCGACATGGCGCTGAAGGTCGACCCGGCCTACCGCGCGGTGATGGAGAAGTTCCGGGCAGACCCCGCCTACTTCGCCGATGCGTGGGCGCGCGCCTGGTTCAAGCTGACCCACCGCGACATGGGCCCGGTGCAGCGTTACCTCGGCCCTGAGGTACCGACCGAGGAGCTGATCTGGCAGGACCCGATCCCCAAGGCCGATTACCCGCAGATCGACGCCTCGGACGTGTCGTCGCTCAAGCAAGCGATCGCCAATTCCGGCCTGGAGATCGCCGAGCTGGTGTCGACCGCCTGGGCGTCGGCCTCGACCTGGCGCAAGTCGGATCATCGCGGCGGTGCCAACGGCGCGCGCATCCGCTTTGCGCCGCAGAAGGACTGGGACGTCAACGAGCCCGAGCAGCTCGCCCGCGTCCTGAAGGTCTATGACGGCATCAAGGCCGACTTCGACGGCAAGGGTGAGAAGAAGGTTTCGATCGCCGACCTGATCGTGCTCGGCGGCAGCGTCGGCATCGAGGCGGCGGCGAAGGCGGCCGGATCGACGATCGAGGTGCCGTTCACCCCCGGCCGCGTCGACGCGACCGAGGCGCAGACCGACGCCGAGAGCTTCAAGGTGCTGGAGCCCAAGGCCGACGCGTTCCGCAACTATCTCCAGACGCGCTACACCGTGCCGACCGAGGAGCTGATGATCGACAAGGCGTCGCTGCTCGGCCTGTCGGCGCCCGAGATGGCGGTGCTGGTGGGCGGCCTGCGCGTGCTGGGCGCCAACCATTCCAGCGCCAAGGAGCACGGCGTCTTCACCGATCGTCCGGGCCAGCTGACCAACGACTTCTTCGTCGGGCTGCTCGACATGAACACGGTGTGGAAGCAGGTGTCGGAGGAGAGCGACCAGGAATATGTCGGCACCACGCGCGGCACCCACGATCACAAGTGGACCGCGTCGCGCACCGACCTGGTGTTCGGCTCCAACTCGCAGCTGCGCGCGCTGGCGGAAGTCTATGCCTGCGCCGACGCCGGGGAGAAGTTCACCACCGACTTCGTCAAGGCATGGACCAAGGTGATGAACGCCGACCGCTACGATCTACTCGCCTAAGCGACCGTTCCGACGCGGACAGGAGGGCCGTCGGCAGCGATGCCGGCGGCCTTTCCCGTTCTATCTGGCGTCACCCCGGGCTTGTCCCGGGATCCAGGGTCAAGCAGCGCTGTCGTTCGTGGCCCTGGATGCCGGGAGGAGCCCGGCTTGACGATGAAGTTGGAACCCCCGTTGCCCACGTCCCGCTCCCCGCCTACGTTCCCCCCATGCTGAAACACGTCCTCCGCGTCCTCGCGATCGTCGTCGTCATCGCGATCGGCGTCGTCGTCTACCTCGCCTGGCCCGACAAGGCCGAGGTGCCGCTCGCCCAGGTCACCGGCGCGCGGCCGGAGATCACCGCGCCCCGCGTCCAGACGATCCCCACCGTCAAGGTCGCCAAGGCGGTCGGCTGGCCTGCCGGTGCGAAGCCGACGCCCGCGGCCGGGCTTCAGGTCGCCGCCTTCGCTGAGGGGCTCGACCATCCCCGCTGGCTCTACCGCCTGCCCAACGGCGACGTGCTGGTCGCCGAGACCAACAGTCCGCCGCGCGAGGGCCCCGGCCTGGTTACCAGCGTGATGAACTTCCTGATGGGCCGCGCCGGCGCCGGCGTGCCCTCGGCGAACCGCATCACCCTGCTGCGCGACGCGAACGGCGACGGCGTCGCCGAGACGCGATCGGTCTTCATGTCGGGGCTCAACTCGCCCTTCGGCATGGCGCTGCTGGACGGGCAGCTCTACGTCGCCAACACCGACGCCCTCGTCCGCGTCCCCTATACCGAGGGTCAGACGCGGATCACCGCCCGGCCCGAGACGGTGGTGAAGCTCAACCCGGCCGGCAACCACTGGGCAAGGAACGTTATCGCCGCCGCCGACGGCAAGACGCTGTTCGTCTCGGTCGGCTCGGCCAGCAATATCGCCGAGAAAGGGATGGCAGCGGAGAAGTATCGTGCCAACATCCTCCAGGTCTGGCCCGACGGCAACTGGCGGGTATTCGCCGCCGGCCTGCGCAATCCCAACGGCATGGCGCTCAACCCGGTCACCCGCAACCTGTGGACCGTCGTCAACGAGCGCGACATGCTCGGCTCCGATCTCGCGCCCGATTACCTGACGCAGGTCGAGTTCGGCGATCATTTCGGTTGGCCCTGGTATTATTGGGGCGGCTATCCCGATCCGCGGGTCGAGCCGAAGAACCCCAGCCTGCAGGAATATTCCAAGCGCCCCGACTACGCGCTGGGGCCGCACGTCGCCGCGCTCGGCCTCACCTTCGCGGACGACGTGAAGCTCGGCAGCCGGTTCGCCACCGGTGCCTTCATCGGCGAGCACGGATCGTGGAACCGCACGCCGGTATCGGGCTACAAGGTCGTCTTCATCCCCTTTGCCGCCAACGGCTATCCCGTACCCAACGCCAAGCCCGTCGACGTGCTGACGGGCTTCCTCGACAAGGACGGCGAGGCGATGGGCCGTCCTGTCGGCGTGATCGGCGACCGCACGGGCGCGATGCTGGTCGCGGACGACGTCGGCAACAAGATCTGGCGAGTGACGGGCCGATAGGTTCGCCTTTAGCGAAGTCGAAGGGCAGGCCCTAAGTCAACCGTTCGCGGCCTGTGCTTCGACTTCGCTCAGCACGAACGGGTCGATCAACCGTCACTCTCTTTGCCATCGACGACGATGCGACACCTGTCGGCGTTCGGTTGTACGTTCACGGCGAAAGGCAGGTCGTTCGGCCGATCGTCGGCGATGGTACCGTCGAGACCATGGCGATCGCAGATACGCCGAGCAGAACCTGTTTCATCTCGACGGCAAAGTACGTCATGCAGCGATCACCGACGCGCGCTCCCACCAGCACAGACCCGTCGCTGCGCGCATGAACGACGGCGTCACTTCAACAGCTTCGGCGCCTCGCGCTCGATGACCGCCTTTACCTGACCCGCGAACACGCCGAGAAAGCCGGGCAGGTCGACGACTGCGTGGACCTTGTCAGCGTAGACGGTCGCGGTGGAATTCACGCTCTGCCCCATGGCGGAGACGGTGAAGTGCATCGTGTCGCCCTCCCAACGATGCTGGACATGGCCGCCGCCGGGAATCTTCTCGGTGATGCGGCTGATGCCGCCGTCGAGGCGCTGGCGTACGCCCTCCTTGCCGAGCGAGTGGGGAATGTCGAGCGAGATGGGCTGGGCCATATGGGATCAATCCTTGGCGAAGATGGAAGCGTCGTCGCCGAACGCCTTGAATTCGAGCGCGTTGCCGCTGGGATCGCGGAAGAACATGGTCGCCTGCTCGCCCGCTTGTCCGGCGAAGCGGACGTGCGGCTCGATGCCGAAGGGGATGCCGGCGGCGCGGACGCGGGTCGCCATCGCCTGCCAGTCGTCCATGGTCAGGATCACGCCGAAATGCGGCACGGGGACGTGGTGGCCGTCGACCTCGTTGGCCACCACGACGGGCTTCGCGGCGAGATCGAGATGGGCGACGGTCTGGTGCCCGGCCAATTCGAAGTCGATCCACTGGTCGCTCGACCGCCCTTCCGCGCAGCCCAGCACGCCGCCGTAGAAGGCGCGCGCGTGATCGAGATCGTGGACGGGGAAGGCGAGGTGGAAGGGGCGCAGCGTCATGAGCACAGCCTACAGCCCCCGTCTTTTTCCGTCACCCCGGACCTTTCGACAGGCTCACGACAGGCTTGCTCCGGGGTTCACCGTCCCGCAGGGATCGACGCCGTTGCTCCTGCCGCGCGGTGGACCCCGGAATGAGTTCCGGGGTGACGATAAGGAATGGTTCGGTGTTCACCCCTATTCGCAGGCTCGCCCTGCGCTTCCCCGCTTTCTCCTGCCTTCTCCTCGGCGCCGTCGCCGCCTGCGGCTTCGCGCCGCTCTCATGGTGGCCGCTCACCCTCGCCGGCCTCGCCGCCTGGATGGCGCTGATCCACGCCGCGCCCACGTTCCGCGCGGCGCTATGGCGGGGTTGGATGTTCGGGGTCGGGCATTTCACCGTCAACAACAACTGGTTCCAGCACGCCTTCGACTTCCAGGATGCGATGCCGCCGGTGTTCGGCTATTTCGCGGCGGTGGCGCTGGCGCTGTACCTCGCCGTCTACCCGATGACGGCGGCGGGGATCGCCTGGCGGTTCCGTGGGCGTGCACCCGACGCCGCATGGACCCTGCTGTTCGGCGCGGCGTGGATCGCGACCGAGTATCTCCGCGCGGTGCTGTTCACCGGCTACGCCTGGGACCCGCTGGCGGCGATCTGGCTGCCGGTGATCGGCGTCGCGCGCCTGACCGCGTTCGTTGGCACCTATGCCCTGTCGGGACTGACGGTGGTCGCGAGCGGCGCGCTGCTGCTCGCCGCCCGCCGTCGCTGGGCGATGCCCGCGATCGTTGCGGCCGGCGTCGCGCTCGCCGCGCTGTCGGCGCTGTGGACCGACGCGCCGCCCGCCCCCGTCGATGCCCCGCGTATCCGCGTGGTGCAGCCTAACATCGGCAACGAGGAGCGCGGCGAGCAGGCGGGCGAGCGGTCGCTGGCCGAGCTGATCCGCCTGTCCGGTCGCCCCGGCCGCGTGCCCCGGCTGGTGGTCTGGCCGGAAGGGCTGATCTACGACCTTCTGGAGAGCGGCTACCCGCGCGGCTGGTATGCGGGCCGCCCGGCGGAATGGGTGCGGGCACGGATCGCGCGCGTGCTCGGCCCCGGCGACACGCTGATGACCAACGCCCCGACGCTGTCGTTCGACCGGCGTGGCGAGATCGTCGGCGTCGGCAATTCGGTGCTGGCGATCGACTCGACGGCGCGGATCACGGGCCGCTACGACAAGGCGCACCTCGTCCCCTACGGCGAGTATCTGCCGATGCCATGGCTGTTGAAGCCATTGGGGCTCGCACGGCTGGTGCCGGGCGGCATGGACTTCACCTCCGGTCCCGGCCCGCGCGCGCTCGCCTGGCCGGGCGTCGGGCCGGTCGGCATCCAGGTCTGCTACGAGATCATCTTCTCCGGCGAGGTCGTCGACGAGGCGCGGCGCCCGCGCTTGCTGTTCAACCCGTCGAACGACGCCTGGTTCGGTCGCTGGGGCCCGCCGCAGCATCTGGCGCAGGCACGGCTGCGCGCGATCGAGGAGGGGCTGCCGATCGTCCGCGCGACGCCCACCGGCATCTCCGCGATCATCGCCGCCGACGGCCGCCTGCTCGCCACCGTGCCGCACGAGACCGCGGGCGCGATCGAGCTGCCGCTCCCCCCCGCCATGCCCCCGACCCTGTTCGCGCGCGCCGGCAACTGGCTCGCCGCGATCGTCGCGCTGGCGCTGGCCACACTCGCGATTGCCATCCGGCGACGCGCGCGTTAGTGCCCATATAAAGCTATCTTTATATCGTTATGAGGCACTGATGCGCTCTTCGTTCATCTTCACGTCCGAGTCGGTTTCCGAGGGCCATCCCGACAAGGTCGCCGACCAGATCAGCGACTCGATCGTCGACCTGTTCCTGTCCAAGGACCCCGAGGCGCGCGTCGCCTGCGAGACGCTGACCACGACGCAGTTGGTCGTGCTGGCCGGCGAGATCCGCGGCAAGGGCATCATGGACGCCGACGGCAACTGGGCCGAGGGCGTACAGCAAGAGATCGAGCAGACCGTGCGCGCGACGGTGAAGCGCATCGGCTACGAACAGTCGGGCTTCCACTGGCAGACCTTCCGTTTCGAGAACAACCTCCACCCGCAATCCGCCCACATTGCGATGGGCGTGGACGAGAGCGGCAACAAGGACGAAGGCGCCGGCGACCAGGGCATCATGTTCGGCTACGCCACCGACGAGACGCCCGGCCTGATGCCCGCCACGCTCTATTACAGCCACAAGATCCTGGAGAAGATGGCGGCCGACCGCCACTCGGGCGCCGCGCCGTTCCTGGAGCCCGACGCCAAGAGCCAGGTGACGCTTCAGTACGAGAACGAGGTGCCGGTGCGCGCGACCGCGCTGGTCGTCTCCACCCAGCACTCGGCCGACCTGTCGAACGACGCCGGTCAGGCTCGCCTGCGCGACTACGTCAAGGGCGTGTTCGCCGAGGTGCTGCCCGAGGGCTGGCTGCCGGCCGAGGACAAGATCTACGTCAACCCGACCGGCCTGTTCGAGATCGGCGGGCCGGACGGCGACGCCGGCGTGACGGGTCGCAAGATCATCGTCGACACCTATGGCGGCGCCGCCCCGCACGGCGGCGGTGCGTTCAGCGGCAAGGACCCGACCAAGGTCGACCGCTCGGCCGCCTATGTCGCGCGCTATCTCGCCAAGAACGTCGTCGCTGCCGGCCTCGCCAAGCGCGTCACCATCCAGCTCTCCTACGCGATCGGCATCGCCGAGCCGCTGTCGGTCTACGTCGACACGCACGGCACCGGCACGGTCGACGAGGCGGTGCTGGAGGCGGCGTTGCCCAAGCTCGTCCGCCTGACGCCCAAGGGCATCCGCGAGCATCTGAAGCTCAACGCGCCGATCTACTCGAAGACGGCCGCCTACGGCCATTTCGGCCGCGACGCCGAGGGTGATCTGTTCACCTGGGAAAAGACCGACCTGGTCGATCGGCTCAAGGCCGCCGTCGCCGCGTAGTGGATTATGGGCCCGGCCATCGGCCGGGCCTCCCGACATCAGGAAAGTTACCGATTAAAGACGCTGGGATCAAACCGCGCCGGTAGAATCTTGGCCTGCTCCTGCTTGTCGGGATAGGCGATCCTGGCTGTCTGTGCCGTAGGCGACTGAATGGCAAACCGCAGATCGTCCGCAAGATAAGCGGTCACGCTCGTGTCGGCAGGTACACGGCCACTAGTTCCGTGGATGAAAAACATGGGCCAAGCGACGAGAATGCCTCCGGCGATCGACAACGCGCCCTGCCCGACTCCCTCGCGACTGGATCGACCTGTCAACCGAATGGGGCCACTGGGCGTTTGCACGTGGAGCAGGCGAATATCGAGCTTGCCCCGCTTACCGAAATGGCCGTTGCGCTCTGCGCGCATCACCTCGCCCACCGCAACAGAACCCACCGGCACGACGACTTGACCGCGATAAATCAGCGGTTCCGCGACTTCGAGGTAAAAACGGTCTCCCGCGCGATGCTGCTTGGTATTGAGTTCCGTTCGCGTCGTGAGATGCAAGGCGGTGCCCATTGGAAAATAGGAATATGCTCCCGTAGTCGCGATTGGCGCACCCCAGCTAATCACCTCTTGCGCCGCAACTCCTGTCGAAACCGTCGCTGCCACAGCAACGATCAGCCCGTCGAATTTCCGCATGAACGTCTCCCCACTTCGAGTAGGGCGAGACATGACGTCGAGACTTGTAACGGCGATGAAGCTGGATGGTTAACGATGTAGAATTCGTTCCGTTTCGGATACGTCTTTACACGACGCACAATCAGCTCGGATGCGCCGCGGCTTCCTCCTCGGGATCGGGGGCGTCGTGCGCCTCGATCGCGGCGGCGACGCGGCGCAGGACGGCGTCGACCAGCCGTTCGGACGCCCAGCCGATGGCGGCACCGGCGAGGACGTCGCTCAGATAATGTTTGCCGCGCCGGGGCTGGAGCGCACCGACGCCGATCGCCGCCGCCTGCAACGGCAACGCCGCCAGGGGCGCCTCGGCGGCGACCGCCTGCGCCACGGCGACCGCGCCCGCGGTATGGCCGGACGGGAAGGAGTTGAGCGAGCTGTCGTCCGCGCCGTCGCCCTTGCCCACATGGTAACCCTCGGCCACTGCGCGACTGGGACGGGTGCGATCGATCATACTCTTCAGGATCGTCTTGACGCCGGTGGCGGCGAGGTGGCTGGCCAGCATCCGCACGCCGGCGCGCAGCACCACCGGCCGGCGCAGCGCGACGCCGGCCACGATCGTCGCCGCCGACAGCGCGATCAGCGGTGGCTGATCCGCGAGTTCGCTCGCCTCCCCGGCGAGCGTCATCAGCGGCCCGTCGAACGCGCGCGTCGCGGCATGGGCGTGGCGCCGGTCCGCCCGGCCGACGCGTCGGGCCACGCGTTTTGCTTTATCCCTCGCCATGGTCGGCATCGCTCCTGACTTGCGCGTGCGCCAGCACGGCGAACAGCCCCGCGCCGCCCACCAGATTGCCGAGCACCGCCGGGGCGATCAGCGAGAACGCCGTCTGCGCGATCCCGGTGCGTCCCGCGAACAGCAGCAGGAACGCCTCGTCCGATCCGACCACCGAGTGGCTGAACCCCGCCACCGCGACGACGTAGGTCACCGCCAGGATCACCCAGAACGCCTGGTCCCGCGCGTTGGGCAACAGCCAGGCGAGCGTCGCGATCAGGAAGCCCGCGGGAATAGCGTTCAGGAACGTATCCCACGCGCCCAGTTCCAGGATGCGTTCCGACACCTCCAGCGCGGCGGTGCGCAGCGCATCGTCGCCCAGCATGCCCGCGTCGATCAGCGCCGCCGCGATCATCGTCCCGACCAGGTTGGCGCCGAGCACGATCGCCCACAACCGCAGCGTCCGCGCAGCCGCCCAGCGCGAGGGACTGGTGACGACCGGCAGCATCGCGGTGACCGTACTCTCCGTGAACAGCTGCATCCGGCCCAGGATGACGATCAGGAAACCCATCGGATATCCCAGCGCGACCACCAAGTGGCGCCACGGCGCGTCGGGCAGGTCGCGGTGCAGCGCCGCCTCCGCGATCAGCGACGTGTTGATCGCCAGCCCGGCGGCGAGGCCCGACCAGAACAGCGCCGCGAACGGCCGCCGCAGCTCACCCTCGCCCTCCTCGCGCACCGTCTGGTGAAGCTCGCGGGCGTTCGCCGCCTTGAGGTCGTCGACGTCGCCGTCGTCAGCTTCTGCCATTGCAGCGGTGGAACGAGCCGCCCGCGACTTTGCTCCGCTGCGCAAGAGCGATAGGGCAGCCGGCCATGAACGATCCCAGCATCATCCGCCGCCTCTACGGCCGTCGCCAAGGCCACAAGCTGCGCCAGGGACAGGCGGCGCTGGTCGAGGAATTGCTGCCTCGGGTCAGCGTGCCCGACGGGCCGCTCGACGCCGCGACGCTGTTCGGCGAGGCCCAGGGACAGGGACGCCCCCTGCACCTGGAGATCGGCTTCGGCGCGGGCGAGCATCTCGCCGGCCAGGCCGCCGCGCATCCCGACACCGGCTTCATCGGGTGCGAGCCGTTCCTGAACGGCGTCGTCGGTGCACTCAACCATATCCGCGACGGCGACCTCGCCAACGTCCGCCTGCACATGGGCGACGCGCTGGAGGTGGTGGAGCGGCTGCCCGACGCCTCGCTGGAGCGCGTCTACCTGCTCCATCCCGATCCCTGGCCAAAGGCGCGCCACGCCAAGCGGCGGATGATGAACCACGGCCCGCTCGACGCGATCGCCGCCAAGCTGAAGCCGGGGGGCGAGTTCCGGTTGGGCACCGACGATCCTACCTATTGCCGCTGGTCGATGATGGTGATGAACCAGCGCCGCGACTTCACTTGGACGGCGACGACCGCCGCCGATTTCCTGACCCGGCCCGACGATTGGCCGGAGACCCGCTACGAGCGCAAGGCGCGTCGGCAGAGACACGAGGTCTGGTATTTCCGTTACCAACGGGTGTGAGCGGTCCCGCCCTGAAGACCGGGCGCTGAAGCCCGGCGATGACAAAAGCGTCATCCAGCCGCCCCTCCCTTGATATGTTGTTTCATCACGTCTAGGCGCCTCCCCGTCAGTTCGGGGAAGAGCAGCATGACCAGATATCTCGCCGGCGTCGCGTTCCTGTCGCTGGTGGCGACGCAGGTGCACGCCCAGTCCACGTCAGGCCCGGCGTCCACACCGGGGGCTGCCCCATCCGCCGCCGGCACCGCCACCACCTCGTCGCGCGCGCCGGTGCTCGGCCCCGACATCATCGTCACCGCGCCAGTGCCGCAGAGCGAGCGCGACGTGTTGCAGGGCACCTCCGTCCTGACCGGCGAGGCGCTGACCCGCGACCTGCGCCCGACGATCGGCGAGACGCTGTCCCGGCTGCCCGGCGTGTCGGCGACGTCGTTCGGCCCGTCCGCGTCGCGCCCCATCCTGCGCGGTTTCCAGGGCGAGCGCGTGCGCGTGCTGACCGACGGCATCGGCTCGTTCGACGTGTCCAACACCAGCGTCGACCATGCGGTGGTCATCAACCCGCTGCTCGCCGAGCGGATCGAGGTGCTGCGCGGCCCCTCCGCGCTGCTGTTCGGCTCGTCGGCGGTGGGCGGCGTCGTCAACGTCGTCGACACCCGCATTCCGCGCACCCGGCCGGAGAACGGATTTCGGCTGAACGCCCTAGCCAACTACGGCAGCGCCGCCAACGAGCGGTCGGGCCAGGCCGCGGCCGACGTGGCGGTCGGCGAGTATCTGGTCCTGCACGCCGACGGATCGTACCTGAAGACAGACGACCTGGAGATCGGCGGCTTCGCGCTGTCGCGCCAGGCACGCGCGGCGGCGCTCAGCCAGGTCGGCCTGCCCCAGCCCGGCGCTGAGGAGCCGATCGACTTCGCCGCGTCCGCCGCGATCAGGAACCGGCTGCCCAACTCGGCGTCGCGGACGTGGACGGCAGGTGCCGGCGCCTCCATCATCACCGACACCGGCAACCTGGGCGTCTCCTACAGCCGCTACGACAGCCTGTACGGCGTGCCGCTCCGCTACGCGACCGAGGTCGGGCAGGAGCAGGAGGCGCCGCGGCTCGACATCAAGCAGGACCGTTACGACCTGCGCGGCGAGGTGGAGACCGGCGGCGGCCTGTTCGACCGTATCCGTATCCGGCTGGGCCATGCCGATTACCGCCATTTCGAGCTGGAGGAGGACGGGTCCGTCGGCACCGCCTTCTACAACAACGGCACCGAGGGTCGGCTGGAGGTCGTCCAGGCGAACCGCGGCGGCTGGACGGGCGCGTCGGGCATCCAGTACCTCAACCGCCTGTTCAACGTCGTCGGCGACGAGGCTTTCCTGCCGCGCAACGAGACCAACCAGACCGGCCTCTTCACGCTGCAGCAATATGCCAGCGGCCGTTTCCGTGCCGAGGGTGGCCTGCGCTACGAGTGGAGCGACCTGGCCGCGCGCAACGACACGCTGAACCGGTTCTTCGCCGGCCAGCGCAGCTTCAACGCGCTGTCCGCCTCGCTCGGCGCCTCCTACGAGGTCAGCGACGCCGTCCGCCTCGGCCTCAACGGCTCGCGCACCGAGCGGGCGCCGTCGGCGGAGGAACTGTTCGCCAACGGCGCGCACGCGGGCACGCAGGCGTACGAGCTCGGCAATCCCGATTTCCGGCTGGAGAAGTCGTGGGGACTGGAGGCGACGCTGCACGCGCATACCGGCGCCGTGAACTTCGACGCCTCCGCCTATTACAACCGCTTCTCCAACTACATTTCCGAGAACCAGGTCGACCAGGCGGTGTGCGCCGCCGCCGCCGCGCCGTCCGGCCGCGAGGTCGACCTGCCCTGCTTCCAGTATCAGCAGGCCGACGCGCGCTATTACGGGTTCGAGGCGGACCTGTCGGCGACGCTGTTCACGCTCGGCACCACCCGCATCAACGGCGACGTCCTCGGCGACTACGTCCACGCCAACATCGTCGACCTCGGCCCCGTGCCGCGCATCCCCCCGGCGCGCGTGCTCGGCGGGCTGGAAGCGCAGGGCGAGCGCTTCACGCTGCGCGGCGAGGTGGAGCACCTGTTCGACCAGGATCGCATCACCGCGTTCGAGACGCCGACCAAGGACTATACGATCGTCAACGCCAGCGTCAGCCTGTCGCCGTTCGGCCGCGACAGCAAGACGACGCTGCTGCTGTCCGCGAACAACCTGTTCGACGTCAACGTGCGGCGCCACGCGAGCTTCCTGAAGGACTTTGCGCCGCTCGCCGGCCGCGACCTGCGCGCCACGCTGCGCTTCGGCCTGTAACGGCCCGCGTGCCGCGGGCTTGCCCGCGGCACGCATCCGGGCGATGGACACGGCGCCAAGGGGGAAGCTGCCGATGTCCGTGATGTCCGACCGCTGGATTCGCGCCCGCGCGCTGGAGGACGGGATGATCGAGCCGTTCGTCGAGGCGCAGCGCCGCGACGGCTGCATCAGCTACGGCCTGTCCTCCTACGGCTACGACGCGCGCGTGGCGGACGAGTTCAAGATCTTTACCAACGTCGATTCGGCGACGGTCGACCCCAAGGACTTCGCCGCCAACAGCTTCGTCGACCGCAAGACCGACGTATGCATCATCCCGCCCAACAGCTTCGCGCTGGCGCGCACGGTGGAATATTTCCGCGTGCCGCGCGACGTGCTGGTGATCTGCCTGGGTAAGTCGACCTATGCGCGCTGCGGGATCATCGTCAACGTGACCCCGCTGGAGCCCGGCTGGGAGGGGCACGTCACGCTGGAATTCTCCAACACCACGCCGCTGCCCGCCAAGATCTACGCCAACGAAGGCGCCTGCCAATTCCTGTTCCTGGAAGGCAACGAACCGTGCGAGGTCAGCTACGCCGATCGGCTGGGCAAATATATGGGTCAGCGCGGGGTGACGTTGCCCCGATTATGAAACCGCGGCCATCGCCCGGCCGAGGCGCGTCTTCATGTCCTCCAGCGTCACGCCCGCGAGCAGCTCGCCCGTGCGATCGAGCTGGCGCAGCGCCGCCGCGACCGCGAGCTGCGTCTGCGTGACCTGGTCGATCGCCTGCAGGCTGGCCATGTGCCGACGCAGCACCGCTTCGTCGGCACCGAGATCATAGGCGAGATCGGCGAGCAGCTTGGAGGCCAGCACCAGCTCTTCGGCCAGGGCGTCGGCGAGTGCCGGGTCGACGGCGACGGTGCCGACCGCGATCACTTCGAACACAGCTTCAGCATGGCGGCGGGCAGCGCGTCGCTCGCCGTCGGTTGCGACGCCATGTTGCGCGCCAGCGTGTAGCCCCCGCTGGCCGCCGGCGAGAAGGCGTAGCTGCCGGCCCCGAGCAGCGCCTTGAGCCCACCGCCGCCGTCTTCGCTGCCGTCGATCAGCAGCGCGCCGACCGCGTTGGCCCCCGCCGCCTTGGCCGCCGCGGCGAACAGCAGCGAAATGGAGGGCCGCTCCCCGGCGACCGGCTCGCGCGGCAGCAGGCGGAGCGTGCCCGAGGGCCAGGCGTCCACCACCAGGTGATGGTCGCCCTGCGGCGCGAAGTAGATCGTGCCCTGCTCCACCGCCATGCCGTCCTCAGCGACGACCACCTTGGGCGTGACCTGCTGCGCCAGTTTCGTCACCATCCCCTCGACCAGGCCGGGGCCCAGATGCTGGACGACCAGCGTCGGCGGGCAATTGGCCGGAAAAGCGCCGAACAGTTCGAACAGCCGGGCGGTGCTGGAGGCGTCGCCGCCGATCACCAGCAGGCGCCCGTTCCAGTCGATCGGTGGTGCCGCCGCCGCGACCGGCGCCGCCGCCTTGCGCAGCTCCGCGCCCTTGGCGGCCTTGATCCGCTTGCCCAGCTTGGCGATGATCGCGTCCAGTTCGGCCGGCGCCGCGACGCGGGGCTTTGGGAAACAGTCGATGGCCCCCAGCCGCAGCGCCTCGATCGAGTCCGCCGCCCCTTCGGTGGTGCGCGTCGAGAACATGATGACGGGCATCGGCTTGGAGCTCATGATCTCGGCGAGATAGTCGATGCCGCTCATGCCCGGCATCTCGACGTCGAGCGTCATGACGTGGGGCTGCAATAGCGCGACCAGCTCGCGCGCTTTCGCCGCGCCGTCCGCCAGGCCGACGACCTGGACGTTGGGGATGCGTTCCAGCGCGCCCGAGATAAGCGCGCGCATCGTCAACGAATCGTCGACCACGAGAACCTTGGTGGCGGCCATCGGAAAAATCCTAGTAAAAAGAAAAAAGGCTCAGGCAGCGTCCGCGTAATCGGTACGCTCGACCAGGCGGTCGAGTGCGAGCACCAGGATCATGCGCTGCTCGATCGTCGCCAGCCCGTCGAGGAAGCGCGACGCCTCCGCGTCGCCCACGTCGGGCAGCGGCTGCATCTGATCGGGCGCGATCGTCACGATGTCGTTGACGGCGTCGACGATGATGCCCTGGAGCTGCGATCCGATATGCACCACAATGATGACGTGGCGCGCACTGGGATCGGTGTCGCCCCAGCCCAGCCGGCGCCGCAGGTCGAGCACCGGCAGCACGACGCCGCGCAGGTTGACGACGCCGCGAACATAGGAAGGCACGTTGGGCAGCGGGGTGGCCGGCGACCAGGCGCGGATCTCGCGGATCGCCATGATGTCGACGCCCAGCACCTGGTCGCCGAGTTGAAAGGTGATGAGCTGACGCGACATCGCGGGTCTCCTGTCGTCGGGGGTCAATGGAGCACGCGGCGGATCGCCGCGGCGAGCTTGTCGGGGTGGAAGGGTTTGACGATCCAGCCGGTCGCCCCGGCGCTGCGCGCGCGCTGCTTCTTCTCGTCCGAACTCTCGGTGGTCAGCACCAGGATGGGCAGGCTGCGCCGCCCCTGCCCGCGCACCTCGGCGAT
This sequence comes from Sphingomonas rubra, assembly GCF_900115745.1. Classification (GTDB taxonomy): domain Bacteria; phylum Pseudomonadota; class Alphaproteobacteria; order Sphingomonadales; family Sphingomonadaceae; genus Sphingomonas; species Sphingomonas rubra. The sequence continues at coordinate 5,472 of NZ_FOXP01000006.1, read as the reverse complement.
CAGGCCGAACCCGTCCATGCGCGGCATGTTGATGTCGGTGATGAGCAGGTCGGGTTCGACGCCCCCCAGCTTCTCCAGCGCGTGGACGCCATCCTCCGCCTCGATCACGTCGTAGCCGAGATCGGTGAGCGCGACGCGCAGCAGCATCCTCATGCTGGGCGAGTCATCCACCGTCATGATCGTCTTGGCCACGGTAATCCTTTCTCGTGCGATATCGGTCATCAGAAGAACTCCACATCGCCGGTCGATTGCGGCGGCGGTGGCGGTACGCGGCGTATCACGGGCACCGCGCGCGCATCGGTGACGACGCGACAGCGGGCGAGGCCCAGCCCGGGGCGGAACTCCACCCGGCGGGCGCCGGTCCCGCCGACATCCTCTCCGACCAGCGGAATGCGCTCGTCGGTCAGGAAGCGGCGGGCGAAGGCGATGTTGGCACCACCGATGTCGCGAAACCCCTCGCGCATGCGCGCACCGCCGAAAATCCGCGCCTTGAGCCGGTGGCGCGAGGCGCCCATCGCCAGCATGGCGTTGATCAGCACCTCCATGGCGTAGACGCCGTAGCGTTGCATGGAGGCCGTGTCGGAGGCGGTGCCGTCGGCCAGCAGATAATGGTTGATACCGCCGACCCGGGCGACCGGATCGTAGAAACAGGCGGCGACGCAGCTGCCCAGCACCGTGGTCAGGATCACGTCGTCCTCGTCCGAGACACGGGTCTCGCCCTGCGCCACGGTGAGCCGGCGGAACGCGTTGGTGGAGCTGGAGGCGGAAGCGAGCGCGGTCATGCGCGGCACTCCGCGAGCAGGCGCGGCGCGATGCGGCGTAGCGGCAGCTGCTCGGCCACCGCGCCGATCTGGTAGGCGACCGCGGGCATGCCGTAGACGACGCTGGTCGCCTCGTCCTGGCCGAAGGTGATCGATCCGGTCGCGCGCATCGCCTTCAGGCCCGCCGCGCCGTCATTGCCCATGCCGGCCAGGATGGCGCCGACCGCGTTCGCGCCCGCGATCTTGGCGACCGAGTGGAACAGCCGATCCACCGAGGGCCGGTGCCCGTTGACCTTGGCATCCTCCACCAGCCGGCAATACCGCCGCGCGTCGGTGCCGCCGATCTCCAAATGCCGGCCACCGCCGGGCGCGAGATAGATCTTGCCCACCTCCAACACGGCGCCGGGGCGCGCCTCCTCCACCGTCGGCTGGCACAGCCGGTGCAGCCGGGCCGCGAAGCTGGGCGTGAAGCTCTCCGGCATATGCTGCACGATCACGGTGGGCGGGCAGTTGGCGGGGAACTCCATCAGCAGCGCGATCAGCGCCTCGACGCCACCGGTGGACGCACCGATCGCGATCATCCGGTCGCGATGCGGCGCGTAGGCGGACGTCGGTCGCGCGGGAGCGGCGGCCCGTGCCGCAGGCGCGTGGGGGCGCGAACGCGCGGCGGCCCGGAGCAAATCGGCGAGGCTCGGCGCGGAGGTCGACCCGAGGGGGCGGTTGAGCCGCGCCTTGTCGAAGCAATCGAACGCGCCGAGTTCGAGCGCGGCGATGCTCGCCTCCGCTCCTTGCGAGGTCAGCGTCGACAGCATCACGACCGGCGTCGGCCGCAGCCGCATCAGCCGTTCCAGGAAGTCGAGGCCGTTGATCCCCGGCATCTCGATGTCGAGCGTCACCACGTCGGGGTCGAGCGCCTTGATCTGCGCGCGCGCCTCATGCGCGTCGGCCGCGGTGCCGATCACCTCGATGCCGGGTTCGGCGGCGAGCTTGCGCCGGATCATCGCCGTCATCGCGGGCGAATCGTCGACGATCAGGGTGCGCACGGTCATGCCGTCACCTTGAGATAGGCGGTCCGGCCCACGCAGCGGAAGCGCTTCTCGACGCCGCCAGTCAGTCGCTCGGAATGGCCGATATAGAGCATGCCACCCTCCTCCAGCCGATCCGCGAGCCGCTCCTGGAGCCGCGCCTTGGTCGGCTCGTCGAAGTAGATCATGACGTTGCGGCAGAAGATGGCGTCGAACCGACCCTTCATCGGCCACTCGCCGAGCAGGTTGAGCGGGCGGAAGGCGATCGCGTCGCGCAACAGCGGCGACACGGTCAGCGGCTCGCCGCGCCCCTCCAGCCAGGCCGCGCGCAGGCCGGCAGGCACGGTGCGCACCGTGTCCTTCGAGTAGCGGCCCGCGCGCGCCGCGGCGAGCGCGGTGGGCGACACGTCGGTGGCGAGCATCCGCACGTCGTTCTTCAGCAGCCGCTGCGCGGTGCCGCGATCGTCGCCCAGCATCGCCATCAGCCAGGTATAGGGCTCCTCGCCTGTCGAGCAGGCGGCCGACCACAGCCGTACCCGCCCGCCCTTGGCCGCGCGCGCGGCGAGCGTCGGCCACATACGCTCGTTGAAATCGTCGAAATGGTGGCTCTCGCGAAAGAAGCTGGTGTGGTTGGTGGTCAGCGCGTCGATCGCGCGCCCGCGCTCTTCCGCATCGCGCCCGATCAGCGTGACATAAGCGCCGACGCTGTCCAGGCCGCACGCGCGCACGCGCGGGGCGAGACGGCCATAGACCAGCTGCGCCTTGCCGTCGGGCAGCAGGATGCCGACTTCGTCGTAGACCAGCGCGGCGATCGCCCGGTGATCGGCCGATGCGAAGGCGAACTCGCGCGGGCGGGCGGCGGTGCTCAGCGCGGCGCTCACGCGGCCTCCGCCCGGAATGCCGGATTGACGCGGCCGCGTGCGGTCAGCGCATCGACGTCCAGGATCAGCGCGACGCGCCCGTCGCCCAGAATGGTCGCGCCGGCGACGCCCTCGATCGCCTGGTAGTTCGCCTCCAGGCTCTTCACCACCACCTGCCGCTGATCGTGGATGGTGTCGACCAGCAGCGCGACCTGCCCCTGATCCCCTTCGACGACGATCAGCACTGCGTTCGCCGGATCGGACTCGGCATCCGCGATGCCCAGGTAATCGGCGATCGGCAGCACGGGAACGTAGGCGCCGCGCACGTCGAGCAGCGACCCGTCCGCACCGAAGCGGCTCAGGATCGTCGCGGTCGGCCTCAAGCTCTCGACGATATGGCTCAGCGGAATGACGAAGGTCTGCGCCCCGACGTGACGATCATGCCGTCGAGCACCGCCAGCGTCAGCGGCAGGCTCAGCGAGAAGCTCGACCCCGTTCCCTCGCGTGACTGAATGCCGATCCGCCCACCCAGCGCCTGGATGTTCTTTCTCACCACGTCCATGCCGACGCCCCGGCCCGAAATGTTGGACACGGTCGCGGCGGTGGAGAAACCGGGCGCGAAGATCAGATTGTCGATCTCCTCGTCGCTCAGCGTCGCGTCGGCCGCGACGATCCCGCGTTCCACCGCCTTGGCGCGGACCCGCGCACGGTCGATGCCCTTGCCGTCATCGGCGACGGTGATGACGATGCGGCCGGAATGATGCGCCGCGGACAGGCGCACGATCCCCTCGGCGGGCTTGCCGGCGGCGAGACGATCGGCGGTGCTTTCGAGGCCGTGGTCCACCGCGTTACGAATCAAATGGTTCAGGGGCTCGCCAATCCGCTCAACCACCGTCTTGTCCACCTCGGTCATCTCGCCCTCGACCTCCAGGCGCACGCGCTTGCCGGTCTCGCCCTCCAGTTCGCGGATGATGCGGGGCACGCGGCTGAACACCGTCTTCATCGGCTGCGCGCGGATCGCCATGGTCGATTCCTGCAATTCGCGCGTCAGATGCTCGAGATCAGTCAGCTCGGACGTGCTGCCCACATCATGTTCCGAGAGGCGCTGCGCCAGCATCGCCTGCGTAATGACCAGTTCGCCGACCAGGTTGACCAGCCGGTCCAGTTTGTCGAGGTCGACGCGGATGGTCTGCGTTACCACGGTCGCTGCCGGTGGCGCGGTAGCCGTGACCGGCGCGGGTGCGGCGGCGTTCGGAACGGGGGGAGCGGGCACGGCCGGTACCAGCTCGACGACGGGCGCCGCGACCGGTTGCTCGACGGGCGCAGGGGGCGCTTCGTTGGCGCGGAAGACCGTCACGGCGCAAGCATCGGTGAACTCGAACACCGCACGGATGTCGTCTTCCGCGACCTGCCCCGGCACAGAGATTCGCCAACCGAGATAGGCGCAATCGTGGTCGAGCGCGTCGAACAAAGGCAAGGTCGAGCGATCGCACGCCGTGATCGTTCCGCCTAGTGTGCGGAGTTCGCGCAACAGCAGCAGCGGCTCGGCACCATGGTCGAAGGCGTTGGCGGCTGGTCAGTAGTCGACCAGCCAGTCGGCGACCTCCGGCTCGACCGGCTCTTCGAGCAGGTCTGCGACCGGTGCGGTGGGCGCAGCAGCGACGTCGCCCAGCATCGCCATGAGGTCGTCGAAATCGTCGGGCGCGGCCACGGATGGCGCGGCCTCCTCCACGGCCGGCTCCAACGCGGCGGGGCTCGCCTCACCGCCCGACGCCGCGGCGAGCCGATCCAGCATCGCTGCGTCGGCCGGGGCCTCCTCACCGTCACGCGCGGCGCCGACATGGTCGGTGAGCAGGTCGAACGCCGCCATGACCAGGTCGAGCAGTGCCGGTGTCAGCGTCAGCGTGCCGTTGCGGACGCGGTCGAGCAGCGTCTCGTACTGGTGGGTATAGGCCTGCAGCCGCTCATGCCCGAACGCCCCCGCTCCGCCCTTGATCGAGTGAACGCAGCGGAAGACGCCGTTGATCGTCTCCGGCTCACGATCACCGGCGCGCAGCGCGGCGAAGCTAGCCTCCATGCCGGCAAGGCCTTCCTCGCACTCCTGGAAGAATATCTGCTGGATCGCATCGATGTCCACGGTATCGTTCCTGCGTCAGGCGAGAAGGTCGTCGAGGCCGGCGAGCGTCGCCAGTTCGACCAGCGGCGGACTGGGGTCGGCGATCCGGAAGGAGAGTCCCGCACGGCCTGCCGCCGCCTGCCCGGCCAGCAGCACTTGGAAACAGGCCTGACCCGCGCGCTCCACCGCGACCCCGTCGAGCAGGAGCGGCTCGCCGCGGTTCACCGCCTCGCAGAGCGCGAGCCGCAGCGGACCGGCAGCGGCGGTGTCGAGAACGGGAGCGAGGGAGAGGGTCATGGCTGCTTCCTGATGCTGAGAGCGGGAGACGGGTCGGTCAGAATGCCGACCAGTCGTCCTCCGCCACCGCGGCCGCGGCACCGCCGCCCCCGACCCGGCGACGGCTGGTGCGCGCGATGTCGCGACCGGCTTGGGCGGCGCGCGCCTGGAGCTTGTGGACGACGGTGGGCGTCGCCGCGCGCGGCTCGTCGTCCAGCGTGAAGCGCGCCACCTGGCGGGCCAGCTGATCCGCTTCCTCCGCCAGGCTGCGCGCGGCGGCGGTCGCCTGCTCCACCATGGCGGCGTTCTGCTGGGTCACACCGTCCATCTCGCTGACCGCGGTGTTGACCTGCTGGAGCCCCGTGGCCTGCTGCTCGGCCGAAGAGGCGATGCTGCCGACCAGCGTGCTGATCTCGCTGATGCGGGCGATGATG